>NZ_CP030059.1:3520112-4801418 GCF_015291745.1 Bradyrhizobium sp. CCBAU 53351
GGCGCCGGGCAGGGGCTCGCCGCCTGGCACAATTACGACCTCAGGCAGCAGACGGTCGCCGGCTATTTCCAGCACACATTGGGAGTCGCGCCCACGACCGACATCTCCTACGGCGCGCGGGTGCAGAACGTCAGGCTTGCGGCACGCGACAATTTCGACGCGGCGGCGCCGTTCAACGCCGACATCGGCGCGTCGTCGCTGACCAGCGAGGAGACCCAATATGCGCTGCATCTCGGAGCCGAGCATCGCCTCAATGACATGGTCTCGCTGTTCGGCCGCGCCGCGCGCGCCTTCCGCACGCCTGACGTCGACGAGCGGCTGTCCTCGGGGCCGTCCTTCGATCCTCTGACCTTCGCGGCCATCCCGCAAACGTTTCAACTCAAGACCCAGACCTCGCAGGACATCGAGGGCGGCCTGCGCATCAAGGGCGGCGGACTGCAGCTGCAGAGCAGCCTCTATCTGATGGACCTCACCAACGAGGTCCATTTCAACCCGGTCCTGTTCTACAACACCAACCTCGATCCGACCCGCCGCTACGGCTCGGAGACCAGCCTGTCCTACCGCGTCAACGACGCCCTGCTGCTGCGCTCCGGCATGGCCTATACCCGCGCGGTCTTCCGCGAGGGCGTCTGGGCCGGCAACGACGTGCCGCTGGTGTCGCGCTATACGGCAAGCGCCGGCGTCACCTGGAACATCTGGCAGAACTATCTGGTGCTCGATGCCACCGCGCGGTTCTGGAGCGAGCGGCGCATGGACAACGACCAGGCGGGCACGCAGAAGCCGATTCCGGCCAACGGCACGATCGATCTCAAGCTCAGCGGCCAGGTTGAGCGCTACTTTTGGTCGCTCAGCGTCAACAACGTGCTGAACGCGCTCTACTACGACTACGCCATCGCCAGCACCTTCACCGACGGCCGCTTCAGTGCCTATCCGCTGCCCGGCCGCTCCTATCTGCTCAAGGCCGGCGCGACGTTCTGATCAAGGCTTACACCTCGCTACGGCTGTCGCTCACCCTCAGATGAACTGGTATTCCTCAACAAGGAGATCATCCATGGCCCTCAGCATCCTGCCGTCTCACGGCGACGGCTTCCGCCTTCACCCGGTCGCGCCGCGCCTTGCGCCGATGTTCTGCCTTGCGCTGCTGACGGCATCATGCGCGCTCGCAAGCTTCGCTTTCGCCTGCGTCACGCCGTTTGCGGCCTTCGCCGTCGTTGCGGCGGCGATGCTGCCGCTGCGCCCGGCGCTGCTCGTCGTCACCGGCGCCTGGCTGGTGAACCAGACCATCGGCTTCGGCGCGCTGCACTATCCCGTTGACGCCGGTACCATCGCCTGGGGCTTTGTCATCGGCGCGGCTGCGCTGCTGGCGACGGCGATCTCGTCGATGGTGCCCGGCCTGCTGCCCCGGGGGCGCACGCCGCTGGTGCTCGCGATCATGCTCGTCACGGCCTATGCAGTTTACGAGCTCGCGCTGCTCGCCGCGACGCCGTTCCTGGGCGGCGAGGGCGCCTTCACCGTCGCCATCGTGACGCGCATCGCCCTGACCTGCGCCGTCTGGCTCGCTGGACTCGTTGCGGTATGCGAGATCGTCCGCCTGGTCGATCCGTTCAGACACAAGGGCGCAATGTCGGCCTGAGCGACGCCATCGTAGATCGTAGCCCGGGGAGCGTAGCGATACCCGGGACAGTGCTGGTGGAATCCCGGATGTCGCTCCGCTCATCCGGGCTACGCGGCCGTGCCCTGTGTCGGCCTCTGTCAACCCCTCGCCGCGAAAATATTCCACTTTACCGAAATTCGGTTTTGGCGCATATGTCGCCCATCCCGGCTCACCAGGAGGGGCGATCTCGAGGTCGTCTTGATCGCGAGCCGGGTTTGCGGTGGACGCGGCAGCGTCGGCATGAGAGGTGCGGGCAGGGCGGGTAGTCCCTGTGAGCCCGCGGCCGCGTGCAGACGAACGGCGCTGCTAGGCTTCGTCTCGCCTGTAAGTTTTCAGCTCCGTCGACAGGGCTGGAAATACTGCGGCGACATGGCGGGCCGTGCGTACGGCAAAACCGTGTGGTCCTGGCCGTCGTTGCTACGGTCAAGCCGGATCGAAGATGCGCGCGAGCCCAACCGGGTGGGCGGCATCATCCAATTCGAACGGCGAGGGAGGCCAAAGGAAAGTTCGGCTCCCGGGAGAGCGCGGCATAAGCCGTCCGACCATCGCGCAGGGAAGGCCGAGTGATCGGCACCACCTGTATGCTGCTGTGCGGTTTTCTGCGTGCGCGTGCAATTCGCGCAGCGGACCGCGGGTGCGATGTCAGCACCCGGCCTTCCCTGCGCCCTCTTGGATTTGAGGGACGAGAGATGAAGCAAAGCTCGGGCGAATTCAGCCGCGAGGCTGAGAAGCTGTGTCTGCTGCCACACAATAAGTGTCATCGCCCGGCTTGACCGGGCGATCCAGTACTCCGAGACGGCAGTGACTGAACCGATAAGCCGCAGCGTACTGGATTCCCCGCTTTCGCGGGGAATGACAGCGTCACTTGGAGAAGCAACTTGCCGCCTCATCCTCCGTCATTGCGAGCGCAGCGAAGCAATCCAGAATCCATCCAGGGAGAGACTCTGGATTGCAGATGCGAAGCAGCGTCCGGTCGACGGTGCGCTGCTGAGCCAGGACGCATCTCACCGCGACCTCCGGTGCAGTTTCTAGGTCCGGCGACACCAGTCTGTGGCAGAGGGGCCGACTCACGTACTTGCACCTCATCTCGAACCGGAGCGGCGTGCGCCCCTGGCATAGTGAAATCAAAGATTGTGAGCTGCCATCTGCGAGATGGTATTACAGTAAGCGAACCCGTGTCTTCCCGGTAACGATTGTGCTGTCGATGCAACACTCGGTTCCGATTTAACCTTCATCACTCGTGGTTCGCCTCACCGCCGCTTTTTGGCCACACCCAAACATGAATAAAATCGCTCTAATGTTCTAAGGGCAGCGGCGGTCCTCGAAGGCGACGAGAAAATCCCAAGGTCGATTCAAATCTTGGCTCTGATTTTTCGCCTCTGAAAGGGTTCACCGGGGAAACTGGTTTGCGATGGGCGCCAAGATTGACAAGCAGAGGCTGCCAAGCCGTCACGTGACGGAAGGCCCTGCGCGCGCGCCCCATCGGTCCTATTTCTACGCCATGGGTCTGACCACCGAGCAGATCCACCAGCCCTTCGTCGGCGTCGCCTCCTGCTGGAACGAGGCCGCTCCCTGCAACATCGCGCTGATGCGTCAGGCCCAGGCGGTGAAGAAGGGCGTGGCGTCGGCCGGCGGCACCCCGCGCGAATTCTGCACCATCACCGTGACCGACGGCATCGCCATGGGCCATGACGGTATGCGCTCCTCGCTGCCGTCGCGCGAATGCATCGCCGATTCCGTCGAGCTCACCGTTCGCGGCCACGCCTATGATGCCCTGGTCGGGCTCGCCGGCTGCGACAAGTCGCTGCCGGGCATGATGATGGCGATGGTCCGTCTCAACGTGCCCTCGATCTTCATCTATGGCGGCTCGATCCTGCCCGGCACATTCCGCGGGCAGCAGGTCACCGTGCAGGACATGTTCGAGGCGGTCGGCAAGCACTCGGTCGGCGCGATGTCGGACGAGGACCTCGACGAGATCGAGCGCGTGGCGTGCCCCTCGGCGGGCGCCTGCGGCGCGCAGTTCACCGCCAACACCATGGCGACCGTCTCCGAGGCGATCGGCTTGGCACTGCCTTACTCGGCCGGTGCGCCTGCACCGTATGAGATCCGCGACGCCTTCTGCATGACCGCCGGCGAGAAGGTCATGGACCTGATCGCTCAGAACATCCGGCCGCGCGACATCGTTACCCGCAAGGCCCTGGAGAACGCCGCCGCCGTGGTCGCGGCCTCCGGCGGCTCGACCAATGCTGCGCTGCACCTACCGGCGATCGCGCATGAGTGCGGCATCAAGTTTGACTTATTCGACGTCGCCGAAATCTTCAAAAAGACACCATATGTCGCGGATTTGAAGCCGGGTGGCCGTTATGTCGCCAAAGACATGTTTGAAGTAGGTGGCATACCGCTTCTGATGAAGACGCTGCTCGACAACGGCTTCCTGCACGGTGATTGCCTTACCGTCACGGGCCGCACGATCGCTGAAAACCTCAAGAGCGTGAAGTGGAATCCGCACCAGGACGTGGTGCACCCGGCAGACAAGCCCATCACCGTGACAGGCGGTGTGGTCGGCCTGAAGGGCAATTTGGCGCCAGAAGGTGCGATCGTGAAAGTCGCGGGAATGTCCAACCTCAAGTTTACCGGTCCGGCCAGGTGCTTCGACCGCGAGGAGGATGCTTTCGAGGCGGTCCAGCAGCGCACCTACCGCGAAGGCGAAGTCATCGTGATCCGCTACGAGGGGCCGAAGGGCGGCCCCGGCATGCGGGAAATGCTCCAGACCACCGCGGCGCTGACCGGCCAGGGCATGGGCGGCAAGATCGCGCTCATCACCGACGGCCGCTTCTCCGGCGCCACCCGCGGCTTCTGCATCGGCCATGTCGGGCCGGAAGCTGCCATTGGCGGCCCGATCGGGCTGCTCGAGGACGGTGACATCATCGAGATCGATGCGGTCAATGGGACCCTTAACGTTAAATTGAGCGACGCCGAGCTCGCCCAGCGCAAAACCAAATGGAGCGCTCGCGCGACTAACCACACGTCGGGTGCGCTCTGGAAATATGCTCAGCAGGTTGGACCAGCGGTCGGGGGGGCAGTGACCCATCCGGGCGGCGCGCACGAGAAACAGTGTTATGCGGACATCTAGGCGTGCCATAGTTGCGTTTGTGTTGGGGGTCAGTGCGCTGGCCGCGCCGGCGCTTGCCTTCGACGGCGCTCCGGTCAACCCGAAGGATGCGACCATCCCGGTCGTGACCACGTTGCCGGGGACCGCGGCGACCATGCGCGGCAGGATCGCGCCGGCGACCGCGCCGCAGGAGACCTCGCTCAGTGCGCTGCAATATGCCGCCGAGGGTGGCCACCCCATCGCGCAGTGGAAGCTTGGCCGCATGTACGCCAATGGCGACGGCGTCGCCCAGGACGATCTGCGCGCCTTCGAATATTTCAGCCGGATCGCCAACGCGCATGCCGAGGACAGCCCGTCGGCGCCGCAGGCGCAGATCGTGGCCAACGCCTTCGTCGAGCTCGGCCGTTACTATCTCAGCGGCATCCCGAACTCGAAGGTCAAGTCGGATCCGGAGCGGGCGCGTGAGATGTTCTCCTATGCCGCGTCCTATTTCGGCAATGCCGATGCGCAATACGATCTCGCCCGGCTGTACCTGAAGACGCCGGACGCCTCGCGTGAGGATTTCCGCTATGGCGCACGCTGGCTCGGTCTTGCCGCGCAGAAGGGCCAGCACGAGGCGCAGGCGCTGCTCGGCCAGATGCTGTTCAACGGCGACCGTCTGCCGCGGCAGGCCGCGCGCGGCCTGATGTGGCTGACCCTGGCGCGCGACAGCGCCGGCACCGCGGAGACCTGGATCAAGGAAAGCTACAACCGCGCCTTCGCCAAGGCCTCCGACGACGACAAGGCCATGGCCCTGCAATTGCTCGAGCAGTGGGTGCAGGACGGCGGTAATCGGCGCTGAACGCCGGTCATTCCGGGTCTGATGCTTTGCATTGCCGGGGAATGACGACGCGGATGGCCTACGCCGCCTCGAGATCCAGATCCGCCCACACCGGCACATGGTCCGACGGCTTCTCCCAGCCGCGCACATAGCTGTCGATCCCGACATTGGCGAGCTTGTCGCTGGCCTGCGGCGACAGCAGCAGATGGTCGATCCGCAGCCCCTGGTTCTTCTGCCAGGCGCCGGCCTGGTAGTCCCAGAAAGTGTAGAGCCCGCCTTCGTCGGTGACGGCCCGCAAGGCATCGGTCAGGCCCAGGCCGAGCAGGGACTGGAAGCTCTCCCGCGTCTCGGGCTTGAACAGCGCGTCCTCGGTCCAGGCGGCCGGATTGTGCACGTCGCGGGCATGCGGGATGACGTTGAAGTCGCCTGCCAGGATCAGCGGCTCCTCGGTCTTGAGGCGCTCCTTCGAATAATCAAGAAGCCGGGACATCCATTTGAGTTTGTAGGGATATTTCTCCGTCCCGACCGGATTGCCGTTGGGCAGATAGAGGCAGGCGATGCGCAGCACCCCTCGCTTCAGCGTCACGACGCCCTCGAGGAAGCGGGCATGGGCGTCCTCGTCGTCGCCGGCGAGGCCCGACTTGGTCTCGTCGAAGCGGAGCTTGGAGAGCAGGGCGACGCCGTTGAAGGTCTTCTGCCCGTGCGTGACCACGTTGTAGCCGAGCGCCTCGATCTCCAGCCGCGGAAAGGCCTCGTCGACGCATTTGATCTCCTGGAGGCAGACGATGTCCGGCTGGCACTCCTTCAGCCAGGTCAGCAGCAGGTCGATCCGCTGCCGGACCGAGTTCACGTTCCAGGTGGCTACTCTGATGGGCATGTCGGCAGGCTCCGGACCAAGGGCCATGGTTAGAACAAACTGCAAACGCGCCCGTCAAGGATGCCGCAAAATCTCCCACAAAATTAACCCGGCTTAAGCAGGCCTCAGGCCATTGATCGTCAAAAGGTTCCTCGGATGGGATGGCCGGACAAGTCGATGAAGCGAAGCGAGCCGCGTGACGGCCTGATCGGCGCGTTCCTGTATTGGCTCGGCGGCTTCGAGATCGAGGACGGCCTGACCGCCGGTCTCAGCGAGCGCGAGATCCGCCGCATCCGCGCCAAGCAGATCGACGCCGTGACCCAGCTGATCCCGGTGACCATGGCGGTGACGATGCTGAACGTCGCCATCGTGCTGATCCTGTTCTGGGGCCGCGGCTGGAACGACTTCCTCGCGATCTGGGGCCTGACGCTCGCCACCACCGCTTCGCTCGCGGTGCGCTCGTGGCGGAGGTCGCATCAGAACCCGCCGCAGGAGGCCTCGCCCCGCGCCGCCCGGCAGATGCTGCGGCAGGCGGTGTTCCTCGCCGCGATCTGGGGCGCGCTGCCGCTCGCGCTGTTCAACCACATCGAGCCGACCAGCCAGCTGATCCTGGCCTGCCTGATGGTCGGCATGATGTCGGGCGGCGCCTTCACGCTGTCGACCTTCCCGCGTGCCGGCCTCGTCTATCTCGCCACCATGACGGTGGCCTGCGCTGGGGCGCTGCTGCTCTGCGGCACCGGACCTTATCTGGTGACGGCGGTGTTCCTGCTGCTGTTCGCATTTTTCATGGCGCGCAACATCGTCTCGCAGGGCAATCTGTTCCTCGGCAATCTCAAGGCCCAGCTCGAGCTGGAGCGGCAGACCGAGATCATCTCGCTGCTGCTGAAGGACTTTCAGGAGAACGCCAGCGACTGGCTGTGGCAGACCGATGCCGAAGGCCATCTGGTCGACGTGCCCGAGCGCTTCGCCGCCGTCGCGCAGCTGCCGCTTCCGCTGCTGAAGGGATCGCATTTCGCCGACGTGCTCGACATGCTCTGCCCCGAGGACAAGAGCGCGGCCTACAACGTCGTCGGCCTGATGGAGCAGAACGAGCCGTTGCACGAGATGAACATCAAGGTCGTCGCCGGCGGCGAGGCGCGGCTGTGGTCGCTGACGGCCAAGCCCGCCTATGACCGCGAGGGACATTTCCTCGGCTATCGCGGCTTCGGGCGCGACGTGACCGAGCGCTGGCGCGCGGAAAAGGCCGAGGCCGAGAGCCGCGCCAAGTCCGACTTCCTCGCCGTGATGAGCCACGAGATCCGCACACCCATGAACGGCGTGCTCGGACTTGCCAGCATGCTGCTCGAAACCAGGCTCGATCCGGAGCAGCGCGAAGCGGTCACCACGATCCGCGAATCCGGCGACAATCTCCAGCGCATCCTCAACGACATCCTCGACCTCTCCAAGCTCGAGGCCGGACGCTTCCAGTTCGAGGCGATCGATTTCGCTCCGCAGACCTTGGTCGAGACGGTCGCAAACGTCGCGCGCGCGAGCGCCCACAGCAAGGGCAAGAGCAAGGGATTGGCAATCAAGGTCGAGCTCGATCCGAACCTGCCGCCGACGCTGCGCGGCGACGCCGCGCGCATCCGCCAGGTGCTGCTCAACCTCGCGTCCAACGCGGTGAAATTCACCGATGAAGGCGAAGTGACGATCTCCGCAACCTGTCAGGCGCGCCGCGACCTGCTGGCGACCGTGGAATGGGCGGTCACCGACAGCGGCATCGGTATCGCCTCCGAAAAGCTCGGCCAGCTCTTCAGCGATTTCGCACAGGCCGATGCCTCGATCAGCCGCCGCTTCGGCGGCACCGGGCTTGGGCTTGCGATTAGCAGGCGCATCATCGAGCAGATGGGCGGCACTATCGGCGTCACCTCGACGCCGGGGCAGGGCTCGACCTTCCGTTTCACGCTGGTGCTGCCCTGGAGCCAGGCGCAAGCCTCCGACCAAGCGTCCAGTCGCGACGAGGCCGAGGAGCTCAAGGCTCGCATCGCAAGCCTCGATCGGCCGCTGAAGGTGCTGGTCGCCGAGGACGATGCGGTCAACCGCATGGTCGTGAGCAAGATGCTGGGGGCCTTCGATGTCGAGCTGCGGGTCGTCACCGACGGTACCGAGGCGGTCGCGGCGGCCTCCGAAGGCGATTACGACGTCATGCTGATGGACGTGCGCATGCCCGACATGGACGGGCTTGCCGCCACCCGCGCGATCCGCGCAGCGGGCGGGCGCTTCGAGACCCTGCCCATCGTCGCGCTGACTGCCAACGCCTTCCCCGAGGACGTCAGGATCTGTCGCGAGGCCGGCATGTCGGACTTCCTCGCCAAGCCGCTGCGCAAGCCGGCGCTGGTCGCGGCCCTGCTGCGCGCGCTGGACGGACATGTGATGACCGAGGACGCGCCGCTCCAGCCGGAGCTGATGCCGGTCGAGGTGGAGTGGACGGACGAGGAGAGGCAGATAACGGGCGCTTAGACCGAGAAGCTGGTCCCGCAGCCGCAGGACGCGGTGGCGTTGGGATTGTTGACGCGGAACGAGGCGCCGATCAGATCGTCGACGAAATCGACCTGCGATCCCTCCAGGAACGGCTGCGAGGCGGAATCGACCAGGACCACCGCATTGTCCTGCTCGATCACGAGATCGTCGTCGGTCCGCGCGCGGTCGATGTCGAATTTGTACTGGAAACCCGAGCAGCCGCCGCCTTCGACGGAAATGCGCAGCATCGCACCAGAGCCTTCGCCCTTGAGGATCTCCCCAATCCGGCGTGCGGCCCGGTCACTGATGGTCACGGCAGTGGTCATTGCTGGTCTCCGAATAGTCCCGTCGTCCCGCGGTCACACTGGGGTCTTGCCCATTTCATTTGGTATCCCGCGTCCGGCATAGTTAAGTGCAAGGATACGCAGAATCAAATGGATAGGGACTAAATTCGTCGTGTCCGTCGGAATGGCAGCCCCCCGCGCGCCCTATGCCTGCGATCCCGACCGCAGCCGCGGCCGGCTGGTCGTGGAGCCGCCGAGCCGGACCCGCAGCCCGTTCCGGCGGGATTGCGACCGGGTGATCCATTCCACCGCGTTTCGCCGCCTGAAGTACAAGACCCAGGTGTTCGTGTTCCACGAGGGCGATCACTATCGTACCCGCCTGACCCATTCGCTGGAGGTGGCGCAGATCGCCCGCGCGCTGGCACGGCAGCTTGGCCTCGACGAGGACCTCACCGAAACCCTGGCGCTCGCCCACGATCTCGGTCATCCCCCGTTCGGCCATGCCGGCGAGCGGGCGCTGGACGCCTGCCTGAAGGAGTTCGGCGGCTTCGACCACAACGCCCAGACGCTGCGTGTCGTCGCCTCGCTGGAGCATCGCTATCCTGAATTCGACGGGCTCAATCTGACCTGGGAGTCGCTGGAGGGCATCGTCAAGCACAACGGTCCGCTGACCGACCGTAGCGGCACGCCGGTCGGACGCTATCGCGAGCACGGCGTTCCCGTCGGTATCGCCGACTACACCAGGACCTACGATCTCGAATTGTGGAGCTTCGCCTCGCTGGAGGCGCAGGTCGCCGCCATCGCCGACGACATCGCCTATGACGCCCATGACATCGACGACGGCCTGCGCGCCGGCCTGTTCCATCTCGACGATCTCAAGGTGATGCCGCTCACGGCCGAGATCATCGCCGAGACTTCGGCGCATTACCCTGACCTCGAAGACCTCAGGCGCGGCGCCGAGCTGGTCCGCGAGCTGATCTCGCACCTGATCGGCGCGGTGTTCGCCGAGGCGCAGAAGAACCTCGCCGCGGTGAAGCCGCAATCGGCGCAGGACGTGCGCCAGCAGAGCAGGGCCCTGGTCGCGTTCCCGGCCGAGGTCGCCGAGGAAGAGGCGGCCATCAAGCGCTTCCTCTACCAGCACATGTACCGCCACAAGCGGGTGATGCGGGTGATGGGCGAGGCGGAGCAGATCCTGTTCGACCTGTTCGCCAAATACCTGCAATTCCCCGGCGAGCTGCCGCCGGAATGGCTGCTCGGTGCGGAAGCGGACAACGAGGGCGACCGGGCGCGCCGGATCGGCAATTTCATTGCCGGAATGACCGACCGTTTCGCCCTGACCGAGCACCAACGGCTTTTTGACTCGACCCCGGATTTGCGTTAGGCGGCGGCCATGCCCCAGACATCCTCATCCCTGCATTTGTTCGCCGACGTGCTTGCACGCGTGCATGCCGCCTGCCGCACGCTTGCGGCGGAAGCCAACTGGCCCGAGGGCGTCGATTTCGCGCGCGTGGTGGTCGAGCCGCCGCGCGATGCCACCCATGGCGACATGGCGACCAACGCCGCGATGGTGCTGGCGAAAGAGGCGAAGGCAAAGCCGCGCGAACTCGCCGAGCAGATCGCCGAGCGGCTGCGGGCGGATGCGCTGATCGCCAAGGTCGACGTCGCCGGTCCCGGCTTCATCAATCTGACCTTGAAGCCGGCGGCCTGGGCCGAGGCGCTTCGGACGGTGCTGCGCGAGGCCGCCGATTACGGCCGCGTCCGTGGTGGCTCCAAGGTGAATGTGGAATACGTCTCGGCCAATCCGACCGGGCCGATGCATGTCGGCCATTGCCGCGGCGCCGTGTTCGGCGACGCGCTGGCGAGCCTGCTTCAGTTCGGTGGCCACGACGTCACGCGCGAATATTACATCAACGACGCCGGCGCCCAGGTCGACGTGCTCGCCCGCTCCGCGTTCCTGCGCTATCGCGAGGCGCTCGGCGAGGACATTGGTGCGATCCCGGAAGGGCTCTATCCCGGCGATTATCTGAAGCCGGTGGGACAGGCGCTTGCGAAGGAGCACGGCGGCAAGCTCCTCGCAATGAGCGAAGCCGCGTGGCTGCCGACGGTGCGCGCCAAGGCGATCGCGATGATGATGGACGAGATCAAGGACGATCTCGCCGCGCTCAACATCCGCCACGACGTATTCTTCTCGGAGCGCTCGCTGATCGAGGGCGGCAACAACAAGGTTGCCGAGACCATCGATTTCCTGAAGGCCAAGGGCGACATCTACGAAGGGCGCCTGCCGCCGCCGAAGGGCGCACCGGTCGAGGACTGGGAAGATCGCGAACAGTTGCTGTTCAAGGCGACCGCTTATGGCGACGACGTCGATCGTCCGCTGATCAAGTCGGACAATTCCTACACCTACTTCGCCTCCGACATCGCCTACCACAAGAACAAGTTCGACCGTGGTTTTGCGGAGATGATCGACGTCTGGGGCGCCGACCATGGCGGCTACATCAAGCGCATGCAGGCGGCGGTGAAGGCGACGACGTCGGGCAAGGGCTCGCTCGACGTCAAGATCGTCCAGCTCGTGAAGCTGCTGCGCAATGGCGAGCCGGTCAAAATGTCCAAGCGGAGCGGGGACTTCGTCACCTTGCGTGAGGTGGTGGATGAAGTCGGCCAGGACGCCGTCCGCTTCATGATGCTCTATCGCAAGAACGACGCGGTGCTCGACTTCGATCTCGCCAAGGTCATGGAACAGTCGCGCGACAACCCCGTGTTCTACGTGCAGTACGGCCACGCCCGCGGCCACTCGATCTTCCGCAACGCGCGGGCCGAAGTGTTCCCGGAACTGCCGGAAGACGCCGACAAGCGGATCGCGTGGCTCAGTGAGTCGGCGGTGGAGCGGTTGTCAGACCCGGTCGAGCTTGAACTTCTCAAGCGCCTCGCAATATATCCTCGCATGCTCGAAGCCGCCGCCGCGGCCCACGAGCCGCACCGAATTGCCTTCTATCTCTATGATTTAGCCAGCGAATTTCATGCACTTTGGACGAAGGGGCGCGATTTGCCCTATTTACGCTTCATTATCAATAATGATGCAGATCTAACAAAGGCGCGGCTGGCCATGGTCCAGGGCGTCGTCTCGGTTCTGGCATCGGGCCTCGCCATCCTCGGCGTCCATGCTCCGAACGAGATGCGGTAGTTTGGGGCGAACTACTTAAGGGGAATTCGGGGGTAACCGGCAGAAGCCGGATCGCTTAGACTTGGTTGAAAGCCTTGTGGGTCGAAAGCCGTGCCTTGGTCGAGGGGCGCGCGGCTTTCCCGAAGGGACGCATCATCACGATGGCCGAACGATATCAGGATAGACCGTTTCCTTCCGATGACTATGGTCGCGGTGGCGATCAGCATGGCAGGACGGACAGCGATCCCTTGGCTGAGCTCGCCCGCTTGATCGGACAGACCGATCCTTTCGCCGCGCAAGCGCGGCCCGGCGCGCGCTCGCCCGCAGCGTCTCCGCCCGCACAGTCCTATCAGGACGACGATTATCGGCAGGACGATGATCAGCAGGACTATGCCGAGCCGGCCCAGCCGACTCCGCCCGGGCCACCGTCATGGATGCGTCGCGCCAATGTGCAGCCGCAGCCGGCACCCGCGCCGGAGCCTGATTACCCCGTCTCCGTGAACCCGGTCCATCCGTTGCATCGCTATTCCGCTCAGCCCGCTGCGCCGGAGCCTGACTTTCGTCAGCCGCAGGCCTATCAGGATCACGCCTATCAGGATCATGCCCATCAGGGGCAGGCTTACCAGCCGCAGGATCAGGCCTATCACCAGCAGGCCTATCAGGACCCGTACCAGCAGCAGCCCGATCCCGCGCGCTACGACGATGCGCTCTATGGCCGTCTCGAGGCTGGCGAGCAGGACTATCAGCGCGAGCCCGCCTATCCCGACGATCCCTACGCCTATCAGAGCGACTATCCCGACGCCGAAGTCGAAGAGCCCCGGAAGCAGCGCGGCGGCATGATGACGGTCGCGGCGATCCTGGCGCTTGCCGTGGTCGGCACGGGTGCAGCCTTCGCCTACAAGACCTATGTCGGCTCGCCCCGCAGCGGTGAGCCGCCGATCATCAAGGCCGACAACACGCCGACCAAGATCGTGCCCGCGCCGACGGATTCGTCGGCCAAGGTGCCGGATCGCATGGTGACCGGCGATGGCACCGAGAAGATCGTGCCGCGCGAAGAGGCGCCGGTGGATGTCAACGCCAAGGCGGGCGGTCCCCGCGTGGTGTTCCCGCCGCTGAACCAGAATGCGAACCCGCCGTCGGTCGCGAGCGTGTCGCCGTCCGCGGCGCCGCCGCCGGGCGCAAGCAACGGCACGCTGCCGAACAATTCGCCGCGTCCGATCAGGACGGTCGCCGTGAAGGGTGATCAGACCGATAGCGCCACGCCGCAATCGGCCGCTGCTAAACCCGCCGCTGCGCCGAAGCCTGTTGCTGCGCCCGTCGCACCGGCAGCCCCGCGCAATCCGCCGACCTCGGCGAATGCCAGCGCCAACCAGCCGATGTCGCTGGCGCCGCAATCGACGCCGGCGGCCGAGCCGACGCAGCGGATGGCTGCGACGGCCCCGACCCAGATTGCCCCCGCCAGCAGCGGCGGTGGCGGCTACATCGTGCAGGTCTCATCGCAGCAGAGCGAGGACAGCGCCGCCGCGTCGTACCGCGTGCTTCAGAGCAAGTATGGCAGCGTGCTCGGCTCCCGCTCGCCGGTGATCAAGCGCGTCGACCTGACCGACAAGGGCAAGGGCGTCGTCTACCGCGCCTTCGCGGGGCCCTATGCCTCGGCGGAGGAGGCGACGCATGCTTGCAACAGCCTGAAGTCCGCGGGCTTGTCCGCCTGCTTCGTCCAGAGGAATTAACGGCGGTTTCCTTGACCCCCTCGCGGGTCAGGGTTAATCGGCCGTTATGAGCACGCGGGCCTTCATTACCGGCGTTTCCGGAACAGAACTGACCGCCGTCGAGCGGGAGTTTATCCGCGACCAGCGCCCATGGGGCTTCATCCTCTTCAAGCGCAATGTCGCCTCGCCAGCTCAAGTCGCTGCATTGGTTGCGGAATTACGCAGCTCGGCAGGCGCCCCCGACGCGCCTGTGCTGATCGATCAGGAAGGCGGGCGGGTGCAGCGGCTCGGTCCGCCGCACTGGCCGGTCTATCCGCCGGGCGCTGTGTTCTCGACCTTGTACGACACTGATTCGGCGCTTGGGCTCACCGCGGCGCGCCTGTCGGCCCGTTTGATCGCCGCCGATCTCGCCGATCTCGGCATCACCGTGGATTGCCTGCCGCTGGCCGACGTGCCGGTGCCGGGCGCCGATGCCGTGATCGGGAACCGGGCCTACGGCACGGAGCCGGCCAAGGTTGCGGCGATCGCGCGCGCGATCACCGAGGGGCTGGAGCAGGGCGGCGTGCTGCCGGTCCTCAAGCACATTCCCGGCCACGGCCGGGCTACCGCGGACACCCATTTCAAACTGCCGACGGTCGATACGCCGCGGAACGAGCTGGAACGAACCGATTTCGCGGCATTCAAGCCGCTGTCCGACCTGCCGATGGCCATGACTGCACATGTTGTGTTTAGCGCGGTCGACCCCGCCCATCCGGCGACGACATCTGCGACAATGATTGCTGACGTGATTCGCGGCGCAATCGGGTTCCAGGGTTTGTTGATGAGTGATGACGTGTCGATGAACGCGCTGTCGGGAAATATCGCCGAACGGACCCGCGCCATCTTCGCGGCCGGCTGCGACGTGGCCCTGCATTGCAACGGCAATATCGAGGAAATGCGCGCGGTGGCCGGTGAGACACCCGAGTTGTCGGGCCGGGCGCTGGAGCGGGCGAATGCCGCGCTCGCCGCCCGCAAGGCGCCGCAGCCGCTCGACCGCGCGGCCGCGCGCGCGGAACTGGACGCACTGATCGCACGGGCAAACACGGCATCCGCATGACCGCAGAAATTCTATCTTTCGAGACCGGGCGGCCCGCAGAGCTTGCCGAGGGTGAGCCGGCGTTGGTGGTGGACGTCGAGGGCTACGAGGGCCCGCTCGACCTGCTGCTCGCGCTGGCGCGGCAGCAGAAGGTCGATCTCGCCAAGATCTCGATCCTGGCGTTGGCCGACCAATATCTCCACTTCATCGAAGCCGCCCGAAAGATCCGGCTCGAGCTTGCCGCCGACTATCTCGTGATGGCGGCGTGGCTCGCCTTCCTGAAGTCGCGCCTGTTGCTGCCGGAGCCGCCGAGCGCGGAAGGCCCGAGCGCCGAGCAGATGGCAACCGCGCTTGCCAACCGCCTGCGCCGGCTCGAAGCCATTCGCGAGGCCGCCAACCGCCTCATGAACAGGCCCCAATTGCAGCGCGACATCTTCGCGCGCGGCGAGCCCGAGCATATCGCCGAGATCAAGCATCCGAAATACACGGCGACGCTGTACGATCTGCTCACCGCCTATGCCTCGCAGCGTCAGTCGCGCGTGCTGGCGAGCGTGCATCTGGCCAAGCGCACGGTGTGGTCGCTCGCCGAGGCGCGCGCCACGCTGGAGCGGCTGGTCGGCAGCATCACCGAGCAGGATGACTGGGGCGTGCTCGACGACTTCCTGATCCGCCACGTCGCCGATCCCACGCAGCGCGCGACGGTGTTCGCCTCGAGCTTTGCCGCCGCGCTCGAACTGGTGCGCGAAGGTCAGCTGGAACTGAACCAGAAAGAGGCGTTTGCACCCATCTATTTCCGGAAGGGGCGCCCAAAACCGGTCCCGGACGCAGCTCCTGCGCCTGATGCGCCGGTCGGTTAAGTGCAAGAAGGAGAATCTGCCATGGCAAGCCTGGCTGAAGTGCGGGTAGAAGAGGCCGAGCCGATGGAGAACGAATCCCAGGCACGTCCCGAGGAATTGCGGCTGCTGGAAGCGCTGCTGTTCGCGTCGAGTGAACCGCTGGATACGGCAACGCTGGCCAAGCGCATGCCCGAGGGCGTCGACGTCAAGGCGGCGCTCGAGCAGCTCCAGGCCGACTATTCCTTGCGCGGGGTGAATCTCGTCCGCGTCGCCAACAAATGGACCTTCCGCACCGCCGGCGATCTCGCCTGGCTGATGACGCGGGAGAGCACCGAGACCCGTCGCCTGTCGCGCGCGGCGATCGAGGTGCTGGCGATCATTGCCTATCACCAGCCGGTGACGCGCGCCGAGATCGAGGAGATCCGCGGCGTGGTCACCTCGAAGGGTACGCTCGACGTGCTCTTGGAGACGGGCTGGATCAAGCCGCGTGGCCGGCGCAAGACGCCGGGCCGCCCGCTAACCTTCGGAACCACCGAGGACTTCCTGTCGCAATTCACCCTGGAACAGCTCGGCGATCTGCCGGGCCTCGAGGAGCTGAAAGGCACCGGCCTGTTGGATTCGCGCCTGCCGACCGGATTCAGCGTGCCGACGCCGTCCGATGACCCGCAACTGCGCGAAGACGAGGATCCGCTGGAACCCGGCGAGGACCTCGATCTGGCGCTGGCGCCTGCGGTCGAGCCCGAGACTGCGGAAGCGGCCCCTGAAGGCGGCCATGAGGATCGCGGCGAGGGCGGCAACGAAGGCGGCAGCGAGGACTGACGTACCGTCCGCCGAGAGCCCCTGCGACAGTTAACATTAGCAAGATTGCGTAGCGCCCACAGCGAATTGGCGCTGCCTTGGTCCTTGTTTTTGAGGCCTGCCAAGCCTAGGTTTCGGTGAAGATCGGCCGGGTCCCCGGCCATTCGCGTTTGGAGGGTTGCAGGATGGGTTCACTGAGCATTTGGCACTGGATCCTGGTGATCGCAGTGGTCCTGCTGCTGTTCGGCCGCGGCAAGATTTCGGATCTGATGGGCGACGTGGCGCAGGGCATCAAGGCGTTCAAGAAGGGCATGCAGGACGACGACAAGCCCGCCGAAAAGCCGGAGCCGGCCAAGTCGATCGAGCACAATGGTGCACCGACCGCGGCGCGGTCCGACGTCGGCAGCAAGGCCGTCTGAGCCGAAAGAAGCACGCGAGAGGCGGCTAGCCGCCCCGGTCCTGCGCGCAAGGGATTGGGCCGGTTGCGGCGTCGCGTGAGTTGCGGCTTGGCGTGAACGGAAGACTTCATGTTCGACATCGGGTGGAGTGAACTGGTCCTCATCGGGGTCGTGGCCCTGATCGCCATCGGCCCGAAAGAGCTGCCGGGCGTGCTGCGCATGGTCGGGCAGTGGATGGGCAAGGCGCGCAAGATGGCCGCCGAATTCCAGGGCCAGTTCCAGGAAGCGATGCGCGAGGCCGAGATGGCCGACCTCAAGAAGAGTTTTGACGAGGTCAAGGAAGCCGCCACCGGCTTCAATCCGCTGACTTCGCTGCAGAAGGACGTCAGCGACGCGCTCCGCGTCGATGCGCTGGACAAGCCGGCGGAGACGACCACGACGACGGCGGTTGAACCGCCGACGACGCCCACCACCCCGGAGGCCCCGACGCCCGCGACCTTCATGGAAGCCGAGGCGCATGCGGCGGCCAACGAGCCGCTGGCCATCACCCGTGAGGTCGAGCAGGCCAAGGTTGCGCAGGACACTGTCGCTCAAGACACCGCGCCATCCGAAGCGATCAAGGACGCCAAAGCGTCATGACCGACGCCGATATCGAGGCCAGCAAAGCCCCGCTGATGGACCATCTGATCGAGCTGCGCTCGCGGCTGATCAAGGCGCTGCTCGGCTTCGGCATCGCATTCATCTTCTGCTTCTTCTTCGCCAAGCAGATCTTCAACGTGCTGGTCTGGCCCTATGTCCTGGCCGTCGGCGATCCCGCGAACGCCAAGCTCATTTACACCGCGTTCCTGGAATATTTCATCACCCAGCTGAAGCTGGCGATGTTCGGCGCGGCCTTCATCTCGTTCCCGCTCGTGGCGGGACAGATCTACATGTTCGTGGCGCCCGGGCTCTACAAGCACGAGAAGCAGGCTTTCCTGCCCTACCTGGTCGCGACGCCGTTCTTCTTCGTGCTGGGCGCGGCGCTGGTCTATTTCGTCGTGTTCCCGATGCTGGCGCGCTTCTCGCTGGGCATGCAGCAGCTCGGCAGCGACGAGACCGCAAAGATCGAGCTATTGCCGAAGGTCGGCGAATATCTGTCGCTGATGATGTCGCTGATCTTCGCCTTCGGGATTGCCTTCCAGCTTCCGGTGATCCTGACGCTGCTCGGGCGGATCGGCATCGTCACCTCGAAGATGCTGCGCGAGAAGCGGCGCTATTTCATCGTCATCGCCTTCGTCATCGCGGCCGTGCTAACGCCACCCGACGTGATCAGCCAGTGCTCGCTCGCGATTCCGCTGATGGCGCTCTATGAGGGCTCGATCATCGCGGTAGCCATGGTGGAGAAGAAGGCGGCCGCTGCTGCGCAGTCCGGCACCGACGTATCGACGCCGGCCAATCCGGCGGAGTAGGGCCCTTTTCGCTCTATCATCGCGCCGCTCAGCCCTTGATTCGTCATGCCCGGGCTTGACCCGGGCATCCACGACTTGATCTAAGGCGGCAGAGACGTGGATGGCCGGGATAAACCCGGCCATGACGGGAAGACAGCCATGCACGACATCAAATCGATCCGCGACAATCCGAAAGCCTTCGACGCCGGCCTCGCCCGGCGGGGTCTGAAGCCGCTGTCGGCCTCGCTGCTCGCGATCGACGAGACGCGGCGTGCGGCGATCCTGGCGTCCGAGCAGGCGCAGGCGCGGCGCAATGCGGCCTCCAAGGAAATCGGCGACGCCAAGAAAGCGAAGGACGAAGCGCGCGCGGCCAAGCTGATGGCCGAGGTCGCCGAGCTCAAGACCACGATGCCGCAGCTCGAAGCCGCAGCGAAAGCCGCCGACGAGGAGCTGAGCAGAGAGCTGTCCGCGATCCCGAACATTCCGTTCGACGAGGTGCCCGACGGCGTCGACGAGCACGGCAACGTGCAGCGCCATGTGTTCGGCAACAAGCGCAACTATAGCTTCGTGCCGAAGCTGCATGACGATCTCGGCACGGCGCTGGGCTATATGGATTTCGAGGCGGCGGCAAAACTCTCCGGCGCGCGCTTCGTCGTGCTGAAGAAGGCGCTGGCGCGTCTCGAGCGTGCGCTCGGCCAGTTCATGCTGAACCTGCACGTCGACGAGCACGGCTATACCGAGATCAATCCGCCGCTGCTGGTGCGCAACGAGATCATGTTCGGCACAGGGCAATTGCCGAAATTCGAGGACGACCAGTTCTGGGCGATCAAGGGCGAGCTTCTCGTTGCGCCGGACCAGGAGCGGCTGAGGAATGAGCGCCTCGGCCTCATCCCGACCGCTGAAGTGTCGCTCACCAACCTCGCGCGAGAATCCATCCTCGACGAGAAGCAGCTTCCGATGCGGCTGACCGCGCTGACGCCGTGCTTCCGCGCGGAGGCCGGGGCTGCTGGGCGCGATACCCGCGGCATGATCCGCCAGCATCAGTTCACCAAGGTCGAGCTGGTCTCGATCACGACGCCGGAAGCGAGCAAGGACGAGCTGGAGCGGATGCTGTCCTGCGCCGAGCAGGTGCTGCAGAGGCTCGGCCTGCATTATCGCGTGATGACGCTTTGCGCAGGGGATATGGGATTCTCGTCGCAAAAAACCTATGACATCGAGGTCTGGATGCCGGGCCAGGGCGAGGGCGGGGCGTTCCGCGAGATCTCGAGCTGCTCGGTGTGCGGCGACTTCCAGGCGCGCCGCATGGACGCGCGCTCGCGCGGCCCCGACGGCAAGCCGCGCTTCGTGCACACGCTGAACGGCTCGGGCACGGCGCTCGGCCGCGCGCTGATCGCGGTGATGGAGACCTATCAGCAGGAGGACGGATCGATCGCGGTCCCCGACGTACTGCAGCCTTACATGGGCGGGCTGAAGGTGATCGGGCGCGACTGAAGCGTTTTCGAGCGAAGTGGATACCGGCTCGCGTCAGGAAAACGCGTCAGCCAAGAATCGCGTTGCGAAGATCGGGCGGCCGGATATCCTGCCGGCCCCGCAACGCGAACCCACCGTTCATGGCCTTGCACCGCGACATCTTCTGGGTCGGCAGACAATGGGCGGTGACCGGTGCCGGCATTCAGGCCGTCGATCAGCGCCTGCGCGGCGTACTCGATATCGACATCGCGCGGCTCTGGGACGACCGTCTCGTGCAGAGCCGGCGGGCCAAGCCCGGCGTGAATGCCGCTGATTTCGACAAGGCGCTGACGATGGCGCGTGAACGCTTTCCGCAGGCGCCGGAGGTAAATTCGCTGGTTGCGCAATTGGAGGCGCTCGGCGTGATCGAGGCCCCCGTCGTCAGTCCGGCCGTCCCGGCGATGCAGCTGCGCGCGGAGGGCCGGCTCGCGCGCTTCCTGCCGCAATGGCGCATCCGCCGCTGACAGGGCAGGGAACCTGCCGCCGGACCGCAATCGCCCGGTTTGCCTGATCGGCCCCAGCCGGATAAGACGGCTCAGACCCCGCTGTTCTGGAATCGACCCTTCGCATGCGCATCCTCTGCACCAATGACGACGGCATCCACGCTCCCGGCCTCAAGGTCGTGGAGGAGATCGCGCGAGCATTGTCCGACGACGTCTGGGTGGTGGCGCCCGAGCTCGACCAGTCCGGCGTGTCGCACTCGCTGTCGCTGAACGATCCGCTGCGCTTGCGCGAGGTCGGGCCCCGGCATTTTGCCGTGCGCGGCACGCCGACCGACTGCGTCATCATGGGCGCGCGCCATATCTTGGGGCCCAAGCTGCCCGACATCGTGCTGTCCGGGGTCAACAAGGGCCGCAACGTCGCCGAGGACGTGGTCTATTCCGGCACCATCGCCGGCGCGTTGGAGGGTACGATCCTTGGCCTGCCGTCGTTCGCCCTGTCGCAGGAGTTCAGCGTCGAGACCCGCGAACGGCCGCCGTGGGACACCGCGCGCAAGTTCGGGCCCGACATCCTGCGCAAGGTGATTGCCGCGGGCATCCCGAAGGATACCGTCATCAACGTCAACTTCCCGTCCTGCGCGCCGGAGGATGTGCTCGGCATCCGCGTCACGCGCCAGGGCAAGCGCAATCTCGGATTCCTGCGGATCGACGAGCGCAAGGACGGGCGCGGCAATCCCTATTTCTGGATAGGCTTCGAGCGCGCCGCGATGATGGACACGCCGGCAGACGGTACCGATCTCGCCGCGCTTCGCGAGCGCTATGTCTCGGTCACGCCGCTCAGGCTCGACCGCACCAACGAGGCGTTTTCGGAAGAGCTCAGCGCGACGCTGAAATAACGGCCATCCGGGTTACGGAATTTCCCTAGCGCCGCGGAGCGCGGCTTCGATGGTCTTGCCAAGCGCGTCGAGCTGAAACGGCTTCTGCAGCGCCGGCCGGTCGCGGTACTGCTCGGGCAGGCCGGAGGAGCCGTAGCCGGTGGCGAAGATGAACGGGCAGCCCTTGGCCTTGATCACGTCGGCGACCGGCGAGATGACCTTGCCGTTGACGTTGACGTCGAGAATGGCGATGTCGAATTCGGTCACCTGGGCAAGCCGCATCGCCTCGTTGATGTCGCCGGCCTCGGCTGCGACCTTGTAGCCGAGCTCCTCGAGCATGTCCGCGACCATCATCCTGATCATCACCTCGTCCTCGACGAGGAATACAGAGCGGCCGGAAAGCCCTGTCGCGGTCATGGTTGAGTCCTTGCCCATTGCCAAAAACGTTCGCAGATAACACGAATTGACGCAATGCGCGTTTCGATCAATGGGGGCCTGAAAATGGTCATCGCAGCTCGTCCGTGGCAAGCCTATTTGTGGTCAAATGCTTCGCTCGAAGGCTATCATGAGTTCCTTGAGCAGGAACACGATTCTGGGGCCCGGGGCTTGATGTCCAACGGGCTCGCCTAGACAGCATAAGCAGGCAATGACCTCCTATCAGCACCCGCCGGAAAAGATGATGTTTCAGCTCACGCTGAGGCGTCGGGGCATCAGCGACCAGGCGGTGCTGCGAACCATGGAGGCGGTGCCGCGCGAGCAATTCGTCGACGAGGCTGATCGCGAGGTCGCTTACCGCGACAGTGCGCTGCCGATCGCCTGTGGGCAGACCATCAGCCAGCCCTTCGTCGTGGCCTACATGACCGAGCAGCTGCAGCTCCAGAAGCAGCACCGCGTGCTCGAGATCGGGGCGGGTTCCGGCTATCAGGCGGCCGTGCTGTCGCGGCTCGCCGGCCAGGTCCTGACGGTCGAGCGCTATCGCAAGCTTGCGGACACGGCACGCGCCAGGCTCGAAAAGCTCGGCTGCCACAATGTCGAGGTGATGCTTGGGGACGGTCTCAACCTGCCGCCCAATATCGGCCCGTTCGATCGCATCATTGTCACTGCTGCGATGGAGCAGATTCCGGAGAATCTGGTCGAGCGGCTGGAGGTTGGCGGCATCCTGATCGCGCCGGTCGGCCCGCATCAGGGCGTGCAGACCCTGGTGCGCCTGACCCGCGGCGCAGCCGGCATCGAGCGCAAGGAACTCGTCGAGGTCCGCTTCGTGCCGGCGCTCCCCGGGGTGGCGCGGGAGCTGTAGAATTCCGGATCGGCTGTGCCGCCAACATCTTATTGGGAGGGTTAAGCCGTTATTTACTCGGCGCGTGTTTACTTAAAACACCAGTTCTGTTGCGTACGAGTGAGTAACCATGTCCGCTGTCGCCGAGTTGCTTTACTCGCGCCGCGTGCCGCAGGTCGCGGTGCTGGCGCTGATTTCCTTCAGCTTCGCAGGGTGCAGCGCCGACATGTCGTCGCGGCTGTCCCAGTCGAACTTCTCCAATCCCTTCGCGTCGGACCAGACCGGCTCGGTGCAGCATGCGCCGCCGCCGCAGCCTCGTGAGCTGCCGCAATATGCGCGGCCGCAGACCCAGTCCGGCTATTATCAGTCGCAGCCCTTGCCGCCGCCGGCGGTGTCCGCGCCGCAATCCTATCCCGTTGCCGCAGGTGGAGGGGTGTCCGGAGGCGGGCGCGGTGTCAGCTCCTACGCGCCCCCGGCGCAGCCGCATCTGGAGACCACGGCCACCGTGCCGCCGCGCTCTGTTGCGGCCGCTCAGCCGACCGGCGGGACCAAGATCATCGTCGGGACCAGCGACACGCTCGACGTGCTCGCCAAGCGCTATCACGTCACGCCGCAGGCGATCCTTGCCGCCAACGGCTACAAGGGTCCGCGCGCGCTTTCGCCTGGCCAGCAGCTGATCATTCCGCATCCGGCCACAGCCGCTGCGCCGGCGATGGCCCCGGTCGCGGCAGCTCCCGCGATGGCGCCTGCTGCGAAGCCGGTTGCCGCCATGGCGGCGCCGTCGAGCACCCACTTCGTCAATCATGGTGACACGCTCGCCAGCATTGCCCGCAAGAACCATATCTCGTCGGCCGAGCTTGCCCGCGCCAACGGTCTCGATCCATCGGCCAAGCTCAAGCTCGGCACCAAGCTGAATGTGCCGGGCGCAAAGACCGCTGCCGTCGCGGCGCCGGTTGCCGCAGCTCCGGTCGCACATGCTCCGGTGGCTGGCACGCTGCAGCCCGTTGCTGCCGCTTCCGCGCCCGTCACGAAGATGGCCGCAGCCGGCGCACCCGTGCAGAGCGCACGCCTCGCCCAGGCCACCACCACGATCGAAGAGAAGCCCGCCGAGGCCCCGGCGAAGGCTGCGGAGACCACCAGCGCGCTGCCGACCTTCCGCTGGCCGGTGCGCGGCAAGGTGGTCACGAGCTACGGCGCCAAGACCAACGGCAAGTCCAATGACGGCATCAATCTCGCGGTGCCCGAGGGGACGCCCGTCAAGGCGGCCGAAGATGGCGTCGTTGCCTATTCCGGCAACGAGCTGAAAGGTTACGGCAATCTGGTCCTGGTTCGGCACTCCAACGGCTACGTCACCGCATATGCCCATGCGAGTGAGCTGATGGTGAAGCGCGGCGATACCATCAAGCGCGGTCAGGTCATTGCCAAGTCGGGTCAATCCGGAGAGGTGGCGTCGCCGCAGCTCCACTTCGAGATCCGCAAGGGATCGAGCCCGGTTGACCCGCTTCAATTCCTGAACGGGGCGTGAGGCGCCGCCAAATTGTCGCTCGTCAATAATCGCCCGCGAAAGCGGGCGATCTCGTTTTGGGTCGACGGCTTCCGCTAGTTCGTCTTCAGTTTGACACCTAGCCGGCCCGCCAGTTCCTGCACGAACTGCCAGGCGACGCGGCCCGAGCGGGAGCCGCGGGTGGTCGACCATTCCAGTGCCTCGCGCTCCAGCGCCTCGTCGCCGGCCTCAACGCCGAAATGGCTGCAATAGCCCCGCACCATGGCGAGGTATTCGTCCTGGCTGCAGCGGTGGAAGCCGAGCCAGAGGCCGAAGCGATCGGACAGCGACACCTTCTCCTCGACGGCTTCGCCGGGATTGATCGCGGTCGAGCGCTCGTTCTCGATCATGTCGCGCGCCAGCAGATGGCGGCGGTTCGAGGTGGCGTAGAGGATGACGTTCTCGGGCCGGCCCTCGATGCCGCCTTCGAGCACGGCCTTGAGCGATTTGTAGGACGCGTCGTTGCCGTCGAAGGAGAGGTCGTCGATGAACACGATGAAGCGGAAGCTGGCGTCGCGGAGCTTCTCCATCAGCATCGGCAGCGTCTCGATGTCCTCGCGGTGGATCTCGATCAGCTTCAGCCTGTTGGCGGCCTTGCGGTCGGCGTTGATGCTGGCATGTGCGGCCTTCACCAGCGACGATTTGCCCATGCCGCGTGCGCCCCAGAGCAGGGCGTTGTTGGCGGGCAGGCCACCTGCGAAACGCTCGGTGTTCTCCATCAGGATGTCGCGCATCCGGTCGATGCCCTTGAGCAGGAACAGCTCGACGCGGCTGACCCGCGGTACGGCCGCAAGGCGGCCGTCTGGGTGCCAGACATAGGCGTCCGCGCGTTCGAACGACTCACGCGCGGCGGCCGGCTTGGCCTGGGCTGCGAGGTGCGCCGCAATGGTCTCCAGCGCGCGGACGATGCGCTCCTGGGAGAGGTCCGGGGCTGCCTTCACGGCCCCCTCGGGAGTCCCCTTGGGGCGTTTTGCCGCGACGCGGGCGGGCTTGCGGGCAGGGGTACGGGGGCCTTTGCCGGCCGGGCTTTTGGTTGGTTTTTGGGGCATGTCCGAAGTTCCTGAGAACGCAGCCTTATCGGGCCTGAGGGGCCGCCGCAAGGTGGCCAAATCGCCGGTCTGGCAGCGTTGCAATTGGGGCAATGGCCGCTATAGTCCGCGCGAATTTGACCGAGCCGGTCGCCTTTGAGGGCCTGACCGGCTTTCCCCCGTTCTCACGAGGATCGTCCGAATGCTGATTACCCCTGCGTATGCCCAGGCCGCGGGCGCCGGTGACACCAACAGCATGTTGATGTCGCTGCTGCCGTTCGCCCTGATCTTCGTGATCATGTACTTCCTGATTCTGCGTCCGCAGCAGAAGAAGGTCCGCGACCACGCCGACCTCGTGAAGAACATCCGCCGCGGCGACACCGTCGTGACCTCGGGCGGCCTCGTCGGCAAGGTCACCAAGGTCGTCGACGACGACCAGATCGAGTTCGAGATTTCCGACGGCGTGCGGGTGCGCCAGATGCGCCAGATGATCTCCGGGGTGCGCGCCAAGGGCGAGCCGGCGAAGGAATCCAAGGATAGCAAAGAAGCCGCCAAGGACGACGCTTCGTCGAAGTGAGCGCTTCCGCGAGTATCTCAAGTCTCCTGATCTGACAGGTCCAGTCGATGTTGTATTTCACGCGGTGGAGGGCGCTCGGGATTATCCTGACGGCGCTGATCGTGTGCCTCTGCGCGATCCCGAACTTCTTCCCCGAGGCCCAGGTCAAGACCTGGCCGGCCTGGGCGCAGCGGCGCCTCGTGCTCGGCCTCGACCTCCAGGGCGGCTCCTATCTGCTGCTCGAGGTCGATTCCAACTACGTGAAGAAGGAGCGGCTCGATCAGGTCCGCGACGACGTTCGACGGGCGCTGCGTGATGCCAAGATCGGCTTCACTGGCGGCGTGGTCGTGCGCAACGACGCGGCCGAGGTTCGCATCACCAAGGAAACCGACGTCCAGGCTGCGCTCGCCAAGTTGCGCGAATTGTCTCAGCCGCTGGGCGGCCTGATGGGATCCAGCGGCCAACGCGACCTCGAGGTCAGCGATGCCGGCGGCGGGGTGATCCGTCTGACCGTCCCGCAGGCCGCAATGCTCGATCGTCTGCGCAAGACCATCGAGCAGTCGATCCAGATCGTCGAACGCCGCGTCAACGAGCTCGGCACCGTCGAGCCCGTGATCCAGCGCCAGGGCAATGACCGCATCCTGGTGCAGGTCCCCGGCCTGCAGGATCCGACCCGCCTGAAGAAGCTGCTCGGCGAGACAGCGAAGATGGAATTCCGCATGGTCGACACGACCGTGTCGCCGGACCAGGCGCAAGCGGGCAGGTTGCCGCCGGAATCCGAGCTGCTGATGAGCGCGTCGCCGCCACCGACGCCCTATGTGGTCAAGAAGCAGGTCCTGGTCGCCGGCGGCGACTTGATCGACGCCCAGGCGACCTTCGACCAGCGTACGAGCGAGCCGGTCGTCAGCTTCAAGTTCAATACCTCGGGCGCGCGCAAATTCTCGCAGGCCACGCAAGAGAATGTCGGGCTGCCCTTCGCGATCGTGCTCGACAACAAGGTGATCTCGGCGCCCCGGATCAACGAGCCGATCACCGGCGGTCAGGGGCAGATCTCGGGCAGCTTCACGGTCCAGTCCGCCAACGATCTCGCGATCCTGATGCGCGCCGGCGCGCTGCCGGCCCCGCTCACGGTGGTCGAGGAGCGCACCGTCGGTCCGGGCCTCGGCCAGGACTCGATCGAGAAGGGCGAGCTGGCGGCTTACGTCGGCTCGATTCTCGTCGTCGTCTTCATGCTGCTGACCTACCGGCTGTTCGGCGTGTTCGCCAACATCGCGGTGGCCATCAACGTCGCCATGATCTTCGGCCTGCTGTCGCTGCTCAACGCCACGCTGACGCTGCCCGGCATCGCCGGCATCGTGCTCACGGTCGGCATCGCGGTGGACTCCAACGTGCTGATCTACGAGCGTATTCGTGAGGAGCTGCGCGGCGGCCGCAACGCGATTTCGGCGATCGACGCCGGCTTCAAGCGGGCGCTGGCGACCATCCTCGATTCCAACATCACGACCTTCATTGCCGCCGCGGTGCTGTTCTACATCGGCACCGGCCCGGTGCGCGGCTTCGCGGTGACGCTGGGCATCGGCATCATCACCACGGTGTTCACCGCCTTCACCATGACCCGGCTCATCGTCGCCGGCTGGGTGAGGTGGAAGCGGCCGCAGAGCGTGCCGATCTAGGAGCTAAGACCGTGACACACTACGTTCTCATCGGGCTTGGCATCCTGATTGCCGTCCTCACCGTGGTCGCCGCGCTCGGCGTGCTGCCGTCGCTGCGTATCGTCCCTGACGACACGCATTTCGATTTCACGCGCTTCCGCCGCATCAGCTTCCCGATCTCGGCGGCGCTCTCGATCATCGCGATTACGCTGTTCTTCACCCACGGGCTGAACCTCGGCATCGACTTCAAGGGCGGCACGCTGCTGGAGGTGAGGGCCAAGTCCGGCGCCGCCGACATCGCGGCGATGCGCACGACGCTGGACAGCTTGCGCCTTGGCGAAATCCAGCTTCAGCAGTTTGGCGGCCCCGAGAACGTCTTGATCCGCGTCGCCGAACAGCCCGGCGGCGACAAGGCGCAGCAGGATGCCGTGCAGAAGGTGCGCACCGCCCTCGGCGATTCCATCGAATACCGCCGCGTCGAGGTGCTCGGTCCGCGCGTCGCCGGAGAGCTCTTGGCCTACGGCATGCTCGGCCTGATGCTCGCGATCATCGCGATCCTGGTCTATCTCTGGTTCCGGTTCGAATGGCAGTTCGCGCTGGGCGCCATGATCGCCAACGTGCACGACATCGTGCTGACGATCGGCTTCATGTCGATCAGCCAGGTCGATTTCGACCTGACCAGCATCGCCGCGCTTCTGACCATTCTGGGCTATTCGCTCAACGACACCGTCGTCATCTACGACCGTATCCGTGAAATGCTGCGTCGCTACAAGAAGATGCCGATGCCGCAGCTGCTCAACGAATCCATCAACTCGACGCTGTCGCGTTCGATCATCACCCACTTCACGGTGACGCTGGCGCTGCTGGCGCTGCTGTTGTTTGGCGGGCACGCCATCCACAGCTTCACCGCGGTGATGATGTTCGGCGTGGTGCTGGTCGGTACCTACACCTCGATCTTCATCGCTGCCCCGATCCTGATCTATCTCGGCGTCGGTGAGCATCGCGAGGATGCGAAGGACGAGGCTCCGCCGGCGAAGAAAAGCAAGGCGTGATCCGAACCGCATGTCCCCGCACGAGTTGGCGAGGGCAATAGGCTCATTCGGACGAAGCACATGGCCGGCGATCCCAACGCACCGCATTTCCCGCGCTCGGCGCCGATCGAGGCCTACGGCAAGGGCGGCTTCGCCTTTGCCGGCATGTCGCACCGGGGCTCGCTGCTGTGCCTGCCCGACGCGATCTGGGCCTGGGACGTGACGGACCCCGCGAGGATCGACCGCTATTCGCTGGACCGGGTGTTCGCGGCCGCCAACGGCATCGACACGCTCCTGATCGGCACCGGCACCGGGCTCTGGCTGCCGCCGCCGGAGCTGCGCCAGGCGCTCAAGGCGCAGAGGGTGGTGCTGGACACGATGCAGACCGGGCCTGCCGTGCGCACCTACAACATCATGATCGGCGAACGGCGGCGGGTCGCGGCTGCGCTGATCGCGGTGCCATGAACAGCACATGAGCAGCACCGCGCCGTCACCCGATTCCGTCACTTTCTGCGCTGATCTCGTGCGCAGCCATGATTTCCCGCGCTATGCCGCGACGCTGTTCGCGCCCGCCGCCCAGCGCCGCGCGCTGCTCGCGCTCTACGCCTTCAATGTCGAGATCGTCCGCGTCCGCGACCAGGTCAGCCAGCCCTTGCCCGGCGAGATCCGCTTTCAATGGTGGACCGATCTGTTCTCGGGCATGGTCCACGGCAGCGCCGAGGGCAACCCGGTGGCAGCGGAGTTGCTGCGTGCGATCCGTGATTTCAACCTGCCGGTCGAGCCGCTGTCGCTGCTCGTCGACGAGCACCAGTTCGACCTCTACAACGACCCGATGCCGACGCTGACGGCGCTGGAGGGCTATCTGGCTGCGACCTCATCGGCGTTGTTTGGTCTGGCGGCGCAGATTCTGACGCCCCCGTCCGAAGTCGTCGAACATCTCGCGCGTCATGCCGGTCTGGCGCAGGGCATCGTGCAAATCATCGCGAACCTGCCGCGCGATGCCTCGCGCCGGCAGCTGTTCCTGCCGCAGCAGGTGCTGGCGAGCCATGACTGCCAGATGGAAGACGTGTTCGCCGGCAAGGAGACGCCGGCCTTGCGGGCCGTGCTGGAGCAACTCGCGGGCGAAGCGCAGCGGCATCTGACAACCGCCTTGTCGCTGCTAACCGACGTGCCGGCCGCGGTGCGTCCTGCATTTCTGCCGCTGAGCCAGGTCGGGGCCGATCTCAGGCGCCTGTCGCAGCCCGGCCGCAATCCGTTCGCGGTGCAGCCGGCCTCGCGGCTCCGTACGCTCTGGACATTGTGGCGGGCTTCACGTTCCCGGGAATTTACCAAATAGCGGCTGGCTTATCGCCGCGAACCACGGGATGCTCTATGCTGTCCCATGGCTGAGTTGTCCCAAACCACATCGCCTGACCGGAGCGGTTTTCCGGTTGCCCCGAGCGACGTTCATGCCGCCGCCGACACCATCCGCGGCGCCGTCGTCGAGACGCCCTGCAGCTACAGCCGCACGCTGAGCAGCATCTGCGGCTGCGAGATCTGGCTCAAATTCGAGAACCTTCAGTTCACCTCGTCGTTCAAGGAGCGCGGTGCGCTCAACCGCCTCACTGCACTGACGGCCGAGGAGCGCGCGCGCGGCGTCATCGCGATGTCCGCCGGCAACCATGCGCAGGGCGTCGCCTATCACGCCAAGCGGCTCGGCATTCCCGCCACCATCGTCATGCCGGTCGGCACGCCCATGGTGAAGGTCGAAAACACGAGGCACCACGGCGCGGAGGTGGTCGTCACCGGCGCGACGCTGGAGGAGGCGGCCGCGTTCGCGCGTAGCCACGGCGAAGCTAGAAGCATGGTCTTCGTCCACCCCTACGACGATCCGCTGGTGATCGCGGGGCAGGGCACCGTCGGGCTGGAAATGATGAGAGCGGTGCCGGAGCTCGATACGCTGGTTGTCCCGATCGGCGGCGGCGGGCTGATCAGCGGCATCGCCATCGCCGCGAAATCGATCAAGCCGTCGCTGCGAATCCTCGGCGTCGAGGCCTGGCTCTATCCCTCGATGTACAACGCCATCCATGACGGCAATCTGCCGGCGCGCGGCGATACGCTCGCCGAAGGCATCGCGGTGAAATCGCCCGGCAAGATCACCACCGAGATCGTACGCCGTCTCGTCGACGACATCGCGCTCGTCAACGAAGCCGAGCTCGAGCGCGCGGTGGCGACGCTGATCTCGATCGAGAAGACCGTGGTCGAGGGCGCCGGCGCCGCCGGCCTCGCCGCGCTGATGTCCGATCCCACCCGCTTTGCCGGCCAGAAGGTCGGTCTCGTCCTGAGCGGCGGCAATATCGATACGCGGCTGATCGCATCCGTCCTGACGCGCGAGCTCGCGCGGGAGGGCCGGCTGACCCAGCTCTCGCTCGATATCCCTGACAGGCCCGGGCAGCTGGCCGCCGTGGCCGCGCTGCTGGCCGAAGCCGGCGCCAACATCATCGAGGTCTCGCACCAGCGGACGTTCTCCGACCTGCCGGCCAAGGCGACGCTGCTGCAGCTCGTCATCGAGACCCGCGATGCCGCCCATCTCGACGAGGTCATGGCCAGGCTCAGCGCATCCGGACTGAGCGCGCGCTGCACGTGAGCGCGCCGCTACCGGGACGCCAAACCCGCCAGATGCGCGATCAGCCGGTCGACCTCGGATTCCGTGTTGTAATAATGCGGTGAGGCCCGCACCACATGCGGCAACGCGCGAAGTTCGGCATCGATGCGCGTGCTCGCCGGATCTGAAGCGCCGATCGTGATGCCGGCCGTGGCCGCACTGGCGACAATCGCGTCTGCCTCGTGCCCGTCCATCGTGAAGCTGACGATGGCGCCCGGCGTGCGTCCGAGGTCGCGGATGGTGACGCCGGGAAGGGCGGCGAGGCCGCTGCGAAGACGGCCGGCAAGCAGGCGGCAGCGCTGCTCGATCGGGGCGATACCGATATCGAGGGCGTAGTCGACGGCCGCGCCAAGTCCAAGCCGGGCCGCGTAGTTGTTCTCCCAGGTCTCGAAACGGCGGGCATCGTCCCGTAGTTGATAGGCGTCTCGCGAGACCCATGGCGCCGCAAAGTGGTCGATCATCGGCGGCTCCAGCCGTTGCAGCAGCGCGCGGCGAATGTAGAGAAAGCCCGTGCCGCGCGGGCCGCGCAGGAATTTGCGTCCCGTGGCCGATAGCATGTCACAGCCGATGGCTTCCACGTCGACCTCCATCTGGCCGACCGCCTGGCAGGCGTCGAGCAGGTAGGGAACGCCGTGCGCCCGCGCGATCTTGCCGATCGCCGCCGCCGGATTGACCAGCCCGCCATTGGTCGGAACCCAGGTGATCGCAATCAGCGTCACCCGATCGTCGATCATCCGTTCGAGCGCGCCGATGTCGAGCTCGCCGCTGGTATCGCTCGGCACTACGTCGATGACCGCGCCGGTGCGCTTGGCGACCTGGAGGAAGGCGACATAGTTGGCGGCGTATTCCGCCTCGGCGGTCAGGATGCGGTCGCCCTTGCGAAACGGAAGTGAATAGAACGCCATCTGCCAGGCAACGGTGGCGTTCTCCACCAGCGCGATCTCGTCCGGCGCGGCATTGAGCAGGCGCGCCACCGAGCCGTAGACCGCGTCGAGCCGTTCGGCCTCGCGATCGGCGGCGGCATAGCCTCCGATCTCGCTTTCGAGATCGATGTGTCCCTTCATCGCCGCGACAACCGGCGTCGGCATCAGGCCAGCGCCCGCGTTGTGAAGATAGGCGAGCCGGCTGGTGGCTGGCGTGTCGGCACGAATTCGGTCGAGGTCAATCACGTCAGGATCTCCGCCTCGCCGCGTCAATGCGGCATCTCTTCGAACTGCGGCAGGTTGAGAGGCGTGTTCCAGGCCAGACGGCGCTTGGTGAACATCTCGAGCTTCGGTGCGACCAGGTCGGGCCGGTCCAGGCTTCCCAATTGCACGAAGACCGTCTTGGGGAAACTGTCGAGGTTCGACGTGAATATCCGAGCGCCGCATTCGGGGCAGAAATTGCGGTCCAGGCCCTTGCCGGAGTTCGCTATGTAGTGAAAGGCCTTCGGCTTGCCGCTGAGGATCGTGAAGTCGTCCTCCGGCACTGCGAAGAACGTCGCCATCTCGCCGCCCGAGGCGCGCTTGCAGTCGTTGCAATGGCAATTGGCGATGAAGCTCGGGTTGGTGTCGAACTCGAACTTGATGGCGCCACAGGCGCATTGAGCTGTGTATTTCTTGGCCATTGGTTGCCTCGGGATGATCGGGACAGCGGCGCAGCCATATTGGCTGGCAGGAGAGGCGCACGCAACAGCGCATGCCGCGCGGCGGCTCGTCTCAAATGCAGAGGCCGAGCAGCTTGACGTGGCAGCTGCTCGATTTGGGCTTGGACGCGGATTTGGGTTTGCTCGCGGGCGCGACCTCGCGTTTCACGGCAACGACGGGCTCTTTGTCTTTCTTCTTACCCTTGCCCTTCGGCTCGTAATCGCCGGCGATCACCATCGCCCAATAAGTGCGCTTGCCGCTGGCGTTCCTGGCGCTGGCGATGCCGACGCGGGAGGCGTTGTGCAGCAGCAGGTTCTTGCGATGGCCGGACGAGTCGATCCACTGTCCGAGCGTCTTCTCGAAATTGTCGTAGCCGTAGGCGATGTTCTCGGCGGCGCGGCCCGCACCGGCCGGCGCGACGCGGCGGTTGAACGGTCCGAGGGCGTCATGGCTGAGATCGTCCTTCCCCGCCATCGCCTTCGCCTGGTCCATGGCGATGCGGTCCAGGGTGGCGTCGCGGACGACGCGGACTTCGCCGTGCTTGAGTCGGAAGCTGGAGATCAACTCGGCCGGAGACTCGGCCATCGCGGGCGTGCCCGCCAGCAGCAGAAGGCCGGCGATCATTCCGCCAACCCCACGACGCATCATCGTCCCCCGAATGCCCATGATCCCGCCACGCCCGAATGATCCGACCGCTTCTCTATCGTCAATGTGGACGCTTCAAGGCGCTAGCTTGCCGGCAGATCCGCTTCGAAGTTGAAGCGGTCGCGCAGGTTTTTCCGCTGTTCCAGGATGTCCTTGAGGAAGGCGCGGTCCTGGTCGTTCTTCATCAACGGCTCGATCAGGTCGAGCTGGTTCATGGCAACCAGTTGCAGGATCTCGGTGCGCGGCTTGCCGCTGGTGTCGCGCGGCAGCGCGTGCACGACCTGAATGTGCTCCGGCGGCTTCGGCCCCTTCGCGGCCGTCAGCTCGTTTCGCAACTGGCCTTCGAGCGTGGCCTGGTCCGCCTCGACGAAGGCATAGAGCCCGACGCCGGAGCGGCGGTCGGCAAACGCGACGATGGCGGTATCGCGCACGGCCGGATTCTTGCGGATCAACGCCGTCAGCACCGGCGCATCATTGACCAGCCGGCGGCCGCCGCCTTCGCGGTCGGTGAAGTTGAACAGGCCGCGCGTGATGGCGCGATAGACCTTCTTGCCGGTGGCGAGCCACAGGCTCGCGGCAAAGGACTTCTTCGCGAGAATCTTTCGCTCGCGCGGGGTCAGCGCCTCGGGCGCATAGGAGCGCTTGTGCTTGAGCAGATGCCGAAGATCTTCATAGGCGAGGATGCGATAGAGCCGGCCGCGTCGGTCAAAGCAGGCCGCGAGCTGGAAGTCGGTCACATAGGCGCGGCCATCACGGCCGACCAGCCAGTTCTGCTCCTTGGCAAGATCGTTGTGGCAGATCCCGGCACGGCGCAGCCGGCGCAGTGCCGCCTTGGCGGAACGGAAATAGGCGAGGTCGCCGTGCGGCTTTGCCAGATGCAATGCGGCGCCGTCGACGAAGCCGCGCACCAGCGCCCGCTGTCCCGCCCAGAGCAGCTCGGGGCCGATATCGAGGCCCTTGGCGCGCGCCAGAGCGTGCTTTTCGCGCGCGAACAGATGACGCGCCAGAAGGAATGACCACCACGGCACTTCGTCGAGCCGGCGCAGCACAGCGTCGACCTCGCCGCCGTCGCCGCGGAAGCGGCCGCGCTCGACGGTCGAGAACACGTCGCGCTTGAGCAGCACGCCCTCGGTCCAGCGCGCCGAGAGCGCCGCGGCGTCGTCTTTGGGGAGGCTCATCTTGGACTCACGCGGCGGCGGCGATGCGCAGGTGATCGGCGATCCAGCGATCGAGATCGGCGAGCGCCCGCGCGCTCATCGCCTGCTTCTTGGCCACCGTCTTCTCGTTGCCGCGCAGGCGCGTGCCGTCGGGCTTTTTGGTCGGCATGGTCGCGAGCGGCGGGAACAGGCCGAAATTGATGTTCATCGGTTGGAACGAGCGCGTGCCCGGTTCGATGGTCTCGATATGGCCGCCGGTGATGTGGCCGAGCAGCGATCCGAGCGCGGTGGTGCCTGGCGGACTGACCAGCGTCTCGCCGCGCGCATCCGCGGCCGCATAGAGACCGGCGATCAGGCCGACGCTGGCGGATTCCACATAGCCCTCGCAGCCCGTCATCTGGCCGGCAAAGCGCAGCCGCGGCTGGGCGCGCAGGCGCAACTGACTGTCGAGCAGCTTTGGCGAGTTCAGGAAGGTGTTGCGATGCAGGCCGCCGAGGCGGGCGAATTCGGCGTTCTCCAGCCCCGGAATGGTGCGGAAGATGCGCTGCTGCTCGCCGTACTTCAGCTTGGTCTGGAAGCCGACGATGTTGTAGAGCGTGCCGAGCTTGTTGTCCTGGCGCAGCTGCACGATGGCATAGGCCTTGGTAGTGGGATCATGCGGGTTGGTGAGACCGACCGGCTTCATCGGGCCGTGACGCAGCGTCTCGGGACCGCGCTCCGCCATCACTTCGATCGGCAGGCAGCCGTCGAAATAGGGCGTGTTGGTCTCCCATTCCTTGAACTCGGTCTTCTCGCCCGCGATCAGCGCGGCGACGAAGCCGTCATACCGCTCCTTGGTCATGGGGCAATTGATGTAGTCGGCGCCGGTGCCGCCAGGGCCGACCTTGTCGTAGCGCGACTGGAACCAGGCGATCGACATGTCGATGGATTCGCGGTGGACGATCGGCGCGATCGCATCGAAGAAGGCGAGCGCGTTCTCGTCGGTCAGCGCGCGGATGGCCTCGGCCAGCGGCGCGGAGGTAAGGGGTCCGGTGGCAACGATCACGTTGCTCCAATCGGCCGGCGGCAACCCTGAAACCTCGCCGCGGGCGATCTCGATCAGGGGATGGTCGTTGAGGGCCTTGGTGACGGCGGCGGAGAAGCCGTCGCGGTCGACCGCCAGCGCCCCGCCGGCGGGCACCTGGTTGGCATCGGCCGCGCGCATGATCAGCGAACCAAGCCGGCGCATCTCCGCATGCAGGAGGCCGACAGCGTTGTTGGCGGCGTCGTCCGAGCGGAACGAATTGGAGCAGACGAGCTCGGCGAGCCCGTCGGTGCGATGCGCTTCGGTCATGCGGTCCGGCCGCATCTCGTGCAGCACCACGGGCACGCCGGCTTTCGCCACCTGCCAGGCGGCTTCAGAGCCGGCGAGACCGGCGCCGATCACGTGCACGGGGTTGGATAGGGGGGCTGTCATGGGGCGGACAGGTAGCGCTTTTCGGCGGAGAGTGGAATCGCCGAGATCGAGTTTTCTGCCACCAGATACGACAACGCCCGCACGAGGCGGGCGCTATCGGTCCGTTCCGGTGAGGGGCTGAGCGGATATCAGCCCTGATACTGACCGGCGGCAACGCGCGGGATGTCCGAGCGATCAAGGCCGATATCGGCCAGTTCGCGATCGCTGAGCTGGGACAGCTCGGCAACATTGCGCTGATAGTCCCGGAAGGCCTGGATCATGCGGATGAGCGAGAGCAGCATAGGTAGTCTCCTGTAGTTCGATTCAGCCCTTAGTCGGCCTCGTCGTTGAAATGAATATAGAAGAGAGTATTGCAGTGCGGAAGTTCCGATGTTGCGATGCAGCTAAGCGAGCAGCGCATGACGAAGGTAACGGACGATTAACCGGAAGGCGCTCCCGCTCAAAACCTAGCCATAGTCGTGCGGAATCGGCTACAAATACCCGTAACATCACGGACTTAGGGGGGGATCTTTTGATCTGGATCATCGCGGAAATATGCTGCACGGGGCCGAGCGGAAGCGTACAAAACAGCGACTGGACCCAACTCTTGCCCGCGTGATTCGCATAGGTAAAATTGTCTATGAATGAATATTAGTTCAGTTTAAGGGATCGATCGACGCGTGAAAATTCGATTTTCGTGAGATGACGCGCACGGGCCCTTGGCGAGCCAGCGCGTAGAGGGATGGCGCGCGGGGTGTCTGCGGGGCGTTCAGGCCGATGCGCTTAAGGCGCGCGTGCGAGCTGCGTGGCGAAATAGGCGACGGTCTTGGAATAGACCTCGCTCTTGTTCCACTGCTTGAGCACCTCGAAATTCGGGCTGCCCGGCTGCCAATCCTTGCCCTTCTGCCAGCCATAGCCGGCGAGATAATTGGCGGTGGAGGCGAGCACGTCGGGCGCGTTGTGCAAGAGGTCGCGCTTGCCGTTGCCGTCGAAATCGACGGCGTATTTCATCCAGGACGACGGCATGAACTGGGTCTGGCCGAGTTCGCCGGCCCAGGCGCCCTTCATCTCGGCTGGCGCGAGATCGCCGCGCTGGACGATGCGCAGCGCATCCATCAGCTCGGCGCGGAACTGCTCGGCGCGCCGGCAGTCATAGGCCAGCGTTGCCAGCGAGCGGATCGTGGCGAACTTGCCGGTGTTGACGCCGAAATCCGTTTCCAGGCCCCAGATCGCGACCAGGACCTCGCCGGGAACGCCGTAAGTCTGCTCGATGCGCGACAGCACCGAGCCGTACTGCTTCATCCTGTTGGAGCCACGCTCGAGGCGCGGCGGCACCATGCGACCGGAAAACTCCTCGAAGGTCTGGCTGAAGACCTTTTGCGAGCGGTCGCGGTTCAGCACGCTCTGATCCAGCGTCACGCCGGCGAGACCCGATGCGATGGCCTGTTGTGAGATGCCCTTGGCCGCAGCGTCGGTTTTGAACTCCGCAAGCCAGGCATCGAAATTACCCGAACCGCAGGCGACGGCGGCGCGCGCCGGCTGGGCGGAGAGGATGGATGCGGAGAGGGCGAAGGCTGCGAGAGCGAGACGAGAAATCGTCGAGGTCATTCGAGTCAATGAATTCCGTGAAGCGATCTGGCCGGCGGCGCGCAATCTCGGTCGGAACCGCGGCCAAAGCAAGGCGTGGGACAGGGCGCGATCCTGCCCGAGGCCGGGCAGGATCGCATGTCACGATATCGTCAGGCGTCCGTCCTGTTTCGCCAGGGGAAGAGGTTGGCCGGGAAGTCGGCCGCAGGCTTGCGCGGACGAGGCGGCGGGGGCGGCACAGGGCGTGCACCGGGCTCCGAGACGATCACCTTGCGATAGAGATGCCAGGTGGCATGGCCGAGCAGGGGGATCACCACGGCAAGGCCGAGGAAGGCCGGGATGGTGCCGAGCGCGAGCAGCACCGCGACGATCAGGCCCCAGGCTGCCATCGGCACCGGGTTCCTTGCGACGACGCGCAGTGAGGTGCTCATCGCCTCGAACGCGCCGGCATGGCGGTCCAGCATCAGCGGGAACGACACGGCACTGAGGCAGAGCGCGGCGAGCGCGAACAGGAAGCCGACGCCGCAGCCGACCACGATCAGCCACCAGCCTTGCTGCGTCGTCAGCACGCGGGTCATGAAGTCCGAGATGCCGCTTGCGCCCTCATAACCGAACGCCGCGACGTAGATCGCCTGCGCAGTTGCAACCCAGGTCACGAACAGAGCGAGCAGCAGCGTGCCGAGGCCAAGCATCGCCCCGAACGAAGGCGAGCGAAGCACCTCCATGGCATCCCAGGCACTGGCTTCTTCATAGCGCTCGCGCCGGCTGGACAGCTCGTAGAGACCCAGCGCCGCGAAGGGGCCAATCAACGCGAAGCCGGCGGCCAGCGGAAACAGCAGCGGCAGCACCGAATAGCCCATCACCACGCGGGCGAGCACGAGGCCGAGCACCGGATAGATCACGCAGAGGATGATGGCGTGGCTCGGAACGGCCTTGAAATCGTCCCAGCCGCGTCGGAGCGCATCGTGCAGATCGGAGAGTTGGATGGTTCGGATCACCGGTCCGGCCGCATCTCCGGTCCGGCCCATCGTGGGGACATTGCCCTGGTAGAGTGTGGCCATGGTCGCTAGCTCCCTTGCCGAGCGGCCGAATCCACGCCGGCAAACGGCGCGAGCGGCCGCCATTCTTGAGTTTCGCGAGTCCGACCAGACGCGAATTCCGGAAGGCATCGCGAGCTGAACGCAAAGCGTACGCCCATTTCCGAGTCCTGTCCCTCACGCTTGGGTGAAATTCGATTCCGCAGCGCAACTTTCGGCGGCGTCATTCGGTCGTCATTTCGCCGCAGATAAGCTGATGCTGCGTGTCGGTTCGCAGAACTTCGCGGGCGCAACGCAGTGACTTGGTCTATAAGTACCACTCAAGGCCCTTCCAACGGATCCTTTTCGGGGAGCAGATATGAGCATTTTCGGTAAAATCATGAGCGCGATCTTCGGTGGCCAGCCGGCATCCGCCGCGCCCGCCGGTGGCGCAGCTTCACCGGCCGGAGCCGCGCCGGAGGCGTCGGCGCCGGCTGCCGCGCCCATGGCAGCGGTCGACGTTGCCGCGATCGTCGACAAGGCGGTGGCCGCGCACAAGGGCGAGAAGCTCGAATGGCGGACCTCGATCGTCGACCTGATGAAGGCGCTCGACATCGATTCCAGCCTCGCCGCGCGCAAGGACCTCGCCAAGGAGCTCGGCTATACCGGCGACATGAACGACTCCGCCAGCATGAACGTCTGGCTGCACAAGCAGGTGATGTCCAAGCTCGCCGCCAATGGCGGCAAGCTGCCGCCCGAGATCAAGCACTGACCGAACTCCGGTCGTGCCGGAAGGGCCCGCGATCTCGCGGGCCCTTTTGCTTTCAGGCGACGAGATCCGCGTCCTCCGGATGCCTGTCGAGATAGTCGACGACGAAGCCGCAGCCGGCGATCACCTTCCTGCCGTCGCGCCGGATCAGATCCAGCGCGCCCTTGACCAGCTCGGAGGCGATGCCGCGGCCGCGCAACGCCCGCGGCGTCTCGGTATGGGTGATGATGACCGCCGTCGGGGTCAGCCGGTAATTGGCGAAGGCGATGTCGTTGCCGACATCGAGCTCGAAGCGGCCCCTGTCCTTGTTGTCCCGTACCGATGCGGCCATGCAAGATCCTTCCGACGTGCTGCTTTTCCCTGATCTAGGCGTCTGAACCGGCCCTTGCCAAGGAGCGACCAAGGATGGTTGTCGCAGGGGAGATATCCGTAAAATGCGTGTCCGGTTCAGTCTCATGGTCGTGCTTGCCACGCTCACCGTGACGGCGCCGGCTGCGGCCGAAGGCGGCCCGGCCTGGGATGCCTGCGTGGGGCTGACCAGCACGCCGGACCAGCGGGTCAAGGCCTGCTCCACCGTGATCGACACCAAGAGTGAGAGCGGCCGCAGGCTCGCCGGGGCCTATTGCAACCGCGGCCATGGTCTTACCGAGAAGCGCGAGCTCGACGCCGCGCTGTCCGATCTCGACGAAGCGATCAGGCTCGCTCCGGATTATGCCTGCCCCCACAACAATCGCGGCCGCGTCTATTCGTTCAAGCGCGACTACGACCGCGCCATTGCCGATTACGACCAAGCCATCAAGCTCGATCCTTCGTTGGCGCTAGCCTACAACAATCGTGGCGAGTCCCGCTTCAACAAGGGCGACCTCGACGGCGCCCTGACCGATTTCGATGCGGCGATCAAGCGCAACCCGAATTCCGCCATGGCCTATGGCAATCGCGGTCTCGTCTATTACCGCAAGCACGACACCGCACATGCGCTCGCCGACTATACGATGCGGATCAAGCTTGCGCCCGATCTGCTCGCCTATATCGACCGCGGCAACGTCTACCGGGACACCGAGCAGCTCGACCGTGCCGCTGCGGACTATGGCGAGGCCATCCGCCTCGCGCCGACCGACGCGCGCGGCTGGCGCAATCGTGGCATGATCCGCCTCTTCCAGGGCGACAACAAGGGCGGTGTTTCCGACTACGACAAGGCGTTGCAATACGATCCCACGGACGCGTTCTCGTGGAATAATCGCGGGCAGGCCCGTTTGCGGCTTGGCGACAAGCAGGGCGCGATCGTCGATTTTCGGAAGGCGCTGGAGTTGAAGCCCGGCCTGGCGAGCGCGCAGGACTCGCTGCGGAAGCTCGGAGCGCTATAGCCGCGGTGCGGTAGGAAAGTTATGACCCGCGTGCAGCGCGCGGCCGTCGAAATAATCCGTCATCCTGCTCTTGCGCAGCCGCCCGCGGTTCCCACGTCTTTTGCAGGACATACGTCCGAATGCGGCCGGCAGGGTCGCGAGACATTCGGAAGTCGTGATCGCCAGCCGCCGACGTGTGCCTCTGTCATAGGAGGGTACGATGTCGGACTTTGGTTTTTTGAATACTCATCGAACGTGGGAAGACTGGTGCGGGATGCTGCTGGGCGCGGTGATCGTGGCCTCGCCATGGTTTCCCGTGCAGGATCCGGCGATTGCAGGACATCAGACGGTGATCCTGAACACGGTGGCAATCGGTCTGGTCGTCTTTGGCATCAGCCAGCTCGAATACGTTGCCCTCCAGCGCTGGCAGGAGGTGACGACGATCCTGATCGGACTGTGGCTCATCGCCTCGCCCTACGCCATGGGCTATTCCGGCGACGGCTTTCTCCGCGTCTATCACACGGGCCTCGGCGCCGTGCTCGTGCTGCTCGGCGTACTGCAACTGTGGCAGGACTGGGACCTGACTGACCAAGACATGCTCAAGCACGGACAATAGCCGTAGATGTCGGCGGGCCCGCTGGCCGCAGGCGGCGGGCCCGTGTCCCTATCTCGCCACGAGATCCTGATAGTCCGCGTGCTTCTCGATCCACGCCTTCACGAACGGACATTGCGGGATCACCTTCAATCCGGCCGTGCGGACCTGGTCGAGCGCGCCTTGCACCAGCTTCGAGCCGACACCCTTGCCGCCGAGCTCCTTCGGCACGTCGGTGTGCTCGAAGGTGATCACATTGCCGTCGCGCTTGTAGTGCTCAGTCGCAAGGTGGCCTTCGACCTCGAGCTCGAAGCGGTGATCGGCCTTGTTGTCGATGATTGCGCTCATGTCGTCTCCGCTCGGCTCTGCGGCGAGGCCGTCAGCATCTTGGGGATCGCCAGTCCTCGTGCGCGAAGTCGTAACGCGCGATCAGGTCGATGGGTTTCCATTGTAACTGCAGTTCGATTCAGTCGGCCGCTTTGGCGAGCCTGGAATCTTCGGGCTGCCGCTGTGGGCGCAAGCAGCCCTGGCAGATGACCAGGGAGCGGTTGACCCTTGCATCCTGCTCGGCCTCGCTGCCGTCCTGCGCCTGCCACCATTCCTTCGAAGGCGGCTGAAGCTCGGCCTGCGACCCGTTGCGCTCGGATCGAGCCGCGGCGCGGGTTGGTTGCGAGACTGCATGCGGCCGATTGGGATCCTCGCCGGCGCCGTCCCAGGCATAACGCGCAGGCTTGAAGGCAGGATCGGGCGCCAGGCGCGCTTGAGGACCCACGGCACATCCGGCGAGCGCCAGCGACAACAGGAGGAGGGCGGGCGCTTTGACCATGATGGAACACTCTGTACGCGAGGACTGAGCGAGGGTGCGCCGATCATGTTTAAAATTCCCTGAACGATTGCGCTTGCGCCGGCGACCAACGCCCATGCGCCATCTGATGCTTCTGCTTGCCCTGATCGCCTCCGCCGCGCGCGCCGAGGATGCCAAGCCGTTCAATCCGTCCGACTATCCGCCCGGCGTGCAGACGGCGCTGCGCTACGCCAACGAGGAATGTACCAGCCAGGACGGCGGCGAGGTGACTTTCGCGCCTGATACGGTGCGCAGGATCGACCTCACCGGCGACGGCCGCGACGACTACATCATCGATTTCAGCGCGACCAAATGCGGGGACCGCGAGACCACTTATTGCGGAACCGGCGGCTGCGTCATGAAGATCCTGGTGACGCTGCCGGATGGCGGCGTGCGCGAAGTGTTCGACGGCTACGTCCTCCGCTACAGGGTCATGGCCTCGCCGGTGAAGCGCGGCGCCGCGCGCAGCATCCGCTTCGATTTGCATGGCAGCTTTTGCGGCGGCTTTGGTCCACAGGCGTGCGTCAAGCAGAAGGTGATTTCGGCAACGCCGTTCGCGTTCAAGCAGCCGTAGGGCTGATGTGCGGCCGGCGGCCTTGCGGGGTCGCGGGTGATGGCGATAAATGGGCTGCAATGAGCGGGTAGCCCAAGCGCCGTCCGCCCTCGAAGAGGAAGCCCGATGCCGCCCCTGCGCATGTCCCGCCGCGTCATGAATCTCGCTTACATGCTGACCCAGAATGCGCGGCGGCACGGTGCGCGTCCCGGCTTTGTCTGGGGTGACAGGTCCTGGACCTGGCGGCAGATCGATCAACAGGTCTCGGCGTTGGCCGCGGCGCTTGCTGCACGCGGCATTGCCAAGGGCGACCGCATCCTCGTTCATTCCAAGAACAGCGACGAGATGTTCTTCTCGATGTTCGCTTCATTCCGGCTCGGTGCAGTCTGGGTGCCCACCAATTTCCGTCTGATGCCGGATGAAGTCACTTATCTCGCAGAAGCCTCCGGGGCGAAGGCGTTTCTGTGCCATGTCGATTTCCCCGAGCATGCCGCGGCGGTGAAGGGGGGCGCCCTGGAGTTCACCTGGAGCCTCGACGGCAAGGGCGCCTTCGGCGAGACCTCGGTTGCGGAGGCCATCGCGGCGCGCGCCGGCGAGCTGGTCGAGAACGTCGCCGTCGAGCACGACGATCCCTGCTGGTTCTTCTTCACCTCGGGCACGACAGGCCGTTCCAAGGCCGCCGTCTTGACCCACGGCCAGATGGGTTTCGTCGTCACCAACCATCTCGCCGATCTCACCCCTGGCGTCACCGAGCACGATGCCTCGCTGGTGGTGGCACCGCTGTCGCATGGCGCCGGCGTGCATCAGCTGGTGCAGACCGCGCGCGGCGTCTGCACCGTCCTGCTGCCGACCGAGAAATTCGACATCGACGAGGCGTTCCGCCTGATCGAGACGCATCGGGTCGCCAATCTCTTCACGGTGCCGACGATTTTGAAGATGATGGTCGAGCATCCCGCCGCCGACAAATACGATCATTCCTCGCTGCGCCAAGTGATCTATGCGGGTGCGCCGATGTACCGCGAGGACCAGAAGACCGCGCTGAAGAAGCTCGGCAAGGTCATCGTGCAGTATTTCGGCCTGGGCGAAGTCACCGGCAACATCACCGTGCTGCCGGCGGCGCTGCACGACTCCGAGGATAGTCCGCATGCCAGGATCGGCACCTGCGGCTTCGAACGCACCGCCATGCAGGTGTCGATCCAGGACGACGAAGGTCGCGAGCTCGCGGCGGGCCAAAGCGGCGAGATCTGCGTGATCGGGCCTGCCGTGCTCGCCGGCTATTACGACAATCCCGAAGCCAATGCGAAGGCGTTCCGCAACGGCTGGTTTCGCACCGGCGATCTCGGCCACATGGACGAGGAGGGCTTTGTCTACATCACGGGCCGCGCCTCCGACATGTACATCTCCGGCGGCTCCAACATCTATCCGCGCGAGATCGAGGAGAAGATCCTGACGCATCCCGCGATCGGCGAGGTCGCCGTGCTCGGCGTGCCCGATGCGACCTGGGGTGAGGTCGGCGTTGCCGTCTGCGTCGCGCGCGAGGGCGAGAAGCCGGTGAGCGAAGCGGAGATGGCCGCGTTTCTCTCGCCAAAAGTGCCGCGCTACAAGATGCCGAAGCGGTTCTTCTTCTGGGAGGCCTTGCCGAAATCCGGCTATGGCAAGGTGCCGAAACGCATGGTGCGCGACGAGCTCGAGGCCCGCGGCCTGCTCGATCTCGACAAGACGAAGGCAGGCTGAGTGCAGGCCATGCGGAGCATCAAGCAGCCGGGCGCGCCCGTCGCAGAACGCATCCAATGGGTGGAGGCGAGGGCGCGCGCATTCTCGTTCACGCTTCAGGCGGATGTCCCGCTGTTGGAGGCCGCGCGGCGCGGCTTTGCGGCCGAAGGTTTTACGAGCGGCGTCCTCAGCTTCCGGCACGGCGTGCTCGGGCCGTTCGCCTATGTCATGCCGGCACTGTCGAAGACCGGCGAGAACGCGGCGTTCTATAGCGACACCTATCGGCCGGATGGGACGACGCACACGAAGCTCGGCAGCCTCACGCTCGGCACGCGCGACGGCGCACCGTTCTTTCATTGCCATGGGCTGTGGGCGGAGGCGGACGGCAAGGCCGGCGGTGGCCACATGCTGCCGGACGAGACTGTCGTCGCCGAAGCGTTCGAGGTCGAGGCCTTCGGCATCGACGGCGCGATGTTCACCGCCGAGCCCGATCCCGAGACCAATTTCAAGCTGTTCGGACCGGTGCCCGCTGAGCGCACGGGCGCGCGCACGACAAGCCGCGCATTCGCGCTGCGGCTGCGGCCGAACCAGGACTTTGCGTCCTGCCTCGAAGAGTTCTGCGGCGCGCAGGGCATCGCGCGAGCGAAGATCCATGGCGGGGTCGGCTCGACCATCGGCGCGCGCTTCACGCACGGCGGGGCGACGGAGCCGTTTGCGACCGAGCTTGCCGTGACGTGCGGGCTGATCGCGCCCGGGCAGTCCAGCGTGCTCGAAGCTGCGCTCGATGTCGCGCTGGTCGACTACACCGGCGGCCTGGCAGAGGGGCGCCTGGTCCGCGGCGACAATCCGGTGCTGATGACGATGGAGCTGGTGCTGGAGGTGCTGGATTAGGCTGCAGCCGAGGATTTCGCCAGCGTAGCCTGCCGGTTGCATGGATCTTATGTTCCCTATATGTTCTTTTGGGGTTGTCTGTAGCAGAACGGGCGGAAAGGCGGACTATGAGCCGGAGAGGTCATCGCACTATCAACCTGCCGGCGCCGTATCTGAAGCGGGTCTGGCTGGACCCGTCGCGGGTGGGTGATCGCGAGGCCTATCCGTTTTGCCTTCCCATCTTGCCAGATGATTTCGAGCTCAATTTCGACACCGCCATCACGATCATCGTTGGAGAGAACGGCACCGGGAAGTCGACGATCCTCGAGGGCATCGCAGCGCTTGCCGGCTACGACGATGCCGGGGGCGGGAAGGGCTACATGCCGGTCGACCACTCCGAGGCGCGCGAGAGGATGGGTGGCCAACTCGCCAAGGCGCTGCGCGCGAGCTGGCTGCCGAAGATCACCAACGGCTGGTTTTTTCGCGCCGAGAGTTTTTTCTCGGTGGCGCGGTATCTCGACAAGGCCGCGCGCGATGCCGGTCAGGTCGGCCCCGATTTCCTGTCGCATTCCCACGGTGAAGGCTTCCTGCGCTTCTTCGAGGAGCGCTGTCAGCGCCAGGGTATCTTCATCTTCGACGAGCCGGAATCGGCGCTGTCGCCGGCGCGGCAGATCGAGTTCTTGAAGCTGTTGCGGCGCATGGAGGAGTCCCGGATCTGCCAGGTCGTCATGGCGACGCACGCGCCGATGCTGATGGCCTATCCCAACGCGCGGCTGCTGCGGCTCGGGAAATACGGCCTTGAGCCGGTGACGGTGGAGGAGACGGATCATTATCGCTTGATGCGCGAATTCTGTGACGACCCGCACGCCTTCGTGGAGGCGACGCTGGGGGAGTAGGTGAGCGTCTTTGACGGTAGTTCTCTCCGCGGTCATAGGGAGGAGCCCTTGCGGCGAAGCAATCCAGAGTCTTTCCGCGGCGGCAGTCTGGATTGCTTCGCTGCGCTGTAATGACGGAGTGGAAGGCAATAGCGCGCCCGGGGCACGAGAGCGGAATTCATCTCCGTATTCGATTCTCAGTTGCGCGCGCCGTCCCGTTCTCGCGGCCCTTCGTGCCCGAGCTTTGCGGTCGTTGTTGCCCTCAAAAGTGCCGAGGGCGCAGGGAAGGCCGGGTGCCGGCTGGCACCCGCGGTCCACTGTGCGAAGCGTGTGCTTAAGGAATCTGCGCAGCGGCATACAGGTGAAGCCAAACATCCGGCCTTCCCTGCGCAGGGGGTTGACGGCTTATGTCGTGCTCTCCTCGGGGAGCGTTGCACTATTGCCCCGTCACCTTGCGGATGGCTGACGCGCAAGGCCCGGTTGGACCGCACGCGTCGCCGCAAGACTTGGCGCACAGACCCCGGGCGCCAGGACCACACGATTTTGCCGTACGCGGGCTGCGCCCGTCGTATGCGCGCGTTGTTTGCTCACGGAGTGACCCGCCCTGCAAACCGACGGCGCGCGACGCGGCCAGGTGATGGGGGTGTGCCGCGCCCCGCCGCGACGGCGCCACGAACCGGTCTCCCCTCGGCCCCAAAATGCGCTAGGATGACCGCAGCGCGCAGTCGAAGTCGCGCATGATCAACGGGACGTATGAGGAAACGAGAATGAGGGTGACGATTGGACGGCGCACGGCCGTGGCTGCGGCGCTGGCTGTCATGGCGGCGGCAGGCTTGACGGCGACCTTTGGCCCGGCCGGGGCCCACGGGCCGACTCGGCAGAAGGTGCGGGAATCCATCGAGATCAATGCGCCGCAAGACAAGGTCTGGGCTGCGATCCGCAATTTCCAGGACATGAGCTGGCTTCCGCCAGTCACCAAGACCACGGGCGAAAAGGGCAACGAGGTCGGCGCGACGCGGACGCTGACTCTGCAGGGCGGTGCGACGGTCGAGGAGGAGCTCTACAAATACGAGCCCGACATGCTGAGCTATTCGTACCGGATCACCAAGGTTGACGTGAAGGTGCTGCCGGTGACCAATTATTCCTCGACCTTGACGGTGTCGCCGGCTTCCGACGGCAAGTCGAAGCTGGAATGGGCCGGCGCGTTCTACCGCGGCTTTCCCAACAACGATCCGCCGCCGGAACTCAACGATGAAGCCGCCAAATCCGCGGTCAGCGGGCTCTACAAGAGCGGGCTCGAGGCGTTGAAGAAGAAGATCGAGAGCGGCAGCTGACCGTGCGCATTCTGGTCCTGGCGGCGCTTGCCGCCAGCCTTTGCCATGCCAGCCTCGGCAGCGCAGCTGCCGAGGAGGCGTTCGTCACCAACCAGCTCAGCGACGATCTGATGGTCGTGGATCTCGCCTCCGCACGCGCGCTGGCAACCATTCCCATCGGCGGCAAGCCGGCGGGCGTTGCGGTCGGCGCGGACGGGCGCTTTGCCTATGTCACGAGCCCCGACGCCAAGGCGGTGACGGTGGTGGACGCCGCGACGCGGCAGGTGGCAGGCCGGATCGAGGTCGGCGGCGGACCGCTCGGCATTGCGGTCGCCCCCGATGGCAAGACCGTCTATGTCGCGGACTGGTATGCGGCGGCGGTGCGGGTGATCGATACGGCCTCACGCAGCATCGCCGCCAGCATCGCGGTCGGCGCCTCGCCATCGGGCCTTGCAGTGACGCCTGACGGCAAGCTACTGCTCTCGGCGGACCGCGACGACGACAGCGTCTCGGTCGTCGACACCGCAACACGCAAGCGCAAGGCGACGATCAAGGTCGGCACCCGTCCGTTCGGCGTCACCATCGATGCCGAGGGCAAGCGCGCCTACACCGCCAATGTCGGCTCCGACGACGTCTCGGTGATCGATCTTGCGGAAGGCAAGGAGATCGGCCGCGTGAAGGTCGGCATGCGCCCCTATGCGGTGGCGCTGACGCAGGGGCGCGGCTTCGTCACCGATCAATATGGCGGCACCGTCAGCGTGTTCGACGTGGCGAGCCTGACGCCGGTCAAGCGCATCAATGTCGGCGACTATCCGGAAGGCATCGCGGCGACCGCTGACGGCAAGCGCGTCATCGTGGCCTGCTGGGAGAGCAACACGCTTATCATCATCGACGCGGCCGAGCTGAAGGTCGTCGGCGAGATCAAGACCGGCGACGGCCCAAGGGCGTTCGGGGCGTTCTTGCGGCGGACGGAGTAGGGGACGGAACACTTGTAGCCCGCACGGAGCGAAGCGAGATGCGGGACGCTGTTCCGGATTGTGCTCCGCTCCATCCGGGCCACGATCGAACCGGACGTCGTATCGCCACGACAGATGCTATCCGGGATTGAATTGCGCCGGGACGCGCGCCGAGTGGAGACGTTTGTGATGGATAAGTGGGTTGAGCTTGCGGTATCGTGGCTGCCGTTCCTGCTGCTGATCGGGCTGTGGTTCTGGTTTTCGCGGCGGCAGGGCATGCAGGCGCGCAGCAAGTCGGGCGTGAGCCTGATCGAGCTCTACGAGCAGCAGGTCGCCGAGACCCGGCGGATGAACGGCTTTCTTGAGCGGATCGCGCTGTCGATGGAGAAGCACGACCCGCCGCGCGGCATTTCATAGCCCGCACGAGCGGAGCGACATGCGGGATGGATCCGTCCTCATCCACTGAGGCTCCCGGATGTCGCTTGGCTCATCCGGGCTACGGCACCGGGGCATAACGCGGACACGATCTCATCCATCCGCTCGAACACGTGATCCGGCCCCCGCGCCCGTAGCGCTGCCGGCGCCGCGTAACCCCAGCAAACCGCGCCGCAGGCGATGCCGACGGCGCGTGCCGCCTCGATGTCGCGCACCTCGTCGCCGATAGCGATGACTTGGCCCGGCTGCACGCCGGCGCGGCGGATGACGCGGCGGAATTTCGCAGGCTTGCCGAACAGCGATGCCGCGCAGTCGAAATGCGAAAACAGCACCGCGGCTTCCCCGAGCTTCTCGCGCGCATTGGCCTCGCTGTCGGACGTCACCAGCGCGAGCTGCACGCCGTTCTCTGTCAGCGTCCGCAGCATCGTCTCGACGCCGGCGAACAGTGCGATCTCGGAAGCCGCCTCCGCCTTCAGCCGCCGCGCATGCCGCGCGATCGCCGGCAGCTTCCAGAGCGGCACCTCGAGGCGGGCGAGGATCTCGCGCGTCGAGGCATGCCGCAGGTCCTCGACGTCCTCATCGGCGACACGGCGAAAATTGAAGCGATCGGCGATGTCGTTGATGACGCGCAGGAACCACGGGAAGCTGTCGGCCAGCGTGCCGTCGAGGTCGAAGATGGCGAGGGCGTAGGGCATGGCGGAGGGAGAAGTGCGGGCGTCGCGCGGCTGGCGAGGCGCCTGAAAAATGCTATCGGAGATGCCTATGTTACCTTCGAGAGGTGGCAGATGTCGGAGCTACTGGCAAGGATTACCGTCGATCCGCAGTGCTTTGGGTGCGTGTCGGCAACATCGACAATCGCGCGCTGATCCGTCAGTTTTTGAGCGCCATGCCGCGAATCGCCGAAGCCGTCGCGCGGGGCGAAGCGGTCATTGAATTCGTCGGCCGGTAGACTAATGGGCGCTTACCGCAACTTGCGTACGTCAACATTGATGTCGATATCGATGTTCTTGACGCAAGTCTGAGTGCTCCGATGCGAGCTGCCCTCGTGCCAGCGGCCGTCGCGCGCCCGGGCGTTGCTGACATTGGCCAGCTTCAGGCATCGCCATTGTGGCAGCGGTCCGCTGCTTTCGCCGGCGAACTGCCAGGCCAGCACGGCTTCCTCACCGGCCTTGTTGGTGCCGATGATGTGCGGACATAGCTCGCGATGGCGGCCCTCGTAGACACAGGTCACCTGCTGCTCGGCGAGGATCGCGTTGCGGAAGAGCGCGTAGGTTCGGCTCGGCATGGAGAACTTTCCCGGCAGCTTGAGCCGGCCGCTCGAGCGGGTGGCGCTACTCCGCCGCCTCGCTCGTGCTCCTTCGCTTCGGCTTGCGCGCTTTCTTCAGCACCGGCTCCAGGAATTTTCCGGTATAGCTCCGCGGCGCCTTGGCGATGTCTTCCGGCGGGCCCCAGGCGACGATCTCGCCGCCGCCGTCGCCGCCTTCGGGGCCGAGGTCGATGACCCAGTCTGCGGTCTTGATGACTTCGAGATTGTGCTCGATGACGACGACCGTGTTGCCCTGCGCGACCAGCTCATGCAGCACCTCCAAGAGCTTCTTGACGTCGTGGAAGTGCAGGCCGGTGGTCGGCTCGTCCAGGATGTAGAGCGTGCGGCCGGTGGCGCGTTTTGACAGCTCCTTGGCGAGCTTGACGCGCTGGGCTTCGCCGCCCGATAGCGTGGTCGCCTGCTGGCCGACATGGATGTAGTCGAGGCCGACGCGGTGCAGGGTCTGGAAGGTTTCGCGCACGCGCGGCACCGCCTTGAAGAATTCGGCGGCTTCTTCGACGGTCATGTCGAGCACGTCGGCGATGCTCTTGCCCTTGAACAGGACTTCGAGCGTCTCGCGGTTGTAGCGCTTGCCCTTGCAGACGTCGCAGGTGACGTAGACGTCGGGCAGGAAGTGCATCTCGATCTTGATGACGCCGTCGCCCTGGCAGGCCTCGCAGCGGCCGCCCTTGACGTTGAAGGAGAAGCGGCCGGGCTCGTAACCGCGCGCCTTGGACTCGGGCAGGCCGGCAAACCATTCGCGGATCGGCGTGAAGGCGCCGGTATAGGTCGCGGGGTTCGAGCGCGGCGTACGGCCGATCGGCGACTGGTCGATGTCGATGATCTTGTCGATGTGCTCGAGGCCCTCGATGCGATCGTGCGGGGCGGCGCCCTCGCTGGCATTGTTCAGCTTGCGGGCGATGGCGCGGTACAGCGTGTCGATCAACAGCGTCGACTTGCCGCCGCCGGAGACGCCGGTGACGCAGGTGAACAGGCCGAGCGGGATCTCGGCGGTGACGTTCTTGAGGTTATTGCCGCGCGCGTTGACCACCTTGATGGTGCGGCGATGGTTCGGCGGGCGCCGCTCCGGGACCTCGACCTCGAGCTCGCCGGTCAGGTACTTGCCGGTCAGCGATTTCGGGTTGCGCATTATCTCGGCGGGCGTGCCTTCGGCGACGATGTGGCCGCCATGCATGCCGGCGCCGGGGCCGATGTCGAGCACGTAGTCGGCGAGGCGAATGGCGTCCTCGTCATGCTCGACCACGACCACGGTATTGCCGAGGTCGCGCAGCCGCTTCAGGGTGTCGAGCAGGCGGGCGTTGTCGCGCTGGTGCAGGCCGATCGAAGGCTCGTCCAGCACGTAGAGCACGCCGGTCAGGCCCGAGCCGATCTGCGAGGCGAGGCGAATGCGCTGGCTCTCGCCGCCGGACAGCGTGCCGGAGGAGCGGGACAAAGTGAGGTAGTTGAGGCCGACGTCGAGCAGGAAGGTGAGGCGCTCGCGGATCTCCTTCAGGATGCGGCCCGCGATCTCGTTCTGCTGCGCGTTGAGCGCGTCGGGCACGGTCTCGAACCATTCGCCGGCCTTCTTGACCGACAGCTCCGAGATCTCGCCGATATGCCTGGCTCCGATCTTGACGCAGAGCGCCTCGGGCTTGAGCCGGAAACCCTTGCATCCCTCGCAGGGCACGTCGTGGAAGTATTTCGCCAGCTCCTCGCGCGCCCACTCGCTTTCGGTCTCGCGGTAGCGGCGGTTGATGTTGGTGATGACGCCCTCGAACGGCTTCTTGGTGTCGTAGGAGCGCACCCCGTCCTCGTAGGAGAACTTGATCTCGTCCTCGCCGGAGCCGTGCAGGATCGCGTTCTGCGTCTTCTTGGGCAGGTCCTTCCACTTGGTGGTCAGCGTGAACTTGTAGTGCTTGCCGAGCGCGGTCAGGGTCTGGATGTAATAGGGCGAGGACGATTTGGCCCATGGCGCGATCGCGCCCTTGCCGATGGCGAGCTCCTTGTCGGGAATGACGAGGTCCTCGTCGACATGCTGCTCGACGCCGAGGCCGCCGCAGGCCGGGCAGGCGCCATAGGGATTGTTGAAGGAGAACAGTCTGGGCTCGACCTCTGGAATCGTGAAGCCCGAGACCGGGCAGGCGAACTTTTCCGAGAAGAGCATGCGCTCGGGCCCGCTCTTGTCGTGGATCTTGGCGGTCTTCTTTTTCTCTTCGGTGGGAGCCGCCGTGGGGGCGTCGGCGAACTCGACGACGGCAAGGCCCTCAGCGAGCTTCAGCGCGGTCTCAAAGCTCTCGGCGAGGCGCTGGCCGATGTCGGCGCGCACCACGATGCGGTCGACGACGACGTCGATGTCGTGCGGGAATTTCTTGTCCAGCGTCGGCGCTTCCGCAAGTTCATGGAAGGTGCCGTCGATCTTGACGCGTTGAAAGCCCTTCTTGAGCCATTCGGCGAGCTCCTTGCGGTACTCGCCCTTGCGGCCGCGCACGACGGGCGCGAGCAGATAGAGGCGGGTGCCCTCGGGCAGCGCCAGCACGCGGTCGACCATCTGCGAGACGGTCTGGCTCTCGATCGGCAGACCGGTGGCCGGCGAATAGGGCACGCCGACGCGCGCCCACAGCAGGCGCATATAGTCGTAGATCTCGGTGACGGTGCCGACGGTCGAGCGCGGGTTCTTCGATGTCGTCTTCTGCTCGATCGAGATCGCGGGCGACAGGCCGTCGATCTGGTCGACGTCGGGCTTCTGCATCATCTCCAGGAATTGGCGCGCATAGGCCGAGAGCGATTCGACGTAGCGGCGCTGGCCCTCGGCGTAGATGGTGTCGAAGGCGAGTGAGGATTTGCCGGAGCCGGAGAGGCCGGTGAACACCACCAGCTTGTCGCGGGGAATCTCGACGTCGATGTTCTTGAGGTTGTGCTCGCGCGCGCCACGGATCGTAATTGCGCGCAGGCTTGAGCCCGCGTTCTGTTGTTGGCGCTTCGCCTTGATCACTTCATCCATCCCGCTGGTCCTCAAGGAATCCAAAGACGCGCGATCGCGCCAATGATGAAGGCGCGCTTCGCCCGGAACCGGGATCGGCGCCGATGGGGTTATCAGCGAACGTAGGAAGAACGCGCGCGGATTTCCAGAGGGAGTTGCGAATCGTCAACGGAATGTTGGCGCGCTGGCGGCATCTGGCAGCAGGCGGGCGCGGAACTGTAGAACGCGGCAGGCGAACGAGCGGGCAAACAACGAGCAAGGGCAAACAAAAAGGCCGGCGCAAGGCCGGCCTTTCGTAACGCGGGTAGCGTTTAAGTCGAAGCTCAGTACTTGGCGACGACCGGGGCGCCGAAGTGATAGTTCACGCCGACCTGCACGGTGTGGAAGTTGAGCGTGCCGGTGGGCAGGGCGCCCGAGAAGTAGGTCTCGCCGCCGAGGCTGCGATAGAGGTACTCGCCCTTGACGGTCCAGTTCGGAGCGAAGAACGCTTCGACGCCCGCACCGACGGTCCAGCCGGAGTGGAACTTGCTGTCGGAGATGGTCACGCCGAGAGCGCTGGCGCTCAGCTTGTTGTCGATCCAGGCATAGCCACCCGTGCCGTAGAACAGCACGTTGTTGACGGCCCAGCCGATACGGCCGCGAACGGTGCCCATCGCATCCGTCTTCGAGCTCAGGGTCGCCGTGGCAACACCGAAGCCGGGGACGAGGACCGGACCGGAGACCGACGCGCTGACGTCAGCCCACGCAGCATCGGCCTCGAGGCCGAACACGACGTTACCGGTCTGCCAGTTGTAGCCGGCGGTGCCGCCGACGAAGCCGCCCTTCATCTTCGGGTCGCCCGAAGCGTTTTCCCAAGCGCCGCCACCGACGACACCGAGATAGAAGCCGGTCCAGTTGTAGACCGAAGCCATCGGAGCGACCGGAGCCTTGGTGTAGGGGCGCGCCGCGAGATCAGCAGCCGAAGCGGGGGCCGCCAGAGCGAACAAACAGGCCGAAGCCAACAAAACCTTTTTCATTTTCAACTAATCCCAGTCCCAGTTTCTGTTGTTGCCTTCCGCGGACGGAAGGGCAGCGGACTCAACGGCCCAACTGATGCCGTGCTTACACCACTGAAGCCGCAAGTTGTGTATCCGAAAAGCCACAGTGGTCGGAAAGGTGATGGTTACTGACTTATTTAACCCCTGAATCGCGCCCCGCCTGAAGAGGAGGGCGCGAGCTGGATCGTTCAATCATCCAAGGATATCAGAGAGATATCCGTGCTTGACGAGTGGCAGGCCGCCCGCGGTCATTCGGGCTGATCATGCCGATGTCGCAATTCCGGCGATGCGCTTAGAACGTGTGAGGCTCCAGGCAGAGCGGCCGGGAGGTTCCCGAGCCGGCGAAAGTCAGAAGTGCGCGTGGCGCTCTGTTCGACGCCCGGCCAGAAAGAACAAATCTGGAACATGACGAAGGTCGGTGCTATATGTGGGGATAACCCAGGGGGTGGTGGGCTGAGCGGCGCCCGCAAGCGTATAGGGTCGCCTCAACAGGGCGCAGAGGAACGCGGGCAGCGCGCTCGGCCTTTTGAAATCAGTGGCATTCGGAGTGGAGAGCGGCGATGGCGGGAAGCGTCAACAAGGTCATTCTGGTTGGAAATCTCGGCAAGGATCCTGAGATCCGCCGCACCCAGGACGGGCGGCCGATTGCGAATTTGAGCATCGCCACCTCGGAGACCTGGCGCGACAAGAATACCGGCGAACGCAAGGAGAAGACCGAGTGGCATCGCGTCGTGATCTTCTCGGAGCCGCTTTGCAAGATCGTCGAACAGTATCTGAAGAAGGGCGCCAAGGTTTACATCGAGGGCGCGCTTCAGACCCGCAAGTACACCGACCAGAGCGGTGTCGAGAAGTATTCGACCGAGGTCGTGCTCCAGGGCTTCAACTCGACGCTCACGATGCTCGACGGCCGCAGCGGCGGCGGTGGAGGTGGAGGCGGCAGCTTCGGCGATGAGCCGGGTGGTGATTTCGGCTCGTCAGGACCCGTCAACAGCGCGCCACGCCGTCCCGTGGCCGCCGGCGGCGGTGGCCGCAACAGTGACATGGACGACGATATCCCGTTCTGAGGACGGTCTGACGATAAGGGGGCGCCGGCAGGTTGGGCCGCGCCTGCCACGTCGTGTCAGCAAACCTTACTAATCGACAGAGCGGGCTCGGGATTTCCGGGCCCGCTTCATGTTTGGGTTGAACTCTGACCGCGCCGGGCAAGCAGGCCGAAGAGGTGCGCGCCACCGCGCGATCATTGAGGTGGCCGAGGCGATTTCGAAGAGCCTGTTCCATGCCCATCCGAGACCCTCGTTGCAAGGCCGTAAGCTATTGGAAAAATAAGCGGAAAAAGCGCTTCCCTCGACCCCGCAAGGGTGGTTATCAGGGCCTCGATGCGCTATATGATTCCCAGATAAAACCTCACCGGATTTCCCCTTGGCTGACGACGACGACAAGCCCGGCGACCAGCCGGCGCAACCCTCGGATATTCGCCCCGTCTCCATCTTCGAGGAGATGAAGAAGTCCTATCTCGACTACGCCATGAGCGTGATCGTGGCGCGGGCGTTGCCTGACGCCCGCGACGGCCTGAAGCCGGTGCACCGCCGCATCCTGTACTCGATGAACGAGCAGGGGCACACACCCGACAAGAAGTACGTCAAATCCGCCCGCGTGGTCGGTGACGTCATCGGTAAGTATCACCCGCACGGCGACCAGTCGATCTACGACGCCATGGTCCGCATGGCGCAGGACTTCTCGATGCGCGTGCCGCTGATCGACGGCCAGGGCAATTTCGGCTCGGTCGACGGCGATCCCGCGGCCGCCTATCGTTACACCGAAGCGCGCCTGACCAAGGCGGCGCTGGCCCTGCTGGCCGACATCGACAAGGACACCGTCGACTTCCAGCCGAACTACGACAACAACGAGACCGAACCGTCGGTCTTGCCGGCCAAGTTCCCGAACCTCCTCGTCAACGGCGCCGGCGGCATCGCGGTCGGCATGGCGACCAACATCCCGCCGCACAATCTCGGCGAGGTCATCGACGCCTGCATCGCGCTGATCGACAACCCCGCGCTGACCATCGACGAACTGATCAACATCGTGCCGGGACCGGATTTTCCGACCGGCGGCGTCATCCTTGGGCGGCAAGGCATCCGCTCGGCCTATCACCTCGGCCGCGGCTCGATCGTGATGCGTGGCAAGGTCGCGATCGAGACCATCCGCAAGGAGCGCGAGGCGATCATCGTCACCGAGATTCCCTACCAGGTGAACAAGGCGACGATGGTCGAGCGCATCGCCGAACTGGTCAAGGAAAAGAAGATCGAGGGCATCGGCGACCTGCGCGACGAATCAGACCGCGAAGGCTACCGCGTGGTCATCGAGTTGAAGCGCGACGCCGTGCCAGACGTCGTGCTGAACCAGCTGTACAGGTTCACGCCGCTGCAGACCAGCTTCGGCGTCAACATGGTGGCGCTCGACAGCGGCCGTCCGCGGATCATGCATCTGAAGGACCTGCTGGCCATCTTCGTCGACTTCCGCGAGCGGGTCGTCACACGGCGCACCAAGTACCTGCTGGCCAAGGCGCGTGATCGCGCCCATATCCTCGTTGGCCTCGCGATCGCGGTCGCCAATATCGACGAGATGATCCGCGTGATCCGGACCTCGCCCGACCCGACCACCGCCCGCGACACCCTGATGTCGCGTGACTGGCCGGCCCGGGACGTCGAGGACATGCTGACGCTGATCGACGATCCGCGCCATCGCATCAGCGCGGATGGCACGATCCGGCTGTCGATGGAGCAGGCGAGGGCCATTCTCGACCTGCGCCTTCAGCGCCTGACCGCCCTCGGCCGTGACGAGATCCGCGACGAGCTCGACAAGCTCGCGGGCGAGATCGCCGATTATCTCGACATCCTGCGCTCGCGCGCCCGCGTGCTCGAGATCATCAAGACCGAGCTCGCCGAGGTGAAGGCCGAGTTCGCAACGCCCCGCCGCACCGTCATCATCGAGCAGGAAGGCGAGGTCGAGGACGAGGACCTGATCCAGCGCGAGGACATGGTCGTCACCGTCTCCCACGCCGGCTACGTCAAGCGCGTGCCGCTGTCGGCCTATCGGGCGCAGCGCCGTGGCGGCAAGGGCCGCGCCGGCATGCAGACCCGCGACGAGGATTTCGTCAGCCGTCTGTTCGTGGCCTCCACGCACACGCCGGTGCTGTTCTTCTCCTCGCGCGGCCAGGTCTACAAGGAGAAGGTCTGGCGCCTGCCGATGGCCGCGCCGAACGCGCGCGGCAAGGCGCTGATCAACATCCTGCCGCTCGAGCAGGGTGAGCGCATCACCACCATCATGCCGCTGCCGGAGGACGAGTCCACCTGGGGCAACCTCGACGTGATGTTCGCGACCACGGGCGGCAACGTCCGGCGCAACAAGCTGTCGGACTTCGTCGACGTCCGCCGCTCCGGCATCATCGCGATGAAGCTCGACGACAATGAAGCGATCGTCGACGTGCAGATCTGCACCGAGCGCGACGACGTGCTGCTGACCGCCGCCGGCGGCCAGTGCATCCGCTTCCCCGTCACCGACGTGCGCGTGTTCACCGGGCGCACCTCGATGGGCGTGCGTGGCATCGCGCTCGGCGAGGGCGACAAGGTGATTTCACTGGCGATCCTGCGCCACGTCGAGACCACCTCGGACGAGCGCTCGGCGTATCTGAAGATGCGCCGCGCGGTCGCCGGCGAATCCGGGGCCGAAGAGGCACAAGTGGACGCCGAGGCCGAGGAGACATCCGGCAGCTTCCAGCTCGCGCAGGAGCGTTATGCCGAGATGTCGGCGCAGGAGCAGGTCGTGCTCACCGTGTCCGTGAACGGCTATGGCAAGCGGACCTCGTCCTACGAGTACCGCACGACGGGCCGCGGCGGCAAAGGCATCGTCGCCATGAGCGTCAACAACCGCAACGGTAATCTGGTTGCCTCGTTCCCGGTCGAGGATGCAGATCAGATCATGCTGGTCACCGACAAGGGCCAGTTGATCCGCTGCCCGGTCGAAGGCATCCGCGTCGCCGGCCGCTCGACACAAGGCGTGATCGTGTTCGACACGGCCGAGGACGAGCACGTGGTCTCAGTCGAGCACATCACGGAAGAGGCGGAGAGCGGCAACGGGGCGAATGGCGAATAGCGAGTGGCGAATAGGGGGGCTTCCCTATTCGCTATTCGCCACCCACCATTCGCGCAGTCAAATCTCCAGCTCCGTGCCGAACTCCACGACCTGCTTGGTCGGCACGCCGAAGAACGCGGCCGAGCGTTCGGCGTTGCGCTGCAGGAAGGCGAACACGCTTTCGCGCCAGACCCACATGCCCGGCACGTCCTCGCGCGGGATGATGGTCTCGCGGCCGACGTAATAGGTGATCTCGGAGAGATCGATGCCGGCCAGCTTGCCCTGGCGGCAGACCAGCTTCAGCCCTTCATAGATCGTCGGATTCTGCATGAAGCCGTAATGTAAGACCACGCGGGTGATGCCGGGGATGATCTCGATCACCTCGGCGCGTTCCTCGTCCGCGATGTGCGGCAATTCCTCGATCAGTACGGTGACCAGCAGCACGCGCTCGTGCAGCACGCGGTTGTGCCTGACGAACTGAGTGAGCGCGAGCGGCACGCCGCGCGGCGCGGAGGCCAGGTACACGGCGGTCCCGGGCAGTCGCGCATGGCATTTGTTGACCGCAGTCTCGATCAGGTCCTCCTCGGGCTGGCGCAGCCGGGCGCGGGCCGCCTCGACCAGCCTCACGCCGGCCCGCCAGGTCAGCATCAGGAAGGCGACGAGGCCGGCGAGCAGCAACGGAAACCAGCCGCCCTCGAACAGCTTGATCGAGTTGGCCGAGAAGAAGATCAGATCGATGACGAAGAAGAAGCCGTTCACGGCAACGACCAGCCAGGGCGAAAAGCCCCACTGGATCGCGACCAGCGCGGCGAGCAGCGTGGTGATCGCCATCAGCAGCGAGACCGCAATGCCATAGGCGCCGGCGAGGGCGTCCGAGGAGCCGAAGCTCAGGACGGCGCCCAGCGTTGCAGCCGCAAGCAGCCAGTTCACCAGCGGCACGTAGATCTGGCCGATCGCATCGCTCGTGGTATGGCGGATCTGCATGCGCGGCAGGAAGCCGAGCTGGATCGATTGCTGCGTCAGCGAGAACACGCCGGAGATGATCGCTTGCGAGGCGATCACGGTCGCGATCGCGGAGAATGCGACGAGCAGGTAGTGCAGGGCGTCGGGGCAGAGCTGGAAGAACGGGTTCTCGATCATCGTGGGATCGGTGATCAGCAGCGCGGCCTGGCCGAAATAGTTCAGCACCAGGGCGGGCAGGCAGATCGCGAACCAGGCCAGCCGGATCGGCAGGCGACCGAAATGTCCCATGTCGGCATACATGGCCTCGCCGCCGGTCACCGCGAGAAAAGCCGCGCCGAGGATTCCGAACGAGATGTGGAAGTCCTGGTGGATCAGGAAATTGAACGCATAGAACGGGCTGAGCGCCGCCAGCACCGCCGGCGCCTTGACGATGCCGTGGATGCCGAGCGCGGCGAGTACGACGAACCAGGCCAGCATCACCGGCCCGAAGATGCGGCCGATGAAGCCGGTGCCCTGCTTCTGCATCATGAACAGGCCGATCAGGATGACGACGGTGACGGGCACGACGGCGGGCGCGAGCGAGGGGGCATCGACCTTGAGGCCCTCGATGGCGCTGAGCACCGAGATGGCCGGCGTGATCGCGCCATCGCCATAGAGCAGGGCGGCTCCGATCAGGCCGACCACCAGGAGATGGGCACGCCAGGTGCCGGGCTGGGCGTGGCGGGCATGCAGCAGCGCCAGAAGCGCGACGATGCCGCCTTCGCCGCGGTTGTCCGCACGCAGGATCAACAGCGCATATTTGAGCGAGATGATCAGCAGCAGCGCCCAGAGGATCAGCGAGGCGACGCCGAGGACAGCGTCGTGACTGAGCGTGCCGCCATGGGCGGCCGCCTTGGCGGCTTCCTTCAGGGCGTAGAGGGGGCTGGTGCCGATATCGCCATAGACGACGCCGAGGGCGCCCATGGTCATGGCGAGCGGCAGCGGGTCAGGATGGTGGCCGGAAGCGACTGCGGGCGTACTGGACAAGGGCGGCCCCCAATGGGATCGCGCCCGACGGGCCATTCCGCCGGGCGCGAGCATCACGCAGTCTGCGATGGGGCGTCGCAAAATTCCATCAGGATTATATGACGCGAAGCTGACAGACCCGACTACGGGGTCCGGTTGGCGGTCACGAGGCGGGCCTCGCGGATGGTCGCCTTGGTGCCGGCACGGCGCAGGCAGGACACCTCGAAGTTCGGCCAGGCCTGCTGGGAGCAGTCCTTTCCGACGGTGCGGATATCGAGCCGGTCGCTCTTGGCCAGCGGCTGCGGCACGCTGGCTTCGACGGTCGGGGCAAAGCCGGGCAGCAGGGTGAGGGCTGCGGCAACACATGCAGAGAGAGCGATCGCTGAAAGAGCCTTGATCATTTGACAGTCCCCTGTGATGCGGCCGCCTACGCCCAGTGTGCGACCCGTCATTCGTTGGCCGGATTAGTAACCATGGCCAGTTTCCGGACGTCTTCGCCGGCGCGGGAAATGGTTTCGTGCCCCCGCCGGTTTGTTTCGTGGCCGCTCTCAGGACGAAACAAACCGGCCGTCGCCGACACGGCCGGCGGGATATTCTGCCGGAAACGGCCAAGGCCGAGGAACCCGCCCGGCTTGCCGGCCCGGGCCGGGCGCGGTAGGAGGGGGCCATGCCGCGTATCGCCTTCTATCCCGGTTCCTTCGACCCCATCACCAACGGCCATCTGGACGTGGTCCGGCACAGCGTATCGCTGTGCGACAGGCTCGTCGTCGCGATCGGGGTCCACCCCGGCAAGAAGCCGCTATTCTCGACCGAGGAGCGGCTCAAGATGCTCCATGACGTCTGCGGGCCGGTGGCGGCCAAGGCCGGCTGCGTGCTCGAAGCCGTGACGTTCGACGACCTGTCGGTGACCGCGGCGCGCAAGCACGGTGCGACCATCATGATTCGGGGCCTGCGCGACGGCAGCGACCTCGATTACGAGATGCAGCTCGCCGGCATGAACGAGGCGATGGCGCCGGAAGTGCATACCGTCTTCCTGCCGGCCTCTCCCATGGTTCGCCCGATCACCGCCACTTTGGTGCGCCAGATCGCCGGCATGGGCGGGGACGTCTCGACCTTCGTCCCGCCGATCGTTGCGGCCCAGCTCAAGGTAAAATTCGCCGGATAACGGCGCGCTTCCTCTTTCTCTGATCCGGAGTTGTCATGATCCGAATTCTCGCAGTTCTTGCCGCGCTCGTGTTCGCGGTGCCCGCGGTGGCGCAGCAATTGCCGGCCAACCTCGACAAGGCCAACGCCATCGTCATCGACAGCACCAAGGGCCGCATCGTCATCAAGCTGCGCACCGACATCGCGCCCCAGCATGCCGAGCGCATCAAGCAGCTCGCGCGCGAGGGCTATTACAACAACGTGCCGTTCCATCGTGTCATGGACGGCTTCATGGCGCAGACCGGCGACGGCGAGAAGTTCAACGGCACCGGTGGATCGAAATATCCGAACCTGAAGCAGGAATTCTCCAAGGTGCATTTTGCCCGCGGCATCGTCGGCATGGCCCGGCGCGGCGACAGCGTCGACAGCGCCAACTCGCAATTCTTCATCATGTTCGCCGACGGCGGCAGCCTCGACAACCAGTACACCGTGGTCGGCGAGGTCGTGCAGGGCATGGACGTCGTCGACAAGCTGAAGAAGGCGCCGCCCGGCTCCCCCGGCGGCGCCGTAACCGATCCCGACAAGATGGTGAAGGTGCAGGTCGCCTCCGACATCAAATAAGAGGTGGCGATGGCGCGCCGTGGCAAAAAGCTCATCGTAGCTGCCGCGGCGCTCCTGCTTGGCCTCTCCGGCGCGGCCGCCGAGGACGTGCAGGTCAACACCATCCAGGACGTCTTCCGGCATCTGCGCACCTGCTGGAAACCGCCGCCGCCCGCCAGGGCCCGCCCACTCGACATCACCGTCGTCGTGAGCTTTAACCGGGCCGGAAACATTCTGGGCCATCCGAGGATTACCTATGAATCCGCGGAGGCCTCCGACAACGACCGGCTGCAATACCGGATCGCGGTGATGGAGGCGTTGCAACGCTGCACACCGATGCCATTTACCGATGCAATGGCCGGCGCTGCCGCGGGACGTCCATTCGCAATCCAGTTCCGTAACCGCAAAACGTCGCCTGACAAGCCTTCACCCCCAACGCAAGAGAGACGAGCATGAGCGTCACCGAAAACACCCTGATCCTCGAGACCACGCAGGGCCCCGTCACCATCGAGATGCGGCCTGATCTGGCGCCCGGCCACGTCGCGCGTATCAAGGAACTGGTCCGCGAAGGCTTCTACGACGGCATCGTGTTCCACCGCGTGATCGACGGCTTCATGGCGCAGACCGGCTGCCCGCAGGGCACCGGCACCGGCGGCTCCGGCAAGAAGCTGAAGGCCGAGTTCAACAAGGAGCCGCATGTGCGCGGCACCACCTCGATGGCGCGCGCCGCCAATCCCGATTCCGGCGACAGCCAGTTCTTCATCTGCTTCGACGACGCCCGCTTCCTCGACAACCAGTACACGGTGTGGGGCAAGGTCACCGAGGGCATGGAGAACGTCGACAAGATCAAGCGCGGCGAGCCCGTGCAGAATCCCGACAAGATCGTCAAGGCGCGGATGGCGGCGGACAAGGAATAAGCACGCACCCTCATTCTGGGACGGCTCGGGAATCTCGCGCCGACCTCAGGAGTGCAATCGCCGCGCTGGCTGCGCGGCGATTGGAATTGAGGGGCACTGCCGGCTTTGGGGTCAAGCTTGGAACGACATGAGGCGAGCGACGGTTGGGCCCGAAAGTGCTATTCTCGCCGAAGGGTTTGGAAGGAAGATCACGCGAGGCGAAGATGGATGTACAGCAGGCCGTAAGGTTGGCGAAGGATTGGGTGCTCGACGTCATGAAGGACGAAGACCCCATTAATCTTGGGCTTGAGGAGGTGGAGTTCGACGAACTAAGCCAAGTGTGGAAGATCACCCTTGGTTTCTCTCGTCCCTGGAATTCCGCCAAGAGCGCTCTTTCAACCCTGACCGGGGATGCCGCATTGAGGCGGGCATATCGTACGGTCCTCGTTGATGACAAGAATGGGCGAGTCAAGGGGATGGTGCGGAAGGTAAGCGTTGACGATTGATGACACGTCAAACTCTGATCTTAGATGCCAATTTGATCGTCTTACTTGTTGTTGGATTGGCAGATGAGCGCGCCGTTCCAAAACACAAGCGCACGCGTGCTTACACCATCAACGACTTCCGCTTGTTGCTCGACGTAATCTCCGAGTATCGAGAGCTTGCGGTGCTGCCAAACGCCCTCTCAGAAGCGTCCAATCTCCTAGAATTTGAAGGAAACGGTCTTCCGGAGAAAATATCGCGTCGATTTCTTCAATTCGTTTCTACAACGAGAGAGATCTATATCCCGAGTTTGAGTGCCACTGAACGAGCGGAGTTCCGACGCTTGGGATTGACGGATTCAGCCACCCTGGAGGCGGGCAAGGCGGGCGTTCATATTCTCTCTGCAGACCTTGGCCTATATCTGGCGGCAGTCAGTGCGGGGTACAGCGCAGCGAATTTCATACATGCTATTGAAGCTGCGCGGGCTTGATCCTCCGGATTGAAATGGATGCGCACCGACCTCTTCGATTTCGAACTGCCGCCCGAGCGCATCGCGTTGCGCCCGGCGAGCCCGCGCGACTCCGCCAAGATGCTGGTCGTGGAGAACGGCGCGCTGCGCGACCAGACCATCGCCGACCTCGCACGATGGCTGAGGGCCGGCGACCAGCTCGTCGTCAACGACACCAAGGTGATCGCGGCGCAACTGAAGGGCCGGCGCATCGGCCGCGAGACCGAGCCCAGGATTGAGGCGACGCTGATCAAGCGGCTCGACGGCTCGCGCTGGCAGGCGCTGGTGAAGCCCGCCAAGAAGCTCGTCGCCGGCGACCGGGTCCGCTTCGGCAATGAAGGCAAGGTCTGCCTGCTCGGCCATCTCGACGCCGAGGTCGAGGCCAAGGGCCTCGAGGGCGAGGTGACGCTGTCGTTCTCGTTCCACGGCCCGGCGCTGGACCAGGCCATCGCCGATCTCGGCAGCCCGCCGCTGCCGCCCTACATCGCTTCCAAGCGCACGCCCGACGATCAGGACCTCGCCGACTACCAGACCATGTTTGCGGCGAACGAAGGCGCCGTCGCCGCGCCGACGGCCGGCCTGCATTTCACCCCGGCACTGGAGCAGGCGCTGCGCGCGCGCGACGTGGGCGTCAACAGGGTCACGCTGCATGTCGGGGCAGGGACGTTCCTGCCGGTGAAGGTCGAGGACACCGAAGCCCACAAGATGCACGCCGAGTGGGGCACGATCTCGGCCGAGACGGCAGAGCGTCTCAACACGGCGCGAAAGAATGGCGGCCGTATCATCGCGGTCGGCACCACGTCATTGCGGCTGCTGGAGAGCGCCGCACGCGAGGATGGCACCATCCAGCCCTTCGCCGCCGAGACGTCGATCTTCATCACCCCCGGCTATCGCTTCCGCGCCGTCGATATCCTGATGACCAATTTCCATTTGCCGAAGTCGACGCTGTTCATGCTGGTGTCAGCCTTCTCGGGGCTCGAGACGATGAAGGCGGCGTATGCGCACGCCATCGCGAATGGGTATCGGTTTTATTCGTACGGGGATGCGTGTTTGCTGTTTCGAGCGAACGACTGACGTTACGCCGCAGGGAGGGCAAAGCGAAGCGTGCCCACGTCTTTTCTGAATGCGGAGAGCGATGGCGGGCATAAGCACCATGCCCACCATCTTTTCATGATCGAGACAGTTGGTGGGCACGCTGCGCTGCGCCTACCCTACGATACCGGTTACCACGACATCGACTATGCCATCACGCGCTGCGGCAGCAGCTCGGCGATCTGCACCGCGTTCAGCGCTGCGCCCTTGAGCAGCTGATCGGCCGCGACGAACATCGAGATCGAATGGCCGCTGGGGTCGCTGAGATCCTTGCGGATGCGGCCGACCAGGACGTCGTCCTGGCCCGAGGCGTCGATCGGCATCGGGAAGTAGTTCCTGGCGCGGTCGTCGACGACCTTGACGCCCGGCGCCTGCGCCATGATGGCGCGGACCTGGTCCTCGCTGATCGGCTTCTCGCATTCGAAGGTGATGGCCTCGCAATGTGCGCGCAGCACCGGTACGCGCACGCAGGTGACGCCGATCGCGATTGTCTCGTCTTCGAAGATCTTGCGGGTCTCCTTGATGACCTTGGTCTCTTCGTCGTTATAGCCGGTGTCGGGGTCGATCGCCGTGTTGTGGTTGAAGAGGTTGAAGGCGTAGGGGTGCGGCATCACCTTCGGCGTATAGACCTGCCCGTTGAGATTGGCGCGGGTGGATTCGACCAGCTCCTCCATCGCGGCGGCGCCAGCGCCGCTTGCGGCCTGATAGGTCGAGATGATCACGCGCTTGATGCGGTTCTTCTGGTGGATCGGCCACAATGGCACCAGCGCGGTGATCGCCGCGCAGTTCGGGTTGGCGATGATGCCCTTGTGATCCCTGATGCGGTTCGCGTTGATCTCGGGGATCACCAGCGGCACGTTCGGGTCCATGCGGAAAGCGGAGGAGTTGTCGACCACGACCGCGCCGGACTTGACGGCGATCGGCGCATACTTCTTCGAAATGCTCCCGCCGGCGGAGAACAGGGCGATGTCGACACCCTCGAAGGACCGCTCGGTCAGCTCCTCGATCACGATCGGCTGACCGCGGAACGACACCGTCTTGCCGGCCGAGCGGGCGCTGGCGAGCGCCTTGAGCTTGCCGACGCGAAAGCCGCGCTTGTCCATGGTGGCGATGAATTCGGCGCCCACCGCACCGGTGACGCCGACAATCGCGACGACAGGATCGTTACTCACTTTGTCCTCCATTGAGATTTGCGAACAAGACAACAAAAAAGCCCCGGTCCATCGAGGGCGGGGCTTGCCGTAGAGCTGATGCGTTTAAGTCGATGACTTACGTGCGCACGCCTCCCCGGGCCCCTGAGGCCGTGGTGGTTTTGGTCGTGCGTTTGGTGGTCGTGAACATGGCGGCGACTTATGCGGGAGAGTCTTGCGGCCGTCAATGGCTTTTCGTTCCCGGCCGATGCCGGGGGCGAAGCCTGCCGCTATCTAGCAGCCGCTATTTCCTGGCGCCCGGGGGCTCCAGGATGACCTCCTTGAGGTCGTCGCCGCTGATCACGACGATCGCGAAATTGAGCCGGCCGCGTTCGCGCACGAGGCCACCGCTGATCGCCTTGCCCGAGGCTGCGCGCTCGGCAACACGCACGGCATCCGCGAGACGGTGCCTGATCGCACCGAGGGCCGCAAGGTTGCTGCGATCGTCGTTGTCGAGCTCGGCGAGGGGGAGGGCAGCTTCTCCGCCGACGAGTTCGCCCGTCGCTGCATTGATGGTGTGGCGCCAGATCCGGTCGTTGTGCAGGGTCTTCACGCGATACACCGGCACGCCGGCGGCTCCGTCAAAACTCACATCCGCCGTGGTGGCGCCGGCGTGACGGGCTTCGGCGATCGCCATGGCCTGGCTGATCGAGATCGACGAGCTGCGGAAACGCTCGATCTCGCGGCTGACGGCTTGGCGGTCGGCCTCGGCATCACCATCTGCATCGCTGTGAAGGGCAGTCGGCGTGCCCGCGGTCACGATCGCCCGGGCGGGCGCGGCGAGGAGCAGGGCGGACAGGCCGATCGCCAGCAGTCCTGAAGTCCATCGTTTGGCTGTCGTCATGCTCGAAACCCTCGACCAGCGAGTGTGCCGGATGATCGTAAAGAATTCGCGGCCGGCCTTGGGCGTCGGCCGGCCGCGGAGCGACGCACCGGGCTGTACCCGGCACGGCGATCTCAGCGGTACGGGCCACCTTTGGGGCTGGTGAAAAAAGCGGTCCGTATCGCTTATAACTAAACCATACCGTATCGTTTTATTTGGGTCAACGGCTCCTCCCGTATCCCCATGGGGATAGATCGTGCGTTCACGGAAATGTCAGCGTGAGGGGCGGCGGCGTGGCGCGGCTTTGGTGGTCTGGACGCGGTCCGCAGGTCCGAGCGCGCCGGCCAGGAACAGCTTGATCGCGACGCGCATCCGCTTCTCGGCGGCCTTCATCTCGAGGGCCGTTCCGAAGGTCGCCAAGCGGTGGGTGTGACCGACGACCACATCGAGGAATACCTCGGCCGCAATGGTGGTATCCTCGACATCGAGCGCGCCTTGCGCCACCAGATTGTCGAAGAAGCGCGCGGTGGTGGCGACCGCCTTGAGCCAGCCTTCCTCCTTGCCGAGCTTGGCGACATCAGGGAAATTGATCGCCTGCGACGTCATCATGCGGCTGAAGGCGACGGCGTCCGGACCGCAGGTGAACGTCAGCATCTCGCGTCCGATCTCGATCAGCCGTTGCTCGACCGGGATGTCCGAGGCGCTGGAGAGCTGCGTCTCGGCGGCTGCCGACAACGGCGCGAGCCAGCGCGCGATCTCGCGCCTCAGCACGGCGGCGAACAGGCCGCGCTTGTCGCCGTAGCGGGAATAGACGGTGGGCTTGCTCACCCGGGCCGCTTCCGCGACCGCATCGAGCGAGGTTGCGTCGAAGCCGCGATCCAGGAACAGACGGGTGGCGACCTCGATCAGCCGCTGGTCGCGCTCGATCGCGGCGGTCTTCGTCGGCCGGCCGCCGCGCGACTTCGGCACCTCGCGCCGCGGCGCAGCCGCTCTCGTCCTGGTCGCAGTCAATCCCATGCCCAATGATTCCTGCGCGTTTCTGACAGTCGTCATTCGCTCTATATCGTGCAGGAGTCGATGCGTCATCGCGAATCTGGCCGAATTGGCCATATCGTCAACGGTTTCGGCGGGGCTGCGTTCCGTCTCACGGCACCGTCGAGCTCCAGGCCTGACCCGAGGCGGCCTTGTCATATCCGTATTGATAGAGCGCCCGCATATAGGCGGTGTCGAAGCCTTGCGACGGCGGCGGCGGATAGTCGCGCGCGATGTAGGAGAGATGAAAGCCGAGACGGTTGCGCTTGGCGAAATCATAAGTCGAGAAGATGATCGAGCGCGTCTGTGACTGGGTGATCGCCGACAGGCTGCGCGAGGCGACATCGATGGTGCCGTTGGAGACGAGCTCGAAATTGCGTTCGATCTTCTTGTTGACGAGGATGTAGATGTCCATCCTCGCGCTGCCCGGCAGTCGGTTGCCCTGGAATAGCAGGGCTTCCGGCAGCGTCAGCACCGGCGCGGTCACGCCACCGTCGACGTGCATCTCCTGAAACTTGCGGCCCTGGCCCTCGGCGTCGATCATGATGGGCGGAAACACCAGGGGAATGCTGGCGGAGGCCGCCATCACGTCGCGAAACAGCTTGACCGCTTCGGGCGTGCCGACCGCGGCGATCTTGCCCATGTCCCAGATCGCGGTGCGCTGGGTGTCGAGATCGGTCGTCACCACCAACAGCTTCCGGCCCTTGGCGTTTTCGCGCGCGACTTGCGCCACGATCTCCGGCCCGACATAGCGCGCCACGAGCTCGCGCAGCCGCGTGTTGCCGAACAGGCCGGATCCGAACAGCACGCGCATGATGCTGGGATCGCTGAGCAGGCTTTCCGCGATGCCGGTGGTGTAGACCTCTTTCAGCGTGTCGTCGTATTGCGAACCCAGAAACGCGAACGGCGCGATCAGGCCGCCGGTGCTCACGCCCGAGACGACGGAGAAAGTGGGGCGGGTTCTCGCCGCGGTCCAGCCGTTGAGCACGCCGACGCCGTAGGCGCCATCGGCGCCGCCGCCGGACAGCGCCAGATAGGACTTCGTCGCGTAGCTGGTGTCTTTCTCGAAGCTGAATTTCGTGACGGGGTCGTCGGCGTAGCGCCTGAGGCCGTCGATATCGAGCACGCGCGAGGTGCTGGCTTCTGCAGCCGTATAGGGCGTGCGGGGCAGGGAGGTGCAGGCGGCGAGCGCCAGGCCGCACGTCAGGACCAGGACTCCGATCAGGCTGCGGCCTGCCTGCCTGATCCGGTCACGGGAACGGCCGGGGACATCAGTCGAACACGAAGGAAGGGGCATTGTCGGCGGCTGGCGATCACACATTTGACGCCGCCGGCGCATTTCGCCGCAGCATCTCGTCCAGCCCCGTAGTAAAACTACACGGTATCGTTTTGTTTAACAAGACTGGCGGGGTGAATATTCGCGGCGATTGTGTCCCAGTCTGAGGCACCGACTGGCCGCTGCGCAGGTCTATGCGGGTTGATCGGCTTCCTCCGACACGCAATAAGCACGGCCATGAATCCCGACAATGACCTCCCCAATCACTTTGAGTTGCTCGCCACCGATGGCGCCGCGCGCACCGGACGCCTGACCACGCCGCACGGCGTGGTGCGGACGCCGGCCTTCATGCCGGTCGGTACCGCGGGTGCCATGAAGGGCATGCACTGGCGCGAGGTACGCGATGCCGGCGCCGACATTGTGCTCGGCAACACCTATCATTTGATGCTGCGTCCGAGCGCCGAGCGGATCGCGGCACTCGGCGGCTTGCAGCGGTTCACCGGCTGGAACGGGCCGATGCTGACGGATTCCGGCGGCTTCCAGGTGATGTCGCTGGCGGACCTGCGCAAGATCAGCGAGCACGCCGTCACCTTCCGCTCGCATATCGACGGTGCCAAGGTCGAGCTGTCGCCGGAGCGCTCGATCGAGGTGCAGCGCCTGCTCGGCTCGGACATCGCCATGCAGATGGACGAGTGCGTGCGGCTGCCGGCCGAGCACGCCGACATCGAGCGCGCCATGCAATTGTCGCTGCGCTGGGCCGAGCGCTCGAAGCGCGCCTTCGAGAACGCTCCCGACGGCTACATGCTGTTCGGCATCGTGCAGGGCGGCGACGTGCCGCAACTGCGGCACGTGAGTGCGCAAGGCCTGGTCGCAATCGGCTTCCATGGCTATGCGATCGGCGGCCTTGCCGTCGGCGAGCCGCAGGCGGTGATGCTGGCGATGATCGACGAGACCGCGCCGGTGCTGCCGAAAGAGCGCCCGCGCTATCTGATGGGCGTCGGCACGCCCGACGACATCCTCGAAGCCGTGAAGCGCGGCATCGACATGTTCGATTGCGTGATGCCGACGCGCAATGGCCGGCACGGCGTCGCCTTCACCCGCTTCGGTCAGGTGAACCTCCGCAACGCGCGCCACGCCGACGATCCGCGCCCGCTGGATGAGGAGAGCTCATGGCCGTCGGCGCGCAACTGCGCGCGCGCCTATCTGCACCATCTCGTCAAGGCGGGCGAGACGCTCGGGGCGATGCTGTTGTCCGAAATCAATATCGCTTACTACCAGTTCCTGATGCTGGGCATCAGGGACGCGATCGCACAGGGAAAATTCGAGGAGTTCTATCAGCGTACGCGCGAGGACTGGGCGAAGGGCGACATCGCCCCGCGCTAGAGCAAAGCATGATCCGGAAAAGTGTGAAGCGGTTTTCCGACGAGATCATGCTCAGGTAATGACGCTAATTGCACACGAACCGGGTCTTGACGGCATGCTTGGTGACGAAGCCATAGCCGCAATTATCGCAGGTCCAGAGATAGCTGATCATTTGGTCCGAGACGTAGGCGGATGCTTCGGCGGCGACCATGGAATCGGCGCAGACGGGACAGGTGGGCAACTCGCTGCAACGCGGATCGCGGTTCGGCGCGACGGTCGACAACACTTCAGCAACTGCTGACATCGTGGTGACCTCCCTGCTTTGAGACATAAGTCTAACATAAGCAGAAGCTGTTGACGAGGTCGCAACACAAATGCGTTGGTTTTCTGATGTTTGCAGCTCACGCGATTTTGCGATGCAGCGTATTTAACATGTGCCGCATTGCCGCTTGCGCGTCGCCGCAAGCTGTCTGTAACTGCGCAAGAGCGCGATAGAACTGCAAATCGTCGCCATAGGAGTTCATCATGGACGCATCGTCCAACACGGGTGCAGCGCACCAACCCGGCCGTGGCCGGATCTATGACTCGATCGTCGAGGCCTTCGGCAACACGCCGATCGTGCGCTTGCGTCGGCTGCCCGGAATGCACGGCGTGAATGCGACGATTTTGGCAAAACTTGAATATTTCAATCCGGCCGCAAGCGTGAAGGACCGCATCGGCGCGGCCATGATCATCGCGATGGAGAAGGCCGGCATCGTCAAGCCCGACACCGTGCTGATCGAGCCGACTTCCGGCAATACCGGCATTGCGCTGGCCTTCGTGGCGGCGTCGCGCGGCTACCGCCTCAAGCTGGTGATGCCGGAATCGATGTCGATCGAGCGGCGCAAGATGCTGGCCTTTCTCGGGGCCGAACTGGTGTTGACGCCGGCCGCGCAAGGCATGAAGGGCGCGATCGCCGCCGCCGAGGAGCTGTTGAAGACGACGCCGAACTCGGTGATGCCGCAGCAGTTCAAGAACCTCGCCAATCCCGAGGTGCACCGCCGCACCACCGCGGAGGAGATCTGGAACGACACCGCCGGCGATATCGACTTCTTCGTCGCCGGTGTCGGTACCGGCGGCACGATCACCGGCGTCGGCCAGGTGCTCAAACCGCGCAAGGCCTCACTTCGCGTCGTCGCGGTCGAGCCGGAGGAGAGCCCGGTGCTGTCAGGGGGGCAGCATACGCCGCACAAGATCCAGGGCATCGGCGCCGGGTTCGTCCCTGACATCCTCGACCGCGCGGTGATCGACGAGATCGTGAAGATCAACTCGACGACGGCGATCGAGACCGCCCGCGCGCTGGCGCGGCATGAAGGCATTCCGGGCGGCATCTCCTCTGGAGCTGCGATTGCGGCCGCGCTTGAGATTGGCAAGCGGCCGGAAGCCGCCGGCAAGACCATCCTGGCGATCGTGCCGTCCTTCTCCGAGCGGTATCTTTCGACAGCCTTGTTTGAGGGGATCTAGGACATGGCGGACCAACCACCGCGGCGGCCGCGCACGCTCGGCGATGCCAGGACTGAAGCTGAGGCAGCGTTCAAGAAGGTGACGGCCAAGGTCGCCGCGGCGCCGCCCAAGCAGAACGTCGCTCCCGGCATCAAGGAGCAGGTCACGCTGCGCATCGACCAGGACGTGCTGGAGTTCTTCCAGGAAGGCGGCCCCGGCTGGCAGGACCGCATCAACGAGGCGCTGCGAAAGGCCGCGGGGAAGTAGCGACAGCTCTCGCCTGCGAGAACGGTCAACGAAAAAAGCCCGGCGCGAGCCGGGCTTCTGTGGTTCTTAGATCGGCATCTCGCCTCAGCGGCGGAACATGCCGCCCATCATGCCGCCGACGACGCCGCCGACGAAGGCCGCTCCGGCGGCATCGCCGGGATTGCTGCGATGGGGCGCCGGTGCCGGCGCGCTGCTCTGGGCCGGGGCACTGGCGGCGCGCCGGGCGGGCTTCTGGCTGGTGTCGCTCGCGGTCGCCGGGGCAGCCACGATCTCCGAGAGCAGGGCCTTGTGCTGGAGCTTGTTGAGGTAGCCCGATGCGGGATAGCCGCGCGCCGTCTGCCAGCGCTTGAGCACGGATCGCGTCTCGTCATCAAACACGCCGGTCGGCTTGGTGTCGAAGCCGAGCGCCGTCAGTCGACGCTGCACGTCGCGGCGCTTGTTCTTGTCGAGGCCGGCCTGATCCTCCGTGACCTGCGTGGCCTCATCGGTGAAGGTTGCGGGATCGACGCCGGCGTTGAGCGTGCGCGTCGCGGTCGAGGGGCCGCTCTTGATGGCGGCGAGGCGTGCCAGCGCCAGCGCCTTGAACTGACCGTTCGGATAGGCGGAGAGGTAGGCGTTGAGCTCCTCAGGTTTGTTGGACTCCTTCACCGAGCGCCAATATTCGAGCTCGACGCCGTCCGAGCCGCCAGCCGCAGCCGGCACCATGCCGGAAGCGGTCGGGGCCGCATTGGCGACCTGCGTGGTCGGGGCCTGGTTGAGATAGACCGAGCCGGTCAGGTTGGTGTGGCCCCAGGGCAGCTGACCCTTGCGGGTCTCTTCATTGACCTGGGCGCGCACCGACGTCATCGCCTGCTGGATCTCGACCCCGGGCTTGGTGATGTTGTCGATCAGCGCACGGGTGAACGGGCTGTTGTTGCCCTCCTGACCGTCGAGCGCGGTCTGCCCCGGGCCGGTGGCGAATGCGATCAGGGTGCCTTCACCGGATTTCATCTCGGCGAGACCGCTCTGCACGTTGACGCTGCGGGTCGCGGAGTTCGACTTGATCTTGGCGGCGAACGGATTGTCGCGGCAGGCGTCGAGGAAGACGAGCTTGACCTTGGCATCGCCCATGGTCTGCTCGAGCGTCAGGTCGATGTTGATGGCAGCGCCCAGCTTGACGTCCATCTCCGACTTGATGTCGGCGTCGACGGGCAGCAGGTAATTCGTGCCGCTCACGGCGATGCCGTGGCCGGCATAATAGAACAGCGCGATGTCGGAGCCCTGCGCCTTGCGTCCGAAATCGAGCAGCTTTTCCGTCATCTGGTCGCGGCTGAGATTGGAGCCTTCGATCACCTCGAAGCCGACATTGCGCAGCGTCGATGCCATCGCCTTGGCGTCGATCGGCGGGTTCGGCAATTGCGCGACGTTCTTGTAGGAGCCGTTGCCGACGACGAAGGCAACGCGGCGGTCAGCCTTCGCGGCACTGACCGACAACGCCATGCACATCAGCGAAGCGAGGAGGGTGAGATAGCGCATTCTGAAATCCCCAGAATCGAATTGCAGGCAGCAACGAATTGGCAACGAACCTACACGAAGTGCCCGACCTCGCGCCACCCAAAGGGCAGGGACGTTCTGTTCAACCCGCTGCTGTGTGGCCGAATGTGCACGGTGGAGCGCCGCTCCAACGTGATCCAAATCACATGGCCACTTGATTTTGTCGCACGAGGCGGCGCGAGGTTCACTGCGCGCGGGTGGAAACCGCCGGCACCGGCTTCAAATTCAGGAGGTTGCCGCACAGGATCAACGCGGCGCCGAGCACGGTCCAGCCGTCGAGCCGCTCCGAATAGAGCAGCCAGCCGGCCGTCGCAGTCAGTGGAACCCGCAGGAAGTCCATGGGAACCACGATCGTCGCATCCGCGTACCGGAGCGCACTGGCGAGGCAATAGTGCGAGAAAGTGCCGCAGACTCCAATGACGAACAACCAACCCCACAAACGAGGCGACGGCCAGATCCACACGGCAAGCGTCGGCAGCAAGCCCACGACGGCCTGCACCACGATCATCCAGAACAGGATCGACAATGCGGTTTCGGTCCGGGTCAGCGACTTCGCCAAGATCATGGAAATGCTGAAGCCGATCGCAGCCCCGAGCGCGATCAATTGACCCGGATTGATCTCGCTGGTGGCGGGCCGAACGATCATGACGACGCCGACGATGCCGAGCGCGACGGCGGCGATCTTCCAGAGCGTCATGCGTTCAGACAGGAACGTCGCGGCCAGCACTGCGGTCCAGATCGGCATGGTGAATTCAATCGCGACGACCTGTCCGATTCCGATCAGCGTCAGTGCGTAGAACCAGCCGAGCTGGGCAAAGTAGTGGACCCCATTGCGCGCGAGGTGCTGCGGCAGGCGTTTGGTCGCGACCGCCTTGAAGCCACCGGCGCGGTAGATGATCGGGAGGAGGAGCGTGAACCCGATCACCGAGCGCACTTCCATGATCTGGAAGACGTTCAGCTCGCGCGTGGTCTCGCGCCCGGCAACCGCCATGACCAGCATCAGCGACAGCCAGCCGGCCATCCACAGTGCAGCCATCGTTTTGGACGGTGTCGTGCTCATCGCGCTGATTGCAGGAGAATGGAATGTGAAAGGACGGCCGGTATCGGCGACATCGCTGCCGTTTGCAACGTCCAAATCTGCAGATGCAGCGATGCAGGAGGTCGTGCTAGGCATCATCGAACAACGACAAAATCGGGAGAGCTTCGCTCATGCGCATCTTGCAGCCGGCCGAATGGAAGAAACCGCGTGGCTTTTCCCATGGCGTCGTGGTCGAGGGGCCGGGTCGCTGGGTGGTCCTGGCGGGCCAGACCGGCGGCGACGACACCGGCAATTATGCGCCCGACATGGCGGCGCAGGTCGAAGGTTCGCTGAGGCGGATCATCAAGCTTCTGGGTGAGGCCGGCGCAGGACCCGAGCACATCGTCCGCCTGACCTGGTACCTGACCAGCCGCAGCGAATATGAAGCAGCCGGTGCCGGCATTGGCGCTGCCTGGAAGGAAACGCTCGGGCGCAATTTCCCGCCGTCGACGCTGCTCTATATCGGCGGTCTCGTGGACGAGCGGGCCAAGGTCGAGATCGAGGTCACGGCGTTCGTGCCGGACGCATAAAAAAATCGATCCGGCGCAGGGGCCGGATCGATTGTCAGATCAACTGCCGTGCTATTTCGACAGCGAGATATTGGCGCCGCGGAACTGGCTGTCTGCGCGCATGGTGACGGTCTGCCTGTTGCCGCTCGTCTTCAGCCCGATATTGGCATTGAAGCCGGCGGCCGAGGCGACCACCTCGAAGTTCCCGCCGCCGCCGCGGCCCTGGAGCGAGCCGGAGATATTGCGGCTGGCCTCGGACCAGCTGCCGGTGATGGCGCTGCCTTCAGCCTTGACGCTGGCTGCGAGGTTGAACTTGTAAGCGTCGCTGGCGCAGGTCAGCGACATCTCCATGGTCGGACCGATCGGGGCGTATTTGGCCCGGCAGCGGATTCGTTCGGTCGAACCGTCGTCCAAGGTCACGGTGCCGGCGCCGCTCCAGCTGCCTGCCATCGGGGCGAACGGGCCGGACTGGGCCTTGCTTTCGGAGGTGACAATTCCCGCCGCAAACAAAACGGCGGCCGCCATCAGCAGCCGCCGGTTCCGGCCGTGAGCCTCGATTGGTTTATTGGCGCGACGCTTCCCATCGCCCGCTGCACGGTATGCCTGCAGATGCTCCATTCCACTTCCCCGATCCGGCGTTGCCGCTGAGTTGACCGTTAGCATATGCACCATTGATCGAAACCTTCACAAGTCCCCCACTGCCGATGGTGCCGGAAACGTTAGCGCCGGGGGCAGTGATCCTGCCGTCCGCAACCGTCAGCATGGAGCTCGCAGTCGGCTCGCAGGAGCCGCTCTTGGTCACGATCGTGACCTGCCAATTGCCGTCATAGGGGGTCTGGGCAAAGGCGGAAGCGGCGAGGGAGCCGGTGAAAACTGAAGCGGCACAGAACACCGCAATGCGAGCAAAACGCATAAATTCCGTCCTTCAATGTGTCTGATATGCTGCCGCTTATCTGGACCAAATGTGACGGAAATTTGTTGCAATGCCAAATCGAAAATTGTTCCTACGGAAACAATGGTTTATTTGCGTTTCTGGGTTCGATTTTCCAAGCAGAATCAACGCGGCTTCACGTTAAGGGTAAACGTCGGACAGAGAGCTTCAGGACAGGATTCGAAAGGCTTCACGAAAGGCTTGGCGCGGAGGTCGCGAACTGCTCGTCCTGAGTCTTGGCGGGCAGCGCCTTGTGGACCTTGGCGTAATCGATCACATCGGCCAGCAGCTTGAGGCCGAGCGGCGCCAGCGCGCGCTCCCAGAGCTCCCGCGCCGTCTCGCCCTTCTTGACGAAGCACCAATCCTGGGCGGCGATGGCACCGGCGTCCATGCGGTCGGCGAGATGGTAGATCGTGCCGCCGGCGATTGGATCGCCTTCCTTGATGGTCCATTCCACCGCAGCCTTGCCGCGATGCCGTGGCAGCAGCGACGGGTGATAGCCGATCCCGCCGAGCTTGGCGGCGGCGAGCGCGTCCTTGCCGATTCGAGCGTGGCTGTGCGCCGTGATGATCAGGTCGGTATCGGGGGCAATCTCGGAGGCGACCACCAGCTTCGGATTGGCCTGTACCACGACCTCGATGCCGGCCGCACTGGCGGTCGCGGCGAGGCGATCCTCGGCATCGGCCACCACGACCCGAACGATCGAGACGCCGTGCTCCCGGAGCATGTTCAGGGTGGTCACGCCGAAATGGCGGGAGCCGACGAGGGTAATGCGCATGGGTTTCCGATCCGGTCTCGCAACTGCGTCGTCCCCCGATAACACGTCCGGACGCCCTGTCACCACCCGCGCAGCGTTTGCAGGGGTTATCAACAATGCGCCGGGGCGCGGGCTGCGACGAACACCATGATTGCGCAGCGAGCCGTTCCGGTGCTTCCATGGCGGGCATAGCACCGGGTTAGGAGCGAGCTCATGCGAAGCGCCTGGTTTTTTCTTCTCGCGGCATTGCTCTCAATCATGCCCGCCCATGCAGGCGGGCCGTACCCGGCCGTGCCGCCGGAGACCGGGATCGCGCCATTCGTGGGGCCGACTTGGGACAGCTATCGTTGCGCGAGAGGTCCCGTGACCAATTTCTATCATCGCGCCTATTACGGCGAGGAGCCGCCGGCGCTCTATCGCGGGTACGCGTACCGGCCGTACTACCGCTACAGCGCCTACCGCAGATTGCCGCGCACTTACTTCTGCGTCACCGATTAGCGGTGCCGCGCGGTCCCGGTCGGCGGAAAGCGGCCGATAAGTCGGTTCCTGTGTTTCGTTTTTAACCGAGCCGAGCTGGGCGGGCTGATAAGGGTGCGTCCACCGGGGCTGGCGACATTTCAACCCGCATTCGTTTTCGAACCCGGCTTGGGCCGCTGACGCAATCGTCAGCGGCCTTTTCATGCCGCAAACCGTGAAATCATCGAATGGTAACGCGATCTCAATCAGCCCGGCGTATCGACGAATCCGTCGCGGATTTGTATTGCGTACCGCGACATCGAAAATGTCCCGCCGGCGTGGGTGCGCCGCGCGGGCCTTTTCGTCGGGAAAAATTTCATGCCGCGCGCGATTGAGCAGATCGTCGACAGCTATGTCCGGCTGAAGAACCGGCGCGGCCTCGATGAGTTGATGATGCACAGGCAGCGGCTCGCGGTGGAACTGAAGAGCAAATCCGGCTACGATTTCAGCCTGCCGATCGGCCAGATCGACGAGGAGATCGCGATCATCGAGGCAGGCCTCAGCCGGCTCAAGTCCGAGAATTCCACGGAGATCTAGCGCAGCCTGCGAGGCAGGCTCTCGCGAGAGTAGGGGGACGCATCGTCGCAGTGCGGCGGCCGGTTCATGCATGGTTCAGGCCGGCCGTGTCTCAATGCTCAAGTCATTTCGTGGGACACGAATCCTGCTAGGCTGGTCCCCGTGATTTGGAGGAGACGTCATGATCGAGCTCGCGCTGGCTGGCCTGATTGCGTTTGCAACCGTGCCCGCACCACCGCCGGAGCCCATGGTGGAGCAAGTTCAGTTCAGGGGTGGTCCGGGCGGACAATGTCCGGACGGCTATGATTTCAACCACTCGAACGCCCGCTGCTACCCCAACGATTATCATGCGCCGGGCGTCTACACCGGCGGGCCTGGACAAGGCTATGGACGTCGCAGCGGACAATGCCCGCACGGCTACGACTACAATTACTCGACCGGCGAATGCTATCCGAACCGTGCGCATGGGCCCGGCGCTTACGCGCGCCCCGAATACTACGGAAGCCGCGGCGGCCTGTGCCCGCATGGCTACGATTACAATTATTCGCAGGGACAGTGCTATCCAAACCGCGCACGCGCGCCCGGCATGTACCAACGCTACTGATCGCCCGGGTCGGCGCGCATGTCGCTCAATCGCGCCGGTCGCCGTCGATCACAGTGAACAGCGGCCGCGCCGGGGTCGGCTCGACCAGCAATTCCTCCACCAGCGCGGTTGCCGCGTCGACATATTTGCGTGTCGGCTTGTCGAGCGGGCGCCTGGCCTCGTCGTCGAGCGCGATCTTTGCGGCTTCGACCAGCTTGCGCATGCGCGCCGCATGGTCGTCGCCCGCCGTCAGCGTCGCGCGCGCCAGCGAGCGCAGCACGAACAGCTCACCTTCGAGGCGAAGCAGGCGGTCATTGAGCCTGGTAAGGACGGCGTTGAGGTCGGCCATGATTGCGGGTTCAGCGCGAGGATCCGTTCTGATCTAGCGGCGATCGGTGAACGGAATCCAAACGGCGCCGGTGCAATTGGGCCCATCCTGCGGTCCGTCTCGGACGACCGTGCGGGGCAATCCGAGATGCGCGCGCGACGGACAGCCTACCATTCGACGTCAGCCCAGCGCCTCCCGAACACGGGTGGCCGCGTCTTCACGGCTTGCCAGCCGAAGAAATGATGCTTGCCGGACCAGGCGTGCACCACGCCGCTGCAGATGCTGCACTTGAAACTGCCGGTATGGGCTTCGCTGTGTTCTTCCCTGGTCGCGGTGTAGTTCATGCCGCAACCCGCACAGGTGAATTCTTCGATCGTCCAGATGCTGTTGGCCATTGCACGCAATGCTTTTGGTGACCCCGATGGCACGGTAGTCACGGGCGTTTGCAGCGGCGTAAACCGGCGCGGGAAAATCCGGTTAATAGGCGTTAGCCAAGGCCGCGTGACGTCGGATGCAGCCGCAGTCGCGGGGCCTGCGGGATCGGCGCGGCCTTCACCCGGATCAGTCGCCGCTTCGCATGTCCCGGTCGATGCGCATTTGCACGCGCCTGATCGCGAGCAGCGCCAGCCTTCCTTGCACCCGCCCGGAGCGGACCTTGCCGCCGATCGCATAGGCATAGCGCCAATAGCCGGGCGCGGCATTCGGCCTCAGCGAATAGCGGATACCGCGGTGCATGCCCGTGCATGCATCGGACTGTCCGGGAGGGCGTGTCATCGTCTTTCGAATGCGGAATGGCCCGATGCGTTCCTAATCGTGGGCCCGGCCGGTTCCCGTCGGCTTGACGCCGGATGCGATGCTGGCAATAACGGCTGGGCCTCGCAAGCACCGGAAGTTGCGTTCATGCCGCAAGGAAAGCTGTGCCCGTGAAAAGTCTCCGTCAGCTCCTGACGGGAGAGGACGTCATCCAGCTCGTGATCCGGCTCGGCCTGCTCGCCCTGCTGATCATCTGGACCTTCCTGATCATCCGCCCGTTCGTGCCAATCCTGGCCTGGAGCGGGGTGCTCGCGGTTGCGTTCTATCCGGCCTTCAGCTGGGTCGCCAAGGCCCTGGGCGGCCGGCCCAGGACAGCAGCACTGATCTTGACGCTGATCACGCTCGGCATCGTCATCGGTCCGGCGACCTGGCTCGGCATCAGCGCGGTGGACGGGGTGCGCGAGCTGGCGCATCAGCTTGGCACCGGCGACCTGGCGCTTCAGGCCGCGCCCGAGCAGCTCAAGACTTGGCCGCTCGTCGGCCCCTGGCTCTACGAGCTCTGGGACCAGGCCTACACCAACGTCCGCGCGGTGGTGCGCGAGGTGGCGCCGTATCTCCAGCCGCTGGCGGGCCCGTTGCTTTCGCTTGCCGGCGATGCCGGCGTCGGCACGCTCCAGTTCCTGGTCTCGGTGTTCGTGGCCGGCTTCCTGTTTCCGCATGGGCCGCGGCTGGTCGCGGCCGGACGCGGCTTCCTGTTCCGTATCGTCCCCGAGCAGAGCGAGCATTTCCTGTCGCTCGCGGGCGCGACCATCCGCGCCGTGGCGCAGGGCGTGATCGGCGTGGCGATCGTGCAGGCGCTGCTCGCCGGCATCGGATTCAAGCTCGCCGCCGTGCCGAGCGCCGGCCTGCTCGCCTTCATCGTGCTGCTGCTCTCGATCGTGCAGATCGGCGCGTTCCTCGTGCTGCTGCCGGTCATCATCTGGATCTGGACCGCCAAGGACGTCACCACGGCGCTGCTGCTCACCGTGTTTCTCGTCCTCGTCGGTTTCATCGACACCATGTTGAAGCCGCTCGTCATGGGGCGCGGGCTGACCACTCCGACCATCGTGATCTTCGTCGGCGTGATCGGCGGCACGCTCGCCCACGGCATCGTCGGCCTGTTCATCGGACCGATCATCCTGTCGGTGGCGTGGGAAATGATGATGGCCTGGATCAGGACCGAGGACCGGGCAGGGGCGGGCAAGGACTGATCTTTCCGCCATCGACGCAATCTGCCCGCGGTACCGAGGCATCGCAGCCTGTGATCAAAGCGTGCCGCGAACTTGTCTGTTCGACTAGACAAGTTACGATCGGGACGATTCTGTTTCAACGACGGCAGCAATGGCGAAGTCTTCCAAGCTGGTTGCCGCGAGGCGCGGCAAGGTCTTGTTGGTCCGACGCCGGTCGGACGGCCTGTGGATGTTTCCGGGCGGCCGCAAGCGTGCGCGCGAGTCAGCGAAGGATTGCCTGCGACGGGAGATCAGGGAGGAGCTTCCCAAGCTGAAGCTCGGCAGGATCAGTCTCTGGAAAGAAGTGAAAGCCAGGAACAAGCGCTCCGGCCGCAAGATGAGCGACGCGATATTCATTGCCAAGACGGCCAAAGGCAGGCTGGCGATCGGCGACAAGAAGGAGATCGACCGCGCCGCCTGGCAGAAGCCGCGCGGCATCCGCCTGACCGCGACCTCGCGCTACATCCGCGACCGCCTGTTTCCGAGGAAACAGAGGCGGAGGTGAGCTAGTCCTCGCGTCCCGCCGATCGCGTCCGTCCGGCGAACCTCCTCGACTGCGTCGCGCTCGGTTCCGGTGCAGCAAGCTTTGCGGCCTCGAGCTCTCGCATCTCCTTGCGGGCTCTGCGTGCATTGCGCATCGCGCGCTTGATGAAGGGATGCTGGGAATCCTCGGCGAAGAACAGCACCACTTCGCAACTCGGACATTGCCTGGAATAGCCGTCCTGCAACCGCCCCGCGCGATCGCGAAACACGTTCTTGCACCGCGTGCACTGAATCTGGACCGAACTCATGCGCGGACAACAATGACTTCTGAAAATGGATATTCAGCTGATCCCAAATGTCTGAAGAAAGCTTGAATGCCGCGGGGCTGGATGTCGCGGAGCGCGCGCGGCCAAGCGCCGTCGGCCGGCCGCAGCCGGCATCGGAAGAATCCGATTCGACGGGCCCGCCGGCTGTTATTGCTTGGCCGCTATCATCTCCAGGCAGTGGTTGAGAAAGGCGGTGCGATCCCTCGGCAGCACCTTCTCGAGATCCGCCTTCAGCGCGCATTCGCGCTGGCGCAGCTGCTCGGCCCGGCGCTTCTCGGCGGCCTCGCGATATTCGGGAGCGACTTTGTTGGGATCGACCAGCGCCTGCGAGCGGGCCGGTGCCGTCGCAAGGACTGCGATGGCGGCGATGAAAAGGAATTGTTTCAAATGAACCTCCGTAAAAGCGGCATGGTAGCGCGCCGCGCGGGCGCGCTCAAATCAGCGGCGCGGTATCCCGCTCCGGCCCGATTGCCCGGGTCGAGCGGGCCGGCGGTCCGAAGAGCCTTTCGCCGGCTTTGGAACGACTTGGCGTGACAGGCGTCGAATCCTCGCTCTCGGCCCAGCCCCAAGCCCCCCTAAAGCCCCGGGCCGCGAGAAAACCTTCCCCACAAAGGTTGGCGACCTCAGGGCCCCCGCGCTGAGGTCGTTTGTTTTTGCTGCAAGGTGTGTGAACCAGTTCACACGCGCGCGGTGAAATCGCTGCTATGAAGACGTCATTGCTTGACCAGTTCATTTTGCTCGAAACGCCCCAGCGTGGCTCCAAGCGCTGGGGTTTTTCGTTTCTCTCCGGGGGCAGATTGTTTACAATCGCGCCAAGCGTCGCATCGACAGACGCAGCTCCCGCACCGCGCTAGTTCCGTTCCAAGAGCTCGATCGACCAGCCCTTGTGCCGGGGATCGTTGTGCCGTGCCGAACGTTGCCGCCAGGGGTGCGTTCACGGGGCAAATCTCATATGCATGGCGCGAAGTCGCCGAATCGAAAACGAAGGCGGCTGGCGTTCAGTTGACGACGGTTTACGACCAGAAACGGATTCAAGTGAGGCTTACCAAGAAGGCGCGGGTGGCCAAGAAGTCGCCGAACAAGAGGTCGCCGAAGAAGACGTTGCCGAACAGGACGTCGACAAGCAAGGCGCAGCCAATCAGGACGTCGCCAAGGACGAGCAAGGCGGTGCAGCGCGCCTCGATCTCGTCGTCGTCGCCGCTCGGGGTGCTGGCTCTGCATCTGCTTGCCCAATGGAAGCAGTCCGGACGCAGCGGCATCGTTTTTCTCGCCGAAAACGAGAACAGGGCGGAGCGGCTGGGCAGCGTCATTCACGCCCTCGACCCCTCCTGCGAAGTCCTGGTGTTTCCGCGCTTGAACACCTTGCCGTTCGACCAGCTCGAGCCTTCGCACGAGCTCGCGGGGCGCAGAGCCTCCGTCCTGGGGCGCCTCGCGAAATCCAAGAAGCCGCTGTTTCTGGTCTCGACGGCGGAAGCCGTGATGGAGCGCCTGCCGCCGCCGGCGAGCCTGTCGCGCCTCAGCGTGAGCTTGAAGGTGGGCGGCACCTTCTCCGAGCGCGAGCTCGAGACGCGTCTCGAATCCCTCGGATACGATCTCGACGACGAGCCGGATTATCCGGGCGGCGCGCTGTTCCACGGCCAGACCTTCGAGATATTCCCCGCGGGCGCGCTGGGGCCGTTCCGGATCGAGCATTCCGATCGCGCGATCAAGCGCATCGTGGCGTTCGATCCGAACGAGCACAGGATCATTTTCGAGACCAAGGAGCTTCTCGTCGATCCCATGTCGGAGCGGCTCGGCCTTGCCGGCAAACGCGGCAAGCGCGCGACGCTCTTCGACTATTGCGGGCGTGCCAAATGGATCGCCGACGCCGGGGTTCCCGCGCATGCCGACGTTTGGCTCGATACCATCGAGGAGGCCGCGCCGCGCGCCGAGCGTGAGCGCGAATATCTTGGACGGCGCGATTGGAAGCAGCTCTCCAGGGGCATGAAGGTGCTGCCGCGCGCAGCGTCCTTCCAGACCATCCCGGAGTTTTCGAAGCTGACATCCGCCAGGAAGGCGCTGCGTGCGTTCGTCGAGGAGACGCGGCGGGCAGGTTCTCGCCTTCTCCTCGTCGCTGCGCAGGAGGACGATCTGCGCGTGATGGAGCGCATGAGCGGCCTCAAGGCGCCGCGCTGCGACGATTGGGAGGAGGCGGCGAGCGGACGGAGCGGCGAGGCGGCCCTGCTGGCCGATCTCGATGCGGGCTTCATCGTGCCGGGCAAGAAGCCTCTCGTCGTCGTGACGGCCTCCGACGTGCTCGGCAGCCGGGCGCATCATCCGCAGCCGATGGCGCGCGCCTGGAGCACGGCCTTCGACCATGCCGATGTGCCCGAGCAGGGCACGGTGGTCATCCATCTGCAGCGCGGCCTCGGCGTGCTCGACGGCCTGCAGACCGTGAACACCGGCGGTGGCGCGCTGCGCGAGATGATCCGCCTGAAGTTCGCCGGCGACAATGCGGTGCTCGTGCCGCCGCCCGATCTTGCCCTAATGTGGCCCTACGCGGCCGAGCTCGGCAAGCTGGCACTCGACAAGGCGGACGGCAGCACATGGTGGGCCCGCCGCACCGCGGCCGAGCGCGAAATCCAGGTCGCCGGCAAGGCGCTCGCCAAGCACATCAGCCAGCGCCGCCGGCGGCGCGGCGAAAAGCTGGTCCCGCCGGGATCGGCCTATGAGAAGTTCGTCGCGCGTTTCCCTTACTTCACGACGACCGACCAGGCCAAGGCGATCGCCGACGTGCTGGACGATCTCGCCTCCGGTCATCCCATGGACCGGGTGATCTGCGGCGACGTCGGCTTCGGCAAGACCGAGGTGGCGCTGCGGGCGGCGGCGGCCGTGGTGCTGTCAGGCAAGCAGGTCGCGATCGCCGTGCCGACGACGGTGCTGGCCCGCCAGCATGTCGCAACCTTCCAGAAGCGCTTTGCGCCGTTCGGGATCGAGGTCGGCAATCTGTCTCGGGCAACCTCGGGCGCGCAGCTGCGGGAGACCCGGGAGGGCCTGCGCAGCGGCCGGATTAAGGTCGTGATCGGCACCCAGGCGCTCACCGGCAAGGACGTCAAGTTCAGCGATCTCGGCCTCGTCATCATCGACGAGGAGCAGCACTTTGGCGCGGCGGAGAAGGCCAAGCTCGCCCGCCTCGCCAAGAACGTCCATGTGCTGATGATGAGCGCGACGCCGATCCCGCGCACGCTTGCCGCGGGCATTGCCGGCTTCCGCGACCTCAGCGTGATCGCCTCGCCGCCGGTGCACCGGCTGCCGGTCGCGACCCGGATCGCGCCGCTGTCGGATGCCGCCATCGCCTCGGCGCTGCTGCGCGAGCAGCGGCGCCATGGCCAGAGCTTCCTGATCTGCCCGCGCATCCAGGATCTCGATCCGATGCTGGCGCGGGTGCAGGCGGTGGCGCCCGACCTGCGCATCGTCTGCCTGCACGGCAGATTGGCGGCGGACGAGATCGACGACCGCATGATGAGCTTCGTCGAGGGCAGGGCCGACGTGCTGCTCGCGACCAACATCGTCGAGAGCGGCCTCGACATCCCCCGTGCGAACACCATCGTGGTCTGCTGGCCGGAGAAGTTCGGCCTCGCCCAGCTGCATCAGCTGCGCGGGCGCGTCGGCCGAAGCGGCATCCGCGCCTTCGCCCATCTCCTGACCGAGACGGCGTCCGGACAATCCGAGAAGCGGCTGGCCGTGCTCGAGGAGTTCAGCCGCCCCGGCGCGGGCTTTGCCATCAGCGAGCGCGACCTCGATCTCAGAGGCGCGGGCGATTTGTTTTCGGAGCAGCAATCCGGCCACGTCCAGGTGTTCGGGCCGGTGCTCTACAGCCACTTGCTGAAGATGGCCTCGGAGAAGCTCGACGAAGGGCAGGCGGTGTGGGTTCCGGACCTGAACCTGCCGGTCGCGGACATGCTGCCGGAGACCTATGTGCAGTCCGAACCGGTGCGGCTCGAGCTCTATGCGCGCGCCGCACGCTGCACGGATGAGGACGACCTCGAAGACCTCGAGGAGGAAACCGCCCGCCGCTTCGGACCCTTGCCGAAGGTCGCGCGCGACTTCTTTGCTGCAGGAAGGCTCAGGATCGAATGCAAGCGCAGAGGCATCATCCGCCTCGACGTCGGCCCTGAAGCTGCGGCCGCAACGTTCCTGCCCGGACGCCTGCGGAAGTCCCGAGGCAAGTCGCTACAGCGCGACGGCGATCGCGTCGTCTATCACGCCAAGATGCAGGACGCGCCGTTCGAGCGGGTGGAGGAGCTGCTCGAGCTGCTGGACGAAGGCTAGACGCCAGGCAAAATTGCGAAAACAACCCCATGCACAGTAGCTAAGTGGCGCTGGCACAAGGCTTTTTGAATCGGGCGGGAAGGGGGCGTTTGCCCCGTCGGGCAAAACAGGATGCTCGCCAGGCCCCGTACTCGAACGGGGACGCCGCGCACGTCGGCCGGCCCAGCCGCTAACGTGGAATTAATTCAAAATGCTCACAATTTTAGGCAGTTGTGTAAGGGTGCTGCGTACAAGGACTCGTCGTAAGGGCGTTCCAAGGGCGGCTGCCTGTTGCTCGCTCATTGGGGTCCACGCACGTGACCACGACATTCGAAACGGCAAGCTTCGTCGAAGAGCTCGACGCTGTCGCCTTGGCCGACGCGGCGTCAACGCATGAATCCGAAACTCCCGAAGCTCCGGCGCCGGTCAAGCGATCCAGCCGCAAATCGATCCTGGCCTTCTCGGTATGTGCCCTCGCCATCAACGGCGCGGCGGCCATCTATACCTCGCCAACTGACTTTTCATCGCTGAACGTCAGCCGGTTGGCCGAACTGTTCCCGCGCCGCGAAGCGTCCGAGCCAAAGCCGGATCCCGTCGTCGCGGCCCTGAAGGACATTCAGTCGGCCCAGCAGCAACACACCGCGTTGCTGCAGCAGAACAATCAGGCCGCGGATCAGAACTCGGTGATGCTGCAACAGGATTCAATGCTGCTGCTGTCGCTGCGCCAGAGCATCACGGACGAACGGGTCGATGTGAGGAAGATATCGTCGCAGCTGTCCATGCTGATGGCGAAGATCGATACACTGCAAAGCACGATGACGATGTCGGACGTCACATCCTCCATTCGAAAAGCGCATGCGCGCTACGGACTGTCCGCTGCGATGCGCAAGCGAATGGTTCGGGAGCCCAAACCTGTAGGGCCTGTAGGGCCTGTAGCGCCTCTGGGGCCCGTGGGGCCGGTCTCGGTCGGAGGCGCTCCGCTGAGTGTGCCGGCCGCGACGCCTGAGAGCTGAAGCCAACGTCAAGCTGATCGGCTACGGACGACGTCCGCGGCGGATCGGCGCCGTCACTTCAGGGCGTGATCGATCTTGTGCGCCAAATGCCCGGTGTCGTGATCGCGGCGCAGCTGGCTCAGCGACGTCTCGTTCAACTGGGTCAGGATTTCGCTGAGCTGCGTCGCATCGGGATACCCCGCCGCAAAACTCTTTCCGTAGATCTTGCGCAACGTGCCGACCAGCGTGTTGCCGTGCTTCTTGCTGATCGAGCCGTCCTTGTCGCGATGGCGGCCGTCCAGCCCCGGTTCCTTCATGGGTCTCTCCCGTACGGCGTCTGAAGCGCCTGGAGAGAGCCTGCGCTCAAACCGGTGAACTGGCAATGGCACGGCGCGTCCGGTGAGGGTCGGCCACTACCTTGCGAAGTGCGCGCCTAACCTGACTGCTAAGCCGTTAAGCCGCGAAACAACCCAGCGCTGGTTCAACAATGCCTGGTCGAATGTCGGCCGAGCCGGATAACGGCAGGAGATCGCTTGGGATCAGGCGGCCTGCTCTTCGAACGAGGTGTAGACCCGGCCGGCGGGATCGACGACCTGAACGTCCCAGCAACCGTCCTCGACCAGCTCCCTGGCCTTCTTGAGGGCGGCGGCGAGTGAAGGCCGCTTGAGGCTGACGATACCCGCCGTGTCGAAACCGTTGATTTCAAACATGCCGCTCCTCCGGTTTGGGTGCGAATCCTACACGTTTCGGGCGGGTTGTCAGCGGGTTTTTGGGGCGGGGGAGCTGGCGTGGGTGCAGACGGGAGGCGCTGGCGGCGCGGCCGTTAAGCGCGCCAGCTCAGCTATCCCGGCCTCAATCGAGCGGGATGGTGTCCACCCGCAGGCAGGGACGACACTGGTAGGCGTGCACAGCGGGAAGCGTGAAGATGGACGGCAGTGTCGCCAAGAACGTCATCGGCCGTCTGCACTTGGAACAGATCAGAACGGGCGGACTGTCTTTCGCTACGCAGATCATCGCCAAAATGCCCAAGGAAGGAGGGCACATTAGGCGCATGCTGCGGGGAGTTCATCTCGGGGTGACTACTGGAGTCTATCGGAAATTGGCAGGCTCTTTCGCGACAAGGGGCCGCTGAGGATTGCTCCGAAAATTGATCGTGAATCGCAGTGGCGCTGATCGAAACGGGTGATGCGTTTCGAAGGGCTCACTGCTAACGGGCCGCGGCGGGTCAGAGATGCGAAGGCCCGGGGACAGGACGATGGTCTTCCTCGGCAGCCTCGATCCAACAGGCTATTCCATCCTGCACATTTTGCACCGCCTCGAATTCGGTCGCTCCGTCAGACATGCAGCTGGGAAGGTCGGGCACGGTCGCAACAAATCCGCCGCGGTCTTCCTCCGTCAGCGGCTCGATGATGATTTTGTAGAGGAGACGCAGCGGCGCTGCTCGCACCAACGATGGGTTTCGCAAGAGCTCGACCCATCCTACGAACTAAAAACCCATGTCCCGAAGTCCGAGGCGCCATAGTGCCTCTGACTGTGGTGTTAAAGCTTTCTCGAAGCGCGTAATCTCTGCCTCGATCGCCTTACTTATTTCTTGTCGCTCCTTGGGACCTAGTTGTTTGGTAGGGTCGTCGGTTCTCTTCGCGGTCAGATGAGAAATCTGCTGATTCATTCTCGCCTCTAAATCGTTGGCGATGAAGTTTCCATTTGGCTCATAACCCGGCTTGGTAAAGCGCCGTGGGTCGATGTCACAAGGGTCTTTGTTTTTGAAAAATTCGATAAGGTTACGCGCATGAAGATGGAAGCATTCGATGCGCATATTGCCCTCGAACCTAGAAGTCGCGCCTTCACTCAAAGCCCGGAGTGAATGTCGAAGCATGCCTACCTCGTAGCAAGCGTGACGCCTTAGCCAATAATCGGCCTCTTGGTCAGTTGCCGCATTCGGCTTTCTGATTTTTGTCATGGGACATTCCCCCGGCTGGGGTGGCTGGGGTGGCTTCAACTTGTCGCGCGGTATCCAAGCAAATAGCCCCAGCTTTGCGGTGCCATCAGGCGTAAAAGCCACATCGGTACCAAGGGTAATTTTGGTGAGGCTTACGCCTTCTTGATTGTTGGCGACGGGATGGTAGGTAAAAATCTGCGTGTCTCTAGACCTGTAGGGATGTGACGGGGTTCTTCAGCTAGCCGGCGATTTCGATCAGCTCGTCGAATTTGACGAGATCTTGCAGCTCGCGCGTCCGCATTAGAACGGCACTCACGTGATTGGTGATGTCCGTTGCTCGGACCGGCTTTCGCCGCTTCTCCATATCATCGTATCGGAAATTGAAGATGATGGGGAGTTTTGCCTCAGTGTCTTCGCACCAGTCGCCGTGAACCCAATGATTTCGCGCGCTGGCGAGTTTGCCAAGTTTCTCGATGCATTTATCGATTGCATCCCGGTCGAACGGACCAGCGTTCCACTCCAGAATAAGCGCTCGTATAAATCTCACGCGAGTATCGAGCGTGGGCATGTGGTAGTAGGCGCGCTGCATCTGATGGAGATTGTTGGCGTTCGTTACCCGCGTTAGTGCCGCGATAAGGGCAAGGTCGGCATTCGCCCAGGCAATGACCATATCCAAGGTCACCATGAAATCTCTGGTGATCAAGTACTGGGACGAGGTTGGCTCAAAGGCGGTTTCGAAGGACAACATCAAATTCCAGAAGAACTACTGGATCGACCACTTCGGGGACAAGACGGTCTCCCAGGCTACCGCCTACGAGGCGCAGAAAGAGTTTAAAGCATCTTTGCTGCAGCGTGGCTTATCAGCCTCCTCGGTGAGCAAGGTTATCGCTGCAGGGAGAGCCTCATCCCGTTTGGCGTGGAGCAAGCACGAGCTTGCTTCGATGCCGCCGTTCACCATGCTTCCGGTCGACGAGCAGGACCCCATGGGGAAGCCCATCAATGTCAGCGAAGCTGCGAAGCTGACCCGGATTCCTCGCAGAGATCTGTGCTGCCATCCAAAGCTTCTACGAGGCAGTTACCCGCCAGTGAAAAACAGGTGCTTCTTCGGCGATACGAACAAGGCACTGGCGGAGAAGGGGAATTTGGTGAGCGCGCTGGGGCTCGAACCCAGGACCCCGTGATTAAAAGTCACGTGCTCTACCGGCTGAGCTACGCGCTCCCATGGCCGCTGATGGCTTCGACGAAGGTCGCCATCGTGTTCGGACATTCGAGAAGCATGTCTTGCCGCTACGCGCGATTTGCGTCGCGGGGAAAAACCGGCTGTTTCCGGATCATGCTTTCGGCCTGCGCTGTGTAGGGGGAGTGGCTGCGCAGGTCAATAGTCCGGGGCGCTGCCGAAACTCATGGCAGCAGCGGGGATTTGCTCGCGGTCTCCGCAGCTTAGGCCGGAATTCTCAACCCGATTGGCGGGCCACCATCCACGTCGAAGAGCTCGTGACTTTTAATCACGAGGTGTCAACCGGCCGGGACGCCCGTCAGTTGGTCTCCCGCCGCACTTCGTTCGGCACTGCCTGCGGCGCGCCGACGGGGGGCAGTGCGACGGGGCGGAGGCCGATCAGCTCGGCGGTGCGGATCGCGCTGTCGCGCCAGAACTGGAACGAGTTGATGCGGCTGAGCTCTAGGATGGCGATCGCAACGGCGGCCAGGAACGGCAGGCTCTGCAGCACCAGCACGCCGGCGAAGATGTAGATCTCGGTGATCTGCCGAAAACTGTTGGAGGCGATCAGGACGCCGGCGCCGACCAGGAGCAGGGTGCCTATCACGGCCTCCCAGAACGCCTGGAACTCGATCGACATGCGGCTGAGACCGCCCTTGGAGGTGCGGGCGAAAGCGATGTGCTCGGTGATGAGGCCCTGCGCCACCGCGCGCGACACCGTCCACTGCACGCTCATCGCCGCGATCATGGCGCCCAGCATCTGGCCGGGCTTGATGGCGACGCGGGCGCGGTACATCGACAGGAAGTGCACCAGCGAGACGATGAACGCGCCGATGATCGGCAGCGTCAGGATCTTGTCGGGAATGGCGATGTCGGCGAAGGCGACGATCGGCACCCAGACGAGATTGAGCAGGGCCACCACGACGCCGAGGCTCTCGGCACCCAGCCAGTTCAGCCAACCAAGGCCGTATTCGCGCTTCTGGTCGGAGGTCAGCCGGCTCGCGCCGGGCAGGAAGCGGCGCCAGTGCTTCTTGACGATCTGCAGGCCGCCATAAGCCCAGCGGTGGCGCTGCTTCTTGAAGGCCTCGTAGGTGTCCGGCAGGAGGCCCGCGCCGTAACGGGTGTTGGTGTAGTGGGTGGTCCAGCCGAGCTCCTGGATCGCCAGGCCAAGATCGCTGTCCTCGCAGATCGTGTCGGACGACCAGCCGCCCGCCATGTCCATCGCGGCGCGGCGGATCAGGCACATCGTGCCGTGCACGATGACGGCGTTGAGCTCGTTGCGCTGGACCATGCCGATGTCGAAGAAGCCGGCATATTCGCCGTTCATGATGTAGTGCATGATCGACAGATCGCCGTCGCGGTGCTCCTGCGGCGCCTGCACGAGGCCAACGCGTGGATCGGCGAACGCGGGCACGAGGTCCTTCAACCAGTCGGGCTCGACGACATAGTCGGCATCGAGAATGCCGATGATCTCGGCATCCGCGGCAGTGCGCTCCATCGCGATGCGCAGCGCGCCCGCCTTGAAGCCCTGCACTTTCTCGGCGTTGATGAACTTGAAGCGTTCACCGAGCGCGCGGCAGTGATCCTGGATCGGCTGCCAGAACGCGGGATCCGGCGTGTTGTTGATGATGACGACGCATTCGTAGTTCGGATAGTTCAGCCGCGACAGTGCATCCAGCGTCTGCTTCAGCATATCGACAGGCTCGTAATAGGCCGGGATGTGGATCGAGACTTTCGGGCAATATCCTTCGGGCACGTTCTCGACCGGCTTGTCCCTGGTGATCAGCCGCTGCGGCGGCCGGCCGAAGGCGACCGCGGCGATCTCGTCGATGCGCGCCATCGCGATGAGGACGAGAGGAACAAGCAGGATCATGCCGAGCGTCAGCGCGAAGGCCGAGCCGAAGATGAAATAATGCCCGTTCCAGAACGCGAACACGGTCGCCGCCCAGGCGCCGACGCCGTTGGCGGTCGCCGACAGCAAGAACGCCTGTTTCGCGGTCGGCTTTTCAATCCGCAGGATCGGCAGCGACAAGAGGATGCCGACCAGCAGCGCGATGCCCATCAGCTTCCAATAGTCGGGGTTCTCGACCGGGCCGGTCCAGGCGAATTTCGGCTCGCGGCTGGCGTTGAGGATGCCCCAATACGGACCGACGCCGCCTTCGAAATACTTCCAGGGCTGATCGATGGCTTCGACGATGTTGTAGTCCATGCCAAGCGCGTCGGCGCGGCTGACGAAGTTGCGCAGTGTCAGGGCCTGCTGGAACGGACCAGGGTCCGCGTTGCGCAAATTATAACCCGCGCTCGGCCAGCCGAATTCGGCGATGACGATGCGCTTGCCCGGAAACTGATTGCGCAAAAGATTGTAGCGATCCACAGCCTGGTCGACCGCCTGGTCCGAGCGGAAATTTTCCCAATAGGGCAGGACGTGCGCGGCGATGAAATCGACGTTGGAGCCGAGCTCGGGATTGTCGCGCCAGATGTTCCAGATCTCACCGGTGGTCACGGGCACGCGGACCGCGGCCTTGACCTGCTTGATCATCTCGATGAGGTCTTCGACTTTCTGCTCGCCGCGATAGATCACCTCGTTGCCGACGACGACGCCGTTGACGTTGCTGTTCTTGCGGGCGAGGGCGATCGCGGCCTCGATCTCGCGCTTGTTGCGATCCTTGTCCTTGTCGATCCAGGCGCCGACGGTGACCTTGAGGCCGAACTCGGCCGCGATCGGCGGCACCAGTTCCACACCGCCCGTGGACGAATAAAGACGGATCGCGCGCGTCATGGTCGACAGCGTCTTGAGGTCGGCGCGGATTTTCTCGACGGTCGGGATGTTGTCGATGTCGGGGTGGGCCGAGCCCTCGAACGGCGCGTAGGACACGCTCGGCAGCAGGCCCTTGAAATCGGGCGCGGGTTCCTTGTCGCGCAGGACCCCCCATAGTCCAGCGTGAAGCGCAGACACAAGCAACAAAACGGCGGCGACAACGCGCATCGCGGCTAAACCAAAAGGGGCTGAGGGGGCAGGGAAGCGGATCCGACCCCGAGATCCGACCAAGTCCGCGGCAAAGGGAGCATATCTCCGCCGCGCGGTTTCACAACTGTCATGGCCTCATGTCCTTATGAGGGCATGGCCTTTTTCGAACGTCGCGCGGCAGTGCCAACCGCGTCTATGGCCGATCGTTCCTGAACGAGAGCTGAAACGACCAAGTCTGTTTAAGATCCAAGTCTGTTTGAGATCTTGGGCTATTTCGGGGGCGCCGGTGACGGGCTTGCCGCAGGCGAGGGGCTCGCGGCCGGCTGTGGCTGCGCATTGTTGGCGGCCGGAGCCGCCGGCTGGGCGGCCGAGGCCGCCGCCTGCTGCGGCTGGGCCGCCGGGTTGATCCAGCAGGCGTGCACGCGGCTGTCCAGGGTCTCGGCGACCTTGGGGTCGATCTGGCCGCCGAACCGGGTCAGGCAGCGGAACGCGGCCTGGATGTGGCCGCCGGGGCAGCCGAAGCGGTCGTAGAGGTCGAGATGGCGGAACGCGGTATCGAGGTCGTCCCGCCACATCAGCCGCACCACGCGCCGGCCGAGCCAGACGCATTCAGGATTGCCGCCCGGACCGTTGATGACCTGGGCGGCTTCCGCGAACTCGTCGGTGCGGCGCTGGTTCTGGGCGGCATCCTTGGCGGCGTCGGCAGGCTGGGCGGCGGCCTTGCCCTGATCCGGGGCCGGCGTGCCGCTCTGGGCGGAGGCGCCACCGAGACCGGCGAGAACGAGAAGGCAGGAGACGGCCAAGGTGGCGGCGAACTGCCGCAGGACCGCATTTCGTGACTCGAACACCCGTTGCCGCATGAAATCCCCAATGTATGCGCTGGCCGTCCGCGTCAGGATCCCGCGGACGCGTCGGTGATGGCGTCCAAATGGGTCTCCAATGCGGCGGAAAAGTCTTTCGGAGTCCATGACCTGTATTTGGCATTTTGTCCAGCAAAGTCACGATGCTAGGCCTTGGTCGAACGGCCGCAGCCCGAATCCTTGGAGGAGAAGCGGAACGCTCGAATGGATTGGCATCTGGGCACCCGCTTGGACCCCCCTTGGCAGACGGCGTGCAAGCAGGTAATCGACGGACCCTTCGCGGAGGACGGAACCGATTTCTCTTCGTACGCCACTGGCACTTCTGCTCGTTTCACTGGGTGCGATTGCTGCCGTGTGGTGGTGGTTGGCGACGCCGATCACGCTCGCGCGCGCCCCGATCGATCCCGCCGACAAGGTCCAATGCGTCTCCTACGCGCCGTTCCGCGGCGAGCAGACGCCGCTGAACGCGTGGACCCATATCGACGCCGAGCAGATCGAGCAGGACTTGCGCCAGCTCAAGGAGATCACCGACTGCGTCCGCACCTATTCGATGGAGAACGGGCTCGACCAGGTGCCGGCCATCGCCGCCAAGGTCGGCGGGCTGAAGGTGCTGCAGGGCATCTGGCTCTCCAGCAACCGCACCAAGAATTATGAGCAGGCCGGGCTCGCCATCCGCCTCACCAAGGAATTCCCCGGCATCATCACGGCGGTCATCGTCGGCAACGAGGTGCTGCTACGCGGCGAGATGACGATGGCGGACCTCGTCTCCATCATCCGTCTGGTGAAGACGCAGGTTAGCGTGCCCGTCACCTATGCCGACGTCTGGGAGTACTGGCTGAAGAACCGCGAGGTCTATGACGCCGTCGACTTCGTCACGATTCACATCCTGCCCTATTGGGAAGATTTCCCGATCAAGGCGAAATTCGCCTCGGCCCATGTCGAACAGATCCGTGAGCGGATGGCGGTGGCGTTTCCCGGCAAGGAAATCCTGATCGGCGAGACCGGCTGGCCGAGCGAGGGTCGCATGCGCGACGGCGCGCTGCCGTCACGCGCCAACCAGGCGCGGGTGGTCTCGGAAATCCTGGCCCTGGCGAAGGCGCAGAAGTTCCGCGTCAATCTGATCGAGTCCTACGACCAGCCGTGGAAGCGCAAGCTGGAAGGCACCGTCGGCGGCTATTGGGGCCTGTACGACTCGGTGCGCCGGAGCCTGAAATATCCGCCGGGCGAGCCGATCAGCAATTTCCCCTACTGGAAATGGTACATGGGCTTGGGCATGGGCCTGTCCGTGCTGGTGTTCGCGGTCGCCCTTATCACGCTGCGCCGGCGGCCGTGGACGCCGCGCTTCTCGGCCTGGCTCGGGGTCGCGATCTCGGCGACGACGGCGGGGAGCCTGCTCGGGATCGGCGCCGACAAGATGTATTACGAGAGCTACGGCATTGGTGGCTGGCTGCTCTGGGGCGCGCTGCTGCTCGCCGGCATCCTGTCGCCGATCTTCTGCGCGCAGGCCATGGTGATCGGCCGCAGCCTGCCGACCTTCCTCGACCTGCTCGGTCCGCGCGAGGGGCGGAAATGGTCGAAGCTCACCGCCGTGCTGGGCCTGACGCTCGCGGTGGCGGCGGTGATCGCGGCCGCGACCGCGCTCGGCTTCGTTTTCGACCCGCGCTACAAGGATTTTCCCTACGCCGCGCTGACGATGGCGGTGGTGCCGTTTGCGCTTCTGATGCTGAACCGGCCGCAGACCGGCCAGCGTCCGATCGCGGAATCGGTGTTTGCGGGTGTGCTGGCGCTGTCGGCGGTCTTCGTGCTGTTCAACGAAGGCCGCGACAATTGGCAGTCGCTGTGGACCTGCTCGATCTATCTGCTGTTCGCGCTCACGCTGTGGCGGGCGCGGGCCGAGCAAACCCAAGAATGAACAGGCCGATCGCAAGGCCCGACGGCACGACATTGTAGAGCACGATGCCGAGGCCGGCCGCGATGATGCCGACCGTCAGCAGCACGATCGACGGCCGCATCAGGTTCAGCGTCGCAACCACCAGCGCGACGATGCCGAACACCGAATTCTTGAACAGCACGGTCGAGACCGAGCGCCCCTTGCAGATCAGCGTCTGAAGCCCGGCGTCGCAGGCGAGTGCGACCTGCGAAAGCTCGATCGCGAGGTAACGCAGATAAAGTGCATAGCCGACGGACGCGAAGCCGACGACGATCAGGAACTGCACCTGGTAGGGCGTGAGGCGGAAGGGCTTTTTTGTCATGGCGGCAATATGGTCGGGATGGCGGGGGCAGGCAACAGGGCAGGTGACGTTTCTTGTCCGGCTGGCTTAGGACGTGTGCGATGAGCCGTCAAAGCCGGCTTTGCGTCCGGCTCTGTTCCGCCAGCCGGCGCTCGTATTTTTCAGCCAATGCGAGCAGTCGCTTCCGGATATGGGGATCCGCCCGGTCCGCCAGTTCGCGGATCAACGCCAGCTGCTCCCGCAGGAAATTCGCGTCCGCCGTCATCTCCGCTCCGAATCAAATCCGTCGCGGATCATGCCGGGTTACATCGGCTTCGTTCGTATCATTTGGTACGCTCGCCCGACCGGCGCGCGCCGGCGGCCAGGCTATTTCAATCCCAACCGGCGCTCGATCCAGCCGAGAACGAACAGCACGAGCAACGTGACCGTGATCGCGGCGCCGACGAGGAGCCAGGCTCCCAGCGCGCATGCAATTCCGAGCCCCGCCGCGATCCAGACGGTCGCCGCCGTCGTGAGGCCGTGAACGGTCTTCGCCTTGGCATCGTGCAGGATGACGCCTGCGCCAATGAAGCCGACGCCGGTCAGCACCCCGGCGACGACGCCCTGAATGACCCGGGAGATCGCATCCGGATGGTCGCGCAGATTCTGAAACTCGATCACGGAGATCGACACGAGCGCGGAGCCGAGCGCCACGAGCGCGAGGGTCCGCATTCCCACCGGCTTGTCGTTCATGTCGCGGTCGATGCCGATCAGCAGGCCCGTACCCGCCGCAACGAGAAGTCTCAGCACATCGTCAAGTTCGTTCATGGGATTCCGCGAGTGTCGGAAGGAGGCGCAACGCGTGGAGCGCGCCGTGAATGAACGCAAATCCGCGGCAAATGGGCAGCGCAGGTCGCAGCGTCCGATCGCCGCATGCAAGCGGTTGCCGTCGAGATGGGCGGCGTCCTACCGCCTGAAGAAGGATGTCAGTGTCGATGCCGCCGACGCCGTCTCCGGCTTGGCCGGTGCTGGCGGCGCTGCGGGCGGTGGCGCGGGCTCCTCGCGCTTCGACGATCGCTTTGAGGAATAGCTGCGGCGGCGCTGCGGCTTCTCGGGCTTGGCGCTGGGCGCGGGCGCAGTTTCGGCTTGCGGGGCCGCGTCCTGGTTTTTCTCCGTGTTCTTCTCTTGAACCCTGTCCTGAGACTTTTCCTGTCCCTTCTCCGCCTTTTCCGAGCCGCGCATCGACAGGCGCTGGCCGTCGAACACGGTGGTCTCGCAATGACGGTTGCTCTCGGCGAGGCTCGCGCAGAATTTCGCGGCGGCGGCGGCGTTGACCAGGGGGCCGGCGCCGAGGCGGAGCTGCATGCCGAGCCCGGTATTGCCTTCCTTGATCATGATGATCGGTCGCAGCGCCGCGATTTCCGGATTGGATTTGCTCACGCCGCGCCAGAGCGCGCGCAGGCCGTCCACCGAATTGGCACCGCCGAGATCGATCGCGAAGCGCGTCTGCTGAACCGCGATCGCGGGGGAGTCGCTCTCGGTTGCTTCCGCTGGCTTGGCGGCTGCCACGACGGCTTCGGTCGGACCGGGTGTCGGCTCGATCTTCTTCTCGGCAGCCTTCTCGTTGGTCTCCGGCTGCATCAATTTCGATGCGGCCGGATCGGGCGGCGCCATGATCGACTTGGACGGTACCAGCGAGACGGCCGGCAAAGCTGAAGTCATGGAAGGCGACTGCTGCACCAGCGAGGCGGCAGCGGCAGTCTGCGGCGGCGGGCTCGACGGGTCCTTTGCAACTTCCTTCAGCGTGTCCCTGGATGCTTCCTTGGAAGTATCTCTGGACGTGTCCTTGGACGTGTCCTTGGAGGTGTCCTTGGACGGCTCCTTGGCGGCCTCGGTCCGAGGCTTGTCGGCGGCGGCAGCTGGCGTCGAGGCTACCGGTGCGACGCTCGGGGCTGCGGGCCCGGCATCCTGTGCCTTACCGGCCTGCGGTGCCGCAGTGGTCTGCTTGGCGATGGCGCCGGTGACGGAATCGAGCCCTTGCTCCAGCACGGTGACGCGCGAATACAGTCGGTCGCGATCGGTATTCAGCGTCTCGATGGCTGCAGTGAGCCGGCGAGCCTCGTTCTGGCTCTCCCTGGTGAGCAGCTGGAGCCGGTCGGCCTGACGCGCCAGATCGGCGGACGCAACCTGGTCGCGCCGCCAGCCGAGCTGAGCCTGATTGGCCATGACCGCGATGGTGACGGCGGCAACGGCCGCCACGCCCCACGAGCCGAGCCGCCACATCATGCGGCGATCGAACGCGCCTTCCTCAGCCACAAGTCCGGAGAATAGCCCGCCGGTCTCCTTGGTGCCGAAGGCATCCGCCAATGGGTCGGAATCCTTTGCCATGAACGTTAAGTGCCCAGCCCCGAAGCTTCCCCGAATCAATCAGGGAACATTAACAGGAAAACCCCGTCGCACTTGAATTCCGGGCGTTTGCGGGGGTAGCAAGGCGAGACCCTTTGCGGGTGGCCCGCCCGTCGCGCCAAATGATTCGGCCGTATCTGACAGGATTTCGATGACCGCCCGTTCCAGCCTCACGATCGTGCTCGCCGCCGGCGAAGGCACGCGCATGCGATCGAGCCTGCCGAAAGTGCTGCATCCGGTCGCTCACCAGACGCTGCTGGCCCATGTGCTCGGCGCCGCTCCCAAGGGAACCGGTAGCTCGCTCGCGGTCGTGATCGGTCCCGACCACCAGGCGGTCGCGGACGAGGCCAAGCGCGTCAGGCCCGACGCACTCACCTTCGTGCAGGCCGAGCGGCTCGGCACCGCGCATGCGGTGCTGGCGGCGCGCGAGGCGATCGCGCGAGGCGCGGACGATCTTCTGATCGCCTTCGGCGATACGCCGCTGATTTCGGCCGAGACCTTTGCGCGGCTGCGCGCGCCGCTCGCCAAGGGCGCTGCGATCGCCGCGCTCGGTTTTCGCGCTGCCGATCCCACGGGTTACGGCCGCTTCATCGTCGAAGGCGACCGCCTCGTCGCGATCCGCGAGCAGGCCGACGCCAGCGAAGCCGAACGCAAGATCGATCTGTGCAATGCCGGCGTGATGGCGATCGACGGCCGCCGGGCGCTCCAAATCCTTGGGCAAATCGGCAACGCCAATTCCAAGGGCGAATATTATCTGACGGACGCGGTCGAAATCGTCCGCAAGCAGGGATGGGAGTCCGTGGTGATCGAGACCAGCGAGGACGAGGTGCGGGGCATCAATACCAAGGCGCAGCTTGCGGAAGCGGAGGGCGTGATGCAGGCGCGGCTGCGCAAGGCGGCGATGGAAGCCGGCGTCACGCTGATCGCGCCGGAGACGGTTTATCTCGCCGCCGACACCGTGTTCGGCAAGGACGTCACCATCGAGCCGTTCGTGGTGATCGGCCCCGGCGTGTCGATCGCCGACGGCACCGTGATCCATTCCTTCTCGCACATCGTGCAGACGACGCTCGGCAAGAACGTCTCGATCGGTCCCTATGCGCGGCTGCGGCCCGGCACCTCGCTCGGCGACGGTGCGCGGATCGGCAATTTCGTGGAGACCAAGGCGGCGACGCTGGAGGCGGGCGTCAAGGTCAATCATCTCTCCTATATCGGCGATGCCACCGTGGGCGCCAATTCCAACATCGGCGCCGGCACCATCACCTGCAACTACGACGGCTTCAAGAAGCACAAGACGGTGATCGGGCAGGGCGCCTTCGTCGGCACCAATTCCTCGCTGGTCGCGCCGGTGAAGATCGGCAACGGCGCCTATATCGGCTCGGGCTCGGTGATCACGCGCGATGTGCCCGACGACGCCATGGCGCTGGAGCGCAACCAGCAGACCATCCGGGAAGGCGGCGCGGCGCGCTACCGCGAGATGAAGACGGGCGGCAAGAAGCCGGAGAAGTAGGCGGCCGCGTGCCGATTGCTGTTCGGTGTTGCCAAGGCGACGCGCTCATGGATGAGGACTTCGTCGACGATCCGATCGCATTCCTCGTCAAGCACGTCGTCATGCCGCCCGGACGATGGGTGTTGGAACAGTTCGGCGAGCGCGACCCGACCGAGATCGCATCCCTGGTCACCGGGCTGACGTTCTGGGCGTCCGTCGTTTTCCTCGTGTTCGCCCTGGTTCTCGGGTGGTGAGGCGTCCGCTATTCGTCGTCGGCGAATTCGGAGAAGATCGCGCGGGTCAGGCGCCAGCCGCGCGGCTTGGCGCGCTTGACCGGCTCGCCTTCCGGATGCTTCAGGAAGACCGGCTTGCTTTCCTTGCCGCGCTGGGGCGGCGGCCAATGCGCAAGGTGCGTGCCCGTGGTCTCGCTGGCGCGCACGGACATCGATGACAGACCTTTGCGGTCGGACGAGCCTTTCATGGCTTTGCTCTCCTGCACCGGAATCGTTGGTCAAACATGTTGACAACAAGTTAACGCGCGCGGTTTAACGCCGGCCAATTCGACGCAGGCGAAGCTCAGGTCGCGGTCCAGGCTGTCTCAATCCGCAATAATTATTGAGTATATGGTTCCTTGGGAATTTCGCTAAAAACCGGGCGCGTCGTTTAGGCGATTTTTCGACGATTTGGGGGATAGTGATCCGCATGTGCGGGATTGTCGGCATTCTCGGGCGCGAGCCGGTTGCAGAGCAACTGGTGGATTCGCTCAAACGTCTCGAATATCGCGGTTACGATTCGGCGGGCGTCGCCACGCTCGAAGGCAAGCATCTGGAGCGCCGCCGCGCCGAGGGCAAGCTGAAGAACCTGGAGAAGCGGCTGGAAGCCGAGCCGCTCAAGGGCACGACCGGCATCGGCCACACCCGCTGGGCCACCCACGGCAAGCCGACCGTCAACAACGCCCATCCGCACGCGACCGAGCGCGTCGCCGTGGTCCACAACGGCATCATCGAGAATTTCCGCGAGCTGCGCGAGGAGCTCGAGAAGAAGGGCACGGTGTTCCACACCGAGACCGACACCGAGATCGTGCTGCACCTCGTCGACGATCTGCTCGCGCGCGGCAACAAGCCGGTGGAGGCGGTGAAGCTGGCGCTGGGGCGCCTGCGCGGCGCCTTCGCGCTCGGCTTCATCTTCGCCGGCGACGACGATCTCATGATCGGCGCCCGCAATGGTCCGCCGCTTGCGATCGGCTATGGCGACGGCGAGATGTATCTCGGCTCCGACGCCATCGCGCTCGGCCCGTTCACCGACACGATCAGCTATCTCGAGGATGGCGACTGGGTCGTGCTGACCCGCAAGAGCGCTGATATCTTTGACAAGGACGGCAACGCCGTCCAGCGCGACAAGATCAAGCACGCCGCCTCTACGTCGCTGGTCGACAAGGCCAATTACCGTCACTTCATGGCCAAGGAAATCCACGAGCAGCCGGAAGTGGTCGGCCACACGCTGGCGCGCTACGTCGACATGGCGACGGAGCGGGTCTCGCTGCCGGTCAAGCTGCCCTTCGACTTCAAGACCATCCAGCGCATCAACATCACGGCGTGCGGCACCGCGAGCTATGCCGGCTTCGTCGCAAAATACTGGTTCGAGCGCTTTGCGCGCCTGCCGGTCGAGGTCGATGTCGCCTCCGAATTCCGCTACCGCGAAGCGCCGCTGCGCAAGGGCGATCTCGCCATCTTCATCTCGCAGTCGGGCGAGACCGCCGACACGCTGGCGGCACTGCGCTACGCCAAGGCCGAGGGCGTGCACACGGTCGCCGTCGTCAACGTGCCCACCTCGACCATCGCTCGCGAGAGCGAGACCGTGCTGCAAACGCTGGCCGGTCCCGAGATCGGCGTCGCATCGACCAAGGCCTTCACCTGTCAGCTCATGGTGCTGGCCAATCTTGCGATCGCCGCAGGCAAGGCGCGCGGCGAACTCTCCGACGAGGACGAGACCAAGCTGGTCCACGGTCTCGTCGAGGTCCCGCGCCTGATGGCGGACGCGCTCACCACCGAGCTCCAGATCGAGAAGCTCGCGCACCGGATCGCCAAGTCGCGTGACGTGCTCTATCTCGGCCGCGGCACCAGCTTCCCGCTGGCGCTGGAAGGCGCGCTGAAGCTGAAGGAGATCTCCTACATCCACGCCGAGGGCTATGCCGCCGGCGAGCTCAAGCATGGACCGATCGCGCTGATCGACGAGACCATGCCCGTCGTCGTCATCGCGCCCTACGATCGGGTATTCGAAAAGACGGTCTCCAACATGCAGGAGGTCGCCGCCCGCGGCGGCAACATCATCCTGATGACGGACGCCAAGGGCGCGGAAGAGGCGACGGTCGAGTCCCTCGTCACCATCGTCATGCCAGACATGGCGGCGGCTTTCACGCCGATGGTCTACGCCGTCCCCGTGCAGCTGCTCGCCTATCACACGGCTGTCGTGATGGGCACCGATGTCGACCAGCCGCGTAATCTCGCGAAATCGGTGACTGTGGAATAGGCAGACGGGATATCAGGCGGTCGCGGTCTTCCAAAACCTGCTAGAAGACCCTAGCTTGTATGCTGCGACCGACCTGGAACCCGAATGAACCCCCGCGACGACGCGCCTGCGCCTCTTGATCCCCTGCCGGAACCGCATACCGGCCTGATGGGCCGCTTCCGCAATTACTTTCTGACCGGCCTCGTCGTCACAGGGCCGATCGCCATCACGCTGTATCTGGTGTGGTGGTTCGTCACCTGGGTCGACGGCGTGGTGCGGCCGTTCGTGCCGCTGGCCTACCGGCCGGAGACGTATTTGCCCTACGTCATTCCCGGCTGGGGACTGGTTGTCGCATTCTTCACGCTCACACTGGTCGGCTTCCTCGCGGCTAACCTGATCGGCCGCACGCTCGTTGACGTCGGCGAAACGTTTCTTGGCCGGATCCCGGCCGTGCGCGCCATCTACCGTGGCCTGAAACAGGTGTTCGAGACGCTGTTCTCGGGCAAGGGCTCGAGCTTCCGGAAAGTGGGCCTGGTCGAGTTTCCCTCGCCGGGCATGTGGTCGATCGTGCTGATCTCGCAATCGCCGAATGAAGAGGTCGCGCGTAGCCTGCCGGGGCAGGAGGAGCACGTCTCGGTGTTCCTGCCGTGCTCGCCGAACCCGACCACCGGGTTCTTCTTCTATGTGCCCAAGAGCAAGATCGTCGAGGTCGATATGAGCACGGAGGATGCCGCGACGCTGATCATGTCGGCCGGCGTGGTGCAGCCCGGCTCGGCACCAGATCCGAAGAAGGCCGCGGCGCTTGCCGGCATGGCGAATGCCGCGCGCATCGCCAATGCGTCGACGATTCGGCCCGAGCCTGCGAAGGTGGAGTAGGGCCATTCCCGCGCGGGATGGCCGCCGGTCACGCTGCGTTCGCATCCTCTGCTATTCTCCGGTGACCTGAGCGCCTCGCTCGGAATTCGATCTGGAGTGCATGATGTCCAAAACCATCGCGATCCTCGCGCCCGGCGCCATGGGCAGCGCCGTCGCCCGCCGTCTCAGCGAGCATGGCGCGCGGGTGTTGACGTCCTTGAAAGGGCGGAGCGAGGCGACGAAAAAGCGCGCAGCAGACGCCGGCATGATCGGCGCCGAGGACGAGGCGATTGCGGACGCCGACATCATTCTTTCGATCGTGCCGCCGGGTGAAGCCGTCGCGCTGGCCGAGCGGCTGGCGGCGCTGATCGTCAGGCGTGAGAACAAGCCCATCGTCGTGGATTGCAACGCCGTCAACGTCGACACCGTACGTGGGATCGAGGAGATCATCGGCTCGGCGCAGGCGCCGTTCGTCGATGGCGGGATCATCGGCTTTCCGCCGCAGCCGGGCGGTAAAAGTCCTGCGTTCTACGTGTCCGGCGAGCACGCCAAAGACGTCGCGGTACTCAAGGATTTCGGGCTCGACGTGCGGATCGTCGAGGGCCCGGTCGGCGCGGCGTCCGCTCTGAAAATGTCCTATGCCGGCATCGTCAAGGGCCTCGCCGGCATCGGCTCAGCCATGGTGGTCGCGGCCACGAAAGCGGGCGCGGCCGATGCGCTGCGCGACGAGCTGGCACTGAGCCAACCCGCGATCCTGGCCCGGCTGGAGGTCGCGCTGCCGGACATGATTCCGAAAGCCTATCGCTGGGTCGCGGAGATGCGGGAGATTTCCGGTTTCCTCGGGCCCGACCATCCGGCCAGCCAGATCTACGAGGGCTTTGCACGCTGGTTCGAGCATCTGGCGGAAGACGCGAAGGGCGAGGCGGTGGATGCCGAGCTGATGAAGACATTCGCCGCGGGGATCGCGCGGACCAAATCCTGATCCGGATTGCGTTCACTCGCCGTTTGCTGAGACCGAGTCCAGAAAGCCCTGAATGTCCCGGTCGCGCCTCAGGCGCAGGACGGGGACATCGGGGCCGTACTGAAGACGTTCGGCCTCGATGACGGGCACGCGCTCGGTGTCGTAGCGCCATGCCTCCTGCATCAGCTTCCAGTCGAACTGTTCCGGGCATCCCTCCGGCAGATCGGGCCGCCTCGTATCGCGATCGAACGCCGAGCGCCAGAGAATGCGCCACAGGCAGAGCCAGCGCGGACGGTCGATGACAACGAGAATATCGGCGCGTGCGATCGTGAGATCGAAGGCCAGATCCGAGAAGCTGCCGTCGACGACCCAGGCGTCGCCGGCGATGGCTTCAGTGACACGTGCCCGAAAGCTCGCCTTGTCCGATGGCTTCCAGCCCGGCCGCCAATAGAGCACGTCGAGATGCACCACGGGCAGGCCGAGCTTGCGCCCGAGACTCAGGGCGAGGCTCGTCTTTCCGCTGCCCTGGGAGCCAACGACAATGATCCGGCGCATCGCGAGAAGGTTTCACGAAAGCGGCCGCGGCGGAAGGGGCGGTCTGCTACAACAGCTTTATCCAAGCCGTCACGGAGGAGACGCTGCGGAGCGCATCTGCTATTGTCTTTGCGGTTCCTCTGCAACGGGAGTTCGAATGAGAGTGCTGGTGATCGGCGCTGGCGCGCTCGGCGGCTATTATGGAGCTTGCTTGGTTCGAGCAGGCCGCGACGTGACCTTCCTGGTGCGCGGGACGCGGGCCGAACAATTGCGCCTGAACGGACTACAGGTCGTGAGTCCACACGGCGATTTTGCCGTGCAGCCGAGGATCGTTCTGGCGAAGGACCTCAAGGAGCCATTTGACGTCGTGCTCGTCGGGGTGAAGGCCTACTCGCTTGATGACGCGATGACCCAGTTTGCGCCCGCGGTCGGCCCGAGCACGCTGATCTTGCCGATCCTGAACGGGCTGAAACATGTCGACGCTCTCGCCGCACGGTTCGGCGCCGCGCGCGTCCTCGGTGGTCTCGCGAACGTCAGCGCCGGGCTGGATGCGGATGGCGGGGTGGTTCAGTTCATGGCCAACCAGACCATCGTCTTCGGCGAGGTCGAGGGCGCGCTGAGCGAGCGCGCGCTCGCATTGGAGGGGCTGCTCGACGTTCCCGGCATCGACGTGCGTGCCAGCGAAGCGATCATGCAGGACATGTGGGAGAAGTTCGTTCAGCTCTCGACGCTCGCCGGCATCACTTGCCTGATGCGCGCCAGCATCGGCGACATCCTGGCCGTGCCGAACGGCGAGCAGTCCATTTTCCGCTTGTTCGCCGATTGTTGTGCCGTTGCGACGGCGTCGGGTTTCGAGCCGCGCGCTCCCTTCATCGAGTTCGACCGCAAGCTCTTCACGGCGCTGGATTCGCCGCTGAAGGCATCGATGCTGCGCGATATCGAGCGCGGTTCGGTCACCGAATCCGAGCACATCCTCGGCGATATGGCCAATCGCGCCCGAGAGCTTGGCATCGACACGCCGCTGCTGGATCTGGCCCGCGCGCACGTGGCAGCCTATGAGGTTGGACGACGAAGAACGGCAGGTTAACCCGCCCCGATGAGCGGGATCGCCTCGTCCCGTTCGTAGAGATACAGCAGGCAGCGCAACGCCTCCCCGCGCTCGCCCTTCAGCTTCGGATCGTCTTTTAGGATGCGCAGCGCCTCGTCTCTCGCCTGGGTGATGAGCTGGCCGTGGACCTCCGAGCGCGCGATGCGGTAGCCGGGCAGGCCGCTCTGGCGCACGCCCAGCACGTCGCCTTCGCCGCGCAGCTTCAGGTCCTCCTCGGCGATTCGAAAACCGTCGGTGGTCTCGCGGATCACCTTGAGTCGGGCCTTGGACATCTCGCCGAGCGGTTCGCTATAGAGCAGGATGCAGGTCGAGGCCTCCGAGCCGCGGCCGATGCGGCCGCGCAACTGGTGCAGCTGGGCGAGGCCGAAACGCTCCGCGTTCTCGATCACCATGATGGTCGCCGCCGGCACGTCGACGCCGACCTCGACCACGGTGGTGGCAACCAGAAGGCCAATCTCGTGAGCGGCGAACTGGCCCATCACGCGGTCTTTGTCGGTGCCCTTCATCTGGCCGTGGACGAGGCCGACACGATCACCAAAACGCTTTTGCAGGCTCTCGAAACGCTTGGTCGCGTTGGTGAGGTGCTCGGTGCCCTCGGCCTCGGATTCCTCCACCAGCGGGCAGATCCAGTAGACCAGCTTGCCGACGTCGAGCGCGCGGCCGACGCCGTCCAGAACCTCGCCGAGCCGGCTCATGGCGACGGCGCGGGTGTCGATCGGCTGCCGGCCGGCAGGCTTCTCGCGCAGCTCGGATATGTCCATGTCGCCGAAATAGGTCAGCACCAGCGTGCGCGGAATCGGTGTGGCGCTGAGCACCAGCACGTCGACGGCTTCCCCCTTCGACGTTAGCGCCAGGCGCTCGCGCACGCCAAAACGGTGCTGCTCGTCGACGATTGCGAGCGCGAGGTCGTGGAAGATCACGTCGTCCTGGATCAGGGCGTGGGTGCCGACGAGCAGATCGATCTCGCCTGCTTCGAGCTGCGTGATGATCTCGCGCCGCTCCTTGCCTTTCTCGCGGCCGGTGAGGATCGCGACGCGCATGCCGGCCCGCTCGGCGAGCGGGGCGATGGTCTTGATGTGCTGGCGCGCCAAAATTTCGGTCGGCGCCATCAGTGCGGCCTGCTTGCCGACCTCGGCGACGGCGGCGGCCGCGAGCAGCGCGACCACGGTCTTGCCCGAGCCGACATCGCCCTGCAGCAGGCGCAGCATGCGCACCGGCTGCTGCAGGTCCTCGGCGATCGCCGCCGCAGCGCTGCGCTGGGAGGGCGTCAGTGCATAGGGCAGGGCGTCGATGATCTTGTTGCGGAGGTGACCGTCGCCGGCATTGCGCATGCCGGCGGGGCGGCGCAGTTGCGCGCGGATGAGGGCCAGCGCGAGCTGCCCGGCCAGGAGCTCGTCGAAGGCGAGGCGCGACCAGAATGGCTGGTCGGGCAGGATGTCCGTGAGCTCGACAGGCTGATGCACCCGATTGAGCGCTTCGGCGATCGGCGGAAAATTACAGCGTCGCATCACCTCCGGGCTGATCCATTCCGGCAGCGCCGGCAGCTTCTGCAGGGCCTGCGCGATCGCGCGGCGCAGCGAGCCGAGCGCGAGGCCTTCCGTCAGCGGATAGACCGGATCGATGCCGGAGAGTTTCGAGATCGCTTCCTCGTCCAGCACGCGGTCGGGATGCACGATCTGCGGGATGCCGTCGTACATCTGAAGCGTGCCGGAGACGTAGCGCTTCTCGCCGACCGGCAGCAGCTTCTCGACATAGCCCGGCTTGGCGCGAAAGAAGGTCAGCACGACGTCGCCGGTGTCGTCGCTGGCGTAGACCAGATACGGTGCGCGCGAATTGCGCGGCGGGGGCGGGCGGTGGCGGTCGACGGTGACCTCCAGCGTCACCATGGTTCCCTGCACTGCGTCGCGGATCTTCGGCCGTGCCCGGCGGTCGATCACCTGGCTCGGCAGATGCAGCAGGAGATCGACGAGCCGCGGCGTCTCGCTGCGGCTGAGCAGGTACTGCAGCAGCTTGTCCTGCTTCGGACCGACGCCGGGCAGGCTGGTCACGGCAGCAAACAGCGGATTGAGCAGGCTTGGGCGCATGGATGCGAATCTAGGATCGTTTCGGCCCGTCTTGCCCGGCTTTGTGCTGGGCATCCACGTCTTTTTTCGTACCCTGCGCTCGCCGCTGGGCCATGCCAAATCGAGGGCTGACACGGCCCGGTCGAATGGCTATATCGACCCCGCCCGGCACGTCCGGGCTTTCTGCGTTTGACTGGATTTGAGACATGACGGGAACGACACGATCGAGCAGCGGGCTGGACGATCGCCGCAAGCGGCTTTTGTTCCGCTGTTGGCACCGCGGCACGCGCGAGATGGATCTGATCCTTGGCCGCTTCGCCGATGCCGAGATCGGCCATCTGTCGGATGACGAGTTGACCCAGCTCGAGGCGCTGCTCGAGGTCAACGATCCCGATCTCTATGCCGCCATCACCGGCGACAAGGTGCTGCCGGCTGACGTCACCGGCGCATTGTTCGCCCGCATCAAGGCCTATCCGATCGCGGACGGCGGCGTATGAAACAGGGCATGAAATCGCCGGCCGAGCTGCTTGCGCCCGGCCGGGCGCTGACGCTTGCCAATGTCGCGGAAGGCGCCGAGGGGCTCGTCGTCTCCGATCTCGCGCGGGCCATCGCGGCGCGGCCGAAGAAGCCGGCCGTCAGCATGGCGGTGGTCTGCCGCGACGGCCCGCGCATGCAGCAGCTCGAACGCGCGCTGCAATTCTTCGCGCCCGATCTGCCGGTGCTGACCTTTCCGGCCTGGGACTGCCAGCCCTATGACCGTGTCTCGCCGCATGGCGGCATCCTGGCGCAACGCCTGACGACGCTGGCGCGGCTTGCGTCCCTGACCGGCAGCGAAAAGCCGCTGATCGTGTTGACCACGGTGAACGCCGTCGTGCAGCGCGTGCCTGCGCGCGAACTCGTCGCGGCGCAGGCGCTGTCGGTTGCCCCCGGCAATGTCGTGCCGATGGACACCATCGTGGCCTGGCTGGAGCACAACGGCTACAACCGCTCCTCGACCGTGCGCGAGCCCGGCGAATATGCCGTGCGCGGCGGCATCCTGGATCTGTTTCCGGCCGGCCTCGACCAGCCCGTGCGCTTCGACTTTTTCGGCGACAGCCTGGAATCGATCCGCAGCTTCGATGCCGAGACCCAGCGCACGCTGCTCGACATGCGCTCGCTCGACCTCGTGCCGGTCTCCGAATTCCAGCTCGTCACCGACACCATCCGCCGTTTCCGCATGGGCTATGTCGCCGAGTTCGGCGCACCCGAGCGCGACGATGCGCTGTACGAGGCCGTCAGCGAGGGCCGCCGCCATCCCGGCATGGAGCACTGGCTGCCGCTGTTCCAGGACCGGATGGACACGCTGTTCGACTATCTGCAAGGCGCTCCGATCGCGATCGAGCCGCAGGCCGAGGACGCCGTCCGCGAGCGCTTCAAGCAGATCCAGGACTATTACGAGGCCCGCCGCGAGGCGATGGAGCATCCCGGCGGCGGCGCGATCTACAAGCCGCTGCCGCCCGATCGGCTCTATCTCACCGGCGAGGAATGGACCAAGCGCGAGAGCGAGATGCCGCTGGTGCGGCTGACGCAGTTCTCGGTTCCCGCCGATGGGACTGGCGTCGTCGACGCCGGTGCGCGCAAGGGCCGCGACTTCGCGCCGGAGCGCAACGACACAACGGTCAACGTGTTCGAGGCCGTCGTCAGCCACGTCATGGCGCTGCAGGCGCAGCGCAAGAAGGTCGTGATCGCACTGTGGAGCGAAGGCTCGCGCGACCGCATGACCTCGATGCTGCGCGACCACAAGCTGACCCATACCACCAGCGTCAACTCCTGGCGCACGGTGCAGGCGACCCCGCGCAACGAGACCATGCTCGCCGTGCTCGGTCTCGAGAGCGGTTTCGAAACCGACGAGATCGCCCTCATCAGCGAGCAGGACATCCTCGGCGACCGCCTGGTGCGGCCGCGCAAGGCCAGCCGCAAGCTCGACAATTTCATCTCGGAGGTGACGAGCCTTGCCGCCGGCGACATCGTCGTCCACGTCGATCACGGCATCGGCCGCTTCGTCGGCCTGCAGACGCTGGACGTCGCCGGCGCGCCGCACGACTGCCTCGAGCTGCATTATGCCGCCGAGACAAAACTGTTTTTGCCGGTCGAGAACATCGAGCTGCTGTCGCGCTACGGCTCCGACCAGACCTCGGTCGAGCTGGATCGCCTGGGCGGTGGCGGCTGGCAGACCCGCAAGGCGAAGCTCAAGAACCGCATTCGCGAGATCGCCGGCGAACTGATCAAGATCGCGGCCGCGCGCCATTTGCACGAGGCGCCGAAGCTGCCGGTGCAGCCCGGCCTCTACGACGAATTCTGCGCACGCTTCCCCTATGACGAGACCGAGGACCAGCTGGGGGCCATCGAATCCACACTGAAAGACCTCGAGCTCGGCCGCCCAATGGACCGGCTGATCTGCGGCGACGTCGGTTTCGGCAAGACCGAGGTGGCCCTGCGCGCAGCGTTTGCCGTGGCGCTCGAGGGCAAGCAGGTCGCGGTCGTGGTGCCGACCACGCTGCTCGCGCGCCAGCACGCAAAGACCTTCACCGAGCGCTTCAAGGGCTTTCCCGTGAACGTGGCGCAGGCTTCGCGCCTGATCGCGACCAAGGAGCTCAACCTCGTCAAGAAGGGTATCGCCGACGGCTCGGTCGATATCGTCGTCGGTACTCACGCGCTGCTCGGCAAGGCCATCAAATTCCGCGATCTCGGCCTCGTGATCGTCGACGAGGAGCAGCATTTCGGCGTCACTCACAAGGAGCGTCTGAAGGCGCTGCGCTCCGAGGTGCACGTGCTGACACTGTCGGCAACGCCGATCCCGCGCACGCTGCAACTCGCGCTGACCGGCGTCCGCGAGCTCTCGATCATCGCTTCTCCGCCCGTGGACCGCCTTGCGGTGCGCACCTTCGTCGCTCCGCACGACCCGCTGATGATCCGCGAGGCATTGCTGCGTGAGCGCTATCGCGGCGGCCAGGCGTTCTACGTGGTGCCGCGCATCGACGACCTCGCCGAGGTCAAGGACTTCCTCGACAAGAACGTGCCCGAGATGAAGGTCGCGGTCGCACACGGGCAGATGCCGCCCGCCGTGATCGAGGACATCATGACCGCGTTCTACGACGGCAAGTTCGACATCCTGCTGTCGACCACGATCGTCGAGTCCGGCCTCGACATCCCGAACGCCAACACGCTGATCGTACACCGCGCCGACATGTTCGGCCTCGCCCAGCTCTATCAGCTGCGCGGCCGCGTCGGCCGCTCCAAGCTGCGCGCCTATGCGCTGTTCACGCTGCCGGCGCAGCAGAAGATCACCGCGCAGGCCGAGCGCCGGCTCACCGTGCTGCAATCGCTGGAGACCCTCGGCGCCGGCTTCCAGCTCGCTTCCCACGACCTCGACATCCGCGGCGCCGGCAATCTGCTCGGCGAGGAGCAGTCCGGCCACATCAAGGAGGTCGGCTTCGAGCTTTACCAATCGATGCTGGAGGAGGCGATCGTCAACCTCAAGGCCGGCGTGTCCGAGCCCGCCGCCGACCGCTGGTCGCCGTCGATCACCATCGGGATGCCCGTGCTCATTCCCGAGGACTATGTCGGCGATCTCTCGGTGCGGCTGTCGCTGTACCGGCGGCTCGCAGATCTCGACACCGAGGAGGAGATCGAGAACTTTGGCGCCGAGATGCGCGATCGCTTCGGCGTTCTGCCCGACGAGGTGCGCTATCTGTTCAAAGTCGCCGCGATCAAGGCGTTCTGCCGCAGGGCCAATGTCGAGAAGATCGACGCCGGCCCGAAGGGCGCCGTGATCGTCTTCCGCGACAATTCCTTCGCCCATCCCGATCGCCTGGTGAGCTTCATCCGCAGCTACGGACAGGCCGCCAAGGTGCGCCCCGACATGAAGGTGGTGTTTTTGCAGGACTGGGAGACACCGGAGGAGCGACTTGCCGGCACGACGGAGATCATGCGGCAGCTGGCGCAGCTCGCGGAGAGCAAGAAGGCGGCGTGAGGCTCTTTGTGTCCCGGACAAGCGCAGCGAAGCGGAGCGCAGAGCCGGGACCGGGTTTTTGGAGGCAATGGTGGGCCCCGGTTATGCAGCGCACCGCGAAGAGCGCTGCGCTGCGCCCGGGGCACGAGAGCCGTTACGACGCCGCCCGTGACGCGTCCGCCGACAGCCGGGCCAGCAGCGACCGTGCCGTGTCCGACGGCGACAGCGAGTCCACGCTGACCACGGGCTCGCTGCGCATCTCATGCTTGCCGTTGGAGGTGTGGCGCATCACCGCCGACAAGCGCCGCGCGATCATATGCGCGGTGCGGAAGTCGGTCTCCGCGAACACGACGATCACCGAGCCGTCCTTCTGCGCCACGCCGAAATCCATCTGCCGCATCAGGCGGCTCAAAATACGCGCGGCGTCGAGTTGGGCGCGGGAATTGCCGGGGTCGAAGGCGAAGCGTGCGACCGAGAGGCCGCCGCCGCGCGCCAGTGTCTGCTCGACCGCCTTGGCGAAATCGCGGGCGAAGGCTTCCGCCGTCAGCAGGCCGCTGCGCGGATCGAGCCAGCCGCCGGCATCGATCGAGCGCAGCGTGCGGCTCAATTGGGCTTCCATCGCGTGCTGGCGGATCAGCGGCAGCGCATTGGCCGCGACCCTGGCCGGCTCGCCGGGGATCAGTTCGAGATTGGGCAGGTCGTAGGTCTGCGTCAGCTGGTGCGCGGTGACGACCACGGGCAGGCTGCGAAAGCGGGTGTCCTCGGCAAGCACCGTCAGAAAGGCGTCGGTGACGCGCGCGGTAAAGCCCTCGGCAAGGACGACGCCGTCGAGATCGCGGGTGTTGAGGTGTTTCGCGGCGGCCTCGATCGAGAGCGCGCCGACGACGCCGACGCGTTCGCCGAGCGCGACGGAGAGTGCGGGGTAGGCCGCGCCACGGCCGATCAGCAGCACGGTGGCATCGCGTGCGGGGTCACCCTCCGGCAGCGCGACTTTCACTTCGGGCAGACGGCGCAGCACCGTGGCGTGCAACGTGCGCACGCGTAGCGCGGCGCGAAGCCGTGCGATCAGGCGGTCGGGATGGCCGCCGCGCGAGGAAAAGGGCAGGGCGTTGTGAGGCAGCGTGCCCGCCGCATCCACGGCGACAAAAGGAAGGTAGGGCGATTGCTCGGCGATCTTCCTTGCGAGCGATGCCATATGCGGCTCGTGTCCGCCCGACATCATGGCGAGAATCGCGGCCGGCTGCACCTCTTCGACCGCGCGTGCCGCGCTGGCCCAATCGATATCGACCACGGGAAACAGCCGGGCCTCGTCCAGCGCCCCGACGAAGGGCGGCCGATCGGCATTGGACACAAAGAGGATCGGGCCCGCCTGGGACATTCGACAAACTCTGATCACGCGACAGATGCCGCGCAATGTAGTTTGGCCGCCTTAATGCGGCGTCAACGTTCCAGGCGAAACTGCGCCTAGATCGGCCCGGAGCGGTCGCGAAAAGCTTCGACCATCAAAGGGTTAAGCCCGAGCTCGCTGAGCGCCTCGCGGGCGCGCGCATTGTCCTGGGCGCGCCCGGCCAGCCTGTGCCCGGACAACCGGTCGGGCAGTGCGGTGAGCAGCGCGCCCTGGCCGAGCCGGCGTGCCCATTCCTGCAAATCGTTCGAGAGGAAGCGGTAGCCGCCGACGGCCATGATGCCGGAGGGCGGCGCGGTGATGCAGATCGCGCCGCTCGGACGGTCGAGCCGCGCCGCATAACCGGTGTCGACAAAGTCGCGCGGCGGCTGCGCGATCAGGGTGTCACCGACCGGCTGCGGTGGGGCGTAGGCGGCGATCGGCACCATCGGGCCGCGCAGGCCGAGTGTGCCCTTCGGCGTCAGCAGGATCTCGCCGGCGATGGACGAGCCCGACTGCTCGCGCGGAGCGCCGTGCGGTCCGGGCATCACCGCGACCGGCATGCCGTCCTCGCCGCGGCGGGCACCGAACAGGCCGGCTTCACCGAACAGATAGACGTCGGTCAGCGGCGAATGGGGCGCGATCCATGCTTCGCTCGCCGCCACTTGCTCGGGCGCGCGCCACAGGCCAATGACGTTGCGCAAGGAGGGCATCCGCGCCGCCAGGTCGGAATCGCCGAGCCGCAGCGCTAGCTGCGCCGGCGCGATCAGCACCTCGCATTCATGCTCGTTGATCTGCTGCTCCAGCACCTCGTTCTCGAAGGGATGATGCAGCGCCAGCGCGCCGCCCGAGAGCAGCCACACCGCGAGCGAGGAGGCGAGGCCGGCGAACGACATCGGCGCGAAGGCCGCCATCACCGTCGCGCCCTGCTTGATGTCGGCTCCGAGCGACATCGCGAGCCCGCCGGCGATCAGGCTGAAATGCGGCCGCGGGACCGGACGAAAGCCTTCCGTGGTGACGTCGAAGGAGATCATCGCCGCCTTGCGGCCGTCCTGGATCACGGTGCGCGTGGTGCCAGGCGGGCGTGCCAGCACGTCGTCGAGCGACGCCATGCCTTCGGGCAGATCGGTCCCGAAGCCGCAGACGTAGCGGATCGAGAAGGCCTCGGCCGCCGCATGCATCGCGAGGTCGGCATAGCTGACGCCGTCGACCTTGCTCATGGTGACGATGGCGCGAGCCGCCGTCCGGTTGAGCGCGGCGGTCAGTTCCGCATGGCGCCACAGCAACGGCAGCACGGCGACGACGAGGCCGGCACGATGGGCGGCGAGCACCGTCAGCACGAACTCGACCGTGTTGGGCAGCTGGATCGCGATGACGGAATTGGCCGGCAGCCCCGATTCGACGAAATGGGCTGACAGCGCCTCGATGGCCGTGTCGGCCTCGGCGTAGCTCATTCGTCGCGGCTGGTGCCCGGTCACACGTGCCTTGTTGAGGGGATCGAGCAAAGCGGCCGCGTGCGGCTGCCGGGTCAGCGTGCGCTGAAACAGCGTGTCGAGCGTCGGCGATGCGGCTGGCTGGTTCACGGCGTCACTTTGCTTGAGTGGCTTGCGGCTGCCCCTTCGACCACCAGGTCTCCGGCAAATAGCCGGAGAGCGAGGTGGCCTTGGGCCGTTCTATCCGATTCCAGCGCGCGATCCATTGCTCGGATACGTTAAACAGGGGGATTGTGTAGAAGCCCGCGATCAGAGCCCGGTCGAGCGCTCGCACAGACGAGACGAACTCCGTATGTTCACGGGCCTCGAGCAGGGCGGCGATCATGGCATCGACCGCCGGATCCCTGGCGCCCATGTAGTTGCGGGTCCCTGGATTGTCCGCGGCCGCGCTGCCCCAGTAGAAAGATTGCTCGTTGCCGGGCGAAAGCGACTGGTCCCAGCGGTTCTGGATCATGTCGAATTCGTAAGCCAAACGGCGCTGGTCGAACTGCACGGGGTCGACCGACCGCACGCTCGGCTCGATGCCTGCGCGCCTGAGGTCGCGCTGGAACGCGAGCGCGATGCGCTCCTGGTCGCGGGTCGTGACCAGTATCTCGAAGCTGAAGGGCGCCTTGGTCGCGCGGTTGCGCAGCACCGTGCCGTCGAGATCGTAGCCGGCCTCGGACAACAGTTTCAGCGCCGCGCGCAACGTGGTGCGGTCGCGTCCCGATCCGTCGGTCACGGGAAGGCGGTAGCTGCCGTCCATGATGTCGGGTGGAATTCGAGCGGCGAACGGCTTGAGAAGCTCACGCTCGCGCGGGTCCGCTGGCCGGCCATAGGCCGACAGGTCGGATCCGGCGAAATAGCCGGCCACGCGCGAATAGAGCCCGAAAAAGTAGTTGCGGTTGACCAGCTCGAAATCGAACAGCAGCGTCAGCGCCTGGCGCACGCGGATGTCGGCGAAGATCGGCCTGCGCGTGTTGAACACCAGGAATTCGGAGGGCTGCGGCAGGCCCGGCCTGACGGTGTCGCGGATCACTTCGCCGCTTTTTGCGGCGGGAAAATCATAGCCGTCGTGCCAGCGCAGCGGCTCGTGCTCGACGCGGAAATCGTAGAGGCCGCGCTTGAAAGCTTCGAACTGACCGTTGGCCTCGCGAAAATAGTCCAGCCGGATCTCGTCGAAATTGAAGAGCCCGCGGTTGATTGCGAGGTCGCGGCCCCAATAGTCGGGATTGCGAGTGAGCGTCACGCTGGCGCCGGGTCTCACGGCCGTGACGCGATAGGGGCCGGAGCCAATCGGGCTCGTCAGCGTCGTTTCCTCGAAGGTCGCGACGTCGACCGCGTGCTTGGGCAGGATCGGCATCAGGCCGAGGATCAGCGGTAGCTCGCGATCATTGGCGCCGGTGAGGTCGAAGCGGACGGTGAGTGGATCGGTCGCCTCGGCCTTGGCGACCTTGGCGTAATACTGCCGGTGGTTCGGCCGGCCGTGGTCGCGCAGCAGCTGCCAGGAGAACAGCACGTCTTCCGCAAGCACAGGCTTGCCGTCGGAGAAGCGGGCGCGCGGATCGAGACGGAACGTGACGAAGCTGCGCTCATCGTCGGTCTCGATGCTCCTGGCGAGCAGGCCGTAAAGCGTGAACGGCTCGTCATTGCCGCGGGCCAGCAGGCTTTCGACCACGTAGCTCCGCATCTGCTGCACGGCCAATCCCTTGACGATGAAGGGATTGAGGCTGTCGAAGGTGCCGAGAACGCCCCAGGTCAGGCGGCCGCCCTTGGGAGCATCGGGGTTGGCGTAGGGCATATGGCTGAAATCGGCAGGCATCGCCGGCTTGCCGTGCATGGCGATGGCATGGGTCTCGTCGGCGCGTGCGGCGCCTGTCGACGGTCCACTGACAAGCGCCAAGCCAAGGACCGAGGCCATCACCAGGGCCAGGACGCAAAGGCGGACACCGGGGCCCTCGAAGCGGCGTTGGAACATGAACATCAGCACACGTTGATTCGAAGACCCGCGGGTCTGAATCCTATCACAGGGAATTCACTGGGCTCAGCTTGCGGCGTGGCCAAAGGCGCTTGTCGGCATTGATCTTTTCGTCGGCCACGTTAAGAAGGCACCCAATCGCGCAAGAGCGTCGAGCCCGTCACTTATCCGCCTCAATTGACGGGGAGAGAGCCGCGCCCAAGGCGGCCAGGTTCGGCGCTTCGGAGCGGTTCGGGCACTTCCCGTTCAGAAAGGGTTTTCCGCAATGAATTTCCGTTACTTGGCCGCGTCCGTCCGGCCGCGCGGGCGACTTCTCGCCTTGTTGACGGCGACGGCGTTGGCCGTCCCGTTTGCCGCCGAGGCCCAAACCCCGGCACCGGCCCCCGGCGCGCCCAAGGCGACTCCGGCCCCGAAAGCGGCTCCCAAGGCTGCCCCCAAGGCTCCGGCGCCGGCCGCTCAGGCCCCGGCCCAGCAGGCTCCGGCCCAGGGCGCTCCGGCGCAGCAGGGCGCGGCCCAGCCGGCCGACCAGCAGATCCAGCTGATCTACGCTCCCTGGACCAAGTTCTGCCTGAAGGGTCAGGACGCCAATGCCAAGCAGGTCTGCTTCACCGGCAAGGACGGCCGCATCGAGTCGGGCCAGCCGGTCATCGCCGCCGTCATCATCGAGCCGGAAGGCGAGCCCAAGAAGATCCTGCGCGTGACGCTGCCGCTCGGCATGCAGCTCGTGCACGGCACCCGCATCATCGTGGACAGCAACGCGCCGCTGCAGCAGCCCTATGTGATCTGCTTCCAGAACGGCTGCATGTCGGACTACGAAGCAACGCCCGAGCTCATCAACAACATGAAGAAGGGCCAGAATCTCGTTGTCCAGGCGATCAATGCCAACGGCGCGCCGCTGACCCTGCCGCTGCCGCTCGCCGGCGAATTCCAGAAGGCCTATGACGGTCCGCCGACCGACCCGAAGGTGTTCGAGGAAACCCAGAAGAAGCTGCAGGAAGAGCTGCAGAAGAAGGCTGACGAGCAGCGCAAGAAGCTCGAGCAGCAGGGCACGCCTCCGGGCGCACCGCCCGCGGGTCAGAAGTAATCGGACCCAATCCCGGACATGAAAAAGGCGCTCGTTTCGAGCGCCTTTTTGCTGGCCGCTGTCGGCGGAGAAATCCTAGTTCAGCGAGGGATTACGCGGGCGATAGCCGCCATCCTTGTTCTTGATGAAGATCTCGGCCACCTGGGAATGCCGGACCGGCTCGCCAGACTCGTCCGGCAACAGGTTCTGCTCGGACACGTAGGCGACGTATTCGGACTCCGCGTTCTCCGCGAGCAGGTGGTAGAACGGCTGGTCCTTATGGGGCCGCACCTCCTCGGGGATCGACAGCCACCACTCCTCGGTGTTGTTGAATTCCGGATCGATGTCGAAGATGACGCCCCGGAACGAGAAGATCCGGTGGCGCACGACCTGTCCGATCTGGAATTTGGCGGTCCGCGCTTTAATCATTCCCCGTCGATAGACCAGGATTGTGGCCGATGCTAGTGGCCTCATCTGGAATTAGCGTTCACTAAAGGGGCGGATAGCCCCCAAATCTTCAGAAAACACTTCATCAATGGTCGATATCCTCAATCTCGCGCTACCTTATTTCGGCCTGATCTTCGTCGGTTTCGCCTGCGGCAAGGTCAAATCCCTGCCGGAATCAGGCCTCGCCTGGATGAACTTCTTCCTGCTCTACGTGTCGCTGCCGGCGTTGCTGTTTGCGATCATGTCCAAGACGCCGTTCTCGGAATTGAACAACCCTCCGTTCCTGGTCGCGACCACGCTGTCCACCGTCGCCGCCTTCACCCTGGCGCTGGTCGTGGGCAAGGTTTTCGGCCGGCTGACATTGCGCGAGGCGACGCTTGCGGGTTTGTCCGGCGGCTACGGCAATATCGGCTATATGGGGCCGGGGCTGGCGCTCGCCGTGCTGGGGACCAAGGCCGCGGCGCCGACCGCGCTGATCTTCTGCTGCGACAGCATCTTCCTGTTCACCATCGTGCCGCTGCTGATCGAGCTCTCCGACCGCGACCATCCCTCGATGGTGCACGCCTTCGGCGTCGTGCTGAAGCAGATCGTGCTCAACCCGCTGATCATGTCGGCCTGTTTCGGCGCGGCCTTCGCATCGCTGCATCTCGAGATGCCGGTCGCGCTCGATCGCACGATCACCTTCCTGCAGAACGCGGCGGCCCCGACCGCGCTGTTCGTGCTCGGCGTGACCGTGGCGCTGCGCCCATTCGACCGCGTGCCCTGGGAGGTGCCGGGCGTGATCGCGATCAAGTTGCTGTTCCACCCGCTCGCGGCATTCGGCCTGATGCTCGCGTTCGGGCCGTTCGCGCAGCCCTGGGCCGCGACCGCCGTGCTGATGGCCTCGCTGCCACCGGCGCTGAACGTGTTCGTGATCGCCCGGCAGAACGACGCCTGGATCGAGTCCGCCTCCGTCGCGGTGCTCCTCGGCACCTTCGCATCCGTGGTCACGCTGACCAGCGTGATGTGGCTGCTCCAGACAGGACGGCTGGCGTTTCCGTGAGCGGGCTTAGCGGCGCCAGAACTACCTTCGCCAGGTCGGCGTCAGGCCCTCGCGCATCGCAAGACGGCGGAGCGGGCCAATGGCGCCGAGCAGGTGCATGCCGACGGCACGGACCGGCTGCAGCGGCAGGAAATCGTTGAGCAGGGAGCGGTTGGCGATGTCGATCGCAAAGGTCCGGCTCAGAATGTCCGGGCGCCGTGCGCGGTCGTAACGCTTGAGCACCTCGTCCGCGCCGGGATCCTGTCCCGCAATGACGGCTTCGCCGGCGAGCCGGGCGATGTCGGCGGCGTCGCGCAGGCCGAGATTGAGGCCCTGGGCGCCGATCGGGGGAACCACATGGGCGGCTTCGCCGACCAGCGCGATGCGGTCGCGGCCAAAGGATTTGGGGCGTTCGATCGCCAGCGGGAACAGGTTGCGCCCGGGCTCCACACTCATGCGTCCCAGGATCGAATGCGACTGCTTCTCGATCGCGGCGGATAGCTCCGCATCATCGAGGCTCCGCAGCCGCTCGGCCTCGGCAGGAGCCGAGACCCAGACGACGCTGGAGCGGTCGCCGGGCAGGGGAACGAACACGCAGGGACCGTACGGCGTGTGGAACTCGGTCGAGACGTTGCGATGCGGCCTGATGTGGCCGACGTTGAAGGTCAGCGCGGTCTGGGACAGCTCGCGCCGCGTCACCGCGATGCCGGCAGCCTCGCGGCACAGCGAATGCCGGCCGTCGGCGCCGACCACGAGGCGGGCGACGAGAAACTGCGCGGAGGCCGTGCGGATTGCGACGTCGTCGGCTTCGATCACGACGCTTTCGGCCTCGTCGTCGAACCGGACGAGATTTGGCAGCTCCGCCGCGCGCTCTTCCAACGCCAGCATCAGCGAGCGGTTGTCGATGTTGTAGCCGAAGGCGTCGAGCGCGATTTCGTGACAGGAGAACCGGACCTCGGGGCTGCGGAACAGCCGGCCGGTGTCGTCGACGAGGCGCATGACCTCGAGCGCGGCCGCCTTGTCCCTGCAGCGCGACCAGACGTCGAGCGTCTCCAGGAAGTCGACGGAGGCACCCAGTAACGCTGTAGTGCGGTTGTCGGCATAGGGAACGCGCCGCGCCACCAATGCGGTCCGGGCACCCGCCTGCGCCAGGGCGATCGCCGCGGCAAGTCCCGCCGGCCCGCCGCCGATCACGGCGGCGTCATGGAGTGTCGATGCGTCTGTCATGGAACGACAATTGACACGCCCGGCGGCAAATTCAAGCCCGACGATTTTGCCTGATTTTTCGACGAATTGTGTCACCGGGCGGCGCCCTGGCGCATGTGCAAATCGGCCTCATTCTGATAGCAGGAGCCATGGATAGCCAAGAGGATTCCCTGAAGCCCACGCCCGCGATCCGCGCCGCGGCTTTCTCGGTGCACATCTTCACCGCGTTCGGCGCGGCAATCGCGCTGCTCGCGATGCTGGAAGCCGTGCGCGAGCACTGGGCGGCGATGTTTCAATGGCTGGGCGTCGCCCTGATCATCGACGCGATCGACGGTCCGATCGCGCGCCGGCTCGACGTCAAGAACGTGCAGCCGAACTGGTCGGGCGACGTGCTCGATCTCGTGGTCGACTTCGTCACCTATGTTTTCGTGCCGGCCTATGCGATCGTGGCCAGCGGTTTGCTGCTGCCGGTCGCAGCGCCCTTGCTCGGCGTCGCCATCATCGTCACCAGCGCATTATACTTCGCCGACCTGCGCATGAAGGCGGACGACAATCACTTCCGCGGCTTCCCGGCGCTGTGGAATGCGGCAGCGTTCTATCTGTTCCTGCTGCACTGGCCGCCGCTATGGTCGACGCTGCTGGTGACCGCGCTCGTCGTGCTGACCTTCGTACCGTTCCACGTGCTGCATCCGGTTCGTGTCGTGCGGCTGCGCTGGCTGACGATGTCGCTGATCGCGATCTGGGCGGTGCTCGGCCTCTACGTGCTGGAGATGGATTTTCGGGTCGGCGCCGGCGTCACCATCGTGCTTTGCGCCATCGCGCTCTGGATCAGCTTCAGCGACGCCTTGATCCGCCTCGTCAGATCCTTCGCATGATGCACCTCATCACCAGCCCCGAGGCCTGGGCCGCGCTGCTGACATTGACCGCGCTCGAGATCGTGCTCGGCATCGACAACGTCATTTTCATCTCGGTGATCGTCTCGCGCATCCCGGAGAAGCAGGCGCATCGCGCCCGCCAGATCGGGCTGACGCTGGCGCTGGTGTTTCGGCTCATCCTGCTCAGCCTGCTGGTCTGGCTGATCGGCCTGACCGCGCCGGTGTTCTCGGTTGCCAATCAGGACTTCTCCTGGCGTGACCTCATCCTGATCGGCGGCGGCCTGTTCCTGATCGCCAAGGCGACGCACGAGATCCACGCCGAGGTCGAGGCCGATGACGACAGTAGCGACCAGAAATCCGGCGGCAGCGCGTTCTTCTGGGTGATCGTCCAGATCATCATCATCGACATCGTGTTCTCGCTGGACTCGATCATCACCGCGATCGGCATGGCGCAGGACATCGAGATCATGATCGCGGCGGTCGTGATCGCCTGCCTGATCATGTACATCTCGTCGGGTCCGGTGGCGCGATTCGTCGCAGAGCATCCGACCACGAAAATGCTCGCGCTGGCCTTCCTGGTGCTGATCGGCGTCGCGCTGGTCGCGGACGGATTCCAATTCCATATTCCGCGCGGCTACGTCTATTTCGCCATTGCGTTCTCGGCGGCGGTCGAATTCTTCAACGTGCTGGCCAAGCGCAATCGCAGGAAGACCGGCAAGAAAACCGGCGAGCCGTCCGCGTAGCCGTTCCAGTGCCATCGAGTTGACAAGGCGGGCGCGATGTCTTTCGCTGGCCCTGGAGAAGAGGAGGTCAGGTGATGACCAAAGCGGTCCGTGTGCACAAGGTCGGAGGCCCCGAAGCCCTGGTCTATGAGAGCGTCGACGTGCCAGCGCCTGGTCCCGGCGAGGTGCGGATCCGCCAGCATGCGGTCGGCCTGAATTTCATCGACGTCTATTACCGCACCGGTCTCTACAAGGCCCCGGGACTGCCCTTCATCGCCGGCAACGAGGCCTCGGGCGAGGTGGTCGCGGTCGGGCCCGGTGTGACGCATTTCCATCCCGGCGATCGCGTCGCCTACTACCACAATCTCGGGGCCTATACCGGCGAGCGCAACATCCCTTGGGAGAAGCTGGTCAAGCTGCCCGACCACATCACCCACGAGCAGGGTGCCGTGCTGATGCTGAAGGGGCTGACCGTTTGGTATCTGCTGCACAAGACCTTCAAGGTCGAGCCGCACCACCGCGTGCTGATCCATGCCGCGGCCGGCGGCATCGGCCTTCTGGCCTGCCAATGGGCGAGGGCGCTCGGGGCGCACGTCATCGGCACCGTCGGCTCGCGCGAGAAGGCCGAGCTCGCCGAAGCCAATGGCTGCGACCACGTCATCCTCTACAACGAGGAGGACTTCGTCGCCCGCGTCAAGCAGATCAGCCGCAACGAGGGCTGCGACGTCGTTTATGACGGCGTCGGCAAGGCGACCTTCCCGGGCTCGCTGTCCTGCCTGAAGCCGCGCGGGATGTTCGTTTCCTTCGGCAATGCCTCGGGTCCGGTGCCGCCGTTCTCGATCGCCGAGCTCAACAATCACGGCTCGCTGTTCGCGACACGGCCGAAGCTCAACGACTATGTCGGCACGCGCAAGGAGCTCCTGGAAGGCGCCGACACGCTGTTCGCCGCCGTCATCAACGGCAAGCTGCACGTGCCGATCAACCATGCCTACGCCCTCAAGGACGCAGCGAAAGCGCATATCGATCTGGAAAGCCGCAAGACCACGGGCGCGTCGATCTTGAAGCCTTAGTGTCGCGTCCCGGCTCAGCAGCGCACCGCCCAAGAGGCGCTGCGCTGCGTCCGGGGCACAAGCGGCTCTACGCCACCCGCCGTGCCGCGCCGGCCTTGGTCAAGATCCCGTCGAGACAATCGATCATCTCGGCGATCTCCGCCTTCGCGACGTTCAGCGCCGGCATGAAGCGCAGGGTGTCGACCTGCGGGGCGTTGAGCAGCACGCCTTGCTCGAAGGCCTGCGCGACGATGCCGGGTGCGATCGGCAGCTTGAGGTCGAGCGCGAGCAACAGGCCACGTCCCCGCACGCCGCCGAGGCCGTGCCGGGCCGAGACCTTCTGCAGCTCGCTTTCCAGCAGGAGGCCGGTCTCGGTGACCTGTTTCAGAAAGTCCGGCTGGCTGACCTCCTCGAGCACCGCAAGGCCCGCGGCGCACATGATCGGATTGCCGTTGAACGTGCCGCCCTGATCGCCATGCTCGAAGCAGGAGGCGCGCTCGGTCGCGAGCAGGGCTGCGAGCGGGACGCCGCCGCCGATGCCCTTGCCGAGCGTCATGATGTCGGGCGAGATGCCCGTGTGCTCATAGTGGAAGAGTTTCCCGGTGCGGCCCATGCCGGTCTGGATCTCGTCGAAAATGAGCAGCAGGCCGTGCGCCTCAGTCAGCGCGCGGAGCTGCTGCAGGAACGCATCGGTGGCGGGCCACACGCCTGATTCACCCTGGATCGGCTCGAGCATCACGGCAACGGTGTTGTCGTTGATCAGCGCTTCGACCGAGGCGATGTCGTTGAGCTTGGCCTTCTTGAAGCCCGCGACCTTCGGCTCGAACAGCGGCTCGAACGCCTTCTTGCCCGAGGCCGACATCGTCGCCAGCGTCCGGCCGTGGAAGCCGCCTTCGAAACTGATGATCTCGAACGCGCCGCCCTTGTGCAGGCTGCCGTATTTGCGCGCGAGCTTGATCGCGCCTTCGTTGGCTTCCGCGCCGGAATTGGCGAAGAACACCTGGTCGAAGACGCTGCCGGCGACCAGCGCCTGCGCCAGCTTCAGGCTCGGCTCGTTGTAGAAGGCCGGGCTCGGCGTTAGGAGCCGCCTCGCCTGGGCGCCAAGCGCGTCGGCGACCACCGCCGGAGAATGGCCGAGGCAATTGACGGCCCAGCCCTGCACGAAGTCGAGATAGCGCTTGCGGCTGTCGTCCCAGAGGTAGGAGCCGGCGCCGCGGACGAACACGGCCTTCGGCCGTGCGGTGATGTCCATCAGCGCGTCATACGGATGCGTCGTCATGTCGAACTCCTCTGGAGGCGGGTGGAAAAGGGGCGCAAAAAGCAGAAAGGCCGCACCTTGCGGGTGCGGCCTTCTCGAAAAACTCGGCTGAATTCAGTGGTTCAGCGGCGTCCTCGGACATGGCGCACCCTCTCGTCGTCGCGGGAGCGACGGCGGAGCATCTCGGTGCGCAGGTTGGTCCGGGCGTTGATCATGGGGCGCGGCAATACATGCGGAGGGCAGGGCTTGTCAAGCGGGCGTTTTGCGGATGCTCGCCGAGCGAGTGCGGTTGCACGCGGTCATGCGAGGGGATTTCGCGCGCAGTTCGTCGATGGCGGCGAGAAACCATCCCGTCGCTGGCGCGTTTGTGATCGAAGGATGCGACTTGGTTCGAACCGAACGCAACTCGGCTCAGACCAAGATTGGCGGGACCAACGAGACAGTTTCAGCCTTGTCCGATACGCCTTATCCAATCGACCTCGACAGCATTCGCGGCGCATTTCCGCCGGGCATCGAAGCGCCCCCGCTGCTGGTCGACTTTGCCACGTGGCTCGACGGACGCCCGTGGGGCAGCGTCGGCTGCTTTGCGCTGCAGGGCCAGTTCTCCGATCATGCGCCGATCGTCGACGGAAGTCCGTTGCGCGATCGGTTTTCGCTGTTCATGCGGCTGCCGGATGGTTCGGCCGTCGGCGGCTGGTACGGCGCAGGTCTCGACCGCGACAACCCGCCGATCGTGGGGCTGGGGTCGGAGGGCGATTACGAACTGCTGGCGCCGAGTCTCGATGGTCTGCTCGCCAAACTGACGTCGCAACAATTCGACAATGCCTGGAGCGATCTCAAGCCGCATGACGAGGTCGAGTGCCAGACGGTCGAGCTCGCACAGTGGCTCGCCGGACGGCCGCATGGCGAGCCGACAACGCCCGAGGAGACGGCATCGGAGCTGCCCGATTTCCGCGGCTTCGTGGAGAAGTGGAGCCGGGATCGCGAAGACTATTGGGCCAATCATCGGCTGATGGCCGAGCTCGGCTGGCGGCTGGCCGCCCATTTGCCGAAAGGCAAGAACCCCTGGGACAAGACCCGTTTCGAGGTCGCGATCGTCGGCAAGCAGTACCAGGCGCGCGTGCTGTCGCGCGGGCCCCAGCCGTTCGCGGAAGCCGATTCAATCGAATCTCTGCTGCGCGATCTGCGCGAGGAGATGCGCCGCGCGCAGCCCGAGCTTGGGCTGTGGTACGCGATGAATTTCGGCCTCTATGCGGACGGCCGCGTCATGCCCAGCTTCGAATACGATGTCCGCCCGACGATCGAGGGCGAACCGGCGCTGCTTGCTGAAGCCAAGGCCGATCTCGCCCGCGCCCCGCGCCCGGAGCGCTGGGTGCCGAAATGGCTGGCGTGACGGAGTGCGTCAGAATCCCGCGACGCTGCCGTGCAGATCGTATTGATCGGCGCGCTCGATCTTGGCGGTGACGATCTCGCCGACGCGCAAGGGGCGGCGGCTCGTGAGGTACACCGCGCCGTCGATCTCCGGCGCATCGGCCTTGGAGCGGCCCTTGGCGACAGTCGGTCCGACCTCGTCGATGATGATCTGCTGGCGCGTGCCGACCTTGCGCTTCAGCCGGCGGACGGAGATCTTCTGCTGGCGGGCCATCAGCGCGTTGTAGCGCTCCTGCTTGACCTCTTCCGGCACCGGGTTCTCGATCGCATTCGAGGTCGCGCCGGCAACGGGCTCGTATTTGAAGCAGCCGAGGCGATCGATCTCGGCCTCATCGAGCCAGTCGAGCAGATAGGCGAAGTCGGCATCGGTCTCGCCGGGGAAGCCGACGATGAAGGTCGAGCGAAGTGCGAGATCGGGGCATTCCTCGCGCCAGCGCTTGATCCGCGCCAGCGTCTTGTCCTGCGCGGCCGGGCGCTTCATCGCCTTTAGCACGTCGGGGCTCGCATGCTGGAACGGGATGTCGAGATAGGGCAGCACCTTGCCCTCGTTCATCAGCGCGATGACCTCGTCGACATGCGGGTAGGGGTAGACATATTGCAGGCGGACCCAGGCGCCGAGTTCGCCGAGCTCGCGCGCAAGGTCCAAAAATCTGGCGCGGACCTGGCGATCCTTCCACGGGCTCTCGGCATATTTGAGATCGACACCATAGGCCGAGGTGTCCTGCGAGATCACCAAGAGCTCCTTGACGCCTGCGCCGACGAGGCGCTCGGCCTCGCGCAGCACGTCGTTGGCGGGGCGCGAGACCAGATCGCCGCGCAGCTTCGGAATGATGCAGAACGTGCAGCGGTTGTTGCAGCCTTCGGAGATCTTCAAATAGGCGTAGTGGCGCGGCGTCAGCTTGATGCCCTGCGGCGGCACCAGATCGACGTGAGGATTGTGCGCCGGGGGCAGCGCGCGATGCACGGCGTCCAGCACGCTCTCGTACTGCTGCGGCCCGGTGATAGAGAGCACGCCGGGATAGGCCTGCTCGATTTGCTCGGGCTCGGCGCCCATGCAGCCGGTCACGATCACCTTGCCGTTCTCGGCCATGGCCTCGCCGATCGCCGAGAGCGATTCCTGCTTCGCGCTGTCGAGGAAGCCGCAGGTATTGACGATGACGATGTCGGCCCCGTCATGCTTGCGGGCGAGCTCATAGCCCTCCGCGCGCAGGCGCGTGATGATGCGCTCGGAATCCACCAATGCCTTGGGACACCCGAGCGACACGAAGCTGACCTTGGGCGCAGCCGTCTGATCCATATCCAAATCTGCCTGATTGACCGGCCTGAGCTAGTCCCAATTGCCCACAATTACAACCCTTTGCAGGGCGTTCCGGCGTGCTATGGATGAATCACCTGCCGTGAGTGAGCCATGAGCGCCGACCAGTCGCCCAAAATCGTGATCGTCGACGAAAGCCCGATCCGGGCCGCGATCCTGGAGGACGGGTTGCGGGAGGCCGGATTCACTGAGGTCGTCCATATCCGCGAGATGCAGAGCCTGCTGGCCCGTATTTATGCGGTGGATCCCGACATCATCCTGATCGATCTGGAGAACCCCAGCCGCGACGTGCTGGAGGCGATGTTCCAGGTCAGCCGCGCCGTGAAGCGGCCGATCGCGATGTTCGTCGACCAGAGCGATTCCGCCTCGATCCAGGCCTCGGTCGAGGCGGGGGTATCCGCCTACATTGTCGACGGGTTGAAGAAGGAGCGCATCAAGCCGATCCTCGACCTCTGCGTGTCCCGCTTCAATGCCTTCGCCAAGCTGCAGGAGGAGCTGGAGCGCACCAAGTCGCAACTCGAGGATCGCAAGATCATCGAGAAGGCCAAGGGCATCCTGATGAAGGTGAAGGGACTGACCGAGGACGAGGCCTACGTGCTGCTGCGCTCCACCGCGATGCGCGAGAAGAAGAAAATCGGCGAGATCGCCCAGTCGATCATCACCGCGTCGGAGATGCTGAAATGACCGCCCCCCTGCGCATCGGGTTCATTCCGCTGGTCGATGCCGCCGCGCTGATTGTCGCCGTCGACAAGGGATTTGCCGTTGCCGAAGGGCTCGACGTCGAGCTGGTCCGCGAGGTCTCCTGGTCCAACGTCCGCGACAAGCTCAATATCGGCCTGTTCGACGCCGCGCATCTCCTGGCGCCCGTGGCGATCGCGTCCTCGCTCGGGCTCGGCCACGTGAAGGTGCCGATCGCCGCGCCCTTCAATCTCGGTATCAATGGCAATGCGATCACGGTGTCGCCGGCGCTCCACGCCGCGCTGATGGAGGAGATCGACGGAGACCGTTTCGATCCGATGGCTACGGCGAAAGCGCTCGCAAAGGTCGTGGCCGAGCGGCGCAAGGCAGGTGCCGAGCCGCTGACCTTCGGCATGACCTTCCCGTTCTCGACCCACAATTACCAATTGCGGTTCTGGATGGCCGCGGCCGGCGTCGATCCCGACGAGGACGTGCGCCTCGTGGTGCTGCCGCCGCCCTACATGGTCGACAGCCTCAAGAGCGGCCATGTCGATGCGTTCTGCGTCGGTGCGCCCTGGAATTCGATCGCCGTCGATCTCGGCATCGGGCATATCCTGCATTTCGTCTCCGACATCCTCGACCGTGCAGCGGAGAAGGTCTTGGCAGTCCGCCAGGTCTGGGCCGACAAGCATCCGGACGTGGTCGCGCGCCTGGTGCGTGCGGCGGTGAAGGGGGCCGAGTTCATCGAGAATCCTGCGAACCTCGCCGAGGCGGCGCATATCCTGGCGCAGCCCGAGCGGATTGGCGTCGATGCCGAAGTGGTCCAGCGCACACTGACTGGACGCCTGAAGATTTCCCCTGACGGTACCTTCCGCGAGAGCGGTCGCTACCTCCTGGTGGGGCGGGAGCAGGCGGGGCGCCCCGATCCGGTTCAGGCCGCCTGGCTCTATGCACAGATGGTGCGGTGGGGGCAGACGGCGCTCACGCCGGAGGGCGTCAAGACGGCCATGGCCGTGTTCAGGCCCGACCTGTACGATGCTGCCCTCGGTCGCCGGCCGCCCGAGCAGGCTCCCGCGGCGTTCGGCGCATTCGCCGGCCCGGTCTTTGATCCCGGCAACATCCGGGGGCATCTCGAGGCGTTCGAGGTCGGGCGTTGGAAGGCCTGATTCGCAGTTGCCTATTTTTTGTGCTGATGAGCGCATCGGCTAAATTTTGAGCCGCGTGCTCGAATTTCGTTAGCCGCGCGGCCACCGGGATGTTCCCGACCCCCGCGTAATCATCTGAAATTACTGAGCTTCCGTTTTGCTCCAAGCTGGCACGCAACTTGAATGTTGCAGTGCGGCCAGCTTGTCACAGGTGCCTGCTGAGCCAAGTCCCGCAGCAACGAAGCTGATCGGACCGCTGGGGTGGCGAAGCCGGCTCTTGGAGCCAGCCTAGGTCCTCGCGGGTCGCGCAATGTCCGTCGATGCCACCGAGGTGGCCGCAGGAGCTTCGTTACCGACCATGAAAATCGATACGCTCGCAGTCGACTTTACCGACGAGCAGAAACGCTATCTCGAAGGTTTCACGACCGGTCTGCAGATCAGCCGGGTCGGGCGCGGCCTGGGTGGAGGCGGCGGCAAAGCGAATGCCGAGCCTGTTGGCCCCGATGCCGTGCACATCAAGGCGCAGGACAAGGTGATCGCGTCGGGCAAGAAGCTCGCCGACCAAGAGAAGTTCAAGCGCGACGAGCATCCCTTCGATGCCTATCCGCGGCTGCGCCAGCAGGCACTCGACAATGCGCCGCCGAGCCCGGCGGACAATTTCCGCTGGCGCTATTACGGCATCTTCTACGTCGCGCCGACGCAGGACTCCTACATGAGCCGGCTGCGGATTCCGAACGGCATCATGAAGCACTGGCAGCTGTCGGGCCTTGCCGATCTCGCCGACGAGCTGTGCGGCCCCTATAGCCACGTCACGACGCGCGCCAACCTCCAGCTGCGCGAGATCCCGCCGAAGCATGCGATCAGGCTGCTCGAGGGCATCCAGGAGCTCGGCCTGTGCTCGCGTGGCTCCGGCGCCGACAACATTCGCAACGTTACGGGGACGCCGACGGCCGGCGTCGATCCGCAGGAAATCATCGACACGCGCCCCTATGCGCGCGAGTGGCACCACCACATCCTCAACGACCGTTCGCTGTACGGCCTGCCGCGCAAGTTCAACGTCGCTTTCGACGGGGCCGGCAGGATCGCGGTGCTGGAGGAGACCAACGACATCGCCTTCACCGCCTATGAGGTGAAGGACGGTTTCGGCGTCGAGCCGGGCGTCTGGTTCCGCCTCGGCCTCGGCGGCATCACCGGGCACAAGGATTTTGCGAAATATTCCGGCATTATCGTCAAGCCGGAGCAGGCGACCGCCGTTGCCGACGCCATCGTGCGCGTGTTCATCGACCATGGCGACCGCACCAACCGCAACAAGGCGCGGCTGAAATACGTGCTCGACGCCATGGGCCATGACGGATTCCTTGGGCTGGTCGAGGAGCGGCTGAAGACGCCGTTCACGCGCGTGCCGGAGGAGGCATTTGCGCCGCGACCGGCCGCCGACCGCATGGCCCATGTCGGCGTGCACAAGCAGAAGCAGGATGGCCTCAACTGGATCGGCGTGTCGCTGACGCTCGGCAAGCTCAGCTGCGACCAGATGCGGGGCCTCGCCAAGATTTCGCACGACCTCGGCGACGGCGAGATCCGCCTGACCGTCTGGCAGAACCTGCTGATTTCAGGAGTGCGCGATGAGAACGTCGAGCTCGCCATTGCAGCGATCAAGCAGATCGGGCTCGCGGTCGAAGCCTCGCACATCCGCGCCGGCCTGATCGCCTGCACCGGCAATGCCGGCTGCCGCTTCGCTGCCGCCAACACCAAGCGCCATGCCGCCGAGATCGGCGACTGGTGCGAGCCGCGCGTTGCGATGGACAAGCCGCTCAACATCCACGTCACCGGCTGCCACCATTCCTGCGCGCAGCATTACATCAGCGACATCGGCCTGATCGGTGCGCGCGTGCCGGTGAATGAGGACGACACGGTCGAGGGTTATCACCTGTTCACCGGCGGCGGGTTCGGCCCCGACGCCGACGTCGGGCAGGAGGTCTATCACGACCTCAAGGCCGAGGACGCACCGAAGACGGTCGAAAAACTGCTCAAGGCCTATATCGCCCATCGCTCGTCGCCTGACGAAACCTTCCTCTCCTTTGCGCGCCGCCATGACGGCGAAACGCTGCGCAAGCTTGCTGATGCCGAGGTGTCCTCATGAACCAGATCACGCCTCCGCCCAGGCTCGATATCATTCCCGCCAGCGCACCGTTCTCCGATGCGCAGCGCTCCTGGCTGAACGGCTTCTTTGCCGGGCTGCTGTCGCCTGACGTCGCCGCGCCGCTGTCGGCGGAGCAGGGCGCAGCCGTCATGCAGGGCGCAGCCGGTGACGGCGACGACGGCGAAGCGCCCTGGCACGACCAGACCATGCCGATCGCCGACCGCATGAAGCTTGCGGAAGGGCGCCCCGTCCGCCGCAAGATGATGGCGGCGATGGCGCAGCAGGATTGCGGCCAGTGCGGCTACAATTGCCACGACTATTCGGAAGCGATCGCCAGTCGCAGCGAAGCACGGCTCAATCTCTGCGTCCCCGGCGGCAAGGAAACCGCGCGGATGCTGAAGTCGCTGTACGAGGAGCTCGACAAGGCCCCGGCAGCCAAAGCGGCGGACAAGCCTGACGCTCCGGCGCCGGCCGTGACGGTCACGATCGCTGAACCCGGCCGCTCGCGCGACAACCCTGTGGCCGCGACCTTCCTGTCGCGCCGCTTGCTCAACAAGGGTAAGTCGGAGAAGGAAACCTATCACATCGAGTTCGATCTCTCCGCGAGCAAGCTCGACTACATCGTCGGCGACAGTTTCGGCGTGTTTGCGCGCAACGATGTCGGCCTCGTCGACCAGATCATCGCGCTGCTTGGCGCCTCCCACACCACCAAGGTCAACGGCAAGACGCTGCGCGAGGTCTTGATCGACGACGTCTCGCTGTCGCCGGCACCCGACACGCTGTTCGAGCTGATCTCCTTCATCACCGGCGGCGCGGCGCGCGAGAAGGCGCGTGCGCTGGCACAGGGTGAGGATCCCGATGGCGATGCCGCGACGCTCGACGTGATGGCGGCGCTGCAGAAGTTCTCCGGCACGCGGCCGCATCCGGAGGCCTTCGTCGAGGCGCTGGAGCCGCTGCAGCCGCGGCTCTATTCGATCTCGTCCTCGCACAATGCGACACCCGGAAAGCTGTCATTGACCGTCGATTCCGTGCGCTACGTCGTCGGCAAGCGCAAGCGACTCGGCGTTGCCTCGACCTTCCTCGGCGAGCGCATCAATGAGGGCGAAGAGCTCAAGGTCTATGTGCAGAAGGCGCACGGCTTCGGCCTGCCGCAGGATCCGAAGACGCCGATCATCATGGTCGGCCCGGGCACCGGCATCGCCCCGTTCCGCGCCTTCCTGCTCGACCGCAAGGCGACCGGCGCGCCCGGCAAGAACTGGCTGTTCTTCGGCCACCAGCGCAGCGATTGCGACTTCTTCTACCAGGAGGAGCTCAATGCGATGAAGACTTCGGGTCTGCTGACGCGCATGTCGCTGGCCTGGTCGCGCGACGGCGAAAAGAAGTTCTACGTTCAGGATCGCATGCGCGAGGTCGGCCGCGAGGTGTGGACCTGGCTCGCCGAAGGCGCGCATCTCTACATCTGCGGCGATGCCAAGCGCATGGCCAAGGACGTCGAGCGTGCACTGGTCGACATCGTCGCCCAGTTCGGCGCACGTTCGACCGACGAGGCCGTCAGCTTCGTCGCCGAGCTGAAGAAGACGGGTCGTTTCCAGGCGGATGTCTACTAGGGACGACTTCGTGGGGGTGGGGTGAGCCGAAGGCGTAACCCACCTCTTCTGTCACGGCCGATGCAGAAGTGGCGGATGACGCCTTCGGCTGATCCTCCCACCGAAAGCTGTCATCCCGCCGCCATCGATCTCGGTTCCAGCTCGGTCGGATCTTAACGAAAAAGATTCTTGGAACCGGCGCTTGGAAAGAATTTGCACCTGCAAGAGGGCTTTTGGAGAGAACCCTCATCGCTATTTGCTCGGAAGTCTTGCCTGATACCCCGGTTGATCCCTCATAATCCCGCAAATGGGGCGTTGGAGATCGACCATGCGCGAACTATCGGCGGAAGCCAGGTTGCACTTTTACGCGCGCTCGCTCTCGCGGCAGACCAGAGCGAGCGCCCATCATCTGGCGCTCTACAGCGCGTTTGCGGTTATCGCGGCCATCGTGCTCGGGTCGTTGTCGGTGCACCCGTTTTAGGATGTCGTTCCGGGGCGGCGAAGCCGAACCTCGAGATTCCGGGTCTGATGCTGCGGATCATCCCGGGATGACCATCATCACGCCCCGCGCTTGAACGGCGCGACCTCGATCCCCGCATCCTTCAACGCCTGACGCAAGGTCCGCGCGATCTCGACGGCGCCGTGGGTGTCGCCATGGATGCATACCGTGTCCGTGCGCATCTTGATGACCTTGCCCGTCACCGAGACCACTGCGCCGTCCTGCACCATGCGCACCACGCGCTCGGCAATCGCCTTGGCATCATGCAGCACCGCGCCGGGCTTCTTGCGCGAGACGAGGTTGCCGTCGTCCTCATAGGCGCGGTCGGCGAACACCTCGTGCACCATCGGCAAATTGGCGTCCTCGCCGGCCTTCAACAGCTTGGAATTGGCGAGCACGACGAAGATCAGGCTGGGGTCGACCGCTTTGATCCCCGCGGCGATCGCCTTCGCGGTCATGTCGTCCTCGCAGGCGACGTTGGAGAGCGCGCCATGCGCCTTGACATGCGTGACCTTGTGCCCGGCCGCGGTCGCGATCGCCTGCAGCGCGCCGATCTGGTAGGCGACGAGGTTCTCGATCTCGGAGGCTTTGAGGCCCGCGATCGGATGCCGGCCGAACCCATGCAGGTCGCGATAGCCGGGATGCGCGCCGACCGAGACGCCCCGCGCCTTCGCAAGCTCAACCGTCCGCCGCATGATGTCGGGATCGCCGGCGTGGAAGCCGCAGGCGACGTTGACCGAGCTTGCGAGCTCGATCATCGCGGCGTCGTTGCCCATCTCCCACGCGCCAAAACCTTCGCCGAGGTCGCAATTGAGATCGATCGTCTTCATGGGTGCTCTCCGCCTTCCGGTCTTGATGTTACGCTTAAGGCTCCGCGGTGACCTGCCAGGTGCCGGCATCGATCGCGTTCACCGCATGGCCGGCAACGTTGGCATCGCTGAGCGCCTCGATATTCAGCGCGACGCTGTCGGAGGAGCGCAGGCGATCGGGCAGGGTGCGGATCAATTGCGCGAACTTCTTCGCCTCGTCCTGTGCTTCGATCATGCTGACGGCCTTGAAGCGAAACGCCGTTCCTGCCGAGGTCTGTGCGAGGCGGCCGACATCGGCCGTGATGATGGTGGCGATCTTCGGATAGCCGCCGGAGGTGCCGCGGTCCATCATCAGCGCGATCGGCGCGCCGTTGCCGGGGACCTGGATGCTGCCGTTGACGGTGCCGTCGGAGACGATGTTGTGGCCGTGCAGATGCTTGATGGCGGGGCCTTCCAGTCGGTAACCCATGCGATCGGAGGTCGCCGATATCTTCCACTCGCTGTCCAGGAACAGCGCCTTGTTGGCATCGTCGAACTCGTCGTCCTGCGGCCCCAGCAGAATACGGATCGGGCCGCTCACGGGCTTCGGCAATTCGATGCGCATCTCGCCCGCGCCGCTCGCGGCATGGACGCTGAATTCGTCGCCGGCCTGGAGCGGGCGCGGGTAGGGGCTGCCGAGGCCGGCGCGGGCATTCACCGCGAGACTGCCGAACACCAGTTCGCCCGTGATGGCGCCTTCGATCGCCAGATAAGTGAAGGCGCCGCCGCGGGCAAAGCCCAGCGTCAGCGTCTCGCCGTCCTTCAGCGTCACCGAACTGTCCATGGCAACGGGGTTTCCGGCGACATCCGCGTTGCGCGGCGCGCCTGAAATGGCGACGCGCACGGCGCCGTCGCGGGCGGTGAAGGCGGCGCCGAACGGTCCGATCTCGACGGCAGCCGCGAACGGTTCGTTGCCGACGAGCGTGTTCGCCGCAGCCAGCGACAGCCGATCCATCGCGCCGCTGACTGTCAAGCCATAGCGCTGCGCGCCGAAGCGGCCGCCGTCCTGGACGGAGCTTGCCGGGCCGATGCTGGCGACGACGAGCCGGCTCATGCGACCACCTGCTCGGCGACGAGCTCGCCGGCCTCCGCGGCGCGATCCAGCTCCTCGAAGGTCTTGTGGTCGATGGCGAAGAACGTCACGCGATCACCGGGTTCGGTCAGGAACGTCGGGTTGCGATGGAGCTGATAGGTTCGCACCGGTGTGCGGCCGAGCAGATGCCAGCCACTGGGGGCGGCGAGGCACTGGATGCCGGCCTGGACGCCGCCGATCGAGATCGTGCCGGCAGGCGTCAGCAGCCGCGGATTTTGCCGCCGCGACATGTGCAGCGATTTGTCGAGGCCGCTGAGATAGGACCAGCCCGGCGTGAAGCCGATCATGGCCACCTTGTAGTCGCCGCCGGCATGCCGGGCGACGATGTCATCAGGCGTGGTGCTCAGCGCCTTGGCGACATCCTCGAGGTCGATGCCGTACTCGCCGCCATAGGCGACGGGAATGCGCCAGCGGCGCGCCTTGGTCACCGGCGGCGGCGGCTGGATTGCAATTGGCAGCAGCTTCTCGCCAAGCGCGTCGAAGCCGATCTTGCAGGGGTCGTAATGCACCAGCAGCGAGCGATAGGTCGGCACGGTCTCGGTGATGCCGTCGATGGGGCTTGCAGCCAGCGCCTTGTCCAGCGCCAGCACGCGCTGGTTCGCATCCTCGTCGATGGTGCGGCTGAACTCGACCGTGACGGCGCTGTCGCCACTGGGCAGAAGGCGGGGCGGGGGAAGCGTCGCGGCCATTGGGCTGTCGAAGAGCTGTCGAAATCGGGCTGGAAAGCGCGGGCTCGACCTTGAGTTCCGCGTCACCCCTGCTTCGCGTAAATGCGCCCGCAAGTCCAATAAATTAATGCAGGGGGAGGCGATAAAGCCTTGTTATCGCGTCGCATAAAGGCCCATCGGCCCTGCGTAATTGCTAGCCTCTTGGCCCTTGACGCAAGGGCTGCGGCTCGCAAGATGCGCGCGTTCTTTCCCGCACCTCCGGAGCTCTGCTGTTTCCATGTCGCTGTCCCCCGAAGCCCGCAAGACCCTCGCCGGCATCACCACTGCCACCATCACCACGGTCCTGCTGAAGAAGGGCCTGCGCAATGTGTGGATGCGCGGAGCGCGGCCGCTGCGCCCCGGGCTGCCGCGGCTGGTGGGACCGGCCTTCACACTGCGCTTCGTGCCGGCGCGCGAGGACCTGGCGACGCCGGAATCCTGGTCCTCGCCGATCTCCACCCGCACCGCGATCGAGGCGATGCCCGACGGCTGCATCGCCGTGGTCGACGCCATGGGCATCACCGATGCCGGCATCTTCGGCGACATCCTCTGCGCCCGCATGGTCAAGCGCGGCGTCACCGCGCTTGTCACCGACGGCGTGGTGCGTGACGTCGAGGGCGTGCTCGGCACCAATCTGCCGGTGTGGTGCGACGGCTATGCCGCGCCGCCGTCAGTTGCGGGCCTGACTTTCGTCGGCTGGGGCGAGCCGATCGGCTGCGGCGGCGTTGCCGTGTTTCCCAACGACATCGTGGTCGCCGACCAGGACGGCTGCGTGCTGATCCCGCAGGCAATGCTCGACCACGTGCTCAACGAGGGCGTCGAGCAGGAGCGCATGGAAGCCTGGATCGTCAACGAGGTGAACAACGGCGCGGTGCTGCCGGGCCTCTATCCCATGAACGCCGAGACCAAGGCGCGCTACGCCGCCAGCAAGAAGTAACCGGGAAGCAAGCGAGGTAATCCCATGGAGATCACTGTTGCAGGCACGCGGCCGACCCGCCGCGCGCCCAAGGAAAACTTCACCGGCACCGTATGGCAGGACCCCGTGATCATGGCGCCCGCGCCGGCACGGCTGAACTGCTCGCGCGTCGCCTTCGAGCCGGGTGCCCGCACCAATTGGCACCATCATCCGCTGGGACAGACGCTCTACGTGATTTCGGGCGTCGGCCGCGTCCAGACCAAGGGCGGTCCGGTCAGGGAGATCCGCCCCGGCGACACCGTCTGGATTCCGCCGGGCGAATTGCACTGGCACGGCGCCTCGCCGACCAACGGCATGTGCCACATTGCCATGCAGGAAGCGCTCGACGGAGTCTACTCGACGTGGCTCGAGCCCGTCACGGACGCAGAGTACGGCGCCGCGCTGGGCTAATTCGCGGGCCCCGGACAAGACGCATCACCTGAAGGCGATGCTTCGCTGAGCCGGGCCCAGAGATTTTAGCGACCAAAAGATGCTGGGTCCCGGCTCTGCGCAGCAGCGCCAACGCGCTCAGCGCGTCCGGGACGCAGCGACTACATCCTCTCCGCCGTCCACGTGCCCGTGCACAGCGCGCCGCGCCACGTACCGGAGCCCGAGGTCCCGCTGAGGCGGCCGAAGCCGACGGCGCGCTTGATGCCCGTGCTCAAGGTGACGTTGATGCTGCCGGCGTCGGCCACGCGGCCCGATGCCGTCACCGCCGCGCTCGTCGATGCGATCTGCCCGTTGTTGATACCGATCGCGACGGTGGCGCCGTTGCCGCAGGTCTCGCTCGAGGACGAGATCCGCACATTCCAGGCGCCGTCGAAGCTGGTCGATGCCGCATTCGCCTGGCCGCAGAGCAGGGTGACGGCGCAGATCGTGGCGAAGATACCTTTGTAGAGATGTCTCATGACACGCCCCATTGGCTGAACCTGCCGGGCATCGTGTCACGACACGGAAGGGACCGATGTGAGGGGTGTCACGCATGCGGTGCCAGCGCCCGCGTCCGGACGCCGTCTCATCAGCCAGGCAGAGCCTCGAAAGGCTCGTTCACCTCACTGTCTTGCTGTCACGGCACGATTGATCACGCGCGCCAGTGAGACGGCGGAGTCCGTACCGACCGGGGCGGCCTTGCCGATCGTCTTTCGCAGTGCGAAGGCCTCGGACGCAAACAGCCTGTCCGGGTCCTCCGGGGCGTCCTTGATACCGGTGAGCAGGCGGACCTGCATGCCCTTCAGAAGCTCCGTCACGGCCGGTTTGGCGGTCGCCTTGTCGGCGGCGTCGGCCAGAAGAGCCTCCTGCCAGCCGCGGTGGGCATTCTTCGGCGTCACGCGCTCCACGAGCTTGTCGTAGCTGGTCTGGTAGGCGCCAATGGCGACGAGACGATCGTTCTCGGCAAGTTCCGGCGATGTGATCACCTCGGACCGCAGAGCCAGCATCTGCTCGTCCGCATGCTCCAACTCACGCTTCATGATGCTGCTTGCAACACCCTGCCAGTGTCGATGAAATCCGAGCTGGGTGAGGGGATTGATCGTATCAGGCCCCTCGGGCAGCAGGCTGGCCGTGAACTCGATGGCCAGGAGGCAATAGTCCAATCCGGAGACACGTTGGCCGTCGAGCAGCAATCTGTCGTCGGTCACCACCAGCCGCTTGGCAACCGCCTCGTCGAGATCGGAGCCGGCAACCAGGAGATAGCCGCTGCGGCCGAGCGCATTGCCGTCGGCATACGAGAACAAGGGCGTGACGATGTTGAGCGCGAACAGGCCGGCGACCCGGTCGTAGATCTTTTCAGCCACGCGCAACCCCTCGGAAACACCCGGCGCGAGCCCGGTCTGCGTGGTCAGGTCGGCGGCCAATTGCAGGACCTGCTGCGCGACGTCGTGAAAGGGAAGGCGGAACAGGCCGACGAACAGTGACAGATTGTCCTGCTTCATGGGCGCGCGCCTGACGGCGTAGATATTCTTGAAATCGACATAGCCTGGAGCGGCGCCGGCCGCCTTCAGCTGGGCGGCGATCTCGTCATTGCTCAAGATCGTGGGCCGGCGCTGGCGCCCGTCGCCGAAGCTGAACTCGGTGAGCACGACGCCGAGCGGAAGGAACGAGCTGAAGAACTTGCCGCCTTCCCGCAAGCCCATTTCGACCATGCGCACCCCGAAGTAGCTCGCTTCGGGCACGAAGGTCTGTCCAGCCGTCATTGCATTGCCGCCGCCCGAAGCGACGTAGCCGACATAGGGGCGCCGCAGCTCGCGGCTCGCCCAATGCTCCACGACGTTCTTGAGTGTGGTCCAGACGGTCATGACAATCATCCACTACGAGCGGTTCACAGGCAGCGTGCTGCCCAATCGGTCGACTGCGCCAGCAGGATCGGCGAGAGCCAGATCGGGCTTTCCTCGTCGTAGTTCAGGCTTTCCCACGATGCGCGGCACGCCTTCCGGAACGCGACGCAAACCGACCGCGTCTTGTGGAGTTCGTCATAGAACTCCTTGGCGAACTGCGGCGCGCGTTCGTCCTCCACGTTCCATCGGAAGCCCAACGCATAGGGGATTCCGTTCATCACCAATTGCTGAACGCAGCCCTTCGAGATGCCACGGCAGGCCGAGAGGTAGACCAGCGTCGTTGCTGACAGGCCGTCGGAGGCCGCCACCCTATCGAGTTTCAGGCCGATCGCCTGCTCCGGCTGCATCCCGGGAAGGACCAGGGTCGCGGTCTGCTGGCCATCGCTGAAGGCGTGACCGGCATAGTGCAGAATGGTCGGCCGGAATGCGTCGAGCTGCTTCAGCAAATAGGCGGCCGCCTCGCCCGGAGGGGCATCCGACAGGTTGACGACCTTCAAATCGAAGCAGCCCGCGGCGCCCAGCTCTTCCACGTGCTTCAGCTCGATGTCGATATTGCCGAGCTTGTCGAATCTCTTGCCGGCGCAAATCGCGCTGTCGAGTTTCATATCGGGATGCTCGCCGATCTGCGAACGCACGAACATCAGTTTTGCGCCCGGCTTGATCCGCGCTCGCTCGCTGGCCCTTCCACGGACGAACGAGGGAATGCGCCGGACAATCGGCGCATAGAGAAGCACGAATGGTCCGTTTTCCTCCGAAAGATATCGGACGCTCGCCTCGAAGGGCACCGGGTAGAAGCCTGCGTCGCTGATGACAAATCGGAACGACAATCCCACCAGTCCACCCGCGGACTTCTCGATCTGCGAGAACAGATGTTCGCCGATCGCTTTGACGACGAAGCTCTTGAACAGGCGTGTTCCGACGTCGCGCGTCTGGCCGAGCCAATTGTTCGGCGGCATCTCATCGCGCGCATAGGCCAGAGCTGCAGACTTGAGGTCATCGAGATCGCTGATGGTGTTCCAGCGAAGCATCGAGCAGCCGTCTTCACCCGTTCCGAGCCGGCATTCCACCCTGGCGCTGTGGATTTCGATCTCAACCACCCGGAATGCGCCCGGAATGGCGTTCGTCTCGTCGGGGCGACCGGTGAGCATCGCAATGAACGGGCGCAGGATCCGGTGGCGGTGCAGCTGCAGGGCGTCCATCGGCAGGATCAGCGCATTGCCGGCGGCTCTGCACTCTTCCTCCAGGTCCGCGCAGGTCCCGAACGAGGGGGCGACCATCAGCACGGAGGTGTGCGGGTCCTGTGCCAAAACCACGGTGTTGAGCAAGTGCTTTGCACCGAGAGTCGTGCGTGTGTCGTAGCCTGCGCTCGGATCGATCGGCAACCGGGCATCGAGCACGAGCAGTTCGGTCTCGTTCGCGATGAGCCACTCGCTCGTCTGCGCCGGGGTCATCAGGGGCTTGTCGTACAAGTGCTCCGGGGCCACGCCTGCCGCGAGCAGATGTCCCCGCAGGGTTTCGAACATGTTTGGCTCGGCGGTGGCGATCGCAATCTTGGCTGTCATGCCGGTGCCTCCTGCGCGCACAATGGCAGTTCGAACTCGAATCCCGTGCCGTCCAGCTCGGCCAGGGTACCGTCGTGCTGCTCGACGGTCTTGCGTATCGCCTCGACCGCGATGCTGGCCATCTGCCGTGCCCGGTGCTGGCTCTGCTCGATCGGGTCCACAGCCGACGGAGCGATGGTGTCGGCAATCGTCGCGGGCAAGCGCATGGATACCGAGAGGCGATGCGGCTGCCGTTCTGAGATCGTCACGGTCAGCTTGTCGTTCGGCGTGATGCGCAACGACAAGAGGGAGCTGAGGGCGGAGCGAAACGCAAAGCTCAACCGCTTCGTCCAGCCCCTGACCAATAGGGTACGTCGGATCGCAATCTCGTCGACGAGGTGGATGGCCTCACGATCCTCGACGGGAAGGCCCTCGACCTCCTGATAGAGAAGTTCCAGGACGTCGAACTGTTCGGGCGCTTCCTGCGGGGTCTGCTGAACGACAAGACGCTCGGCCAGGCGCTCGAAGGTCAGATCGGCCCGAAGCAAATGGTTGGCCGCCTGCTCGAGCAGACCGGAGCAGTTTCTCATAAGGTCCGGCTTGCCGAGGAGCGAGGCGGCGCTGCGCAGCAGGCCATCGGCCATCAACAGCGGAGCGCGGGTCTCGCGCGCGACAGCCGTGACGGTTTCCTCCAGATAGCCCCAGTCGCTCTCCCGGCTTTGGTCGGCGAGGCTGGTGAACAGCCAGAGCTGATGACCATAGTCGTCGTTCAACGGCTCGCGATTGGCGAGAACCGTCAGCTCGGTGCGCGGCGCATCTCCGATCGCCAAATGGACCCGCAGCCGGTGCTGGATGCCGGTTTCCGCCAGTTGCACGGAGTCTTCGTCCCGAGCGCCAAATGACGAGAGCTTCTTGTCACGTGCCTGGCCGAAGATGTTGGCCGCGGCACCATTCATGTGGCAGATCGTGCCGACGGCATCCACGATGACGGCTGCCTGCTCGATCCTGTTCATGAGCGCATACTCGATCGCTTCGTGCCAGCGAGCCGCAAAGATCTGTTCGCAGTCGGCGGCAAGCCCGCTTGCCGCGTCCCGATCAGGTCCGCGGAACGCGTTCAGCTCCGACGATTCCATGTCCAGAATGAGCTCGATCTTGCCATTCACGAACAGAGGCACGGTCATGGCAGATCGTTGATCGGGGGCGGTCTGGATGAAGCCGTAATTCCGCTCGGTGTCGCTGATATCAGGAACGACGAGAATGTCCCGCGCGGTCAGGCAGCTGCCGAGCATGCCGCTGGACAGTTCCTGAGTGTATTCGGCCTTGCGGTCGGCCGATTTCACCAAAAGGTTTCTGTCGTTCTTGACGTGCTCGGAAACCAGCACGAACCTGCTGCGCAGGCGATCGACCCGGAACACGCCGACATACTCCCAGCCCAGGCATTTTGTGGTGCCGGTGGCCAGCAGTTCGGCGATGGCGCGCGCACTCGGCGCCTTGTTCAAGTCATCCTTGAGCTTGCGCAAGGCGTGCGCCTGAGCATGTTCCATGGCAGCGTTTGCGGCCTGCAAGATCTCCTCGACGCCGAGATTTTGCAGCGTGCGCAGGTCAGCGGCGGTGTATTTGTGCTTGCGGGACAGCAGAGCCAGCGAGCTTCCGAACCGGCCTCCCGCCTTGCGTATCGGCAGCACGAGCATCGACTCGAACTTGTCGTCGATGATGGCCTTGCTCACCGGATTGTCTTTTTCCTCCGGATTGCGGCTCTCGACGAACCCGGCCAGATCGTTGTCCCACGTCTTGCCCTGCTCGAGCCACTCGATCACGCCAGGCGGCACCTTGAACCAACGTGTGCTCCACTCCCAGCTGGGTCGTGGAGAGATAGTGACGGCTCGCCAATAATCGTTGAGATCGTTGTAGACCCCGAACGTGCTCATTTCGAATGGGATAACCTTGCCGATCGCCTGAAGCGTCGCCTCGATGATCTCTTGCGGATCATCGTGCCCGGCGAGAATCGTCTTGAGCTCGTGACGCGCGCGATCCTCGGCAAGAGGAGCGAACAGCACCAACAACCCTGCCGAGCTGTTCGGTGCTTCCATGTAGGGCGTTCCGCTGACCCTTGCCAGAACGGACCGACCGTCTTTTGGACGGAGCCGGACGAAGCTGGAGAAGCCGGTCTGCTTGGTGATCCATTCGGCGAACAGGTTCGTCGTTCCGTCGTCGTCTGGCCCGAACACGTGAGAGAGCGACATCTCCTTGAGCTCTGATTCCGAGAACCCCAGGACCTGCGCGGCTCGCTCGTTCGCGAACCGGATCTTGCCGGTCAGGTCGGTGCGGAGCACGCCATCCTGCAAGGCATCGAGGCGGCTCTGTTCCGCGCTCTGATCGAGCAGGAGGGCGTAATTGCCCGGTTTGCCGTCTTCGTCGCGCAACGGGCCGATCTCGACTCTGACCTGACGAACCGTTTCGCCGGTCTGGATGTCGGCCCGCAAGCTCGTGTTGTGATTTGCCCGGAGCGCCATGTACACATCGGCCGCACGGGATCCGAACAAGCCGGAGAAGGGAGCGCCGCGTTTGCCGGGAATGAGCTTGTCGAATGCCGCATTGGAATAGACGATGCGACCGTCATTCGCCAGTTCGACGAAGGGAATCTCGCTGTAATGCGCGGCTTCATCAAGCGCGTCATACCGCTCCGACAATACGTTCAGCACGGTATTTTGCGATTGCAGGATTTTGCCGACGGTGTGAGCGTCGAAGCCGAATTCCGAGACGAGCATCCGCGCTTGCTCGTTGACCAGAGGCTGCAGCGCGGTGGTCAGGCTGGTCTGCCGATTTCGGAGCGCGCCGATGACGTGGCGCCTGACGACTTCCTCCGACGTCAACGAGCGAGGGCCCCAGTCACCTGAGACTAGCGATGGTGTCGCACGGAGTTCCTCCATAACAACCTCGCTCGCTTACGCATACCGGCGCCGACAGAGCGTCGAGAAGCGGCTCTTTTCGGTCTACTCATCTCGGCGAAACGGTGCCTACTGCGTAGTATGAAAGTCGCAAATAGTCTGGCGATCAATCCAGACTAGAAGCAACGATCGCGTGCGGAGTATGAAATGGTTCACAATGGAGCCCTTGAATCGAGCAAGCGCACCACATGAGGCTCCGGCTCATCGGCGTGAGATCGCGACTGACATCTGACAGTCGCGTCATCCATTGCAGCGAGAATCGAAAGAAGGTCAGCCGAGCTGTGCCATGTTGGCTTCGGCGCTGCCTAGTTGACCCGTGTCCATGTCTGGCCGCCGCAGAACATGCCGCCGAAGGCGCAGCCCTGCACGCGCAGGCGATCGGTGCCTTTCATCGCGATCGTCGAATCGTAAGTCGAGCCGGAGTTCGGATCGAGGATGCGCCCGGACCACTTCTGGTCCTTGCCGGGCTTCATGTTGATCAGAACCTGCTCGCCGTTCTGGTTCGATTTGCCGTCGACCGAATAGCCGCACAGATTGGTGCCGCATTGCTCGATGCGGACCTTGCCTTCCTTCTCCTCGGTGAGCCAGACGCCGAGCGGTGAATTGAGATCGCGCGTGGGGGCGGCTGCTGGAGCGGGCGGGGCGACGGCAGCGGCCTGAACGGGAGCAGGGGCCGGCGCGGGAGGCGGAGGCGGAGCCGGTGGCGCCGCAGCCACTGCGGGGGCCGGCGGCGGTGCTGCGGCGGGCGCTGCCTGCTGCTCGACTGGCGCAGGTGCCGGAGGAGGCGCGGCCGGCGGCAACACTGCCGTCTCGGCCGGCGCGTTGCTGGCCGTTGCCGCCGCAGGCGGAGCCGGCGGTGGGGCTGCGGCAGCGGGTGCGGGCGCCTGCACGGCGGCGGCGGGCGGTGTGGTGACGGGCGCGGGGGCTGGCGCGGCCGGCGCTTGCGGCTCGACCGTGGCTTGCTGCGGCGGCTGCTGGCCCGGAGACGCCTCGTTCTTCTTAGCCTTCTTGGCCTTGGGCTGGGGGGTGTTGTCGTACACGCCGGGGATTTGCACCGTGCCGCGGTCCGGGTCGATGCGAATGGTGCGCCCGCCATATTCGAAAGTGTACTGCGCCTGCGCAGCGGTGCTCGCCAAAAGGAATGCGGCCGTGGCCAACAGCTTCCTCATTTCCATCTCCTGAACAGGTGGTCCCCGTACCGACGGCTTACGCACCGGCGGCATTCCAAAACGTGATCTAGATCACTGTCACGGTATGAGTCGTCGTCCTGCGGTGTCGGGTTCAATAGGCCAAGGGCCCGTCCAAAGTTTGGCCGGGGCAAGCGACAGGAGGACGCGGCCGGAAGCGCCGTTCCAATGCAATCGGAACGGGATTCCGGCTCATCGCGTCACGGCGTCTGTCCTGACGCGACCGGTCCTTGAGATCGCTCTAATCGAACCAGGCGGCGTAGATCTTCCAGTAGCTGCCGTCCTCCATGGAAATGTGCAGCCACTGGTCGACGAAGGCCTTCAGCGCCATGTCGCGCTGAAGCCAGTAGGCCTTCTCGGAAAAATCGAAGGGTTTTTCCGGATGCACGGCGCACAGCACGCCCTGGTGCTGCTTCTGCTGGTAGCGCGTCTCCGAGGCGTCCGTCATCATGAGATCGGCATTGCCCTTGGCGATCTCGTCGAAAATCACGGTGTTGTCGGGGAAGACGGTGATGTCGGCATCCTTGATGTTGGCGCGTGCGAAGCGCTCGTTGGTGCCGCCGGGATTGACGATGACGCGAGTGCCCTTCTTGTCGATGTCGGCGATGCTCTGGTATTTGCCGACGTCGGCGCAGCGGGCGATCGGCGTCTTGCCCTCGCGCATGATCGGCGTCGAGAAGAAGCCCTTCTTCTGCCGGTCGAGCGTGACCGAGACGCCGCCCATCGCGATGTCGAACTGGTCGGCCTCGAAATCCTTCATCAGCTTCGGCCAGGCGGTCGGCACGAACTCGACCTTGACCCCGAGCGCCTTGCCTAGCGCCTCCGCCATGTCGACGTCGAAGCCGCCGAATTTCTGCGTCGCCTTGTCCAGATAGGTGAAGGGCTTGTAGTCGCCGGTCATGCCGACGCGCAAGGTGCCGCGCTTGACGATCTCATCCAGGCGCGAGGGCGCCTGCTGCGCATGGGCCGAAAGGGTTGCCAGCAGTGCGACGGCCATAGCCAATGCGATTCGAACGATCATCTCTTCTCCACCCCAGCGCAAGCTGTCATTGTGCAGCTCATTACGGCGTGGATTTAGACCAGATGGGAGCTTCTGGCGAGGCGGAATTGAAAGGAATCTCGACGTGACAATCTCGATGTACGAGGCCTCGGTCGGCCTCTTCGTGCCGTATTTGCGTAACCTGTCGGTCCTGCTCGACAAGGGTGTCGCCTATGCGGAGGCCCGCAAGTTCAATCCGGCGGTCCTGCTCGGCATGCGCCTTGCGCCGAACATGTACGATTTGGCGCAGCAGGTCGGCGAGGCCTGCCGCCACGCCACTGTCGCGCCGGCCTTGCTGGCAGAGTGCGAGCCGGTGGCGCTGCCGGCACTGGAGCACGACATGGCCGGGCTTCAGGCGCGCATCGCGACCTCGCTCGAGTTCATTGGAAGCCTGCCCCGCGCGGAGATCGAGGCGGCGGCGGAGCGCAATGTCTTCTTCAAGCTGAAGAACGGGACCGAGCTGCCCTTCACAGGGCGGACGCTGCTGCTGACGTTCAGCGTCCCGCAGTTCTTCTTTCACGTCACGACCGCCTACGACCTGTTGCGGCACGCCGGCGTCGAGCTCGTGAAGAAGGATTATCTCGGAAGAAAATAGAGGCTTGGCGTGCACTCTCCCAGCGGGGAGAGGTGCACGGAGAAAGGCGGCAGCGCTAGGCTTCGCCCTTGCGCTCGTAATCGGCAAGTGAGCTGCGGCCGGCGATCTCGCTGCGCAGTAGCTCGAAGCGCCGCTGCGCCTCGTCTTCCTGGGTGTCGACGAAATGCACCGCGGCCTCGCTCGTCATGGGGCCGCTGACCACGGGCGCGGATTGTTCGCCGATGGTCTCGTGGACGTAATACTGTCCGTCATCGCCGCGATGGACCGTCCATTTGAGACGGATCGCCACCATCGGGCCGGGCCCCACCTTGCTGTAGCCGTCGGCATCGGTGTGCTCCGGCACCAGCGGCTGCTCCTCGACAACAGGATGTTGTTCGAGAGCCGGCTGCTCGTCGATCACTGCCTGCTCATCGGAAGCCAGATGCCCACGGTCTCCAGCGACCACGATTTCGGTCTCGGTGTGACGGACCACTTCGGTCTCGGTCTGGCGGACCACGAGGACGGGCTCGGGGTTCTCCAAAATGCTGGCGATGGTCGCCAGCGCGTGGTCGGTCGGGTCGATATCTGACAAGGGTCCATCCTCCAGCTCGACGCGGCCGGCTAGTTCTGTCCCACTGCCGCCGCGGCCTCGCTTATTACGCGCGTTTGATTAAGGCTGAGTTGGGGCTCGATCTGCACCAAAATGGGACGCTTTCTGGCGTTCCGAAGGCGGGCGCTTGCGTCGCCCGCCCGGAGCTCGCTCAGCCCAGCACGTCCTGATTGATCACGTTCTGCCGGATCGGATCGCCGTCCAGCACACTCAGGATGTTGCGCGCGGTCTGCTCGCTCATGCGCTGGACCGCCTCGACCGTGACGCCCGCGACATGCGGGGCGATGATGACGTTGGGCAGGGCGAACAGCGCGTTGCTGACCGGCGGCGGCTCCACCTCGAACACGTCGATGCCGGCGCCGGCGAGCTTGCCGGAAACCAGGGCGTCGTAGAGCGCCGCTTCCTTCACGATACCGCCGCGCGCGGTGTTGATGAGATAGGATCTCGGCTTCATCCGGCCGATCCTGTCAGTATCGAACAGGCCGATCGTCTCCGGCGTCTTCGGGCAGTGGATGGTGACGAAATCGGCATGAGGCAGCGCGGCATCAAGGTCGGCGACGGGCTCGCAGCCCGCGGCCTTGATCTCCGCGGCAGGCTTGTAGGGATCGTAGACCTGCACCTTCATTTCCAATGCCAGGCAGCGCTTGGCGGTACGGCTGCCGATGCGGCCGAAGCCGATGACCAGCAGGGTCTTGCCGTAGAGATCGAATGGCAGCATGCCGAGCCGGTCGGCCCATTTGCCGTCCTTGACGCAGGCATGCAGCTCCTGTGCGCGCTTGGACAGCGTCAGCATCATGAACAGCGCCGCCTCCGCGACCGAAGGCGAGTTTGCGCTGCCCGCGACCATCAGCGGCACCTTGCGGCGGGAAAGGGCGGGCACGTCGACGGCGTCGTAGCCGACACCGATGCGGGTCACCACCTTCATGTCTTTCGACGCTTCGAGCTCGGTCTCGCCGAAGGCGGTGGCGCCGAGGGCGACACCGTGGACCGGCGCGTGGCTCTTCAGCAAGGCCTCGAAGTCTTTCGCCGAGATCAGGTTCGGAAACTCGACGAGCTCGATATCGTCGCGCTGGGTGAGGAGGGCGCGTGCCCCTTGCGACAAAGTTTGCGTAACGAAAATCTTCTTCTTGTTGGTCGCCATCGTCCCCTGCCTGCGCGAGTTTCTTGAACCGGCGTCACAACACGACGCCGGTCGCCTCGTTTAGCAGGTGCATATTGTTGAGGTCCATCGCCAAACGCATGGGTGCCCCGTCCTTGGCGCCGGCATTGGGATTGACACGTCCGCAAACCGGCGTGCCCTCGAGCCCGAAATAGACCAGCGTCTCCATTCCCATCGGCTCGGTGACGTCGAGCACGGTGTCGAAGGTCTCGACGCCGGGCTCGAGATGCGCGTGCGCCTCGGTGAGATGCTCGGGCCGGAGGCCGAGGAGCAGCTTCTCGGTGCGCGGCAGCGCGTTATAGCGCGCGGCCCGGGCCGGCGGCAGCGCGAAGGCGATGCGGTCGGTGATGCGGATCTGCAGCGTGCCGCCGACATCCTCGAGCCGGCACGGGATGAAGTTCATCGCGGGCGAGCCGATGAAGCCGGCGACGAAGCGTGTGGCTGGCTTGTGATAGAGCTCGTTAGGCGTGCCGATCTGCTCGATCCGTCCCTTGTTCATCACGACGACGCGGTCGGCCAGCGTCATCGCCTCGACCTGGTCGTGGGTGACGTAGACGGTGGTGGTGCGCACCTTCTGATGCACTTTCTTGATCTCGATCCGCATCTGCACGCGGAGCTTGGCGTCGAGATTGGACAGCGGCTCGTCGAATAAGAAGACTTTTGGGTTGCGCACGATGGCCCGGCCCATCGCGACGCGCTGGCGCTGGCCGCCGGAGAGCTGCTTCGGCTTGCGGTCGATCAGGTCGGTGATGTCGAGGAGGCGAGCGGCTTCCGTAACCCGCGCCGTGATCTCGGCCTTGGGATAATGCTTCAGGCGCAGCCCGAAGGACATGTTCTCCGCGACCGTCATGTGCGGATAGAGTGCGTAGTTCTGGAACACCATCGCGATGTCGCGGTCCTTCGGCGGCACGTCGTTGACGACGTCGCCGCCGATCATGATGTCGCCGTCGCTGATGTCCTCGAGCCCCGCGATCATGCGCAGCGTCGTCGACTTGCCGCAGCCGGAGGGACCGACCAGCACGATGAACTCATGGTCTGCGATGTCGAGATCGATGCCGCGCACGGCTTCGACGTCGTCGTAACGCTTAACTACCTTCCGCAAAGCAACGTCAGCCATGAGATATCAACCCTTTGTCGCACCGGCGGTCAGGCCGGCAATGTAGTAGTCCATCAGGAAAGCGTAGATGATCAACGGCGGCGCGGCGCCAAGCAGTGCGCCGGTCATGATCTGTCCCCAGTTGAAGACGTCGCCCTTGATCAGCGTGGTGGTGATGCCGACCGGCAGCACGAGCTGATCCACCGACGTCGTGAACACCAGGGGATAGAGGAACTGGGCCCAGGACACCGTAAAAGCGAAGATGGTTGCGGCGATCAGTCCGGGCAGCGCGACGGGGATGAAGATGCGCGTCAGGGTCTGGAGCCAGGAGGCACCGTCGATGAGGGCGGCCTCATCCAGCTCCTTCGGGATCGAGGCGAAGTAGCCGATCATGATCCAGGTGCAGAACGGCACGGTCAGCGTCGGATAGATGAACACCAGCACGTACCATCGGTTGAGCAGCGTGATGCCGGTCAGGTCCTGAACCATCCCGAGCACCTTGAACAAGGGAATGAACAGAAGGCTGTCCGGAATCAGGTAGGTGAGGAACACACCGGTCGCGAGTGTCGCCGAGCCCCAGAACTTCATCCGGGCCAATGCGAAGGCCGCGGGGATGCTGATCATCATGGTCACGATCACCACGATGATCGAGATGATCGACGAATTCCAGAAGAAGCGCAGAAACTGGTTCGAGCTCAACAGCTCGACATAGTTCGAGAGCGTTGGGTGAAATACCCACCACGGGTTGGTTGCCGCCGAGATCTCCGCACTGCTCTTGAGCGAGGTGATCAGCATGTAGACCGGCGGCGTCAGGAAGAAGATCGCGAACAGCACCAGGAAGAAATAGGACCAGCGCAGCGCCCAGATGCGGTCGCGGCTCATGCTGCCGTATTTGACCTTGCGGGACGGTCCGGCCTTGTCGATTGCGAGTGTGCTCATCAGGCTTCGTTTCCGCGTTTGTTGACATCGCGCAGGATGAAGATCGCAGCGACCGCCAGGATCGGCACCATGAACAGCGAGACGCAGGCGCCGAGCGGAATGTCGCTGCTCTGGATGCCGACCTGGAACGCCCAGGTGGCGAACAGATGCGTCGTATCCAGCGGGCCGCCCGATGTCAGGATGCGCACGATGTCGAAATTGGCGAAGGTGACGATCAGCGAGAACAAGGTGGTGATCGCGATGATATTACGCATCATCGGCAAGGTGATGTGCCAGATCTTCTGCCACCAGTTGGCGCCGTCGATTTCCGCGGCTTCGTACAGCTGGTCGGGCACGGATTTCAGCGCGGCCAGATACATGATCAGGAAGAACGGCGCGCCGTACCAGACGTTGACGAGGATGACGGAGAAACGCGCCCAGAAGGTGTCGCCGAGCCAGGGGATGGGCCCGACACCGAAGAAGGAAAGCGTGTAGTTGAAGGCGCTGTAGGAGGGATCGAACAGCCACAGCCATGCCAACGTGCTCATCGCCGGCGGGATCACCCAGGGCACAAGCAACATGCCACGCCATTTGCGTTGTTTCTTGCCCGGTATGTTGTGGACGAAATGCGCGACGATGAAGCCAATCAGCGCCTTGAAGATCACGGCGGTGACCGCGAAGATGCAGGATTGCCGCACCACCATCCAGAACGTCTCGCGCTTGAACAGGAAGGTGAAGTTGCTGAGGCCGACGAACTTCGTCATCGCCTTGTTCAGCGTCGCGAGGTGAATCGAGTAGAGGGCGGGATAGAGCACGAGCAGCAGGATCAGGAGGATCAGCGGCAGCGTCAGGAAGAACGCAACCGTCGATTTTCGCCCAAGCACGTTGCGCAGGCTCGATCCCTTTCGCGCGCCCGTCGCACGGACAACGCGACCTTGCTCGACGACGACATCAGCCATCTCAGCTTCCTTAAGTCAGCATTCTTGCAACTCTCCAGCCGCGAAGCCGGCAGAGGGTCGGCTTCGCGGTCATGCGGATCGGAGAACGGGATGCGGGCGGGCGCACGCACATGGCGTGAACCCGCCCGGTCAAGCCCCACCTAGCTCCGCATGAAGCCTTCGCACTCGCCCTCGGCCCAGGCGAGCGCCTGATCCATGGTTTCGCCGCGCGCAAAACGCAGCGCCATCTTGGTCAGCGTCGCCTGGAAGTAGATCTGCTGCGCGATTTTGGGCGGCGCCGGCGACGCTGCGATCGACAGCGTCTGGTGCTTGTAGGGGTCCGGATAATGGAAGAGCGTTCCCTTCGGCGGCCCTTCCTCCTCCCAGGTCTTGAGCTTGGTCATGTTCGCATAGGCCGGCAGATCGTAGCCGCCGCTCACCGCGACGAACTTGGCGATCGACGAGGGCGATGACATGTGAACCAGCAGGCTCTTGGCCGCCTCCTTGTTCTTGCCAAAACTCCAGACGCCCCAGAAGTAGGGCAGGTATGGCGCGAACCGTCCCTTCGGCCCGGACGGGAAGCCGTGTGTCCAGCATTGCTCGGCGACCTGCGGTGCGTCGCGCTTGGCAACGGCCCATGCGCTCGGCGGGTTCAGGATCATCGCGCCGCGGCCGGAGATCAGCCATTTGTTGTTGGAGGCGTCGTCCCAGGACGGCGCATCCGACGGCAGGAAGGCGATCAGCTTCTTGTAGAACTCCATGGCCTGGCGAACCTGATCGGTCTTCACCGTGATATCGCCCTTGGCGTTGACGAGCTCGGCGCCGAACGACTGGAAGATCGCGCCGGCGGTGTCGACGCTGTCGGTGGTCTCGCCGAGACCGATGCCGAAGGGAACGCCGGCCTTGTGGCAGGCCTCGGCGGCCTTCAGGAAGGTCTCCATGGTCCAGTTCTCGACCTTGGGGGGGCCGCCGGCCGGATACATCTCCTGCACGTCGATGCCGGCATGCTTCTTCATCAGATCGATGCGCGAGCAGGGGCCCTTGATTTGGCTGCCGGGTGTCGCGGGCACTGCGAGCCATTTGCCGCCCGATTGCCCGAGATATTTGACGGTGCCGTTGACCTCGCCATTCTGCTTGAGCAGCGGCTCCATGACGTCGTTGAGCGGTTCAAGATTTTCGGAATAGGCCTGCGGCCACCAGCTCGGCATCTGAAGGATGTCGTGACCGGACTTGGCCTGGGCTTCCGCCGCGGCGGTGAGCTCGATCTTCTTGTTGTTGCTGGTGATGTAGTCGATGGAGACCTCGACCTTCTCCTTCGCGGCCCATTCATTGACCAGATCGGTCGAGGCCTTGTTGGCGCCTGGCACCCAATGATCCCAGAAGCCGATCGAGAGTTTGCCGGCGGCGTAGGCGCCCCGGACATAGGGCGCCGTGATCAGCGCCGCGGAGGACATTGCAGTGGCAGCCACAAATTGACGTCGCGTCAGTTTCTTGCGTGACATCTCGTTTCCTCGCCTGGGTGTTGTTGTTGGAGTTTCCTCTAAGACTTCTTTTTCAAGTTCTTGTTGTTCGATTTTCTTATTGATGCCGTCGGCCACATGGCAATGCATGAAGCCGCGGCAAATTGGTAGCGCGATCAGATCATGATTGACTGCGTCTGTCGAGAAAGCCGAACGGCCTGCACATAGAACTAACGTTGTGTCCCGGAAGGTCGGCGTATTGTGCCGGTCGTGAGCTGCGCGCGCATGTTTTTGCGACGCACACTTGGCATGAACCGGCCAGGACCGCGCCGTGCGCAATTACGCCGCAGTTTCGAATAAGCCTGCATAAACGCTTCGCGCGAAAGACTTTTCCCGCGTGGACAGCAATTGGCTGCGGCTGGACCGCGAAGCGGCGGAAACGATAGAGTTGCGGCGGGCGCCCCGGCTGCCCAACAGGCGAGTCAGATCGAGGATGGAGACGAGAATGATCAACCCGGCGCCGTCAGCGCGGCTTCACATGCGGCGATGCTTCGCGCTGGGGGCCGTGCTCGCGCTGCTGCTCGGTGCCTCCGCGGTGTCCAATGCCCAAGGTTTGGTCAAGGGCGTTCAGGATGGTGCGGCGGCCGGCAACAAGGCGGCAGGTCCGGTCGGTGGCGTGCTGGGCGGCGCAATTGGCGGCGTGGTTGGCGTTTTCACCGGTGTGCTCGGCGTCGGCAACAACAATGGCAATCAGGCCCCGGCCGCCAAGGACGCTGGCAAGGATGCGGGCAAGGACGCCAAGCAGCAGGGCGCCGCCAAGGACAAGGATGCCAAGGGGGCCAAAGCGGGCAAGGGCTCCAAGGCGAGCAAGGAGGCGAAGAACGCACCGCAAGGCAAAGACAATAATAAGGACGTTACAGTCCTCACCCAGCCTGGCGCGCCGCAGCAGACCGCCGAACAGATCGTCGCCAACAGCGATGCCTATATCGAGCGGATCAAGACCGAGCTGAATCTCACGCCCGATCAGGAGAAGCACTGGTACGGCTTTTCGAGCGCTATGCACTACCTGGGGCATAATGGCGCGGAGCGGCTCAACTTGCGGGTTGCGCGCGCCAAGCGGGATCCGCCCGACGACATCATCGAGCAGATGCGCAACGAGTCGCAATTCTTGATCGACCGGGCCGCCGATCAGCGCAATGTCGCGGATGCCGCCGAGCCGCTGTTTTCGAGCCTCGACGACAAGCAGAAGCAGGTCTTCATTCAGGAGATGGTGCGCCTGAGCCACGAGCGCGGATTGGATTAATCAAGTTGAATCGGATCGGGCGCGTCTGAATTAACGGCGCCCGCCACGATTTCGTGAATCCTTTCCGCAATTGATGTATGGTTAGCTTCGCAAGGCTGACTGCGGGGTTGATATGGCGGACGGACTCTCCGTTTTCCTGGTCGAAGACGAGGCGTTGATCCGGATGATGATGGCCGACATGGTGGTGGAACTCGGCCATCACGTCGTCGCGGAAGCGGACAATGTACGGGACGCGAGCGCGTTCGCCATGACCGCGCAATACGATCTGGCGATCCTCGACATCAATCTCATGGGCGTCTACGTCGATCCCGTCGCCGATCTGATCGAACGTCGCGGAAAGCCGTTTCTGTTCGCCACCGGCTACGGACCTGAATTGCTGCCGTCCTTGCTCCGGCGCCGGCCGATCCTGCGCAAGCCGATCGCGATGGATCAGCTGAAGGCGATGATCGATTCGATGTTTCCGGGAGCTCCGGTCAACGCGCCGCATTAAGTTACGGCAAGGGCGCCGGCCACGTGACGGCGAGAACGCCGCCAACGAAAATGGCCGCCCTTTTGGGGCGGCCATTTGGCGACGGATCTTGTCGCAATCTCACATCAGGCCGGCACCGAGGTCGATGCCATGTGCCATCAGGCCGAACGAGGCGACCAGGCCCGTGCAGCAGAACAGCAAGATGGTCTTGAAGGACGAATTGGCGAAACGCGTTTCGACGACGGCCGGCATCGCGGCGATCGAAATCATGCTCATGTTCATTGCCCCCTTGTTGATCCTGAATTGCATCAGGTGAGGGAACTTCTAGAGCAAAAAGTTTGACATGAGATTGCGAGGCGTCGTTAACGGAGTCGCAATCCAATCCCGCGTTCTCATCGGCCCCGGCCGGATTGCAAGTCTCAGTTGCGGCCGTTCTTCAGCACCGTCGCAATGGTGTGGGCCGTCATGGCCGCGCGGTCCGAAGCGCGCTGGGCGGCCAGCCGGTCTCGCGCCTTTTCCTCGATCAGGAGGTCGATGAGGGCCAGCCGCTTGTTTTCGTCATCCGCCTCGCTCAGCAGGCGATGATAGCGGTGATAGTCAAAACCGAGATCCTGCTTACGCATGTTACGCCCCCGCAGCCACCCCACATACAAGGCAGGATTGTTTCTCATCTGGAACACGCACACAAGCAGGATCCTGTGGGGAACCACGCGTGCGCCGCATTCAGCTGTGAATTGCTGGAACCGGAAGCAGGACTGATAACCTGATCTTAATCCAGATTGGACTCCGCAAACATCTTCAGGCCGACGAAGCTGGCATCGGGCTTGGTCACCAGCCTGGTCGGGATGTTGCGCAAATAGTCCTGGAACCGGCCCTTGGCTTCGAAACGTGCCCGGAACGGGGAGTCCATCAGAAACTCGGGAAAGCGCGGGACAATTCCCCCGGCGATATAGACGCCACCGCGGGCGCCGAACGTCACCGCGAGATTGCCGGCGACCGAGCCGAGGATGGCGCAAAACATATCGAGCGTGGCGCGGCTGACGGGACAACTGCCTTCGAGGGCGGCTTTGGTGATGGCCGCAGCGTCGCGATGCGGCACCTGAGCGCCGTCGACCTCCGCCAAGGCTTCGTAGAGATTCTGTAGTCCGGAACCCGAGAGCGCGCCACGCTCGATCGAGACATGGCCGAGACGTCGGCGCAAGCACGCGATCACGCGTTCCTCGCGCTCGTTCTCCGCCGGCAGGGTCGCGTGTCCGGCTTCGGTGACAACGGCAAGGCGCGCGCCATGGCGTTCGACCAGACAGGAGACGCCAAAGCCGGTTCCAGGTCCGACCACCAGCAAGGGCTCTCCGGGCAGGCCCTCCTGACCGCCGAGCGAGATCAAATCGGCAGGCTGCAAGGCGGGCAGGGACCAGGCGACGACCTCGAAATCGTTGAGCACGTGGACGCTCTCGAAGCCCAGGGCCGGTTGCAGCTCGTTGCCGTCGATGACCCAGGGACTGTTGGTCATGACGCAGCGGTTGTTGGTGACGGGACCCGCCACGGCCAGCACGGCCCTGCGGGGCTGCTCGCCACCGGCCCGGCGCGCCAGGACGTCCGCGATGGCCTCCCGGACGGTCGGGAAGTCGGCGACCTTCACATACTCGATCGGTCCGTCTTGATCGCCTTGAGCCAATTCGCTCCGGCTCAGCGCGAAGCGTGCATTGGTGCCGCCGATATCGGCGAGAAGAATCTGTCCTGTCTTGCCGATATTCATGCCGCCCTCGTGGCTGCCGCCGCCTCGCGGCCGCGGCACCCCTGTCCTCCACTTTTCGACCCGATCCGCCTGCGCGAACAGTGCGAGAATCCGCCCTCGGGTGCACCTAGTCAACACGGACGAGGCCAAAGCGTTGCATCCCGGCAGTCCTCCGGTGACCAATTCGCGCAAGCTTTGCACGGTGCCGGCGGTTGCGAAGCTGCGCGGGAAGACCGACACTCAGGCAGCTTGTCCTGGCGCCGGCGCGCCGGGCACATCGAATGAGACAGGCGATGAAGATTTCCGACTGCGACGTGCTGCTGGCGATCGACGTGCAGAACGACTTCTGCTCCGGCGGAGCGCTCGCCGTTCCCGGCGGTGAGAAGGTCGTCCCCGCCATCAACCGGATCGCCCAAAAATTCGCCAATGTGGTGCTGACCCAGGACTGGCATCCGCGCGACCACGTTTCGTTCGCGCCGAACCATGCGGGCAAGCAGCCGTTCCAGACCATCGAGCTCGACTACGGCACCCAGGTGCTCTGGCCGGCGCATTGCGTGCAGGGCACTTCGGGCGCCGAATTCCATCGCGATCTCGACGTCGTCAGGGCGAGCCTGGTGGTGCGCAAGGGATTTCGCCGCGGCATCGATTCCTATTCGGCATTGTTCGAGAACGACCATCAGACGCCGACGGGCCTGCTCGGCTATTTGCGCGAACGTGAGCTGAAGACCGTCTTCCTCGCCGGTCTCGCGCTGGATTTCTGCGTCCGCTTCTCGGCGGAGGATGCGCGCAAGGCGGGGTTACAGGTGGCGGTGATCGAGGATGCCTGCCGCGGCATCGATCTCGACGGCTCGGTGGCCGCGGCCCATCGCAGCTTTCGCGACCTCGGCATCTCCGTCGTCAGCCTCGAGGCGTTTCTATAAGGATCTTGAGAACGTCATGGTGGACAAGATCGGCAAACAGCCGGGCAGACCGGATCATGCTCCTGATGAGCCGCTGCTCTGGCCGTTCACGGCAGCCCGGCTCGCCATGGACGCTTGCTTCTGGTGGGTCGAGCGCGGCCGGGCCGAGCAGGATGAGAGCAACCTGCCGTGGACGACGCCCAACCGCGTTGCGCTGGAGCTCGCGACGATGCACCTGCGCGATTGCTCGCGAGAGCGCTCCGGTCAGCCAGTACTGGTCTGTGCGCCCTATGCGCTGCATCGGGCCTTGATCGCCGATTTCGCGCCGGGCCACAGTGTGGTGGGGTCCCTGCAGGACGGCGGCATCGGCCGGATCTACCTCACCGATTGGCGGTCAGCCAAACGTGACATGCGCTATCTCTCGATCGACAGCTATCTCGGCGATCTCAACGTCGCCGTCGACGAGATCGGCGCGCCGGTCGATCTGGTCGGCCTGTGCCAGGGCGGCTGGCTGTCGCTGCTCTATGCGGCGCGCTTCCCGGCCAAGGTGCGGCGGCTGGTGCTGGTCGGCGCGCCCGTCGACCTCTCGATCGAGTCCTCGCTCTCCCGGCTCACCCGTAACGCGCCGGGCGTGGTCTACGACCAGCTCGTCGCGCGCGGCGGCGGCAATGTCAGCGGCGGGGAGATGCTTCGCTTGTGGTCCAAGCCGCCGAACCGCGATGATATCGTGGCAGCGTTGCAGAGAGACCTGTTGGACGAGGAGGGCGCGGCGCTGCTCGCGCGCTTCGAGCGCTGGAACGCGGAGACGCTCGATCTGCCGGGCACCTATTATCTGGAGATCGTCAACCGGATCTTCCGGGAGAACCAGATCGCCCGCGGCAGCTTCAAGGCTCTTGGCCGCACGGTCGATCTGAAGGATGTCAAGGCGCCGGTGTTCCTGCTTGCCGGGCTCGACGACGACGTCGTGCCGGCTGCGCAGGCGCTCGCCACAGCCGGTCTCCTCGGCACACCGCCGGCCTTCATTGCTGCGGCTTCCGAGCCGAGCAATCACCTCGGCCTGTTCATGGGCGCGCGCACCCACGCGCATGCCTGGCCGCGGATCGCCGAATGGCTGCGCGACGACCTGTCGGGCGTGCTGGCACGCAGCGCCTGAGCTCGGCGGGCGCTGAACCGGCGGCCCTGCAAGTCCGTTATGCATGACGGCGGATGGCCTGCACGGGACCCGGCCAATGGGCTACATATGATCCGGAGCTGACGGCTTCGGCAGCGAAGAGATCAAAGGTACTGCGCTCGATGACTTTCCACTCGATCTACGCCCACGGATTTGCGCGCGTGGCCGCCTGTGTCACCACCTCCCACGTCGCCGACCCCTCGGCCAACGCCAAGGCCGTGCTGGCGGCGGCCAATGCCTGCCACGAGCAGTCGGTGGCGGTCGCCGTGTTTCCCGAGCTGTGCCTGTCCGGTTATGCGATCGAGGATCTGGTCAAACAGGATCCGCTGCTCGATGCGGTCGAGCGCGGCCTCGCGGGCCTCGTCGAGGCCTCCGCGGGTCTGCTGCCGGTCCTGGTCGTCGGCGCGCCGCTGCGCTTTGGCCATCGCATCTACAATTGCGCTGTCGTCGTCCATCGCGGCAACGTTCTCGGCGTGGTGCCGAAGTCTTACCTGCCGACCTACCGCGAATTCTACGAGGGCCGGCATTTCGCCTCCGGGGCCGGCATGGTCGGAGAGACGATCTCATTTGGCGGGCTGCATGCGCCGTTCGGCGTCGACTTGCTGTTTTCGGCCGAGGACGTCCCGGGCCTCACCATCGGCGTCGAGATCTGCGAGGACATGTGGATCCCGGTGACGCCGTCCGCCGAGCTCGCGCTTGCGGGCGCGAGCGTGCTGATCAATCTTTCGGGCAGCCCGATCACGATCGGCCGGGCGCGCTCGCGCGCACTGCTGTGCCAGTCGACATCGGCGCGCTGTCTCGCGGCTTACGTCTACGCGGCCGCTGGCGCCGGGGAATCGACCACGGATCTGTCGTGGGACGGTCAGACCTCGATCTACGAGAACGGCGTGCTGCTGGCCGAGGGCGAGCGGTTCCGCCAGGGCGGCCAGATCACCACTGCCGATGTCGATCTCGATCTGCTCAGGCAGGAACGTGTGCTGATGGGCACGTTCGACGACAACCGCAGGCAGCGCGAGTCGTTCTACCGCAAGGTGACGTTCGCGCTGAAGCCGCCGGCCGCCGACATCGGCTTCCTGCGCAAGATCGAGCGCTTTCCATTCGTGCCGAGCGACGAAAGCCTGCTCGAGCAGGATTGCTACGAGGCCTACAACATCCAGGTCGCCGGCCTCGTGCAGCGCATGCGCGCCACCGGCACCAAGCGCGTGGTGATCGGCGTCTCGGGCGGGCTCGATTCCACCCACGCCCTGATCGTCGCCGCAAAGGCGGTCGATCTGCTGGGCCTGCCGCGCGAGAACATCCTGGCCTACACCATGCCGGGCTTTGCCACCGGCAGCGAGAGCAAGACCCATGCGCTGGCGCTGATGCAGGCGTTGCAGACGAGCTGGCAGGAGCTCGACATCCGCACCACCGCGACGCAGATGCTGAAGGACATCGGCCATCCCTTCGGCAAGGGCGAGAAGGTCTACGACGTCACCTTCGAGAACGTGCAGGCGGGCCTGCGCACGGACTATCTGTTCCGGCTCGCCAACCATCACGGCGGCATCGTGATCGGAACGGGTGACCTCTCAGAGCTCGCGCTCGGCTGGTGCACCTATGGCGTCGGCGACCAGATGGCGCATTACAACGTCAATGCCGGCGTGCCGAAGACGCTGATCCAGCATTTGATCCGCTGGGTGATCTCCTCGAAGCAGTTCAGCGACGACGTCAACCGCACGCTCGGCGCGATCCTCGTCGCCGAGATCTCGCCGGAGCTCGTGCCGGTGGAGCCCGGCCAGAAGCCGCAGAGCACGGAAGCGTCGGTCGGGCCGTACGAGCTGCAGGATTTCAACCTGTTCTACACGCTACGCTTCGGCATGCGGCCGTCCAAGATCGCCTTCATGGCTCAGCACGCCTGGAAGGACGTGGCCAAGGGCGAATGGCCGCCGGCGTTCCCGAACGACCGGCGCAAGGCCTATGACCTCAAGGATATCAGGCGCTGGCTCGAGGTGTTCCTGCGCCGCTTCTTCGCCTTCAGCCAGTTCAAGCGCTCGGCGATGCCGAACGGCCCCAAGGTCTCGGCGGGCGGTTCGCTGTCGCCCCGCGGCGATTGGCGCGCGCCGTCGGATTCGAGCGCGGCGGCATGGCTAGAAGATCTCGAGCGGAACGTGCCGAACTGATCGAGGCGGCGGAGCGGTGGGGGAGATAATCGGATGGCGGCGGGGGACAGAGCACAAGCGGAGGAAGAGGCCCGCGTCGTCAACGGCCTCTACATCTTCGACATCGAGATGCGCGACGGCAAACGCGGGCAGGCGAGGGGCGTCGTCGTGCTCTGCGACGGGCGCATCATGGGCGGCGACAGCTTCTTCTACTACACCGGCAGCTACACGTTCCGGAACGGCAAGTGGCGCGGCGACATGATCGTCAATCAGCATACCGAAGCCGTCGGCAGGACACTCGCATTCGGCGGCCGGGAGGTCACCTGCGGTTTCTCGGGCGACTATTCCGCCGGCGGCGCCGAGGTCGAAGGCATGGCGCTGGTCGGCAAGACCAGCGTGACATTCACGGCCCGCCTCACACTCAAGGACGCGATGTAATCCCCATCCTCCTTCATTCCTTCTGAGGAACCTTCGTCGCGACGGAGCGTTCGCGTCTGTTGCTGCGACATTGTCGAGGAGAGGGATCATGCGTAAACACTTGATGTTATCGACTGCGGCCGTCGGGCTTATGCTCGCGTCCGGCTTGGCCTATGCCCAGGCCCCCGGTGAGCGCCGAGATGAGCCGCGCCGAACCGAAGAACCGGCGAAGGGCGCTGCCCAGCGCGGCGGCGCCCAAGAACGAGTTCAAGAACGCGTTCAGGAACGAGTCCCGGAGCGCGCACAAGGCGCCCAGGAGCGATTGCAGGGCGCGGGCCGCGAAGAGAAGGGCGGCGCTGCCAAGCAGGAAGCGGCCGACGACAAGCGCCAGCCGGCCAATTCCGCCGATCGTAACCAACCCAAGACGAAGGATCAGGCACAAGAATCCCGCGAGCCCGCGCGCGATCGCAACCGTGAAGCGGAGAGCACGAAGCCGGGACGCGACAGCGGCAAGAGCAGCGCCGAGACCAAGCAGGACAAGTCTTCGCCGCAGAAATCGACGGCCGAGTCCGAGAAATCCAAGACCGGTCCTGCTGCTCAGCAGAACGAGCGGACTGGCGCTGCTGCCAACCAGAAAGAGCAGAACCAGCCGCCGCGCAATGCAGCCGAGCAACAGCCGGCGCAGCAGAACAACCGGCCGGCGACCGCGACCGACACCAACCGGACGGCTCCGACCAACAATGCGCAGACCGCCCCCGGCACCTCGGGCACGCAGACCAATCAAGCCAATCAGACCACGCAGACCAACACGCAGGTCAATCAGCAGACCCAGGTGACGTCCGAGAAGCAGGTGCGGATCTCCGAAACGGTGAGTCGTACACGCCTGGCGCAGCCGGAGCGCAACCTGAACATTTCGATCCGGATCGGCGAGACGATCCCGCCACGCGTCCGTCTCTACCGGGTTCCGCCCGAGATCGTCTCGATCGAACCGGAATATCGGGACTATGAATATTTCGCCACGGAGGATGAGGTCGTCATCGTGGAGCCGCGCACGCATCGCATCGTCAGCCAGGTGCCGCGCGATCCGTCGCGGGCCCGGGCGCAGATGAGCGGCGGCGCTGCCTCGTCGAGTGTGGCCGCCGCCGGCAGCGCGACGGGCAACAACGTGAACTGTCAGGTCATGCGGCGTGACCCGTCGGGCAATGTCGCCCAGGCAGAACCGTCGACCGTCGGCTCGACCGCGCGCACGGATTCGCTGAGCGTGATTGTCCAGATGCCCGGCGGCGGCTCGTCGGCCCCGATCGCCCTCGGTGCCCCCGCAGGCAACATCGTCGTCGCGACGCAAGGGCAGGGCGACTGCACCGTGACGCTCGAGCCGCAGACGCGCTGATCGAACAACCACGCCGAAACGACAACGCGCCGCCCGGATGCCCCACCGGACGGCGCGTTGCTGCGTTCGATTAGAAAGTTTCGAGGTCCGGAGTGCCTAGGAGTCCGGACCTCGTCACCTTGCCCCAGCCTTCAATCCCCCGCCCCATGTGGTCCCCCAACCCCATGTAGCGCGATCAGAGGGTGATGCCCGTGGAAGTGGCCGCCGATCGATGTCCCGCGATGTACGCGAAGGCTGATTAGGATTCCATTCCGGATCACTACGGACACGAATACCGATTGCCATGTCTTTCGACATCGGCATCGCGATCGCGGTCGTCTGAATCCGGAGCGCGCGACCGGCAGGATGTCCACATCTCCTGGCGCTACCGGAACCCAGGTTTCACCGGCCTGTCATTGAACTGGTCTAGCGCTGCTCCCGTCATTGCTGACGGCCAAGGAGCAAGCCATGTCGAAGCCGGTGCTGGGCGCCGCATTGTCCATCAAATCGATCCCTGCGCATCGTGACTGGCTTCTGGAGCGGCAGCGCGATCTCGAAATCCAGGACTTCTTCCGTGCGGATCTTCTGGACGGCGACTGGCGCAGCACGGTCGGGGAGATCAAGCAGATGCTGTCGGGCCATACCGGACGGCTCGGCATCCACGGCCCGTTCTGGGGCTTCAAGATCGACAGCCACGATCCCATGATCCGCCAGGCGGTGACCAAGCGCCTGCTTCAGGGCCTGGATGCCGCAGAATTCCTTGGCGCGACCCAGATGGTGATGCATTCGCCGTTCACGACCTGGGATCACAACAATCTCGATCTCTATCCCGATAACCGCGCCAACATCGTGGAACGCGTCAAGGCGACGCTGGCGGAGGTGATCGCACGCGCCGAAACCATCGGCTGCGAAATCGTCATCGAGAACATCGAGGACAAGGATCCGAGCGACCGCGTGCGTCTCGCCAAGGCGCTCGAAAGCGCCAAGGTCCGCGTCTCGCTCGATACGGGTCACGCCAATTACGCCCACATTTCCACCGGCGCTCCGCCTGTCGACTATTACGTGGAGACAGCCGGCGACATGCTGACCCACGTGCATCTGCAGGACACTGACGGCTTTGCTGACCGGCACTGGGCGCCGGGCGAAGGCAACATCCCCTGGGTCGCCGTATTCCGCGCGCTGGGACGGCTGACGTCGAACCCGCGCCTGATCCTCGAGCTTCGCAATCACGACGACGTCCGCGCCGGCGCAGCCCATCTCGCCGCGCTCGGCCTCGCTGAATAACCGCACCATCCAGGCAGGGGTCACCGCAATGAGCAGATTTACCCGTCGTACCATCCTGAAATCCGGCGGCGCGGCCGCCAGTACATTGCTGCTGCCGCGCTTTGCCATCGCGCAAGGAGACAACCGTCCGGCGGTGACGATCGCCGTGCAGAAGGTCACCAACGCGAATGTGCTCGACGTGCTGCGCGAGCAGTCCAATGTCGGCGAGCGCGTGTTCTTTTCCTCGATCTGGGAAGGCCTGATCTCGAAGAACTGGCGCGGCAACCTCGAAGCCGTGCCGGGCCTTGCCACCGAATGGCGCCGCATCGACGACCAGACCGTCGAGGTGAAGCTGCGCCAGGGCGTCAAGTTCCACAATGGCGATGAGCTCACGGCCGAAGACGTCGTCTTCACCTTCAGCCGCGAGCGCATGTTCGGCGAGACCGAGGCCAAGAGCCGCTCCACCATCCAGGCCTTCGAGAAGATTCCGACGCCGCGGCCCGGCAAGGAGCTGCCGCCTGACGTGCCCGCCGTCGCGCGCCGCATCTGGCCGGACCTCGTGCGCGTCGATGCCGTCGATAAATACACCGTGCGCTTCTACAACGCGACGCCCGACGTCACGATCGAAGGGCGGCTGTCGCGCTACGGCTCCGACATCATGAACCGCCGCGCCTGGGACGAGTCCGCGAGCTATCTCGACTGGGCGCGCAAGCCGGTCACGACCGGCCCCTACAAGGTCGTCGAGCTCAAGCCCGACGTGTCGCTGACCCTGGAAGCGCACGACGAATATTGGGGTGGCCGTCCGCCGCTCAAGCGCATCCGCTTCCTCGAAGTGCCTGAGGTCGCGAGCCGCATCAACGGGCTCTTGTCGGGCGAATACCAGTTCGCCTGCGACATCCCGCCGGACCAGATCGCCGGCATTGAGAAGAATGCCGCGTTCGAAGTGCAGGGCGGCACCATCCTCAATCACCGCCTGACCGTGTTCGACAAGAACCACGCCGTACTCGCCAATCCGCTCGTCAGGCGCGCCTTCACCCACGCGATCGACCGCCAGGCCATCGTGGACAGCCTGTGGGCCGGCCGCACCCGCGTGCCGAAAGGCCTGCAGTGGGAGTTCTACGGCGACATGTTCAACGCCGACTGGAGCGTGCCGGCTTACGATCCGAAGCTCGCGCAGGATCTGTTGAAGCAGGCCAATTACAAGGGAGATCCGATTCCGTATCGCCTGCTCAACAACTACTACACCAATCAGGTCGCGACCGCGCAGGTGCTGGTCGAGATGTGGAAATCGGTCGGCCTCAACGTCCAGATCGAGACCAAGGAGAACTGGTCGCAGATCATGGAGCGTGCGCCGACACGCGCCGTGCGCGACTGGTCGAACTCGGCGGCCTTCAACGATCCGGTCTCCTCGCTGGTCGCCCAGCACGGCCCGAACGGCCAGCAGCAGCAGATCGGCGAATGGACCAATGCCGAGCTGAACAAGCTCTCGGAGTTCCTGGAGACCTCGACCGACCGCGCGGCGCGCAAGAAGGCGTTCCGTCGCATGCTGGAGATCGCCGAGCGCGAGGACCCCGCCTACACGGTGCTGCACCAGAACGCGACCTTCACGGCCAAGCCGAAATCGATCAAGTGGAAGGCATCGCCGGCCTTCGCGATGGATTTCCGCGCCGGCAATTTCGAGGCCTAGGCCGTGACACCGCTGGTCAGCATTCAGGATCTGCGCGTCGCCTTTGCCAGCGTGCCGGTCCTGCGCGGGATCGATCTTGCGCTCGGCAAGGGCGAGGCCGTCGGCCTCGTCGGCGAGTCCGGCTCCGGCAAGTCGGTCACTTGGCTTGCCGCCCTCGGGCTTCTGCCACGGCATGCGCAGGTCTCCGGCTCGGTGCGGCTCGAGGGGCGCGAGATCCTCGGCGCGCCCGCGGCTGCGCTTGACCAGGTCAGGGGCGGGCGCATTGCCATGATCTTCCAGGATCCGGCGAGCGCGCTCAACCCGGTGCTGACCATCCGCAGGCAGCTCTGCGAAGCATTGGCGCTGCATCGCGATCTCCAAGGCAATGCCGTGAAGGCGGAAGCGCGGCGGTTGCTCGATCTTGTCGGCATCCCCGATGCAGGCCGGCGGCTGGAAGCCTATCCGCACGAATTCTCCGGCGGCCAGGTCCAGCGCATCATGATCGCGATGGCGCTCGCCGGAAATCCGGATCTCCTGATAGCGGACGAGCCGACCACCGCGCTCGATGCCACCATCCAGGCGCAAATCCTGGAGCTGCTCTCCACCGTTCGCCGCGAGTTCGGCATGGCAATGGTCCTGATTAGCCACGATCTCGGCGTCGTTGCGGAGAACTGCGACCGCGTCGCGGTGATGTATGCCGGCCGCATCGTCGAGCAGGCCCCCAGCAACCAGCTCTTCGCCGATCCCGTGCATCCCTATGCGCAGGGCCTGATCGGCGCGCTGCCGCCGCTCGACGGACCCCGCCGGCGCCTCACCGCCATTCCAGGCACGGTGCCTGATCCCGCGAAGATGCCGTCCGGTTGCGCCTTTGCGCCGCGTTGCACGTTGGCCGCAGAGTCGTGCGGGCTTGCGGCACCAACCCTTGCACCGATCGCGAATGACCGCAGCGTTGCCTGCATCCGCGCCGAGGCCTCGCGCCACGCGCTGCTCGGGATCGCTGCCGAATGAGCGCGCCGCTCGTTGAGGTGTCTGCGATCTCGCGCAGCTACGCGATGCGCTCCGGCATGTTCGGCCGCGCTACGGCCGTGCACGCCGTCGACGGCGTATCGCTGACGATTGCCAGGGGCGAGACGCTCGGTCTCGTGGGCGAGTCCGGCTCGGGCAAGTCGACCACCGGCCGCATCGTGCTCGGCCTCGAGCCGCCCGATCGCGGCGAGGTGCACTTCGACGGCAAGCCGATGGCCGTGCAGGGAACGGCCGCGTGGCGTGCGCAGCGGGCACGCATGCAGATGATCTTTCAGGACCCGCTCGGCGCGCTCGACCGGCGCCTGCCGGTCGCGGCGCAGATCCGCGAGCCCCTCGACATTCACGGCGTCGGCACGCCGGCGATGCGCGACGAGCGTGTCCGCGAGCTCCTGCGCGCGGTCGAGCTGACGCCCGCGCATGGCGCACGTTATCCCGGCGCGCTCTCCGGCGGCCAGCGTCAGCGCATCGTGCTGGCGCGGGCGCTCGCCACGAAGCCCGATTTCTTGGTCTGCGACGAGCCGGTCAGCGCGCTCGACGTCTCGATCCAGGCCCAGGTGGTGAACCTGCTCTGCGATCTCCAGGCCGAGCTGTCGCTGACGCTGCTGTTCATCAGCCACGATCTGCGCGTCGTCAGGCAAATCAGCGATGTCGTCGCCGTGATGTATCTCGGCCGCATCGTCGAGATCGGCAGCGCCGATGATCTCTTTGCCCGTCCGGAGCATCCCTACACGCAGGCCCTCGTCTCGGCATCGCCGGCGCCGGGCCGCCGCAGCGCCGGCCGCATCGTGCTTTCAGGCGATCCGCCGAATCCGGCGGCGCGGCCGCAAGGCTGCGCTTTCCATCCGCGCTGCCCGCGCGCCATCGCACGCTGCGCAAGCGAGGTGCCGGCGCTGTCTGCCGTCGGCGGTGACAGGCAGGTGGCCTGCCATCTCGTGACGAGCGCTCAAACGCAGGACGCCGCGTGATGGGACGCTATGTCGCCATTCGCGTTGGACGGGCCGCGCTCACGATCGTGCTTGTCGTCACCTTCGCCTTCGTCGTGCTGCGGCTGTCAGGCGATCCCGCGCTGATGATCCTGGGGCCCGAGGCGCCGCCCGAGGTGCTCGCTGCGTTCCGCAAGGCCTGGGGCCTCGATGATCCCATCTGGTTTCAATATCTCGATTATTTCGGCGCCATCGCCAAGGGCGAGCTTGGCCGCTCCATGCGTGATGGCCGGCCCGCGATCGAGCTGGTGCTGGAACGGGTCCCGGCGACGCTGGCGCTGACGCTGCCGGCGTTCTTCTTCAAGGTCGCGCTCGGCGTTCCCGCCGGCATCTACGCCGCGCTGCACCGGGGCTCCGCCATCGACCGAGCCGTGATGACGACGGCGGTTGCGGGCTTTACCGTGCCGAGCTTCGTGCTCGCGCTGATCCTGGTGCTCGTCTTCTCCGTGCAACTCGGCTGGCTGCCCTCGGGCGGGCAGGACAGCTGGCGTCACGCCATCCTGCCGATCGCGACACTGAGCTTAGGGGGCGCCGCCGTGCTGGCGCGCTTTACCCGCAGCGCGATGCTGGAGGTGCTGGGCCAGCCCTATATCCGCACCGCATCTGCCAAGGGCGTGCCGTGGCGCAACGTGGTGACGTCGCACGCGTTGCCGAATGCAGCGATCCCGACCGTGACCATTTTGGGATTCATGGTGGGCACCCTGATCGCGGGCGCGGTGGTGGTGGAGAGCGTGTTCGCCTGGCCGGGAGGAGGGCGGCTGCTCGTCGTTGCGGTTGCCAACCGTGACCTCGCCGTCGTGCAATGCATCCTCTTGCTGGTCGCGATGACCATGGTCACCTCGAACCTGGTCGTCGATTTCCTCTATGGCTTCCTCGATCCGCGCCTGCGCGCCAAGGGGGCGCACGCATGACCGACGCCACGTTGAAGGACGCAGGCGTACGTCGCCGCGTCAGCCTGCCGGCGATCCCGGTCTCGGTTGCGCTCGCCATCACCTGGATCGTTGCGATGCTGGTGATCGCGGCCTTCGCCGAGAAGATCGCGCACTACGGCTATACCCAGCTCGATTTGCGCAACCGGCTGGCCGCGCCCGGCAATTTCGCGCACTGGCTTGGCACCGACGAGCTCGGCCGCGACGTGCTGTCGCGTCTGCTCGTCTCGATCCGCATCTCGCTGCTGATCGCGTTCGGCGCCACCGCGATCTCGGCCGTGGTCGGCACCATGCTTGGCTTCCTCGCCGCGCATTTCCGCGGGGTTGTCGAGCAGCTCGTGCTGATGCTGACCGACTTCCAGGCCAGCATGCCCTTTTTGATCATGGCGCTGGCCGTGCTCGCCTTCTTCGGCAATTCGCTGCCGCTCTTGATCGGCCTGATGGGATTGTTCGGCTGGGAGCGCTACGCCCGCATCGCGCGCGGCCTTGCCATCTCCGCCAACGCGCAAGGCTACGCCGCCGCGGTCCGCCAGCTGGGCGCGACACCGCCGCGGATTTACCTCCGGCACATCCTGCCCAACATCGCCTCCACCCTGATCGTCTCGACGACGCTGGTCTTTCCCGAGGTGATCCTGATGGAATCGGGCCTGTCCTTCCTCGGCCTCGGCGTGCAGCCGCCGATGACCAGCCTCGGCAACATGGTCGGCTATGGCCGGGAATACTTGACGAGGGCGCCCTGGATCATGCTGGCCCCGGCGACAACGATCGTGGTCACGACGCTGGCGGTCTCCGTCATCGGCGACTGGCTGCGCGACCGGCTGGACCCGACCTTGCAGTAGGTCTCGTGTCCCGGACGCGGTGCGGCGCGTAGTGCCGCTCCGCAGAGCCGGGACCCGTGCCTCCGCGAGATTCTGGGCCCCGGCTCAGCAGCGCACCGTCGAAGTGACGCTGCGCTGCGTCCGGGGCACCACAGAGAGCCCGCGCCGGGAGCAGGGGAGCCCTGTCATGCCCAAGTTCCCGTTGCGCGCGTTCCCCGGCTGCGCTATCCGGCCACAAAGGCCTGAGGCGGCTTCCATTTTCCCGCTCAGGCACCAACCCGAGGACGGAAACCGCCATGCCAGCCTATCGCTCCCGCACCACCACCCACGGCCGCAACATGGCGGGCGCCCGCGGCCTCTGGCGCGCGACCGGCATGAAGGATGCGGATTTCGGCAAGCCGATCATCGCGGTCGTCAACTCCTTCACCCAGTTCGTGCCCGGCCACGTCCATCTCAAGGACCTCGGCCAGCTCGTCGCCCGCGAGATCGAGCAGGCCGGCGGCGTGGCCAAGGAGTTCAACACCATCGCGGTCGACGACGGTATCGCCATGGGTCATGACGGCATGCTCTACAGCCTGCCGTCGCGCGAGCTGATCGCCGACAGCGTCGAGTACATGGCCAATGCGCATTGCGCCGACGGCCTCGTCTGCATCTCCAATTGCGACAAGATCACCCCGGGCATGCTGATGGCAGCGCTGCGGCTCAACATCCCCGCCGTGTTCGTCTCGGGCGGCCCGATGGAAGCCGGCAAGGTCAAGCTGGCCGGCAAGACCAAGGCCGTCGATCTCATCGATGCCATGGTGGCCGCCGCGGACTCCAAGGTCAGCGACGAGGACGTCAAGGTTATCGAGCGCTCGGCGTGCCCGACCTGCGGCTCGTGCTCGGGCATGTTCACCGCGAACTCCATGAACTGCCTCACCGAGGCGCTTGGCCTCGCGCTGCCCGGCAACGGCACTGTTGTGGCGACCCATGCCGACCGCAAGCGCCTGTTCGTCGAGGCCGGCCACACCATCGTCGATCTGGTCCGCCGCTACTACGAGCAGGACGATGCATCCGTGCTGCCGCGCAACGTCGCGAACTTCAGGGCGTTCGAGAACGCGATGACGCTCGACATCGCGATGGGCGGCTCGACCAACACCGTGCTGCATCTGCTCGCCGCCGCCCACGAAGGCGAGGTGAAGTTCTCCATGCAGGACATCGATCGTCTCTCGCGCCGCGTGCCCGTGCTCTGCAAGGTCGCGCCCTCGGTCGCCGACGTGCATGTCGAGGACGTGCATCGCGCCGGCGGCATCATGGGCATTCTGGGCGAACTCGATCGCGCCGGCCTGATCGACACCTCGGTCTCGACCGTGCATGCGCCGACCATGAACGATGCGCTGGAGCGCTGGGACATCAAGCGCACCAAGAGCGATGCGGTGCGCACCTTCTTCCGCGCCTCGCCCGGCGGGATCCCGACCCAGGTCGCCTTCAGCCAGGAGCGCCGCTACGACGAGCTCGATGCCGACCGCGAGAAGGGCGTCGTGCGCGATCTCGAGCACGCCTTCAGCAAGGACGGCGGTCTCGCCGTGCTCTACGGCAACCTCGCGCAGGACGGCTGCATCGTGAAGACCGCGGGCGTCGACGCCTCGATTCTGAAGTTCTCCGGCCCCGCGCGCGTGTTCGAAAGCCAGGACGCAGCGGTGGAGGGCATTCTCGGCGGCAAGGTGGTCGCAGGCGAGGTCGTGGTCATCATCTATGAGGGGCCGCGCGGCGGTCCCGGCATGCAGGAGATGCTCTATCCCACGAGCTACCTGAAATCGATGGGCCTCGGCAAAGCCTGCGCGCTCGTCACTGACGGCCGTTTCTCCGGCGGCTCGTCGGGCCTCTCAATCGGCCACCTGTCGCCTGAAGCGGCCGAAGGTGGCAACATCGGTCTCGTCCGCACCGGCGACGTCATCGCGATCGACATCCCGAACCGCAGCATCAGCCTGGAGGTCTCCGACGAGGAGCTCGCCAAGCGCCGCGCGGCCGAAGAGGCGAAGGGCGATGCGGCCTGGCAGGCGCAGGGGCGCAAGCGCAACGTCTCGACCGCGCTGCAGGCTTACGCCGCGCTCACCACCAGCGCCGCGCGCGGCGCGGTACGCGAGGTAAAGCGTCGCTCGAAGTAAGCTTCGCATCATCCGCGCAGGCTGCGGATGGTCAACAAGTCCTGAACGGCCGGCGCAAGCCGGCCGTTCGCGTTAAGGATGCCCCGATGAACTTCGGCGGCCCTGGATTTTGCGGCGTATAATGCGGCCACCTTCGCAAATCCATTTCGGGCAACTGGGGCACCATCGCAATGTCTCGTACTCTCGCCGTTGTTTTCTCGACCGCCGTCGCAGCAATTTCCATGACGGGCGCGGCTTCCGCCGGCTGCTACAATTGCTACGCGCCGCCGCCGTGCCAGACCTGCTATCAGCAGCAATACGTCGCGCCGCAATACCGCACCGTCGACGAGACCGTGATGGTCTCGCCGGGCTCCGTCGTCGCGCACCGCACGCCCGCGCAATACCGCACCGTGATGGTGCCGCAGACCGTGATGGTTGCGCCGCCCAGCGTCCAGTATCAGCGCATCCCGCCGCAATACGCCACGCGCCAGCGCGTCGAGATGGTCTCGCCCGGCTATTCCTATTACGCCCCGGTGCAGATGAACTGCGCGTCCTGCGGGTACTGAGCCAGCGGAAGCAGACCGGCTTTGAGCGGCGCTCCTCACGGGGCGCCGTTTTCTTTTGCGAGCAAAAAAACGAGGCCCGGCCATGGAGACCAATCCTGCCGGGCCTCGCAACCGGCGACGCCCTGGGAGATGTCGCCAGTGTCCGGATGTGCCGAAATGTCGGCGCGCAGCGGCGCCGTGCCTGGCATCAAGCTAGTGGAACAGGCTGACGCTCGCCTGACAGGGCCGGCGGGAGGGGCTTGAGGCGAGGGGGCCAACTTCGCGTTGCCTTACGCGGTCGACTGCGTTAAGCGACAGCCATTCCGGACTTGGAAGGGTGGCCGAGTGGTTTAAGGCACCGGTCTTGAAAACCGGCGTGCCCGCAAGGGTACCGTGGGTTCGAATCCCACCCCTTCCGCCAGTACGGCCCCCCTCCAACGGGAATGGCTAAGCCATTGAGTTGACGTCAATTTGCGCCAGCTGGCCCCAAGAACAACGTGAGCAGCCCCGGTGAGAAGCTACAGATCGGGGCGCGGCGAATTCCGACATTGCACGGAATTGAAGGAGAGTTGGGCACTTTGGTCCGCATGAGCTCGGGCGCTCGCGTCCGATGCAGCGGTGCAAAAGCGATGATGGTCGTGCGGTAACTGTCGATCCTGCAGATCGGAGTTGCCATCGTTCTCCTGCCTGAGGTCGTCTGGATCTGGATCGACAAGCCGGTCGTCGTGGCCTTGCTCTTCTGGAACCGCTCGTCATGGAGCGCTGGCTGACGACGCCGACGCTCGTTATCCTGATTGACGTGATTGGCGGAACGCTGGCGACCGCCGCATTCGCCGGTTGGCAGGCGTTGCTATCCAAGACATCGATCGTTAGGCCACAAGGGCTGAGCTATGCTCCTACAGTTGCTGGTCGGCACGCTCGTCAGCGTTATCAACATCGGCCTTCATGCACTCGTCACGGTTCTGGCGGTGGCGATTGCCCGTCGTGCCGGTCTGCAGCCGACCAGACGGCCGAGGCTGCATCTGATGGGTGTGATGATTGCGACTGCGGTCGTCCTGATGATCTCGCATGCGTTTGAAGTCCTGGTGTGGGCCGCAGCATACCTCGGTCTGCGCGCTGTCGCGGCCGATAGCGATATTCTCTACTTCGCCTTCGTCAATTACACGACGCTCGGCTACGGCGATATCACGCCTGTTCCTGAATGGCGGCTGATTGGGCCCATGACAGCCATGAACGGCGTTCTGCTGTTCGGCTGGTCCGCCGCGATCCTGTTCGAGGTGCTGCGCAAGACACTGGAGCACCTCGGGATCACCGAAGTTCACGGATATCGGTCCCCGGAGGCCTAAACGAGCACAATCGCCGCGAGCCCGGCCATTCACGACTGCAGATCGAGAGTGGCGAGCTGTTGCCGGTCGAGCAGCACGATCTGGCGCTGGGTGTTGCCCACGAAGCCGAGAACGCCGAGTTCATGCAGGCGTGACAGCGCGCGCGAGACGGTTTCCAGCGTCAGGCCGAGATAGTCGGCGATATCGCGCCGCGACATCGGCAGCGCCAGCACACCCGCCGCCGTCAATCGCTTGTCCATTTCCAGCAGGAAGGCCGCAACTCGCTCCAGCGAGGTTTTACGTCCCAAGAGCAGCATGTGGTCTTCGGCATGTTGGAGATTGTTGGTGGTCATGCTCAGCAGATTCTTGGCAACCATTGCGTCGCTGTCGGCGACCGTCTCCAGACTCTGCCGCTTCACGAGGCGCACGGTGGTGTTGACGATCGCCTCGGTCGTGAAACGGTGTTCGCTGCCATTTTCGAGCCCAAAGATGTCGCCCGCGAGGTGGAATGCTCCGATCTGCCGCCGGCCGTCCGTCAGCAGCTTGTAACTTCGTACGGCTCCTGACTTGACCTGGTAGACATATTCCGCCGGCTCTTTCTCGCCGTAGATCTCGGTGCCCTTCCGATAGGAAAATTCGCTTAAACTGACCCGCGCATTTGATTCACTATCCATGCCAAAGACGCGAAGAGAATGAGGACGGAGGGGGGAATCCGTTGTGATGCGAACAAACATAGGCCAACTCCTCAGCTCACCGCCGAATTGGTCCGTCAGACGAAAAAATCCCAAGTCCGAAACGCGCCGCGCTGTCCCGCTCCCGCCGAAGTTGATTTACGCCGTCGGTAGTGGTTCAATCCATTGTCCCAAGGTTCATTGTACCAAGGGGCAGGAAGCGGTTTGGTGCGCAGGATGAGAGGCGCTGCCCCTGCGAGAAATTGGCTCATTGCCAGGCAGGAATCTTATCCTCCAATCTGTTGGAAACGACTGCTCCAAGATGAGAGGACCTCAACGGTCCCGTTGGAAGTCTGGAGGTGGAAGGTGCCGGGCCTCGTTCACGTTGTTGATGACGACGAGTCCTTTCGTACGGCGATCGAACGCCGCCTGAAGCTTGCGGGCTACGACGTCGTCACTTACGCGTCGTCACAAGCGTTGCTGGAGATGACACCGAACGACGAACAGGCGGGCTGCATCCTGCTCGACGTACGGATACCCGGACTGAGCGGCCCCGAATTGCAGACCCGGTTGATCGAGTCGGGCTCGAATTTGCCGATCATCTTCCTGACGGGACATGCAGACACGCCGACCACCGTGCGAGCGATCAAGGCAGGTGCGGAAGACTTCCTGACCAAACCGATATGCTCCGAGCAGTTGATCGAGGCAATCGAGCGCGCGTTGGCGACCCAGCGGGCGGCGCGGGTTCGCCGCAGCAGGCTCGATGCACTTCGCGGTGATCTGGCCAGGCTGACACACCGCGAGCGGCAGGTGTTCGATCTCATCGTGCGCGGCTGGATCAACAAGCAGATTGCGCATGAGCTTGGGACAACCGAACGCACGGTGAAGGCGCATCGCCAGCAGGTGATGGAGAAGATGCAGGTTCATTCACTTGCGGAACTCGTTTCGATCGCGGAGCGGCTTGGAATGATTGATCCGAACGAGCATTAGCTGGCGCATCGGCCAGGTTCGGTCCCACGACACAAACCTGCACCAAAGGACAATCCAGAGGCGCGTTGACAGCGTTGGGCCTGCCGTGTGCAATAGTGCACGGATGGTGCGCTCGGAATGCGAAGCCTTCAAAGGTGATGTCTCGTAACCGCCGCCGCTTTTCATTGACTTGCTGAAAGGCAGCTTGCCTTGCCCCTGCGAAAGTCCGTCTTTATCGTTGATGACGATCCGTCCGTGCGTGCCAGCATGGACCGGCTTTTGCGTGGCCGCGGCTTCGACACCAAGTTGTTCGGCAATGCGGCGGCCTTGCTCGATCATGGCAGGTTCAACACCGCGGTCTGCATCATCCTCGACGTCAATCTTGGTGAAAAGTCCGGCATCGACTTGCGGCGAACATTGGGCGAGAAGGGCGTCGAAGTGCCTGTGATCTATGTGACCGGCAACGACTGCCCCGCAAACCGCGCGGCGGCCCTTGCGTCCGGCTGCGTTGCCTATCTGACCAAACCTTTTGCCGCCCAGTCGTTGATCGATTCCATCGAGCGCGCCCCATTCTCGTAGCTGCTCGAACCGTCATTCGTCGATATATTGCTCGAGAGTCCTGGCCGGCGCACCCCGGTGGACGGAGGCGAATTGCGCCAACGGGATCGAGGTCGTCAGAGCGAGAAGATTTGAATCGACGACTTCCAGCACAAGCGCCTTGCCGGCTTCCATCTCCTTGATCATTTTTGGCGTTGCGATGTCGGCAGCGACGCACAGATTGGCGAGACACCAAGTATAGGGCAGGCGGACGACCCCGCCGTTGTCGACGCTCAATTTCGGCACGTGTTGCAGATACATGCCGGCAGGTACGAACAGTTGCAGGCGGGCCGTGGGGGCGTCCTCCCGCTGGATCAGATCGAGGCGAACGGCCGTCTGTCCGGTCGCGAATTGGCCGGTGATGGAGGTCCGGCACAGGATGGGCGCACCGCCCGCCCTGAAGCAGAGTTTCTCCCAACTGCCATAGCGGATGTCCTTTGCTTCGCGCTGGCCGCGCGTTGCGACTTCGCCGGGTTTGCCGGCTTGCGCCGCCTTTGGCGCGGCGACGCCCGAACTCGTCGCAGCCCCGGCGATTGCAACCATCACGAGGCCAAAGAGACAATCAAGCGGGCGGGGCATCGGCGCATCTCCGGGATCTGAACTCACTTCGGCGCATCGAGGAACTTCGTGACCAGCGGCGACCAGAGCGGGATCGCATCGGGCGAGCCGATGAAGAAGTGGCCTTCATTGCCGAACGGCGGCATCAGATGATATTCGGCCCGGCCGCCCGCGGCGGTGAATGCGTCATGCATGCGCTTTGACAGGTCGGGCCCGAAAAACGTGTCGTTCTCGATGTAGATCCACAGCATCGGCACGCGCGAGGTGCGGCCGAAATCCGCAGTGGCTTCAACGAGCTTGTCCGGCGCGCAATTGTTGTTCGGCTTGCCGCCGACGCGCCCCCCACGGCCGGCGGCGAAAGTGATGATCGCCTTCACCTGGGGCGGGTTCACGCTCGACAACGCGATCGACGCCCAGCCGCCGGCGGACTGTCCGACCACGATCACGTCCTTCGGGATGATCCGCTTTTCCGCAGCCAGATAATCGATGATCCAGAGATCGACCTGGGCGACGGCCATGCCTGCATCACGGAAGTTCGGATTGCTGCACTTGCCGATCTTGGAGAAGAACGGACCGAAGATCGCACGTTCCGGAATGTCGATGGCGGCTGCGCCATAGCCGCTGCCGACCGGCGCCACCACCAGATAGCCCCGTTTTGCGAACCATGTGGCGGCATCGCGAAACTCCACCAGCGGAAAGAAGCTGCGATCGGTCGGATTGAGCGAGACGCCGTGGTTCATGATCACCAGCGGGAAGGGGCCGTCACCGACCGGGCGGACCAGATAGGCGAACATCGGCAGCGGCAGCGGCAGGGCCCAGATCTCCTCCTGGATACGGATCTCGTCCCCCGCATGAGCCGGTGCCGCAAGCGCGCCGAGAAGGGACAGGATGACTGCAAGGACTTGTCCGATTGCGGGGAGAGGAGAGTGCATGCCGGCCTCGTCACCCGTTGAACGTGGCGGCCACGACGATCGGGCCCAGCACGGTGAGGACGACATTGCCGACCGCATAGGGCACAGCGACGCCGAGCACCGGCGTCTGGCTCTCGGCAACGTCACATGCGCCGGTGACGGCGGCATCGACGGTCATGGCACCGGCCAGCGCACCGCAGGTCACCACAGGGTTCATGCGCAGCAGATGATAGGCGACGAGCGTCCCGATCGTCATCGGGACCAGCGTGACGACGGTGCCCATCCCGACCAGCAGCAGGCCGTGCGCCTGGATTGCAGACCAGGCGGCAAGCCCGTTGCCGAGTCCGATCGCCGCGATGAAGCCGCCAAGCCCGAGATCGCTCAAGGTTTGCTGCGCCGCCGGCGGAATGGCGCCGATACCGGGCCTGCGCGTCCGCAGCCAGCCGCAGACGAGCCCCGCGATCAATGCACCGCCACCGCCGCCGAGCGTCAGAGCGACAGTGCCGACCTTGAAGCTGGCAAGTCCGGCCAGCAGGCCCACGGCGATGCCCGCGGCAACGAAGGCGATGTCGGTCCGGTCGCTGGTATTGAGGGCGTGTCCGACCTTCGCCGCGGCCCGCGCGATGTTGCCGGTGCTGCCAACCAACGTCATGACGTCGCCGATATAGACCCGCGTATCGGGACCGAGAGGGACCTCCCGACCCATCCGGGTGAGCGCTCGCAGGAAGACGCCACGCGCATTGTCGCCAAGCCGCTCAACGATGTCCCGGAGCGAGCGGCCGTGCAGGTGGCGACTTTCCACGAGCACCTCGATCACATTGCCCGGCAGGCTGCGCAGCAATTCCCCCGCGTCGATTTCGTCCCCGATGACGGGTTCGGCGGCGACGATCGCAGCGGTTGGACCGGTAATGACGAGGTCGTCGCCGGCCTCGAGCAACGTGTCATGCTGCGGTTTGAGGTCGGCTCCGCGGCGCACGATGCGTTCCACGACCGTGCGGCTGCCGATCTCGCCCTCGATCTCAGCAATGCTACGGCCCGCCCCCGCCGAGACACGATAGGCGCGCGCCTGGAATTTGCGATAGGAAAGGTTTTCCGTCTTCGGCGGCGCGCCGCCGGCGAGCTCGGCTTCGAGCTTCTTCGCCTCCGCCTTCAGATCGATGCCCATCAGCCGGGGGGCAACGAACGGGACGAACAGCAGCGTCAAGATGTAGCCGAGCACGTAGGTCACGGCGTAGCCGGCGGCGATATTGGCTTCCTGCTGCTTCAGCACGTCGGGGGGCAGGCCGAGCTGAGACAACGCGCCCGAGGCCGTCCCGATCACGGAGGACTGGGTCAGCGCGCCGGCAGTCAAGCCTGCTGCCGTCCCGGTATCCAGCGCGAAGAGCCGCGCGAAGATGAGGACAGCGACGAGACCGGTCCCTCCGATTACCAGCGTCAGCACGACCTGCGCCAGGGTCCGCACGCTCAGGGAGGCGAAGAACTCCGGCCCGGAACGGTAGCCAATCGTGAACACGAACAGGCTGAACAGGATCGCCCTGAGGATCGGCGGGAATGAGAAACTCCCGAGCTGGCCGATCAGCACCGCGACGACCAGGATACAGGCGGTGGTCCCGATCGAGAAGCCGCGCACCTTGATCCGGCCGAGGATGGTCCCGATCGCGATGGCGAGCAGCAGGAAGATTTCCGGTGCGGCGGAGATGATCCACCTGACGGTAGCCATGGTCGCAGTTCCCCCGGCGCTTTGGTGCGATTTGATTGGCCGCGCGCGGGACATTGCTTGATCCAGATCAAGCTCCGGCAGGCACGGAGCGATCCCTATGACTTGATGATGCGTTTGCCACAGCCCTCATGACGGACATGAGTACGATGGACGTCGCTGCCGGCGCGATCCGCCGGGACGAGACGATCGAGATCGTGCTGCTGCTCGCCTTCACCGGCGGCTTCATCGACGCTTATACCTGGATCATCCATGGCGTGTTGGCCAATGCGCAGACCGCCAATCTGATCTTCCTCTGGGTCTATGCGATGGCCGGCAATTGGGTGAAGGCCTTGCACTTCGTGCCGCCGATCCTGGCCTTCGCAGTCGGCATCGTGATCGCGGCCTGGCTGCGCCGTGTCGCCGGCCAGCGCGCCGGGGCCATTAGTACCGTCGTCGAGATCGTGCTCTTGATCGCGATCGCCGTTCTGCACAACCGGTTGCCGGACCTCGCGGGAACGCTTGGCATCTCCGTGGTCGCAGCCATGCAATCGGCGATGTTCGCAAGGGTCGAAGGCACTCTTTGCAGCACGGTGATGATTACGGGAAACATGCGTCAAGCCATCGAGAACGTTTTCTCGGTCGTGCATGGCGGTGCACCGCTCGGGACGTTGCGCAAGTCGGCGATCCTTTTTGCGTTGTGTGCGGTTTTCGGTTTCGGCGCGGCCGCCGGCGCATACACGACAAAGATCATTCCTGATCTCGCACTCGGGATTCCCGTGGTCGCGCTGTTGATCGTTCTGTTGCGTTGCGAAGCGACCCCGCAGGAGGTAACCAGATGAGCTCGCCTTCGGAGCCGACGTGGATGCGATTCTTTCCACCGGCTCAGTGGCTTGCAGCATACCGAAGCGAATGGTTGCGGTCCGACGCGATCGCCGGCATCACGCTCGCCGCTTACGCGATCCCGGTCTCGCTCGCCTATGCCGCGCTCGCCGGCTTGCCGCCGCAGATCGGCGTCTACGGCTACATGCTCGGCGGCATCGGCTACGCCTTGCTCGGGACGTCGCGCCAACTCGCGATCGGTCCAACGTCGGCGATTTCCCTGATGATCGCGGGGACCGTGGCCGCGCTCGCAGGGGGCGATGCGGTCCGCTATGCGCAGATCGCGAGCCTTGCGGCGTTTGCCGTGGCGGTGCTGTGCCTCATCGCCTGGCTGTTCAAGCTCAGCGTCCTCGTCCGGCTGGTCAGCGACAGTATTCTGGTCGGCTTCAAGGCGGGGGCGGGGCTCACCATCATCATGAGCCAGTTGCCGAGCCTGCTCGGAGTTGCCGGTGGCGGCCACAATTTCTTCGATCGCGCCGTCAAGCTGGCCGGGCAACTCGGCGGCATTGACCCGCTTGTGCTCGCCATTGGGGCAGTCGCGCTGATGTTGCTGCTACTCGGCGAGCGGCTCCTGCCCGGCAAGCCGGTTGGCATCACCGTCGTCGCGCTCGCGATCCTCCTGGCAACGTTGTTGGGCCTCCCGGCATTGGGTGTGCCCGTTACGGGGAAGATACCGGAAGGGCTGCCAGCGCTGGGAATTCCGACGTTCGGTTTGCTGGAATTCGACGATCTCTTTCCGCTCGCAGCCGGTTGCGTCCTGCTGGCTTATATCGAGGGCGTATCGGCGGCCCGCAGCTTTGCTGCCAAGCACGGCTATCCGCTCGATGTTCGCCAGGAGTTTCTGGGGTTGGGCGCGGCAAACCTCGCCGCTGCGTTCGGCCATGGTTATCCCGTCGCCGGGGGCTTGTCGCAATCAGCCGTCAACGACAACGCGGGAGCGCGGACGCCGCTCGCGCTGGTCATCTGCTCGGTGACGCTCGGGCTGTGCCTGTTGTTCTTCACGGGGCTGCTGACCAATCTGCCCAAGGCGGTGCTCGCGGCAATCGTCTTCGCCGCCGTCTACAGGCTGGTCGACGTTCGTGCACTGCTCCGAATGTGGCGTGTCAGCCGGATCGATTTCCACGCGGCGGCGATCGCGCTGATCTCCGTGCTGCTGCTCGGCATTCTCCAGGGCGTCCTGCTGGCGTCGATCGCGTCGATTTTCCTGCTGCTGGCGCGGGCTTCGCGACCGAACGTCGCGTTCCTGGGCCGGTTGCCGGGCAGCGGCCGCTATTCGGACAGCGCCAGACATGAAGGCGTGGAGCCCATGGAGGGCGTCATCGCATTCCGGCCCGAAGCCTCGCTGCTCTATATCAACGCCGAGACGATCCTGGACACCGTCCTGACGGCGTTGCGGACCTCACCGGCCGTGCGCCTGGTCGCCTGCGACCTCTCGGCCTCACCCTATATCGATCTGGCTGGCGCCCGCATGCTGCGTGATCTCCACGGCGAACTTGCGTCACGCAAGGTGACGTTCTGCATCGTCGGCGCCCACGCGCAGCTGCGCGACCTCCTGCGCGCCGAAGGACTTGCGGACAGGACCGACAGCACCCAGTGGCTGCGGTCGCTCGACAGGCTGCTTGCCGATGATCAGGCAAGGAGCGGGCAAGGAACAACCTGACGCCTCGTATTGCGTCGCGAGCGGCATGGCATCGTCCGTCAGAATGCACGGGACCGTTGACTTGGATCAATGGAACGACCGGCACCGCACTCACGATCCGGCATCACCTTTGCCCTCATGGATCGGGAGAGATACATGTCCAAAGAGCCCAAGGCCGCGCTGAAGCGCATTGACCAGTTCTTCTCCGGACCCGGCGCACGGGCGGACGACTGGCGCGATCTGGTCGAAGCCGCCAAGACCTGGGCTCGGGTCGGCAATCGCGCGGCCTACGACGCGGCGCTGGCCGATCTCTCGGTGACCGAGGAGTTTCACGGCTATCCCGGCCTGCAACTGATGGCAACGCTGCGGGAGGCCGCGTCCGCGGGCGACGGCGCAGCCTCGTTCGCCCTTGCAACGCGGATCGCCCAGGCGCTGGCCACGCGATCTTTTCGCCAGCATGCCGGCGACTGGAGCGCCAAGGACGACGGCAATGGCGATACGCCCGAACTGGTGCCGCCGTCTTTTGGCGCGCACAGCGCGCGTCGCCCCTATTTCGAGACGCTGATCGTCACCGGCCTGTCGCCCGGCCAATGGCCTGCGCTCGCGGCCGAATGGCGCAAGCTGCGGCGCCCGGTCGATGCTTTCATCTATGAACCGGTCATCGTCGGAAGCTTGGAGGACGCCTTCTGCGCGACGATGCTCAATTCCAACATCGGCGCTGTGATCATCAACGAGGGCTTCGGGCTGCGCTCACGCCACGATGCGCCGGTCCTGCGTTCGATCATGGCTGGGGCAGGGCTCAACGATGAAACCGACGCCTCGGCGTTGCGGCTCGCTCAGATCATCAAGCGCGTCAGGCCCGAGCTCGATCTCTACATGATCTCGAATCGCGACGTCGAGGAACTGGCAGGCAATCCGGAGGCGGCCGTGGTGCGCCGCATCTTCTATTCGGTGGAAGAGCTCCTGGAGCTGCACCTGTCGATCCTCGAGGGCATCCAGGATCGATACGACACGCCATTTTTCGACAATCTCAAGAAATACGCGCAGCGCCCGATCGGCACGTTCCACGCGTTGCCGATCGCGCGCGGCAAGTCGATCTTCAAGTCCGACTGGATCCGCGACATGGGCGAGTTCTACGGCCCGAACCTGTTCCTGGCCGAGAGCAGTGCCACCACGGGCGGCCTCGACAGCATGCTCGAGCCGACCGGCAACATCAAGAAGGCGCAGGAGAAGGCGGCGAGGGCGCTCGGCGCCGACCGCGTCTTCTTCGTCACCAATGGCACCTCGACCTCGAACAAGATGGCGGTGCAGGCGCTGCTCGCGCCGGGAGACATCGCGATCGTCGATCGCAACTGCCACAAGTCGCATCACTACGGCATGGTGCTGGCGGGTGCGCAGCCGCTCTATGTCGAAGCCTTCCCGATGACGGAATATTCGATGTACGGTGCGGTACCGCTGAAGACCATCAAGCAGGCGCTCCTGAGCGCAAAGGCCGACGGCCGGCTCGACCGCGTCAAGATGGTCGATCTCACCAATTGCACTTTCGACGGCCACATCTACAACACTCGCCGGGTGATGGAGGAATGTCTCGCCATCAAGCCCGACCTGATCTTCCTGTGGGACGAGGCCTGGTTCGGCTTCGCGCGTTTCTCGCCCTTCCTGCGCCGACGCACCGCCATGGGCGCCGCCAACGAGATCGAGGCGTGGATGCGGGATCCGAAGTCGGTCGCGGCCTATGACAAGCAGCAGGCCGAGCTTGGCAAGACCCCGTCCAACGAGGTGCTGCTCAAGACCCGGCTGATCCCGGATCCGCGACAGATTCGGCTGCGCGTCTACCAGACCAATTCGACCCATAAGTCGATGTCGGCGATCCGCCAGGGCTCGATGCTGTCGGTCAAGGACGTCGAATTCCACACCGTCGAGCAGCAGTTCAAGGAGGCTGTGTTCACCCATGCCTCGACCAGTCCGAACCAGCAGCTGATCGCGAGCCTCGACATCTCGCGGCGGCAGATGGAGCTCGAAGGCTATGGCCTAGTCGCCAATGCCATCGAGATTGCGTTCGCGATCCGCCAGGCGGTCAACAACAATCCGCTGATCTCGAAATACTTCCGCATTCTCGGCGCCGACGCCATGGTGCCGGCGCAATACCGCCAGAGCGGCTTCACCGATTTTCTGGCACCCGGCGTCAATTGGGCGAATACGCTCAAGAGCCTGGACGAGGACGAGTTCTGCCTCGATCCGACCCGCATGACGCTGGTGTGCGGCACGGCCGGCTATGACGGGACGCAGTTCAAGGGCATTCTCGCCAACGATTACAACATCCAGGTCAACAAGACTTCTCGCAACTCGGTCCTGGTCCAGTCCAACATCAACAACACCCGCAGTGACGTCGCGCATCTCATCCGCGTGCTCGCCGAGATCGCGGGCGAGATCGACCGCGGCCTTACCCAGGGCGGTGCCAATGCCAGGAAGACGTTCGAAGCTCGGGTCACGAGCCTGATGAAAGATGTGCCGGATCTGCCGAACTTCTCGCATTTCCACCCGAGCTTCCGCGGCGATGCCGGCACCAAGACCAACGAGGGCGATATTCGCACCGGCTTCTATGCGGCCTACGACGCCGCGGGCTGCGAGCACATCCGCCTCAGCGATCCCGAGATCGACCGGCGGCTGAAGGCCGGCCCCGAACTCGTCTCCGCCAACTTCGTGATCCCGTATCCGCCGGGCTTCCCGATCATGGTGCCGGGCCAAGTGATCACTCAGGAGACCATCGACTTCATGCGCAAGCTCGATGTGAAGGAGATCCATGGCTATGACGCCAAGGAAGGGTTGAAGCTCGTGCGCAGCGAAGCTTTGGCGAAGCTCGGCCGGCCGAAGGCCGACGCGAAGCCAAAGCTCAAGGCCGCATCTTAGCGCTTGGAGGGGACCATGCAGGCATTTTTCGAGTTTCTGCGGCAGTATCCGTATCTGCTGCTGTTCTTTGTCGTCGGTCTCGCCGTCTACATCGGCCGGGCCAGCATCAAGGGTTATGGCCTCGGCATGGTTGCCGGAGCCATCGTGGTCGGGGCGGGCCTGTCGGTTTGGGCCTCGACTTACGGCGTGAAGCTCGAGCTGAACAACTTCGCCAAGAGCCTGTTTTACTATCTGTTCATGTACGGCGTGGGCTTGCGCGTCGGCCCCTCCTTTATCAACAGCCTGAAGGGCGATGGCCTCAAGTTCTGCATCCTCGCCCTCGTATCGAGCGTGCTCGGCCTGGCGCTTGTAGTCATCGGCGCAAAGCTGTTTGCGCTTCCGCCCGGTGCTGCCGGCGGCATGCTGGCGGGTTCCCAGACCATGTCGGCGGCGATCGGCTCCGCCGAGCAGGCCGTTACGTCCGGCGTCGTAAAGCTGCCCGCTGGCATGAAGCCTGAGGACGCATCCGGCATGATCGCGCTGTCCTACGGCATCACCTATATCTGGGGCACCGTCGGCATCATCCTGATCTGCAAATATCTGCCGCGCTGGTGGGGCGTCGACGCCAAGGCCGCCGCGAAGCAGTACGAGCAGGAGTTCGGCGTCAAGGATCTCGAAGGTGGCGGCCTGACCGGCTATCGCCAGTTCGGCCTGCGCGCGTACCGGCTAGAGAACCCGGCAACCGTCGGGATGAGCATCGCAAAATTCCGGACGGTCAATCCCGAGTACCGGATCGTCAATGTGGGGCGGAACGGTGAGCCCCAAGGCGCCGATCCCGACTTCGTGCTGCAAAAGGGCGATATCGTCGCCCTTGGCGGATCGACCGAGCACCTCACGGAAAAGATGGGCATTATCGGCCCTGAGGTCGCTGACGCCAAGACGCTCGGCATTCCCATGGACCAGGCGGACATCCTCGTCATCAACAAGGACATGGTGGGGCGGACGTTCGAGTCCTTCCGCGACACGGCGATCGCCGGCCAGCTGCAGGTCACCAAGGTCGAACGCGGTGGTGTGCAGATTCCGGCTGGTCTCAAGACCAAGCTGGAACGCATGGACATCGTCTCGGTGGTCGGCTTGAAGTCGGCCGTCAACGAGCTCGGGGAGATGTGGGGCCGCATCGCGCGCGCCAATACGTCGACCGATCTTTTGACCCTGTCCGTCGGCATGATCATCGGCTTCCTGATCGGCATGATCGAATTTCCGGCTTTCGGCGCCAAGGTCGGCCTAGGCAACGCAGGCGGTTTGCTCCTCTCGGGCGTGATCGTGTCCTCGGTCGTGTCGCGGCTGCGCTTCTTCGGCAACACGCCGAATGCGGCACGCAACGTCCTCGAGGATCTCGGCCTCGTCGTCTTCGTCGCCATCGTCGGGGTCAATGCGGGCGCAGGATTGTTGTCGCAGTTGACGGGCGCCATCGCCTTGAAGATCTTTATCGTCGGCTTCATCGCCTGCACCATCCCGCCGTTCATCGTCTGGGCGATCGGTTTCCACGTCTTCAAGATCAACCCGGCCGTCTTGATGGGCGGCGTTGCCGGCGCGCGATCGCATTCCGGTCCGTGCCGCGAAGCCGCGGTCGAGATCCAGAGCTCGGTGCCATGGATCGGATTCCCGGTCGGCTATGCCGTCTCGGGCATCCTCCTGACGATCTTCGGCTACTTCGCGATGCTCCTGGCGCAATGATGAAAAGGGAAAACAGCCTCATGAGAAAAGTCAGCTTCGGTGCGGTTGCGGCCGCCATGCTCGTAACGGCCATCACCGTGAGTACGCCGGCGCGTGCCGATACCGGCCAGGTCGCGGTCGTCTTCACCAAAGGCGGTTTCATCGTCGGCGTTGGCGGAGGGGAAGGCGTGCTGCTCTACAGGGGCAAGAAGTATCCGTTCACCGTCTCCGGCATGAGCGTCGGCCTCACGGTCGGCGCCTCGACGACGAAGTTCGTCGGCAAGGCCATCGGTCTGAAGGGGCCCGCGTCGATCGAAGGATCGTATGCGGTTGGAGGCGCTGGCGGTGCGGTCGCGGCCGGCGCGGGCGCGGTTCAACTTCAGAACGCCAATGGCGTGATCCTTCAGCTCAGCGGACCCAGGGTCGGCGCGGAAGTGTCGGCCGCGGTTGGCGGCGTCACGATAAAGCTCAAATAGTCCGAGCCGGAGGTCGCAAACAGAACGGGCTGCGTCGTCGCAGCCCGTTTCGTATTTCATCATGCTGGGTTTCAGTAACGCTCTTCCACGAACTTGAGACCGCGCAGGCTTGCCTGGTCGTTGTAGCGTCCCTTGTGAGACCGCGGCGGCAGCTTGACCTTGTCCCGCTTGACTTTCTTGTAGGGGATCGTCCTCAAGACGTGCGAGATGCCGTTGAGCCGCGCGCGGCGCTTGTCGTCGGAGCGGATCAATCGCCACGGCGCATGCTTGGTGTCGGTCGCCTCGAACATCATGTCGCGCGCGCGCGAATAATCGTACCAGCGCCCGAACGATTCGGTGTCCATCGGGCTCAGCTTCCATTGCCGCAGCGGGTCCTCGATCCGTGCCATGAAGCGGCGTTCCTGCTCCTCCATCCCGACCTCCAGCCAGAGCTTGATCAGGATGATGCCGGCGTCGACGGCGAATTTCTCCACCAGCGGGCACAATTCCAGGAAACGCTTGTGCTCGGTCGGCGAGCAGAAGCCCATGACGTATTCGACCCCGGCGCGATTGTACCAACTGCGATCAAAGATCACGATCTCGCCGCCGGCGGGAAATTGCTCGATATAGCGTTGCATGAACAGCTGGGACTTCTGCCGGTCGGAGGGGGCGGGCAGGGCGCAGACACGGAAGACGCGCGGAGACACCTTCTCGGTCAGGGCCTTGATGGTGCCGCCCTTGCCGGCGGCGTCGCGCCCCTCGAAAATGATGATCACTTTCAGCTTCTGGACCTTGACCCATTCCTGCAAGTGACAGAGCTCGACCTGGAGTTTGCCGAGCTCCTTCTCGTAGTCCTTGCGCTTCATCCGCTCCGCAGGCGCGTCCTTGGCCATGCCGTTGCCTCCTGTTGCGCGTCATTCGTCCCAGGAGATGGTCACGCCGATATCGCCGGGCACGCCGCCGGGAAAATCGATGACCTGGTAGGAAATGCGATAGCCGCGCGGCTTGAGATAGTTGACCCACAGCTGGAATATTTCCTTGGGAATTCCGGTCAGGGTGTTCTCCCAGCCTTTTTCCATCTGATTGATGGCGCGGCCCTTGTCCGTGCAGAGCGAGTTGGGGAAGCGATAGACCAGCACTTCGGTCAGGCCATTTCGCACCGCACGCTTGATGATGGTGGAGGCGAGCTGGATCTTCTCCTCCTCGCTCTTGCCCGAGGGCTTGCTCAGACGCTCGATCAGAGCGCGCTTCTCCGCATCGGCCGCCGCAGCGAGGCGGACATATTCGTCAGCCTTCTCCGCCTCCTTGAGAGCGGCTTCTTGTCGAATCTGGGCGGCGTTGGGGATGAGATCGTCGAGACCCGGCATGGCTGGCGGCTCCTGATGATTATCCAATCAGCATCGGGAAGACGCTAGGTCGGGCGAAAGGCGTTCCCTTGATTCAAATCAAGCAAACAGCGAGACTACCTGAACAGGGTGCCAGAAGTGCCGTTTCACTGACCGGGAGAGACGTTTGAGCGATCAGCTTCACCCGATGGCTCCGCACCATTTGCCGTTTTATCTCGCGCCGGGAAGCGGGACCGATACGCTCATGGTCGTCATGGGAGTTTTCCTGATCGGTACCGTGCTCTGGGTCGGTACGCTCTATTGGAAGCTGCACAGCCTGCCGGAGCGCATGGCGCACAAATCGCAGAAGCTGCAATTCGAGTTCGTTGCCGTGCTCGGTCTGATCTCGCTGTTCACGCACATGCATATCTTTTGGATTGCGGGCCTCCTGCTCGCGATGATCGATCTGCCCGATTTTGGCACGCCGCTGCGCAGCATTGCCGGCTCTGTCGAGAGGATCGCGGACGCCACGCCGGCCGGCGAGGACGTTGAGCCGGAGAGGGAAGCGGTGACCACGCCGCCTCCGGCAGACAAGCCGGCGCCGGCTAAGGACAGGGAGCCCGGCCATGCTTGAGCTCCTGATCTGCTCCCTCGTCACGATCCTGCCGGACTACCTCTACCGCCGCTATGCTCAGGGCAAGCGCTTCGGCAAGGAGATCACCTTCTTCTCGATCTGGTACGAGCTGCGCTGGGGCATCACAAGCTGTCTGATGCTGACGGTGTCGCTGATCACCATGATCTTCTACTTCCATCCGGCGACGTCGTCGGCGACGCTGTATTTCCGCACAGTCCCGGTCATGCCCGTGGGCGTGGCCGGACGTGTGGCCGAGGTGAATGTCGGCTTCAGCGCGGCGGTGAAGAAGGGCGATGTGCTGTTCCGGCTGGACAGCGCGAAGCAGGAAGCCGCGCTCGAAACCGCAAGGCGTAAGGTTGCTGAAATTGATGCGGGCCTGCAGACCGCCCAGGCCGAAGTCGTCAAGGCTGATGCGCAGATCGGCGAGGCCAAGGCGAACTATCAGCAGGCCAAGGACGAGCTCGAGGTCAAGAGCGAGCTGCAGCGCCGCAATCCCGGCATCGTTCCCCAACGGGACATCGACAAGCTCCAGGTGCTGGTCGATCAGCGCCAGTCCGGCATTGATGCGGCGAACGCCGCAAGACAAGCGGCGTCATTGCAGGTCTCCACCTCCCTGCCGGCGCAGAAGGCCAGCGCCGAGGCCGCGGTGGCGGAGGCGCAGGTGCTTCTGGATCAGACCATCATCCGTGCCGGGGTCGACGGCCGGGTCGAGCAATTTCTGCTCCGCGTCGGCGACGTGGTCAATCAACTGTTGCGGCCTGCGGGAGTGCTTATCCCGGATGGCGCCGGCAGAAAGGCGCTGCAGGCCGGGTTTGGGCAGATTGAAGCACAGGTCATGAAGGAAGGCATGGTGGCTGAAGCGACCTGCATCTCCAAGCCATGGGTCATTATCCCGATGGTGATCACGTCGGTGCAGGACTATATCGCCGCCGGACAATTCCAGGGCGGGCAGCAGCTGCTCGAGGCGCAGAATGCCGTGAAGCCCGGGACAATTCTCGTGTTCCTGGAGCCGCTCTACAAGGGCGGTCTCGACGGTGTCACGCCCGGCAGCAGCTGCATCGTCAATGCCTATACCAGCAATCATGAGGAGATCTCCGCCAAGGACACCCCGACCAGCCGCAAGATTGCGCTGCACGTCGTCGACGGCGTCGGCCTCGTCCACGCGCTGCTGCTGCGTATCCAGGCTTTGCTGTTGCCGATCCAGACGCTGGTCTTGAGCGGGCATTGAAGGGGATGCATCGCACTTTCGAGCCTGTCCGCGCGCCGCATCACCCGCTAGAATTGCCTGGAAAGCAGCCGTCGGAAGCTGCGGTAATGGAGTGAAGCGGGCGCATGCGCGGTGTTTCCGTCAGGCCGTGGCCAGCCGTGGCCGCACTGCTGTGTCTCGGCCTGTTCGTCGCCATGAGCCTGCTGTCCTGGCGCGCGGAAGCGGGCGAGCGAAGCCGGCGCGGCGAGCTCAAGCGCGTGCTGGTGTTGCACTCTTTCGGCCGCGAGTTTCGGCCATGGAGCGAATATGCCCGCGACATCAAGAACGAGCTCGAGCGACAGTCGCTCTGGCCGCTCGACATCCAGGAGCACGCCCTGCTCACAGCGCGCTTCAACAATCCTGGTCCTGAGGCGCCATTCGTCGAATATCTGCACTCGCTGTACCAGGGCGCGACGCCCGACGTGGTGTTGAGCATCGGCGCGCCTGCCGCCCGTTTTGCGCAGAGATACCGTGCAAGACTGTTCCCAGATACGCCGCTCATTCTCACCGCGGTCGAGAGTCGGCTGATTGATCGCGCAGGTCTCAGCTCCAACGATGTGGTCGTGGCAGTTCGCAACGATTTTATGGCGGCATTCGAGAACATCCTGCAGCTTCTGCCGGGCACCAAGTCCGTTGCCGTCGTGGTGGGCGCCTCGCCACTCGAGAAGTTCTGGGTCGAGGAGGTCAAGCGGGAGCTGAAACCTCTCGACGGGCGAGTCGAGCTGGTCTGGTATTCGGATCTGTCATTCGAGGAGGTCCTGAGGCGCGCATCGAAGCTCCCGCCGGAGACCGTGCTGTTCTGGGGGCTGATGTCGGTCGATGCGGCCGGCGTCGTCCACGAGAGCGACATTGCCCTGCGCAGCCTTCATGCAGTCGCGAATGCTCCGATCTTCTCCTACCAGGAGCCTTTTTTCGGTGACGGTCCCGTCGGAGGACCGATGCATTTGATCGCGGAAACGACTTCAAGGACTGTTCGCGCCGCGATCGGCATCCTCGGCGGCGCCAAACCGGAGAGCGTCAACTATGAGCCTATCGGCTTCGCAGCGCCCCGATACGACTGGCGGGAATTGAAGCGCTGGGGCATCAGCGAGAGCCGTTTGCCTCCTGACAGCCAGATCCTGTTTCGCGAGCCGAACATCTGGGAGCGTTATCGCTGGGAGATGTTGATGATCGCTGCTGCGTTCCTCGTGCAGGGCGGTCTCATCAGCGGGCTGCTGCACGAGCGGCGGCGGCGGCGCCTTGCCGAGGTCGAATCGCGCCAGCGTCTCGCCGAGCTCGCTCACGCCAATCGCTATTCCGCCGTCGGCGAGTTGACCACGTCCATCGCCCACGAACTGAACCAACCACTCGGCTCCATCCTGACCAATGCCGAGACGGCAGAACTCATGCTGAGCGCCAAGGCGCCCGACATCAACGAGGTTCGTCAGATTCTCGCCGACATCAGGCGCGACGACCAACGGGCAAGCGAGGTGATCCGCCGGCTGCGCTCCATCCTGAAAAGGACGCCGTTTGAAATCAAGGACACCGAGCTCAACGGTACCGTTCGCGAAGCGCTCGACCTTCTGAAGGCCGTTGCCGACGGACGCCGCGTCGCCTTGACCTACGCGCCTGTCCTGACCGATCTCCATGTCAAGGGCGATCCAGTCCAGCTTCAGCAGGTCATCCTCAATCTGGTCATCAACGCGATGGATGCGGTGTCGGATGCGGGCGCCGGAAGGCGGGAGATCAGCGTCTCGACCCTTCGGGCCGGCAATCAGGCTGAGATCAGGATCGCCGATACCGGACCCGGAATAGCCCCGGCCGACCTCGCTCAGGTTTTCGATCCGTTTTTCACGACCAAGCCGCAAGGCATGGGAATGGGACTGGCGATCGTCAAAACCATCATCGAGGCCCATCACGGCGAAATTGTCGCGGCAAACCGCGCCGCTGGCGGCGCCTTGTTCACGATGCGGCTCCCGATCGCGGGCTGAAGAGGCGATACCCTTGATCTTGATCGAGCCTCCGGGGCGCCGCGGCCGTTTCTCCTCCGCGGTCGCGGAAATGACGATTACCCTGTTGGCGCAGCGTCGCGTGCCGGCCCATGATGGATGCCGAACTGATCGAATGAGGGTTTGGTCTTGCGCTGCAGCAGTCCCGTGGATCTCGTTTCGTTGATCTCGATCAACGAACGCCTCCGATCCGGCTCGATCTTCCCCAGTTGGAAGTACGAAGGAGGGTGTGATGTTTCGCTGCGGCAAGATCCTGATGGCGCTTGCGTTCACAATGGCGACCTCGTTCGCTGCAATGGCACAGACCCCAACGACGCCTGCGGTCCCGACTCCGCAGGCGCAGCCGGCAAGTCCCGCGGCGCCGTCGGCCGAGCTTCTGAAACCCGAGCAGCTCGAGGCCCTTGTTGCGCCGATCGCGCTCTATCCGGATGAACTCCTCGCCAACGTTCTGGCCGCCTCGACCTATCCGCTCGAGGTGGTGCAGGCTGACCGCTGGCTGAAGGAGCGCAAGACCCTCAAGGGTGACGCACTGAAGGCGGAGGTGGACAAGCAGGCCTGGGACGACAGCGTCAAGGCGCTCGCCAGCACCGCCGACGTCCTGACCATGATGAGCGACCAGCTCGACTGGACCAAGAAGCTCGGCGATGCCTTTCTCGCGCAGCAGCCCGATGTGATGGATGCGATCCAGCGCCTGCGCACCAAGGCCTATGACAACAAGAAGCTTGTCACCACCAAGCAGCAGAAGGTCAGCGTTCAGTCTCAGGAAGGCAAGCAGGTCGTCGTGATCCAGCAGGCCAATCCCGCGGAGATGTATGTGCCGTACTACGATCCGGCCACGGTCTATGGCGGCTGGCCCTATGCGGAATATCCGCCTTATTACTGGGGCTATCCGTCCTATATCGGCGCGGGTGTGGTCGCGGCGGGGCTTGCTTTCGGCACCGCATGGGCGATCGGGCGGTGGCGCAATTACTGGGGCGGCGGCTGCAACTGGGGCAATCGCAACGTTTACGTCAACCACCGCACCACCAACATCGGCAATGGTTGGCAGCACAATCCGGCGCATCGCGGCGGCGTCCGCTACAACAACAGCAACGTTCAGCAGCGTTTCGGCAACAGCAATTTGAAGGCCGGCGTGTCGGACCGCATGGATTTCCGCGGTCGTGATGGCAACCAGGTTTTGCGTCCCAATCAGGGCGCGGGAGATCGGGCAGGCGACCGTGCCGGTGATCGTGCTGGTGATCGCGGTGACCGGGCAGGAGACCGCGCGGGAGATCGTGCGGGAGATCGTGCAGGCAACCGCGGTGATCGGCCCGGCGCTGGTGATCGTGCCGGAGCCGCGGATCGCGCCAAGGGCGGCGGCGACCGCGCCAAGGCTGCCAACAAGGCCGGCGGCGATCGCGCAAAGGCTGCTAACCGCGCCGGCGGCGCTGCGGCCAATCGTGGCAGCGGCGGCAATCGTGGCGGTGCCATGAACGTCTCCTCCGGCCGCTCGGCAGCTGCAGCATCCGCCCGTGGGCGGTCGAGCATGGCGAGCATGCCGCGCGGTGGCGGCGGCGGCCCGAGCTTTGCCGGCCGCGGCGGCGGTGGCGGAGCGGCGATGCGTGGAGGCGGTGGCGGGGGCGGCTTCCGTGGCGGTGGTGGCGGTGGTCGGCGCTCCGATATCGCGCTGAAGCACGACATCACGCTCCTCGGCCATCTCTCGAGCGGCATCGGCTACTATCGCTTCAGCTACATCGGTAGCGACAAGGCCTATGTCGGCGTCATGGCCCAGGAGGTCGAGCAGGTGATGCCTGCCGCGGTGAGGCGCGGCAGCGATGGCTATCTGCGGGTCCATTACGAAAAGCTGGGGCTGACATTCCGCACCTACCGCGACTGGCTCGCCGGCGGCGCGAAGGTCCCTGCGGAGGTGACGCCATGACCGTCCTAGACACATTCCGTCGCGCAATGTTGCCGGGCATCATCACGCTGGTGTTGCTCGGCTCCGAGCTGCAGGCGCAGCAATCCTTCAAGACGCCGGAGGATGCGGCGGCTGCGCTCGCCGCCGCGGTCAAGAGCGGACCGGACGACATCTTGAAAGTGCTTGGGCGTGCCGCCGACGACATCGTCTCCTCTGGCGACGAGATCGCCGACAACGACATCCGAGCGCGCTTCACGTCGATGTATGATGCCAGGCACGCCATCAAGGCCGAAGGCAACAAGACCGCGACGTTGGTGCTGGGTCCGGATGACTTCCCGTTCCCCATTCCGCTGGTCAACACCAAGGCCGGCTGGGAATTCGACACCGACGAGGGACGCATCGAAGTGCTGCGCCGGCGTATCGGTCGCAACGAACTCGATGCGATCCAGACCGCGCTCGCCTTTGTCGACGCGCAGAATGAATATGCCGACAAGGACCGCGGCGAGGGCGCCGGCATCTATGCGCAGCGCATCGTCTCCTCGCCGGGCAAGAAGGACGGCCTGTTCTGGCGCGACGACAACGACCCGAGCCCACTCGGCGCGCTGGCGGCCGAGGCCTCGAAAGAGGGCTACCGCGCCGGCGATGTCGGACCTGCGCCCTATCACGGCTACTACTTCCGGATTCTCAAAGGGCAGGGCCGGGACGCTCCCGGCGGCGCGCTCAATTACGTCGTCAAGGGCAAGATGATCGGGGGCTTCGCCTTGATCGCCTGGCCTGCCGAATACGGCAATTCGGGCATCATGACCTTCCTGGTCAATCATGCGGGTACCGTCTACCAGAAGGATCTCGGCAAGCGCACGGCCTTCGTCGCCGAGCGTACCTCGCTGTTCGATCCTGATGAGACCTGGAAGAAGGTCGATGCCCCGGCAAAGTGAGGTGAGAGCTGCGCTTCTGTCGATCGCGCGTTGTCTTGTTGCGGGCGCGCTGCTCGCCTTTGCCGCGCCTGCCACCCCGTCGTTCGCCCAAGCAGCGGGGCAAGTGCGCGTCAAGATCGTGAAGGCTGGCCTGCTGATCGGAGGCGGCGCCGGCAACGGCGTTCTGACCTATCGCGGCCGCAACTATCCATTCCGCGTAACGGGAGCGAGCCTCGGCATCACGGCAGGGGCAAGTGTCGCACGACTGCAGGGCTGGGCCTCCGGCATAAAGGATGTGAGCGACTTCGCCGGCGTCTATAGCTCGGTCGGTGGTGGTGCGGCTGTTGTCGGGGGCATCAACGGCGCTCACCTGCGGAACGACAAAGGGGTGACAATGATCCTGCAAGGAGGAAAGCTGGGCGCAGAATTCGCCGCCAATCTGAGCGCGATCATGATTTCCTTGAGGTGAGGGAGTATTCGTCGTTATGGCGGTACGTGAGCTGCTGGAGAAGCATGCAGACGTAACGATGGGCTTCGCCCGGCCAGTGTAATCCAGCCTCGTGCGCGCCGAAGAAACTCGCCGACGCTCAGTCGCAAGCGAAGACCGATACACAACGTCGAGGCCCGCAACGATCGCAACATGTTCGTCATCGCCGGGGCGCTCGGCGCGATTGGGGGCGCCTATGGCATAGCCACAAGCTCCGGCCCCTGGACTGCGACGCTGTTCGGAATTGCATATGGGCTTGCGGGCATCTTGATCGGAGTGCCACTCGCCGGTTTCCTGAACATCACGCGCCGGCTTTGGCATTAGCTGCCGGCGACAAGCGCGGGGCTATTGCGGCGGGCCTTCGCCTAGTAGCGGTCGTAATACCGATGCCGGTGAGGGCGGTAATAGCGTTCACCGTAGCCGTAAGGTGCGTAACGCGGTCGCGCGTAGGCGCCGGGGGCGTGATAGTCGTTCGGAAAGCAGCGACCATTCGAATAGTTGAAGTCGTAGCCGTGCGGACAAGAGCGGCCTCTTCCGGGGAATTGGACCAGTTGAACTTGAGCTTCCTGGGCAGGCGGGGCCGGCAATGGTCCAAGCGTAGCCAGCGACAAGATCACAGCTTGGATAAGCACCATTTCTCTCCCTCTTGGTCGATCTCTAACGAAAGATAAGGGAGCGAGTTCCCGCGAGATTGCTTTTCGGAGCCAACGTACCGCCAATCTTTGACGTGGATACGCCTGGGTCTGATTGGGCGTATGGGCGACATGAGCACGCGCCACTCCTCCCAAGCGATGGAACCCCTTGAGCGTTCAGCGCGTTTAGACGCGAACGCGAATTGCGAGGTCCACCTGCTTCAGAGCTCATCGACCCTGATCCCCGGCGATACCGTCTGGCGACGCTGCAAGACGCGGCGCGTGGCGGTTTTGAACGACGCTGCCGCATACTTTGCCGCCCTGCGCGAGGCGCTGCTCGATGCGCAGGATCTCGTCTACATCGTCGGATGGGACATCCATAGCGAGACGAATTTGGTCGGGGCCGCCGGGCGGGCGGATGACGGCTTGCCCGAGCAACTGGGTCCATTTCTGCGCGCGCTGGTGCATCGCCGGCCGGGCTTGCGGATCAACATTCTGGTCTGGGACTTCGTCTCGTTCTACGCCTCCGAAAGGGAGTGGAATTCCGCGGCGAAATTCACCGCCGATACCGATGGCCGAATCCAGTTTGTGCTGGATTCCACTCTTCCGTTCGGTTCAGCGCAGCACCAGAAGATTGTCTGCATCGACGGTTCACTGGCGTTCGTCGGCGGCCTCGATCTGACGATCCGTCGCTGGGACACCAGCGAGCATCGCGCCGATCTGCCGTTGCGCTGCGATCCGCAAGGCAAGCCATACCCGCCGTTTCATGATGTTCAATGCCTGGTCGACGGCGATGCCGCCGCCTCACTGTTCGAACTCGTAGAGGCGCGCTGGCGCGCGGCAGGCCAACTGACGCACGAGCGGCAACCGACAAAGCGTGCGCGCTGGCCGGCGCATGTGCCGGTCGAGGCCGAGCACATGCCCGTGGGCATCGCCAGGACCGACGTCGTGTGCCCCATCGATTCGACCATCAGGGAGGTCGAGCGTTCGCTGATCGCAGCGATCCGGTCCGCGACGAGCTTCATCTACATCGAAAATCAGTTCACCAGCGCCACCAGGATGGCTCAGGAATTGGCCGCGCAGATGCAGCGCGTGCCGGCGCTGCGGGTCTTGGTCGTTGCGCCGAAACTGCATTCCTCGTGGCTGGAATCCCAGGCCATGCAGAACGGCCGCGGCGCCTTCATCGCCTGTTTCAGCGAGGCCGGAGTCGCCGATCGTATCCGCTTCGTCTACCCCGTCTCGCGCGATGGGGAGACGGAAGCGGCCGTCATGGTGCACAGCAAGCTCATGATCGTTGACGACAGGATCTTGCGCATCGGATCGGCCAATCTCAACAACCGGTCGATGGGGGCCGATAGCGAATGTGACCTGATCTTTGAAGCCGCGTCCGATGAGCATCGGGATTTCGTCGTACCGGTTCGCCATCGCCTGATCGCGCATTTCTGCGGCGTCGACGAACACACCATCGTGCAAAACGACGCTCGTCTCTTTGACTTCCTGGACGAGGTAACGACGGCCGATGGGGCGAAGACGCTGCGGGAAGTGGAAGCCTCGGTCCTGACCAGCACGCTGGCCACGATGGTTCAGCCGGTGGCGGATCCCGAGCGACCCCTTCACCTCGAGCGGGCGGCCTCTCGGATGTGGAGCACCAAGACCATCATCGGGATCGTCTCGATCGCCGTGGCGCTTTTTGGCCTCGCTATGGCGTGGTCGTACACGTCCTTGAGCGGCTTCGCCGACACGGGACGCATCTCGAATTTGCTGTCCGGCTATTCGCAGTCGGTCTGGGGGCCTCCACTTGCGGTCGTGGCTTTTGTCGTCGGCGGCCTGGTGGTGTTTCCGGTGCTCGTGCTCATTGCGGCCACGGCGGCCGCGCTTGGGCCATGGCTGGGCTTCGTCACGGCGATCGCCGGAGTCTTGCTTAGCGCCTTCATCCTGTTCGTGATCGGACGGGCACTCGGACGACAGCGGCTCCAGCAATTGCTCGGACGGCGTGCGGCGCGCATCCAGGACCGCGTCGTCGGCAAGGGCATCCTGGCTGTCGTCGTGATCCGGATGATTCCCATCGCACCGTTCTCGGTGGTGAATGTCGTGGCCGGTGCGAGCACGCTGCCTCTGCGTGACTTCCTGGTCGGCACCCTGCTGGGCATGACCCCTGGCATCCTTGCCATGGCGGTTCTCGGGGCGCAGATCGCGGATGTGGCCCGCAATGCGTCCTGGAGCAGCATGTTGCTGCTCGTGCTGGCGTTCCTGGGCTGGCTCGGCATCTGCGCCGGCGCGCAATTCGTCGCGGCCTGGCTCGCCGGGAGGCGCTGATGCGCTTCATGACCTGGAACGTGCATGGCACGTTCAACCTCAATCCGAAGTTCGATCTCGAGGGCGTGTGCTCCATTATTCGCAAATGGGCTCCCGATGTCGTCGCGCTCCAGGAGGTGGATTCGCGATCGAGGTCGAACGATCCGTTTTCGAAGCTCGCAAGTGTCGTCGGCGATCACCGCGTTCACGCCAAGTCGATCGTCACTGCGGATGGCGATTACGGTCAGATGCTCCTGAGCCGCTTTCCATTTTCCGGAGCGCCCGAGATCGCCGACGTGTCGTATCGAGAGCGTGAGCCGCGCAGAGCCATTGCGACAAGCCTGCTGACCCCCTCCGGCGACGTGCGGGTTGTCGCCACGCATCTGGGCTTGAGCATCCACGAGCGCTATGCGCAGGCTCAGGCCTTGGTGAGCCTCGTCAAGCCGGCGAGGACCGTCGTGCTCGGCGACTTCAACGACTGGTTTTGGGTCAAGTCAGTGCGGCGCGTGCTCGCACAGGTCTGCCCGAACCGCACGCGATTGCGGACTTTCCCGTCGCGTTTGCCGCTCCTGCGGCTTGACCGGATCTATGCGACGTCCGACAGCGAAATCGTGAAAGTTTGGACCGACGAGGAGGCACGAGCCTTCTCGGACCATCTGCCCGTCATTGCCGAAATCGAGCTTTAGAGGCATATAGAAAGGCTTTATTTTACAATAGCATAGCTACTGTGCATGGGGTTGTTTTTCCACATTTGCGTCAGGCGCGTTCAGAGGGGGTAAGGAACTCTTTCCTCACAGCGGCGTTATCTTCCCATGGCTGAAGATCTTTCCTTCCGACGCAAACCCCTGACCCCCGAGCAGCGCCAGGCGCGCGATGCGACTCGCCGGATCGAGGCCGAAAAGGCCATGCGCGATCATGAAGAGGCGCAGAAGGCGTTTTACGCCAACAAGGAGCGGCTGAAAGCCGAACGACTGGCGCGTGAAGCCGCGGCGGCAAAGGACTGAGCTCGCGCGGGCTCTCGTCCGCAATCCTCCGACACGATCATCAGGACGGCGGCGCTAGTGCCGGGGGGAGATCCGCGCGGTGCTCAAAACCAGCACGAGCGTCTGGACGGCCCCTGTGAAGGCGCGGCGCGGCATTTGCGCTTCGATCCCCTCGGCTGCGATGCGACAATCGTCGGCGACCTTGAGCAGCCCGCTTCGCGTGAGGTCCATGTTGGAGAGGGCGGCCTGCTCCAGGCAGACCCGTTCAAGCCGTCGAAATTCCCGAAGCTCTCTGTTCATGCGTCAGCTCCCGGTGTGCCCAAGGCCATGCGGCGCTGAGTCTGCTTAACGAACGGTAAACGACATCCACTTAGCCGGGCTGGCTGGCGCTGAGCTTGCGCAGACATGCGCACTCCGGGCCAAGGGGCATTGGCAGGCTTGACGGCGTCTTCCTTCCGCCGGAAGCTTCAAATGATCTTAAACCAGCGTGAACCGCGGAGACGTTCGCCCCCAGCCAGTCCGACCCTCATCAGCGAAAGCGCAATGGAGCTGACCATGACCACGTTCGACAAGCGCGAGCAGGGCTTTGAGGCCAAATTCGTCCACGACGAGGAACTCATGTTCAGGGCCACGGCCCGGTCCAACAAGCTGCTCGGTCTCTGGGCCGCAAGCAGGCTCGGTCTGAACGGCGATGCCGCGACGAGCTATGCAACGACGCTGGTGACGGACCATCTGCAAGACAGGACGATGGACGAGGTGCTCGACAGGGTGTCAGGCGATCTTGCCGGCACGGGCCTTGCGCGCGAGCAGATCGCGGTCAAGCTGCAGGAATGCCTGCATCAGGCCATGCAGCAGCTCGAGACAGACAGGTAAGTCGGCCGTCAGGCGCTATTCGGCCTGCTTGTGCGCGCCGGAATCGCCGAGCTTGTCGATATAGGCAATGCCGATCGCCGAGGCCACGAAGGTGAGGTGGATCAGCACCTGCCACATCACGCCGGTCTCGGTGTAGCCGGCGCGGTTCGAGCCGAGATTGCCGGCCTCGATGAAGGTGCGCAGCAGCGCGATCGAGGAGATGCCGATGATGGCCATGGCGAGCTTGATCTTGAGGACGCTCGCGTTGACGTGGCCGAGCCATTCCGGTTCGTCGGGATGGCCCTGCAGGTCGAGCCGCGAGACGAAGGTCTCGTAGCCGCCGACGATCACCATCACGAGCAAATTGGAGATCATCACGACGTCGATCAGCGCAAGCACGCTCATCATGATCTGCTGCTCGGTGAGATTGATCGCGTGCCACGAGAGGTGCCAAAGCTCCTTCAGGAACAGAACGATGTAGACGCATTGCGCCACGATCAGTCCGAGATAGAGCGGGAGCTGCAGCCAGCGCGAGCCGAAGATGATCATCGGCAGCACGCCGAGGCGCGGCAAGGGCGGGCGCGGTTCGGTCCGAGGTTCGGATTGGGGTGAAGGCTCAACCGACATTCAGGCCGCATCCTCGCAATCGAGACGATCGCTTTCTAACCCGGCAAGATGGCCGGCGGAAGACGCGGCCCGCCAGGCGCCTTCGGCGGATCGCGCCATCCGTGATAGCGTGCCGCGCGGCCGTCGCGCGACGGCCCGGATTGGGAGGCGGGGAGTGAGGGGAAGCGGCTTCGGCAGATGGGCCAGTGGGGTGGCGCTCGCCGGCGCGATCATGGTGGGCGCTGGCTCTGCGGAGGTGTCGGCGACACCGCTGACGCCGTTTCGCTACGAGGCGCAGGCGCAGCGTCATTGTCCGCACGACAAGGTGGTCTGGCTCGATTTCAGGAAGGGCGTCTACTACCGCAAGGGTCAGAAGCGGTACGGCCAGGGCTTCGACGGCAGCTTCGTCTGCCAGAACGAAGCCCGCGGCGGCCTGTATCGCCGCTCGCTGTTGGGCCTGCGCTGAGCGGCGCCTGCGCAGTCCAAATTCAAGTGGAGGTGAGATCGGCAACGTTGCGAGCTGAGTCGCGGCGGTGCCGCGGATGGAAAATGCCGAGGAGAGGAGGGGCTCAGGCGAAGGCCAGGGCCATGAGGCTCGAGCAGAGCAGGACCAAACCGCCGGCGGTCAATGCCAGGAAGCCGTCAGATACCAGGTCATGGTTGCGCATGGGACACCTGCCGCTCTCGTCTTCGATGCTCGGTCGGATCGATTAAAATTGTCCGAACATGCCGTCTTGAAAGAGGTGATGCTTGTCTTCCGCGCGAGTGCCGTCAGGCCCGCGTGCGGTAGCCTTCAAACGCATGGGCCAGGAAGATCCCCGCGCTTACCAGACCCATCAGTGCCGAAACCGTCTCGATCATCGTTAAATTCCAAATCCCGCCCTTGCATCCGAGAGAACGCGTGCGGCCTTGCACAGTCAAAAGAATTCCAGTGCGGGCAGCGACAATGGGGGTGGAGTGAGGATTTGGCGCAACAGAATGTCCAGCCCTGAGACAGCGCGGGCGCCATCGCTCCGTAGAACAACGGAAAAATGCGAACGTCTCGTTTACCATCCCGGCGGGATCGCTGAGGCCTCCCCATTTCCGCCGCGTTCGGGTTGCGTTATCGTTACCGCTTCCGAGACGGTGGTGGGCCGCCTTGGATCAGATGACCGGACGGCGCTCCCCGTAGCCAAAGCGGGGTTGGGTACGTCTCCGGCAAAGTGGTATTTGGGGCGAATGGGGATCCGACGGTCAGATTCGGTTTTGCGGGCCGCGCGCGGTGTTGCGGCGGTCGCGGCCTGCGTAGCGCTTGCCAATTGCGCCTCCTCCAACAAATTCGCCAGCCGCGTCGATCCCAAATACGGCGTGTCGTCGAGCCCCCGGGTTGTGGCGTTCGGGGAGCCGGTCCCGAAGGGCGGCGGCACCTACCGCGTCGGCAAGCCCTATGTCGTGGCAGGCAGGACCTACGTGCCGGAGGAGGACGTCAACTATCGCGCCGAGGGCATGGCGTCCTGGTATGGCGATGATTTCCACGGTCGCCTGACCGCCAATGGCGAAGTGTTCGACATGACGTCGCTGACCGCGGCGCATCCGACCCTGCCGATGCCGTCCTACGCCCGGGTCACCAACGTCTCGAACGGCAAGTCGTTGATCGTCCGCGTCAATGACCGCGGACCCTATCACGGCAACCGCCTCATCGACGTCTCGAACAAGGCCGCCGAACTCCTTGAATTCAAAGGAAATGGTGTCGCCAAGGTCCGCGTCGAATATGTCGGCCGGGCGCCGCTGGAAGGCTCCGACGACCGCCAGCTCCTGGCGACCCTGCGCACCGGCGTTCCGGCGCCGTCGCCTTCGATGGTCCGGGTCGCTTCGGCAAAGCCGTTCGTGCCGGAATTGCCGGGATCGAGCCGCGGCGCCATTCGCGGCGACGTGCCGATGCCGGAGGGGCGGCCCTACAATCTCGGCAACACCTCCGCCGACATGGCCTCGCTCAATGCGACCTCGGAAATGTCGGCCTCGAGCCGCAACCGGGGCCGGGCGGTCCAGAACGCCCGCGCGGTGTCCTATGACGAGGACGGCCGTTACGCGCCGGAGCGCGCTGCTTCGTCGGCCGACGGCGCCGCCGAGGCTCGCAGCATCCTGAGCGGCCGCGGGCTCTACTAAGCCGCGCTGGCCTTCAGGAACGCTACCAGCGCCGTGTTCACCTCGTCGGGTCGTTCCTGCTGGATCCAGTGGCCGGCACCCTCGATGATCAGCTTTTGCTTCAGGTTGGGCAGGACGCGCTCGAGCTCGTTGACGCGCTTGGCGCCGATCAGGCCGGTGATGACTGCGTCCTTGGAGCCGGCGATGAACAGCGAGGGCTGACGGATCTGCGCGTCCTGCCAGGGCGCCGTCAGCTCCCAATTGCGGTCGATGTTGCGGTACCAGTTCAGCCCACCGCGAAAGCCGGACTTGCGGAAGCTTTCGGTGAAGTAGGCGAGATCAGCCTCGCTGAGCCAGCCGGGCAGTGGTTCCTCTGTCGTCGCGTGGCTGAGAAAGCCTTTGCCCTCCTGCACGAACATGGCGGCGGTGGGCTCGGCAAGGCCTCGCCCCCCGAGCACGATGCGCATGGTGCGGGCGACGTCGCGCTCCAGCTCGGCCTCGGCGACACCGGGGGCCTGGAAATACTGCCAGTAGAAATTGGTGACGCCGCCCTGCCGCAGCAGGTCGAGCGGCCTGCCGCGGCCGCGGAACGGCGGCGGCACGCTCAGGCCAGCGACCGCCGTGAAGATGTCGGGCCGGAACAGCGCCGCATGCCAGGCGACCGGCGCGCCCCAATCGTGGCCGACCACCATCGCCTTGCTCTCGCCCAGCGCCTGCACCAGGCCGACCACGTCGCCGACCGTGTCGAAGATCGAATAGGCGGCAGCATCAGGCGGCGCGGCGCTCTGGCCGTAGCCGCGCATGTCGGGGGCGACGACGTGAAACCCGGCCGCGGCGAGGGCGGAGATCTGGTGGCGCCAGGAATAGGACAGCTCCGGCCAGCCATGGCACAGCACGACCAGCGGACCCTGGCCGGCTTCGCGGATGAAGAGATCGATGCCGTTGGCCTTGATCACGCGGGTGGAGGACATCGCTTTTCCGCCTTGTTTCAGGGGTTTGGTCGAAAAACATAAGGCGCCAAGATAGGGGCGCGGCGAGAATCGTGCAATCTCGGGGACAGGTATCGAACCGCGTGTTGTTCGCATCTGTTCCAACTGTTAGAACGCCTCTCTCAGGGCTTCGCCATGGCATTTCGTCTTCCTTTGCTTGGTCGCAACCGGCTCACCGCCGGAAGGCTGGCGTGCGGGCTGGTCGCTGCGGTTCTGGTTGTCGGCATCGGCTGGAGCGGGGCGCTTCTCGCCGCCAACCAGAGCGTCCAGGGCGCCAAGAAAGCGGAGGATGCCGGCTTCGATGGCGATGCTCCGACCGCGATCCTGATCGAAGCCTCCTCGGGCAGCGTGCTGTTCGAGAAGAACGCCGACGAGCTGCGCGCGCCTTCCAGCATGATGAAGTTGATGACGGCTGAGGTCGTCTTCAACGCCATCAAGAAGGGCGACATCAAGCTGACCGACGAGTACCGCATCAGCGAGAACGCGTGGCGGCGGGGCGGTGCGCCCTCGGGCGGCTCGACCATGTTCGCCGCCATCAACAGTAAGGTCTCGGTCGACGATCTCCTGCACGGCGCGATCATCCAGAGCGGCAACGATGCCTGCATCGCGCTCGCCGAGGCCATGGCCGGGAACGAGAAGATCTTCGCGGCCGACTTCATGACCAAGCGCGCCCGCGAGCTTGGCATGACCAGATCGACCTTCGGCAATTCCAACGGGCTGCCCGATCCCGCCAACAAGATGACGGTGCGCGAGCTCGGCATGCTCGCCCGGCACATCATCCTGGACTTCCCGGAGTTCTACAAACTGTTCGGCGAGAAGGAGTACACCTGGAACAAGATCCGCCAGCCCAACCGCAATCCGCTGCTCAATTCGATGGAAGGCGCCGACGGCCTCAAGACCGGCTACACCAAGGAAGGCGGCTACGGCATGGTCGGCTCGGCCGTGCAGAACGGAACGCGGCTGATCGTCGTCGTCAACGGGCTGGAAGACCCCGAGGATCGCGCCACGGAAGCCAAGAAGATGCTGGAATGGGGTTTTCGCAATTTCGAGACCCGTACGCTGATCGCGACCGACCAGCCTGTCGGTTACGCCAAGGTGTTCGGCGGCGAGAGCCGCTCGGTCAAGCTCGTCGCCAAGACGCCGGTGAAGGTGATGGTGCACAAGAACGGCAGCGACAAGCTGATCGCGCGCGTCGTCTATAGCGGTCCGGTACGAGCGCCGATCGAGGCCGGCCAGCAGGTCGGCGTGGTCAGGGTCTGGCGCAGCGGCAACATCGCGGTGGAGACGCCGGTCTACGCGGCCGAAGCGATCGGCACCGGCTCGACCGTGCGACGCGCGATCGACGGCGCCAGCGAGCTCGTGATCGGCATGTTCCGCGCAGGCGCCGAGAAGCTCTGATCATGAGTGAGAGCGCGGGACAGCGGCCGTCCGGACGCGGACGCTTCATCACCTTTGAAGGCGGCGAGGGCACCGGCAAGTCGACCCAGATCAAGAAGCTCGCCGACCGCCTCAAGGCCGCCAAGCTCCGCATCCGCGTCACCCGTGAGCCGGGCGGCTCGCCGGGCGCCGAGATCATGCGTCATCTGGTGCTGTCGGGCATGGGCAGGCTGCTCGGTCCCGAGGCGGAGACGCTGCTGTTTGCCGCCGCGCGCGATGACCATGTCCGTACCGTGATCCTGCCTGCGCTGAACCAGGGCACCTGGGTGCTGTGCGACCGGTTCGCGGACTCGACGCGGGCCTATCAGGGCAGCCTCGGCCGCGTGCCTGAAGGGCTGATCAACGCGATGCAGCGGGTCACGATTGGCGATCTCAAGCCGGATCTCACCATCATCCTCGATTTGCCGGTCGAGATCGGCTTGCAGCGCGCCGCCGCGCGCCGCGGCAACGGCACGCCCGACAGGTTCGAGGGCGAGAAACTCAGCTTCCACCAGGGTCTGCGCGAGGCTTATCGCAAGATCGCCGCGCAGGATCCAGCGCGCTGCGTGCTGATCGACGCCAATTCCGACCCTGACACGGTCGCGGCCCGGGTCTGGGCGGCGCTGCGCGATCGTCTCCTGCCCACACCGGCCTCGGTGGTTTCCGCATGAGCCGGCGTCCGACCGAGCGCGAAAGCGCCATTCCGCATCCGCGCGAGACCAGCCGTCTGTTCGGCCATCGCGAGGCCGAGACGGCACTGCTGACGGCCTATCGCAGTGGGCGGATCCCGCATGCCTGGCTGATCGGCGGGCCGCAAGGGATCGGCAAGGCGACGCTGGCCTATCGCATGGCGCGCTTCGTGCTCGCTCACGGCCAGCCGCTCGCGAATGCCGTGCAGCGGGCCGAAGACCTTGCGATCGATCCTGATGACGCCGTGGCGCGCCAGGTCGCGGCGAGCTCGCATGGCGGCCTCTTGACGCTGGAGCGTACTGCCAACGACCGCGGCGTGATGCGCACCGTGATCACCGTGGACGAGACGCGCGAGACGATTGGTTTCTTCGGCTCGACCGCGGCGGCCGAAGGCTGGCGTGTCTGCATCGTCGACACCGTCGACGAGCTCAATCCGAACGCCGCCAACGCGCTTCTGAAAATTCTCGAGGAGCCGCCGCAGCAATCGCTGTTCCTGCTGGTGAGCCACGCACCCGCGCGCGTGCTCGCCACCATCCAGTCGCGTTGCCGCAAGCTGCGCCTGCGGCCGCTCGCGACGGACGACGTGATCAGTGCCGCAGCTTCGGCCGCCGAGCTCGATCCGAAAGACCCCGCGCTGCGCGAGGCGGCGGAGGCCTCCGAGGGAAGCGTTGCACGGGCCCTGACGCTGCTCGGCGGCGACGCGCTGAAGCTTCAGCAACGCACGGCCGCACTGCTGGCGCGCCTGCCGCAGGTGGATCCGCGCGAGTTGCACACGCTAGGCGATTCGCTTGGCACCAGCGACCGCGTCGCGCTCGCCGCCTTCATCGACGGCATCGATCGCTGGATCGCGGAACGCCTGCACGCGGACGAGGCCAATGCCAACCAGAACCTGCCGCGCCTTGCGCGGCTAGCTGAGGTATGGGAAAAGATCGTCCGCGCCGCGCGCGACACCGAAACCTACAATCTGGAGCGCAAGCCCTTGGTTTTCTCGGTGTTCGGCTGGCTGGCGGACGCAACGCGCTAAAGCATGATCCGGAAAGGTGCGCAGCGGTTTTCCGACGGGATCATGTGCAAACAACGGCCTGACGCAGGCTCGTTTCCAATTTTGAGAAGCCGGTAAAGGAATTCGTCGTGGCAACGCGAGCTAAGAAAACAGCTAAAGGCAAGAGCCGCAAGAAGGCTGCGAAGAAGGCCGCAAAGACGGCGGTGAAGGCGCGTGCGCGCAAAGCTGCCAAGGCCGTCAAGAAGGCCGCGAAGTCGAAGAAGGCTGCCGCCAAGAAGGGCGTGAAGAAGAGCGCCGCGAAGGCATCAAAGAAGGCCGGCAAGAAGTCCGCGAAGAAGCAGGCCGTCGCCTCGAAGGCGGTTAAGAAAGCGGTCAAAAAGCCAACCAAGAAACCAGCCAAGAAGCCGACCAAGACTCCGGCGAGGAAAGTGGCCAAGAAGGCCAGAGTGACGCCGCCCGCTGTGATCGCAGCGCCTGCGCCCGTCGTCGCGCCGCCGAAGGCTGTCAAGCCGAAGGCGCCGCGCGCGCCGAAGCCCGCGGCGGCTCCGCAAGCCTCAGCGCCCGTAGCTGCACCGAAGCCTGCCGCGCCCATTGCCGCCCCCGCGCGCGACAACGTCTTCTACGTCACGACCGCGATCGCCTATCCCAACGGCAGCCCGCATATTGGCCACGCCTATGAGGCGATCGCGACCGACGTGCTGGCGCGCTTTGCGCGGCTCGACGGCAAGGACGTGTTCTTCCTGACCGGCACCGACGAGCACGGCCAGAAGATGGTGCAGACGGCGGCCGGCGAGGGCATGTCCGCAGCAGCCCTCGCAACCCGCAATGCCGGCCGCTTCAAGGAGATGGACGAGCGTCTGAACGTATCGTTCGATCGCTTCATCCGCACCACCGAAGAGCAGCATCATCGCTCCAGCCAGGAGATCTGGCGGCGCATGGAGGCGAATGGCGACATCTATGCCGACACCTATGCCGGCTGGTACTCGGTGCGCGATGAGGCCTATTACGCCGAGGACGAGACGCGTCTCAATGACGATGGCGTTCGGCTCGGACCGCAGGGCACGCCGGTCGAATGGGTTGAGGAGAAGAGCTATTTCTTCCGCCTGTCGGCGTACCAGGACAAGCTGCTCGATCTGTACGCGGATCACCCCGATTTCATCGGCCCGGACTCGCGCCGCAACGAGGTGGTGAGCTTCGTCAAGGGTGGCCTGCGCGATCTCTCGATCTCGCGCACCACGTTCGACTGGGGCGTGAAGGTGCCCGGCGACGAAGAGCATGTGATGTATGTCTGGGTCGATGCGCTGACCAACTACATCACCGGCGTCGGCTTCCCCGACGAGAGCGACAAGAACTGGCGTTACTGGCCGGCCGACGTGCACATCATCGGCAAGGACATCATCCGTTTCCACGCGGTGTATTGGCCGGCGTTCCTCCTGTCGGCCGGGATTCCGCTGCCGAAGCGGGTCTATGCCCACGGCTTCCTGTTCAACAGGGGCGAGAAGATGTCGAAGTCGGTCGGCAACGTCGTCGATCCCTTCAACCTTGCCGACCAGTACGGCGTCGACCAGATGCGCTATTTCTTCCTGCGCGAAGTGCCGTTCGGGCAGGATGGCAATTACAACCACGAGGCCATCGTCGCGCGCATCAATGCCGACCTGGCCAATGATCTCGGTAACCTCGCCCAACGCTCGCTGTCGATGATCGCCAAGCAGCTCGGCGGTGTGTTGCCCGAGCCCGGCGAATTCAGCGACAGCGACAAGGCGATCCTGGCGATGGCCGACGGCATGATCGCCGCGTCACGTGAGGCGATGGCGACGCAGCAGATCCATCATTGGCTCAACGCCGTCTGGGCCGTGGTCGCGGAGGCCAACCGTTATTTCGCGGGCGAGGCGCCGTGGGCGCTCGCCAAGACCGATCCGGCCAGGCAGAAGACGGTGCTCTACGTCACCGCTGAAGTCGTGCGCCAGATCGCGATCCTGGCTCAGCCCGCGATGCCGGCCGCATCCAACAAGCTGCTCGACTCTCTTGGTATCCCCGAGGGCGAGCGCAGCTTTGCCATGCTCGGCGGGGCCAAGCGGATCGCGCCGGGCTCGACGCTGCCGGCGCCGACGCCGGCGTTCCCGCGCTACATCGAGCCGGCGGCCTGAAGGCGCTCGCGATGCTGGTCGACAGCCACTGCCATCTGGATTTTCCGGACTTTGCGGAAGATCTCGACGGGATCGTGTCGCGGGCACGCGCGGCCGGCATCGGGCGCATGGTCACGATATCGACGCGGGTGCGAAAGCTGGAGGGCCTGCTCGCGATCGCGGAGCGCTATGACGACGTCTACTGCTCGGTCGGCACCCATCCGCACAACGCGGACGAGGAGGACGGCATCGCACCGGACGAGCTGATCGCGCTCACGGACCATCCCAAAGTCGTCGCGCTCGGCGAGGCCGGGCTCGACTATTTCTACGACAACGGCTCGCCGGAAGCGCAGGCGAGGGGCTTTCGCGCCCACATCGCCGCGGCCCGCGCCACCGGCCTGCCGCTCGTGATCCACACCCGCGAAGCCGACGAGGACTGCGCCCGCATCCTGGAAGAGGAGGCGGGACGCGGATCGTTTCGCGCCGTGCTGCATTGTTACACGGGCGGGCGCGAGCTGGCGCTGAAGGCGGTGTCGCTCGGGCTCTATATCGGTTTCACGGGCATCCTGACCTTCAAGAAGTCGGAAGCGTTGCGCGCGCTCGCGGCCGAACTGCCGGCCGATCGTATCCTGGTCGAAACGGACTCGCCCTATCTTGCGCCGGGCAAGTTCCGCGGCAAACGCAACGAGCCTGCCTATGTGGTGGAGGTCGCAAAGGTGCTGGCAGAGACGCGCGGGGTGTCGTTCGACGAAATCTCGCGCCAGACCAGCGAAAACTTCTTCCGCCTGTTCTCGAAGGTGAAGGCTTGAAACTGGAAACCGCATGACGCTGACGCTGACGATCCTGGGCTGCGGCTCCTCCGCCGGCGTGCCGCGTCCGGCGCTCGGCTGGGGCGCCTGCGATCCCGACAATCCCAAAAACCGCCGCCGGCGCTGCTCGCTGCTGGTCGAACGGATCTCCGAGCATGGCACCACGCGCATCCTGATCGACACCTCGCCGGACCTGCGCGAGCAATTGCTCTCGACCAATGTCGATCACATCGACGCGGTGTTCCTGACGCATGAGCACGCCGATCAGACCCACGGCATGGACGATCTGCGCCCGGTCGTGATGCACATGCGCCGCCGGATCCCGACCTATCTCAACCAGTCGACGGCCAAGGATATCCTGGCGCGCTTCTCCTACTGCTTCATTTCGCCGGAGGGCAGCGACTACCCGCCGATCCTGACGCGGCATTCAATCGAGGCGGGCGAAAGCCAGACCATCCTGGGGAAGGGAGGCGCCGTGACGATGACGGCCTTCCTGGTGCAGCATGGCGCCATACCCGCGCTGGGCTATCGGATCGGGGATGCCGCCTACACACCCGATCTCAACGACATCCCGCGCGAGAGCTGGGGCGCCCTGGAAAACCTCGACCTCTGGATCGTCGACGGCCTGCGCTACACCAGCCATGTCAGCCATTTCAGCATCAACGACGCGCTGTCCTGGATCGAGCGGTTCAAGCCGAAGCGCGCGGTCATCACCAACATGACGGCCGACGTCGACTACGAGGTGATCCGGCAATCGTTGCCCGCGGGCGTCGTGCCCGCCTTTGACGGGCTGCGGCTGGAGACGCATTGAACCTGCGGTAGAAATTCCGTCGCGAGCAGGCATAGTCCTTGCTTGCACCGGCTGCATCATGTTGATCTAACGTCTGAAAGACAGGCGGTTGGCCAGGGGCGATATTCAGGCGGATCGGCGGCGAGCGACATGCGATCGCCGGGCCGGCTGAATCGCCTCGTGCGATGATGGGGATGGTGTGGCAGGGAACGACGTAAAGGCCGGGGGACCAGTGCGCCGCGCGCTCGATCTCCTTTATCTCGGGGCAGGCTACGCCGCCGGCGTCTTCCTGGTTGCGATCTTTGCAATCATGATGATCATGTCGGTCGGGCGCCAATTTGCGATCAACATCCCCGCAGGTGATGATTTCGCCTCCTGGTGCATGGCCGCGCTGGCTTTCCTTGGCCTTGCGCATACCTTCAAGCGCGGAGAGATGATCCGTGTCGGCCTTCTGCTCGAACGGCTGCGTGGGCGGACCAAGTGGATCGCGGAGATCGTGGCACTCGGGATCGCGACCGCCTTCGTCCTCTATTTCACCCGCTATGCCGTGCAGATGACGTACGATTCCTGGCGCTTCAACGATGTGGCGCAGGGCGTCGTCGCGCTTCCGCTCTGGATTCCGCAGCTCGGTTTCGCCGGTGGTCTTGCGATCCTGTCGATCGCGCTGATCGACGAGATGGTCAATGTCATCGGCGGTAACCGGCCCACCTACGAGAGGGGCTCGCCGGACGAGACGCCGGAAGAATTCGTCGAACGCATCTCGCAAGGCGGCGGAGGTTGACCGTGGCCAATCTCGGCATGATCGAGCTGTCATTCGTCCTGCTCGGCGTCATGATCCTGCTGCTGGGAAGCGGCGTCTGGATCGCCGTCTCGCTCGGGCTCGTCGGCTTCGTGGCGATGGCACTGACCACCAGCCTGCCGCTCGGCGCCGTGCTCGCCACCACCACCTGGAGCGCCAGCTCGTCGTGGACACTGGCCGCGCTGCCGCTGTTCATCTGGATGGGCGAGATCCTCTTCCGCACCAAATTGTCGGAAGAGATGTTCCGTGGCCTGTCGCCCTGGGTTCAGTGGCTGCCCGGGCGCCTGACCCATGTCAATGTGATCGGCTGCGGAATCTTCGCGGCGGTCTCGGGCTCGTCGGCCGCGACCTGCGCAACGATCGGCAAGATCGCGCTGCCCGAGCTCGACAAGCGCGGCTACGACAAGGGCCTGAGCCTGGGCTCGCTGGCGGGCTCCGGCACCCTCGGCCTGCTGATTCCGCCATCAATTCCGATGGTCGTCTATGCCGTCACGGCCAACGTCTCGGTGCTTCAAGTCTTCCTCGGCGGCTTCCTGCCGGGCCTGCTCGTGGTCGTGCTCTATTCGGGCTACATCATCATTTGGTCGCTGCTGAACCCGAAGAAGATCCCGCCGCGCGACCCGCCGATGCCGTTCCGGGAGAAGCTGCGGCAATCCGCCAAGCTCGCACCGTGTCTGCTGCTGATCCTCGCGGTCTTCCTGTCACTCGTGCTGGGCTTCGCGACGGCGACGGAATGCGCTGCGTGGGGTGTGTCGGGCGCTTTGCTGCTGGCGTGGTGGAGCGGCACGCTGACGCGCAAGACCCTGTTTGAGAGCATCATGAGCGCAACGCGCTTGACGTGCATGATCATGCTGATCCTGGCCGGCGCGGCCTATACCACTGCGGCGATGGCCTATACCGGCATCCCCGCGGCGCTCGCCACCTGGGTGCAGGGGCAGGAGCTCACGCCCGGCATGCTCGCGCTGTATCTGAGCATCATGTACATCATCCTCGGATGCCTGATCGACGGCATCTCGATGATCGTCCTCACTGCCGTCATCGTGCTGCCGATGGTCAAGCAGGCCGGGCTCGATCTGGTCTGGTTCGGCGTCTATCTCATCATCCATGTTGAGATGGCGCAGATCACGCCGCCCGTCGGGTTCAATCTCTTCGTGCTGCAGAACATGAGCGGTCGCGATACGTTGACGGTCGCGCGGGCGGCGTTTCCGTTCTTCGTGCTGTTGCTGGCCGCCGTGTTCATCATCACCGAGTATCCGCAGATCGTGATGTTCCTGCCGAAGCTTGCCTTTCCAGATTGATCACGCCACGCTTTCAATTCGACCGTGAGGAGAAGTCCGATGAAGTCTCGTTTAGTTCGCGCAGGTCTGATTGCCGGCGCCATGCTGGCCACAACGCCCGCTTTGGCCCAAACCAAATGGAATCTGCCGGCCGCGTATCCTGCGGATAATCCGCACTCCGAAAACCTGGTCGCCTTCGCCAAGGACGTGGAAGCCGCGACGTCCGGAAAACTTCAGATCACGGTTCATCCCGGCGCCTCGCTGTTCAAGGCACCCGACATCAAGCGCGCGGTGGTGACCGGGCAGGCGCAGATGGGCGAGGTGCTGCTCTCGATCCACGAGAACGAGGATCCGCTGTTCGGCGTCGACGTCGTGCCGTTCCTCGCGACCAGCTTCCCGGACGCGATGAAGCTTTATCAGGCATCCAAGCCCGCGATCGCCAAGAAGCTCGATGCGCAGGGTCTCAAGCTGCTGTTCGTGGTGCCGTGGGCGCCGCAAGGCGTCTATGTCAACAAGCCGCTCGCCTCCATCGAGGACATGAAGGGCCTGAAATGGCGGGCCTACAACGTAGGGACGGCGCGCATCGGCGAGCTGGTCGGGGCGCAATCGGTCACGATCCAGGCCGCCGAACTGCCGCAGGCGCTTGCGACCGGCGTCGTGAATTCCTTCATGTCGTCGGGCGGCACCGGCTACGACGCGAAGGCCTGGGAGTCGCTGAAGTATTTCTACGACGTGCAGGCCTGGATTCCCAAGGACTACACCTTCGTCAACAAGGCCGCGTTCGATGCGCTCGACAAGCCGACCCAGGAGGCCATCCTCAAGGCGGCGGCAACGGCGGAAACCCGCGGCTGGAAGGCCTGGCAGGACAAGAGCACCTGGTACCTCGACCAGCTCAAGGCGAAAGGCATGAACGTCGAGCCGCCGAGCCCGGCGCTCAAGGCCGGCTTCCAGAAGATCGGCGAACAGCTCACGGCCGACTGGCTCAAGAAGGCTGGCGCCGACGGTCAGGCCATCGTCGACGCCTACAAGAAGATGTGAGGACGAGCCGCTTTTCGTCCGGCGTCTTTCCGGCGCCGGCGGAAATCGGTCACTTGATCGTAGGGCAGGGTCACCAGGCGTAACGTAGCGTGGCCCTGCCGGTGTAAGAGCGCACCAGGTCCGACACTTCGCTGTCGAAGTTCGCAACGGCAGACCAGCCGTTCAAATCGCGAAGCTCGACCGCAACGCCTGCCAGCGCTGCGTTCGGCGCCAATGACACGCCGCCCGCGACAAGCCGCTGGCCCGGCAACGACTGGAACGCCGGTGGAATCGACTGTCCCGCGCTGAAATCATGGGCCCAGGCGAGCCGTCCGCGCAGGCTGATCAGGCTGCCGAACAGCACAACGGAGGTGCTCGCGCGCAGACCGAGCTCGGTGCGGCTGTCGGTGAAGCTGTTGCTGCCGGCCGCCGTCGGGAATCTGTCGGCCACGGAGGCGGGCTGCGGCGTGTCTGAGGGCAGGCGGAAATTGGTGATCTGTGCACCCGCATAGGGCGTGATGCCAAGCCAGCGCGTGGCCAAACGATAACCGCCTTCGAGGCGGCCGGAATAGGCATGGGCGTTGACCGCCGTGTTGAGCTGGTCGGTGCCGGCCGGCGTGACCTGATAGTCGCCGGTGATGGCCTGCCAGCCGTAAGCGAGCGCGGTCGTGACATAGGCCGACCCAGCCGAGTGCCTGACGAAGCCGCCGGCCTGGAACAGGTCGGAGCGGCCGCTCGAGAAATTGCTGGCAAAGCCGGTGCCGCCGCCGGCGAGGGCAAAGCCGATCCGCGTCTGCGGCGAGAGCGAATAATCCGCGCCGGCGACCGTGCCAAAACTCCGAGTGGCTGATCCGTTGCCGCCGGTCGACATCTGCGAACCGCCAAAGCCGGCAGCCCAGACCCGCCATTGCGGGGCCGCGAGCGAGGGCTTGCCATACAGCGCCCCATAGGCTTCGCGTCCGATGCCGCCATGCGTCCGCTCGTTTCCGATATCGGCGTAGGCCGTGAGTTCCGCATCGACCTCGGCGGGCCCGATGCCGCGCCCGTCGATGGCAGGATCGAGCAGGGTCTGCGTGAACTGCGTCATCGCAAGAAATGTCGCCTGTGCCGTCTCGGCCTGCGGGACGCGATCGGCGCCGCCGCCGAAGGCCTGCCGCATGTCGAAGCGCGCCGCGCTGGCAAGTCCGGGCGGTTCGGCATTCCAGCCATAGGCCGACTGCACGCCGCCTCCGCCGCCATTGCCGAACGAAGCTCCCGGGAAACCTGCCAGCTGCGGTCCGCCAAATGCTGCGGCCGAGAAACTGTTGAAGCCTGCTGGGGCATTCGGACTGCCGGGGCCAAACCCTTGCGTGCCCGCGAATGCGCCGAACTCGCGCGTGGCTTGCGCAGCGGCCGCGTCCGGCAGCAGCAGCCAGGCCGCCGATAGCAGCAGCGCCAGACGCACACGCACGTCCGTGCTCACGACACCAACCGCATGAAGCGCCCCAACCGCGCCGGTCGCCAGCCGCGCAGCCCGCACGGCGAATCATCTGGAATCAGCGAATCCGGTGAAGTGGAATCGTAAATGCGTCTCTAACGCTTTCCAATCTTTTCCTGGCGTGTCGCGATGTCGTCAAAGCCGCGCAATCGATGTCGGACGACGCAGGCTTGCCGCGAACACGCGGCTTATGTTTCCAAATGTTTCTACGACCGAACGACCTCAGGCCGTAATCGCCTTCGCGGATCCCACTTCGTTGCGCAGCAGGAATTTCTGGATCTTGCCCGTGGACGTCTTCGGGATCGGTCCGAACACGACGGCCTTCGGCGTCTTGAAGCCACTCATGTGCGAGCGGCAGAACGCGATGATGTCGGCTTCGCTGGCGCTGGCGCCGTCCTTCAGCTCGACGAAGGCGCAGGGCACTTCGCCCCATTTCGGATCGGGCTTTGCGACCACGGCGGCGAACAGCACGGCCGGGTGCTTGTAGAGAATGTCCTCGACCTCGACGGAGGAGATGTTCTCGCCGCCGGAGATGATGATGTCCTTGGAACGATCCTTGATGATGACGTAGCCATGCTCGTCGAGCACGCCGAGATCGCCGGTGTGAAACCAGCCGCCCTCGAACGCTTCCTTGGTCGCCTTCTCGTTCTTGAGATAGCCCTTCATCACGATGTTGCCGCGGAACATGACCTCGCCGATGGTCTCGCCGTCGCGCGGCGCCTCCTGCATGGTCTGCGGGTTGATGACGGTGACGCCTTCCTCGAGCGGGTAGGGCACGCCCTGCCGGCGTTTCATGCGCGCGCGCTCGGCGGGCGGAAGCTCGTCCCAGCCGGGCTGCTCGGCGCAGACGGAGGCGGGGCCGTAGACCTCGGTCAGGCCATAGACATGTGTCAGCTTGATGCCGATGCTCTCGGCGCCCTCGAGCACCGCGACGGGCGGCGCGGCGCCGGCGATCAGGCCGACGACGCGGCGGGCCGCATTGCCTTTGGGCGCGTCGGGCGCGTTGATCAGCGTGTTGTAGACGATCGGCGCGCCGCACATGTGGGTGACGCCATGGCGCTTGATCAGCTCGAAGATCCTGGTCGGCTCGACCTTGCGCAGGCAGACATTGATGCCGGCCGCGGCCGCGATGGTCCAGGGGAAGCACCATCCGTTGCAGTGGAACATCGGCAGCGTCCAGAGATAGACCGGATGCTGGCCGAGATTGCCGGCGAGGATGTTGCTGACGGCGTTGAGATACGCGCCGCGATGATGGGTGACGACACCCTTGGGATTGCCCGTGGTGCCCGAGGTGTAGCTCAGCGCGATCGCGTCCCATTCATCGCTCGGCGGGATCGCCGTGAAAGCGGGATCGCCTTGCGCGACCGCCGCCTCATACTCGATCTCACCGATGCGACTGCCGCTCTTGAACGATGCGTCGTCGACGTCGACCACGAACGGCCGAGGGCCCGTCATCTGCGCCAGTGCGTCGGTGATGACACCCGAAAACTCGGGATCGACCAGGATGATTTTCGCGCCGCCATGGTCGAGCTGAAACGCGATCGATGGCGCATCGAGGCGGATGTTGAGCGCGTTGAGCACGGCGCCGGTCATGGGTACCGCGAAATGCGCCTCGTTCATCGCCGGGATGTTCGGCAGCATCGCTGCTACGGTGTCGCCGACGCCGATGCCCTTGCGCGCAAGCCAGGACGCAAAGCGCCTGCAGCGCTCATAGGTCTGCGCCCACGTGAAGCTGCGTCCCTCATAGACCGTGCTGACATGATCGGGATAGACGGCGGCGCTGCGCGCGAGGAAGCTTAGGGGGCTCAGCGGCACGTAGTTAGCGGGCGTCTTGTCGAGGCCGATATTGTACTGGTTCTGCCGCTCACTCATCGACACCCTCCGTCAAACGTCTCAAAGGAATCCGATCGAGATCCAGGGGAAGATCGCGACGATGATCAATCCCACCAGCAGCGCCAGCAGATAACCCCAGATCGGCCGGATACCCTCCGCCGGATCGACGCGTCCGATGGCGCAGGCGGCATAATAGCCGACGCCGAAGGGCGGCGCGAATAGTCCGATGCCCATGGCGAGGATGATCACCATGGCGTAGTGCACCTCGTGCACCCCAACAGCGCGGGCGATCGGAAACAGCAGCGGTCCGAACAGCACGATCGCCGGGATGCCCTCCAGCACGCTGCCGAGGATCGTGAAGGCCAGGATCGAGACGGCGATGAAGGTCGCAGCTCCGCCCGGCAATCCGGTCATGGCGGCGGCCAGCGAGCGCGAGAAGCCGGATTGCGTCAACCCCCAGGCCATGCCGGTCGCCGTGCCGATGATCAGCAGAATGGCGCCCGACAGCGCGGCCGTCTCGACCAGCATCGGAAGCAGCCGCCGCCAGTCGAAGCGGCGATAGACGAGGAGGCCGACGATCGCGCCATAGACGATGCCGATGGTGGAAACCTCGGTCGCGGTGGCGATGCCCTCGACCACGGCGTAGCGGATCACGAAGGGCAGCGCGAGCGCGGGCAGGGCGACGACGAAGGTCTTGCCGATCTCGCCACCCGTGGCGCGGCGGACATGGCTCATGTCCTCGTGGCGGTAGCGCCACCACACCAGCATGCAGAGCGTGAACGCGAGCACGACGCCGGGCAGAAGACCGCCGGTGAACAGGGCGGCGATCGACACGCCGGTGACCGAGCCGATCGTGATCAGCACGAGGCTCGGCGGAATCGTCTCGGTCTGGGCGCCGGTCGCCGCCAGCAGCGCGACGAGATCGCCGGGCTTGGCGCCGCGCTGCTTCATCTCCGGAAACAGCACGGGCGCGACGGCCGCCATGTCCGCGGCCTTGGCGCCTGATATGCCCGAGACCAGGTACATGGCGCCGACCAGCACGTAATGCAGGCCGCCGCGGACATGGCCGAGCAGGCTCGCCAGGAACGCCACCATGGCGCGCGCCATGCCGGTCATCTCGATCAGCAGCCCGAGGAAGACGAACAGCGGCACCGAGAGCAGGATGAGGTGGCTCATGCCCTCGTCCATCCGCCCGACCAGCACCATGACAGGCGTGCGCGTGGTCAGCGCGAGATAGCCGAAGATCGCAAGGCCAAAGCCGAACGCAATGGGAACGCCGGCGAAGACGCAGAAGCCGGCGACGCCGACGAAGAAGATGACGAGGTTGAGATTGCCGAGCGGCCGCAGCGACGGCTCCGCCAGCCAGAACAGGCCGATCACGACGGCAACGGTGGCGACGGCCTTCGCGACCATCCGCCAATCGGCGGCGCGCATCAGCCGCAGCAAGGCAAAGGCCGCCATCAGGCCGATGCCGGCCGGCAGCGCGGCGGCGCGCCACATGTTGGAGATCTGCAGCGCCGGCGTCGTGATGTAGCTTTCCTCATAGGCGTAGTCGCAGGCGGGCCAGACGATCAGGGCCAGGAACGCCATGGCTGCACAGGTTGCGACCAGATCGAGATAGGCCCGCATGGCCGGCCGCGCGCTGGCGACGACCGCGGTCATGCGCATGTGCTCGGAGCGGCGGAACGCAACCGCCGCGCCCAGCATGGCGAGCCAGAGGAACAGGATCGAGGCGAGCTCGTCCGACCAGATCAGCGGCCGGTGCAGGCCGTAGCGCGCGACCACGCCGGCAAACAGGATCACGATCTCGGCGACGACCAGGATCGCCGCCGGGATTTCGACGAGGAGACCGAGCGCGCGCTCGACCGAAGTCAGCAACGAAGGTCGGCGAGGGGACTGCAACGCCGCCTCGCCGCCCACCACTGCGGTCACCTCGACCTCGACATGAGCCATGATGGCCCCAACGCGTTACGACAGCTTGCCGACGGCCTTCTCCAGGAGGTCCCAGGCCTGATCGCCATACTTGCCCTTCCACTCGGCATAGAAGCCGGCGGTGCGCAGCTTGTCGCGGAACGGCGCCACGGCGGGCTGGTTGAAGGTCAGGCCTTTGCCCGCGAGCTCCTGCTGCAAATTGGCATTGAGCTTGGCGGTATCCTCACGCTCCTTGACCGCAGCGGCGTTGATGTTCTTGGCGACGATGGTGCGCACGTCCTGCGGCAGCTTTTCCCAGGCCCTGCGGTTCGCCAGGAACCAGAAGCCGTCCCACATGTGGTTGGTCAGTGAGCAGTATTTCTGGACCTCGTAGAGTTTGGCGGTCGAGATGATCGCCAGCGGGTTCTCCTGGCCTTCGACGATCTTGGTCTGCAGCGCCGAATACACTTCGCTGAAATTGATCGAGGCGGGCGCCGCGTCGAACGCCTTGAACATCGAGGTCCACAGCGGCGATACCGGCACGCGGATCTTGAAACCCTTGAGGTCGTCGGGACCGGTGATCGGCTTGCTCGACGACGTGGTCTGGCGGAAGCCGTTGTCCCAGATCTTGTCCATGACCTCGAGGCCGGCCTTCTTGATCTCGCCGCGGACATGGGCGCCGAGGTCGCCGTCCATGGCCTTCCAGACCGTGTCGTAGTCCGGGAACGCGAAGCCGATGCCGTTGATGGACGCGGCCGGCACCAGGGTCGACAGGATCAGGCCGGACAGCGTGAAGAACTCGACGCCGCCGGAGCGGATCTGGCTCAGCATGTCGGTGTCGGACCCGAGCTGGTTGTTCGGGAAGATCTGGAGGTCAAACTTGCCGTTGGTCTCGCTCTTGATCGCCGCCGCCATCTCCTTGGCGCGGACGTTCAACGGATGGGTGTCGGGCAAGTTATTGGCGTATTTGTAGGTGAACTCGGCACTCTGGGCGCGGGCCACATGGGGCGCGCCGAGGCCGCCCAGGACCGCGGTCGCGGCGGAGGCCTTGAGAAGCGTGCGTCGGGAAAAGCGCGTCGAAAAGACCATGGGTCTGCTTCCTCGGAAAGTTTGTTGTTGTTCTGAGATGCAAACCTATACGGACGTCAGGTCAGAAGGTCATCTGCGATCTCGCGGAAGCCTCGCTTATTGCAGCCTGACAAGGTCACGGCAATATCGGCTTTCGGAGGCATCGGGCCGATTCAAAATCTGAAAAACAACCCCATGCACACAGTAGCCGCCGACGACCGGGACGAGGCGCGAGGCTCGGTGCGAAAACCAGCGCAAGCGAAGGCGCCATGGCAGGAAAATGGCAGGAAATACGCCTAAATATCTGATCTGATTGTATATAAATATATTCCATAATATACCTTATGCGAATTACGGATTGGGCATGGGATGAATCGATCGGCCGGCTGCCTGGGTCTCCAGCATCCCTCCTTCCAGCCACATCAGGAGCTAACGGACCATCCGGCAGTTAACTCCGAGGTCGCAGACATCCAGGACAGATTAGATCAGCGGCGACCCGGAGGTCCGTCATGCAGGAAGCTGTTGCTCGTGCCGCCTCGCGCGCCATTCCGTTCGATGCCGCCAAGCTCGACCGTCTCATGGAGGCGGCAGGCCTCGACGTGCTGATCGCGACGTCCAAGCACAACGTGCAATACCTGCTGGGGGCCGAACGGGCGATCTTCTTCGACTACATGGATGCCTTGGGGGTCAGCCGCTATCTGCCAGTGCTGATCTACGCCAAGGGCGCTCCGGAGAAGTCGATCTATGTCGGGCATCGGCTGGAAACCCACCAGCGTACTGTCGCGCCGCCTTGGGTGCCGCTGGTCCGGACCGAATCGAATGGCTCGATGGACGCCGTCCAGCGCGCCTCAGAGCTGATCCGTCAGGCGGGAGTGCCCTGGAAGCGGGTCGGGGTGGAGATGCCGTTTATGCCGATGGATGCAGGAAAGGCGCTGGCCGACGCCCTGCCCGGCGCCGAGCTCGGGGACGCGGTGTTGGTGCTGGAGCGGCTGCGGGCAGTCAAATCGGGGGAGGAATTGGCGAAATTGAAGACGGCGTCCGGGCTCGTCATTGCATCCATGTTGGCAGTGATCTGCGGTCACGGTCGGGGTACGACCAAACAGCAATTGTCGGATGCGTTGCGCCTTGCCGAAGTCAACCGCGGCCTGACCTTCGAGTATTGTCTGCTTGCCTGCGGCAGCAGCCATAATCGGGCGCCGTCATCGCAGCGCTGGGAGCAAGGCGAGGTGTTGTCGCTGGATTCGGGTGGCAATTACCTCGGCTATATCGGCGACGTCGCGCGCATGGCGGTCCTGGGCGAGCCGGATGCCGAGTTGAAGGACTATCTGGCCGAGATCGAGGCGGTCCAGCAAGCCGCCTTTGCTGCTGTCAGGCCAGGCGCGATGGGCGGCGACATCTATGTTGCGGCCGAGCGCCAGCTTGCGCAGATCACCCAACGCGACTGCACGGATTTCCTCGCTCACGGTATGGGCCTCGTCGGCCATGAGGCCCCTCGCCTGACCGCAACGGGTCCGGTTCCCTATGACGACAGCGACGCCCGCCGCCCTCTCGAAGCCGGCATGGTGATCTCAATCGAGACCACGATGAAGCATCCAAAGCGCGGCTTCATCAAGCTTGAGGATACGGTTGCTGTGACGGATAGCGGCTACCAGATCTTCGGCGAAGATGGACGCGGGTGGAATTTGGGCCGGAACGCAGCCGCCTAAACGGCGCAGCGAAACCCGCCGTAAGCGGCGGGCTGCCTTTAATTCACCGTGAGCGATCGCAGCCAGGCCAGTCGCGAGATCGCGCGTTCGGCGAGCTGCTGCAAACGTTCGAGATCGGCAGCGTCGTTCGACCGCTCGGCGCCTTCGAGATAACCATCGACGAGCGCCTCGGCGATTTCCAATGGACCTTTGTGCTCCATCGACGCTGGAAAGCTCCCGAGGCCGGTGGCGGCGTCGGCCATCCCGACGGCCTGTTGGCGGATGTCCCGTATGCGGATCGCCTCTGGTCCGCTCAGGGTTTGTTCCATCTCGGCGAGCTGCGCGACCAGGCGCAGCTCGAGTTCTCGCGCATCAATTTGCCGCACCGGCGCTGACGATGCCTCGGCGCCGCTGCGGTCGTGTTCGTGATGATAGGCGCGACGTCTCTCCTTGCGCAGGGTAGCGACATGGCCCAGTTCCTCCCTGGCCATCGCCTCGGACGCCTTCTTGACCTCGGGATCATGCGAATAGGCTGCCAGATATGACCAGAAGGCGAAGGCCCGCTCCTCGTTGCGGACCGCCATGGCGAGTGCGCGGTACGGCGTCATCAGCCGCGATGTCTTCATCTCGGCTGCAGCTTCCGGAGCCAGCGCTTCCGGCGCCTCCCACCGCACCATGGCGGGATCCGGGCGCTTGCCCCGGCGCGACTGCGACCACTGCGTCACACTGTCCACGTGCTCGCGCTCGGCGGCGGCGAGCCGCGTGAACACTTCCGCCAGATCATCCTTGCCCTGCCCGCGCATCTCTTGGGCAAGGGAATCGTATTTTTTGGTCGCTTCCTGCTCCATTGCATGCGCTAGCGCAAAGAGCTCGTCGATCGACTCCAATACACCCGCGGGCTCAGCACTGAGCAATGAAGTGCGCAGGAATGGCATGGCGAGGGTTTCCCGATGCAGACGTGTGACTTGGTTGTGCGAATGCACAATCATTCTACTTTAGCTTGACAGATGTGGTCGCGCACGACGACTGTGGCACGTCAGCGGCGACAAATCATCGACGAAGAGTCTCAAGGCGCGCGCGACCCGGTTGGTCGCGCAGATGGCATTTGACCGACATGTCGAAGCGACCGCATGAAGAGTCCACCTTCGCAAGGCGTGCAGCGCTGGCGCTCGCAGGCTTGCTGCTGGTGTGTCTGACTTATATTTCGCCCGCCTGCGCTGCGGCTGACTTACCGACATACCTGCCGAAGATCGCGCCTGCGGACTTTTTCCCGGGCGCGGATCGTTTCGGACCGCCCCAAGGTGATCCGCCGATCGTACCTGTCTACCGGGGCGATCAGCTGCAGGGATTTGTGTTCCTCAACTCCGATTTCGCGAATTCCGTCGGGTATTCCGGCAAGCCGGTTCACCTGCTGGCCGGCATCGATCCCAAGGGTGTCATCACCGGCATCAAGCTGGTCGATCACAAGGAGCCGATCGTGCTGGTCGGCATTCCGGAAGCGCGGATCGTCGCGGCCGTGAATGGGCTGATCGGCAAGGACATGAAGCCTGTCGCAAGTGGCGCCGAGAAGCCGCCGCAGGTCGACATCGTGAGCGGCGCAACCGTCACCGTGCTGGTGATGGGCGACAGTATCGTTCGCGCGGCGTCCAAGCTCATCCGAAGCGGTCGCGTAGGCGGCGGCGACGGCGCGGCGGCTTCGGCAGCCCTGCCCCAAGTCATCAAGACGCTCGATCTCGAACGCAGTGAGGTGCGCGACTGGGAAAGCCTCGTCGGCGACGGCTCGATACGCCGGCTTCATCTTGGCATCGGCGACATCAACGATGCCTTCGCGAAGTCAGGCAGCGCGGCGGCGAGCCAGTATCCCGAGCCAGGTGACGCCGGCGACACCTTCATCGACCTCTACGTCGCGCTCGTGAGCGCGCCCACGATCGGCCGCAGCCTGCTCGGCGAGGACGGCTATCGGCGGCTGAAGGACGGTCTGAAGCCCGGGCAGCAGGCGATTGTCGTCGCAGGCAACGGTCCCTACTCCTTCAAGGGCTCGGCCTACGTCCGCGGCGGCATCTTCGATCGCATCGAGATTCTGCAGGACGGCAACAGCACCCGCTTCCGCGACCGTAACCACACCCGTCTTGGCGCATTGGAGGCGGTCGGCACGCCCGAGTTCAAGGAAATCGGCCTGTTCGTCACCCCGCCCGAGTTCACCTTGGATCCCACCCAGCCGTGGCAGCTTCAGCTGCTCGTGCAGCGGAGCCTCGGCGGCCGCGACAAGGCATTCCTGACTTTCGACCTCGGCTACGCCCTGCCCGACAGCTACATTCGCCGCGAGCAACGCACGGTGACGGTACCGGAGAGCGCGGCGCCTCCGGCCTCGCAGGCAAAAGCTGCGGCCACATCGCCGGCGGAGGAAGACGAGCCGCTCTGGATGCGGATCTGGCGGTCGAGCACCGTGTCGATCGGCATCACCGCATTCATGCTGGCCGCCCTCACCGGCATCTTCTTCTTCCAGAACCTGCTCGTGCGTCGGCCGGTATTCTACACCTGGGTGCGACGAGGCTATCTCGCTTTCGTCCTGGTCTGGCTTGGCTGGTACGCCAACGCACAGCTGTCCGTCGTCAACGTCGTCACCTTCAGCAATGCGCTGGTGACGGGCTTCCGCTGGGAATTCTTCCTCGCCGCTCCCCTGATCTTCATCCTGTGGGCCGCGACGGCCGGCGGGCTTCTGTTCTGGGGCCGCGGCCCGTTCTGCGGCTGGCTTTGTCCCTTCGGCGCGCTCCAGGAGCTCACCAACACGGCTGCGAAATGGCTGAAGGTGCCGCAGATCACCGTGCCGTGGGGACTCCACGAGCGGCTATGGCCGATCAAGTACATCATCTTCCTCGGACTGTTCGGCCTGTCGCTCTATTCGGTCGACATGGCCGAACGGTTCGCCGAGGTCGAACCGTTCAAGACAGCGATCATCCTGAAGTTTTCGCGGAGCTGGCCGTTCGTCGCCTATGCCGTCGCCCTGCTCGTCATCGGCCTCTTCATCGAGCGCTTCTTCTGCCGCTACCTCTGCCCGCTCGGCGCTGCGCTTGCCATTCCCGGCCGCATCCGGACCTTCGAATGGCTGCGCCGCTGGGAAGAGTGCGGCTCGCCCTGTCAGCGCTGCGCCAAGGAATGCCCGGTGCAATCGATCCATCCCGAGGGTCACATCAACGTCAATGAGTGCATCTACTGCATGCACTGCCAGGAACTCTATTACGACGACCACCGCTGCCCGCACATGATCCAGGTGCGGCTCAAGCGCGAGAAGTTCGCGGCGATGTCCTCGCCCACGATGCGCTCGGGCGGAAAGGGTCCCGCGACCGTCATCACCGCCGGCGGCAAGACTGTCGGCGCGTCACCCGCCGTCTCTCCACCACCGAACTGAACCGAAAGCCGAGGAGGCAATCATGAGCGAGAACGATAAAGCAAAGGGCGTCAGCCGACGAACAGTGCTGGGAACGACGGCGGCCGCAGCGGGCGTGGGCCTTGCCGGCGGAGTAGCGCTGACGGACGGCGGCTTCGTCTCCTCCGCGGACGCGCAGACCAAGAATGCCGCGCCGAAAGCGCCGGCGGCGAGGCCGGCCGTGCAGAAGACCGAGGTCGCGCCCGGCGAGCTCGACGAATACTATGTGTTCTTCTCGAGCGGACAGTCCGGCGAGATGCGCATCATCGGCCTTCCCTCGATGCGCGAGCTGATGCGCGTCCCGGTCTTCAACCGTTGCAGCGCGACCGGTTGGGGCCAGACCAACGAGAGCATCAAGATTCTGACCGAGGGGCTGCAGCCTGCGACCCGCGAATTCCTGAAGAATCGCGGCGGCACGTTCCTGAACGGCGATCTCCATCACCCCCACATTTCGTTCACGGACGGCACCTATGACGGCCGCTATGCCTTCATGAACGACAAGGCCAACAGCCGAGTCGCGCGGGTGCGGCTCGACATCATGAAATGCGACAAGATCGTCGAGCTGCCGAACCAGCACACGGTCCACGGCCTGCGGGTGCAGAAATACCCGCGCACGGGGTATGTGTTTGCCAATGGCGAGGATGGCGTGCCTCTGCCCAATGACGGCAAGGTCCTCGACGATGCCAAGCAGTATCGCTCCATCTTCAGCGCGATTGACGGCGACACGATGAAGGTGGCCTGGCAGGTGATCGTCAGCGGCAACCTCGACAACGTCGATGCCGACTATCAGGGCAAATACTGCTTCGCGACCTGCTACAACGGCGAGGAAGGCGTCACGCTCGCGGAGATGACCGCCAGCGAACAGGACTGGGTCGTCATCTTTAACATCAAGCGGATCGAGGAAGCCCTGAAGAAGGGTGACTTCAAGGAAATGAACGGCGTGCCCGTCATCGACGGCCGCAAGGGCTCGGCCTACACCCGCTACGTTCCGGTCTCGAACAATCCGCACGGCATGAACACGGCGCCGGACGGCATTCACATCGTGGCGGCCGGAAAGCTCTCGCCCACCGTGACCGTGATGGACGTCCGCAAATTCGACGATCTGTTCGACGACAAGATCAAGCCGCGCGACGTCGTGGTCGCGGAGCCCGAGCTCGGCCTCGGCCCGCTGCATACCGCCTACGACGGCAAGGGCAACGCCTACACGACGCTGTTCCTCGACAGCCAGGTCTGCAAGTGGAGCATCGATCTCGCCAAGCGGGCGTTCAAGGGCGAGAAGGTCAATCCCATCCTTCAGAAGATCGACGTGCACTATCAACCGGGTCACAACCATTCTTCGATGGGCCAGACCAAGGAGGCGGATGGAAAGTGGCTCATCTCGCTGAACAAGTTCTCGAAGGACCGTTTCCTGAACGTCGGCCCGCTCAAGCCCGAGAACGATCAGCTGATCGACATCTCCGGCGATCAGATGAAGCTGGTGCATGACGGCCCGAGCTTCGCCGAGCCGCATGACGCGACCATCGTTCACCGCTCCAAGATCAACCCGATCTCGATCTACGACCGCGCGGATCCGATGTTTGCGGACGCGGTCAAGCAGGCCAAGGCCGACGGCATCAACCTCGAGGCGGATTCGAAGGTCATTCGCGACGGCAACAAGGTGCGCGTTTACATGACGTCCACCGCCCCAGCCTTTGGTCTCGAGCAGTTCCAGGTCAAGCAAGGTGACGAAGTGACGGTATTCGTCACCAATATCGATGCGGTGGAAGACCTGACGCACGGGTTCTGCATCGTGAACTACGGCATCCAGATGGAGATCGGGCCGATGGCGACGGCGTCCGTGAGTTTCACGGCCGACAGGCCGGGTGTCTACTGGTACTATTGCTCCTGGTTCTGCCACGCCATGCACATGGAGATGAAGGGCCGGATGTTCGTCGAGCCGAAATCGGTGTGATCGGAGCGACCTCGTGGGTCCGTTGTTACGCATGTTTCCGGCGGCGCTGGTCGCCGCCGGATTGTCCGGCTTCGCCAGGGCGGAGACGTTGACGGCTGCGCCTGGCCAGTCGCTGCAAGCCGTGCTGGACAGCGCGCGCGCCGACGACGTCGTCGCGCTTGCGGCCGGGGAATATCACGGCGCGATCCGCATCGACCGTCCTCTCCAGCTGGTCGGCAGCCGCGAGGCCGTGCTCGATGGCGACGGCGCCGGCAACGTCATCACTGTCAGCGCATCCGACGTCACTGTCCGCGGCTTGACCATCCGGGGATCGGGCCGCGATCTTCAGGCGATGAATTCCGGCATCTTCCTGCAGAAGACGGCCGAGCGCGCGACGATCGAGGACAACCGGCTGGTGGGAAACCTGTTCGGCGTCTATGTGCATGGCGCCAAGGGCTCCCGCGTCGTCCGCAACGAGATCGAGGGACTGCGCGGCGGACGTCTCAGCGAGGCGGGCAACGGCGTTTCGCTTTGGAATGCGCCCGACGTCACCATCGCCAACAACAATTTCCGTTACGGCCGCGACGGCATCTTCTCGATCTCCAGCAACAAGGACCGCTTCGTCGACAACCGCTTCGAGCAGCTTCGCTTCGCCGTCCACTACATGTACACCAACGACAGCGAAATCAGCGGCAACGTTTCGGTGGGCAACCATGTCGGCTACGCCATCATGTATTCGAACCGCCTCATGATCCGCGGCAATTCCTCCGATCACGATCGCGACTATGGCATGCTCTTCAACTACGCGAACCATGCCCAGATAGAGGACAACCGGGTGGTCGGCGGCCCGCTCGGCTCGACGATACAGAAGGCGGACGAGGCTCCCGACGACGAGCGAGGCATGCTGCCGCAAGCCAAACGGGAGAGCACGCTGCGGAGCGGCCCCGAGAAATGCGTGTTCATCTACAACACCAATCACAACAAATTCCGCAACAACTGGTTCGAGCGCTGCGCCATCGGCGTGCACTTCACGGCCGGCTCCGAAGGCAACGAAATCACCGGCAACGCCTTCGTCAGCAACGCCAACCAGGTGAAATATGTCGGCACACGGCATCTCGACTGGTCGACCGGCGGACGCGGCAACTATTGGAGCGATAATCCGGCGTTCGACCTCAACGGCGACGGTATCGCCGACACGGCATACCGGCCGAACGACCTCATCGATCGCGTGCTGTGGACGGCGCCCGCTGCGAAGGTCCTGATCAACAGCCCCGCGGTCCAGGTGATCCGCTGGGCGCAGGCGCAGTTTCCAGCTCTGCTGCCCGGCGGCGTGGTCGACAGCCATCCGCTGGTATCGCCGCCACGGGGCGGGGCGCGGAAGGAGACGCGATGACCAGCACGGTACGCGTCAGCGACGTCACCAAGACCTATGGCCGGGTCGAGGCCGTGCGCGGCGCCTCGTTCACGCTCGGCCAGGGCGAGCTGGTGGCCTTGATCGGCCACAACGGCGCCGGCAAGACCACGCTGATGAAGCTCATGCTGGGGCTGATCCGGCCGACCAGCGGCGCCATCGAGGTTCTCGGAGACAATCCTGCCGCCGGAGAATTCGCGGGCCGGCGCCATCTCGGCTACCTCCCGGAGAACGTCTCCTTCGACCCTGCCCTCACCGGCCGTGAGACGCAGGCCTTCTATGCCAGGCTGAAGCGGGAGCCGGTGGCCAAGGCGCTCGATCTGCTCGAAGCCGTCGGGCTGGGCGCCGCGAGTCGCCGCAGGGTCAGCACCTATTCGAAAGGCATGCGCCAGCGGCTCGGGCTCGCGCAGGCGCTGCTCGGCCAGCCGCGCGTGCTGCTGCTCGACGAGCCGACCACCGGCCTCGATCCCGAGCTGCGGCAGACCTTCTACGACATCATCGCGCGGCTCGCGGCCAGCGGCGCGACCGTGCTGCTGTCGTCGCATGCGCTGACCGAGCTCGAGGAGCGTGCGGGCCGGGTCATCATCATGAACCGCGGCATCAAGGTCGCGGACGGATCGATCGACGAGCTGCGTCGTCTCGCCAGGCTGCCCACCAAGATCCGCCTCAAGGTGGCGGGCCTCGCTCCGAGCGAGATGCCGGGCTGGGCGCCGCAAGATGCGACTTGCCGCCGCCTGAACGGCCACATCGTCGAGATCGACGCCGCGCCGGAGCGCAAGATCGAGCTGCTGCATCGCGCCACGGCCGCCGGCAATGCCGTCGAGGATGTCGATGTGGTTCCGCCGACCCTCGACGAGCTCTATGCTCATTTCCTCCGGCAATCGGAGCAGGCGCCATGAATGTCATGATCATCGCCGCCAAGGAGATCCACCAGGCCATCCGCAATCGCTGGGTGCTTGCCGCAACGCTCCTGCTCGCCGGGCTTGCTTTGTCGCTGACCTTTCTCGGCAGCGCGCCGACCGGGAATGTGGGCGTTCGCACGCTGGACGTGGTCGTCGTCAGCCTGTCGAGCCTGACGATCTTTCTCGTTCCGCTCATCGCGCTTCTGATCTCTCATGACGCCATCGTCGGCGAGATGGAACGCGGGACGATGCTGTTGCTGCTGAGCTACCCGGTCGCGCGATGGCAGGTGCTGCTCGGCAAGTTCCTGGGCCACCTCGCCGTCCTCGCTTTTGCGACGTGCCTCGGCTACGGCGCGGCGGTTGGAGCGCTGGCGGCGACGGGCAGCCAGATCGACGGCGATAGTCTGCTGGCGTTCGGGGCCATGGTGGGCTCCTCGGTGCTCCTCGGCGCCGTTTTCGTCGCGATCGGATATCTGGTCAGCGCGCTCGTGCGGGACCGCGGAACGGCAGCCGGCATCTGTATCGGATTGTGGCTGCTGCTGGTGCTGATCTACGACATGGCGCTGCTCGGCGTGCTCGCGCTCGATCAGGGACGCAGCATCTCGGCCGCCGTGCTCAACGCCATGCTGCTGGCCAACCCGACCGACGCCTATCGTCTGATCAACCTCACCGGGTTTGCCAATGTCAGCACCTTCGCCGGCATGGCCGGCCTTGCCCAGACGACGTCCCTGACGATACCGGTCCTGCTGACCGCCCTGCTCGGCTGGACCTCGGTGCCGCTGGCGCTGGCCGCGCTCGCCTTCTCTCGGAGGGAGCTATGAGGCGCCGAACGATCCTGCTCGCCTTGCTCGTGCCGCTGGCGCTCGCAGGCTGCAACGACAAGCAGGCAACGAAGGTCCCGCCGCCGCATCGGATGACCGCGGAAGACATCGGGCATTACTGTGGCATGAACGTGCTCGAGCATCCGGGACCGAAGGGCCATATCTTTGCCGCGAGCCTCATTGAGCCCGTGTGGTTCTCGTCTGTGCGGGACACCATCGCCTTCACCATGCTGCCCGACGAGCCCAAGGACATTTTGGCGATCTACGTGTCCGACATGGGCAAGACCCCCGACTGGGACAAGCCGGGCGCCGACAATTGGATCGAGGCGCGCAAGGCGCTGTTCGTGATCGAGAGCCGGGTCAGGAGCGGCATGGGCGGCGACGAGGCCGTTCCGTTCTCGGACAAGGCGGCGGCGGAGAAGTTCGCCGGTGAAAACGGCGGCAGGATCGTCGGCTTCAACGATGTGCCGCGGGACTATGTTCTGACGTCGGCGACTGTCCCCGGCACTGCGGCGGCCGACGAGGCGGCGGAAGGCCCGCCGGGCGAACGACCGAGGAGGACGCCATGACGCCAACCCTGACGCGGCGACGCTTCATCCGGATCAGCGCGGCGGCCGCTAGCCTCGGCGCGCTGTCCTCAGGTCATCCCGCTCGTGCAGAGGTCGCGCCGGTCACCTGGCGCGGCACGATGCTGGGCGCGGTTGCAACGTTGGAGATCCACGACGAGGATCGCAGCCGGGCGGAGCGGCTGATCACGTTGGCCTGCGCCGAGGCGCGGCGGCTCGAGCGACAGTTCAGTCTCTACCTCCAGGATTCCGCCCTGGTCGTCCTGAACCGGACGGGTGTCCTGATCGATCCCGCCGCCGAAATGGTCGAACTGCTCTCGACCTCGCAGCACTATTCCATGGTCACGGGCGGTCTGTTCGACGTCACGGTGCAGCCGCTGTGGGAGCTCTATGCCAGCCACTTCGCGCGCGATGACGCCGATCCGGCGGGTCCTGCGGCAACCGACATCGAGGCGGCGCTGGCGCGCATCGGTAGCCAACGGCTGTCAGTCAGCCGCGACCGGATCGTGATGCCCAAGGGCATGGCCGTCACCCTGAACGGGATCGCGCAAGGCTACGTCACCGACAAAGTGGTCGACCTGCTGCGGGCGCACGGCGTCTCTCACAGCCTGGTCGACATGGGCGAAGCCCGCGCGATCGGCGCGCGTCCGGACGGACATCCCTGGGAGGTTGGCATCGTCGATCCCGACATTGTCGGCCAGACGAAAACGGTCTTGCCAGTCGTCGATCGCGCCGTGTCCACCTCGGGCGGCTACGGCTGCCAGTTCGATTCCAGGACGCGCTTCAACCATTTGTTCGATCCCCGATCGGGCGGCTGCGCCCCGCGCTATCGCAGCGTGACGACCGTGTCCCGCAGCGCGACAGCCGCTGACGCCCTGTCGACGGCGTTCAGCCTGATGCCGACGGAGCAGATCCGATCATTGCTGCCGCGCGTCGATATCGATCGCGTGCACCTGATCGATGAGGCCGGCAAGCCGGTCGAATTGTCCGCGTAGCAGAGCAGTCAGGACGGCTATCGCGACAGCAACAGATCCAACTGGCTCTGTGCCTTTTTGACGGCAGCTGCGTACCAGCTCTGGCTTGGTGCTTCCTTGGCGAAGCATTTGGTGTAGGCGTCCATCGCCTGGTCTTCTTTGGCCATGGCGTCCTGCGGCGTTTTCCGGGCCATCATCTGCTTCCAGACTTTCTCGCAGGCCGGAATCTCGGACGTCTTCACGGCGTCGCTGTCGGCGAGGAAGAAGACCTTGTCGCCCTGGATCGCGACGACGTCGATCTCACGCGGCGGCGCTTTCAGATCGCCATTGCCGCGCACGCCCAGCACCGCGGCGGCAGCGCTCGCGGACGCCGGCTTCGTGATCGGCAGCTCCGCATATTTGGCGAAGGCCGAGTCCTGAATTGCTTGATAGTAGAAGCGATCGGACTTGAAGGCCGCGCCGATCTCTTGCGGCATGCCGTCCTCACGGTGCTCACCCAGCCAGTGCTTGAGCAGCCCCGTTGTGGTCACCACAGCCTGTCTCTTGTCGCCTTCGGAGGCGAAACCGAGACCGTCGAGATGGCCGAAGCCCGTGTCACCTTTGAACAGCGTGTCGGCGTTCGATTTGCCTTCCGCAGGCAGCCCCTTGATCGCGGCAGGTCCGATAAGGCCGCGGAGCACGCCCGCCAGCTCCTTCAGGGCGGCCTCGTGCTGCTTGTAGATCTCATCGCTCTCCTTGGCTTTGGAGAACTTTGCGATGTAGCGATCGCGCAGGTCGAGATAGCGTTGCTCGGGCGTCGCCGCATGAACGGGCGTCGCAAGGACGAGCAGGCAGAGCAAGGCAAGCGATTTCATTCGACGTCCGGGGGCTTGGGAGCGGTCCCCCATTGGTGGCGGCGCCAGGCCGGAAGGTTCATCCTCGGTCGCCGGGCGCGCCCTACTCCGCCGGCGTGAGTTGCCGATCGAGCCGCACCGCCGCGGTCTCACGAACCCGGACGCGGGCGCGGCGCTTGCGCCACCAGATCACGACGCCGGTGACCGAGAGCGCGGCGACCACGAGCCCCATGATCGAGATCAGGATGCGGCCGAACAGTCCGACGATGCGGCCCGAATGCAGCGGGAACTGGGCCTGGACGAAGATGTCGGCGGCGGTGCCGACCCAAGGCAGCCGTTCGCCGATGGGGCGGCCATCCTCGCTGTCGTAATAGAGCTGCGCCGGGCCGACGCCGCCGGCGCCGTGATCGTCGCCGGGGTGGAAGAAAGCGGCGGCATAGACGCCATGAGCCGGGCCGTAATTGACCGAGCCGACCGGGATCGTCCAGCCTCGCGCCTTGCCGTCGGCCGCCGCGCGCGCGGCGATCTCGGCGAAGGTGACCTTGGGCTCGATCGGATTGTCGAGATCGCGATACGGCCGCTGCTCATAGGGCGTCGGCGTGTAGTTCGACACCATCTTCATCATCGGAGAGAACACCTCGAAATAGAGGTTCAACGAGAACGCCGTGAAGGCGATGACGAAGAGCACGCCCCAGGTCCACAGGCTGAAGGCGCGATGGATATCGAAATTGATCCGGTAGGCGCTGCCCGAGGTCTTGATGGTCCAGGCCGGCGCCCAGCGTGCCCAGAAGCCGCGCTCGAGCTGGCGCGTGACTTCAGGTGCCCGCACCACCTTGGTCCGGCGCCGCGAAGGCAGTGTCAGATAGAAGCCGACGAAGCAGTCGATGGTCCAGATGATGGCGATTACGCCGAGCAGGCGCATGCCCCAGCGATCGCTGCCCCAGAACTCCGGGATGTGCATCGTGTAGTGCAGCTTGTAGAGGAAGGAGACGAAATTCTCCCGCGTCACCGGCCACACCGCGCCCCAATAGCGCCGGCCGAGTTCGGCGCCGGTGTTGGGATCGAGGAAGATCTGATTGTAGTCGAGCGCGTAACGCTTGCCGGTCGCGGGATCGATCCTGGGCATGACGAAGAACCACAGCGAATGGCCCTCCTCCGGCGTCATGAAGAGATAGACGACGCGCGCGCGGGGATCGCGTTGCTCGATCATCCTGGCGAGCTCGATCGAGGGGATGGCGGGCCCCTTGCTGGCGACGTCGAATAAATGGCTGTTCAGGACGTCGTCGATCTCGTGATCCCAGGAGATGATCGCGCCCGTGATGCCGGAGAAGAACAGGAATCCGGCCGTGAGCAGTCCCGCCCAGCGATGCAGCCTGCCGAATGTCGCCCTCATCGTCTTGCACTCTCATCCAGCGGGTCCGGCTCGCTTTGCCGGCCCCTCTTCGGTTCACCAGCGGTAAGTCAGCTTGCCGATTGCTTTCCGTCCCTCGGCATACATGCAGCCCGACAGGCCGTAACAGGCGGCGACATAGCGCGTATCCGCCAGATTGGTGACGTTCACCGACAGGCGCCAATTGTCCCTGGTGTAGGCAAGGAGCGCATCCAGCACGGTGGCCGATCCCACCTTGAACGTGTTGGCATCATCACCCCAGGTCGCGCCGACATAGCGAACGCCGCCGCCGAACTGCAGGCCCGCCAGCAGTCCGTTCTGAAGGGTGTAGTCGCTCCACAACGAAGCCCGGTTGAGCGGCACGGTGACGGGGGCCTTGCCGACATTGACCGGATCCTGCGTGACCATGGCATCGACATAGGCATAGGCCGCCCGCAGGTTCCAGCCATCGGCGAGCGACATCGAGCCTTCAAGCTCGATGCCACGCGACTTCACCTGTCCGATCTGTTCGTAAAAGGTCGTCGCAGGCACGTACACAGCGACGTTGTCACGCGTCAGGTCGAAGGCAGCGAGGGTGAACAGCGCGTTCCAGCCGAGCGGCTGATACTTGACGCCCACCTCGTACTGCACGCCGGTCTCGGGATTGAGCATCTGTCCGGACGGACTTGTCGCGAGCTGTGGCAGGAACGACTCGGAATAGCTGAAGTAGGGAGCGATGCCGTTGTCGAAATTGTACATCACGCCGGCGCGGCCAGTGAAGGCCGAGGCATCCTTCGTGACTGATGTATCGGCAGGAGGCAGATTGGTGTCCAGCTGCGTCGTCACGAAATCCTGACGGCCCGCGAGCTGGAACGACAGCCGGCCGAGCTTGATCTGGTCCTGCGCATAGAGGCCGAGCTGCGACTGCTTCACGCCCTTGTTGTCGTAGAGGCCGCCCATGGCCCAGTCGTTGCTGTAGACCGGATTGAAGACGTTGATCTCCGGCGATGACGTCGTGACGGCAAAAGCGGTGTCGCGGAACGTGGTGTTGCGATAGTCGAGCCCGACCAGCGTGGTGTGGCTGAGAATGCCGGTGTTGAACTTGCCCTGGAGCTGGTTGTCCACCGCAAGGGAATTGATATACGAGTTGCTGTAGCTGCCGAAACGCCCAAGCTGCCCCGCCGCCTCGTCGGTGTATCCGGTACCGTAGAAGGTCTTTTCCTCGTTGTGCTGGTAGGCGTAGCGCAGGTTCTGCCGGAACGTGATGTTGTCGGTGAAATTGTGCGACAGCTGATAGCCGGCGGTTGCGATCTCGGTGTTGAACGCGTTGAATCCCGGCACGCCCGCGAAGAACGAGACCGGAATGGTGCGGCCGTTGTTCGGCCACACCGTGCCCGAGGCCGGCAGGAATTGCAGGCCCCACCCTGCCCGGTCGCGCTGGTAGTTGGCGAGCAGGGTGATGGTGGTGTCCTCGTTCGGCTTGAAGGTGACGGCCGGTGCGATGAAGACGCGATTGTCCTTGGTGAAGTCGACCTGGGTTTCGCCGTCGCGAACGACACCAGTCAGGCGCCACAGCACCGTGCCTTCCTTGTTGGCGGGGCCGCCCATGTCGAACTGGCCCTGGTAGCGGTTGAAGCTGCCGCCGGAGATCGAGACCTCGCCGAACTGCTGCGCGGTCGGCAGCTTGGTCACGTAGTTGAGTATGCCGCCGGTGCCGCTGCCGCCATACATCGCCGAGGACGGTCCCTTCAGCACTTCCAGACGCTCGGCGCCGTAGGGATCGAGGCCGTTGAAATGCACGTAATTGCTCGAAGGGATTCGCAGGCCATCGATGTAGAGGCCCGACATGGTCGTGTCGAAGCCGCGGATCTGGAGCGCGCCGAAGCGGGTATCGGAACCGCCATTGACGTCGCCGCTGACGCCGGCGGTGTACCGCAGCGCCTCGCCGATCGAGACCGCGCCCTGGTTGCGGACCTGATCGGTGGTGACGACGGACACCGACTGCGGGGTTTCGATCAGCGGCGTATCCGTCTTGCTGGCGGTGCCGCTGTGCGTGGCGACGAAGCCGCGCACAGGACCGTTGGCGCGTTCGCCCGTCGCGCCGTTCGATGATGCCGACTGCGTTGGCGCGGCCTGCTGCGCGGGAGAGCGGCGATTGGGGCGCGACGTCCGCGTCGCCGCCCTCTTCGACGACGCGATCGCCGCAGGACGGGCGCGCTGGGCCGGCGCATCGACAGTGACGGCGGGAATCTGCGTCTGCGCTTCCACGGAACTGACGGGAAAAATGAGGGAGAACGTACTGACCGCTCCAAGCAAGAGCATCTGAATCTGTCGACGACGCGTATCCTCACGCGAAGAAAATTGGAAGTCGGTCACGTCTTTCGAAGCCCCACACACTGCCGGCTTTGCCGGTATCGTTCTTGATGTCCCGCCCTAACTCAGGCGGTTTGCGAGTGCGATAGGAACAGCGTTAGAATCTCTCCAGAGCGTTGCGCAGGATGTGCGACGAATGCGCTCACGCGCGCTACGGCGTCGCTTGTCTAGAATTGGAATATTTCCAGACTTGCGATTGCCATCTGTACGAGACGGGCCGCACGCGATGGCTGCATCGCGGTCAGCGTTGCGGCCGAAGCCAATGGCGCGCGAGTTACTGATGTTACCCCGGGTCCGCGTGGCAACAGTTTGCGGCGGCGCCCTTTGCGCCCGCCAGCACGCTGCGGCTATTGCGGTCCGGCGGGATGTCGCCCGCCGCATTCGCCGCGAAAAATCCGGTCGGCTTCAGCATGAAGCCGGCATATTCGACCGGCATGATCGGAAAATCCTCGGGCTTGCAGACATGAGTGTGGCCGAACGAATGCCACACCACGATGTCGGCGTTCTCGATGTTGCGGTTCTGCGCCGCATAGCGCGGCAGGCCGTCGCCGCCGGCATGGACGTTGGGATAGTCGCCGCTGGCGTATTTCTCGTCCCTGTCGAACGCGGTGACCCAGACATGCTTGGTGGCAAAGCCGCCGCGCCGGCGCACGTAGCTGCCCTCCTGCGCCAGCATCAGCGGGCTCGGATTAACCACGAGCTTGTAGGCGGGAGCATTGCCGACCGAGTTGGTCTCGTTGGGATTGCTGATCTTCCAGAACCGGCCGGTCTCGCCGTTGGCGATGGCCGCGGCGTCGCGCTCGCGCGAGAGCACGCGCGTCGTGACGTCGAAGACATTGCCGTGTGGATTGTCGTGGCCCCAGGGCCGCGGCACGAATTCGTGCTCCGTCACCGTGTTGCCGCCGCCATCAAGATCCATGTGCAAGCGAACGTTGAAGAAGTGTTGGTGCGTCGGCCCGCCGAGATTGTCGTCGACCATGCCGCCCCATTTGTACGTCTCGCCCGACGGCACGGCGGCGGTCTGGATGATGCCGGTGAGCTTGGTCTCCAACTGGATGGTGCCGTCCTGGTAGAGGTACCAATAGAAGCCGTAGTCGTAATTGCCGACGGTCGCGAAGAACGAGATCACGAGCCGTCGGGATCTGCGGACCTCGAACAGGCCATTGCGGAATTCGTAGTGCTTCCAGGCAATTCCATAATCTTCTTCGTGCATGCAGATCGCGTTCCGCATGACGAAGGGCTCGCCCTTGCTGTCGGCAGCCGGCACGTCGAAATAGTGGATGTTACCGAGGCAATCGCAGCCCAGCTCGAGCGCATTGGCGAGCATACCGAGGCCGTATTCGCCGGCATCGAACGCCGACTTCCAGAAATGATTGGCAGTCGGATCGGCGTAGGGCACCACCATCTCGGTGACGCTGGCGCGATGAATCAAGGAGCGTTTGCGCTCGCCGTCCTGGTAAGCGAGCTGATGCAGCACCAGCCCTTCACGCGGAGTGAAACCGACGCGGAAGCTCCATTTCTGCCATTCGACGTTCCAGCCCTCGACCTCAAAGCTCGCGCCTTCCGGCTGTTCGATGTTGAGCGGCTTGATGCCGGTGCGCGGTTTTTCGAGGTCATGCGCGCCGTAATTTCGCTTCTTGCGCGGGATCGGCACGATCGGATCTTCGTCGGTGAGATCAATGACCTTAGCGCCGATCAGGTCGACCACGGCGACCACCCCTTCGATCGGATGCGCATAGCCGTTGTCCTGGAGATGCTCGCGGAAATAGCTGACGGCGCGCACGATGCGGGCGCCGCGCTCGAACTCCTTATCGAAGAAACCCGACGAGAATGGATCGACCTGGACGAGCTCGATATCCTTGTCGGAGAGTCCGCGGCGGACCATCGCTGCGCGCCAGGCGGGATCGGCCTTCACCACGGCCTCGCATTTGAAGAACTCTTCCAGCATCACCGGCGGCTGTCCGTACGGCGCTGCTCGGTTGGGAACGATATTGCGGCCGACGATCGCGCTGCGGCCGAGATCGACGATGTGCTCGATCGCCTCGCCCGTGGTGATGTCCAGGGTCAGCACGAAGGCGCAGCGTCCAGCTCCGCCGGTAGCCAGCTCCTGCTTGGTCGGCTCTTCCAGCCGCACCATCGGGAAGCGGCAGTTCTCCGGCGAAACTGCGGCGGCGCGCGCGAGCGTGCAGGCCGCGGTGATCTCTTCGGCCGTCAGCGGATCCAGCGGATGTGGCGCGACAGCTTGGGCTGACGGTTTGGACGTGACGGTGCCGAGCATGAGGACGTCCATGATTCAGCGCGGGGTGAGATGCGCAGTGATGGCGTTGAAGGCGGCAAACCAGCGCTGGTCGACCGGAACGTCCATCGCTTTCGGCTGCGTGGCGAGCTTGACGATGACGGTGTCCGAGTCCAAGTCGACATAGAGCAACTGGCCATGAATGCCGATCGCAGTCATCGCGTTGCGGGTCGGATCGATCGTGAACCATTTGCTACGGTAGCGCGCGCCCGGGAAGAATTCGGCGAGGTCGCCGTCGGCCCAGGCCTTGGGATCACCGTTCTCTCTGATATCGTCGATCCACCAGCCCGGCACCACCTGCCGTCCCTCGACCACGCCGCGGCAGCGGATCATCTCGCCGAAGCGGATGAGATCGCGGGCCGTGACCGACAGGCCGCCGGCGATGCGGCCCATGCCGTGGCTGTCGAGCGTCAGCGAGCCGTCCTCCTCCGCGCCCAGGGGCTGCCAGAGATATTCGGAGAGGATGGACTGGTAAGGCATGCCGCAGGCGCGTTCATAGACCCAGCCGAGCACTTCGGTATTGGGCGAGACATAGTGGAACACCTTGCCGTGCGGCTTGCCGGTGCCGCGCAAGGTCGTGAGATAGGCGCGCTGATGACCTGGCTCGACGCCCGGCGGCGGCACGTCCCAGCCGGAGGAGAATCGGTAGCGCGCGACGTCGCCGGCGGGATCCTCGTAATCCTCGTCGAACTTGATGGCGACGGCCATGTCGAGCAGGTTGCGGACAGTGCAGCCCGCATAGACCGAGGTCTCCAGCTCCGGCACATAGCGCACCACCCTCGCCTCCGGATCGAGCAATCCGCGCGCGGCCAAAATGCCGCCGAGGGTGCCGGCGACCGCCTTGCTGATCGAGCAGATCAGATGCGGCGTGGTCACGCTCATGCCATCGCCATACCATTCGTAAACCAGCGTGCCCCGGTGCATCACGAGCAGCGTGTCGGCGAACGTTTCGCGTAACGTCGCCGCGATCGTGGTCGGCGTGCCGTCGGGCGAGGTGAAGCCGATCATGCTCAGCTCGCGCGGCGCGCTGGTGATCGGGCTCGGGTGAGCCGAGCGGCGAACCTCGGCCGTCGGCAACACTTCGCGGGTGTGGGTGAAACCCCAGCGGATCGCGGGGAAGCTGCGCCAGTTGGCGCGCGTCACCTGGGCCTCTGGCGCTGGCGGGCTGCCACGCATGATCTCGGTCGGCCGCATGTCGATCCTCCGCGAAGCGTCGCCCCGCGATGGTGTTGGGACGGCGAGCGAGAAGACTGCACCGGGGCGGTATCGGACGTTATCGAGATCCGGCAATATTTTGCTGGACACGGGCGATGGTCATGCCAGTCTTGGCCTAGTCCTTGCCGGACTTTGCCGCCAAATTTCGAAATTCTGTCATGGCCTTGCGCGCAACTCTTCCGATTCAAGACTCGGCTGTCAGCCTGTTCCAGGCCAGCAGCACGGACGTCGATGAGCATTGCGCCAGCCTCGGCCGCTGGCGGTTGAGCTACGACCAGATCAGTGCCGGCGCGTTTCGCGGCAGCTTCACTCAGCTCTCCCTGCCCCATGTCGAAGTATTCCGCGAAATCACCAGCCAGCAGGTCCGGCAGTACGGTCAGCTGGGCGCTGACAGCTTTGGTATCGGCCTGCCCTGGCACGGCGACGGCGAGGTCAATTGCAATGGCGCCAGCGTTGCAGGCGCCCAGGTCATCGCCTGCGTCGACGCCGAAGTCGATATGTGCACGCCGAAGGCGTTCGAGCTGCGTGGCATCGTTGCCAGCGCGGCGCTGATCTCGGAGCTTGCCGCCCGGCTTGAGATCGAGCTGCCGCGCACTGTCTGGCACCAATTGCAGATGGTCGAAATGGCGGAAGCCCCGGTCGTGCGGCTGCGCTCGCACCTCGCCGCCATTCAAGAGACGATCGCGACCGCTCCGGAAAGGTTCAGCGATCCGGCGGCCAGGCAGGCGCTTGAAGACGCCCTTCTCGTCGAGATCATGGACATGCTGCCAACGGCGCGAACCAGCGATCCCGGACGCAGCGCGACCGCGCGGCGGCGAACCGTCGATCGCGCCCGCGAGCTGATGCACGGCAGCGGTGCTCGTTCACTTTCGCTGCTGGAGGTCTGCAAGGCCGTCGGCGCCAGCCCGCGCAAGCTCGGTTATTCCTTCCAAGAGGTGCTGGGCACGAGTCCGATGCATTACTGGCGCGCGATGCGGCTGAACCGCGTGCGGCGCGAGCTGAAGCGCGCCGCCGGCGCTGGGAGATCCATCTACGACGTCGCCGTGCAGCACGGATTCTGGCACTTCAGCCAGTTCTCGCTCGACTATCACTTCTCCGAGCTGCCCTCGGAGACGTTGCGGCGGACAAGACGAGCCGTGTGATCCGGCTCAGTGATGCCGCAGCCGGCGGTTGACCCGGCGCGCGAGATAGTCGCCCGCGCTCTGCACGAGCTGCACCAATGCGATCAGCACGACGACGACGGCGAGCATCATCTCGGGCATGAAGCGCTGATAGCCGTAGCGGATGCCGAGATCCCCCAAGCCCCCGCCGCCGACCGCGCCGACCATGGCGGAATAGCCGAGCAGGCTGACCACTGCGAGCGTCAGCGCCAACAGAAGTCCCGGCAGCGCCTCGGGGATCAGCACCTTGAACACGATCTGCATCGGCGAGGCGCCGAACGAGGACGCGGTCTCGATCAGGCCGCCATCGACTTCGCGGATCGCAGCTTCCACGAGGCGCGCGATGAACGGCGCCGACGCGATGGTCAGCGGCACGATCGCCGCGGTCGATCCGATCGAGGTTCCGGCAACGAGGCGCGTGAACGGGATGATGGCGACGACCAGGATGATGAAGGGCGTCGACCGCGTCGCGTTGACGATGATGCCGAGCACGCGATTGACGATCGGAGCCGCGAACAGCTCCCCTTTCCGGCTGGTCGCGAGGAAGACGCCGAGCGGCAGGCCGAAGACGGTGCCGAGCAGCGCGGCGATGCCGACCATGTACAGGCTCTCGAAGGTCGCCTGGATGATCAGGTTGATGAGCTCAGGCGACATAGCCGAGATGCTCCGCCGGGAATTGATGTTGAGAGAGCCAGGCAAGAACTCGCGCCGGCACGTCGTCGCGGCCAGGACTACCGAGGGGTATGCCGAGAACGAGCGAGCCGACATGCTGGCCGCCGATCTCGTCGATGCGCGCCGACAGCAGCGACATGTCGAGGCCGAGCTCGCGGGCGAGCCGCGCCACCAGCGTGTCGCTGGCCCCTGCCCCGCGCACCTGGACGCGGATCACGGCCTGCCCGCCGGCAGGCGGCTCCGCCACGATCCGGCTCGCCAGCGAGACCGGCAGGCTGTCGCCGACCACCTCGGCCAGGAAGGACTGCGTGATCGGATGTTTCGGATGGGTGAAGATGTCGGCGACGTGGCCGCTCTCGACGACATGGCCGGCGTCGAGCACCACGACGTCCCTGGCGAGCTGGCGCACCACGGACATTTCGTGGGTGATCAGCACGATGGTCACTCCGAGCTCGCGGTTGATGTTCGCGAGCAGGTCGAGGATCGCACGCGTGGTCTGCGGATCGAGCGCGGAGGTCGCCTCGTCCGACAAGAGCACGCTCGGCCGCGTCGCCAGCGCGCGGGCGATGCCGATGCGCTGCTTCTGGCCGCCGGAGAGTTCGGAAGGATAGCGGTCATGCTTGTCTGCGATGCCGACCAGCGCGAGCAGCTCGGTCACGCGCGCCTTGATGTCGGCCTTGGCCCAACCGGCGATCTCCAGCGGCAGCGCGATGTTGTCGGCGGCGGTGCGCGACGACAGCAGGTTGAAATGCTGGAAGATCATGCCGATCGAGCGCTGCGCCAGCCGCAGCTCGCGGCCCGTCAGCGCCGAGATATCGCGGCCATCCACGATCACGCGGCCCGCGGTCGGCTTCTCCAGCCCGTTGATGAGCCGCACCAGGCTCGACTTGCCGGCGCCGGAGCGGCCGATCACGCCGGTAATGGAACCGCGTGGAATGGCGAAATCGATGTTTTGTAGTGCGTTGACGCCAGACTTGCCGCGATAGGCCGGATAGGTCTTCGAGATGCCGGCGAAACGGACCATCGCGTCCGGCTCAGGCGCGGGATGCGATATCGCTTGAGCTGGCGCAATCGGCTGTCCGACGGCGAGCGATTGGTGAGCGTTCATGGAGACGGCCTTCATGCACAATAGTTCTTTCGCTCGCCGGAAAAGGCAAACGAAAGCCGGGTCGCATCAGCGACGAGGGGGTGGAGCAGCCGCAAACGCCTCAAAGGGGCACGCGCTGCACCGCAGCACGTACCATCGCCTTTTCCAGTCTTTCTTGCAATGTCAGATATTTGCGAGGGATGGACGAAGATTCCCCAAACCTTCCCCGGAGAAGAATATTCCTCCGCCCCGGGGGCCGACTCCAGCCCGGCTCACCCCATCCGCAGCCACGGCAACACGATCAGCAAGAGCCCGGCGAAATAGAGCAGCCCGAAGATCAGGCCAAAGCCCCAGAACTGGCCCTTCCCGATATAGCCGCTGCCGAAATACATCGGCGCAGGTCCGGTCGCATAAGGCGAGATAACGCCCATAAGGCCGAGCGAGTACATGCAGAGCATCGCAAGTGTAGTGACTGGCAGGTCGGGAATGCCCGATCCGACCGCGAGCACCACGGGCAGCACGGCGGCGGCATGCGAGGTGATGCTCGAGAAGAAATAGTGGATCCAGAAGAACAGCGCGACCAGCAGCAGCATCGCGGTCGACGGCGATAGTCCGGCGAGCGGTTTTGCGTATTCGGTCGCGAACCATTTGATGAAGCCGATCTCGTTGAGGCCGGAGGCCAGCGTCAGCAGCGAGGTGAAATAGAAGAACACCTCCCAGGCGCTCTTCTCGCTGACGATGTCGGCAAATTCGATCACGCCGGTCACCAGCATCAGGGAGATCACGATGAACACGACAGTGGTGGCGTTGACGAAGTTCGAGCCGAGCACGGGCACGTGGATGTCCGGGCTCGATCCCGCGATCCACAGGAACATCGCGAGCACGATCAGGCCAAGCATGATCCACTCGTTGCGCGACATCGGGCCCATCGTCTGGAGCTCTTTCGCCGCCCATTCGGAAATCTCCGGGCTGCGCTTCACCTCGGGCCGGCAAACGAGATAGCTGAGCAGCGGCACGAGCACCATCAGGAGGATGCCGAGCGGCGCGAAGCCGAGGAACCACTGGCCCCAGCTGACCTCGACCCCGACCGTCTTCTTGGCAATCGCCAGCGCCGCCGCGTTCGGCGCGAGCGCCGTGAAGAACAGCGAGCTCGTGACTGCGGTCGCGGCAAAGGCCGTCCACATCACATAGGTGCCGATCCTGCCGGCGGTCGGCCCCGGTTCGGAGCCATAGATGCGCGGGATGTTGCTGATGATGGGATAGACGATGCCGCCGCTGCGCGCGGTGTTCGACGGCGTTGCCGGCGCCAGCAGGAAATCCGACATCGCCACGGCATAACCGAGGCCGAGCGTGTTGCGGCCGAGCTTTTGCACCAGCACCAATGCGATGCGTCGGCCGAGCTGGCTCTTGCGATAGCCGATCGAGAACACGAAGGCGCCGACGATCAACCAGACCGTGCTCTCGGCAAAGCCTGCCAGCATCCAGCGCAGCGATTTGCCGGGATCGGGATCGATATAGCCGGCGACGCCCGCGACCGTCAGGCCGATGAAGCCGACTGCGCCGACCGGCATCGATTCCAGGATGAGCCCGGTGATGACGGCCGCGAACACCGCGAAATAGTGCCACTGATTGACGTTGAGCCCGGTAGGCGCCGGCCACAGATAGATCACCAGCCACACCGCGAGCGGTGCGACCAGTTTCCAGCGAAATCCTGTTGCCTCAGGCGCCTGCGAATTGGCGGTCATGGGCCCTCCCCTCGATTGTCGTCACCCGTGCGGCTCGTTGGCCGAGCCTGCTCTTGTCCCAATGCGGCGTATACGGACTGTCGGGGATGCGATCAATGGCCTGGCAAAGATCTATCGCCCCTTGAAGCGCGGCTTGCGGCGGCCCAGGAACGCCTCGACGCCCTCCTTGTGATCCTCGCTGAGACTGGCGAGCGCGAACTGGTCGACGTCCATATGGCTGGCGAGATCGTCCAGCGCATGCGCGAGCCGGTTGACGGTGAGCTTCGTCATCGCGACCGAGAGCGGCGGCTGCGCGGCGACCTTGCGGGCGAGCTCCATGGCGGAATCGAAAGCATGGCCGGGATCGGTCACCTGTTCCACCAGGCCCCACTCATAGGCCTCGTCCGCCGAGATGCGCTGATCGGCAAGGATCACCGCCTGCTTGGTGCGGGCGGGCCCCATCAGATGCAGCATGCGCGGAATGCTCTGCCAGCTCATGTTCATGCCGAGCCCGATCTCAGGCACGCGCAAGTGCGCATCGCGTCCCATGATGCGGAAGTCGAGCGCCACGGCCAGCGCGACGCCGCCGCCGACACAAAAGCCCTCGATCGCCGCGATCGTGATCTGCTCCATCTCCTGCCAGGCATGGGTGAGGCGCGGCCCGAGCTTGAGATGCCGCCGCAGCGCGCCGAGATCCATGTCCTTGCGCGAGCGTCCCTCGGCATCCTTGAGGTCGAAGCCGGCGCTGAATGCGCCCGAGCTGCCGGTCAGGACCACGACGGAGGTTGTCGCGTCGTCTTCAAAACTGCGCGCGGCCGCCGTAAGCTGCCGCAGCGCTTCGGGCGACAGCGCGTTGATGCCGTCATGGCGGTCGAACCGCACGATGGCGATCCGCCCCTCCGGCCCATGCCCCTTCTCGATCGTCACATAATTGGTCAACGGAAGTTCCCCTTTTCTTGTTGCTCTTGATCACAGATGTCCGGTGCGCCGGTGCTCCGGCTCACTGCCCTCGACCGGAAACCGGATCGTCGTACCGATGGTGATCCAGTTGGCGTTCTCGCCGCTGATGTTGCGGCCGTAGATCACGTCGATGGAAAATATCTCGCCCGGCCGGTAGCGGACACCGGTTTGCAGCCGCGGTTGCACGACGCTCGCGACCTCGGACGCGCCAGCCTGGCCATACGCCTCGATCGTCCATTGCAACGTGTCGGTGAACTTCCAGTCGAAGCCGACGCCATAGGTGAAGTAATGGCGGTCCACGGCGCGATCCCAGAGCCAGCCGCCATTGACGTTGATGCGCATGGTCTCCGACAGGCGGAAGGTCGCGGGGATGACCGCAAAGGCGCTCAGCGTCTCGCCGGTCGCCGCGTCGAACGATCCTCCGCCATAGGCCGACAACCCCCACCGTCCGATGCCCGTGGGGATGAAATTCGTTTTGGCTTTGGGCGCTATGGTCGTGCTCCAGTCGCCGTCGCTGCGGGCGCGGATGGTCTGGAGGCTCAGCTCGATCGGCCTGAAGGGGTCGACCACACAGGAGGGATTGGCGACCGCCGAAAAATCGGTGTTCGTCGCGGCCGACATCCAGCTCTCGACCTTGCAGGAGCCGACCTCGGAGATGTCGGCGGCATCGACCGCATAAGCGCCATTCGCAGCACGCGCATCATGCGCCGCGCATGTCATGAGAGCCGCGATTGCGGCGGTTATTGCGGTTCGTACGGCCCAGCCCATGGGGCGATGTTAGCAGAGTCTCCGCCTCGACAAGGCCCGGATTCTGGGGCTATCTTTGCGCCATGAGCGAGCATCATCACGACCACGATCACGACCATTCCGAGCTGTCGGAGACCGAGCTGCGCGTCCGCGCGCTCGAGACGATTCTGACCGAAAAGGGGTATGTCGAGCCGGCCGCGCTCGACGCCATCATCCAGGCCTACGAGACCAAGATCGGCCCGCACAACGGCGCGCGCGTCGTCGCCAAGGCCTGGAGCGATCCGGCGTTCAAGAAGGCGCTGCTGGAGGACGGCTCGAAGGCGATCGGCACGCTCGGCCATGTCAGCCGCGTCGGCGATCATCTCGTCGTGGTCGAGAACACGCCTGGGCGACACAACATGGTCGTGTGCACGCTGTGCTCCTGCTATCCCTGGGAAATGCTGGGGCTGCCGCCGGTCTGGTACAAGGCCGCGCCCTACCGCTCGCGCGCCGTGAAGGACCCACGCGGCGTGCTCGCCGATTTCGACGTCACCCTGCCCAAGGACATGGAGATCCAGGTCTGGGATTCCACCGCCGAGACGCGCTTCCTGGTGCTGCCGATGCGCCCCGAGGGCACCGAGGGCTGGAGCGAAGAACAACTCGCCGAGCTCGTCACGCGCGATTCCATGATCGGCACGGGCTTTCCCAGGACGCCGGGAGCGCGGTCGTGAACGGCGTGCACGACATGGGCGGCATGGACGGCTTCGGCAAGGTCGAGGCTGAGCCGAACGAGCCTGTCTTCCACGAGGAATGGGAGTCCCGCGTCCTCGCCATGGTACGCGCGATGGGCGCGGCCGGCGCCTTCAACATCGACACCTCGCGCTTCTACCGCGAGACGCTGCCGCCAGACGTGTATCTGTCGAGCTCCTATTACAAGAAATGGTTTCTCGGGCTCGAGGAGATGCTGATCGAGAAGGGCTACCTCACGAGGGAGGAGGTCGCCGCCGGCCATGCGATGCAGCCCGCAAAGGCGCTCAAGCACGGCAAGTTCGACCTCACGCAGGTCGAGCGCATCATGGTCCGCGGCAAGTTCGCCCGCCCTGCCCCAGCGCCCGCGAAATTCGAGATCGGCGATCGCGTACGCGCCAAGAACATCCATCCGACCACGCACACGCGGCTGCCCCGCTATGTGCGCGGCCATGTCGGAATCGTCGAGCTGAACCATGGCTGCCACGTGTTTCCGGATACGGCGGCGATGGAGCGCGGCGAGCATCCGCAATGGCTTTACACGGTCGTGTTCGAAGCCCGCGACCTCTGGGGCGATGACGGCGATCCCACGCTGAGGGTCTCGATCGACGCCTTCGAGCCCTATCTGGACCCGGCGTGATGAGCAGCACGGCAGCGGCGGCCGCAACGGCCGCCATTCCGAGCATTCCGCGCGATGACGACGGCCCGGTGTTCCGCGCTCCCTGGGAGGCGCATGCGTTCGCCATGGCGTTGACACTGCACGAGCGCGGCGTGTTCACCTGGCCGGAATGGGCAGCCGCCTTGGCTTCCGAGATCAAGCGCGCGCAGGCGGCCGGCGATCCCGATACGGGCGAGACCTACTATCTGCACTGGCTCGCCACGCTGGAGGGCCTCGTCTCAAGCAAAGGCGTCGCATCCGTGGAGACGCTGCACCGCTATCGCGATGCCTGGGACCACGCGGCGGACCGCACGCCGCACGGCAAGCCGATCGAGCTGAGGCCGGAGGATTTTACAGGGTAGTCGGTTCGGGCGTGGCGCGAGCGCTGCTTCCTCGACCACAGCTGTCATCACCCGCGAAGGCGGGTGATCCAGTATTCCAGAGACGCTTGTGGGATGCGGAGAGCCGCGGCGTACTGGATTCCCCGCCTTCGCGGAGAATGACAGTGAGGATCGGAGCGCCATCAGCGCCCCGCCGCAAACTCCCGCCACCCCTTCGCCCGCAGGCTGCACGCCGGGCATTCGCCGCAGCCATAGCCCCACTCGTGCCGCGCGCCGCGCGTCCCGAGATAGCAGGTGTGCGACTGCTCGCGGATCAGGTCGACCAGCCCGTCGCCGCCGAGATCCTGCGCCAGTTGCCACGTTGCGGCCTTGTCGATCCACATCAGCGGTGTATGCAGCTCGAACTTGCGCGCCATGCCGAGCGACAGCGCCGCCTGCATGGCGCGGATGGTCTCGTCGCGGCAATCGGGATAGCCGGAATAATCCGTCTCGCACATGCCGCCGACGATGTGGGTGATGCCCCGGCGATACGCCAGCGCCGCAGCAAACGTCAGAAACACCAGATTGCGGCCCGGCACGAAAGTGTTCGGCAACCCGTCGGCACCCATCGCGATGGCGACATCGCGCGTCAGCGCCGTCTCGGACACGGCCGCCAGCGTCGGGATCGACAGCGTATGGTTCTCGCCGAGCTTTGCGGCCCAGTCCGCGCGGAGCGCCTTCACGCCGTCGAATAGCCGTTCGCGGCAATCGAGCTCGACGGCGTGGCGCTGGCCGTAGTCGAACCCCAGCGTCTCCACCCGCGCAAAGCGACTCAGCGCCCAGGCGAGGCAGGTGGTGGAATCCTGGCCGCCGGAGAACAGCACCAAAGCGGTTTGTGATGAAAATGCGTCGCTCATGGCCCGCGCTTTAGCACTGTGGAACGTCTCAGCCAATCGGTGGAAATCGGCCTGTTCCGCCGCGCCCGGCTGGGAACGGCGCCCTGCTTTTGGCATAAGGTTTCGGAGCCAGGAGAGACGCCCCGCAATGACCCCTTCCCGCGACATTTCCCGCCTGATCGAGATCATGGCGGCGCTGCGCACGCCGGTGACCGGCTGCCCCTGGGACCTCGAGCAGAATTTTGCGACGATCGCGCCCTACACGATCGAGGAAGCCTATGAGGTGGTGGAGGCCATCACCCGCGGCGATCTCGACGATTTGCGCGAGGAGCTCGGCGATCTGCTGCTGCAGGTCGTGTTCCACGCCCAGATGGCGTCGGAGCAGAATGCGTTTGCTTTTGGAGACGTCGTCGAGGCCATCACGCGAAAAATGATCCGGCGTCACCCGCACGTCTTCGCCGACAAGGATGGCAATCTCGCCTCGCATCACGTCAAGGAAGTCTGGGATCGCATCAAGGCCGAAGAGAAAGCCGAGCGCGCCGCGCGCCGCCCGCCGGAGGACGTGCCGGCGCACAGATCGCTGCTGTCGGGCGTCAAGGCCGGCCAGCCGGCGCTGACCCGCGCCATGGAGCTGCAGCGCAAGGCCTCCACCGTCGGCTTCGACTGGAATGACCCGCGCGCGGTGCTGGCGAAGATCCGTGAGGAAGCGGACGAGATCGAGGCCGCGCTCGACCGTGGCGACAGGCAGGAGATCGCGGAGGAGACCGGCGATCTGATGTTCGCGCTGGTCAACCTCGCCCGCCATGTCGACGCGGACCCGGAAAGCGCCCTGCGCGCGACAAACGCCAAGTTCGAAAGGCGCTTTGCCTATATCGAGCGCGCGCTGGAGACGCAGGGACGCACCCTCGGGCAGGCATCGCTGACGGAGATGGATGCGCTATGGAATGAAGCGAAGACGGCGACGTGATGGAAGGCATGCCATGGAAATCAGGCAAGACGATCCGAAGGCGCGACATGTGGCCGATTTGTTGGCGCATCACCTGGAAGAGCTCCGCAGCGTCATGGGCGAGCATGCGCAGGCGCTCGATGCAAGCGGCTTGTCGGCTCCGACTGTGACGTTCTGGACGGCCTGGCAGAACGATGCGCTGGCTGGCTTCGGTGCGCTGAAGCAATTGGACGAGATGCACGGCGAAGTGAAGTCGATGCGGGCCGCGCCCACCACGCGCGGGACCGGGGTCGGTCGCGCAATCCTGCTCCACATCGTTGCAGAGGCCCGCAAGCGAGGCTATGCGCGTCTCAGCCTGGAAACCGGCACGGCGTCGCTTCATGCGCCGGCCGTTTCACTCTATCGTAGCGTCGGCTTCGCAAATTGCGGACCGTTTGCCGATTATCAGGCGAGCCCGCATAACCAGTTCATGAGCCTCGACCTCGCAAATTGATCGGATCGTAGCTCAGGCCGACAGGCGCGGCACGGCATCGAACCTCGACACCACGATGTCCCGCTTGGTCTCGTCCACGCGCACGGTCATGTCGAAGCGGCCGTCGTGCAGCTCTTTCGACAGCACCTCGGCATTGCGATGCAGCCAGCTGATGCCGGCGCCGTCGGCGGCGTCGATGGAGAGGTCGAGGGTGGTGCGCTTTGCGGCAAGGCGTTCCTCGATCGCGGCGAGCAATGCGTCGACGCCCTCGCCCGACACCGCCGAGACCAGCATGGCCGGATGATCCTCCGGCCGGCGTGCGGCGATGTTCAAGAGCTCTTCGCGCTGCTCGGCATCGTAACGGTCGATCTTGTTCCAGACCTCGATGATGCGGCCGGAGTCGTCTGGGTTGATGCCGAGTTGGCGCAGCACTGCGTCGACGTCGCTCTGCTGGGCCTCGGCATCTTCATGCGAGATGTCGCGCACGTGGAGAATGACGTCGGCTTCCAGCACCTCCTCCAGCGTGGCACGGAAGGCGGCAACGAGTTGCGTCGGCAGATTGGAGATGAAACCGACCGTATCCGACAGCATCGCCTTGCCGCCATGCGGCAGGTTGAGCGCGCGCAAGGTGGGATCGAGCGTCGCGAACAGCATGTCGGCCGCCTGCACGTCGGCGCGGGTCAGGCGATTGAACAGCGTCGACTTGCCGGCATTGGTGTAGCCCACCAGCGCAACGACGCGGTACGGCACGCGCTGACGGCCCGCGCGATGCAGCCGCCGCGTCGCCTGCACCTTCTTCAGTTCGCTCTCGAGCTTGGAGATGCGCTCCTGGATCAGGCGGCGGTCTGCTTCGATCTGCGTCTCACCGGGGCCGCCCATGAAACCGAAGCCGCCGCGCTGGCGCTCCAGATGGGTCCATGAGCGCACCAGGCGCGAGCGCTGATAGTTGAGATGGGCGAGCTCGACCTGGAGCGAGCCCTCCTTGGTCTTGGCGCGGCGGCCGAAGATCTCCAGAATGAGCCCGGTGCGGTCCAGCACCTTGGCGTGCAGTTCTTTTTCGAGATTGCGCTGCTGGATCGGCGCCAGCGCGCAATCCATCACAACCAGCTCGACATCGAGGGTCTTGATCAGGCCGGCGATCTCCTCGACCTTGCCCTTGCCGATATAGGTGGCGGGGCGGATCTGGCTGACCGGCGCGATGATGGCGTCGGCAACGACGAGATCGATCGCACGCGCGAGGCCCGCGGCTTCATCGAGCCGGGCCTCGGCGTCGCGCTGAACATGACTCTCTGATTGCGCGTCGGCACCGCCCGCGCGCACACGCAAGTAGGGGCCGATGACAAGCACCCGCCCCGTTTGCTTAGCCCCTGCCGACCGCGGACGGTCGGCATCCCCGTCGAAATTCCGGGGTTCCAATCAGATCACTCTCAAGCCGGCTGATCCTCGCCGCCTTCGAACAGCTGGATCGGAGCACCCGGCATGATGGTCGAGATCGCATGCTTGTAGACGAGCTGCGAATGACCGTCGCGCCGAAGCAGCAAACAGAAATTGTCGAACCAGGTCACGATGCCCTGGAGCTTCACTCCGTTGACCAGAAAGATCGTCAGTGGCGTCTTGGTTTTGCGAACGTGATTAAGGAAGGTGTCCTGCAGGTTTTGTGCGCGGTCTGCCGCCATTGTTTTTTTCTCGCTTTGAGTTTCTTTTTATTGCGCCGGTTGCGACCCTCTTTGTGAGGTTCGGGGCCTCTCCCGGTTGCCGTTCCCTCATGAGATCCCCCTCGGAAGGAACAGCTGTGCGATTAGAGGACAGGTGGACCTATTAGGCAAGCCGCTTCACGCGGCAAGGCACGTCCTATTGCCCCGAAAAACTACGGAAATCGATGATTTTCCTGACCTATCCCAGAGCCGTAAACACAGCACTCGGCGTTAGCCGACACCGAGCGCCTTCAGCTTTCGATGCAGCGCCGACCGTTCCATGCCAACGAACTCGGCCGTGCGAGAAATATTTCCTGAAAAACGGCTGATCTGTGCAATCAAATAGTCGCGCTCGAACACTTCGCGTGCCTCACGCAGCGGCAGGCCCATGATGTGCTCGCCGTTGTTGCTGGTCGGCATCGCCGGCACCATGGAGCCGACGTCCTGCGGCAGCATGTCGGCCGTGATGATGACCTCGGGCCCGCCCGCCGCCAGAATCATGACTCTCTCAACGTTGTTGCGGAGCTGGCGCACATTGCCCGGCCAGACATGCGATTGCAGCACCGCCATCGCGTCCTGCCCGATCTGCCGCTTGGGCAGACCGCTGCCGGCCGAGATCTGCTCCATGAAATAGTCGATCAATTCCGGGATGTCCTCGCGCCGTTCCGAGAGCGCGGGCACGCGGATCGGCACCACCGAAAGCCGGTGATAGAGATCCTCGCGGAAGTGGCCGGCCGCGATCTCTTCTTCGAGATTGCGCGCGGTCGACGAGATGATGCGCACGTCGACCTGCACCTTGGCCGTGCCGCCGACGCGCTGGAATGACTGCTCCACCAGCACGCGCAGGATCTTGTTCTGGGTCTCGCGCGGCATGTCCGCGATCTCGTCGATGAACAGCGTGCCGCCATGGGCCTCTTCGAGCGCGCCCGGCTTGCGCGCGTGCTCGCCGTTGGACTGCTCGACGCCGAACAGCTCGTGCTCCATCCGCTCGGGCGTGATCGCAGCGGCGTTGATGACGACGAACGGGCCGTCGGCGCGGCCCGAGGCCGTGTGCAGCGTTCGTGCGGTCAGCTCCTTGCCGGCGCCGGCGGGGCCGACGATCAGGATGCGGCTGTTCGCCTTGGCCGCGCGCTCGATGGTCTGGCGCAGCTGGTTCATGCTGGGCGAGCGGCCGACGAGCTGGCTGGCGCTCGGCGCGAGCTGCTTGAGCTCCTTGACCTCACGCTTGAGCCGCGAGTTCTCGAGCGCTCTGGTCGCGACCAGGATCAAACGGTCGGCCTTGAACGGCTTCTCGATGAAGTCGTAGGCGCCGCGCTTGATCGCCGCGACCGCGGTCTCGATATTGCCGTGGCCCGAGATCATCACGACCGGCAAATCGGCATTGTCCTTCTTGACCTGCTCCAGCAGCTGCAAGCCATCGAGCTTGGAGCCCTGCAGCCAGATGTCGAGGAACACCAAATGCGGCCTGCGGTTGGCAATTTCAGCCAGCGCGGAGTCGCTGTCGCGCGCAGTTCGCGTGACGAAACCCTCGTCCTCGAGAATGCCCGCAACGAGATCCCGAATATCGGCCTCATCATCGACAATCAGAATTTCACTTGCCATGGGTCGCGCCTGTCTTGTCAGCTGCCTGTGGGGGCTTCGATTTTCGGTGAATCATTGGTCTTTTCAGCGGGCTCTTTGGTTTCGAGCGCCGGCTCTTTTGTTTCCGGCGCCGCGTCTTTCGCCGGCTCCGTCGCCGCTTTGGCGATTTCCGTGGCCGCGCGCGCCTGCTCGGCTCCGTCGGCCTTCGCCGGCTGCCCGGAGATCGCAAAGCGCATCCGCATCCAGGCACCGCGCTGGCCCTCGCGGAATTCGGAGGCATCTTTCAGCTCGATGCGTCCGCCATGGTCTTCCAGCACGCGGCCGACGATCGCAAGACCAAGGCCGGTGCCCTTGGCCCGGGTCGTGACGTAGGGTTCGAGCAGCCGCGAGCGCGCGACCTTGGGCAGGCCGATGCCGTTGTCGATCACGTCGATCAGCACGTCATCGCCCTCGCGGGAGACTACGACATCGATACGGCCTTTGCCGAGCTCTTCCGCCGGAACCTGCTCGATCGCCTCGGTGGCGTTCTTGACGATGTTGGTGACCGCCTGGGAGATCAGCCGCCGGTCGAACTGGGCCCGGAGCGGGTCCTGCTTGAAATCGGCCTCGATATCGATCTCGGGATGGGCGACCTTCATCAGGAACACCGCCTGCCGCACGGCGTCGGCGACGTCCTCGCCCTCCATCACCGGTTTCGGCATGCGGGCGAAGCGCGAGAACTCGTCGACCATGCGCCTGATGTCGTCGACCTGGCGCACGATGGTGTCGGTGCACTGTTCGAAGATCTGCTTGTCCTTGGCCTCGGTGATGTCCTTGCCGAACTTGCGGCGGATCCGCTCGGCCGAGAGCTGGATCGGCGTCAGGGGATTCTTGATCTCGTGGGCGATGCGCCGCGCCACGTCGCCCCAGGCCGAGGTGCGCTGCGCCGAAACCAGCTCGGTGATGTCGTCGAGCGTGATGATGTAGCTGTCGTGCGGCTGGTTCTTCTCGGCGCTGACCCGGACCGACAGATTGCGCTCCTGCCCGTCGCGGGTGATCGTGATCTGGCCCTGCACCAGGCGCTGGGTGCCTTCCCGCGCCGCCTTCATCATCTCGTCGAGCTCGGGCAGCACGTCGGAGAGCGGGTGGCCGAGCGTCTCGGATTCGGCGTGACCGATCAGCTTCTCGGCCGAGCGGTTCAATATGCCGACGCTGCCGGAGGCATCGACGCCGATGATGCCTGCGCTCGCCGAGGACAGCACGGCCTCGATGAAGCGGCGGCGGCTGTCGATGAGATCGCTGGCATTGACGAGCTCGTCGCGCTGGCTGCGCAATTCCTGCGTCATCTTGTTGAAGGTCTGGCCAAGCTGGGCGAGATCGCCTTCCGACTGGTGCACGGGCACCTGGACGTGGAGATCGCCGGTCGAGACCGTGTGGGCCGCGTTCATCAGCCGCCGGATCGGCGAGACCAGCGAGTTGGCGAAGTTGAGGCCGATCAGCACCGAGGCCATCAGGATGGTCAGCGCGATCACGGCAAACATCAGCGCGAAGGCGACCTGGATACCGAGCCGGCGCGACTCGATCTGGGCATATTCGGCGACGCTGACCTCGGTCTGCTTGAGCTGATTGACGACATTCGGATCGAGGGGGCGGGCGACATAGAGGAAGGTGTCGTTGAACGCGCGCAACCGGATCACCGCAGCGACGAAGCTCGCGTCCGGCAGCACCGCGATCTCAGGCTCGTTCTCGTTGACGTTGCTGAGGAAGTCGGGCGCGGGCGGCGAATAAGCGAGCCGCATGCCGGTGTCGGCGGATTCCAGGATGTTGGTGTTCTTGTCGATGATCATCGCGCCCGGCAGATTGCGCGAGCCGGCGCTGGCGGTGAGCAGCTCACGAAACGAGCGGCGATCCTGGTCGTAGAGCGGCCTTGCATGCGCGATGTCGTTCGCCATGCCGAGAATGTCGCCACGGATCAGCTGGGCATGATCCTGCATATAGGCCCGCGCGATCGTCAGCGAGTTCTGGATCACCTCCCTGGTCGGCCCGGAGAAAAGCCGGTCGAGGCCGCGCTCGATGGTGACGTTGGCGACGACGGCGACCAGCACCGCCGGCAGCACCGCCACGATCGAGAACAGGCTGACGATCTGGACATGGAGGCGCGCCGCTGCCCTGCCCCGCCGCCGCGCCAGGATCAGCTGCCAGAGCTCGCGGATGATGATGCCCACCAGCAGCAGGATCGTGGCCGCGTTGGTCAGGTAGATCGAGCGGACCACCGCCGGCGTCGGCTCGATCGTGGTAAGGCCGGTCAGAACCAGGAAGGTCAGGAAAGCCGAGAGCAGCGCCAGCACCACGGCAAACGGCGCCAGCCAGCGCCGTGCCGACCAACGCCGGGGCTCATCCGCTGGGGCCGTGTCAAAGTGTGCGGCCGAGGTATCTGCGCTGGTCATTCCGGCAATGGTGGTGCTGAAAACGGGTCCGCGGGCGCGCGGATACTGATGTATTCGTACCACATTGTTGCCGAATTGCGACAATTGCGAGGCGTCTACAGCGGGGCGGAGCGCCACATCCACAGGTCAATGGCGGATTAGGGGGAACGGACTCCCGCCGTCCCGGCTTGACCCGGCATGGATAGATTTTTTCTCGCGATCATGGTCTCGGCCGTCCTGCTGCTGATCGTGGCCTCTGACCTGCTGGTCAATGGCCCCGACCTGCAGGAGCCGCCGGCGAATGTCGCCAGCCTGATGCCAGCATCGGGCCGCCTGGTCCGCTAGGTGCGACGCCGCGCCATGCGGCCCGTCGATCAATTGGATGGATCTGGCGGAACATTTGCGCCCCGTCCCGACTTCTGCTCACCGCGTCAGCCACAACGGCCAGCGCGATCCGGACAGGCTCAGCTCCGCTTTGGTAGGGGGAGCTGAGCCACCGCCGGCGTCCGCGAAGACTAGCCCCCGCTCCTGTAGACCTGGATGTCGAGATCCCGGATCTTCTTCCGCAACGTGTTGCGGTTGAGGCCGAGCAGGTCGGCGGCGCGGATCTGGTTGCCGCGGGTGGCCGCCAGCGCGGCCGTGAGCAGCGGCACCTCGATCTCCTTGAGGATGCGGTGATAGAGGCCCGGCGGCGGCACGCCGTTCGGGAAGCCCTGGAAGTGTGAGGACAGATACGCTTCCACCGCGCCGCCGAGATTGTCGACGCCCTGCTGGACCGCGGCGCCTGGGCTGACCGAGGGCGGCGCGAGCTCGCCGTCGATGACGGATGCCGTGATCACGTCCTGCGGATAGAGCGCGGCGAGACGCCGGGCGAGGTTTTCCAGCTCGCGCACGTTGCCGGGCCAGCGGTGCTGCTTCAGCCGCTCCAACGCCAGCGCGTCGAGCTTCTTCGGCGGCAGCCCGTCCTTCTCTGCCAGCGCAAAGAAGTGGCGGATCAGATCGGGAAGGTCCTCGATGCGTTCGCGGAGCGGCGGCAGCCGCAGCGGCACGACGTTGAGGCGGAAGAACAGGTCTTCCCGGAACAGGCCTTGCTGGATCAGGACGCGCAGATCCTTGTTGGAGGCCGCGACGATGCGCACGTCCGTCTTGATCGGGGTGCGGCCGCCGACGGTGGTGTACTCGCCCTGCTGCAGCACGCGCAGCAAGCGCGTCTGCGCCTCCATCGGCATGTCGCCGATCTCGTCCAGGAACAGCGTGCCGCCCTCGGCCTGCTCGAACCGGCCGGAGGCGCGGGTGTTGGCGCCGGTGAAGGCGCCGCGCTCATGACCGAACAATTCGGACTCGATGAGGTCACGCGGGATCGCGGCCATGTTGACGGCGACGAACGGGCCGTTGCGGCGCTTGCCGTAATCGTGCAGCGCGCGCGCCACCAGCTCCTTGCCGGTACCGGACTCGCCCGTGATCATCACGGTGAGATCGGTCTGCATCAGACGCGCCAGCACGCGGTAGATTTCCTGCATCGCCGGCGAGCGGCCGACCAGCGGGATCGCCTCCATCTCGGCGTCCTCGTCAGGCGTCGAGACGCGCTCCTTCGGCTCCGCGAGCGCGCGGCCGACGATGGCGATCAGCTCCTTCAGGTCGAACGGCTTTGGCAGATATTCATAGGCCCCGCGCTCGGAGGCGCGGATCGCCGTCATGAAGGTGTTCTGCGCGCTCATGACGATGACCGGCAGATTCGGCCGCATCTTCTTGATCCGCGGCAGCAGGTCGAACGCGTTCTCGTCGGGCATCACCACGTCGGTGATGACGAGATCGCCCTCCCCCTGGCTGACCCAGCGCCACAGCGTCGCGGCATTGCCGGTCAGCCGCACTTCGTAACCCGCGCGGGACAGTGCCTGATTGAGAACAGTGCGGATGGCGGTGTCGTCATCAGCTACGAGAATGCTACCTGCGGGCATCGTTAATCCTCATTTCGCCCCCTGTGACACAGGCGACGACTTCCCGGCAGAGTCGGCGCGACTGCTTTGATCGGCATGTTTCACCGATGTGGAATACATCGGCATCAGCACGCGGAAGGTGGTCTTGCGCGGCTGAGATTCGCATTCGATGATGCCCCCGTGATCGCCGACGATCTTGGCGACCAGCGCAAGACCCAGGCCCGAGCCGGTCTGCTTGGTGGTCACGAAGGGGTCGAACAGGTTGGGCAGAAGATCGTCCGGCACGCCTGGTCCGTTGTCCTTCACGCAGAATTCGAGAGGCAACGATACCCGGGATTTTTGACCGGGGACTGACAGGCGCACGCCGGGGCGGAACGCGGTGGTGAGCTGGATCTCCGCGTCGGGCACGTCGATCAGGGCTTCGGCGGCGTTCTTCACCAGATTGAGGAACACCTGGATCAACTGATCCTGGTTCGCCAGCACCGGCGGCAGCGAGGGATCGTAATCCTCGATGAAGCGGATGTTGCGGGCAAAGCCGGACTGCGCCAGCCGCTTCACGTGGTCGAGCACCGAATGGATGTTGACGGGACCACGCACCACGGGACGCTCGTCGCCGAACACCTCCATGCGGTCGACCAGCGTCACGATGCGGTCGGCCTCGTCGCAGATCAGGCGCGTCAGCATGCGGTCTTCCGACGAGGCCTGCTGCTCCAGCAGTTGCGCCGCGCCGCGGATGCCGGAGAGCGGGTTCTTGATCTCGTGCGCCAGCATCGCGGCGAGTGCGATCACCGAGCGCGCCGCGCTGCGATGGGTGAGCTGGCGGTCCATCTTGTCGGCGATGGAGCGCTCCTGCAGCATCACCACGATATGGCCGGGCCGCTCGGTCAGCGGGGCGACGTGCAGATCGACCTGGCGGTCGCCGCCCATGCGCGGCGTGCCGAGATCGACCTTGTATTCGTTGACCGGCGAGTTCGACGAGCGCACCTGGTCGATCAGCGCCAGCAAGGGGCTGCCGAACGGCACCAGCTCCTTCAGCGACTGCCGCTTCAGGAATTGCGTCGAGATCTCGAAGAAGGCCTCGGTGGCGATGTTGGCGGCGACGATCTTGCCGTCGGGCCCGATCATCAGCACGGGATTGGGAAGCGCATCCAGGATCGCGTCGCTGTCGGCGGGCTGGCGATGGTCAGCGGCTGAGCTCATGCAGCAGCGCTCCATGCGAAGTCGTCAAAGGCATCCTGCAGCGACTGGTGGACGAGGCGCGGATCCTCCGAGGTGAGGATATTCTGGCGCCAGGCCTTCAGCTTTTCGGCCGGCGCACGGCTGGCCTCTGCCGCAACATCGAGCGCCCAGCCGAGATGCTTGCGGGCATGCTTCAGTCCGACGCGGAGACCATAGAGCGCGCAGACGCCCTCATAGAGCGTGCGGACATAATGCAGCTGGGTTTCGAGCGAGGGCACAGCTTCCTCGGCCCCGCCCTTGAGGCGGCGGCCGATCTGGCCGGGCAGCCAGGGCTGGCCGTTCGCGCCGCGGCCGATCATCACGGCGTCGGCGCCGGAGGCCTCGAGTGCCGCGAGCGCCCGCTCGTAGGAGGTGATGTCGCCGTTGACGACGAGCGGAATGGCGATGGCCTCGCGCACGGCGCGGATCGCATCCCAATCGGCCTCGCCCTTGTAGAACTGGCTGCGCGTGCGGCCATGGACCGTGACGAGCTTGACGCCGGATGCCTCTGCGCGCCGCGCCAGTTCCGGCGCGTTGCGGCTGCGGTCGTCCCAGCCGAGCCGCATCTTCAGCGTCACCGGCACCTGCACCGCGGCGATGGTGGCATCGATCAGGCTGACGGCGTGGTCGAGGTCGCGCATCAGGGCCGAGCCGGACTGGCCGCCGGTGACGTGGCGGGCCGGACAGCCCATGTTGATGTCGATGATGTCAGCGCCTTCGGCCTCGGCGATCCTAGCGCCTTCGGCCATCCAATGCGCCTCACAGCCGGCGAGCTGGACCACGTGCGGGCCAATTCCAGTAGCTTCGCAGCGCAACCGGGACATCCGGTGGCCGTTGGCGAGCTCATCGCTGGCGGTCATTTCGGACACGACGAGACCCGCCCCGAGCTCTGCGGCCAGCTTGCGGACAGGCGAGTCAGTCACCCCCGACATCGGCGCCAGGAAGACCGGGTTGGCGACATCAATATCGCCTATTTTCAACGGCTTAGAGCCGGATACTGTCGAACCGGTCACAGGGGTCTCGTCGACTGGGCAGGGCCTCATCGCGCCTGACATGACCTATCTTGCGCACAATTCTTGTGCAGTCAAGCGTCATGCCTACAGTTTAGACAATTCTGCAAATCTTTCAAGTGCAGTGCAGCAAAATGCTGTTTCCAACAATCCGGGGAAACCCCCTTTTTTTGCGGGCCTGCCGTGCTAGAGGCATGCGGCAATCACCCCACTCCCCGACTCTCCATCACCAACTGAGTATTCGAGTCCTATGGCGAAATCACAGCGCACCGCAGTCGTTCTCGTCGCAGCCGGGCGTGGACTGCGTGCAGGCGCCGGGGGGCCGAAGCAATATCGCGTGATCGGCGGCGTGCCCGTGATCTATCGCGCCATGGAAGCCTTCAGCCGCCACGCGGATGTGTTCGCGGTGCAGCCGGTGGTGAACCCCGACGACAGCACCATGTTCACGGCCGCGGTCGCCGGATTGAAGCATGAGCCGCCGACCAGCGGCGGCGCCACCCGTCAGGCCTCCGTGCTCGCCGGCCTCGAAGCGCTCGCCAAACACAAGCCGGACATCGTGCTGATCCACGACGCGGCCCGGCCCTTCGTCTCGGCCGGCGTGATCTCGCGCGCGATCGAGGCGGCGAGCCGCACCGGCGCCGCGATCCCCGTCGTCCCCGTCACCGACACCATCAAGGTCACCGGCGCGAGCGGCAATGTCGAGGATACGCCGGACCGGGTGCGCTTGCGGATCGCGCAGACGCCGCAATCCTTTCGTTTCGACGTCATCCTCGAGGCGCATCGTCGCGCGGCGAAGGACGGGCGCTCAGATTTTACCGACGATGCCGCGATTGCCGAATGGGCGGGATTGACGGTCGCAACCTTTGAAGGCGATGTTGCCAACATGAAGCTCACCACTCCCGAGGATTTCGTGCGCGAGGAAGCACGCCTGGCTGCCCAGCTCGGCGATATCAGGACCGGCACCGGCTACGACGTGCACGCCTTCGGCGAAGGCGACCATCTCATGCTCTGCGGCGTGCGCGTGCCGCATACCAAGGGGTTTCTCGCCCATTCCGACGGGGATGTCGGCCTGCATGCGCTGGTCGACGCCATCCTCGGTGCGCTCGCCGACGGCGACATCGGATCGCACTTCCCGCCGAGCGATGCGAAGTGGAAGGGCGCCTCCTCCGACCAGTTCCTGAAATACGCCATCGAGCGCGTCACGGCGCGCGGCGGCCGCGTCGCCAATCTCGAGGTCACCATGATCTGCGAGCGGCCGAAGATCGGCCCGCTCCGCGACGTGATGCGCGCGCGCATCGCCGAGATCTCCGGCGTCGACATCTCCCGCGTCGCGGTCAAGGCGACCACCAGCGAGCGGCTCGGCTTCACCGGCCGCGAGGAAGGCATCGCGGCCACCGCGAGCGCCACCATCCGTCTTCCCTGGGGCGTCTAGGCCATGGGCGGCAGCGACGCACGCGCCCTCTCCCGCTCGCTGCTCGATCTGTGCCGGATGCGCAAGCTGACGATCGCAACCGCTGAGTCCTGCACCGGCGGCCTCGTCGCCGGCGCGCTGACCGACATCCCCGGCTCGTCCGACGTGATCGACCGCGGTTTCGTCACCTATTCCAACGATGCCAAGCGCGCGATGCTCGGCGTCGAAGCCGGCACGCTCGCCCATTTCGGCGCCGTCAGCAAGGAAACCGCAACCGCGATGGCGATCGGCGCACTGGAGCGCGCCGGCGTCGATCTCGCCGTCGCCATCACAGGCATTGCCGGCCCCGGCGGCGCGACGCCGGGCAAGCCGGTCGGTCTCGTCCACTTCGCCGCAGCGGCCCGCGACGGCCGGATCATCCACCGCGAGCACCGCTTCGGCGCGATCGGCCGCACCGCCGTGCGTCAGCGCTCCGTCGTCGAGGCGCTGCGCATGCTGATGGATCTCGCCCGCGGTCCGCAAGCCCAGACCAAGCCTCGTGCCGCCGCAACGCGCCTGCGCCCGCGCGCGACCCGCTCGCCGCGCCGGCATGTGGTGAAGCGCAGGCCGCCTCGGTCGCCGCGGGGCTGAAGCACCTCATGCGGCTGCGAGCAGCGCGCTTGCGTGATCGAGCACGCACTGCTTGACCGCGTCAGCTTGCCACGGCTTTGCTTTCGCACTGACCGTCAACTCCAGGATCGGCGCCGCAGGATTGGCGACATCGAGAACCTTGGTGACGGAAACGGCAGGTTGCGCGTGATCGTCGATGCGCGAGTCGTTGCGCAATTCCTTCAGGATGCGATCGGCCATCGCATTGGCCGCGCCCGCCGGGACCGGAAACGCCACCTTGATCTCGCCCGTGCCGGGGTAAGCACTGTGATTGACGATGGCCGCGCCCCACACCTGTCCGTTCGGCAACAGGATCTGCGTGTTGTCGGGCGCAACCAGCTCGGTCATGAACAGCGACAGCGACTTCACCTTCCCCGCCTTGCCGGCCACCTCGACGTCGTCGCCGACGTGAAAGGGCCGGAACAACAGCAGCATCACGCCGGCGGCGAGATTGGAGAGCGTTCCTTGCAAGGCGAGACCGATGGCGAGCGATGTCGCGCCCAGCACGGCGACGAGGCTCGCGGTCTGGATGCCGAACAGCTGAAGCACGGCGATGCCGACCACGGCCAGCACGCCGTAGCGCGCCAGACTGCCCACGAACAAGGTGACGAGCGGGTCGACGCGGTGCGTGACGCTCAACAGGCGCGTGACGAACCGTTGCATGGCGCCGGACAGATACCAGCCGATCGCGAGCAGCAGAATCGCGTAGATCCCGTTCAGGCCATACAGGACGAGCGAGGCTTTCAGCGTGTCGAAATTGACGGTCATAGCGGCTCCAACCCGGACAATCCGGAGAGAACTCGCTGCGACGCGAAATGATCCGAAGGGAACACCGCGCGTAGGGCGGATTAGCGAAGCGTAATCCGCCGCATCTCTCGCCGCGGCGACCAGGATGGCGGATTACGCCTTCGGCTAATCCGCCCTACGGCGCACAATCTCTTGCGTTACCCGGCGGGCAAAACACGCCAGCCGTAGGGCAAGGCAGACCGATAAAAATATTCGCCTTTACAGAATTTCTGATTTATCGCATCCTCCTCCCACCTCACCCCGGCCAGAGGGGCGTATCGCGATCGTCACGAAACGTGGGGTGAGCTGCGGTGGACACACGTCACATCGGCGCGAGAGGCATTGCAGGGCGGCAACCGTGAGCAAGGCGCCTTCGCGCACACGACCGATGTGACATGCGTACGGCAAAACCGTGTGGTCCTGACGCCCGGGGTCTGTGCGTCAAGTCTTGTGGTGATGTGGCGGCCCGACCGGGCACGCGCATCAGTCATCTGCAAGGCGACGGGGGCAATAGTGCATCGCTCCCCGGGGAGAGCTCGGCATAAGCCGTCAAACCACTGCGCAGGGAAGGCCGGCTGTTGGGCTTCACCTGTATGCCGCTGTGCAGTTTCTTGACACGCAGGTTTCGCACAGTGGACCGCGGGTGCCAGCCGGCATCCGGTCTTCCCTGCGCCCTCTGACAAAAGAGGGTGATTTGACGATGCAAGACTCGGACAGGAACTGTCGCGAGGCTACTGCGTTATGTGCAGTTTTCAAAAAACACGCAAATCTTGTCGAATCCGATCGGATGGCGATGCCGACGGCGCGACCAAACTTCATTGCGCACGTCCGAGCTTGCGCAACAATATACGGCCGCAATAAAGTCGCTCTACCTTGTGGTCCGGAATCAACCGGACCAGCCTTATGGAGGGCGACGAAAGTGTTCGCTCGCGCCGCGGCGTCAGTCGCTGTGATCATCACCTTGGCCGCCATTGATGGTGCGGCCGCGCAAACGGCCAATCAGCCGCCCGACACGATGGCGGCGCGGGTCGAAGCCTGCACGCCCTGTCACGGCAACAAGGGCGAAGGAACCAGTGACGTCTATTTCCCGCGCCTCGCCGGCAAACCGGCCGGCTATCTCTACAACCAGCTCCTCGCCTTTCGCAGCGGCCGGCGCAAATATCCGCCGATGAACTATTTGCTGGAGTTTCTGCCTGATCCCTATCTGGAGGCGATGGCGGAGTATTTCGCCGGCGAGCATCCGCCGCTGCCGCAGCCGGCGCCGAGCGACGTCAGCAAGGAGGTGCTTGCGCAGGGCGAGTTGCTCGCCACAAGGGGCGATGCCAGCCGCAACATTCCGGCCTGCGTCAGCTGTCACGGTCCGGCGCTGGCAGGCATGCAGCCCGGCATCCCCGGCCTGCTCGGCCTTCGCGCCAATTACATCAGCGCCCAGCTCGGCGCCTGGCGCTACGGCACGCGCACGGCGAAATCGCCCGATTGCATGCAGCTCATTGCCGGACACCTGACCGAGGCCGACGTCACCGCGGTCTCCGCCTGGCTCGCAACGCGGTCCGCGCCCACGAATCCGGCCCCCGTCCCGAAAGGCAGCTACGCACTGCCACTCGCGTGCGGCAGCCAGCCCAACTGACGAGGCGGATGATGGGCTCGAAACTGTCGATCACACTCCTGGCCCTGGTTGCGCTGACGACCGTCGCGCAGGCTCAGGACAAAAGCAGCGACATCATCGCGCGCGGCGAGTATCTCGCCCGTGCCGGCGACTGCACCGCCTGCCACACCGCGCCGGAGGGCCGCCTGTTCGCCGGCGGCCGCGCCATGCCGACGCCGTTCGGCACGCTCTACACCTCCAACATCACGCCCGATACGGAGACCGGGATCGGCAAATGGAGCGCGGACGATTTCTACAAGACGATGCACTCGGGCCGCTTCCCCGACGGCGGGCTGATCTATCCGGCGATGCCGTTCGCCTCCTACACCAAGGTCACGCGCGCCGACAGCGACGCGATCTACGCCTATTTGCGCTCGATTCCGCAGGTGAGCCAGAAGAACAAGCCGCATGAGCTGCGCTTTCCCTATGACAACCGCCAGCTCATCCTCGGCTGGCGCACGCTGTTCTTCAGCGAAGGCGAGTTCAAGCCCGACCCGAAGAAATCCGCCGAATGGAATCGCGGCGCGTATCTGGTCGAGGGCCTCGGCCATTGCGGCATGTGCCATTCGCCAATTAACGCGCTCGGTGGCACGTCGCAATCGGACGCCTTCAAGGGCGGCCTGATTCCGATGCAGAACTGGTACGCGCCGTCGCTGACGTCAAACCGCGAGGCCGGGCTTGGCGACTGGAGCATCAAGGACATCACCGATCTGCTGCAGACCGGCGTCTCCATGCGCGGCGTGGTCTACGGCCCGATGGCGGAAGTGGTTCACAACAGCCTGCAGTATCTGAGCGACGAGGACACGCGCGCCATGGCGGTGTATCTCAAGGGCATTGCGGAGCCCTCGCCTCCGCCGCCGGCGAGCTCGACGCTGCCGACCACGGAGAGCAGCCTGCTGATCAGCCTCGGCAAGACCGTCTACGATAAGCAGTGCGCGAGCTGTCACGGCACGCAAGGCGAAGGCAAGCCGCCGCACTGGCCACCGCTCGCCAACAACCAGTCGATCGAGATGCAGTCGGCGGTCAATCCGATCCGCATGGTGCTCAATGGCGGCTATCCGCCGGGGACCAAAGGCAATCCGATGCCCTACGGCATGCCGCCCTTCGCGGGTCTGCTGTCCGACAACGAGATCGCCGCCGTCGTCTCCTACATCCGCACGGCCTGGGGCAATCGCGGCACGCCGGTCTCGGCGCGCGAGGCCAACGAGCTGCGTTCCGCGCCGCTGAACTGAGACATCGCATGATCAATTCCGATCCCCCCACCAGCCCAGCCGCCGCCGACCAGGCCGTCGAGGAGGTCGTGGCGCAAGGCCCCTCCGGCGCGATCGTGCTCGCCGGCATCGCCACGGCCTGCGTCGTCGCGATGTGGTTCGCCTTCTATCTGTTTGTCTTCCTGCCGCGCGGACCGCTGCAATGACCGCACAGGACACCCACGGCAGCGCCAGCGCCGAGGTTGCGGCCCGCGTCGAGCGGCGCTGGGCCACGATCGCGGTGATCATCATCGTGGTGATGGCGGGGCTTGCGGCTTTCGCCGGCATCCATCGCGCGACCATGCCGCAACCGCGCGTCGAGATCACCGATCCCTCGCGGCTGCATCTGTCCGGAGAATTCGTCGAGAGCAATCTCGGCAGCGTGCTGGAGGCCAACGGCAATGTCACGGTGCACGCGATCGGCCAGCAATATTCCTTCACGCCGGCCTGCATCGTGGTGCCCGTGGACACGCCGATCACGCTGCGCGCCACGAGCGCCGACGTCGTGCACGGCATCCTGATCCAGAGCACCAACGTCAACACCATGCTGGTGCCCGGCTACATTTCCGAGCAGCTGATGCGCTTTTCGAAGACAGGCGACTATCTGATGCCCTGCCAGGAGTTCTGCTCCTTCGGTCACGAGGGTATGTGGGGCAAGGTCAAGGTGATCGACAAGACCGACTTTGCGAACCGCGCAAAGGGTGGCGGGAGGCTGAGCTGTGTTGGTCAATAGGAAGCTCATCCTCGCCCATTTCTGGCTGGCCTTTGTGGTGTTCGGCATCGCGCTGACGCTCGGCGCCTGGCAGATGTTCATCCGCAGTCCGATCGGCACCTGGCTGTCCAACCCTGAGCTCTATTACCGCTCGCTGACCGCGCACGGCACGGTGATGGGCTACGTGTTCCCGACGCTGGTCGCGATGGGCTTCGGCTATGCCATCAGCGAGTCCGCCCTGCAGCAGCGCCTGGTCGGCGTGCGCTGGGCCTGGGCCGGCTTCTGGCTGATCGTGATCGGCAGTGTCATGGCGGTCATCCCGATCGCGCTGGGGCGCGCCTCGGTGCTCTACACCTTCTATCCGCCGCTGATCGGCAACGTCTTCTACTATCTCGGCGTGGTCCTGGTCGTGGTCGGTTCCTGGATCTGGGTCGCGCTGATGTCGATCAATCTGCGGGTCTGGCGCAAGGCCAATCCCGGCGCGCCGGTGCCGCTCGCGATGTTCGCCAATGTCGCGGGCTCTTACTTGTGGGCCTGGACCGCGGTCGGTGCCGCGCTCGAGCTGCTGCTGCAGATCATTCCCGCCGCGGCGGGGCTGAAGGCGACGATCGATGCCGGCTTGGCGCGCGTGTTCTTCTCCTGGACGCTGCACGCCATCGTCTATTTTTGGCTGATGCCGACCTACATCGCCTATTACACCATCGTGCCGCGCGCGATCGGCGGCCGAGTCTATTCCGACAGCATGGCGCGGATCTCCTTCATCCTGTTCCTGGTGGTGGCGATGCCGATCGGCATGCATCACACCTTCGCCGATCCGCAGGTCGGTGCCGGCTTCAAGTTCATCCATTCGGCCTTCACCGCGCTGGTGGCGTTGCCGACGCTGCTGACCGTGTTCACGATCTGCGCCTCGGTCGAGATCGCCGCGCGGCTACGCGGCGGCCGCGGGATGTTCGGCTGGATCAAGGCCCTGCCCTGGGACAATCCGATGATGCTGGCGCTGGCGTTCTCCTTCGTCATGCTGGGCTTCGGCGGTGCCGGCGGCCTCATCAACATGAGCTACCAGCTCGATGCTTCCATTCACAACACGCAGTGGATCACCGGCCATTTCCACCTGATCTTCGGCGGCGCCATCGTGATCATGTATTTCGCGATCGCTTACGATCTGTGGCCGCATTTGACCGGGCGCGAGCTGATCGACCTCCGCCTGATCCGCACCCAGCTCTGGTTGTGGTTCATCGGCATGATCGTCACCACGTTCCCGTGGCACTGGGTCGGCATCCTGGGCATGCCGCGCCGCATGGCCTATTTCGACTTCGGCGATCCCGCGATCGCGCCACAGGCGCTCTCGGTCACCTTCTCGGCGATCGGCGGCTTCATCCTGCTGGCCTCGGGCATCATGTTCATCGTCATCCTCGCGCGCGGCATGCGCGCGCTGCAGGTTGACGCCGGGCCCTATCGCTTTGCGCTCGCCGTGCACGAACCGAAGACGGTACCGGTCGCGCTCAATACCCATGCGCTATGGGTGGCGCTGATGATCGCCCTCACCCTCACCAATTACGGCTATCCGATCCTGAACCTGGCACTGAGCTCGGGGACGTCGGTGCCGGCCGTCTATGTGGGAGCGCAGTGATGAGCACGCGCGACCTCTTCACCCTCCGCAACAGCCATTTCAGGCTCGGCGTCGGCGTCACCGCCGCGATCCTGATTGTGACTGCGATTGCCGGCTTCCTCGTGCTGCCCTACGCGCAGCCCTGGGTGCAGTTCGCGGGCGTCTGGGACGCGATCTGCAGCGCCGCCGGCGTGCCGCAGCGCGCGGCAACCGTCACCGCGCCTGAGCAGACCAAGCGCCTGTCCGAGGTCGTGCTCACCTCGCACACCCTGTCACGCCCGAGCCAGGAGGCGATCGGTCGCGGGGCGACGCTGGCGCAGCGCTGCGCGATCTGCCACGGCCCGACCGGCGTCAGCCGCGCGGATTCGCCCAATCTCGCCGGGCAATATGCCGCCGTGATCTACAAGCAGCTGCACGATTTCCGCTCGGCGGCGCGCACCAATGCCGTGATGTCGCCATTCGCGGTCAATTTGACCGACCAGGAGATCGCCGATCTCTCGAACTATTACGCCTATCTGCCGCGGCTTCCGGCCTATCATCCAACACCGCAACTGCCGAAGCCGAACATCGTGATCTACGGCGCGCCGATGCGCGGCATCGCGCCCTGCGGCTCCTGCCATGGTAGTCTCGACAACAAGACCGGCAGCCCATGGCTGGAGGGCCAATCGGAAGCGTACATGAAGGCGCAGCTCCAGGCCTTCGCCTCCGGAGAGCGCCGCAACGACATCAGCCAGCAGATGCGCAACATCGCGCGCGCGATGACACCGCAGGAGATCGAGCAGGCCGCGGCGTATTACGCCTCACAGCCGCCGGATGTCGTGAAGGCGGTGGATTGAGGGGGCGGCGCACCGGCCTCTCCGCCGTCATTGCGAGCGCAGCGAAGCAATCCAGAATCCTTCCGCGGAGGGATTTTGGATTGCTTCGTCGCAAGAGCTCCTCGCAATGACGGTGGAGAGAGTATCCTACGTCGACGCCAGCTTCGGCCGCCCGTAGATCGCATCCGCACGCTTTTCGAACGCGGCCGAGAACCGCGCGAAGGCGGCATCGAACATCGAGCCCATCAGGAGCGCCAGCATGCGGCTCTTGAATTCGTAGGACAGGAAGAAACCGACGTCGCAGACGCCCTCACCCTTGGGCTCGAACGTCCAGCGGTTTTCCAGATTACTGAAGGGACCTTGCAGATACTCGGCGAGAATCTTCAAGTTCGCGCGGTCGAGCGTCACGCGGCTGGTGAAGGATTCCTTGACCAGCTTGAACGACACCGTCATGTCGGCCACCAGCACCTCGGTGCCGTCGGGCTTGGCCATCCGCTGGCGCACCTTCAGCGCGCTGCACAGCGGCACGAATTCCGGGTAGCGCTCGACGTCGGCGACCAGATCGAACATCTCGGATGCGCTGTGATTGACACGGCGCTTGCTCGAAAATTTGGGCATGGTGACTCAGATGGCGGTTCAGCGGGCGCTAGCTGCCCGCGCGGCCTTCAGTCTCGCAAAATCCTCGCCGGCATGATGCGACGACCGGGTCAGCGGGCTCGCGGACACCATCAGGAAACCCTTGGTGTAGGCGATCTTCTCATAGGACGAAAACTCGTCCGGCGGCACATAGCGCATCACCGCGTGGTGCTTGCGGGTCGGCTGCAGATACTGGCCGATGGTCAGGAAATCGACGTCGGCGGAGCGCAGATCGTCCATCACCTGCTGCACCTCGTGGCGCTCCTCGCCGAGGCCGACCATGATGCCGGATTTGGTGAAGATGGTGGGATCGAGCTCCTTGACCCGCTGCAGCAGCCGCATCGAATGGAAATAGCGCGCGCCCGGCCGCACCGTGAGATAGCGCGACGGCACGGTTTCGAGATTGTGGTTGAAGACGTCGGGCTTGGCGGCCGCGACGATTTCGAGCGCCCCCTCCTTGCGCAGGAAGTCCGGTGTCAGGATCTCGATCGTGGTCGAGGGACACGCGGCGCGGATCGCGCGGATGGTCTGAGCAAAATGCTCGGCGCCGCCATCAGCGAGGTCATCGCGATCGACCGAGGTGACGACGACATGGGCAAGGCCGAGCTTGGCCGTCGCCTCGGCCACATGCTGCGGCTCGGCCGCATCCAGCGCATTCGGCAGGCCGGTCTTGACGTTGCAGAAGGCGCAGGCCCGGGTGCAGGTGTCACCCATGATCATGAAGGTGGCGTGCTTCTTGTCCCAGCACTCGCCGATGTTCGGGCAGCCCGCTTCCTCGCACACCGTGTGCAAGCCGTTGGATTGCACGATGTTGCGGGTGTCGGCATAGCCGCGGGTGGTCGGCGCGCGCACGCGGATCCAGTCCGGCTTCGGCGGGGAAACGGAATCTGGCCGGTTCACCTTTTCGGGGTGGCGCGGGCGCAACGGGTTCGTGAGGGTATCGACAATAACGACCATGGGGTGTCCGGTCTGTTCAGGTCCTACCTAGTCGGTCTAGCCGTGCATCGCAACCCGGCTCGCCCCGCTTCAGGGAACATGGCAGATATGGGCAATATCCTGCTCTGTTCTCAAGCGATTCTCACCTCGAATGGCTCCAGTCTCGAAGACCTCACCCCCTCGGCTCGGCAAGGCCCTGAAGCGGGCCTTTTTCGACCGCGACGTCCGCGAGGTCGCGTACGACCTGATCGGTGCCACCATGCTGGTCGACGGCGTCGGCGGGACCATCGTCGAGGTCGAGGCCTATCATCATACCGAGCCCGCGGCGCACTCCTACAACGGCCCGACGCCGCGGAACCAGATCATGTTCGGCCCGCCCGGCTTTGCCTATGTCTACCGCTCATACGGCATCCATTGGTGCGTCAATTTCGTCTGCGAGGAGGAAGGCTCGGCCAGCGCCGTGCTGATCCGCGCGCTGGAGCCGACGCATGGCTTAGCGGCCATGCGCCGCCGTCGTCATCTCCAGGACCTGCACGCGCTGTGCTCGGGCCCGGGCAAGTTGACCGAGGCGCTCGGCATCACCATCGCCCACAACACTCTGCCGCTGGACCGCCCGCCGATCGCACTGCATGCGCGAACGGAGGATGTCGAGGTCGCCACCGGCATCCGCATCGGAATCACCAAGGCGGTCGAGCTGCCCTGGCGCTATGGCGTCAGGGGCTCGAAGTTTCTCAGCAAGCCGTTTCCGAAATAGGCTTACGTCGCCTGCTTCAACCGCTCCAGCGCCTCGAGCAGCTTGGTCTTGCGGGCCAGCGCGGCCTCGCGCTTCTCGCGCTCCTCCTCGACGACCTCCTCGGCCGCGTTGGCGACGAATTTCTCGTTCGCGAGCTTCGACTCGGCGCGCTTGATGTCGGCGTCGGCCTTGGCGATCTCCTTGTCGAGGCGCGTGCGCTCGGCGGCGACGTCGATCACGCCCTTGAGCGGCAGCGCGGCCACTTCGCCGCGCACCAGCAGTTGAACCGCGCCGTCAGGAGCACGGTCGGCGAAAGAAATCTCCGACAGCCGCGCCATGCGCTTGACCACGTCGGTCCAGCGCGGCGCGCGCTCCTTGGTTTCAGTCGAGGCGCCCACGAGCACCAACGCGGTCAGCGTCGCCGGCGGGATGTTCATCTCGGCGCGCACCGACCGGATCTGCGTGACGAGGTCGATCACCCAGCCGATCTCGGCCTCAGCCTTGGGATCGGTGAAGTCGGCATGGTCGAAGATCGGCAGCACCCAGGCCGGCGAGACGAGCGGATCGGTCGCCCCCGTCGTCGCAGCCAGCATCGCAAGCTGCTCGGGCGTCGGCTCGGCCTGCTTCAGCGGCCATTGCGCCAATGCGAGCAGGCCGTCACGCTTGGCCGTCACCTCCCAAAGCTCCTCGGTGATGAAGGGCATGAAGGGGTGCAGCAGCTTCAGGATCCCGTCGCGCGCCCAGGCGACCATGGCGCGGGTCTCGTCCTTGGCGGGACTGTCCGGGCCAAGCAGCACGGGCTTTGCGAGCTCGAGATACCAGTCGCAATAGACGTTCCAGACAAAGCGGTAGATCGCGCCGGCCGCATCGTTGAAGCGATAGGCTTCAATGGCCTCGGTCACCTCGCGCGTGGTGTGCGCGCTCTCATGTGCGATCCAGCGGTTCAGCGTCTCCTTCGCCTTCGCCGGCTCGAAACCGTCAGGCACGGCGCAGTGGTTCATTTCCGCGAAGCGGCAGGCGTTCCAGAGCTTGGTCGCGAAATTGCGGTAGCCCTCGACGCGGCTGGTGGCGAGCTTGATGTCGCGCCCCTGCGCCGCCATCGCGGCCAGCGTGAAGCGCAGCGCGTCCGCGCCGTATTCGTCGATCAGGTTGAGCGGATCGATGACGTTGCCCTTCGACTTCGACATCTTGGCGCCCTTCTCGTCGCGGACGAGGGCGTGGATGTAGATCGTCGAGAACGGCACCTCCTTCATGAAGTGCAGGCCCATCATCATCATGCGGGCGACCCAGAAGAAGATGATGTCGAAGCCGGTCACCAGCGCATTGGTCGGGTAGTAGCGCTGCACCTCGGGGGCGTCTTCGGGCCAGCCGAGCGTCGAGAACGGCCACAGCGCCGAGGAGAACCAGGTGTCGAGCACGTCCTCGTCGCGCGTGATGAAGCCTTCGCGCTTGTTGCGGTCGAGCGCCATCTCGCGGCCCTGCTCGGCCGTGATGACCTCCTGCTCGACGTAATAGCCGAGGGCGTGGCTGATCGCCTCCTCCTCGGTCTCGGCGACGAACACCTTGCCGTCAGGCCCGTACCAGGCCGGGATCTGGTGGCCCCACCAGAGCTGGCGCGAGATGCACCAGGGCTGGATGTTCTCCATCCAGTCGAAATAGGTCTTCTCCCAGTTTTTCGGTACGAACGAGGTTTCGCCCGAACGCACCGCCGCGATCGCCGGTTTCGCGAGCGTCTTGGCGTCGACATACCATTGGTCGGTCAGGTACGGCTCGATCACGCTGCCCGAGCGGTCGCCATGCGGCACCATGTGGGTGTGCGGCTCGATCCGCTCGACGAAGCCGAAGCTCTCCAGCCGCTCGACGATGCGCTTGCGCGCGGCGAAGCGGTCGACCCGGTGGAATTCCTCGGCGAATTGCGAGGCGCCTTCCGGCAGATCGCGCAGATAGTCCTCGTTGCCGACGAGATCGAGACAACCTTCCCGGTCGATTACGCTGATGCGGCGCAGGCCGTGGCGATTGCCGACATCGAAGTCGTTGAAGTCGTGCGCCGGCGTCACCTTGACCGCGCCCGAGCCCTTCTCCGGATCGGAATAATCGTCGGCGACGATCGCAATCTTGCGGCCGACCAGCGGCAGGATGACGTTTTTGCCGACCAGCTTCTGATAGCGCTCATCCTCGGGATGCACGGCCACGCCGGTATCGCCGAGCATGGTCTCGGGGCGCGTGGTGGCGACGACGATGAAGCTCGAGGGATCCTCGGGGTTGAAGGTCTTGGCTTCGATCGGGTAGCGCAGATACCAGAGGTGACCCTTCACCTCGGTCTGCTGCACTTCGAGATCGGAGATCGCGGTGAGCAGCTTGGTGTCCCAGTTCACCAGCCGCTTGTCCTTGTAGATCAGGCCGTCGCGGTGCAGCTCGACGAACACCTTGACGACGGCCTTCGAGAGCCCCTCGTCCATGGTGAAGCGTTCGCGCGACCAGTCGCAGGAAGCGCCGAGGCGCTTGAGCTGGTTGATGATGGTGTCGCCGCTCTCGGCCTTCCACTGCCAGACCCGCTCCAGGAATTTCTCGCGGCCCATCTCGCGGCGGCCGGGCTGCTGCCGTTCCATCAGCTGCCGCTCGACCACCATCTGGGTGGCGATGCCGGCATGATCGGTGCCGGGCTGCCACAGCACATCGCGGCCGCGCATGCGCTCGAACCGGCAGAGGATGTCCTGCAGCGTGTTGTTGAGGGCGTGGCCCATGTGCAGCGAGCCCGTCACGTTCGGCGGCGGGATCACGATGGTAAACGGCACGGCGTCACGGCGATCAGGGCGGCCGGCCTTGAAGGCAAGGCTGTCCTCCCACACCACGGACATGCGGGCTTCGATATCGGCGGGCTGGTAATTTTTCTCGATCATGGGGTTGTAGAAAGCCGCGTGTGCGGGTCAAGTCAACGGGAAGCTCAGCGGCTAAGGGCATTCGGCCCGGTCCGCAGGCCGAATATGCCCTGGGAGCAGGGCTTTATCGGGGCCGGACCGCCGGTCTCAGCGGCCGCCGCGCGAGACCCGCTCGATTTCGGCCTTCACGATGCGTTCCACGAGGCCGGGCAAATTGTCGTCGAGCCAGGATTTCAGCATCGGACGCAGCATCTCCTTGACCAGATCTTCCAGCGTCCGTGCATTGCTGCTGAGCACCGTATGGGCCAGGGAATTGAACGCGGATTCGACCGCCGAGACCGTCGACTGCGCGAGCATGGGCTGCTGCGGCGGCAACGGCGGAGCATCGAAATCGACAGGCGCGTAGGACGGTGGCGGCGTTGGGCGCGGCGGCGGCGCTTCGGCGAATTCGAGATCGTCCCGCGGCTCGACCTTGCGGAAGCTCGGTGGCGGCGGAGCCGGTGTCGGGTCCATCGCCATCTCGTCGGTCAATTCGAGCACGTCGGGCTCAGGCTCGGGTTCAGGCTCCGGCTCCGGCGTGCGGACCTCGGGCGCAGGTGTGGCCGCATCGAGCCCCGCCAGCAGCGCGTCGATGTCGTCCTGGCTGTTTGGCGATGCATCCGCCGCAGGTGCGGGAGCTGGGGCTGGAGCCGGCTTTGCGGCCGGAGGTGGCGCGGGCTTCTCAGCGGCCGGTTTGGGCGGTGCGACCTTGGAGGGCGGAATGTCGTTCATCGCCTGCGGCTTCGGCGGGGCTGCGGGGGCCGCGGCTTTCTCGGGCTTGGCGGTCTCGGCCGGCGGTGGCTTGGCCTCGTCGTCGGCAATGATGCGCCGGATCGAGGCCAGAATCTCCTCCATCGAGGGTTCTGTAACCTTTGCAGGCTGCGTCATCTCCGACTCCACATCATCAACGCCCTCGCATGCGTTGTTTTACACCAAGCAGGACAGGATTGGCCGGTTCCGCACCAAGTGGCCCGACATTTTCGTCGCGGCAGCCCGACTTGTCCCCAGATCACGGCTCAACGTGCGGCGGTGCGCCCCTGCCCCCGGCACTCAAGCTTTACGCACACAGCATCAATGCGAGGCGAATCGACCCGCATTCTCTTGGCAAGGCTATGTCAGGGATTTTGACGATTGCAAGCAAAGCGCCGGTCGGCCTCGGCTATTCGCGTGGCCGACCGGACGATTACGGGGATCAGCGCCCGTCAGGCGTGCGCACACCGCCCCAGCTGTCGCGGACTTGATGGTAGTGAACGCTGGGATCGTAAACATTGGTCGCAAGACCCAGGACCTGCGGCGCCAGACGGCCGACGGCGGCGAGGACGTTGTACGATGCGACGACACGGTCATGCTGCGCGGTCACGAGCGCGACGCGCGCATTGACCAGCGCCTGCTGCGCGTTGAGCACGTCGAGCGTGGTGCGCTGCCCGGCCTTGGCTTCCTCGCGCACGCCGTTCAGCGCGATCTCGGACGCCGCCACCTGCGCCTGCGCCGACTGCACCTGCGCCTTGCCGGCCTGCAGCGAGCCCCACCATTGCACGACGGTCGCGCGGGTCTGATCGCGCGTGTTTTCGAGGTTGAGACGTTGCTGAGCCAGGTTTTCCTTGGATTGACGGATCAGCGAATATTCACTGCCACCCTGATAGATCGGCACGGAGATCTGCGCGAGCGCTGTGGCACTGAGCGAACGGTATTGAATCAAAGATTGTTCGTAGGCTTGGGTCACCCCCGCCTGCAGTGTGACTGTCGGCAGCAGAGCGCCCTCGGCGACCTTGACCTGCAGGTAATTGACGTCGATGCCGAACATCGCAGCCGTGACGTTCGGATGCTCGACGAGGCCGAGCTCGACCGCGGCAGCGAGCGTCGCGGGCAGGAAACGGTCCACGGGCGAGCCGGGCGCCAAGTTCGTCGGCTCGTTGCCGATGATGCGGCGGAAGTTCGCGCGCGTCGTGGTGAGATTCGCCTCGGCGGTCAGGGCCTGCGTCCTGCCGGCCGCCAGCTGTGCTTCCGATTGCGCAACGTCGGTGCGGGTCACTTCGCCGACATTGAAACGATCACGGGTCTGCTTGAGGGTCTGCTCGAGGACCCGCACGTTGCTGCGCTGAACTTCGAGCGTCGCCGCGTCGCGCAGATAGTCCATGTAGGTCGTAGCAGCCTGGAGCAGCACGGTTTGATCGAGGCTGCGCAGCGCTTCGCGAGAGCCGGAAACCTGGCTCTCTGCGGCGCGCGTCCTGTTAGCCGTCTGGTTGCCGTTGTAAAGCGTCTGCGAAGCCGTCAGTCCCACGCTCCGGGGATAGCCTTTGCCGTTGACCGGATCGCTGGTGGAGGAACTCTTGAAGTCCGAGTACTGAATGCCCCCGCTCGCCGTCAGATTGACCTTCGGGCGATAGCCGGACAAAGCCTGCGGCACGTTTTCGTCGGTCGAGCGCACCTGGGCACGCTGTGCGTTGAGCTGCGGATTGTTCTGATAGGCGCGCACCAGTGCGGCGTTGATCGTGTCCGCCAAGGCAGGCGTCGGCCCGGCAAGCGCCAGCAACAGGACCGAAACCGCAGCTCCGGTGGAGAGCTTCACCCCATGCATCCCAAAATTTCCGTTCATTCTAACGCCCGGCTCGTGCCCGCGAGCTGGGTTACCGTCTACCGAGTGGAGTCGTTGCCCCGCCGCAACATAGGCTGCGGATTGGCGCGACGGAACTACCTGAGGGTAGTTCCCGGTGGAAACTCTTCACGTGCAGCATCCCGGCCACACTTCTGATTCAGAACGGGATTTTAATGGGCTTTGCCGTCAGAAGACGAAGCCGGCCGCCCGCGCCAGCCCGGGAAGGACCGGGGCGGCGGCGTCGAACAGGGCCCGATGGCCGAATTCACCGTGGGTATGGGTCACGATCACGGCCCGCGGCGGCCTGGATTCGGCGGACACGCCCACCAGGCGCCCGCCCTCCTTCAGCTGCCCGAGCAGGGCTTCCGGCATCACCTCGGCAGCGCCATTGAGGATGATCACGTCATAGGGAGCGGCGGACGGATCGCCCTCGCCGCAGGCGGCGGCCTTGCAGGCGACATTGGCAAGCTTCAGGGCAGCGAAGGCATTCGTTGCCTTCGCGGCCAGCGCCGAATCGCATTCCGTCGCGGTGACCTGGCGCGCCAGCTTGGCGGCCAGCGCGGCGAGATATCCCGTCGCACAGCCGACCACCAGCACGTTGTCGCCCTCGCCGATCTCGGCGGCCTGCAGTAGCTTGCCCGTCAGCTGCGGCTTGATGAGGAAGCGCTTGGCTCCGCCCTCGCTGACGTCAAGATCGAGGTCGAGGTAAGCCAGTGCCTGCCTGTCGGCCGGCACGAAGGCCTCGCGCGGAACCGTGAGCATGGCATCGAGAACACGACGGTCGGTGACGTCATTGGTGCGCACCTGGCCATCGACCATTTTGAGGCGCCGCTTCTCGCTCTCCGCAGCCTGCTTCTTGCGTTCTGCACCCTGGTGGATCTCCAGGGCGTCCGTCCGGTACCCGGATTCGGTCTTGGGAAGCGTGTCATTCTGCGGCATGTCGGGTCTCGCGGTGCCTTGTCGAGGCGGTGCGATCGACAGCTCCAGCCGTCGGTCGCGAGCCAAAATTCGCGGCATCTTTGGAACATGCCCGCCGAAAACGCAACATGACACTCGCCCCTAGACCCGGGGCTTTCCGCAACCTCCCGATCGCAGGGGCAACCAGCCCTACTCGATTGCCACCGCGAGGCGGCCGATCAGAGCTGCGACCTCATCCAGCCGCGCCGAATTGGGCGTCTCGACCGCACGCGCCAGACAGGCGAGGCATTCATCGTCGCTGAGCTCGGGAATCTCGGCCGGCAGAATCGAGGGGGCCATCTGAGAACGGTCGACCTGGATGTCTGTCATGGGAATCAGCTCCGTAAAATTCCGGCAGCTGTCGAAGCTCGATTTCAATTGAGTCGATTTGGCGCCGCCCGCATGGCGTGACGACGCCCATCCACACATCTGCTTGAATGCGATTCCAGGCAGGAATCGCTAAGGCGCTGCTCAGAAACCACTGCAACGAGGTCGCCCGCCGCATGAGGACGCGGCTGCAACTCATTGAATTTACGGCAAGATTTGGCTCCCCGGGCTGGATTCGAACCAGCGACCATCCGATTAACAGTCGGATGCTCTACCGCTGAGCTACCGAGGAAAAGGCGAACCAGTCGTTCGCGCGGGGCTGCGTATAACAAAGCCGCTTGCGCTTGCAAAGGACGAATTCGTCATCATCCGAACGTAGCTGAGGAAGGGCCTGAAAGGTCCCTCCTCCAGGCCGTGACGGCCGATCGCTATTCCGCGAGAAACGAGGTGGTCTTGGTGCCGGGGTCGTAGCGCAGCCGAAGCGCGGTCATCTTGCAGAGATTGACGTTCTTCCACAGCACCGCCTCGTCGTAGTTCTGCCAGTCGACGCGGATGTTCCAGACGCAGCCCTCGTCGTCCTCGTCGAACTCGACATAGGTGCTGGCCTGGTTCTGCAGCACCTTTTCGAGCTCGTTCTCCCACTCGTCCAGCCCATCGTCCGGCGCGTTGAAGCCGAGGAATTTGATGGCATAGCCGGTCTCGTTGACGACGGTGACGTTGCGGGCGTCAGCCGCGAACGCGGGCATGGCGGCGACCGATAAACCGATCGCGATCAATCCAGACAGAAAATACTTCATGTGAAAAATCCTCCGATCGAAACAGGCCTCGGCGCCCGGCGTCGATCGGCGCAGGCGCCGCGGCAACAAAAAGCGTTGCCTCGAGACATGTCCGGAGCGCGATCGAAGGGTTCAACACGCCGTCGATCTGCACTCCGGAACGTTGCGCGACGCGAGACGCGCAGGACTTGTTTCTATCGTTTCGAATTCTCCGCAGCAATGAACGGGCATTCATAGATCGGCGGCGTTTGCCTTCGCCGGCGCAGGCGCAGGCGCCGGCACAGCTGCGCCGTTGCTCTTCCCGGTCACCGCGCCGACCAGCGCCTGCACGGGATCGTCGCCCGGCGCAAAGCCGCTCTGGCGCAGGATCTCGTCGATCATCGGACGCAGCGCGTGGACCTTGAGCAGCTCGCCGGCGAGCCCTTCGCCGAAACCGACATTGCCTCCGCCGGCGCCGTTGCCGCCGAACGCACCACCGGTGTGCAGGATACGGACGTCCTTGAGGTTTGCGATCGGCTTGACCATCTCGGCCAGCGCCAAGGGCATCGTCTCGATCCGCTTCTTGGCGATCTCGAAGTCGATGACGTTGCTGCCGAGCTTGTTCTGCGCCTCGTTCTTCATGGTGATGACGGCGGCCTCGGCCTCACCGATGTTGCGGACGCCGACGGCCTTGATCTTGTTGGATTCGGCTTCCGCGGTGGCCAGCGTCTTCACGGCCTCGGCGCGATCGAGCGAGGCCTTTTTCTCGGCCTCGGCCGCGACGATCAGCTCGGTCGATTTGCGTTCGGCCTCGGTGCGCGCGGCCAGCACCTGGGTGAGACGGGCACGATCGGCGACCTCGACGGCGCGCGCCGTGACGACCTTTTCCTCCGCGGAGACGGCGATCGCTTCGGCGGTCTTGGCTTCCGCGACGGCTTCCGAGGTCTGCTTGCTCTTGGCCGCGATCTGGATCTCGTTCTCCTGCGTGGCGATCTGGATCTCGCGCTGGGCGTCGGTCTTGCGCTTGTTGATCGCCAGATCCGACTCGATCACCGCGGTTTCCTTGACCTGCTTGGCGCCGGCCTCCTTCTCGGCAACCGCCCTATCGGTATCGATGCGGGCGTTCTCCTCGGTCAGGCGCGCGGTCTGGGTTGCGGTCGCGACCTCGGCGCGGGTGCTTGCGGTCTTGTTGGCGATGTCGCGCTCCTGGGAGAGCTCGGCCTCTTTCTTGGTCCGCTCGATGCCGAGGGTCTGCTGCCGCGCCTCGAGGTCCTTCTGCGCAATCGCGACCTCGTTGTCGCGCACGATGGCGTTGCGGTCGCGGCGACGGGTCTCGGTGACGGTCTTCAATTGGGTCAGGCCTTCGGCGTCGAAGAAGTTCTCCGGATTGAAGAACTTGACGTCGGTCTGGTCCAGCTTGGTCAGCGACACCGACTCCAGTTCGAGACCGTTCGACTTCACGTCCGACTCGACCGTGGACTGCACGTGCTTGACGAAGTCCGATCGCTTCTCCTGAAGCTCCAGGATGCTCATGGTCGCGGCGACCGAGCGCAGGCCGTCGACGAACTTCGCCTCCACCTGGTTGCGCAGCGCCTCGGCGTCGTTGGTCAGCGCGCCCAGCGTCTGGCTTGCCAGCGCGATGCTCTCCTCGTCCGGACGAACGCGGACGTAGAACTCGGCGACGATGTCGACACGCAAACGGTCCTTGGTGATGAGGGATTCCCGCTCCTTGCGTTCGACGGTGAGCCGCAGAGTCTTCAGATTGACGCTGGCATAGGAGTGGAAGATCGGCAGGATCATGGCGCCGCCGTCGAGCACGACTTTCTTGCCGCCGAGGCCGGTGCGCACGAAGGCCTCGTCGCGCGTGGCGCGCTTGTAGAGGATGGTGAAGACGATCCCGAGGACGACGATCAGCGCGACGCCGATCATGGCCGGGACTGCGATGTCGAACATGATATTCTCCAATGAATGACCTAGCTGCTGCTTAGAGGTGGCTTCGACGGCTTAAGTTCATCCTCGGCCTTCACCGCAACGAAGCGGGTACCGTCGCGATCGACCAGCAGGACCATGGTTCCCTGCGGCAGCGGCGAGGACGACGGCGCGGCGACCGCCCAGACGAAATGGCGGTTGCCATGGATATCGGCCACGCTGACCTTGCCGGGCGGGCCCTGATCGAGCGGGCCGATGACGACCTCCCCGACGCGGCCGACGAGGTCGCCGAGACCGACGACATAGCTTTCATCCTTGGGAATGACCCGCGCGATGGCCCTGCTCGCGGAGCGCACCAGCGGCACCGAGACGGCAACCGCTCCGACCGAGGCGAGCGTCGCCGGCAAGGGGCCGGCCACCATCCGTGCGATGTCCTGGATCAGGAAGCCTGTGATGGAGAAAGCGCCGAGCAACAGCAACAGAAAGATCAAGAGCGGCACGCCGCCGACATTGATCCAGGAGATCGCGTTGATCACGCCATTGTCGCTGGGATGACCAAAGTCGATGTTGGTGCCGAGCATCTCGCTCAAGGAGGCGCCGACCAGCATCGAGACCACCTCGATCGAGCCGACGATGACGATCATGGCCGCCGCGATCGCGAACGGCCTGACCTCCGGCGACATGACGTGTTCGAGCAGAGCGCTCATGACACGGCACTCAGGAGCGCGACTTCAGCCGCGCCAGCCTCGCCGCAATTTCCTTGTCGCGATGGAGGGTGCTGAGCTCGTCGATGTCGCTCGAATAAGGGATGCCCGGCGGCACGCCGGTGGCCCGCGCCACCGCCTTGCCCGCACGCAAGGCCTTGGCTGCAGCGGACGTGCCGCCCTGCTTGCGGGGCGACGTCGAGCCCTGCTGGCTCGCGGCCGCCTCGCTCTTTTCGAGATCGGCGCGGCGCTGCTCGGCGTCCTGGAGTGCCGACAGCACCGCACGCAGCGAGGTGACACATTGCTCGATCTTCTCGTTGTTCTCGTCGATGGCGCGGGAGAGCACCTCGAACTGCGCCTCCAGATCCATCTGCCGTGCGATGCCGGCACGAGCGAGGTCGTCGCGGCTATCAGCGATCGCCCCTTCGATCTTGGGCACGAGATCGGCCATCTCGCGCTCGATCTCGGTGCGGCGCGCGCTGAGGCGGTATTCCTCGGCACGCGCGGCGGCGAGCGCGTCGCGCGCTTCGCTCTCGGCGCGCTCGATCTCGCGGATGGCCTGGCCGACCACCTTGAGCTTGTTCTTGCCTTCCGCCTGCTCGATCGCGTCGTAAGCGATGCCGGCGATCAGGCGCCCGACCCGGGACAGGAAATTGTCGGGGGCGGCAGCGATGGTATCCATAGCGTTCTCCTCCTCTGGCAGAGTGTTCGGCGTGACGCCGTAGTGAACTTCGAAACCGTCATCGGTACGGACCAGGCGCGCGGGTACGCTGTGTCCCCAGCCCTCGGCATAGCCGGCGTAGTCGAAGGGCACGCTGAAGCGCCCCTCGACGGTCGCAATCGAAATGGTCGCGGGACCCTTGATCTTGGCGAGCTTGTCGTCGAGCGGCAGACGGCGGCCCTGTGCCGCGCGATATTCGGCCCGGTCGCGCAGGCCCAGGGTCACGAGGCGCGAGGGCAGCGCGGTCGCCTTGCGGATCGGGTCATAGGCGTGAGCATGCAGCAGCACGACGTTGGAGCCGACATTGTGGCTCCGCGCGACCTCGTCGAGGATCTCCATCATGCGGTCGTAAGCCCCGAACGTCGCCTCCAGCGCGGCCTTGGCGACCGGGTCGGGGGCAAGCCTGTAACGCAGCGCGGCCGGCGCGTTTCGGGGTGACTGGCTCATGGAAAGCACTAAAGCACCATTTTGGTGCTTTAGGAAGGGGAGACCTGATCACGTTTCCCTGATCCACATGCACGCTACCTGTTAGTCGTCCTGCCCCGGAGCCGCGTTCAAGACCCCACTCACCTGCAGGTCACGGCCGATCAAGACTTCTTGCATCCGCGGGTTGCAATTTGAGACGAAATGCCGGGAGCGTTCGGCACGACTTTTTGCGTCTCGCTCCGGTCTCGTGTCCGGACGCGTGCACCGTAAAACGCTCGGGGTACGAGACCTGCGTTCACCTACCGCTCTCTCAGGGCGACCGGCACCTGCCACCGGTCCACAGCCTGTCCGCAGCATATCCACAGGACCGGTAGCGCGGATTCGTCAGCCAACCGGACGACTTGCTGCGCACAAACCCACAGTCCCGCTAAATCAACCGCCGGCCTGGTCGAACACGCTTCGGCAAGCCTCGCTCAAGCTGGAGCGGTTACGGCGCAGGCAGGCCGTGATGGCGCGGACATTGGGAATTTCGCCGGCGCAAAGCCGGTAGACATCGGGCGTACAGGCCCGGCGCTGCTCCGCCGTCCCTTGCGCGTGGGCAGCGGGGGCGAACAGCGCCAGGAACAGCCCGACGGTCGAGGCGCGGCGCGCCCGGCACTTCACACCCGCAAACCGCAAGAACCTCGCCTTCATGACCAGTCTCCTGTCTGCCCTACCCGCCTCCCGGCCTTGCTGGCCGGCGTCGTGCGAAGGGGTAGGAGAATTAAATCGCGGAGGATGTGATCTCTTTCACACTGGGGATGCTGGGGTGGAACGTAGGTTCCCGACGGGACTTCTTTAGAAATCGCTAACCAATCGGGGCCAGATCGCCGGATCGTTAAAATGCGAACGATCGGCTCAATCGGGTAACAAACCGGCTTTGCGACATTGCGCCATCCGCGTTTTGCGAGGGTGCGATGAGAAGCGAAGCCGAATTCAACTTGCTGCTGGATGCCGTCCGGGACGCCATGCTCATTGAAGATTTCGCTCCCGCGCCGGAGGAGGAATTCGTGCCCCGCACGTGGAGTTTCGACGCGACGCCCAAAGCCGCCAATGACAATGAGGGCGCCTGGCCCCTCCTGCCGTTTCCCGACGGCTGGTACGCGGCCTGCTGAGGGCTTTCTCTTCGCGGTGAACCGAACGCCCGCCTCGCGGGCGTTTTGCTGTGGAGGCCTACGCCGGACGCCCGGCTCGGCAACGATCAATTCTTGACGCGATCCTCGCCATCCTGCGGAGCCCGGTCCGGTGCGGCCGATGGGAAGATGCTGTCATAGATCGCGCGGGCCTCACGGATGAGGCGCGCCCGCTCCAACTCGGATTTCGGGACAAATCGGACGATGTCGCCCATTTGTGGCTCCAGTGCTCGGGTGACGAGACGCATCACTTCGCAGATGCGAACTCTATGCCAGCCGGCCTGAATCGGAGGTTTCCGGCAGGCTCCGGGCAAACCCGGTGATCGCGCCACCGCGCAGCTTGGCGGAGCGCGGGCGCGCAGCATCGGCGGGATCCGCGCCGAGCTTCTAATTATGCCGAGAGATCAGAGGGTTGTGATGGAGGCCACGACCAGAATTGAACTGGTGTACACGGTTTTGCAGACCGTTGCGTAACCACTCCGCCACGTGGCCCCGTAAGGCCGGAGCAATATAGGGGATCAATGGGTTAGGCAACTGCCTTCATCTGACTTTGACCGGAGGCTGTCCCGTACAGGGGATGCGACCCGAAGTCAGGCTCGTTTGCGTCGCCGGAAGTCGCGCCGGGCTTTCGGGACAGGCTTGGGGGCCAATTCCGGCATCTCGGCCTGGACCTCGCGGTAGCGCGTCAACAGTCGTTCAAAGCTCGCATGCAGCGTGTCGGCGATATCAGGGCGCCGCTCGAGGCCCGCGAGAATCGTCGCCGCGGCCTCGATGGTCGACAGCCCATCCTTGCGCGGCTCCTTGCGCAGGCGCCCGTAGCGGGAGGGATGCGCCGGATTCAGGATCACGCGCTGGCACTTGAGCATCCAGGGATTGCGCCACCACAGCGCCTTGGCCTGGCTCCAGGTGCCGTCGAGCAGCACGACACCTTCGAGCTTGCCGAGGATTGCGCGCTGGTTCTCCGCGATCTCGCCCTTGCGGTTGAGTGCGAGGATCTCGCCTTCCGCTTCGAGATCGGCGGCGCGTGCCGAGCCGAGGTAGAGCACGGCCCAGCGCGCGGCGTTCTCGACCGGCCGTCCCAGTGCCTTGGACAGGCTCGGCCAGGACAGTCCGACCCGCACCGTGGCATCGGCGAAATGCTTCGCCAGCAGGCGCGCGGTGCCGAGCGCCCTGTCCTGCTCCTGCGGATGTTGCAGGATCAGGAGCGACAGTCGGTTTTCAATCGGCGTGACGCTGTCGCAGATGCACAGCGGCATCGGCTTCTGGCAATGCGGGCATTCGGGAATCGGATCGGCGCTAGCCGTATCGGGTGGGTTCGACATGGGCGCCGCTATACGCTTGAAGCGCGGCATCAACAACCTATTCCGCGGGCGCAGGCAGCGGGCGCGGCGCGGACCGGCGCCGCAGGCGGTCGATCAAGAGGTAGATCACGGGCGTCGTGTAGAGCGTCAGGATCTGCGAAACGAACAGGCCGCCGATGATGGTGATGCCGAGCGGCCGGCGCAACTCCGTGCCGGGACCGGTCGCCACCACGAGCGGAATGCCGGCAAACAGCGCCGCCATGGTCGTCATCAGGATCGGGCGGAAGCGCGCTTGGCAGGCCTCGAAGATCGCCTCCGCCGACGACAGGCCGCGCTGGCGTTCGGCGTCGAGCGCGAAGTCCACCATCATGATGCCGTTCTTCTTGACGATACCGATCAACAGGATGATGCCGACGAAGGCGATCACCGTCAGCGGCGTGTTGGTGAGTTGCAGGGCGAGCAGTGCGCCGAGCCCGGCCGAAGGCAGCGTCGAGATGATCGTGAGCGGATGGGCAAGGCTCTCATAGAGCACCCCGAGCACGATATACATCGCCACCAGCGCGCCGAGGATGAGCAGCGGCTGGCGGCCACTGGTCTTGGCGAAGTCGCCGGCATTGCCGTCGAAGCTGCCGCGAATGCCTTCGGGCATGTGCAGTTCCTCGACCGCCCGCTGGATGTTCTGGGTCGCCGCCTGAAGCTGGACGTTCGGCAGGAGGTTGAACGACACCGTGGTCGAGGGGAACGACTGCGAATGATAGACCGCGAGCGCGGCAAGGCCGCGCGTCGCGTGCACCACGGCCGACAGCGGCACCTGCGCATCGCCCGCGCCCGCGACATAGATCCGCTCGAGGTTGGAAGGATCGACCTGGAATTTCGGATCGATCTCCAGCACGGTCATGTACTGGTTGCGCTGGGTGTAGATGATCGAGATCTGCCGCTGCGAGAAGGCGTTGTTCAGCGCGTTGTCGATGTCCTGAACCCTGACGCCGAGCGCAGAGGCCTTCTGGCGATCGATGCTCAGGGTCAATTGAAGCCCGCCGGGATCGCGGTCGCTGGAGATGTCGGTGATACCCTCGACGCTCTCCATGCGCTTGGCGACGATGGGCGCCCATTTCTGCAGCAGACTGAGGTCGGTGCTGGTCAGCGTGTACTGGTAGTCGGAATCGCTCTGCCGCCCGCCGGCACGAACGTCCTGGGCGGCGAACATGAAGAGACGGATGCCGGCCACGGGATACAGCGCGCGTCTCAGACGGTCGATCACGACCTCCGTCGAGACGTGGTCGCGCTCCGCCGGCGGTTTCAGGCTGATATACATGATGCCGCGGTTCGAGGTCGCTCCCCCCGGCCCGCCTCCGGCGCCGACGGTCGAGCCGATGCCGGCCACGGCCGGATCCTTCATCACGATTTCGGCGAGCCGCTGCTGCAGACCGAGCATCGACTGGAACGAGATATCGGCCGAGGCGCGCGTTGCCCCGATCACGAAACCGGAATCGTCGGTCGGGAAATAGCCCTTGGGCACCTTGATGTAGAGCGTCACGGTGAGGCCGATGGTGGCGAAGAACACCAGCAGCGTCGCCAGCGGGTAGTCCAGCACGGTGCGCAAGGTTTTGGCATAGAAGGCGACGATGCGCGACAGCGAGCCCTCGATGATGCGATCGAACAGCGTCGCCGTGCCGGACGTGGGCTGCCGGATGTAATGCGCGCAGATCATCGGCGTGACCGTGAGCGAGACCAGCGTCGAGACCAGAATGGCGAAGGTCAGCGTCAGCGAGAATTCGCGCAAGAGGCGACCTACGATGCCGTCCATGAAGATCAGCGGCGTGAACGCCGCGACCAGCGACAGGCTGATCGAGACCACCGTGAAGCCGATCTGCCTGGCGCCCTCCTGCGCCGCCCGGAACGGCCGCATGCCGTGCTCGAGATTGCGATACATGTTCTCGATCATGACGATGGCGTCGTCGACCACGAAGCCGACGGAGATCGCAAGCGCCATCAGCGACAGATTGTCGATCGAGAACCCCGCGATCCACATGCCGGCACAGGTGCCGGCCAGCGCCAGCGGCACCGAGATGCCGGCCGCGATCGTCGGCGTCATGCGCCGCAGGAACACGAACACCACGACCATCACGAGGACCGCGGTCGCCAGCAACGTCCATTGCATGTCGAGCACGCTGGCGCGGATTGTGCCGGTGCGGTCGACCAGGGTGGATATCTCGACCCCGGCCGGAATCCATTGCCTGAGCTCGGGGATCAGCGCCTTCACCCGGTCGACGGTGTCGATGACGTTGGCATCGCCCTGCTTGGTGATCTGGATCAGCACCGCCGGCTGTTTGTTGAACCAGGCGATCGAGCGCGCGTTGCGGACGGAATCCTCGATGTCGGCGACGTCGGACAGCCGCACGAAATTGCCATTGGCACTCTTGATGACGATGTCGCGGAACTCTTTCGCCGTGCGCATCTGCTTGTTGAGCGCCAGCGTCTCGCTCTGGCGTTCGCCGTTGAAGATGCCGACAGGACCGAGCGGATTGGCGTTGATGATCGCGGTGCGGACGTCGTCGGTGGCGATGCCTGCGTTCGAGAGCGCCACCGGATTGAGCTGGACCCGGACCGCCGGTTGATCGGCGCCGCTGATGGCCACGTTGCCGACGCCCGGAACCTGCGAGATGCGCTGCGCCAGGACCGTGTCGGCGACGTCGTAAATTGCGCTGGCGGACAGCGTGTTCGAGGTCAGTGCCAGCACGAAGACGGGCGCGCCGGCCGTGTTGGCCTTGCGAAAACGCGGCAGCGTTGGCAGGTCGCTCGGCAGGTCGACCATGGCGGCGTTGATCGCCGCCTGCACGTCGCGCGCGGCCTTGTCGATGCTGCGGCCGATGTCGAACTGGAGCTGGATGCTGGTGTTACCGAGCGTCGAGGTCGAGGTGATCTGGTTGATGCCCGCGATCTCACCCAGCCGCCGCTCCAATGGCGAGGCTACCGTTGCCGCCATCACGGCCGGGTCGGCGCCCGGCCGGCTTGCCGAGACGAAGATTGCTGGGAAGTCGACGTTCGGGACCGAGGCGACGGGAAGGAACTCGTAGGCGACCACACCCAGCAGGAACAACCCGATCGACAGCAGCGTGGTCGCGACCGGGCGGCGGATGAAGGGCTCCGAGATCGATGCCATCACTGCATCCCCTCGGTCGCGCCCGCCACGGGCGGCCCGCCGGATTCGGCCGGCGGCAGCGCCTGCTCGAGGCGGCGGTTGATGCGGTCGAGCGCGAGGTAGATCACGGGCGTCGTGTAGAGTGTCAGGAGCTGGCTGAGCAGCAGGCCGCCGATGATGGAGATGCCGAGCGGGAAACGCAGCTCGGCACCGGTGCCACTCTCGATCGCCAGCGGCAGCGCGCCGAACAGTGCCGCCAGCGTCGTCATCATGATCGGGCGGAATCGCAACAGGCAGGCCTGCACGATCGCCTCGTTCGGCGACATGCCCTGCCCGCGCTCGGCCTCGAGCGCGAAGTCGATCATCATGATGGCGTTCTTCTTGACGATGCCCATCAGGAGGATGATGCCGATCAGGCCGATCACCGAGAGGTCCTGCCCGCACAGCACCAGCGCCAGGATCGCGCCGACGCCGGCCGAGGGCAGCGTCGACAGGATCGTGATCGGATGGATGTAGCTCTCATAAAGCACCCCGAGCACGATGTAGATCGTGATTACGGCGGCGAGCAGCAACCATGGCTGGCCGGCCAGCGCCTTGGCGAATTCGGCGGCATCGCCCGCGTAGACGCCGACGATGCTATTGGGCATGCCGATCCGGGTCTCGATCGTCTTCACGGCGTCGACGGCATCGCCGAGCGCGGCTCCCGGCGCGAGGTTGAAGCTGAGCGACACCGAGGGGAACTGGGCCTGGTGCGAGATCGCCAGCGGCGCGGTGGTGCGCTTCAGCGTCGCCACGGCCGACAGCGGCACCTGGGCGTTCGGTGCGCCGGCGGTCGCGCTCGCGGCGCCCGGCAGGTAGAGCTTCGACAGGATCGAGGGATCGCGCTGGTACATCGGCAGCGCCTCCAGTACCACGCGGTACTGGTTGGCCTGGCCGTAAATGGTCGATATCTGCCGCTGCGCGAAGGCGTCGTTGAGCGTATCCGTGATTCCTTGCAGGCTCACGCCGAGCTGGCCGGCGCGGGTGCGATCGACGTCGAGCTGCGCCCGCAATCCGCCCTCTTGCGCCTCCGAGGAGACGTCGCGGAACAAGGGATCGCGCCGCATCTCCGTCACCAGCTTGCGCGCCCATTCCGACACCAGCGTCGCATCGGTGCCGGTCAGCGTGTACTGGTATTGCGAGCGGCTCGACTGGGTCGAGATCTGCACGTCCTGCACCGGCTGGAAATACACGGTCATGCCCGGGATGCCCGCGACCCTCTCCTTCAACCGGGTTATCACGACCGCGACGTCATCACGCCGCTCGCCGCGCGGCCTCAATCCCATGACGAGCCGGCCGACATTGGTGGTCGGATTGACTGAGCCCGCCCCGATCACCGAGACCACGCCGACCACATCGGGATCCGCCTTGATGGCGTCGGCCGCCTCGGCCTGCCGCTTCTGCATCTCCGCGAACGAGACGTCGGGCCCGGCTTCCGTCACCGCCGTGATCGAGGCGGTGTCCTGCAACGGCAGGAAGCCCTTTGGCGCGACGACGTAGAGGACCAGGGTGGCGATCAGCGTGGCGAAGGTCACGACCAGCGTGGCGCGCTGGCGCTCCAGCACCCAGAGCAGCGTCCGGTGATAGGCCTCGACGGTGCGGTCGATGAAGCGGCTGATCGCGGCCAATCCCGGCACCGACACCTCCTCGTGGGCGTGCTTGAGCAGGCGCGAGCACATCATCGGCGTCAGCGTCAGCGAGACTACCGCCGAGGTCACGACCGCGATCGTCAGGGTCAGCGCGAACTCCCGGAACATGCGTCCGACCAGGCCCGACATGAACAGCAGAGGGATGAACACCGCGATCAGCGACACCGTCAGCGAGATCACGGTGAAGCCGATCTCGCTGGCACCCTTGAGCGAGGCCTCCATCGCGCTGTCGCCGTTCTCCATGTGGCGGACGATGTTCTCGATCATGACGATGGCATCGTCGACGACAAATCCGGTGCCGATCGTCAGCGCCATCAGCGACAGATTGTCGAGGCTGAAGCCGGCGAAATACATGATGCCGAAGCTCGTGATCAGCGACAGCGGCAGCGCCACGCCTGCGATCACGGTTGCGCGCAGCGAGCGCAGGAACAGCAGCACCACCAGGGTCACCAGCACGACGGCGAGGACGAGCGTGAACTGCACGTCGCGCACCGAGGCGCGGATGGTGACGGTGCGGTCGGAAACGATGGTGAGGTTCACCCCGGCCGGGATCGCACGCTGCACCTTGGGGATCTCGGCGCGGATCTGGCCGACGACGTCGATCACGTTGGCGCCGGGCTGGCGCTGGATGTCGATGATGACGGCCGGCGTGCCCTGGTACCAGCCGCCGGTGCGGTCGTTCTCGAGGCCATCGACGATCTGCGCGACGTCGGCGATGGTGACCGGCGAGCCGTTGCGATAGGCGATGATGACGGGCCTGTAGGCGTCGGCCGCGGCGATCTGGTCGTTGGCCGCGATGATGTAGGATTGCTGGGCGCCGTCGAGCGAGCCTTTCGGCCCCGAGACGTTGGCGTTGGCAATCGCGGTGCGCAGATCCTCCATGGCGATGCCGTAAGCGGCGAGCCGCGCCAGATCAGCCTGGATGCGCACGGCCGGTTTCAGCCCGCCGAGCACCGAGACGCGTCCGACGCCGGAGATCTGGCTCAAACGTTGCGCCAGAATGGTGTCGGCAATGTCGCTCATCGCCCGCAGCGAGATGGTGTCCGAGCGCAGCGCCAGCGTCATGACAGGCGCGTCCGCGGGGTTCACCTTGGCGTAGGTCGGCGGATAAGGCAGCGTCTTCGGCAGCACGCCCGCCGCGGCGTTGATCGCCGCCTGCACGTCCTGGGTCGCGCCATCGATGTCGCGGTTGAGATCGAACTGCAGCGAAATCTGGCTGACGCCGAACGAGCTCGTCGAGTTCATCGCCGACAGCGACGGGATCTGCCCGAGCTGTCGCTCCAGGGGCGCTGTGATCAGCGAGGCGATCACGTCGGGGCTCGCGCCGGGAAGCTGCGTCGTCACCTGCACGGTCGGGAAGTCGACCTGCGGCAGCGCAGAGACCGGCAGCGCGAAATAGCCCAGCAACCCGCCGATCAGAAGCGCGATGCCGAGCAGCGAGGTCGCGATCGGCCGGCGGATGAAGGGTTCGGAGACACCCATGGGTTCTGCCTGCCGCCTCAGGCGGCCGTTGTCGGGATCATGGCTGCTTGGCTCCTGATCCTGATGCCCCAGGACTTGATGTAGGCCCCGGAGCCGGCCCGGTCTGTCCCTTCTGGTCGCCCTCGCTGCTGTTGCGCTTGGCGCGGAACTCGCCGGTCTTGCCCTGCCCGTCCTTCTGGCCTTCCTTCGAGCCTTCCTTCTGACCTTCCTTGGCCCCATCCTTCTTTTGCGCGTCCGGCCCGCGCGCTCGCTTGCGCGGGGCGAGATCGGCCGACGGGGTCTGGTCGTCACGGCCGATGATCACCTTGGAACCATCGGACAGATTGGCAAAGCCCGTGGTGACGACCCGGTCGGTCGCTGACAGTCCGCTGGCGATCACGGCGTCATGCTCGTTCTGCTGGGTCACCGCGACGGGCTTGGCCGAAACGACGTTGTCCTCGCCGATGACATAGCTGAATGTCCCAATCGGGCCGCGCTGCACGGCCGACGTCGGGATCACCAGCGCCTGCATCAGCGTCTCGACCTTGAGGCGGACATTGACGAACTGGCCCGGCCAAAGCTGGTAATTGGCGTTCGGAAACTCCGCCTTGAGTTTGAGCGTGCCGGTGGTCTGGTCGACCTGATTGTCGATACCGGTGAGCTTGCCGGTGTCGATCACGGTGGTGCCGTCATTACCGAACACGTCGACCGCGAGCGTGCCTTTCGCCGCGGCCGCGTTGACGCGCATGATCTGCTGCTGCGGCAGGCTGAACCACACCGCGATCGGCTGCAATTGCGTGATCACCACGAGACCCGTGGTGTCGGACGCATGGATGATGTTGCCCTGGTCGACCTGACGCAAGCCGGCACGACCCGAGATCGGCGCCACGATCTTGGTGTAGCTGAGTGTTGCCGCCGCATTGTCGATCGCGGCCTGGTCGGCCTTCACCAGGGCCTCGGTCTGCGCGACCAGCGCGCGCTGGGTGTCTGCCTGCTGCTTGGAGCCGGCATTGGAAGCAGCGAGCTGCTCGTAGCGCGTCAGGTCGATGCGCTGGTTGGCAAGCTGGGCCTGGTCCTGCGCCTTCTTGGCGACGGCCTGGTCGTACTGCGCCTGGTAGATCGCCGGATCAATCTCGCCGACCACGTCGCCCTTCTTGACGTCCTGGCCCTCGGTGAAGTTCACCGCAATCAGCTTGCCGTCGACCTGCGAGCGCACGGTCACGGTGTTGAGCGCGCGGATCGCGCCGACGCCGTCGAGATAGACCGGCACGTCCTGGATGCGGGGCGTCGCCGCCAGCACCGGGACCGGCAGATCGGGCCGCTGGTTGCGGCCGTTCGCCTGCTGCGGCTGCTGATGCCAGATAGTCCAGCCGAGATAACCGAGCCCACTGAGGATCGCGAGCGTGATCAGGGTCATGACGAAGCCGCGGCCGCGCGACCGTCTCGCCGTCCCCTCCTCTGCGCCTTGCTTGCTATCCGGCTTAAAGAGCATTGACCGGTTTCTCCATTCGCGGCTCCCAGCCGCCGCCGAGCGCCTGATACAGGCTGACGATGGCGAGCAAGCGGGCCAGTTGCGCCTGTGACAGCGCGTCTTCCGCCTGGAACAGGGTCAGTTGGGTGTTGAGCACGGTCACGATGTCGGCGGTGCCGGCGCGCAATTGCTGCTCAGAGAGATCGAAGGCGCGGCGCGAGGCGACGACGACGTCGCGCTGCAATTGCAGCTTGATCGTGGTCTGCTTGATCGAGAACAGCGCATTGTCGACGTCGGCAAAGGCCTGCACGATGGTCTTGCGGTAGGTCTGCAGCAGCTCGTCCTGCCGTGCCTTGGCAAGCTCGAAATTGCCGAGGATCTTGCCGCCGTCGAAGATGGGCTGCGTGGCGCTGCCGACGAGCTGGAAGAAAGCCGCATGCGGTTGGAACAGCGAGACCAGCGCCGAGCTCTGATAGCCGCCATTGCCGGTGAGCTGGATGGTCGGAAAGAACTGGGCGCGGGCGTTGCCGATATTGGCGGTCGCGGACGCAAGCTGCGCCTCCTGCCGACGGATGTCCGGCCGCTGCGTCAGCAGCTCCGACGGCAGGCCGGGCGTCACGCGCGGGATCGCGACCCGGTCGAGCGAGCCGCCGAGCACGCGCACGCTCTCCGGCGGTCGCGAGACCAGCACGGCGAGCGCGTTGACGTTCTGGTCCAGCGTCTGGCGCAGCGGCGGCACCAGGGCCTTCTGGTTGGCAAGCACGCTCTCCTGCTGGGCGACATCGAGATCCGTGCCGGTGCCGGCCTTGCGCCGCTCCCTGACCGCGTCGAGAATGCGCTGCGCGCTTGCGATGTTGCGCTGTGAGGTCCTGATGCGGTCCTGCGAGGCCAGCACCTGGAAATAGGCGTTGGCGACGGCCGCCAGCGTCGTCAGCGCGACGGTGTCGCGATCGAAGCGGTTGGCATTCGCCGTCTCCTGGGCCGTCTGCAGCGCATCACGGTTCTGGCCCCAGAAGTCGAGCTGATAGCTGGCGCTCAGCGAGGCCGAATAGTTGACGACCTCGCGGCCGCCGATGGACAGGCCCGAGGAGCTTGCGCCCGAGGTGCGCGAATAGGTTTCCGATCCGCCCGTCGACACGCTGGGCAGCAGCGCCGCGCCCGCCTGCCGCGCCTGGGCGTCGGCCTGGACGATGCGCGCAACCGCCGCGGCGATGTCGAGGTTGACGGTCTGCGCCTCGTCCATCAGCTGCGTCAGCTCGGCGGAGCGGAAGCCGCGCCACCAATCCAACGACGGCGGCGCATCGCCCTTGCTCGCGTATTTGTAGTGCGTGGGAACATCGAGGGCGGGATCAGGCAGATCCTGGGTCAGAACGCAGGCGCCAGATGTGGCGGCAAGGCACAGCACCGCAAGCCAGCGTGCGGCGCGCCGCGTCCGGGATGGAGACCCTTTGGACCGCCGCATGGCGATCGCCGGAACATCCTGTGTCACATCCACCCCCCGCCGGGCAGATCGAGCCGCCGCGCAACCGGATTAACCGATTCGCGGCGGGACGGTCGGGGGGCTTTGGACAACTCGTTCACAGGGGTGATGCTTTCTGCGGAACCTGAGGTCCATACTAGCCGGGCGCGGAACGGCGGGACAGTGCCGCGGTTGCGAAAGGCACGGGCCAACGAACACGGATCCAACATACGAAAATGCAAAATGTCGTTGTCTCGCAGCCATTTCTGCCACGGCGAAACATCTGGAAATGCGAGCAAGCTTACTAAGATTTCATGTGATATTGCTGCCACACCGGCTGCTGAGCCCTTTGAGGCGAGGTCCCCTCGCACCTTGAGCTCGATCGTGCCTGGTCGCCACCTCACAACATCGTCAGTGGGCGCCGACGAGAACCCCTCCTCGTGTCGAGATTTCCTCGACCTTCCACCCTGTCGACGCGTTTGGAACGCGAGCCGCTCGCCCGTGGCAAAAACTGTTCGCAAGACCGATCATCGCGAGCGTATCGTTTCGTGCTCCTTCGGGACCTCAGTCATTTCCTCCTAGCGATATCCCACCGCGCGCCCCGGCGCACCGGCAACGATCTCGCCTCAACAGAATATCGTTGTTGGGACAGGAGCTTCAGCTGGTTTCGCCGCAGCGCAAAAGCCTTCCCCTTTGGTCCCCCAAGCACTAGGTTCTGACCAACCAGATCAACCCCCTTAGTAGCGATTTCCCTGACATGAGCATTCGAAACGACGTTGTCGAAGCCATCGGCAACACCCCGCTGATCAAGCTGAAGCGCGCCTCGGAGCTGACCGGCTGCACCATTCTCGGCAAGGCCGAGTTCATGAATCCCGGCCAGTCGGTCAAGGACCGCGCCGGCAAATGGATGATCCTGGAGGCCGAGAAGCGCGGCGAGCTCAAGCCCGGCGGTCTCGTGGTGGAATCGACCGCCGGCAACACCGGCATCGGACTCGCAGTCGTCGCGAGTGCGCGCGGCTACCGCACGCTGATCGTGATTCCGGAAACGCAGAGCCAGGAGAAAAAGGACTTTCTCAAGCTGTGCGGCGCCGAGCTGATCGAGGTCCCGGCCCTTCCCTACGCCAATCCCAACAACTACCAGCATGTCGGCCGCCGTCTCGCCGATGAGCTGCGCAAGATCGAGTCCAACGGCGTGCTGTTCGCAGACCAGTGGAACAACCTCGACAACGCCAAGGCGCATTACGAGTCCACGGGACCCGAGATCTGGGAGCAGACCGGCGGCAAGGTCGACGGCTTCGTCTGCTCGGTCGGCAGCGGCGGTACGCTCGCGGGCACCAGCCGCTATCTGAAAGAGAAGAACAAGAATGTGCGGATCGCCTGCGCCGATCCTCACGGCGCCGGCATGTACGAATACTTCAGGACCGGCGATGCCAAGGCGACCCCGGGCGGCTCGATCACCGAGGGCATCGGCCTCAACCGCGCGACCGCCATCGTCGAGAGCGCGAAGGTCGATGACGCCTATCTCATTCCCGACGCGGAAGCCGTCACGGCAATCTACGGACTGCTGCAGCATGAAGGCCTCTGCCTCGGCGGCTCGACCGGAGTCAACATCGTCGGCGCGATGCGCCTCGCCAAGCAGCTCGGGCCCGGCAAGACGATCGTCACGGTGCTGTGCGATTCCGGCAGCCGCTATCAGTCGAAATTGTTCAACGCGGATTTCATGCGCGCCAAGAACCTGCCCGTGCCGGAGTGGCTGGAGAAGCGCAGCAACATCAAGCCGCCCTTCGTGTGATCGTCACGCGCCCTCGGGTCGGGGCGCGCGCGTTCGCAAACCGGGCGCGGTTCGGCCGGTTTACGCGACCTCGCCGCGTTCCGCAGCCGCGGCACAATAGTCGCGCCAGAACTGGCGGTAGCCCTCCTCGACCTTGCGCGTGTAGATCTCGACATTGCCGGCAGGCGAGGCTGCGATCCGGGCCGGCAACTCCGCGCGCAACTTCGCCAGATGCTCGGGCTGCGAGGCAAATCTGCGGGCGATCTCGACATAGCCCTCGTCATCCTCGGCAACCCAATCACCAAGGCCAACGGCGGTCACGATCGAGGCGCCGGCACGCGAGGAGGCACCGATGCCGAGCTTGGCGATGACGGGAACGCCCGCATAGAGGGATTCCCAGGTGCTCACGCCGCCGTTCTGCGGAAATGGATCCAGCGAAATATCGACTAGCGCGAAGGCCCGCAGATGCTCGGCGCGATCCGACGAGCCGAGGCAGATGATCTGCTCCTCGGCAACCCCGTGCGCCACAAATCGTGCGAGGAGGCCGTCGCGCACCAACGGATCGTCGAGCAGGGTATGCTTGATGATGATTTTCGATCCGGTCACCTCGCGCATCACCTTCGACCAGACGCGGATGGCGTCGTCGGAGATCTTGTTGACGCGGTTGAACACGCCGAACGTGACATAGCCGTTGCGGAGCATGGGAAGCTGCGAAGGCGCCACATCCAGGATCGGATCGGTCGTGATCAGGCATGGCAGGTCAAAGACCTTTTCGACCAGCAGAGGCCGCGCCGGTTGCGGAATGAAGACGGGGTCCGCTAGCACGTAGTCCATGGTCCGAAGGCCCGTTCCCGTCGCGTGTCCGAAGCCCGTGACCTGGATGGGAGCCGGCTTGCGGGCGAAGACCTGGAGCCTGTTGCCCGACGAATGCCCGGACACGTCGATCAGGATATCGACCTTGTCGGCCTGAATACGATCGGCCAGTTCGTCGTCGAACATCTGCCAGGCATCGACCCAGACGTCCGCCGTCGCCCTGAACTCGGCTGTCACAGCGTCGCGTGTCGGCGAACACGAATAACAGACGATCTCGAAGTTGGCATGATCATGATGGCGCAGCACTGGCAGCAGGCCGAACGCCGCCGAGTGGTACCAGAATTCGGACGAAACATAGCCGATCACGATCCGCCTGTCGGGGTCGATCTGCCGGGGTGCGAGCTTCCTTTGCGGCACCCGGGCGCCGATCGCTTCGCCCCAGGACTTTCGCGTTGCCTGCTGGATCGTGAAATCGGCCTCAGGGAGAAAGTCCAGAAAGTAGATCTTCCGCGCCATCAAGTCCGGGTCCGGCGCGATCGCCAACGCCGCGTCGAGATGCTCGATTGCGGAGGCGATCTCTCCCTGATTGGCAAAACAGGAGCTCAGCAGCGCCATTGCGATCGTGGAACGTGGATTTTGCTCGAGCAAGGTCGTGCAGGCCAGGATCGCCTGCGCGGTGTTTCCGATGCTGAGCGAGGCCTCCGCCTTTCCGCGCAAGGCCACTTCAAACCGCGGCGAAAGTGCAAGTGCCGCATCGAAATCCGCAGCGGCCTGTTCCGGCCGCGACAGTGCCGCGTTGAGGCGCCCGCGTTGCGCCAGAATCTTCGCCGAATCCGGCTTGATCGCGAGCGCGGCTGCGAGCGCGGCTTCCGCCTCGTCGTAACGCCTCAGCTCGATACTGACCATGCCTTTACCGATGAGCGCCTCGACGTGGCGCGGCTGAAACAACAGCGCGCGATCAAAGCTCTCCCGCGCGCGGTCAAACCGAAACAGCGCCAGCTCAGCGACACCACGATTGCAGAACGCGTCGGCATAGTCGGGCTTCAGCTTGATCGCGCGCTCGTACATCTCGATCGCCTGCTCGGGCAGGCTCATCTGGAGCAAGGTGTTGCCGAGGCCGGCCAGGGCCGGCGTAAAGTTCGGCTTCAGCGCGATCGCCTTCTCCTGACAGGCTCGGGCCGCCTCCAGTTTCTGAAGGGCGAAGTAGACGGAGGCGAGATTGCTTTGCGCCTCGTGTGAACGAGGATCAATCGCGATCGCGCGTTCGAGCAGCTGTTGCGCCTCTTCGAGGCGCCCGCCCTGTTGAGCGCACACGCCGAGCAAATGCGTGGCGTCGAAATGATCCGGAATGGCTTGCAGGATCTGGCGGCAGAGTGCATCGGTTTCCGCGTACCTGCCCTGGCCATAGGCGCTCGCCGCGGCGGAGATGATGGCGTCGACCTGCTTCTTCAACTTCTTCTGCAACCGCGCATTCTGGAATGCGCGCGCGCCGGCGCTGCTCAAGATATCTCTCCGAAAGATGGTTCGTAGCGAGTCTAACTGATTCGTGTCCCGGGCCGGCCGGTCGGTACGACCGGAGGTCCGTCACGATATCCGGGGCACGGCAACCGGTTCCGGAACCGCGTGGCGCGTCCGGCCGGTCTATGCAGCGTCGCCGCTTTCGGAGGCCGCGGCGCAATAGTCGCGCCAGAACTTGCGGTAGCCCGCTTCGAGCTCGCGCGTGTAGATCTCGACATTGCCGGCGGGCGAGGCTGCGATCTGGGCCGGCAGGCCCGCACGCAATTTCGCCAGATGTTCGGGCTGCGAGGCAAACCTGCGGGCGATCTCGACATAGCCGTCGTCATCCTCGGCGACCCAGTCACCGAGGCCCACGGCCGCCACGATTGAGGCGCCGGCACGCGAGGACGCGCCGATGCCGAGCTTGGCGACCACGGGAACGCCCTTGTAGAGGGATTCCCAGGTGCTGATGCCGCCATTCTGCGGGAAGGTGTCGAGGGAAATGTCGATCTTGTCGAAAGCCATCAGGTGGTCGTCGCGTGAGGTGGTGCCGAGGCACGTGATGCTCTCCTCGGCAATGCCCTGCGCGATGAAGCGTGCGACCAGGCTGTCGCGCAGCAGCGGATCATCGAGCAGACCATGCTTGAGGATGATCTTCGATCCCGGCACCTCCCGCATGATGCGCGACCAGACACGGATCGCATCATCCGAGATCTTGTAGATGCGGTTGAACACGCCGAAGGTGACGTAGCCGTTGCGCAGCATGGGCAGCTCGGAGGGCTGCAGGTTGGTGACCGGCTCCATCGTGATCAGGCACGGCAGATCGTGGATCTTCTCGGGAAACAAGTGCCGGGCCGATGGCGGAATGAAGATGGGATCCGCGAGCACATAGTCCATCGTCGGCATGCCCGTGCCCGTCGCGTGACCGAAGCCCGTGGCCTGGATCGGAGCCGGCTTCCGTGCGAAGCATTGCAGCCTGTTACCGGTCGTGTGTCCCGAAACATCGATCAGGATGTCGACATTGTCGGCCTGAATACGATCGGCGAGCTCGTCGTCCGAAAGTCCCCAGACATCGACCCAGACGTCAGCCAATGATTTGAACTTGGCGGTGTACTCGTCCGCTCCCGGCCATGAGTAATAGCAGATGATCTTGAACCTGGCGTGATCATGATGGCGCAGCACTGGCAGCAGGGTGAGTCCCGCCGAGTGTTGCCGGAATTCGGCCGCGACATAGCCGACGGTAATCTGCTTGTCTGGATCGAGCGGCCGCTTCGGCAACTGCCGTCGCGCCACCTTGGATCCGATCTGATCCCACCAGGATTTTCGCACCGCCTGCTGGACCACGAAATCGGCCTCGGCGCGGTAGTCCTCCAGGAAGATCTTGCCTCTGATCGCATCTCCATAGTCCGGTCGGAGCGCCAGCGCGCGATCGAGATATTCGATCGCGGCGTCCATGTCGCCCTGGTTCGAATAAGCGAAGCCCATCAGCGCCATTCCCATTTCGGAGCGCGGATTTCGCTCGATCAGGGTCGTCGCGGCCGCCATCGCCTGCGCGGTCTTTCCCATCACGAGGCAGGTCTGGGCCTTGCCCCGGAGCGCCAGCTCGAGCTTGGGCGAGATCGCGAGCGCCGCCTCGAAATCCGCAAGCGCGGGCTCCAGGCGCTGCAGCTCGTAACTGAGCCGCCCGCGTTGGGCCAGGATCCGAGGCGCGCCCGGCTTGATCGCAAGCGCCGTGGCAAACTTGGCGGCGGCCTCATCGTAGTGCCGGAGTTCCATGCTGACCATGCCGCTGCCGACGATGGCCTCAGCGTGACGCGGCTGAAACAGCAAGGCGCGATCGAAACTCTCCTTGGCGCGCATGACCTGCCCGAGCACGATCTCGACCATGCCACGGTTGCAGAGCGCATCGGCATAATCCGGCTTCAGCTTGATGGCGCGCTCGTGCGTCTCGAGCGCCTGCTCGTACTGCCCCATATGCATCAGCGTGTTGCCGAGATTGGTCAGCGCGACCACGAAATTCGGCTTCAGCGCGATCGCCTTCTCCTGGCAGCGCCGCGCCTCCTCGTAATTGCCGAGATCGAAGTGCACGGTCGCGAGGTTGTTGTGGGCATCGTGCAGGCGCGGATCGAGCGCAATCACGCGCTCCAGCAGCTCCTTCGCCTCCTCGAGGCGCCGGCCGTCATGGGCGCACATGCCGAGCAGGTGGATGGCATCGACGTGATCCGGAAGGGCTTTCAGAATCTCACGGCACAGCGCCTCGGTCTCGGCATATCGCCCCTGGCCATAGGCGTTCGCCGCAGCGGCGATGATGGCGTCGGCCTGCTTCATCAATTTCTTCTGCAATCGCGCATTCTGGAACGCGCGATTGCCGCCGCCGCTGTTCTGCAAGGTGTCTCTCCGGAGGATGCCCTGGGCCGAGTCTAGCTGATTCGCGCCCCTGGCCGTTCGGTCCAGCGGACCAACATCGCCCCCGGGATTTCCCGGGGCTCAGCGCAAGATCGGACTATGCCGTCTCGCCGCGTTTCGAGGCGCCGGCACAATGATCGCGCCAGAACCCGCGGTAGGCCGCTTCGACCTCTCGCGTGTAGAACTCGACGTTGCCGGCGGGCGAGGCTGCGATCCGCCTCGGAAGATCAGCGCGCAACCTCGCCAGGTGAGCGGGCTGCGCCGCGTATTTGCATGCGATCGCGGCATAGCCGTCGTCATCCTCGGCGACCCAATCATCGAGGCCGACGGCCGCCACGATGGAGCCGCCGGCCCGCGCCGAAGCGCCCTTGCCGAGCTTGGCGACGACGGGAACGCCCGCATAGAGGGATTCCCAGGTGCTGATGCCGCCATTTTGCGGGAACGTGTCGAGGGAGATGTCGACCTTCGCAAAGGCCAGCAGATGCTCGTGGCGCGTGGTCGAGCCGAGGCAAGTGATATTCTCTTCGGCTATGCCGTGGGCCACGAACCGCGCGATCAGGCCGTCGCGCAACAGCGGATCATCGAGCAGCCCGTGCTTGATGACGATCTTCGAACCCGTCACCTCGCGCATCACTTTCGACCACACCCGGATCGCCTCATCCGAGATCTTGTAGATGCGATTGAACACGCCGAAGGTCACATGGCCGTTGCGGAGCATGGGAAGATCCGAAGGCGGCACATCCAGGATTGGATCAATCGTGATAAGGCACGGCAGATCGTGGACTTTTTCGGCCAGCAGATGCCGGGCCGATTGCGGAATGAAGGTGGGATCCGCGAGTACGTAGTCCATGGTCTGAAGGCCCGTGCCTGTGGCGTGGCCGAAACCCGTCACCTGGATCGGTGCAGGCTTGCGGGCAAAGACGCCGAGCCTGTTGCCGGCCGTGTGTCCGGACACGTCGATCAGAATGTCGATCTGGTCGGCCTGGATGCGATCGGCCAGTTCCTCGTCCGAAAGCTGCGCGGCGTCGACCCAGACGTCTGCGAGCAACCTGAACCTCTCGGTGATCTCGTCCTGTAACGGCCAACAGGAATAGCAGACGATCTCGAACCTCGTGTGATCATGATGGCGCAGCACCGGCAATAGGGCGAACGCTGCCGAGTGGTTCCTGAACTCCGACGCGACATAGCCGACGACGATCCGCCGGTCCGGATCGAGCTGAGGGGGCTGCAGTGTCCTTTGCGGCAGCCGGGCACCGATCGCGTCCCACCAGGATTTCCGCACCGCTTGCTGGACCGTGAAATCGGCTTCCGACAGATAATCCAGGATGAAGATCTTGCGCGCGATGGCATCCGCATAATCCGGCGAGATCTCGAGCGCCGCGTCGAGATGCTCGAGCGCCGTCGCGACGTCGCCCCGGTTCGCATGGCAGGCGCCGAGAAGCACGATTGCGTAATCGGATCGCGGATTGTCTTCGAGCAGGGTCTTGACGGCCGCAATCGCCTGCGTCGTGTTCCCCAGCAGAAGGTTGACTTGCGCCTTCCCGCGCAGCGCAAGCTCGAGCCGCGGCGATTGCACCAGCGCTGCATCGAAGTCGACCGCCGCCTGCTCCAGCCGGTACAGATCGAAGTTCAGCCGTCCGCGCTGCGCCAGAATCCGAGGTGAACCCGGCTTGATCGCCAGCCCTGCCGCGAGGGCGGCTTCCGCCTCCGCGTAGTGCCGAAGCTCGATGCACACCATGCCCTTGCCGGCGAGCGCTTCCGCATGCCGCGGCTGAAACACGAGGGCGCGGTCGAAGCTCTCCTTGGCGCGCGCGAAGCGGCCGATCATCAGCTCTGCCATGCCACGGTTGCAGAATGCATCGGCATAGTCCGGTCGCAGCCTGACCGCTCGTTCGTGCAATCCGATCGCCTGTTCGCCGAGGCCGAGGTTCAGCAGCGTATTGCCGAGATTGGTCAGGGTGATCGGACAATTCGGCTTCAGTGCAATGGCTTTCTCCTGGCAGGCGCGGGCGCCTTCGAACTTATCGAGCGCGAAATACACGGCCCCGAGATTGCCATGGGCATCAGGCGAGCGCGGATCGAGCTCGACCGCGCGTTCAAGCAGCCGCCGCGCCTCCTCGAGCCGCCCGCCCTCATAGGCGCGCAGGCCGAGCAGGTGCGTGGCGTGGAAGTGGTCCGGAACCTCTTTCACGATCTCGCGGCAGAGCGTCTCGGCTTCCGTAAATCTGCCCTGCCCGAGCGCCTCCACCGCCAAGGACATGACGGCGTCCGCCTGCTTCCTCAACTTCTTTGCCAATCGCGTATTCTGGTAGGCGCGCGCGCCGACACTGCTCTGCAAGGTCTCTCTCCGGGGATGGCCCGAAAGGACGCAAAGCTGATTCGGATGGTGCCAAGCTGGTGGGGCGGCTAGACCTGCGAGGTCTGGGAATGCAGGGCGTTCACCGCAGAATCTGGCTCAGGAACAGTTTCGTGCGGGCGTGCTGAGGCGCCGCAAAGAACTCGTTGGGCGTGTTGGCCTCGATGATCTGGCCGGCATCCATGAACACCACGCGGTTGGCGACCTCGCGGGCAAAACCCATCTCGTGGGTGACGACCAGCATGGTCATGCCCTCCCCGGCGAGGTCCACCATGGTGTCCAGCACCTCCTTGACCATTTCAGGGTCGAGCGCCGAGGTCGGCTCGTCGAACAGCATGACCTTCGGATTCATCGTCAGGGCGCGGGCGATGGCGACGCGCTGCTGCTGGCCGCCGGACATCTGTCCCGGAAACTTGTTGGCCTGATGCGGGATCTTGACCCGCTCCAGGAACTTCATGGCGGTCGCCTCGGCGTCCTTCTTCGGGATGTTGCGCACCCAGATCGGTGCCAACGTGCAATTGTCGAGGACCGTGAGGTGTGGGAACAGATTGAAGCTCTGGAACACCATGCCGACTTCGCGGCGCACGGCGTCGACGTGCTTGAGGTTGGGCCCGAGCTCGATGCCGTCGACGACGATCTCGCCCTCCTGGAATTCCTCGAGCGCGTTGATGCAGCGGATCAGCGTCGACTTGCCGGAGCCCGAGGGCCCGCAGATCACGATGCGCTCGCCCTTGCGGACATCGAGGTCGACGTCTCGCAGCACGTGAAAGTCGCCGTACCATTTGTTGAGGCCGGAAATCTTGACGATGGGGTCTGACATGGGGACCTCGATCAGTTGCGACGGTGAGCGTTGAGGCGATGCTCGACGAACAGCGAGTAGCGCGACATTCCAAAGCAGAAGATGAAGTAGATGATCCCGGCGAAGGCAAAGCCCGTGAACGCGGTCGAGGGCGTCGACCATTTCGGATCCGAGAACGAGGCGCGAAGCGAGCCCAAGAGGTCGAACAGCGCGACGATCGAGACCAGCGAGGTGTCCTTGAACAGGGAGATGAAGCTGTTGACGAGGTTCGGAATGACGTGACGCAGCGCCTGCGGCAGTACGATCAGCGAGGTCGTCTTCCACCAGGACAGTCCCAGGGCCGCCGCGGCCTCGCCCTGCCCGCGCGGGATCGCAGCGAGCCCGCCGCGGACGTTCTCGGCCTGGTAGGCGCCCGTGAACAGCGCGATGCCGATCAGCGCGCGGACGAGGCCGTCGACGGTGAAGTTGCCCGGCAGGAACAGCGGCAGCATGTAGGTGGCGAAGAACAGCACGGTGATCAGCGGCACGCCGCGCCAGAACTCGATGAAGGCGATCGAGAAGATCCGGATCAGCGGAATCGTGGAACGCCGGCCGAGCGCCAGCGCGATGCCGATCGGCAGCGAGGTGACGATGCCGGTGACGGAGACCACCAGCGTCACCAGCAGGCCGCCCCACAGATTTGTCGCCACGACCGGCAATCCGCCGTGGTCGAGCCCCATCAGCTTGATGACGGCGGCGATGGCGATGAAGGTGGCGATGCTCGATCCGAGCGCGTTCCATCCCGTCCGCAGGCCGCCGCCGAGGACAAACGCGATCAGCGACACGACCAGGGACGTGACGACGAAATCGGTCCAGACTGACTGGCCCGTGCCCTGGATCTCGTCGCGCAGCCAGGTCAGCGGAAAGATCAGCCAGGAAATCACCGTGCCGACCAGCACGACGAGTTGGCCGACGACCCACAGCAGCGGGGCGACGGCGGACGTCTTGCTGAGATTGAGCAGGGCCTGGCCGGCATTGACGATGCTCTCGTCGAATAGCTGCAGCACGTCAGCCGTCCAGCTGAGGCCAAAGCCCTTGATGCCGCCGCCGTGCAGCAGGAAGAACGCGACCACCGGAAAGGCGAGGAAGAACAGGCTGGCGTTGAGCCCCTTTGCCGGCAGACGCGGCACGAGCAGCGGCACCAGCAGGATCACCGCAAGCACGAATGTGAGGTTCACCCGCCAGCGCTCGGCCTCGGGATAGAAGCCGTAGATCAATTGCGGCAGCTTGGCCTGGATGTAGGGCCAGCATGCGCCGACCGCAAAGCCGGCGTTCTCCGTGAGGCAGGCCGCGCGATCCTTGCCGCTCCACACCGCATCGACCATCAGGAACTTGACCGAGGGAACGATGGTGAAGCACAGCAGCAGCGCGCCCACGATGGTGAGCAGGATGTTGGTCGGCGAGTTGAACAGGCGCGTCCGCATCAACCCGACGAAGCCCGTGGTCTTCACCGGCGCAGGACGCTCGGTGAGCAGGTCCTGACGGACGAAGCTGCTGGAGGCGATATCGCTCATGCGCCCAAACTCCGGCTGACGCGCCAACCGTAGACGCTCATGATCGCGCTGGTGAGCAGCGAGATCAGCAGATAGATGCCCATCGTCATGGCGATGATCTCGATCGCCTGCCCGGTCTGGCTCAGCGATGTGCCGGCGAACACGGAGACGAGGTCAGGATAGCCGATCGCGACCGCCAGCGACGAGTTCTTGGTGAGATTGAGGTACTGGTTGGTCAGCGGCGGCACGATCACGCGCATGGCCTGCGGTACGACGATCAGCCGGAGCGTGGTGCCGCGGCTGAGGCCCAGAGACGATCCCGCCTCCATCTGCCCCTTGTGGACCGACAGGATGCCGGCGCGCACGATCTCGGCGATGAAGGCGGCGGTATAGGTCGACAGCGCCAGCGTCAGCGCCACGAACTCCGGAATGATGCGCGAGCCGCCGGCGAAATTGAAGCCCTTCAGCTGCGGCAGCTCGAACGTGAACGGCAAACCCGACACCAGCATGGTGGCAAGCGGCAAACCGACCAGCAGACCCAGCACATAGGGCCAGATGCGGATCATCCGCCCTTCCTGGAATAAGGCGCGCCGGGCATAGAAGCGCAAGGCCAAGGACGCGACGATGCCGAGCGCCAGCACCGCCAGGAACGGCTCGAGGCCCCTCTCACCGATCGGGCTGGGGACGACGAGGCCACGATTGCTGACAAAGGCAATGCCGAACAGCGAGATGCTCTGCCGCGGATTGGGCAGGGCCGCGAGCACCGCGAGGTACCAGAACAGGATCTGGAACAGCAGCGGCAGGTTGCGGATGATCTCGACATAGATCTCGCCGACGCGCGACAGCAGCCAGTTCGGCGAGAGCCGGCACAGCGCGACGATGAAGCCGATCAAGGTGGCGAAGAAAATACCCACCACCGAGACGATGAGCGTGTTCAAAAGTCCGACCACGAACACGCGCAGGAACGTGTCCGAGCCGGTATAGGAGATCAGGGTCTGGTTGACGTCGAAGCCGGCATTGTTGCGCAAGAAGCCGAAACCGGCGGCAATGTGCTGGTTTTCGAGGTTGGCGCGGGCGTTGGAGACGATCTCATAGCCGATCCAGCCCAGGATCGCCGCAAAGGCAAACTGGACGGCGATGCCGTTCCAGCCTGCCTTGCCGCCCAGAAGGCGCCTGATCTTCAGCGCGATCTGGGGCGGCGGTTTTCGGGCCTCGGTGGTCATGCTGCCGCTGCCAGCGGAGGGCGGTCAGCGGATCGGCGGCGCGTACTGAAGACCGCCCTTATTCCAGAGATTGTTGAGGCCACGGTTGATGCCGAGCGGCGAGCCTGCGCCGACATTGCGATCGAACACCTCGCCGTAATTGCCGACCGCCTTCACGATGCGCACCACCCAGTCCTTGGTCAGCCCGAGCTGTTCGCCGAAATTGCCGTCGGTGCCGAGCACGCGCTTCATCTCGGGATTTTCCAGCTTGGCCTTCTCGTCGACGTTCTTCGAGGTCACGCCGAGCTCTTCGGCGGTGAGCATCGCGAACAGAGACCACTTCACGATGTCGAACCATTGGTCGTCGCCGTGGCGCACCATCGGGCCGAGCGGCTCCTTCGAGATGATCTCGGGGAGCACCATGTGCTCATTGGGATTGGCGAGCTTCAGGCGATTGGCGTAGAGGCCGGACTGGTCGGTGGTGAAGACGTCGCAGCGCCCGGCCTCATAGGCCTTGACCGTTTCGTCGTTGGTGCCGAACGCGATCACCTCATACTTCATGTTGTTGGCCTTGAAGTAGTCGGCGAGATTCTGCTCGGTGGTGGTGCCGGTCTGCACGCAGACCGAGGCGCTGTTGAGCTCGAGCGCCGAATTCACCTTGAGCGACTTCTTCACCATGAAGCCCTGCCCGTCATAATAAGTCACGCCGGTAAAGTTGGCGCCGAGCGAGGTGTCACGCGAGATGGTCCAGGTGGTGTTGCGCGACAGCACGTCGATTTCGCCGGATTGCAGCGCGGTGAAACGGTCCTTGGCGGACAGCGGCACGTACTTGACCTTGCTGGCATCGTTGAAGATCGCCCCGGCGATCGCCTTGCAGACGTCGACGTCGAGGCCGGTCCAGTTGCCCTTGTCGTCGGGCGAGGAGAAGCCCGGCAGGCCCTGGCTGACGCCACAGGACAGCATGCCCCGGTCCTTGACGGTCTTGAGCGTTTGCGCATCAGCGGTTTGGGCGGACAGACCGGCGGCGAGAGCAAAAGTGATAGCCAGGGTTACGCGTTTCATGGGCTTTGGGCCTTTCAAAGTCGTCTCAAGGAACGTTGTCTCAGGATCAACCCTGCCGGGCCGGGCGTATCAAGACCAGCCCTGCAAGAGTCATGCTGGAAAACCTTGCCGAACATTCGCCGATCCCGGGAGGCCATACCTTAATCCCCGCCGCTGGCGCCCGCCCTGTTGTTCGGCTGTGGCGCAAGGTTCGGTCAGACGATGGATCGAAGGTCGCGGCAGGCCCCTCAACATGCGGCGACTGAATAGCACCTGCGCATCTCAGAACGACTGGCGTGCCGGGTCAAGGGGTTGACGGGACTCTTCTGTGTTCTGTTATTAACGTCAGCGGCCTTTCGGCCGGCCCCTCAGGCGCCACGCCCGAGCGGAAACGCGGTTTTGAAAGCAGACGCATGGATTCCTCGCACCCCCAAGAGCAGCAGGCCGAGACCCGGCTGGTCACCTCCGGCCGCGACACCAAGGCGCAGAAGGGGTTCGTCAATCCGCCGGTTTTCCACGGCTCGACCGTGCTCTATCCGACCGCCGAGGATCTGCACGCCCATCGCGGCGAGTTCACCTATGGCCGGCACGGTTCCCCCACCACCAAGGCGTTCCAGGAGACGCTGCTGGCGCTGGAGGGGCCGCAATGCGCCGGCGTCGGCATCGTGCCGTCCGGGCTGTCGGCGATCTCCACCACCCTGCTCTCGGTGCTGAAGGCCGGCGACCACGTTCTGGTCGTCGACAACGTCTACCGGCCCTCGCGCAATTTCTGCAACGGCATGCTGGTCCGCTACGGCGTCGAGACCACCTACTTCGATCCGCTGATCGGCGCCGGCATCGAGAAGCTGTTCAAGCCGAACACCCGTGCGGTGCTGGTGGAGGCGCCGGGCTCGCAATCGTTCGAGATGCCGGACATTCGCGCCATCGCCGAGGTGGCGCATGCCCGCGGCGCGCTCGTCATCGACGACAACACCTGGGCGACGCCGCTCTATCACCGCTCGCTCGACCAGGGCGTCGACATCAGCATGCAGGCCGCGACCAAATATATCGGCGGTCATTCCGACATCATGTTCGGCACGATCTCGGCCAATGCCAAGGCATGGCCGATAGTCTCCGAAGGCATCCGCCTGCTCGGGGTCTGCGCGGGCCCCGACGATGTCTTCCTCGCGCTGCGCGGCCTGCGCACGCTGTCGGTGCGCCTGGCGCAGCATCATCGCTCCGGCCTCGACATGGCGCGTTGGCTCGCCGGCCGACTCGAGGTGGCGCGCGTGCTGCATCCGGGCCTGGAGACCGATCCCGGTCACGCCATCTGGAAGCGCGACTTCACCGGGGCATCCGGCCTGTTCAGCATCGTGCTGAAGCCGGCGCCGCAGAAGGCGGTCGACACCATGCTCAACACGCTCAAGCTGTTCGGCATGGGCTTTTCCTGGGGCGGCTTCGAGAGCCTTGCGATTCCCTTCGACTGCGACGCCTATCGCACCGCGACCAAATGGTCGCCGGGCGGTCCGACCCTGCGCCTGCACATCGGGCTCGAGAGCGTCGACGATCTCAAGGCCGATCTCGATCGCGGCTTTGCTGCCCTCAAAGCAGCAATGTGAGCTTGCTCACAGGGCATTGCGCCTGCGCACGCGGCAACGGACGGAAGCGGACGCACTGACGTGCGCCGCGGGAGCGTCAGCCACCTGTAAACGTTAACGCCGACGCGCCAACAAATGGTTTGATCCCCAGGCATTTGGCGCTAGCCTCACCAATCGACTCTCATCCGGACAGACGGAGCATGGGAACGTTGGTTCTGCTCGATCTTATGGGCGGCGTGGCGCTGTTGTTGTGGGGCCTGCATATGGTCCACAGCGGCATTCTGCGCGCTTTCGGCCCTGACCTGCGGCGCCTGCTCGGCAAGGCGCTGAGCAATCGCGTCAGCGCCTTTGCTGCCGGCCTCGGGCTCACCGCGCTGCTCCAGAGCAGCACGGCGACCGCCCTGATCACGAGCTCGTTCGCGGCCGAAGGCCTTGTCAGCCTCGCCGCCGCGCTCGCCATCATGCTGGGCGCCAATGTCGGCACGACGCTGATCGTGCAGGTGCTGTCGTTCAACATCGCAGCCGTTGCGCCGGTCCTGTTCGTGCTCGGCCTCGTCGCGTTCCGCTCCGGCCCGCGCTCGCGGATCAAGGACATCGGCCGCGTCTGCATCGGCCTCGGCCTGATGCTGCTCTCGCTGCACATCCTGCTCGACACGCTGGCGCCAGCCGAGAACGCGCCCGGCGTCCGCGTCGTGATGTCGGCCATCACAGGCGATCCCATTTTGTGCATCGTCATCGCCGCCCTCGTCACCTGGGCGGTGCATTCGAGCGTCGCCAGCGTGCTCCTGATCATGTCGCTGGCCTATTCGCAATTCATCACGCCCTACGCAGCGCTGGCGCTGGTGCTCGGGGCCAATCTCGGCAGCGCCATCAATCCCGTCTTCGAGGGCGCCAAGCGCGACGATCCCGCGAGCTACCGCCTGCCGGTCGGCAATCTCGTCAACCGCGTGGTCGGCATCGCGCTCGTCCTGCCGTTCCTCGGCCCGATCGCCGAGCACATGCACGCCTGGCAGCCCGATCTGGCCAAGATGACGGCGGCCTTCCACATCGCCTTCAATGTCGGTACGGCCGTCCTCTTCATCGGCCTGCTCGACGCCATGTCGCGCCTGCTCACCCGCCTCTTGCCGGATCGCGTGCAGGAGGCCGACCCGGCCAAGCCGCGCTATCTCGACGAAACCGCGCTGGAGACGCCGTCGCTGGCACTCGCCGACGCCGCCCGCGAGACGTTGCGCATGGGCGATCTCGTCGAGGTCATGCTGCGCAAGGTGATGGCCGCGATGATGACGGGCGATCGTGCGCTGGTCGACCAGGTCTCGAAGATGGACAATTTCGTCGACGGTCTCGACGAGGCCATCAAGCTCTATGTGACCAAGCTGATGCGGGGCAGCCTCGACGAGAGCGAAGGACGGCGCGCGATGGAGATCATCTCCTTCGCCATCAACCTCGAGCATATCGGCGACATCATCGACAAGAGCCTGAGCGAGCTCGCGACCAAGAAGATCAAGCGGCGCTTCCAGTTCTCGGCGGAAGGGGCCGACGAGCTCGCCGCCTTCCACAAGCGCACGATGGATTCGCTGCGGATCGCGTTCGGCGTCTTCATGTCGGGCGACGCCAACGAGGCGCGCAAGCTGCTGGTGGAGAAAACCGCGCTGCGCAACACCGAGCTTGCCGCGGTCGAGCGCCATCTCGACCGCCTGCGCGAGGGCCGCCCTGAAACCATCGAAACGACGTCGCTGCATCTCGACGTGCTGCGCGACCTCAGGCGCATCCATTCGCATATCTGCTCGGTCGCCTACCCCGTGCTGGACGCGGCGGGCGTGCCCTATCGCAGGACCGAGGCGGAGACGGCCGCCCTGCCCGCCTCGGGCGCGGCCTCGGCGTTGCCGCGCTAGCGCCTCTGCTCAGCGCTCCAGCGTCTTCGAGGCCCTGCCGCGGTTCTTGATGATCAGCATGATGTTGCGGATATAGATGATCGTCGCCAAGGCTTGTCCGAGGATGATGACCGGCTCGCGCTTCACGACGCCGTAAACCAGCGTCATCAGCCCGCCGCCCATCGAGCAGAACCAGAACGCCATCGGCACCACGCTGTTGCCGGCGCGCTCGCTCGCGATCCACTGCACCAGGAAGCGCGCGGTGAAGAACAGCTGCGCGACGAGGCCGAATGCCAGCCAGAAATCGAACTTGGCGACGAAGACGTCGTAGAGATAATTGCTCAGCGCCTGACCGTATTGGATGATCATGCGTTCACCTCAGTCACATCTGGTGTCGGCTTCTTGCGGCGGATCAGCCACCACACGCCGGCGAGATCCATGATGCCGATCCACAGCCGGTCGAAGAAGCCGTAGTTCGACACGCCGGAATGGCGCGGCCGGTCGATCACGTCGACATAGGCGATGTCGTAGCCTTCGCGGCGGACCAAGGCCGGCAGGAAGCGATGCAGCCCATCGAAATAGGGCATCATCAGGAAAACCTCGCGCCGGAATGCCTTCAACCCGCAGCCGGTATCGCGCGTGCCGTCCTTCAGGATGGCGTTGCGGACGCCGTTGGCCACGCGCGACTGGAATTTCTTGAAGCCGGTGTCCTTGCGTCCGACGCGCTGTCCGGCAGCGAGGCCGACGCGCCCTGCGCCCTTCTCGACCGCGGCGATCAGGTCGGGCAGGAAGGCCGGATTGTTCTGGCCGTCGCCGTCGAGCGTCGCCACGATCGTCCCGCGCGCCGCGCGCACGCCGCTGCGCACGGCCGCGGATTGGCCGCCCGATCTGGCATGGCGGAGCTGACGCAGATTGTGCCGCTGCGCCATCAGCGCCGCGATCCGTTCGCCGGTCGCATCGGTCGAGCCGTCGTTGACATAGATGATCTCGTAGGCCCAGCGGCCGTCGAGCGCCGCGCCGATCTCCGCGATCAGCGGCGCGATGTTGTCGGCTTCGTTGCGCACGGGAACGACGATGGAGACCGAAGGCTGGGACGTCGACAAATCGAGACTCGTGGTTGGAATTGGCCTGCCCTTCGGGGAACCGGCGGCCCCGGCAGGCAGCCGCTTTTATGGGGCGGATGCCCCGTGGGCAACCCTTTTGAGGCGTCCCGAGACCGCTCCCGTAAGCGGCACGATGGTGCCATCGGCGCGGATGGCAAAGCCCAGCCTTCGGGCCGCGAACCAGTAGCGGACTGCCATGGCGCCGACCGTGCCGATCAGGGCGCCGGCCACGACGTCGCTCGGGTGATGCGCGACCAGCACCAGCCGCGTCAGCAAGATCACGATTGCGTAAGTGAACATGAACACGCGCAGGCGTGGCCACAATGCCGATACCGCAAAGGCCAGCGCGAACGCGGCCACGGCATGGCCTGACGGCAAGCTGGCATAGGCCCCCGTCCCCTCGAACGGGACGAAGTTGAACGGATTGGCCTTGCCGCCGACAAAGGGGCGTCCGCGACCGACGATGTATTTCAGGATCTCGGCAACGAATGCCGACACGGCAATCGACAGAAACACAAATTGCAGCCGCGTGCCGAGACCTAGCAGCAGCGCGCGGCGAGTCCCGTGCAGTCCTGCCGCAACGAGCGCCAACACCACCAGCGCGGCCCCCAGCACCGAGAGCAGATACTCGTCCTTGCCGAAATCGGTGAGGATGCGGATCGGCCACAGGCTGGGCGTGCCGCGCGCGGGCATCAACTGGATCTCGGTCTGGTCGAAGGCGACCATCAGCACGATGACGAGGGCTGCGCCTGCCGCGCTGAGCCACAGCGAATGCCGCGCCAGTTTTCGCGCGGCTTCCGCGCGGCGTGAATGCGAGGGCGTGCGAACGAGCTGCGCCAGCGCTTGCTTCGAGACGGCGAGCAATTGCGCGGGATAGCCCGGACGCGGCGCGGGGCTGGTCGTAACAGGCATCCTATTCGGTGCCTTCGGAACGGAAGATCGCGATCGAGATCGCGCGGCCTTGCGAGAAATTATAGCCGTCGATACGGGTCCCGACCTTGTAGCGCAGTCCGATCGCCTCGGCACGCTGCACGAAGCTGCGCTCCGAGCGCTGCTCGATCAGCGCAAACCGGCAGCTTCCCTGCCGCAGGAAATCCGCCGCGCCCGAGCCGTCGGTGAGCAGCGTCTGGGTGCCCGTCAGGAACACGAGGCTCGGCTCGTGATAGCCCGCCGCCGCCGCCTTGGGCCCGACGCAGGTGACGTTGCGGAGCGCGCGGGCAACCTCGATGCTGGGAAACAGCGGCACCAGCGAGGGCAGCACGATGCCATACACCGTCACCGCCAGCATCAAAGCCGCAACCAGTGCGTTGAGCAGCGAGCGCTCGGCGTGATTGTTGTCGTAGAGCCACCAGGCAAGCAGGCCGAAGATCAGGGACGCCGCGATGAACGGCCAGGCCACGAAGGCCGGCTGCCGCGTCAGCATCACAGCGCCGACCACCGCGATGATCGATGCGGCCGCGGGGATCGCGAACCACCAGGCCGAACCACGCATCAGCCAGGAACGCGACAGCACGCGCCGCTCCACGGCGCCTGCGGTGAGAATGGCGATCGCCGGATAGAGCGGCAGCACGTAATGCGGCAGCTTGGTCAGCACCGCCTCGAACACGATCCAGGACGGGATCAGCCAGGCCAGCAGAAACTGCGCGCCGGGCTCACGCCGCGCCCGCCACACCGCGGGCGCCGCCATCGCCGCCAGCGGCGCGCCGGGCCAGAACGTGATCCAGAACAGCGCCAGGTAAAGGCCGGGCGGCGCGCCGTGGGATTCCTGGGCGCCCAACTTGCTGAGCATGTCGCCGCCGACGGAATCGGCGAAAAAGGCATCGCCCGCGCGCCAGAAGATCGCGACGAACCAGGGTAGCACCAGCACCAGCATCCACATCAGGCCCCAGACCGGGCGCAGCTTCCACAGCCAGGAGGCGTCGCGGTCCTGGATCGCCAGCGCGACGATGGTCAGCCCTGCGAACATCAGGATCAGCGGACCCTTGATCAGGATGCCAACGGCAAGCGCGGTCCAGAAGATCGCGGGCCAGCTCCAGGGCGGATGGGTCTCGTCCTCGGCGCGCTGCCAGGACAGATAGGCCCGCGCCATCGCCCCCATCGCGGCGACCACACAGAGCAGCAGCATCGCGTCGGTCTTGGCGAGCCGCGCCTCGACGCCAAGCAGCACCGAAGCGCACATCATCAGCGCCGCCAGCACCGCGGCGCGCCGCGTGACGAAGCCCAGCGCGGCCCAATAGGTCATGAGCACGGCGCCGATCGCCCCGAACAGCGACGGCAACCGGTAGACCCAGATCCGCAATTCGGCTTTCGGCAGCTTGAGCATCGAGGCCGCTTCCACCGTCGCCGATTGCAACCAGTAGATGCCGACCGGCTTCTTGTAGCGGACGTCCTCCTGGAAGCGGATATCGACATAGTCGCCGCTCTCGACCATCTGCTTGGTGGCCTGGGCGAACCGCGCCTCGTCGCGATCGATCGGCGGGATCGTGAAGAAGCCCGGCAGGAACAACAGCAGTGCGCAAAGCAGCAGGAAGGCGACGGCGCGGGCGTGGCTGACTGTCACGACATCGAGCATGCGCACGAGCCGGCTGCCCGGATTTGCGGGCGATTTCGGCTCGCGGGGCGCTCCAAAACGGGGGGCTGGATAGGTCTCGGCCATTGGTTCCGCTTACGCTGAAACCGTCATCGCCACAACCGCTTGAGGCAGGTTCATTGAATTCGAATGACGACTGTGTCCGCGGCGCCAGTGGCATCGATCACGGTGAGCCGCGCAAAGCCGGGACCGGGTGGATCGATCAGCCGCTGGCGGCGGCCGTCGATCTCGCCGAGCGCCGTGCCGTTAACCATGACGGTCATGGGCAGAACGCCGCCGGCGACCTTGACCGGCATTGCCGCACTCTCCTGCCCTCCGGAGCGATCGACATCGATCCGCGAACCATTCAGCGGAAACTGGATGTGCAGCGTCTGCTCGCGGCCGGTCCGCACCAACTCGCCGACGGGGCGGAACCGCTTCAGCGGCAGCGGCAGCTTGGCGTTGCTGGCAACAAGGGTTCCCCTAGGCGGCTTCGGCAACGGGACCAGCGTCTTGCCGGTGCGGGCAAAGGCATCGAACAGGATCGGGGCCGCGGCGACGCGTCCGATCAGGCCCGGAACCGGCGCGCCATCGGGCCGCCCGACCCAGACGCCGATGGTCATCCGGCCGTCGAACCCGACCGACCAGGCGTCACGATAGCCGTAAGAGGTGCCGGTCTTGAAGGCGATGCGGTTGTGCGCGGCGTTCTCGGGCGGCGGCGTTCCCAACAGCACGTTGCCGACCTGCCAGGCCGCGACCTGATCCAAGAGCCGGAGCGGCTCGCGGTCGTCCTTATCAGCCATGACCTCGCGCAGCGGCTTTGTGGTGCCGAGACGGGCGAAGCCCGCGTAGAGCTGGGCGAGATCCTGCAGCGTCACGCCGACGCCGCCGAGCCCCATGGCAAGCCCCGGCGCTTCGTCCTTGGGCAACACGAGATTGCCGCCGGCCTGGCGCAGCCGCGAAGCGAGCCGACTCGAGCCGACGCGGTCGAGCAGCACGATCGCCGGCACGTTCAGCGACAATTGCAGCGCCTTCCGCACGGGCACCGTGCCCTGGAAGGTCATGTCGAAATTTTCCGGCGCGTACGAACCGAAGCGGACGGGACGATCGTCGATCAGGCTTTCCGGATGAACGAAGCCGTCCTCGAAGGCGAGCCCGTAGATGAAGGGCTTCAGCGTCGAGCCCGGCGAACGGATCGCGCGGGTCATGTCGACCTGCCCTGCCCGGCTCTCGTCGAAATAATCGGCCGAACCGACGCGGGCGAGCACGTCGCCGCTCTCATTGTCGATCACGATGATGCCGACCGAGATGTTCGCGCCCAGTGCAAGGGCGCGGTCGCGCGCCAGCGGCTCCAGCACCTTCTGCAAGTTCGCATCGAGCGTGAGCTTGATGACCTGCTTGTCCTTGACCGTCGATAGCGCAGTGTCAGACGCATGCGGCGCCAGGATCGGCATCGGCTTGCGCAGTTTCGGTACAGGCACGGCCTTGGCCTGCCGTGCGTCGTCTGCGCTGACCACCTGCTCCTCGACCATGCGGTCGAGCACGCGGTCGCGGGCCTTGCGCGCGGCCTCGGGATGGCGGTCGAGCCGGCGCGTCTCCGGCGATTGCGGCAGCGCCACCAGCAGCGCGGCTTCGGCCAGCGACAGACGCTTCGGCTCCTTGCCGAGATAGCCGATCGAGGCGGCGCGGATGCCCTCGAGATTGCCGCCATAAGGCGCGAGCGCGAGATAGAGATCGAGGATCTGTTCCTTACTCAGGGTTCGCTCGATCTCGATCGCACGCACCATCTGCCGCAGCTTGGCATAGAGCGAACGCTGCCGCCGCGGCTCCATCAGCCGGGCGAGTTGCATGCTGATGGTCGAGCCGCCCGAGACGATGTGGCCGCGCGTCGTGAGCTGGAGCGCAGCACGCCCCAGCGCCAGCGGGTCGATACCATCATGGGCGTAGAAGCGCTGGTCTTCATAGGCGAGCAGCAATTTCAGGTAGGTCGGGTCGACATTGGCCTTGGCATCGACCGGCAGCCGCCAGCGGCCATCCGCCATCGCATAGGCGCGCAGCAGCTTGCCGTTGCGATCGACGATCGTGGTGGAGACTTGTCGCGCTTCGTCGAGGGGCAGAGGGCCGAGAGAGTAGACCCAGCCGACCAAGCCGATGATGGCGAGGATGAAGGTGAACGCAGCGACCGACAGGACCCGAAAGGCAAACCGCCCTCTCTGACCGTCATGGCCGGGCTTGACCCGGCCATCCACGCCGTCGCCCACCGCCCGTGCGGCCGTGGATGCCCGGGGCATCTGCGCGAAGACGCGCTTCGCGCTCTTGCCCGGGCGTGACGACTGAGTATGCGGCTCCGTTGCGCTCATTCAACCACCACTCACTTCGCCGCCCGCACCTCGACACTGCCCGTGCCCGTCCGGCCATAGCGCGAGGGGTTGTACATGTCCTCGACATAGGCCTGCGGCAGCACGTATTTGCCGGGCGAGACCACGCGCACGACATAGGCCACGGTGAACACCGCCTTGGAATCCGAGGCACGGTCCACGGCGGCGGTGAAGCGGTCGTCGCGGAACTCGGTGTTTTCAGGCTCCTCGCCGTCCTCGATCCAGTCCAGCGTGCCGCTGTCGCCCGACGAGACCAGCTTCGGGTTGTCGATCTCGAGGCCGGCCGGCAGATAGTCGGACACCATGATGTGGCCGTACTCGGGCTTCGCCTCGGTGATCTTGAGCACCACCGCGAAGCGCTGGTTCTGCTTCACCTTGCTGATATCGGCGGGCTTGCCGTCAAGCGTGAAGTAATTGCGCTCGATCTTGAAGCCGTTCGAGGCCGCCGGCTCCGGCGTCACCGGCGAGCCCGACACCGAGACGACCGCCTGCACCGGCGCATCGCCGGTGTTGGTGATCTTGAGCGGCTTGCCGCTCAGCGTATCCGCCTTGTAGCTGCGATAGAGCGCAGTCTTGACCGGCTGGCCGTCGACTTCCATGGACAGGTTCTCCTTGGCGAGAGCGCGCGCCGCCAGCACCAGCCACGCATTCTCCTGCGTGGAGGTGTAGGGCGTCAGCCCGCGCGCGGTCTCGACCCGCGACACAGCCTGCGTCAGCGTCGCCTTCGGCGCGTTGCCTTCGCTCGCAAGCGACACCAGGGCCGCGGCGTCGCGCAGCTGCGAGCCATAGTCGGTGCGGCCGAACTCCAGCACCGGCTTTGGCGCGAGGCTGTCGAGCGCGGCACCATAGACCCGTTCGGCGCGGTTGCGGTCGCCGACCAGAGCGAGCGCCGCCGCAAGCTGCGACTTCGCGATCGGCGTCGCGAGATTGTTCAGCTTGGTGTCGGCGAGATAGCGGAGGTCGCCGATCGGCGCCGCACCGTTGCGGGCGAGCACGTAGAGGCCGTAAGCGAGATCGCGCCCGCCGTCCTTCTCCGGCTCGTTGCCGTTGACCACGGAGTTTCTGACACGGTCCAGCGCGTTCTTGAACAGCACGTCCGGCACCGTAAAGCCCTTCTCGCGGGCACGGGTCAGGAAATCCGTCACGTACGCATCGAGCCAGGCATCGTCGCCGCCCGCCGACCACAGGCCGAACGAGCCATTGGAGCCCTGACGGGCCAGGAGCCGCTCGATCGCGTCGCGGATGCGCTGGTCGACCTCGGTGTCCATCGCGAGATGCGCGCCGGCAGCCAAGTCGTTGACATAGAGCAACGGCATGGCGCGGCTCGTGATCTGCTCCGAGCAGCCATAGGGATAGCGGTCGAGCGCCTTCAAGATCGTCGCCGCATCGAGCGCGGTGGACAGGCTCGCCGAGACCGAGACGCTGCCGGTGCCCGGCACGAGGTCGGAGAACATGTCCGAGGTCAGCGTCAGGCTCTCGCCCTTTGCGAGCGTCCGGATCGAACGCCGCGCCAGCACCTGCGTCGCCGCCTTGACGTCGAACGCATAATGGCGCGCCAGCGTCAGGCCGCTCGGCCCCTTGATGTCGACGTCGAGCGTCGCCTGCCCGGCCGCGGTCGCGTCGACCGCGAGCGAGAACGAATTGCGCTGCTTGGCGGCGAGCTTCACCGTGGTTGCGGGATTGCCTGACATCTTTACCGGCCCGCCCGTCTTCACGTTGATGACGTAGTCGCCGGCCTGGCCCTCGACATTGTCGATCTCGAGATTGACCGTGCCGTGGTCGCCGTTGAGCAGGAAGCGCGGCAGGGTCGTGGTCAGCACGACGGGGTCGCGGATCACCACATCGGTGTTGGCGCGGCCGAGCTTGGTGGCTGTCCACGCCACCGCCATCACGCGCGCGGTACCCGCGAACTCCGGAATGTCGAAGCTGACTTCCGCGGTACCGTCAGCGGCGACGGTCACGATGCCCGAATAGAGCGCGAGCGGCTTTTGCGTGGGCGGCGAGCCCTGCAATTCGCCTGCACCGGCATCGCCGCCGGACTTGATCTGACCACGCGTGCCGGACATGCCGTCGATCAATTGCCCATAGAGATCGCGGATCTCGGCGCTCAGGCGGCGCTGGCCAAGATAGTAATCATCCGGCGCCGGCGGCTTGTAATTGGTGAGGTTGAGGATGCCGACATCGACCGCGGCGATCACGATCTTGGCGTCCTCGCCCGGATTGAGCCCGTCGAGCTTGACCGGAATCTTCAGTGCCGAATTCGGCCGGATCAGCGCCGGCGGCGACAGCTTCACCTGCAACGTGCGGGCCTGCTTGTCGATGCCGAACCATTTCAGCCCGATCGCTCGGCCCGGCATGCGCTGGGCGGCGGCATCCAGCGGACGACGCAACGTCGCCACCACGTAAGCGCCGGTGCCCCAGTCCTTGCCGACCGGCAACTTCACCTGTGCGGTGCCTTCCTTGACGTCAATGGTCTGCGTCGTGAGCAGGCGGTCGCCGAGCACGTTGATGGTCAGCTTACCGGCGCTGCGGACATTGACCGACACCGTCATGGTGTCACCGGAGGCGTATTGCGGCTTGTCGATCGAGGTCTCCAAGAGGTCCGGCGTGTCGGCGCTGCCGTCGGAATACCAGCCGACATCGAACTGCACCGAGGTGACAGGGCCATCGGCATCGTTCGACTTCACGTCGAGCCGGTAGCGGCCGGGTTGCGGGCTGAGCGAGATGCGCGCCGGCTTGTCGGCGGCAACGGCGACGTCACCGTCAGCGACGCGCGAGGTCGACTTGACCGGCTCGTACTCCCAGTAATTGTTCTGGCGATACCATTGGTAGCGCGACTCCATCTTCAGGAGCTCGTAACGCAGGCCGTCGCGGCGCAGCCGCTCACCCTCGGGCGAGACGAACACGACGTCGAACTCGGCCTTGTCGCCCTCGGCGACGTTCTTGTCGCCGAACAGTGGCTTGATGCCGATCTGCGCCACGCTGGGCGCAACCGGCAGCACGATCTTGCGTTCGACGGCGCGGCCGCCAGTCTCCACCATCCGCACGAAGATCTGGGCCTCTTGCGGGCGGGTCGAGGCCGGCTGCTTGTCCAGCGTCACCGGGAAGGTCGCAACGCCATTGGCGTCAGCTTCCGGCAGGTTCTCCAGCGGCGTGCGCTCGTTCGAATTGGTCTCCTCGTCGGCGACGCCGAACTGGTAGCCGGCAAAGCCGGGACGCTCGGACGCAGGCGCGATCAGCATATCGCCTTCGAGCGCGAGGCCCGAGGCCGGCGCGCCATAGAGGAAATGGCCGTCCGCCTTAAGCTCCACAGGAGTGTTAGCTTTGATCAGCTTGTCCTTGGCAGACAAGTCGAATTCGATCCGATCAGGAACGTAATCCTCGACCATGAAGGTGGTCTCGCCGACCGAAGAGCCCTTCGGATCGGTGAACGCGCGTGCCCGCCAGGTCCCGGTCGGCACGGCCGAATTGAGCGGCACGGCCAGCGTCCGGCCGCCAGCGCCCTGGTCGGCCAGCACGGCCCGGCGGAATTCGACGCCGTCGGGGCGTTCGATCACCAGCGTCATCGGCCCGCCGGTCACGGCATTGCCCTGCCCGTCGCGGAGCAGCGCGGTAAGATAGACGGTTTCGCTGGAACGGTAGACGCCGCGCTCGGCATAGACGAAGGCATCGGCCCCGGCCGGCACCACGCGGCCGGAGACGCCGCGGTCGGACAGGTCGAAGGCGGAGGACTTCAGGCTGAGGAAGGCATAATCGGCCTTCTCGCCGGTGACGGTCAGCATCGCCGGCGACAGACCGCCCTCGCCGCGCGCAAGGCCGGCCTCGAACAGGACGTGGCCGCTGTCGTCGGTCTTGCGGGTCGCCAGGATCTCGTTGTTGCGGGCAATCAGTCGCACCTCGGCCTTCCCGACCGGATCGGTCGAAGCCAGCGAGTTGACGAACACGTGGATACCGTCGTTGCCGGAATAGGCGGACACGCCGAGATCGGAGACGATGAACCATTGCGTTGCGAGCTGGTATTCGTCGTCCGAGCCCGGGCCCTTGGCGGCCGCCGTCATCACGTAGACGCCGGGCTGGAGCTCGCCGAGCGCCTGGTCGACCGGGAACGCCGTGGTGACGTCCTGGTTCAGCGTCATCGCCGTCGCAAGCTCACCGGTCCAGACCTTCACGCCGCGCTCGTCGCCGAGATCGCTGAGCTGATACTTGGACAGCGTCTTCTGGAAGTCGCTGTCGACCACCGTGTTGATCAGGTTGCGGTCACCGATACGGAACACGTTGATGTTGACCGCGGGCGTGTTGACGCTGACCACGGGAATGCCGCGCTGGCCTGTTCGCGGCAGCACATAGGCCCGGCTGGTGAAACGCACGAAAGGCTTACGGTCGCGCACATAGATATTGAACTCGGCCGATTTCGGCAGGCCTTCCTTCACCGTGGACGGCAGACCGGCGCGCAAATTGATGTTGTAGCGCTCGCCATGCTTCAGCCCGTCGACGCAGAGCTGCTTTCCCTCGGCCGACAGCGCCGGCTTGTCCTGGCCCGCCAGCGCCAGGAACGGCGCGAAGTCGGTGCGCTTGGCCAATTCCTCGGAGAACTGGAAGCAGGCGCGCGGGCTCGCCGAATCCGAGTCCACGGTGTAGTCGAGCAGCCGGAAGCCGTGCTCGTCGCGCATCTTCTCGTATTGGCCGCGGACGTCGGCGACCTCGCGCATGTCGAGCGACAACCGCAGCGCATCCAGCGCCGGCCGCCACAGCTTGCGTTCGGCCATCGCCTTGCCGAGCACGGCGAGCGCGTCGGCCTCCTCGCCCGGATTGCCGGCGCGCTGGTAGGCGATATAGGCCGCGGTCGAGGCGCGCTCCAGCAGGAAGGTCTGCTCGCTCGAGCTCTTCGGCGAGATCTGGAAGATCACCTTGGCGAGCCGCAGCCAGTTGCCGGTGTCTTCCGGCGTGGTGGCCGCGATCTGGCCGAGCACCGATAGCCCCGTGCGATAATCATTGCGCCGGAAAGCGGCGTCGGCGTCCGTCTTCAGCGTCGCATTGGTCTTGGCGATCGGCCCCGCCTCGCTCTTGATCTGGGCCTCCAGCTTGATCGCGGAATCGGCGAGGTCGTCGCGCTTGAACGCCTTGTCTGCGGCTTGCGCCGCGCAAAGGCCGAGCGCCAGCGTGGCGCAGAATGTGACGGCGCGAACAAGACCGATCATGATGGACTCCCGGAAATCGCGGACAGCCGCCCGCAGGCAGCATGAAATGCGCGGAAAGGTGACGGACTCAAGGCGATGGAACCAAAGGTGCAAATCGTCGCATTCGCCATGAAAAGGCAAGCCCAGAGGAGACCGATCGAGATAATGCTGTGCACGCCGTCCTGATGGCGCAGCAATACCTGACCCGTCGTCCGGCGGCCACATCCCGGAAGCTGGCCAGCGTTCCCGGCGATGTGATCCATCGTCCAGTCCGCTGCCGCTCAACCCGGCACCCTGACATGCCACCGTCTCGCTTTGTCGCGCCATTGAGGAAAACGGTTCGGTTCAGGCTTGGCGAAGGATGATATTTTTCATAATGGCATGGTAGATGAGCAGCCCCCCGCCTGGGCGGCTCAAGACGGTCCCGTAGCTCAACTGGATAGAGCATCAGATTTCTACTCTGAGGGTTGCAGGTTCGAATCCTGCCGGGATCGCCAGTCCATCATCGATCAACCGCCTTCACGAACGCGTGGGTAACCATACGCGGGCCTTTGAACGTCGCCGATCAGGCCTATGTATGCGCCGGGCGAGTTGCGCCCGGTTAAGGACTCCGATGCTTCCAACGGAATGGACGAGAATGGCGATCGCATCGGCGGTGGCGATCGTCGCGATGTCGTATCTGGCAATCGACGCAGGCGTCGTGAATACCAGCGTGGTCACAAGGCCCATCAAGGTGGCTCAGGCATCGATCGTTGGCGCTGCGATGGGCCAGCATCACCTGGCCTTCGCCGTTCAGGAGTGGGCACGACCCAGCCGCGCAAGCTACGATAGCCCCGAAAAGCCGGCCGTGGAGCATTGCCTGGCGATCGACTGATCGAAGCGCCCCTGCACGGGGCTATCGGCGAAATTCATCCTGCATCACCCGTCGACTGACGAGCCTGCCACCACCGCGCAATGGCCGCGGTAAGATCGCCCCACAATTCCGTCGGCAAATCCGAGACTGCCACCCGAACGCTGTAGCGGTCCGTGGTCGCGTCGTGAAACCACTCGGTCGCGGCGAAGTCGAAGCCGAAGCTGCCGGCATGGCGGATCGGGAAGCCTTCTGCGCGAAGATCGTTGCTCATGTCCTCGGCGGCCTGCCGCGCGCTCGGCTCATCGAGGGGGCGGCTTCCCCGGAGGGTGACATAGAGACCGTGGGCGAAATGGAGTTCGGCCGCGAGCGCCGGGAGCTTCGCAGCAAAATGGCGGGCCATGTGTCGGCCGTTGCGCAAGATCGCGGCCACGCGCCGCTTCGTGAGGGCCAGATAAGCCGCGCTGCCCACAAAGGGCGGAAAGTGCGCCGGCAACGCCGCACAGCCGAGCAGACGCACCGCGTTGCGCGTTTCGGCCGAAAGACGGGACCAGGGGAATTTCGTTCGCGGCTCATGCTCATTGTTCTGCACGAAGACCGCCGAGCCGAGCCGGCCATATTCCGCCCCGAGCGAATCGAGCTTGTTGTGGCTTCGCACCAGCACCAGCGGAATTCCGGATCGCCGGGCCCAGCTCAGGACGCGCCGGATCCGGCCCGACCGGCCGGCGAAGCAGGTCGTATCAAAGATCAGAAGATCGAGGCCGGAGCCGTCACAGCGTAGCACCGCTTCAAGCGCGCCAGCGACGGAGCAGGAGTCCAAGAGAAGAATCCGCGGCGAATCCGCCGGAGCAAGCGCATCGCGTAGCGGCAGATCCAAAGCCCGGAGTCGCAAATGAGGAACAAGGCCCCGGATCAGTTCCTGCGTTTCACCGTACGAGCCCGGAAGCACCAGGATATCGGCCTTCGCGACGATTTGCGCGGAGGCCAGCAGCACGGCGGAGATCGCGGCCATGCCCGAGGCAGTATAGATCGCCGTGCTCGCAGAGCCGCTGTCGAGCTCATAGAATGACGGACCGCGTACCGTCAGATCGGCCCGCTGATAATCGTAGCTGAACTCGAATGGCCCGCTCGCGGGAGCGGCCGTATGCGACCAGGCCGTCTCCGTCGCTTTCCATTCGTGCAACTCGTGCTCCGCCCTCAGCGCCGCCGTAAGCTGGAATTTGGACGTGACGACATCGTCGACCGATCGCGGACGCGCCAAATCGAGCCGATGTCTCAGGCAGCCGTTCAACAGCCTGAGTTCCTCATGCTTCCGTTCGAGATAGGCCTGAATGGTCTCCATGCGCGTCTTGATTGATCCGATCGCATTTCAACGTGCGGAAAGCCTCACGGGTCCAACGCGCGCGCTGCAACGAACGCCGACGTCCGCAGTTCAGACCTAAGCTAAGGAGAAACACATGGCTGACATCAGAGAGCACATGAAAATCATCGGCAAGGACGGCGCTCATGTCGGCACCGTCGACCGCGTTGAGGGCAACCGGATCAAGCTGACGCGGAAGGACAGCCCGGAAGGTCACAAGGACCATCACCACTATATTGACACGAAATATGTCGGTGCCGTCGAAGGCGATGTCGTCAAGCTTTCAGTGAATGCCGACGCAGTCCCGAAGTCGGAAGCCGCCTGAGACTTAAGCCCCTTCGGGGGCTTTTTGTTTGTTCACGATCCGACTCCGCTTCGTTCCCAAAGCACGAATCGCAACCGGAAAAACCAGCGCGACGCATGTCTTAATGCCGCGTTTCATTCAACCAACTTGTTCAAGCATCCAGCGTCACGAGCTGCGGCCGCAAGCGGTACGCGTCGATCGCGGCATTCGACAGCAGCAGCCTGCGCCGCTCTCCTCGCAGCATCATGCGGTCGATCCTGTTCAGGATGAATTGGGCTGCCTCCCGGTGCTCACCCGTGAGCAGGCCGGATCGGTCGAGATATTTCCAGGCAATCTCGAAAGACTGAGCGCGTAACTCGAGGTCGGTCATAGCCGGCCAACGTCCACAACGAAGGGACGTTCCTATTCGAACGGAAGCCAAGCAGGCCATGCAGCGCCACGCGCATCGAACCTCGGTCGAATAAAATGTAAAAGTCGCGCGGAACGAGATCAGGACGAGCGCGTTGACGGCATGAAATCAGGTGGTGCCGATCTGCCAGCCCCGATCGGCTTTGAAGGGCCCCGTGCTTGTCCCCCCGAGCACGGGGCTTTCTCATGCGGATCAAGAAGTGACCGGCCGCTCCTTCACCGCCAAATTCGAGAATCCTTCAGTCCGCCCGCTCCTCGCGCCGCTCGCGCGCGAGCTCGTGCCAGGCCAAAGCGAGCTGGATCAGGCGTTGCCGGTCGGCACCTTCCGATGCCGCCGCCCGCTTCATCGCGGCCTCGGCCTCCTGCTGTGGGTCGTACTTGGTACACATGAGGCCGAGCCTAGCCGGCCATCTGGACAAGCGCATGGCAATTTCGTCCGTATGATTGCGGGGTAACGTCCCGTCTTCCGGACGGGCGAGTGCCCGGGCCCCCTCACCTCGTGAAATGCTTGCGCTGATTACGAAGCCGTGAGCTGGGCTTCATTCCGATGATCTGTGAACGGTGTCACAGTCTTGGCGTGGCAGTTCGGCTAAACAATGTGTCGACGCTTCCAGGAGAGCGCGAAGGCATCAATGGTGTTTTCCGTCATGGCACAAGAAGCAGCAACCTCAGCCAACGTTCCGACGCCGCGACAAAGGGGCGACCTGCTCGGCCTCGCCTATCTCGGGACCATCGGCATCGTGATGCTGGCCTGGATCTCCGGCCTGGTCTGGGGCCTGATCGCGTTCTTCAACTGGCTCGTGTCCTGACGCGAGGCGACACGTCGTTTTCACGAACAAGGCTCTTTCACGAGCAGGCCTCTTTCATGAGAGGGATCGCGGCCGAGATCGCGATCTAGAACAGGCAGTGCAGCACCTGCCCTAGCTTGACCCCGCCACACACGATCATAGCCCAAAGCGCCAGGCTGATCTGAATTGCATCCAGCATGTCCCACGTCCCCGCGAATCGATTCCCGCCGTTTCTTTTTCTTTTGAGAATCGCGTGAAGCGTCGAACGGAGCCAGTGCTATTTTGAGGCAGTTATTGTGCGCCGCCGAACGTCGCGCCGACACACACATCCAGACAACGGCCTGATCATGCCAAAATAAAAGAGGCGGGCTTTGCCCGCCTCTCGCAAATCAGGATACGACCCGTGCCTTACCGACAGGCCCGCGGATCGGCCGGCACGTACTGTCCGTCCGGGTAACGGTAGTAGCAATTGCCCTGTGCCCAGTAGTAGCCGGGCTGCGATGCGGCCGCGGCGCCCGTGATCGCGCCGGTAGCGCCACCGAGAACCGCGCCGGCTGCAGCCCCTGTTGCATTGCCCGAGATCAGTCCGCCCAGCACACCGCCGACGATGGCGCCGCCAAGCGCGCTCGCGCCGGGATCCGCCGGTGGCGGCGGGGGTGGCGGTGCATAGGTGACCGCAGGCGGCGGCGGAGCATAGGCCACCGGCACGTCGTCGTAGTACTCCTCCGAGATGTAGGCTGGCGGGCCAGACATGCGCTGCGGATAATAATACCACACGCCACCAACGTCCCACCACCAGCCGGAGCGGCCGTTGTGAACCTCGTGGCGCCAGCGCCCGCCATCCCAGGCGCGGTTGCCGCGATAGGCATGTCCGCCCCAGTCGCGGGTCGGCGCGGGGCCCCTGGCGTAGTTACGTCCGGGCGGCGGGCCGCCCGCATTATGCGGACCGGGACTGGATTGAGGCCGGCTTTCCGGCTGCGGCGCGGGCCGGGCAGCCTGCTGCGGCGGGCTCCTGCGCATATTCTGATTGTTCGGAGACGGCGCCCCTGCGCTCGGGCCTGCCGGAGGCTGACCGATTTCCCTCGAGGGCCTCGCGTCCTGGGCCTGCGCCGGCAGCGCGAGCAACGACATGGCCGAAACCAAGGGAATGATGATCTTCATGTGGTTGGACGCACTCATGCGTGCTTGCCCCCTGCTCTTTCGATTGCTCTCGCAATTGCCGTGGTGCCTGGCGCGATAGACGATTCGGATCGCGCCGGGCTTGATGCCGGCTGACATAGCTGACCTGCTTTGATCAGCGAAGTCCCGTTACAAATGATTAAGATCACGGCAATTTTTGGCCCCGCCGGGCTGCAAAACATCACGCTGAAGCGCTTCTAGCGGGCCGGCTCGATCACGTTGCAGTTGCGGCGCCCGGACATCAGGCAGTCCTGCATCTTGCTGGCCGCGGTAAGGTCTCGGACAAGCCACCAGCCGATTCCGAGGATCACGATCGCAATGATCAGACCGGCGATGGCGCCGCGGCGGTTGTCGCCGGATGGAGGCTTCGGGCGGAATTTCGGCTTCTCGCCCGGTTCGGGCTTGGACGTGGGCATGGCTACCTGATCGCGCGGGCACGCCGGCTTATCACCTCTGCGACGTCCCGTCACATGCCGATCGATCGCTTCAGTCCAGCTCGGGGTCAGCCCCGGGTCGCCCGGATCGCATCCTTGCGGGAGGTTTCGACCGCCGGGGTCGCCTGCTCGCCTCGCGGTGCGCAGGTCGTGAGCACGAACGCGGTCTGGGTGCACTCCCAGCCGGCTCCCAGGACGGCGCTCTCGATAGGCTGCGGACGCGCGAGCAGCAGCATCGCACCGGCCACGGCGACCAGGGCGAAGGCAATTGCGAATGCCCGGAGGGTTAATCTTGAGATCGTCATACCCGTGCTCCGTATCGGGCGGACGCTAGGCGTCGCCCCTCGTGTCCCCTTATGAGGGACATCACAATTCGGCAGTTTTTCCGGGCTACGAGAGATCGTCGGGGATGGCGATTTCGTTGACCTGATCGGCTGCGATTATGGGTGGCTTCGCGACGCGCAGCGATGTACACGCTTCTGTGTCGCGCGGCGCCTGCTATGCCCAGCCGACGTACCAACAGGCACTGATGTAGGATCGAAAGCGAGGAAGACAAGGCTCGTCGATGAGTGGATTCAGGGAACCCGGCTTCACAGACCGGCAAAAGGCGGCGCAGGAAGCCCGCAAAAATCTTTTGAACAAATTCAAATCCCAACCGGGGCCTGATGATCCCGCGGTTGCGGCGAAGCGTGCCGAACGCGAGGCCCTCGCGGCCAAGCGTGCCGAGGCAAAGGCCGCGCGCGAGGCTGAAAAGGCCGAGCAGAAGCGCCAGGAGGAAGAGGCAAAGGCCGCCGAAGCCGCGCGGATCGCCCGCGAGGCCGAGGAAGCTGCCGAGAAGGCCGCGGCTCTCGAAGCCGAGCAGAAGGCCAAGCGCGACGCGCGTTACGCAGCCCGCAAGGCCAAGCGCAAGTAACCACAATGGGATGAGCGCAGAGGGTAAAACCACCCTCGCGCCACGCCTGCGTCGGTGCTATACTATATTGCGACAGCTGATCGGGATCGGACGCGAGGTAGACTTGCATGGGCTCTAATTCGTGGGGCGCCGACAAGGTCGGAAGTATCGATGTGTTCGGCACGTATTTGAACGAAATACGGGGCTCGACGCTGATGGAGCGCATCCTTGATCTGACCACCCACAAGGGCGCGCTGCCGATCAGCATTCTCGTAAAGCACCTGGACGGAAATCCGCAGGAAGTCGTCTCCGCGCTCATGAAGGCCGAGGAGCTCGGCTACGTTCGACTCGAGAAGCAAGCCGACGAGACGATGGTGATACCACTTACAAAATAATTGTTCGAAGTCGCATCTCAACCGGAAGGGGCTGAGGATGAGCGACACAATTGTATTGATATTGGTTCTCTGTGTAGGCGCAGCAGCTGGCGCAATCGAACTGGTCGGGCGTTATCGCGACGAACCTGCGCGTGCTCTTATTTCGGTGGGAGCCGTGATCTATGTTGCGGTCAACGTCATCGCCGCCGTTATCGGACTTTACCTGCTGCGAACGGTGGGAAAGAGCCTCATCACCGAGACCGACCAGCTCAACCGCTCGATCTACGAAGTGCTGTTGGCCGGCATCGGCTCCATGACATTTCTGCGATCATCAATCTTCAAGATCCGACTGAACGATACCGAGGTCGCCGTCGGCCCGGCCGCTCTGCTCGATGTTTTGCTTCTCGCAGCGGATCGCGGCGTGGACCGCCGGCGCGGAAAGGCCCGCGCCCAGGAGGTCAGCGAGGCCATGGCGAATGTCTCGTTCGAGAAGGCCATCACCACGCTGCCGCCATTCTGCTTTGCGCTCATGCAAAATCTCAGCAAGGACGCTCAGAAGGAATTTTCGGATCAGGTCAAGGAAATCCAGCAAAATCCCTCGATTGACCCACACGTCAAATCGCTGCTGTTGGGCCTCGCCCTCATGAACATCGTGGGGGTCAACGTCGTCAGGACGGCGACCAAGCAACTGGCGAACTTCATCAGCTACCCCAGGGATGCCGAGGCTCCGAAACCAGACGGTCGTCGCTTCAACGAGCTTCTCACTGAAGTGACGCGATCCTGGACCGGCACCGGGTCGACCGGTGCCGAAGCCGCAAGCGCAGGTGCGACAGATGAAGCAACGGCGCGCCCAGCTAGGGCGGGCACAGCGGCTAGGCCGGTTGCCCCTCAACCGCCACGTGGCGGACTTACGGGCGCAGGCGCGTCCGTGGAGGAGGCGAAGAGCGCCCCGCCGTCGGGCGAACCCATCGTGGTTCATACCGAGGATGACGCGGAACCGGAGGGGACCGAGCCGCAATCCGATGCGGCCGACGACAAGCGGAGCCCTCCGCCCGCCGGCTGAGACAGGACAGACTCAGTTTATGTCGTGCTGATCAAGGTTTTTCGGCCGCCGTAACCCGGCGGCCGAAAGCGCGACGATGCTTCACTTCTTCATCATCCCGTCGTCCTTCTTCATGCCGTCCTTCGACATGTGATCCTTCTTCATGCCGTCGTCCTTGGACATGGTGTCCTTCTTCATCATGCCGTCCTTGGACATCGTGTCCTTTTTCATCATGCCGTCATCCTTGCCCATCTTGTCCTGGGCGAAAGCGGCTGGCGACAGCGCAAGGCCAAGCGAGAGAGCGGCAGCCGAGACGCCGAGCACGATGCGGGTGCGAATGGTCATGGATTATCTTCCCTTCGAGATGGTGTTGGTCAGCGACGGACGCCGCTAATCAATCTCGACGGATGGACCGTCTGCGTTGTTACGCCGCCGTCGCTAAATTTTAGCGAGCCGCCGTTCGAAGGAGCCCGGAGCCTGTCGCGGGGACCGGAAGTGTGCAGCGCAGCACAGCCGACACTTGCCGCGGCATTCGGTCTCGAACTATCAGATGAGAGAATATCGGGTGAAAGACCGGCTAGGATGGGCCTACGCACCGGTCACACATGACCCGCCCAATCACGCCAACAAGAATCGTTCAAAGAAACGTTCAAGGGGATCACACCATGATCACGCGCCGCCATCTGATCGCGACCGCCGTCGCCGCACCGGCCATTATCCGCCTCGGCACCGGGACCGCGCAGGCCGCAACCACGCTGAAGATCTCGCATCAGTTCCCGGGCGGCACCATCGACAAGGGGGACTTCCGCGACCGCCTCTGCCGCATGTTCGCCGCTGAAGTCGCCAAGCGCAGCAATGGCGACATCGCGGCCGAGATCTATCCGAACTCCTCGCTGATCAAGACCAATGCGCAGTTCTCGGCGATGCGCAAGGGCGCGCTCGACATCTCGCTCTATCCGATGCCCTACGCCGGCGGCGAATTGCCGGAAACCAATATCGGCCTGATGCCCGGCCTCGTCACCACCTACGACCAGGGCATGCGCTGGAAAAAGGAGCCGGTCGGCAAGGCGCTGACCGACTTCCTCGCCGACAAGGGCATCATCCTGCTCACCTGGGTCTGGCAAGCCGGCGGCGTCGCCAGCCGCTCCAAGCCGATCGTCGCACCGGAAGACGCCAAGGGCCTGAAGGTGCGCGGCGGCTCGCGCGAAATGGACATGGTGCTCCAGACTGCCGGCGCCTCGGTGCTGTCGGTGCCTTCGAACGAAATCTACGCGGCGATGCAGACCGGCGCCTGCGATGCCGGGATCACCTCCTCGACCAGCCTGATCTCGTTCCGCCTCGAAGAGGTCGCGAAGTCGCTGACGTCAGGGGCCGGTGCCTCCTACTGGTTCATGCTCGAGCCGCTGATGATGTCGAAGGCCATCTTCGATAAGCTGCCGAAGAACCACCAGGACATCCTGCTCACGGTCGGCACCGAGCTCGAAGCCTTCGGCCGCAAGGGTGCGCAGGATGACGACGTCGAGGTCGCCAAGGTCTACGAGAAGGCCGGCGCCAAGGTCTCGGCGCTCGATGCCGCGACCGTCGGCAAGTGGCGCGACATCGCCCGCGACACCGCCTGGAAGGACTACAGCGCCAAGACCACGACCGCGGCCAACCTGCTCAAGCTCGCCACCGACGTCGCCGCATGAGCCACGGTCCGCTTCCGGATCGTGACGTCCGCACAACCGTTGCCGCAGGGACCGGCCCTGCGGCGACAATCGATCGCGGTCTTGCCATCCTCAACAGCATCATCGTCGTGTTCGCCGCGGTCGCATTGGTCGCGGCCTGCGCCATCCTGAGTTACAGCGTGCTCAGCCGCGCGCTGTTCAAAGCCGCCAATTATTGGCAGGACGAGGCTGCGGTGTTCCTGCTGGTCGGCGCGACCTTCATGACGGCGGCGTACGTGCAGCAGAACCGCGGCCATATCGGCATCGAGGCCTTCGTCGGCTTGTTGTCGCCGCTGGCGAACAAGGTCCGGCTCTGGCTGGTCGACCTCGCCACTTTCCTGTTTTGCGCCTTCTTCACCTGGAAGTCCTGGACACTGGCCCATGAAGCCTATGTCGACGGTCAGGTCTCGAACTCGATGTGGTCGCCGCCGCTCGCCATCCCCTATTCGCTGATGGCGTTCGGCATGAGCCTGCTCTGCATCCAGATCCTCGTGCAGCTTGCGCTGCCCTTCACCGGAGCCAGGCGTTCATGAGCGTGTTCGGTATCGGCGTTGCCTACGGCGTTGCGACGCTGCTGGTGATGTTCTCAGGGATGCCGATCGCGTTCGCGCTCGGCGCCGTCGCGGTCGTGTTCATGGGCATCTACATGCCCTCGGCCTCCCTCGATACGGTGACGCAGAACGTCTACGAGGAAATGGCTTCGATCACGCTGTTGTCGATCCCGCTCTTCATCCTGAAGGGCGCCGCGATCGGCAAGTCGCGTGCCGGCCAGGATCTCTATTCGGCACTGCATGCCTGGCTGCACCGTGTGCCCGGCGGTCTCGGCGTTGCCAACGTGTTCGCCTGCGCGCTGTTCGCGGCGATGGCAGGCTCCTCGCCCGCCACCTGTTCGGCGATCGGCTCGGCCGGCATCCCCGAGATGCGCAAGCGCGGCTATTCCGGCGGCTTTGCGGCCGGCATCATCGCCGCCGGCGGTACGCTCGGCATCCTGCTGCCGCCCTCGATCACCATGATCCTGTTCGCGGTCGCCGCCGAAAAGTCGCTCGGGCGGCTGTTCCTCGCCGGCATCGGCCCCGGTCTGCTGCTGGTCTCGCTGTTCGGCTTCTATGCGGTGTACCGCTTCCGCCGCGAATATGCGGCGGCCGAAGCGATCTACAAGAACGGCGGCCCGGAGGCTCCGATCCTCGCCCGCGACGAATACACGCTGGCCGAACGTTTCAGCGTGCTGCCGCGCGTGATCCCCTTCGTGCTGCTGCTCACCGGCGTCATGATCGCGCTCTATGGCGGCTACGCCACGCCGTCGGAAACCGCCGGCCTCGGCGGCCTCCTCGCACTGGCGCTGATCGCGGCGATCTACAGCGTGTGGCGGCCGAGCGACCTTGCGCCCATCATGAAATCGACGATCCGGGAATCAACCATGCTGATGATGATCATCGGCATGTCGCTGCTCTATTCCTACGTGATGAGCTATCTGCACATCTCGCAATCGGTCGCCGAATCCATCGTCGCGATGCACCTGCCGCGCTGGGAGCTGCTGTTCGCGATCCTGGTCATGGTGGTCGTACTCGGCTTCTTCCTGCCGCCGGTCTCGATCATCCTGATGACCGCGCCGATCATCCTGCCCCCCTTACGCGCCGCCAATTTCGACATCATCTGGTTCGGCGTGGTCATGACCATCGTAATGGAGATGGGCCTGATCCATCCCCCCGTCGGGCTCAACATCTTCGTCATCCGCAACGTCGCGCCGGACATTCCCTTGCGCGAGGTGATCTGGGGCACCCTGCCCTTCGTGCTGCTGATGATGCTCGCGGTGCTGCTGCTGTGCATCTTCCCGGGGATCTCAACCGGGCTGCCGGATCTCGTGATGGGGCCGGACGGGAGCAGGTAGCGGCGACCACAACTGCCGTAGGGTGGGTTAGACCGGCGGCTGCGCGAAGCGCAGTCGCTGGGCGTAACCCACCTCTTCTCTCTCCTGAGAGATGAACAGTGGTGGGTTACGCTTCGCTAATTTAACCCACCCTACGATTTCTCCTTCCCCCGCGCTTTCGGCGCGTTCGCCACAACCTGCAACAGATCCTTGCGCACGGCCTCGATGTGCCGTTCCAGGAAGCGGCAGGCGTCCTCTACCTTTCCGGCGCGGCAGAGCGCGATCAGCTCGGCGTGCTCCTTCTCGGCCGTGCCCATCGCCTTGGTGTTGGAGAGCTGCAGGCGCGTGTAGCGGTCGCTGGTCTGGAGCAGCGACAGCACGATCGCGCGGGTGCGCGGCTGCGGGGCGTGGACGTAGAGCGCCATGTGGAAGTCGGCGTTGAGCTGCCCCCATTCGCTGACGTTGCGTGCCTTGATTGCCTTCTCGAAACTCCTGTGGATGTCGTCGAGTCCGTCGAAATCGTCAGCGGTGAAGCGCGGCGCCGACTGCGCCAGCAGGCGCGGCTCCAGAATGCAGCGGAGATCGAACACGTCGTTGATCTCGTCCAGCGACAGCTCCGAGACGATGGCGCCCTTCTGCGGCACGATCCGCACCAAGCCTTCGGCCTCGAGCTGGAACAGCGCTTCGCGGACCGGAATGCGGCTGACGCCATAGGCCTCGCCGAGCGCGTCCTGGCGCAGCTGCGATCCCGCCGGATAGGTGCCGTCGAGGATCGCCTGCCTGAGCTGGTCGACGATCGCGGCCGACAGGGTGCGATGCTTCAGAGGCTGCTTCATCTGACCTTCTGTTGTCCTTTTTTCGACTCGCTCAGTCGACGCGGTCCCTGTCTTGCATGGCGGGGTGCCCAGCAAAAGCCAAGCAGGCCGCAAAAACGAGATGCTCAGCAAAAGCGCGGGGTGACGCCGAAATGACCGCAATCTCCGTTTGACTCCCAAAATGTATAAATTATACATTTGGCAATCGCACGATAAATCTTTCGGGGGTTGGGGCCTTCATGATCGAGCAGACGATGCCGGCCACGCGCGCGCTCAGCGTCCGACGTACGATCGTCCGGACGTCGAGCGCCCTCCTCGCCTTCGAGCGGCTGGCGCTGATGGTCCTGATGTATCTGCTCACCGGCCTGATCCTGGTGAACGTCGTCACCCGCTACTCGCATTTCCCGATCTACTGGATCGACGAATCCGCTGTCTATTGCGTGGTCTGGCTGACCTTTATCGGGGCATCCGCGATGACCCGGCTGCGGCTCGATTTCGCGGTGACCATGTTGACGGAGCGGCTTTCGCCGCAGCACCAGAAGATCGCCAAGGTGATCTCGACCGGCCTCGTCGTCGTGTTCGGCCTCGCTTTGATCGTCACCTGCGTGCTCTGGATGGACCCGGTCGGCCTTGCCCGCGTCGGCTTCGACGGGCGCAAGCTGGCAGGCGAGACCTTCAACTTCCTCTACACCGAGCGGACCCAGACGCTGAACTGGCCGACCTGGGTGATGTACCTGACGCTCCCGATCTTCGCGGTGTCCATGACCATCCACGGCCTCGCCAATCTCCTGGAAGACCTTGGATTGGTGCCGCGCACGAAGCTGAGCGGTTTTCAGCTCTCCGAGCTCGACGGGGTCAATTGATGGTTACGTCAGCGGCCTTCATGGCATTCATGCTGGTCGGCGTGCCGATCGGCCTTTGCCTCTGCCTCGCCGGCCTTGTCTACATCGCGGCGTCTGGCAATCCGGTGCTGTTCCAGTCCTACCCGCTGCAGCTGTTCGGCGGCGTCGACAGCTATGGCCTGATCGCCATTCCGCTCTTCATCCTGATCGGCGAGATCATGAACGGCGGCGGCATCACAAGGCGCATCGTCGACATGGCGATGGCGTTCGTCGGCTCGCTCAAGGGCGGGCTCGCCTACGTCAACATCCTCGCCAACATGTTCATCTCCTCCATCCTGGGATCGGCGACAGCGCAGGTCGCGATCATGGCGCAGATCATGGTGCCGGAGATGGAGAAGAAGGGCTATGACAAGACCTTCGCGGCCGGCCTCACCGCCTATGGCGGCATGCTCGGTCCGATCATCCCGCCATCGGTGATGTTCGTGGTCTATAGCGTGCTGGCGCAGGTCTCGGTCAGCGACATGCTGATCGCCGGCATCGTGCCAGGCGTCATCCTCACCGTGATGTTCTGCCTGGTCATTGCGCTAATGGGCTACATCTACAACTATCCGCGCGCCGATTATCAGACGCCGCGCCAGCGCGTCATGACGATCCTGCGGACGTCACCGACGCTGCTGATCCCGATCGTCATCGTCGGCACCATTCTTGGCGGCCTCGCCAACGCGACCGAATCCGCCGCCGTCGGCGCGGTCGCCGCCGCGCTGGTCGGAAAGTTCTGGACCAAGGAATTCGAGTTCTCCCAGCTGCCGCAGATGATGCTGCGCAGCGCGATCTATTCGGCGATCGTGCTGTTCCTGGTGGCGGCCGCGGCCGTGTTCTCCTGGGTCCTGATCTTCGGCAAGGTGCCGCAGGAGACCGCCGCCTGGATCCAGACGGCAGCGAAAGACCCCGTCAGCTTCATGCTGATCTGCAACGTCATCCTGCTGGTGATCGGCACGGTGATCGACGGCATCCCCGGCCTGATCATGACGGTGCCGATCCTGCTGCCCGTTGCGACCGAGGTCTATCACATCGATCCCAGGCATTTTGGCGTGGTGGTGGTGATCAACCTGGTGCTCGGTCTGCTGTCGCCGCCGGTCGGGCTCTGCTTCTTCGTCGCGGCCGCCGTCACCGGGGCCAAGCCCGGCAAGATGTTCATGGTGACGCTGCCGTTCTTCGTCATCTCCTGCGTCCTCCTGGTGCTGCTCTCGCTCTACCCCTCGCTCTCGCTGATCCTCGTCAAATAGGCTCGTTCAAAAGGAAGTCCGACCATGCCGTTGTCACGCCGCCGCTTTCTCGCCGCCAGTGCTGCCGCATCGGTGTTCGCACCGTCTCTGGCGCTGGCCCAGGCCAAGGAATTCCGCCTGGGCCTGATCACGCCGAACGGTCACTCCTGGAACAAGGCCGCGCTCAAGTTCGGCGACGAGCTCAAGGCCGCCTCCAATGGTCGCCTGACCCTGACCGTGTTTCACTCCGGCCAGCTCGGCAACGAGACTGCGATGATGCAGCAATTGCAGTCCGGCGCGCTCGACATGGGCTTCATCCAGGCCGCCGAACTCGGCTCGCGCGTGCCGCATATCGCTGCGATCAACGCGCCCTACATCGTGCGCTCGACGCCGGCGGTCGCGAAATTCGTGCGGCATCCGGCGGCGGTCAAACTATTCGAGGTGCTGCCGCAGGAGACCGGCACGATCGGGCTCGGCTGGGGTATCACCGGCATGCGCGCGGTGTTCTCGTCCAGGGACCTGAATTCGCTCGCCGACATCAAGGGCATGAAACTGCGCATCAATCCGACGCCGGTCTATCGCGATTTCTATTCTTCGCTGGGCGCCGCGCCCACCCCGATCCCGACGCCGCAGGTGTTCGACGCCATGGCCAACGGCCAGGTCGACGGCCTCGAGGCCGATCTCGAATTCTCCTGGAACCAGCGCTTCGACAAGGTCTCCAAGGTCATTCTGCAGATGAACGCCGTCTTCATGCCGATGGCGGCCGTCGTCTCCGGCCGGGTCTGGCAGTCGCTGCCGCCAGCCGATCGCGAGCTGATCACCAAGCTGGTGAAGTCGACGCTGGACGCGCAGATCGACGAGCTGGCCGGCAACGAGCCGACGCTGATCGAGAACTTCAAGAACGCCCCGATCCCGATCCGCCAGGTCCCGGCCGGCGACACCGAGGCCGTCATTGCCGAGTTCGACAAGATCTGGCTGCCCAAGGCGCCCGTCCTCGCCGAGTTGCGCAAGATCGGCGCGACGCTCTGAACCATCCGTCATCCCTATTTCGCCACGACCGGCGGCCCCAGCCCCCCGCCGGCAATACACTTGGAGTGAACTCATGAGCCGCCACGTTTCCTGGGAAGGCGTCTTCCCGGCCGTCACGACCCAATTCAACGACGATCTGTCGCTCAATATCGATGCAACTGCCAAGGTGATGGACGGGTTGATCCGCGACGGCGTCTCCGGCCTGATCGTCTGCGGCTCGGTCGGCGAGAACACCTCGCTCGAGCGCAAGGAGAAGGTCGCGATCATGGAGACCGCCAAATCGGTCGCGGCCGACCGCGTGCCCGTGCTGTGCGGCATTGCCGAATTCACCACGGCCTTCGCGGTCGAGACCGCCAAGGAAGCCGCGCGCGTCGGCATTGACGGCGTCATGGTGATGCCGGCGCTGGTCTACTCCTCCAAGCCGCACGAGACCGCCGCGCATTTCCGCGCCGTCGCGAGCGCAACCGACCTGCCGGTGATGCTCTACAACAATCCGCCGATCTACAAGAACGATGTCACCCCCGACATCCTGGCCTCGCTGGCGGACGTGGAAACGGTCGTCTGCTTCAAGGACTCCTCCGGCGACACGCGGCGCTTCATCGACACCCGCAACATGGTCGGCGACCGCTTCGTGCTGTTCGCCGGCCTCGACGACGTCATCGTCGAGAGCGTCGCCATGGGCGCGGTGGGCTGGGTCTCCGGCATGTCGAATGCGTTTCCGCGTGAGGGCGAGACGCTGTTTCGCCTTGCCAAGGCAGGCCGCTTCGCCGAGGCCATGCCGCTCTACGAATGGTTCATGCCGCTCTTGCATCTCGACGCGCGCCCCGACCTCGTCCAGTGCATCAAGTTGTGCGAGCACATCATGGGCCGCGGCACCGCGCTGACCCGCCCGCCCCGCCTCGCGCTGCTGCCGCACGAGAAGGCCGAGGTCGAGGCCATGATGGCCAAGGCGCTGAAGAACCGGCCGCGCCTGCCGGATGTCGGCCTGAAGGCGGCGTGAGGGCAGGCCTCCTAGGGTGGGCAAAACGACTTGTCCGCCGTAGCTCGAAGAGCGAAGGCGAAAGCGTGCCTACCACCTGGCTCCACCATGAGAAGATGGTGGGCACGGAGCGATACGCCTTTGCCCACCCACGGTACCTACGCTCGCAATGACGGCGACCTAGGAAGCCGCCCGCTTCCTCTTCGCATTCAGCGCCGACGCCACGCGGCTCACGGGCGGCTTGCTCAGCACACCGGCCATCGCGTTCGTCGCCGCCAGCAGCTTGTCCATGTCGACGCCGGTCCTGATGCCCATGCCTTCGAGCATGTAGACGACGTCCTCGGTCGCAACGTTGCCGGTCGCGCCCGGCGCGTAGGGACAGCCGCCGAGACCGCCGGCCGCGGCATCGATGACGCGGACGCCCTCCTCCATCCCGGCATAGAGATTGGCGAGGGCCTGGCCGTAAGTGTCGTGGAAATGCATTGCCAGCTTTGCGGGGAGAACGTTGGCGGCAACCGCGCGCAGCATCTCCTTCGCCTTGACTGGCGTGCCGACGCCGATGGTGTCGCCGAGCGAGATCTCGTAGCAGCCGAGGTCGAACAGCGTGCGCGCGAGATCGGCGACGGCCTTCGGCTTGATCTCCCCATCGAACGGGCAGCCCAGCACGCAGGAGATGTAGCCGCGCACCGGTATGCCGTCAGCCCTGGCGCGCGCCAGCACCGGCTTGAAGCGCTCGATGGACTCGGCGACGGTGCAATTGATGTTGGCCCGCGAGAAGCCTTCGGAGGCCGCTGCGAACACCGAGACCACCTTCGCGCCCGCGGCGCGCGCGGCATCGTAGCCCTTCTCGTTCGGGACCAGCACGTGGAATTCAGCGCCCGTCACGTGGGTGATACCGCGCAGCACGGCATCCGAGCTTGCCATCTGCGGGATCGCCTTGGGCGAGACGAAGGCGCCGACCTCGACCGTATCGAGGCCAGCCGCGACCAGGGCCTCGATGAAGGCGATGCGGGCTTCGACGCTGACCGGAACCTTTTCGTTCTGAAGCCCGTCGCGCGGCCCCATTTCGACGATGCGGACCTGGTCGCTCATGTTACTCTCCCGCAGGCTCGACCACGGCAAGCTCGATCCCCTCCTGCACGATGTCGCCGACCTTGCATTTGACGGACTTCAGCACGCCGGCATAGGGCGCGCGCAGCGTCTGCTCCATCTTCATCACCTCGAGGGTGAGGATCGGTGCGCCCTTTTCGAGCGTCGCCCCCTCCTCGGCCAGCACGGCGACAACGGTCCCCGGCAGCGGCGCCGCAATCTTGTCCTCGCCGGTGTGCTCCTCGCTCTCGCCCCCGAACGGATCGACCCAATGCAGGTCGAAGCGGCCGTTGCGCGTGCGCAGATACAGCTCATGGCCGTCGATCACGGCCGCGACGGACGATTTCACGCCATCCAGCGTCAGATCGAAGCCGCCATCCTTCGCGGCAATCGTGAACGCCAGCTCGCGCTCCCCGATCACCAGCGTCGACGGCCCGCTTCCGTAGTTCAGGATGATCTTCTGCTCCTGGCCATGGCCGACGCGAAAGGCAAAACTGCGCTGGCGACGGCCGACCGGCTGCCAGCCGAATGTTTGCCAGGGCGAATGCGCCTCCGCCTGCGATGCCTGTCGCTCGTCGTTGATCACAGCGGCCACCGCAGCGCACAGCTCGAGTTCTCCGGGCGCCGGCGACGCAGACGTCAGAACGGCGAGCTCGCGCTCGATGAAGCCGGTGTCGATCGCATTGGTCCGCACCTTCGGGTGCGTCATCAGCGCCGACAGGAACGGGATGTTGGTGACGATGCCACGAACGTCGGACTCTTCCAGCCCCCTGTTCAGCCGCTCGATCGCGACATCGCGCGTCGGCGCCCATGCGATCATCTTGGCGAGCATCGCGTCGTAATACGGCGAGACGCTGTCGCCCTCGCGATAGCCGGCATCGATGCGCAGGCCGCCGGTTTCCTCCGGCAGCCGCCAGGTCGAAATCCGGCCGACCGACGGCATGAAATTCTTGGTCGGATTTTCCGCGTAGACGCGTGCCTCGACGGCATGGCCGTTGAGCTTGATCTCGTCCTGCTTGAGCGGCAGCGCCTCGCCGAAGGCGACGCGCAATTGCCATTCGACGAGGTCGATGCCCGTGATCAGCTCGGTCACGGGATGCTCGACCTGCAGGCGCGTGTTCATCTCGATGAAGAAGACGTCCTTGCCGTCGGAGACGAACTCGATCGTGCCCGCGCCGACATAGTTCACCGCGCCTGCCGCCTTTCGCGCGGCTGCGCAGACGGTCTCGCGCTGGGCGGCGTTGAGCGTCGGCGACGGCGCCTCCTCGATCACCTTCTGGTGCCGGCGCTGCAAGGTGCATTCGCGCTCGAACAGCGACAAGAGATTGCCGTGGCTGTCACCGATCACCTGCACTTCGATATGCCGGGGATTGTCGACATATTTCTCGATCAGCATGCGGTCATCGCCAAACGCGGCCTTTGCCTCGCGCTTGGCGCTGACGATTGCGGGCCCGAGTTCGTCTGCCGAACGCACGATGCGCATGCCGCGGCCACCGCCGCCGGCGGACGCCTTCACAAGGATGGGGAATCCGACCTTCTCGGCCGCCTTCGCCAGCGTCGCATCGTCCTGGGCTTCGCCGTGATAGCCGGGCACCAGCGGCACGCCGGCCTTCTCCATCAGCGCCTTGGAGCCCGATTTCGAGCCCATCGCATTCATCATCTCGGCGGTCGGGCCGACGAAGACGAGGCCGGATTCGTAGCAGGCCTGTGCGAACTCGGCATTCTCCGACAGGAAACCATAGCCGGGATGCACGGCTTCGGCGCCGGTCTTGCGCGCCGCCTCGATCAGCCGCTCGATATTGAGATAGCTGTCGCGGGCGCGCGCGGGCCCGAGCAGCACGGCCTCGTCCGCGAGCGCGACATGCATCGCATCGCGGTCGCCCTCGGAATAGACCGCGACCGTGCGCAGGCCCATGGCGCGGGCGGTGCGGATGACGCGGCAGGCGATCTCGCCGCGGTTGGCGATCAGGAGCGTGCGAAAACGCCGGCAGAGCTTTGAGCGGTCCATCGCATCACATCCTGAACAGGCCGAATTTCGTCGGCTCGATCGGCGAATTCGACGCCGCCGAGAGGCCAAGGCCGAGCACGAGACGGGTGTCGGCGGGGTCTATCACGCCGTCGTCCCACAGCCGTGCAGTGGCGTAATACGGATGCCCCTGGCTCTCATACTGGTCTCGGATGGGCTTGCGGAATGTCTCTTCCTCGTCCTTCGACCAGCTATCGCCCTTGGCCTCGATATTGTCGCGGCGGACCTGGCTCAGCACCATCGAGGCTTGTTCGCCGCCCATCACCGAAATGCGCGCGTTCGGCCACATCCACAGGAACCGCGGCGAGTAGGCGCGGCCGCACATGCCGTAATTGCCGGCGCCGTAGGAGCCGCCGATCACGACGGTGAATTTCGGCACCGAGGCAGTCGCAACCGCCGTCACCAGCTTGGCGCCGTCGCGGGCGATGCCGCCGGCCTCGTATTTCTTGCCGACCATGAAGCCCGTGATGTTCTGCAGGAACACCAGGGGAATGCCGCGCTGGCAGCACAGTTCGATGAAATGCGCGCCCTTCAGCGAGCTCTCGCTGAACAGGATACCGTTGTTGGCGATGATGCCGACCGGATAGCCCCAGATATGGGCGAAGCCGCACACCAGCGTCGTGCCATAGAGCTTCTTGAACTCGTCGAACTCGGAACCGTCGACGACACGCGCGATGATGTCGCGCACGTCGAACGGCTTGCGGCCGTCGACCGGCACCACGCCATAGATCTCCTCCGCGGCAAACAGCGGATCGCGCGGCTTGTGCATGTTGAGGTTCGGCCGCGTGGATGGCTTCAGCGTCCCTATGATGCGCCGGGCGATACCGATCGCGTGGGCATCGTTCTGGGCGTAATGGTCGGTGACGCCCGATTGCCGCGAATGCACGTCGGCGCCTCCGAGCTCCTCGGCGCTGACGACCTCGCCGGTCGCGGCCTTCACCAGCGGCGGGCCGCCGAGGAAGATGGTGCCCTGGTTGCGTACGATGATGCTCTCGTCCGACATCGCGGGAACATAGGCGCCGCCGGCGGTGCAGGAGCCCATCACGATCGCGACCTGGGGAATGCCAGCTGAGGACATTTGCGCCTGGTTGTAGAAGATGCGGCCGAAATGCCGCTCGTCCGGAAAGATCTCGTCCTGCAGCGGCAGGAAGGCGCCGCCGGAATCCACCATGTAGACGCAGGGAAGGTTGTTCTGCCGCGCGATGTCCTGGGCGCGCAGATGCTTCTTCACCGTCAAGGGGTAATAGGTGCCGCCCTTGATGGTGGCATCATTGGCGACGATGACGCATTCGCGCCCCGCGATGCGCCCCACCCCTGTCACGACGCTCGCCGAATGCACGTCGCCGCCGTAGAGGCCGTAGGCCGCGAGCGGCGACAGCTCCATGAACGCGGTGCCGGGATCGACCAGCAGGTCGACGCGCTGACGCGCCAGCATCTTGCCACGCGATGTGTGACGGTTGCGCGAAGCCTCGCCGCCGCCGCCAGCGACCTGGGCGAGCTTCTCGCGCAAGTCTGCGACGAGGCCGCGCATGGCCTCGGCATTGCGCGCAAAGTCAGATGAAGAGGTATCGATGCTGGAATGAAGCGGCATGATGATCCCAATTGTGTGGAGGTCTTAAGCCGTCTCGGCCATCAGTTCGCGGCCGATCAGCATGCGGCGCACTTCCGAAGTCCCGGCGCCGATCTCGTAGAGTTTTGCGTCACGCCACAGACGTCCCACGGGGAATTCGCTGGTGTAGCCGACGCCGCCGAGCGCCTGGATCGCCTCGCCCGCCATCCAGGTCGCCTTCTCCGCGGAATAGAGGATCGCGGCAGCCGCGTCCTTGCGCAGGGTTCGCGCGTGGTCGGCGCGGTCGCAGGCGCGCCCGACCGCATAGACATAGGCGCGCGTGGCCTGCCAGGTCGCATACATGTCCGCGAGCTTGCCCTGCATCAGCTGGAAATCGCCGATCGGCTGGCCGAACTGCTTGCGTTCGTGCATGTAGGGCACCACCGCATCCATGCAGGCCGCCATGATTCCGAGGGGGCCGCCGGACAGCACCGCACGCTCATAGTCGAGGCCGGACATCAGCACCCTGACGCCCTCGCCCACCTTGCCCATCACGTTCTCCTCCGGCACCTCGCACTCGTCGAAGAACAGCGGATAAGTGTTGGAGCCGCGCATGCCGAGCTTGTCGAGATGCTGGCCGTGGGTGAAGCCCTTGAAGCCCTTCTCGACGAGGAAGGCCGTCATGCCGCGCGGGCCGGCTTCCGGATCGGTCTTGGCGTAGACCACCAGCACGTCGGCGTCGCCGCCATTGGTGATCCACATCTTCGAGCCGTTGAGCAAGTAGCGGTCGCCGCGCTTGTCGGCGCGCAGCTTCATCGAGACCACGTCGGAGCCGGCGCCGGGCTCCGACATCGCGAGCGCGCCGACATATTCGCCGGAGATCAGCTTCGGCAGATAGCGCTGGCGCTGCGCGTCGTTGCCGTTGCGGCGGATCTGGTTGACGCAGAGGTTGGAATGGGCGCCGTAGGACAACCCGACGGCGGCCGAGCCGCGCGAAATCTCCTCCATCGCGACGATATGGGCCAGATAGCCCATGCTGGAGCCGCCATATTGCTCCGGCGCGGTCATTCCGAGCAGGCCGAGGTCGCCGAAACGCTTCCACAGGTCGGCCGGGAACAGATTGGCCTTCTCGATCTCGGCGGCGCGCGGGGTGATCTCCGCCTCCACGAACGCGCGCAGCGTGTCGCGCAGCATGCCGATGTCTTCGCCCAGATCGAAATCGATGCTCGGGATGTTCAAGGCGATTCCTCCGTATTTTGGGGACCGAACCTAGCGGGGTCAGGGCCCTTCTGCGGTCGAAAAGGTTGCATTTTCCGCCAAACTTGGCGAGGATTTTCCCATGCCCTTTCAAGCCGCAACCGCGATCCCGCGCCGCGCCGTCACCCCTGCCGCCTTCGTCCGCGGCGTGGTGGCCGCCTACGAACGGTACGGCCGCGATCCGGCCGAGGCGCTCAGCCGGGGTCAGGTAGCGCCAGACCTTGTCAATTCTCCGGACGGGCGGATCACGGCAGCCCAGTTCGAGGCCCTGGCGGGCCATGCCATGCGCGAGCTCGACGACGAGGCGCTCGGCTGGTTCTCGCGGCGCCTGCCGTTCGGCACATACGGCATGCTGTGCCGCGCCTCAATCACGGCGCCGACGCTGGAGGTCGCGCTCAAGCGCTGGTGCCGGCATCATCGCCTGATCACCGAGGACGTGCTGCTCGACCTCGAGGTCGGCGAGGAGACCGCGGAGGTCTCCATCCGGGAGCTGCGCGATCTCGGGGCATTGCGCGAATTCTGCCTGGTCACGCTGCTTCGCTACGTGCTCGGCTTCTCCTGTTGGGCCGTCGACTCCAGGATCGCGCTGCGCGCCGCGGAATTCCCGCACGCCGAGCCCGGCCATGTCTCGGTCTATCCGACCATCTTCTGCCGGAACATCCGTTTCGATGCCGACCGCGCCCGCATCGTCTTCGACAAGCACTATCTCTCGCTGCCGCTGACGCGCAGTCCGAGCGATCTCGACAACATGCTCAAGGGTGCGCTCAGGCTGACAGTGCTGCCCTATCGGCGCGACCGGCTGCTGGTCGAGCGTGTCCGCCGCGTGCTCCGTCATGCGCGCGGACGCAGCCTCGGCGCCGAGGATGTCGCAAGCGAGCTTGCGCTCTCCACCCGCACCATGCATCGCCGCCTGCGCGAGGAAGCAACCTCGCTGCGCGATCTCAAGGAGGAGGCGAAATTCGAATTGGCAAAGCAGGAGCTGATGCGCGGCCGCACGCCGATCAAGCGGATCGCCGAGATCGCAGGCTTCCGCAACGAGAAGAGCTTTTCCCGCGCCTTCCGCAGCTGGACCGGCGCAAGCCCACGCGAGTTTCGCGGGCGGTATCGCTGAGAGGTCATCGGCAAGAGCGCATTGCGCCTTTCCGCACGATGCCGGGGGCGTGGGCGCTCCGCCGCAGCGACCTGCCCCTCAGACGTTTACGGCCTCCGGGATGATCCCGAAGGCCGTAATGGTCGAAGCCACCAGTCCGAACCCGGTCAATTCGAATTGGTCTGCGCGCCGGGCCGAAGCTTGGGATGCTTTGCCTGCTTCGGTTGGAAGGCCAGCGCGTCGTTGGTCTTGGCGCCACCGCTCTGCGCGCACACGCCACCGATACCGCCGGCAGCGGCGCGGCAGGCCTCCATCGTCGGATAGCCGCAGCCGTGAGCGGCCTGGGCGCCATTCGTGATGCAATAATCTTCCGCTTTCGCAGTCGGCGCCGTCTGCACCAGAAACGCAGACGCAAACAGCGTCGCGGCGGAAACTGCGAACGTTTTCGAAACCGAGGTCATGTTGTCTTGTCCTAGTTGGGAAGTCCCACATAGAGCTCCCGACATGCGACGCGCGTCGATCGCTCATTCCCCGCATGTAGGCCAATCAACGGAACCATCAATCACGGTTCAGCGCATTGCAGGGATGTGATAATCACATTTCTCAGTTAGGTTATTTAATCAGCAATATAGTGCCGATGCAACGCGCATGTGCAGGCCGGCCAGGCCGAAGACGATCGCCTCCGACTTCATCGCAATTGATTCAAATGCGATGCGGCTCGCCCGGTAGCGTGACCTGCTAACTCGCAGACGCTGCCGCGTCATCCTGCAACGGCAGCGGCACGTCCTTGGCAACACCCAGCACCGGGAAGCTGCGGACGTTCTTCACGTCGGGCATCGCCGCGAAATGCAGGAGCTGCTGGCGCATGCTCTCGACGCTCGGCGCGACGCATTTCAGGAGATAGTCGGTGTCGCCGGAAATCCGCCAGCACTGCTGGATGCGCGGGATCGCCGATATCGAGCTCTCGAACGCCTCCAGCACCGGCTGCGCCTGGCTGCCCAGCTGGATCGAGACGAACGAGACCACCTCATAGCCAAGCCGCCGCTCGTCGAGGACGGCCCGCACCGCGCGGATCACGCCGCGGCTGAACAGCGATTTTAGCCGCCGCAGGCAGTTCGGCGCGGACACGCCGACGCGCAGCGCCAGCTCGTTGTTGCGCACCCGCCCGTCCTGCTGCAGCTCGGATAAGATCTTCAGATCGACGCCGTCGAGCTGCTCACGCCCCGCCATCCCCTGCCCTCGTCATGAGCCTGTCACGGCCGCCAGCGAAGCACGCGGGGGAATTGGTGCCAAGGGGTTGGAGCTGCGCATGGCGCTCCCGTGTACGAGCAGCATACCTCTCAGTGTCATGGCGGGCATAGCCGTCCGAAGGACGGCGTCGCTTCCGCTCGCCTTTGTCCGACCTTCGCCTCGCCGAAGCGGCTTCGGCCGCGCAGGCGGGCCAAGCCGGGCATGACGAATTCGGCGTAAGTGGATGCAGGTGGTTAGTGCGTCCAGGGCTCGCCGCGACGGAACGAGAAATTGTCGGCGTAAGCGACCGGGCGGCGGATCGAATCCTGCGGCTCGATGACCTGGTAGGCGATGCCCTTGCGCTCGCAATAGGCGACCGCCTCTTCCTTGCTGTGGAAGCGGAGCGTGATCTGCTGCTTCATGTCGCCCGACGAGGTCCAGCCCATTAGCGGCTCGACCGAGCGCGGCTGCTCCGGCTCGTAGTCCAGCTGCCATTCCTTCGTCTTGGACCGGCCGGATTGCATCGCGTTCTTGGCGGGCTTGAAAATGCGTGCGGTCATGGGTGGTCCGGGCCTCGCTTTTCGTCTTTCGTTCGATTTCGATGCGTCAGGGTGGCAGTTGGTGCAAACCTCAGGGATAGTATAGAGACACCGGTTGGGAACTGCTTGGTGATTCCGGTCCCCGTAGCCTCTGCGACGGTATAGTCATTATGCTGCACCGTGACAATTGCGTACCCGCCTTCCGCGCCGGGATCCCGCCCGGCGGCACCGTCTCCCCGACCTCAGCCTGTCCGCCCCCCTCGAGAGCTCCCCTCGCATGGCCTTCCTGAACATCAACGCCACGCTTCCCGACAAAGGCCGCGATCTCCGGCTCGACCTGTTTCGCGGCGTCGCGAACTGGGCGATCTTCCTCGACCACATCCCGGACAACGTCGTGAACTGGATCACGACGCGCAATTACGGCTTTTCCGACGCCGCCGATCTGTTCGTCTTCATCTCCGGCTACACCGCCTCCTTCGTCTACGCGCGGATGATGCTGGACCGCGGCTTCCTCGTCGGCGCCACCCGGCTGACCAAGCGGGTCTGGCAGCTCTACGTCGCCCACATCATCCTGTTCGTGATCTATATCGCCTCGATCAGCTATCTGGCGCTGCGCTTCGGCGACAGCGAGATGATCAACGAGTTCAACGTCGCCGGCCTCGTCGACAACGCCACCGAGACACTGCGCCAGGGCCTGTTCCTCCGCTTCAAGCCGCTCAATCTCGACGTGCTGCCGCTCTACATCGTGCTGATGGGACTGTTTCCGCCGGTGCTGTGGTTCATGCTGCGCAAGCCCGACCTGACGATGGTGCTGTCGATCGTGCTGTGGCTGGTCGCGCGTCATTTCGGCTGGAATCTGAACGCCTATCCGGCCGGCCAGTGGTACTTCAACCCGTATTGCTGGCAGGTGTTGTTCGTGTTCGGCGCCTGGTGTGCGATGGGCGGCGCGCGGCGCTCGATGACGCTGATCAACGCGCCGGTCACGCTCTATCTCTGTCTCGGTTATCTCCTGTTCGCGCTGGTCATGACCATGGCGGGCCGCTTCCCCGCCTTCGGCGGCTTGTTCCCGGAATGGCTGTTCTCGGCCTTCAACCCGAACGACAAGACCAACCTTGCGCCCTATCGTTTCATCCACTTCGTCGTGATCGTGATCCTGGTGATCCGCTTCGTGCCGAAGGAATGGCCGGGGCTGGAATGGAAGGTGTTCGATCCCCTGATCGTCTGCGGCCAGCAGTCGCTCGCCGTGTTCTGCGTCGGCGTGTTCCTGTCCTTCGTCGGCCATTTCGAGCTGTCGATGAGCTCGGGCTCGCTGCTCGCGCAGATCTTCGTCAGCGTCGCCGGCATCGCGATCATGACGACGGTGGCCTATTACATCTCGTGGTCGAAGAAGCAGGACAAGCCGCTGAAGCCGCCACCGCCGAAGCCGGCCACCGCGGGCTGAACCGGGAACGCTGCCGCTCGGAGCACGCCGTTTTGGTCGGCCCGACGGCCGTCGACCGGGATCGATTGACCTGGGTCAACCGGGGGTGGCGCCGACCGGCCTAATGTCGTCGCGACAGGCGCCGCCGCACCGATGTCGGCGGCTTCCCTCGGACAAGGCTCAAAGCACATGCCCTCTCATTTTCACGCCGTGGTATGGATCGACCATTCGCAGGCTAGGATCTTCCATCTCGGCCTGAGCGGCTCCGACGAAATCACGTTGCACCCGCAAATGGCGACGCGTCATCTTCATCACAAAGCGAACGCCGTCGGGAGCGGTCACGCCGCGCCCGACAAGGCGTTCTACGCTGAAGTGAGCAAAGCCCTCGACGATGCCGGGGAGATTCTCCTCATCGGCCCGGCGAGTGCAAAGACGGAGCTTGCCAACCACATTCGCGCCAACGCGCCCGATATCGCCAAGCGCATTGCTGCGGTGGAAGCGGCCGATCATCCCGCGGACGCCGAAATCATCGCCTACGCCAAACGACATTTCAAACTGCCGCTGCCGCGCGTGCAGGCACCGGGATAGTCCGGACGAGCGGCATTCGGCCCGGGCCGGACGGCCTCAGCAACAAGCCGGGGCGCGGTGATGGCTCATTGCGGGCTCATCGCGTCAGGCCGCTTCCTCACCGTCGAACTCCGTGAATTTCTTGTAGATCCAGTCGCGGCCGTCGTGACGACGCCAGACCTTGCCGTACACGAGCTGCCCGTTGATCGAGCGGCGGGGCACGATCACCGTCCAGAGGTGCCAGATCTCGCTCCAGCTCGACTGCGGCCCGGCGGTTCGGAGATTGTGGTCGAAAGACATGGCATAGAACTCACTGACGCAGAACTCACTGGCGCAGACCTCAACTGATGCGAACGCCGCGACGAATTGTGGTCTTGTGAGAGCACGGTTTGCAGCCCCCGTCGGGAGCCCAGACCGATCTGATAATGATCGCCGGAGCGGCCGCAACAGCCGCTCGTCCTTAACCTAACCGGTCAACCTTACCTCCCGTGGCATATGGCCAACAGCGGTTGAAAGCCGGCGCCGACTTAACTAGAGTGCGCGCACGATTTGAGAACGACCGTGCCGTCTTGGGCGCGTGGTTATTTGATTGAGCTGACGTCCAATTTTGCGATTGAATTTTCGAGAAGATCGTCAGGGCGACCACAATGAATTTGCAATGTGCACGTCTGCGCCTGGCGCTGCGATCGGCGCCGCCTGCGTCGATCGCGAGAACACCAGCGAAAGACCCGCCGACAGCCGCCAACGACAACCAGATGGTCTGGCCGTTCGTCCCGTTTCCGGCGGGCTGGCACGCATCGGGTTGATTGGCCGGATCTCACAGGAATGACGTCCGAAAAGCGCAACGCCGCGCAAGCGGAATATCATCGCTTGGCGGCGTCCGTTTAGATATTGGGCGCTGAAATCCCCAACACACATATGTCTACGGCGACAGCCAAAGGTTCGATGAGACGCCGGCCATTCCATGCCGGCCAGCGGCCCCAATTCCTTGAAACTTCGCACGGAGGTCGCGGAGCGGCGTCACGCACCGCTTGTCAGAATCAGGTCAGAACCGCAGCGAAAAATTCAGGAAAATCAACGTCGGGACTGGTCGGGGCAGCTGGATTCGAACCAACGACCTGCAGTACCCAAAACTGCCGCGCTACCAGGCTGCGCTATACCCCGAATGTCCGGCGAGCCACGTCGATACACGCTTCCAAAGGCGCCAGCAAGCTTACAAACCAGCGCCAGCACGGCTGCCGGTGCCGCTCGCCGGCCGGCCCTATTTGCTGCCGAACAGCGGGTGGCCGACGCGGTCGCCGGGGCGGATGCCGTATTTCTGCGCCGTTCCCGCCACCACCTCGAGGACGGCTCGGGCCGGCCCCTTGGACGAGATGATCCTGGTCGACAGCGGCTCGGTGTTCTCGGCGATGCGCAGGATGCGGCCGTTGGCGCCGATGAAGATCATGTCGAGCGAGACATAGGTGTTCTTCATCCACATCGAGATTTCTTGCTCGGGATTGAAGTCGAACAGCATGCCTTTGCCGTCCGCAAGCTCCTTGCGGTACATCAGGCCGGTCTGCTTCTCCTCCTCGGTGGTCGCCATTTCGACCGAGAACACCTGCACGCCGTTCTTGGTGACGATCTCCAGCGGCTGGAAGCTGGCGGCGCCGGCGGGCGCGCTGACGACGGCACAGCCGGTGATGACGAGGATGGCGGCGAGCCAGCCCTTCAGAGCGGACCGGACAGCCTTTCGATCAAAATTCATGGGAGACACTCGAGGCGTGGGACTGGAACGAGTGCTTACGCGGCGGTCGCCGGAAAAGCCAGAGGCGCGCCGGCCTGCCGGCGCGCCTCTATTGCTCACGATTGCGGGATGAAAGCTCGCGCACAATCGAATGTGCGTCTCGCACCTAGTGCGACTGTAATCCCGGCGATCCGGTCTCGGGATGGATCTCGGCGGCCATCATGCCCTTGGAGCCGGGCCCGAAGCGGACCAGGACGTACTGGCCGGGCCTGAGCTCCGTCATGCCGAAGCGGCGCAGCGTCTCCATGTGCACGAAGATGTCGGGCGTGCCCTCGCCGCAGGTCAGGAAGCCGAAGCCGCGCAGCCGGTTGAACCATTTGACCTGGGCCCGCTCCAGCCCGCTGGTCGGGGTGACCGTGACATGGGTGCGCGGCGGCAGCATCTGCGCCGGATGGATCGCGGTCGACTCGTCCATCGAGACCACGCGGAACGCCTGGTAACCCTTGGCGCGCTGGATGCACTCGACGACGATGCGGGCGCCCTCATAGGCGGTCTGGAAGCCGTCGCGCCTAAGCACGGTAACGTGCAGGAGCACGTCCGGCCAGCCATTGTCGGGAACGATGAAGCCGTAACCTTTGGAGGCGTCGAACCATTTGATGACGCCGTGGACTTCGACGAGGTTGGCGCTGGCTTCGCCCAACCCGCTGAAGGGATTGAGGCCGCTGTCGCGGCCGGCGCCGCCGTGCTCACCCGGCGTGATCCGCCCGGGCGATACTCCCTGCCCGGGAACCCCGAGCTTTTTGGACTCAAATCCGTCCGACGACCCCATAACCCCGGACCCCACACTGTCATGCGACCCGCCTCAGCAGCGGTGTCGAATCACGCGTCTTTCGAGAACCTTCTCAACTGGACGCGACGCGAATCTTTCGACTCAAAAGATAACACTCCCGGTTGCGAGGCATAGACAAAAAAGAGATTCGCCGGAACCTATGAACAGCTTGCACAGCCGCGAATCAAATTGATGCCTCAATTGCCGACAAAGGGCCCGAGCGTTTCGCCGATGTCGTGATGGATGACGAGGTCGGCGATGTCGTCTTGCTCGGTCGGCTCGCGATTGATGATCACCAGACGTGCACCGGCGTTCTTCGCCATCATCGGAAAGCCCGCCGCCGGCCACACCACGAGCGAGGAACCGATGGCGATGAAGAGGTCGCAGGCTTGCGACAGCGCGGTCGCGCGCTGCATTTCGTCATCAGGCATCATCTGGCCGAAGGAGATCGTGGCGGTCTTCACCGGTTCGTCGCAGGCGGCGCAGTTGGGTGCGGCGCCCTCCTCGTCGAAACGACGCTTCACCCAGTCGAGCGGATAGGCCTGCCCGCATCCGATGCAGCGCGCATAAGTGGTATTGCCGTGAAGTTCAATCACGTGCTCGCCGGCGAAGCCGGAGGCCTGGTGCAGATTGTCGATGTTCTGGGTGATGACGGCGGGAACCTTGCCGGCGCGGTAGAGCGAAGCGAGCGCGCGATGGCCGCGGCCGGGCTTTGCCGCCGCGAACACCTCTTCCATCGCAAAACGCCGGCGCCAGGATTCGTCCCGCGCCTGCCGGCTTGCGACGAACTCGCCGAACTCGATCGGACGATAGCGCGTCCAAAGTCCGCCCGGGGAGCGGAAGTCCGGAATGCCGCATTCGGTCGAGATGCCGGCGCCGGTGAACGGCACGATGACTTTTGCCTCGGCGATCATGTCGCCGAGCCGTTCAACGCCGCTCTGAATATCCGATGCAATCAATCGCGGCCTCCCCGATTCGTCTTGCCCTGGCAGCAACATGCGCAAGCGGCAAGATTGTTGACGCTCTTATCAAGCGCTAACGCGATGCGCTCGGCAATTTTTTCCGGCCCTCGCTTATCACAATCCTGCAATGCCTCCTCCCCATTGACGCCCCATTCAGGAGCATCAATGGATGCGTGAATGCGACTCAAGATGATGCGGCGGCGTACTTGAGTTCAGTTAGTAAACCCGAGGGGATGGCTATGACCGAAGACGAACAACGCAAAGCCCGTGAGCGCGATGAGATCGCCGCCCGTGTCGCCGCCTTCCGTGCCACGCAGGAAAAGTTCAAGCGCGAGCGCGAGGAGTATTTCGTGTCGACGCTTGAGAATGCCCGCAAGGTCGAACGGCCCTCGCTTTGGCCGTAAGACGTATCTGATCAATATAATGCGCATGAAAAAAGCCCGGAGCATCGCTCCGGGCTTTTCGCTTGTTACGCTTGTCAGTCGTTACCAATGGCGCCAGTGGTGATGGTGCCGGTAGTACGGTCCGCCGCCGTAATAGGCGTAGGAGCCAGGCCCGTAATAATAGTCGGGGCCGTCATAATAGCCGTAGCGAGGGCCGTAATAGCCGTACGGATGGGACGCTGCGACCGCGCCCGCGGTGATTGCGCCGGCGGCGAGGCCGAATGCGAGGCCCGGGCCGATGCCGCGCCCGCGTGCCTCGGCAGGTGCAGGGGCTGCAACCGCGGTCACGCCGACGGCTGCGACGGTGGCCAGAACTGCCAGTGTCTTCTTCATGCTCTCCTCCTTCGCGTCTTGCCGAGATAACGACGAGCGCCTGCGATAGTTGCGCGCAGGGCGCGGAACCGGCCCTGCAAAAAAATCGGCTGCGGCCGGAACGAAACCGCCGGGTCCGCGTTGCCCTTCCAAGTGCGGGAGCCTCCGCCATCCGGGTTGAGGCAACAGCACGAAGACCCCGTCGGCATCTCCGCGATGCCGGCGGGGTTTTTCCGTTTCACGGGAGCAATTGGCAGCACACGACATTGGCTGCCAGCGGGGCGGACGATCGAGGAGGAAGGTTTGCCATTATCCGCTTTGCTGGCCCGTATCCGCAAACTGGTTCCAAGATCCGACGATCGGCATTACGACGAGATCGTCCGCAACTTCGGTGTCGGCACACTGCACCCGCCGCCGACGCCGATGAGCGACCGCGAGCTGGCGCGGGCCATCGCCGAGTTCCTGAAAGACAAGCCGTCGAGCGAATCCGTTGCGGCCCTCGGCCGCCGCCTCGACCCCTCCTCTCCGGTTTGAGTTGCTTCGAAGTTTTTCGGCGGGAGCATGGAACCAGAAATACGCGCGGACGTTGAATCCTCTTCACGTAAAGTGGAAGTGGCCGACATGCCCGCCTGGCTCGAAGTCTTGCTCAACCTGTCCGGCTACGCCGGCTTCGTGGCGCTCGCCTCGCGCGGCACCGCGTGCCCGCGCGAGGCCGCCGACAATCGCAGCTACAGCGACGACCGCTAATTGGCGTGCGCCGATCTAATTGGCGTGCGCCGCTTGGCCCGCCGTGCGCACCAGCCGATCGGCCTTGACCGCGACGCGCGTGTCCTCGACCTGCGGCCGCAGTGAGAAGCTGACCACCACGAAAGCGAGACAAAACAGCGTGCCGACAATGGCGACGCGCCGGTAGGTGTGCCGGTCGCCCTGGTAAAAAGAAGGCTGTGAAAAAGGTGTCATGACAAAATTGCTTCTTGGCAAAGTCGTTTCTTGCTTGTCCTTGCCAGACACCTACCCCAAGCAGCGCCAAGCGCAACGCGATTGGGCTTTTAACCTAACCGAATAGGGTTATCGGCTTCCGCGCAAATGATCGTTAGGATTTGCGCGAAAGCGCCGCTCGCGGCGAGCCGCTTTCGATATAGCGAAGCCGAGGTTGCGCCAGCGCGACTTGCCGACCGGCTTTGTTCCAGCTTCGACACTCTTTCGTTCTCGAAGAACGAATCGGAATCGAAGAAACCGGCGCGGAGCAGGTCTTAATAAAACTTACCAGCGGCGCGCGGCACGACGCGATCACGGCGTATCGGGCGATGTCGTATCGGGAGATATCGTCTCAGGAAATGTCGCATCGGAAGACGCCGCATCAGCAGACGTCGGTGGCACCTGCGGCACCGACGGCCTGGCTTTGCGCGTGCGCGGGTGCCGATCATACCAGAACACTTTTGCGATCTCGGCGAGAAACCAGCACTCATCCATCTCGCTCTCCCTCGCCTCACCCCTTACGGAGTAGACGCCGAGAGAACTGTGCGAGACCTCACGCTGTCCTGTTCTGAGACGCGCGGCCGCATCGCTGCCAACAGGCGCAGCTTGTTCTGCATCCGACTCCATTTCGTTCTCGAAGAACGAATCGGAGTCGGAAAAATCAGCGCGAAGCGATTCCTAACGATCGATGAAAGCGCGCGACGCCACGTCTTCGGCGGCAGGACTCGTCGCCAACACAATCTTCGGCGACAAGAATTTCGAGGCGACCGCAAACACGATGACGATCTCGCGGCACGGCTCGCATCGAAAGCTGTTGGCGGAAACCGCCGTCATCGGCTTGGCGCATCGCGGGCATGTCATACGGGCCGAACGCTGACGGCACAGGTTCGTTCCTGCGCCTCCATTCCCGCATGTGCGACGGTGTCCATCGGCGCAGATCAAGCCGCCCGCTTCGCTTTGCCCTTCTCCGAGAAGCATTCCAGGATCTGAATGCGGAGCTCTTCGGCCGCCGGACCTTCGAGCCTCCTGAGTTCGTTCCAGAGCCTGATCACTTCGCGCTGCTTTTCGACGGTCATGAGTCGCCTCCCATCTGTCTACCTAAGATGGCTCACTAGAACAAAATGAGAACAAAAAGTCCAGTCCCTCGCGCGATGTCCCCTGGCATGCGCGGTCCCCTGGCATGCCGCGTTGAACCTATTCGGTGCAGCGCGGACCCATGGGAGCCGGGGATTTCAGCGCCCAGTCATATGGCAGCGCCGCCGTGGACGAACATATGCCGTCACCGCGGCGCCGTTGCTTTTTGGATTTTCAATTTTAAGTTAGAGCTACGGCTGGCGGCCAGGCGCTGAAATCCCAACGCCGTCAGCCAAAAGAGCCCCGCGCGAAAGCGCGGGGTTTTCTTTTGACCGGGGTTGTCTTTTGACCAGGGCCTTCTTCAGACGATGTGGCCGACGGCCGCCCACTGCAGCAACGGGAACGAATTTTCCGTCTTTCGCATTGACGGCCGAACCAAGCGGCGCTGCCCGTCGCGCGAGACAGCGCAGCTGCGAAAGACCCCGCACCGCGCCCGTCACTCTCGAGGCGCCGATGATCTGCGAGTTCTGCGAGGCCGAGATCCCGATCGGGCTTTCAGTCTGCCCGGCTTGCGGGACACCGCAGAGCGCACCCGGACAGGCCGACCGGCGCGCGCTGTGGTTTGTCCTGATCGTCGTGGTGATGTTCGGCATCGCCGTCGCCGAGCACCATTTGTTCGTCGGCAATTGATCGCTACGCCGTCTCGCAGACGAGCCGGCGGCAGCGACCTCGCCGGCGCCTCAGACGGCGTCCTTGGCGACCTTCAGCGGCGAGGCCTTGACCGACTTGCTCGCGGGCTTGGCCGCAAACTGCATCGGCTCCTTGGTGAAGGGATTGACGCCCATGCGGGCTTCGGTTGCCGGCTTGTTCACCACCGACATCTTCACGAAGCCGGGAATGACGAACTCACCGGACTCGTTGAGCTCCTTGTATCCGACCGTCGCCATGTATTCGATCACCGACTTCACGTCGTTCTTCGAAAGCTGCGTGCCCTCGGCAATTGCATCAATCAATTGGGTCTTCGTCATCTTCGCCATGTCTGAATTCCTTTTGTGCGCGCGAGCAACTTTCGCTGTGGACGCGGCCTGAAGCGCGGGGGGCGCGCTGCTGATTTCATGCCAGAGGTCATGAAGTGACGGGGCTTAGAACCCATCGAGGCCGAAAACGCAAGCAGGGGTTCTGCGGGGTTCCCGACTTCCTGTGCAAGATGTCGCAGGACCCGCCGCTTTCCTTTTTGAACCATTTTGCGGCTGGCGCGTCATATCATTGAAGTCCCTAAGCTTCACCCCACCAGAGAGCCCCGCTTCCCCCAGGCGGGGTTTTCGTTTTTTTGGGGGGCATGGCAGATCGCCCCGGCTGCTATAAGAGCCTTGGGGGTTTCTCGTGGGGTGCTCGTGAAGGTCGCTATCGTCATCGCAGGCTTGATCGTCGTTGCTGTCGCGGCTCTCGTCGCGATCCAGCCGAGCTTCCTGAAGCCCGCGTCCCTTGCCCTCGTGAAGAAGTCCGACATCTTCGGCTTCTCGCCCGGGATGGCGTTCGAGGAGACCAGCAAGCTCGTCAATCAACGCCACTATCTCTGCCGCCCGGGCCGCAACGCCTCCACCCTCGAATGCGACATCAACGGCGCCAAGGTCACGGTTGAAAGCGACGAGGCGGACGCCAGGCGCCCGATCTGGCGCGTCAATGCGACGTTGAACAATCCGGGGGAGCAGGACGCCGCGGTCAAATCGATCTCCGACCAGTTCAACGCGCAGGCCATCAAGGACCGGGAGGGATGGACATGGATCGTCGGCCGCGGGCTCAAGCTGAGCTATGACGGCCTCGCCTTGAACCTCGTCGACGAGGCCGCGGAGGCCCGGCTCCGCAAGGCGGAAGCAAAGCGCTAGGGCGTGACGTCACCTCGTCGTGAAACTTGTGGCCCGGCTCGCCTTGTTGACACTTCAGTAACCCAACGCCGCCAAGCTCCATTCAGTCTCGTTGCGTTGGAGTATCCTCACAGTGCTGGATTTTGAAGAGCTGCGTGAACTCGCAGCCGATGTTCGTGTTTTTGTCGAGCTCGCCGAGGACAAGGCCGAAGCGCTCAAAGCGGTCATCGCGGCCTATGACGTGGTCCTGGCGATCTTCCCCACCCACGAGGGCATGGGCCTCCATGTCATCAAGGGCAGCGAGATCCTAGACAGGATTGCAAAATCAGGCAGCCATGCGATCTACAGCCACACGGCGGTCGCGGTCCCCGACCTGCAACATGCGCAAGCGCTCAAGCTGCTGACGGCTCCGGTCGAACAACGGATCGCAGCCTAAGCATCATCCCGACCCGGAGGCCCCGTTAACGCAAAGCGCGAAGCGGTTTTCCGGGAAGTTCATCCGCAAACAACAACCCAAGGCGCGATGATCTCATCGCGCTTTGGTTGCCGGCAGCCGGCCCGGCTGCCGTCGCCGGAGCTGCCGAGGTCCCGTCAGCGCAGCCGGTTCAAGACCTGGAGCGGGATCCATGATCCCAGCACCATGATGATCGCAATGGCCGCGACGACGACATATTTCAGCGGATTCTGCGACGAGGCGAGCGAACCTTCGAGGTGGAGGTAGGGGAGCACGAGGTCCATCGCCATTCCGACGAGGGCTATCGCAACCAGGGCGCCAAAAGCGCAGACAAGGACGTTGACGATCCATCCGATCGCCCCGCGCCCGTTCGACCACGCCTCGTAAATCGCGACCGCCAGCATCACCACAACAAAGACCAGCATGAAGCTCATCGAGCCGCCGACGCTCGACGTCGGGCCGAAGACCTCCAGCAGCAGCATGGCCACCACGGCAAGCAATGTGATCGTCTTCACCGCGCTCCCCTCATCCGTGCTCCAGCAGCAACACCGCGGAGCCGACCACGATACAACCAAGGCCGAAGATCGCCGTCGCGATTTCGACAGCATTTTCCAGGCCGAAGAACCTGACGGCGGCGCTCCATGCGGCCGACAGGAAAATATCCACGATCGCGCTGAGCAAGGCTTGAAGCATAGCCATTGGTCGCGCCGGCGGCGCTGGGGTTCGGCGACGACGGTGGATTAAGTTTCGTCACAGCCGCCTCCCGTTAGACCAGGGCGATCGCACTTGAACATTCAGCAGAGGTCGTGAGCAGCGCCTCTCCCACACCGCCAATCAGCTTGGCGGCACCACGGGCACGCTCGGCCGCCCGGCGATGGCAGGCTTTCTCGTGAGGCTCCGCCTGATCCAGAAAAACAGCTCGACCGCGATATCGAAGATGGCAGTGGCATAGAAATCCATCACGACCTCTTCAGCGCGATCGCGCCGGCGCAGCCGCCGACCGCCAGGAGAACGAAGAGCGGTGCGCTGAGATACCCGCCGCGCACAGCCTGCAGGCTGGCGAGAACAAGCAAGGCGATGATGGCGTATCGCATGACACACTCCTTTCGTCGGAGCGTGCCGATATCGGCGCGCCTGCGCCGTGATGGGCATCACGGTTGTCCGAGCAACGCGTTGAAGTCCGCAACCTTCGAAGTCACAGCCCCTACGGAATGTCGCCGGTCTTCCGGCTGCTCCCAATCGAGACCGGCTTGTTCAGGAAATACTCGCGGTTGCCGGTCGCGGCTTCCGCATATTGGTCGATCGCCACGATGATCGCCTGGACGTGAGCATAGCACCACCCTTCCCGCGTCGCCCTGCGGCGCACGTCCTCGAGCGCGATCAGGAACGGCGACAGCTCTCTCTCGTCGTCGAACCATCGTCTGCTCACCACGTCCTCCCGCCGAGCACCCTGCCCTTGGCCGAGCGCGGCTCTGCCGCCTTCAGCGCGTCGCGCTCGGCGCAAAGAGTCTCGACCTTCGCCTCCATTCGCGACAGCAGCGCTTCAGCCGAGGCCGTGCCGATGCCGGCTCGCTGAAGCTGAAGGATCTCCTTCCTCTGCCTGCCCAGCTGGATACGCATCCGTTCGATCTCCCGCCTGAGATAGTCCAGGTCCGGCATTGTTCCGCCTCGCGAATTTTGACTTTGGCTGATGAGAACAAAAACGGAACGAGAAGTCGAGTCCGACGTTGTACGGAGACGGAAAAGGAGACGAGCAATGGCCGAAAATACCCAGAAGGACCCGAAGGACTGGGTTTCCGGGGATGATCCGATGACCGGCGCCCAGGAATCCTACCTAAAGACCCTCGCCGAGCAGGCGCACGAGAGCCCGCCCAAGGACGAGCTGACCAAGGCCGAGGCCTCGGAGCTGATCGACGAGATGCGGCAAAAGGCCGGGCTCGACGAGTGACGCCTCCAATTGCGGAAGCCGGGCCTCGTGTGTATGCAAACGAAATTGGGAATCGAAAATGCCTTATTTCGTTTGCGCCCGCGACGGAGCGGGCCAGATCATTTTGAAGAGAGACACCAGGGAAGCGGCCGAGAAGAAGGCCGCCGAGCTCCGCGACATGGGCTATTTCGAAGTTGAGATCATTGCCAAGGGTGTCGAGAAGGCGGCCTGAAGGAACCGGCGCGCCGGCGGCCGAGTTGGTCGGGCATGACCAAGGAATCACTCCAGCATCAAGCCGATCGCGCCGAAGCTCTCGCCGCGCAAACTGCGGATGGCGAAATCAGGGAAGCACTGTTGAAGGCTGCGGCGGAATACCGGGCGCAGCTTGAGAACGGTGACGGCGAAGCCGAGTCGAAGTGATGCGTTCGGGTCTCGGCACCGCGCCCCTTTAGGAACAACTCCGACAAACCGGAATTCATTCAACAACCGGTGCCGGCATTCTCCCCCTGCATGCCGACACCGACAGCCCCGTGGCGCCGCCGCCGCGGGGCCTTCCTTTAGCAGGTCATCATGAGCGACCGCACAGGCAACGAACCTGCACCCCTGGTGCTCTTCGGCATCGCCATTCTCCCGATCATCGCGGTGCTGGCGTGGTTCGCGTTCTGATTATCATCGGCGATGTTTTGAAGCGCAGGGCGCGCATGGCTCTAAGCTCGTAGGATGAGAAGCCCTGTTGCGGGACCAAACATGATGGGTTTCACAAGTGCTCTCCCCATTCTACGAGCTGGAAAAATTGCAGCGTCCTTCTGGAACAACGTCTGCAAGCGGCGTAGTGATCGACTTCATCGGCGAGAGCGAGAGCGATCGAAGGCCTGCGCCGCTGGACTGCACCGCCCGAATGACCCAAGATAGTTTTGGTGTCAGTGCAGCAGATCGGCCGGCGCGAGTTACGTGCGCCGCAATAAAATTCAGAAAGCGGCAGGGAGCAACGATGCAGCGAAAAAGAAACGTGGCGCTTGATGGTGCGATGGCTGGCCTGGGTCTGGTGGCGGCCATCATGGTCATTGCGATCTCGCCTGCATGCGCCGACGATTCCGCCAACATACCGCCCGCGCTCAAATGCGCTGAACTGACCGGCTGGAAGATGCCGGGATCAACGGCAACAGTCACGAAGGCCGAGCTGGTGCCGGAGGCGCCGCCGGGGACGGTGCAGCCGTCGCCGCCGGCGCCGGCCACCGTATCGGTGGCGCTGCCGCCGAACTGCCGCGCGGATGGCGTGATCGATCAGCGCGTCGGCGTCGAGGGCAAGTCCTACGCGATCGGCTTTGCCGTTGCCCTGCCCGATCGCTGGAATGGACGGTTTTTGTTTCAGGGCGGCGGCGGTTTGAACGGCTCGATCCGGCCGCCGCTGGGTTACCAGGCGGCCGGCGAGGTGCCGGCGTTGGCGCGCGGCTTTGCCGTGGTCTCGACCGATAGCGGTCATCAAGGCGCGGTGTTCGATGCCTCGTTCCTGAAGGACCAGGAAGCCGCGCTCAACTTCGCCAATGCATCCGTCGGCAAGGTGACGATGGCCGCCAAGGCAATCGTCGCGCATTACTATGGCCAGCCCGCAAAACGGTCCTATTTCACGGGGTGCTCGACCGGGGGCCGTGAAGGCATGCTGGCGTCGGCGCGCTATCCCGAACAATTCGACGGCATCGTCGCCGGCGCGCCTGCGATGCGCACCGGCAACTCGAACATCGGTCTCGCCTGGGCCAACGCTGCCTTCAGCCAGATCGCGCCGAAAGATCCGTCCGGCAAGCCGGAGCCCGCCAAGACGTTTTCCGCGGCCGAGCGCAAGCTGATCACGAACGCGATTCTCGATGCCTGCGACGCCGAGGACGGCGTCAAGGATGGACTGATCTTCGACGGCAAGGCCTGTCAATTCGATCCCGCGGTCCTCACCTGCAACGGCGACAAGACGGATTTCTGCCTAGCGCCGCCGCAGGTCGATGCCTTGAAGAAAGCTTTTGCCGGACCGAAGAATTCACGAGGCGCGCAGGTCTACCCGCCCTTCCCGTGGGACAGCGGCGTGGCCGCCGAAGGCGTTGCCATTCCCGGCATCCTGACAACAGGCGCGCGCAGCCCGGTCGGACCGCCGGTTTGGGACAGCATCGACGTCGATCAACTCGAAGACCGGGTCAACGCGAGCGGGTTGGATCGCCTCACCAACACCGCCTACTGGACCAACCTTTCGAGCTACTTCGGCCATGGCGGCAAGCTGCTGTTTTACCACGGCGTGAGCGATCCCTGGTTCTCGGCGCTCGACACCGTGAATTACTACGAGCGCATGGCGGCGGATTCCGGCGGCATGGAATTGGTGCGGGAGAAATCGAGCCGGACCTTCCTGGTGCCCGGCATGGGTCACTGCTCGAGCGGCGCAGCGCTCGAGCGTTTCGATCTCCTCAGCGCCGTCGTGAACTGGGTGGAAGACGGCAAGGCGCCCGATGCGGTGATCGCGGCGGGACCAGCCTTTCCCGGCCGCAGCCGGCCGCTTTGCGCCTATCCGCAACATGCGCAATACAAGGGGCAAGGCGATCCGGACAGCGCAGTGAGTTTTGAGTGCAAGTAGCTCGTAGGATGGGTAGAGCGAAGCGAAACCCATCGAGAGCCTTGTCGCGTGACGAAACAGGATGGGCTTCGCAAGTGCTCTACCCATCCTAGGCAAGGTAGCTCGAATGAAATCCGCACTTGTCTTCGGCGCGACCGGCTTCATCGGCTCCCATTTGCTGCGCGACCTGTTGGACAGTCCCGACTATTCGCTAGTTGTCGCGGTGGCCCGCAAGCCGCTGGCGGTGACCCATCCAAAGCTCACGGTGCTGATGGGCGATCTCGCCTCCCTGCCCGCACTCAAGCCGCAATTGGTTTCGGACGAGATCTTCATCGCGCTTGGGACGACGCGCAAGCACACCCCTGACGAGGCCGAGTACTACAAGATCGATCATGATTATCCTTTATTGGCGGCCGAGATCGCCAAGGCGAACGGCGCGCGGTCGGTGTTTCTGGTCACGGCCGTCGGCGCCAACGCCGGCTCCGGCGTCTTCTATCTCAGGACTAAGGGCGAGGTGGAGCGGGACATTCTCTCGCTCGATTTCGAGCACACGCATATTTTCCGCCCGTCGATGATCCTCGGCGCGCACGACGAGGACCGCCCGCGTGAACGCCTCCTCATCGCGATATGGGGCGCGCTCAATCCGCTGCTCGTTGGCCCGGCCGACTGCTATCGCGGGCTCACCGGAAACGACATCGCGCACGCCATCGCCAAAGCCGCGCGGCATCAAACCGATAAGGTGCGAATCTATCATTGGAAGGAGATGGCGGCACTGCTTCGAACGTGATGCAGTCCGAACCGCACCGGCACCGCTCACGCACATTTGCCCCCGCCCCCTGCCCCTCCTCTCCTTTTCCTGCTATTTCCTACACCGCCGTCCGGGCCCAAGACAAAACCCTCCACCCCCAGGGAGCAACAACCATGCGATACCTCCACACCATGCTGCGCGTGCGCAATCTCGATGTCGCGCTGAAGTTCTATGTCGATGCTTTCGGGCTGAAGGAGGTGCGGCGGATCGAGAACGACAAGGGGCGGTTCACGCTCGTCTTCCTGTGCTCGTCCGATGATCTCGAGGCGCTGAAGAAGCAGCCGCAGACGCGCGGCGCGCCGCTGGTCGAGCTGACCTGGAATTGGGACGAAGAGAAGTACGGCGAGGACCGCTTCTTCGGCCATCTCGCCTATGAGGTCGACGACATCTACGCCACGTGCGAGAAGCTGCAGAAGGCCGGCGTCACCATCAACCGGCCCCCGCGCGACGGCAACATGGCCTTCGTCCGCTCGCCGGACCTGCACTCGATCGAGCTGTTGCAGAAGGGCGAGCCGAAGCCGCCGCAGGAGCCGTGGGTCTCGATGCCCAACACCGGCCATTGGTAGGCTCGCGGGAAGGAACAAGCGCTTAGCCCCGGCGTTCACTCTCCGACAATGCGATTGGAGGAGGAATCCATGGGACGCGGAATTCTGCTGTGGCTGCTGGGCGTGCCGATCCCGGTGATCATTCTGTTGTGGCTGTTCTTCGGCCGCTGAGCCACCGGTTCGACTTTGCAATGAAAGCTCCGCCGCGTGCGGAGCTTTTTGCATGAGAGGCGCGCGGCAATCGCGCGTCGCGCGCTTCAGGAAATTCCGCTATCACCCGCAAGCGAGAACGCCGCGGGAGACGCTTTCATGCCTGACACCAAGCTGACAATCTGGGGCCGCGCCAATTCGGTCAACGTGCAGAAAGTGCTGTGGTGCCTCACCGAACTCGGCCGCGCTTACGAGCGCATCGACGCCGGCATGAGTTATGGCAGGACGCGCGAGGCCGAGTATCTCGCCATGAACCCCAATGCGCGGATCCCGACGCTGGTCGAGGGCGACTTCGTGCTGTGGGAGTCCAATTCGATCATGCGCTATCTCTGCCTCGCGCATGGAGGCGGCACGCCGCTCTATCCCGAAGCGCCGAAGCAGCGCGCCTCGGTCGACCGCTGGCTCGACTGGACGCTGTCGACCGTGCAGCCGGTCGACCGCCCGGTGTTCTGGGGCATCGTGCGCACGGCGCCCGCCGAGCGCGACATGATCCAGGTGCAGCGCGATGCCGATGCCGCCGCCGAGGTCTGGGCGATCGCCGACCGCCTGCTCTCCTCGCGCCGGTTCATGGAAGGCGAGGCGTTCACGCTGGCCGACATCGCACTCGGCTCCTATGCGCGGCGCTGGCTCGGCGTCGAGGGCATCTCCCGGCCGGCGCAGCCGCACCTGACGCGCTGGCTCGCCGAGCTCGGCAAACGGCCCGGATTTGCACAACATGTCGCACCGCCGATGTCGTGAGCCGGCGGCGCGGCGTAAGCCGCTGTGACAATGCGATGAATCCGCATTTCGACGCGAGCGAGGAGCGTCAACCCGGCACTTGACGGCTACTGTGCATGGGGTTGTTTTCGCGTTTTCGTTTTTGGCCTAGCGCCAGCCGCGCTCGACCAGCAGTACGCAGGCGATCAGCACCAAGGTTACTGCCGCGATGGCCAGCCGCGCGGTCCAGCTGAAGCCGCGGCCGATCCACCACAGCAGCGCGCAATACATCAGGACAGGAACGAGGATGTCGAGGCGCAGCAGATCCGCCGGCATGGCCTCAGCGCCTGACGGTGGTGTCGATGCTGATCGAGCCGCCGATCTTCACGCAGGTGCCGGTGCCCTCGACCATGACGAAGCGCGGGCCATAGGAGGCGCAGGAGCCCGCCCTTGCCTTGCCGGCCGCGCCCTTCAGCGGTGCGGTGGTCGTGCCCGCCTGGGGCCGCTCGGCAGGGGGCAGACGCAGGGCCTCCGCGGCCACGGCGGCGGACGTGACGAGCAGCGAGATCAGGGTGAGGAGCGGCGTGCGCATGGCGGCGTTCTAACCCGACGAGGCGTGGCGCGCCATCGGGGCGGCGATGCCGGCGATCAGATGAACTTGATGCCGGCCGATTTGCCGCGGCGCCAGACCACCTGGCAGCTCCGCCCGGTGCGCGCATCGCGTGCGAAGGCGAGCCGGATCACGCCCGGGAGCTGGCTCGCATCGTCGTCGAGCGTGATCTTGGCGCCCGAATCGGAGATGTCCTGGACCAGGCAATGCCGCGCGGCGAAGCCGCCGTCGAGCGTGATCCAGGCGTGCTGCGACAGCAGCTTGCGGGCTGCGCGCTTTTTCGGCGGTGGCATTGGCGAGAGATCTCCCCTTCCAGCGCTACTCACGGAACCCTAAGAAACCGTTGAAATCGCCTCCTGATCATCCCTCGGCCGAGGCTATCCACCGGAGCCAAAAGAGCGGCCCGAACGGCTTGCCCGGAGGCAGAAAGGCCACTATACGTTCGCCCGCTGCAAGCCGCCGGGCCCTGTTCGGCCGGCCAGCGGCCCTGCCGGGAACAACGGCAAGGCCCTGAGTTTGCTCCCTTCGTCTATCGGTTAGGACGCCACCCTTTCACGGTGGAGAGAGCGGTTCGATTCCGCTAGGGAGCGCCAGCGCGCAAGGCGGCGGCCATTAGCCGTCGGCATTTCACCGCTCCCCATGAACCTGTCCGCCGCTCGCCAGCGACCAATGTCCGTTGGAACCGGTCTGGCCCATGGCACAACGCTACCCCGAGATTGAAGCTTCGTCCGGCGCGTCCGCAATGACGCCGGGCCTTCCGCCGTGGCTGAGCCATCCCCGCCCGCACCCATCGGACCGCCGCGCCAAGATGCTGGAGCACATGGCGCGCGCCAGATCGCTTCCTCAGCGCCAAGCCGGAGTCGCATCAGTGCCCCTGCCATCTGGCGATGGCATTGCGAACGTTTTCGGCGATGTCCTCGGCCATGCGATCCTGTTCGGCGTCATCGCTCTGCTCGTCCAGTCGCGCATTCCTCTTTATCTCGGGGCGTTCATCTTCCTGAACGACGATGGGCGCATCGAGCGCACGCTGGCAGCGCTCGGTATCCGGCTCGAGCCCGAAACGATCGGCGCAGACATCGTCAAGCGCTTCCCATTCTGGTTCGGGTTTTTTGCGTTGCTCGGCGTTTTGAAAGGCGCCGGCCCCGCCTGGCTCGCGCCATGGATGCCTCCAGCGGAGCCGTGGTCTTCCCTCGCAGCGATTGGTCTGCTGCTTGCGCTCGTCGAAGCATCTTCGGCGCTCGCGATGCGGCGGGCTTTGCCGCTTGTGGGATTGGAGATCAGCCCGAGCGGCTTGACCTGGGCGACGATTCAGTTCGCCCTCGCAGTCGTCGCGCTTGCCTTGCTGGTGCAGTCCGGATTTCTGTAGTCGCCGCGCTGCGCGGTAACAACGTACTCAATGACGACGTTGTGAGCGGAGCTTGCGGCAAAACGGGTCGTTATGCCGCGCTTTCCGCTGCATGGAGCCGGCGCGCGTTAACCGGAAATTTACCCCCGCTTTTGAGCGCCGGTATCATTTGCTTAGAATTTGATCGCTACCGTGGAATTACGGAATCGATCCCGAACATCATTGGTCCCCCATGTCCGTCGCAGAGTTCCTCAGGCAGCGTGCAGTGGACGTCACCGTGAACGGCAGCTACTCGCTGCCGCGCTGGTATGATTGCGAGGGCAAGCTGCGCAGCTTCGCCTGCCGCACCAAGCGCGTCTCGCCCTTCCGCATGATCGTGGACGTGCCTGTTGTCGGCAAGGTCGGCGAGCGCCTGACCTCCTACTTCCAGGATTTCGGCGAATTCCAGTGCACGATCAGCGCGACGCTGAAATCAGGCTTCCTGATGGAGCTCGACATGACGCGGGCGCGGCGCGCCTGGATGTCGGAAAAGCTCACCTGGCTCGAGAAAAAGCAGAAGGACGAGAGCGTCCAGGAGTTGCGGCGCGACGCCCGCTTCGTCCCCCAGGTCTCCCACACCTTCCTGACGCTCGCCGACGGCAGCACCCATCCGTGCTTCATCATCGACGTCTCGACGGCGGGGGTCGCGATCTCATGCGAGTACGACCCACCGGTCGGAACCCCGCTTGCCGTCGGCGCCTGCGTGGGCCGGGTCATCCGCAAATTCGACCACGGCTTCGCGGTCAAATTCGCCGAGAAACAGCCGCGGGAGGACCTGGTCCGCCTCGTCGTGCGCTCGCCGCTGAAGCAATCGGCCTGAACCGGACCGGCCAATCTTAACTCTTTCTTAACTAAACACTGGAGGCGGCGCCCCTCGCACGATAGGGTGTGCCCCAGTACGTCCGCAATCACTGCGGGCCCTCGAGTTACCGGAAGTCCTGGAATGTCCATCGCTGATGCCGAGTTCGTCCCGGCAGAGACCACGCACAAGGCGCCCACCGCGGCCAAGCCGCAGCTTCCACCGGGCGTCGTCACTGAGGGACCGCTCGTGCAAGCCAAGCTGCGCGAGAGCTATCTCCTCCTCGGCATCCTCTATGTCGGCGCCGTCGCCGGCATCGTCTGGGCCATCACGCAAGGCATCGGCAAGGTCGAGCTCTTTACGTTCGGCTGGATGTTCGCGCTGACGACGTTCGGCATCGGCGCCGGCATGCATCGCCTGTTCGTCCATCGCAGCTTCCGCACCGGCCCGATCATGCGCGTGTTCTTCTGCGCCATCGCCCAGATGGCGGTGCAGGGCTCGATCGCCAAATGGGTCGCCAACCACCGCCGCCATCATCTCTATGCCGACGATGTCGGCGATCCCCACAGCCCGCAATTCGACGGCTTCGGCAATCGCTATGTCAGCGCGCTCAAAGGCTTCCTGCACGCCCAGGGCAGCTGGGTGTTCGACCAGGCAACCACCGACAACGAATATTATGCCAAGGACATCCTCGCCGACCCGATCGCGATGTTCTTCGTGCGCACGCGCTGGGTCTGGTACGGGATGTCGGCGGTCTTCATCCCCGGCGTGATCGGCTACACCTTCGGCGGCGTGCACACCATGATCGGCTGCGTGCTGTTCTCCGGCCTGCTCCGCGCTTATCTGCTGATCCTCACCAGCCAGCTCACCGGCTCGGTCTGCCACGCCTATGGCTATCGCCGCTTCGAAGTCGACGATGCCTCGACCAACGAGTTCGTCACCACGATCCTCACCTTCGGCGAAGGCCTGCACAACAACCATCACCGCTTCCCGCGGGACGCCTACATCTCGCACGCCTGGTGGGAGATCGATCTCAACGGCCTGATCATCCTGGGCCTGGAAAAGATCGGCCTCGTCCACGACGTCTTCCACGCCTCGCACCGTCAACTGGAGCGGGCGGCGGAAGCAGAGGCGGCCTCGACGGCGCGCTGAACCGGCAGGCGGCCGGCCATCCTCTGGCCGTCCCGCCTCCGCATCGCTGCCCTATCGCGGCCCCATTGCGGGATCAGCTTTTGACGGTCCGCGCCACGTGCCGGACGTCATGTGCGGACTTGCGATCGGGGGACCGGATGGCAGTCGACAAGATCACCGTTGATAAGACCACGGTCGATAAGATCACGGTTGATAAGATCACCTGGGACAGGGTCGGCCGGGTCACCGAGCCCGGACGCTACATGTACACCTTCGGCTGGCTCACCATCACCGCCGGCGATCTGGAGATCTGGAAGCTCTACCCCCAGGCCGCGTTCACGCTTCTGGCGCAACCGGGAGGCCCGGACGCAACCCTGGGCGAGGAATTCCATCTCGGCGCCTTCGACGTCGCCCCCGGCGCGCCGCCGCCGTTCACCACCCACTGACGACGAAAAGCACCGCTCGTTGCGGGAACGCAGGGCGTGGCCGTTGCTTTATCATCGCGATGATACACATCCCCGCCGTCGATCAGGCCTTCCTGCTGTTGCTCATCGTGCTCTGCCTCGGCACGTGCCTCGTGCGCGTCTTCTGGGAGCTGGAACAGGCGCGGACGCGCCGGATCGCCTCGCCGCCCCGCGGGGACTCACGACGCCACTAGCCGACCTGCCCGGCCATGCCCACCTGATGACCTCTCCCGCCGGGCGCTCCACCAGGAGTGGCGGAGACAGCTGCGCAGTGAATCAAAGAAATCTGCGCATATCATTGATCTGACTTATCAATCACGCTCCATCCCGGTCGGCGAGGCCGTTGCCATGGCTGACGAACTCCTTCTGTGATGCAATTGATTACGCTTGTATTCTACAGCCCGGCGGGTGACGGCAGATGAACGGAAGCTGTCGCGCGCGTTAAGTGAGCCGACAGCGAGCGCATGACACATGGTCGCATCGGTGAATGTAGATAAGCGGACCAAGGGAACCTATTTTCGGCGCCGATGTACCTGATTGAAGCATTGCCCACCGTCATCGGAACTGCTGCCATCGCCCCGGCGCTGCTGATGCTGTGGCTTGTCATCGCCGCTGAAGAGCGCCCCGGCCCGCCCGCTCAGGTCTGGACCGCATTCCTGTTGGGTGCGGCCAGCATCTCGCTGCTGGGCCTCGCCCGCGCCCCCTTCGCCAAGATGGTCGCGGCGCCCGACGACCCCTGGGCGGCGCTCGCCATGCATTCGATCTTCGGCGTCGCGCTCCCCGAGGAAGCCGTCAAGGTGATCGCCATCGTGGTGATCTCCTCGACCAAGCGGCGGACCTTTGCCAACCCGATGGACACCGTGGTCTATGGCGCCGCGGTCGGCCTCGGCTTCGCGGCTTACGAGAACCTGGCCTATCTGGTCCAGCACGCCGAGATGTGGCGCTCGCTGGCCGCCTTGCGCAGCGTGCTGACCGTGCCGTTCCACGGCGCGCTCGGCATCATCGCCGGCGCCTACCTGACGATCGCGCGCGCCGGCACGGCGCTGGGCGCGAACCGCCATCATCGTGACTGGGCTCGCCTCTCCAGCCGCCTTCTGATGCTCGCCGGCCCGCTCGCGCTGCATTCGGCCTTCGACTTTCCGCTGCTGACCTTGCAACGAATGCCCGACCTCGATCCGACGCTGCGGATGTGGCTGGGCGCCGCGAGCCTGCTGATCGGCTTCAGCTCGATCGCCTTCGCGATCCGCCTGGTCCGGCGCGTCGCCCGCCACCATGCACCTCGGACCGACATAGCGCGGGAGCGGCTCAGCCAGCTCCGCCGGATGTGGGCGCTGCTGCTGGCCGGCGGCGGCGTCGGGTTCCTCGGGCTCGCCTTCGTGCTGACCTCGATCCACCACTGGCTGATCAACCCCGAACGCAACCTGACGCTGGCCCTGATCCCGATCGGCTTCGTCTCAATCCTGCTCGGCCTCGCGCTTCTGGTTGTCACAAGCGCGATCTACATTCTCGGCCGCAACCGCATCCGCACCAGCGCGGAAGGCTTTTCGTCGGCGCCCGGGGGCGGTTGATCCAACGCATGGCGAGCGCGCCGCGCGCGTAATAGATTGAGCACAGCCCATACGATCTGGAGCCTGCCGATGACATCGCCCGAGGATTTTTCACGGCTGCAATCCGCCATGAACCAGACGGTCAAGGCGCATTGGAAGGCCTTCCTGTTCGAAGGCATCCTGCTCGCCGTTCTCGGCGTCGCGGCACTGATCCTGCCGCCGCTCGCCAGCCTTGCGATCGCGATCTTCCTGGGCTGGATGTTCCTGATCAGCGGCATCGGCGGGCTGATCGTGACCTATTGGGCACGCAGCACGCCGGGCTTCTGGTGGTCGCTGATCTCCGCTGCGCTCGCCGTGCTCGCCGGCCTGCTGCTGCTGGCCCGGCCGATGCAGGCCGTGCTGACGCTCACCATCGTGGTTGGCGCCTATTTCCTCGCCGAGGGCGTCGCCACCATCATGTACGCGCTGGAGCACCGCCGCGAGCCGGGCAGCCGCTGGTCGTGGCTGCTGATCTCGGGCCTCATCGACATCGCGATCTCGTTCATGGTGATCACAGGGCTGCCGAGCTCCGCGGAATGGGCCATCGGCATCCTCGTCGGTATCAATTTGCTGTTCGGCGGCGCCAGCCTGATCGGCATGGCGATGGCGGCACGCAATAGCAACACCTGAGGCGCCTGGTCGCTTGCTGCTCCGATTGGGGGGTGACAACGTGGCAATGGCGCGCTATATGGCCCGGCATGATCACCGTCGCCACCAGCTATTTTTGGTACTTTAGCTACGACAGCTCGCTGGCGGCAGGAGGATCGCGCTCAATCTGAAATATTGCAGCAAACGTCCGAACAAGCCGCCAGACCTGGCGGCTTTTTTATTGGCCGGCAGGTTCGAAACAAACAGGAGCCCGCCGTGCTGAGCACGACCGACGATCTTCGCATCCGCGAACTGAAAGAACTGAGCACCCCGGACGAGGTGATGCGGGAGGTCCCGCGCACGCTCACCGCCACCCGTGTGGTGATGGCCGCGCGCAACGCCATCCACGCCATCCTGAGCAACCAGGACGACCGCCTTCTGGTCGTCGTCGGCCCCTGCTCGGTGCATGATCCCAGGGCCGCGCTCGATTACGCCGAGCGCCTCGCAAAGCTGCGCGAGGATCTCGCCGATCAGCTCGAGATCGTGATGCGGGTCTATTTCGAGAAGCCGCGCACCACGGTCGGCTGGAAGGGCCTGATCAACGATCCCGATCTCGACGGCAGCTTCGACATCAACAAGGGCCTGCGGCTGGCGCGCAACGTGCTGTCGGCGGTGAACAATCTCGGCCTGCCCGCCGGCGCAGAGTTTCTGGACATGACGACGCCGCAATACATCGCCGACCTCGTGTCCTGGGCCGCAATCGGTGCACGTACGACCGAGAGCCAGATTCATCGCGAGCTGGCTTCCGGCCTGTCGTGCCCGGTCGGCTTCAAGAACGGCACCGACGGCAATGTACGGATCGCAGCGGACGCGGTGAAGTCGGCCTCGCATCCGCATCATTTCATGGCCGTGACAAAACTCGGCCGCTCGGCGATCGCCTCGACCGCGGGCAACGAGGATTGCCACATCATCCTGCGCGGCGGCAGCAAGCCGAACTACGACGCGGCAAGCGTCGCAGCGGCCTGCAACGAGCTGGCGAAATCGGGCGTCGCACCGCTGGTGATGGTGGATGCGAGCCACGCCAATTCGAGCAAGAAGCCGGAGAACCAGCCGTTGGTCATGGCCGACATTGCCGGCCAGATCGCCGGCGGTGAGAACCGCATCATGGGCGTGATGATCGAGAGCAATCTCGTTGCCGGCCGCCAGGACGTCGTGCCGGGCAAGCCGCTCGTCTACGGCCAGAGCATCACCGACGGCTGCATCGACTGGCCGACCACGGCGACTGTCCTCGAGCAACTCGCCGACGCGGTCGAGGTCCGCCGCAACACCCGCCGCGCCGGATTGCACGAGCGGTCGGCGTAAGGTTCGCGCAAATGCGGGCGGGGCGAGTCGTGGCGCCCTGCCCGCAAATATTATGGATCAGCAGCCGCGGCAGATGCTTTTGATCTTCTTGTCGAGCGCCTGGTTTTCCTTGCTGAGCGGATCGTTCGGATCGGTCACATTCTTCTCGCTCGGCACGTCCGAGACGCGCGGCTGGCGATGGCCCACGGGAGCCTGCGGCAGAGATCCGGAGCTCGCACCGCTTGACGTCGATCCCTTGGTGCCGGTCTGCGCAACCGCTGCGCCGCCGACCAAGACCACGAGCGATGCTGCCAGCATGATCTTCTTCATGTCCGATCCTCCATTTCTCAAGCCGGCGCTTCTCACCGCTCAGGCGGATAGAGATGAACGTCGCCGCAATAGTCCACGATACGATAGCGCTTTTCGGCTCCCGCTTCACCCGCGCCGGGTGCGGTATTTTGTGCCGCCGATATGTAGCTCGGCCCTACCGGCGATTTGCCGGCGCCGCCGGGAATGTCGATGACATAGTCCGGCTGACACAGTCCTGACACCCGCCCGCGCAACTGCCGCATCAAATCCTGTCCCGCCGCCAGCGTCGTGCGCAGATGCGCGGTGCCCGGCGCGAGATCGCCGTGATGCAGATAATAGGGCTTGATCCGGCACTCGACGAAAGCGCGCATCAAATCCGACAGGGCGGCGATGTCGTCATTGACCCCGCGCAACAGCACGGACTGGCTCACCAGCGGAATTCCGGCATCGACGAGCCGCGCGCAGGCGGCACGCGCCGGCCCCGCCAGTTCGCGCGCGTGATTGGCATGCACGGCCAGCCAAGTGGTCGCGCCGTCGACCTTGAGCGCCGCAACCAGCTCGTCGCTGATGCGGGCGGGATCGGCCACGGGCACGCGGGTGTGAAGGCGGATGACCTTGACGTGATCGATGGCCGCGAGGTCGGCCATGATCTCGCCCATCCGGCGCGGCGACAGCATCAGGGGATCGCCGCCGGTCAGGATCACTTCCCAGATCTCGCCATGAGACCGGATGAATTCGATCGCCGCGCGATAGGCGTCATCCGAGAGCGCGCTTTCCTTGCCGGGCCCCACCATCTCGCGGCGGAAGCAGAAGCGGCAATAGACCGCGCAGACGTGAACGAGCTTGAACAACACGCGATCGGGATAGCGATGCACGATGCCGGGAACCGGCGAGTGCGGATGATCGCCGATCGGATCGGCGTTTTCGCCCGGCTGCATCTCGAGTTCGGCAGCGGTCGGCACGAACTGGCGGGCGATGGGGTCGTCCGGATCGGATGTGTCGATCAGTTCGACCAGCGCCGGCGTGATCGCGACCGCATAGCGCGCGGCCACGCGCTCGAGCGCGGGCAGCTCTGCGGCCGGAGCAAGATGCTCGGCCACGAGTTCGGCCGGCTCACGCAGGGTTCGGGCAAGATTGCTGTTCGTCATCTCTCGCCTGACGTTTCATTTGCAGGCGGCGTCCCAAACCACCTGATCAATTCGCGATGCGCCGCTCGCCAGCATCACCAGCCGGTCGAAGCCGAGCGCAACACCGCTCGCCTCCGGCATGGCCGCAAGCGCGGCCAGAAAGTCCTCATCCAGCGGATAGGCTTCGCCGTAGCGGCGCTGCTTCTCAATCATCGACTCCGTGAAGCGTTTGCGCTGCTCCTCGGCATCGGTCAGTTCCCCAAAGCCGTTGGCGAGCTCGACACCGCACGCATAGACCTCGAAGCGCTCGGCAACCCTGGGATCCCCAGCCTTCACCCGCGCCAGAGCCGCCTCTGGAGATGGGTATTCGAACAGGATGGTCAAACGGCCCTGCCCCAGCTGCGGCTCGACATGCTCGACCAGAACCTTGCTGAAGATGTCGGACCAGGTGTCGTCCCCGACGATTCGGACCTTCCCGGCGGCCGCCCCGGCGAGCGCGGCACGGTTACCCTCGCTGCCCGAAATTGTCGACAGCAGATCGATGCCGGCGAAACGCTCGAAGGCCCCTGCAACCGTCAGAAGCTCCGGCTCGGCGAAGGGATCGGCGGTCCGGCCCCGGAACGCGAAAGTCCCGATCCCGGTTGCCTGCGCGGCGCGGGCGATGACCACCACGGTGTCGGCCATGATGGCGTCATAGGGAGCGCCTGCCCGATACCATTCCAGCATGGTGAATTCGGGCAGATGCAGATCGCCGCGCTCGCGGTCCCGGAACACCCGGGCGAGCTCGAAGATCCGACTCTCGCCCGCCGCCAGCAGCTTCTTGCAGGCGAATTCGGGTGAGGTCCGCAGGTAACGGGTGGCGCGGCCGCCATCCGGCCGGATCAGCTCGGTTCGGGGGGCGTGCAGATGGGTCTCATTGCCCGGAGAGACCTGGAGAACCGAGGTTTCGACCTCGACGAAGCCCTGCGCGGCGAAAAAGTCCCGTATTGCGCCGGTAATGGCCCCCCTTGCCCTCAGGAAGGGCCGCCGGTCGAGGTGACGGTCGGGCGACCAGAACGGTGAGATGGGCTTGTCCCCAGCCATTAACCGACCACCCCGCGCGCGAGCAAAACGCTAGCATCTAACGGCAAAATCAGTATGTTGCGGCCCGAAACGGGCGCCGAGGTCCGATTTGAGGCCCCAAGTCCCCCATCGATTTGACCATGTCCTGGCCGGTGCCGGGCCAAGCAAGCAGGAAATATAGCTTTGAGAGTCATCGCCAGTTCTATTCGCAAAGGCAACGTGATCGAGCAAGACGGCAAGCTCTATGTCGTCGTGAGCGCCGAGAACATCCACCCCGGCAAGGGCACCCCGGTCAGCCAGATCGAAATGCGCCGAATCTCGGACGGGGTAAAGATCTCCGAGCGCTACAAGACCACCGACCAGGTCGAAAAGGCCACCATCGAAGAGCGCAACTACACGTTCCTGTATGAAGATGGCGACGGCTACCACTTCATGAACCCCGAAACCTACGACCAGGTCCAGGTCTCCAAGGACGTCGTCGGCGACGCGGCCGCGTATCTTCAACCGGACATGACCGTCAAGCTGTCGACCCACGACGTCAACGTGGTCTCGCTCGCGCTGCCGCAGCGCGTGACGCTGGAAGTGGTCGAGACCGAGCCGGTGACCAAGGGCCAGACCGCCTCCTCTTCCTACAAGCCCGCGGTGCTCTCCAACGGCATCCGCACCGCGGTGCCGCCGCACATCTCGGTCGGCACCCGCATCGTGGTGATGACCGAAGACGGCTCCTATTCCGAGCGCGCCAAAGACTGACGGGGAACAGAAGGGTCGCAACAGGTGGCGCCGGGGGGCGAGACAGTGGTTGGGAAGGGTTTCCGCTTCGTCTCGCACCTTCTGGCGTCGCTTTCGCTCCTCATGGCCTCTCCACTCGCTGCGGATGAATTCCGCAGCCCCTCGCTCACGGCTCTGCGCGTCGACTGGCGCGCAGCGCTCGACCAGCTCCGCACCGAGATCAACAGCCGCCCACGGGTTGCGGACGACTTCATCTTCGCGCCTCGCCGTTCGGTACCGCGCTACGATCCGCGCGCGACGCCTGCATTGGTGCAGCTCAACGCGGTCTCCTCGCGGTTCTTCACCGGCATCACCCGCAGTCCCGTGCCCGTGCTGCTGCCGTTCGACGCCGCCACCTACCTCGAGGCGCAGCGCAGCGGCGCGCCGGCGATGCTCGCGCTCTCGCGCTACCAGGCGGACTTCAATCCCGTCGACATGTTCGATGCAGGCCCCGCCGGCTATAGCGCGACCTTCTCGCTGGAGCCCGGCGCCGGTGACGGCATGCCGGCACGCGTGTTCGCACGGCCCGTCGAAGTGCAGATCACGGGCTCGGCGCTGGTCTACGACATAGCCGATCCCTCGGGCGGCAAAGGCGAGCCGGTCAAACCGCTCGCGACGCTCTACCCGGACCTGCGCAGGTTCATCCGGGAGGGCTATGTGCGCTACGCCTTCACCCGTTTCGGCGTCGCCTATGTCGTGTCGATCCAGTGTCTCGACAGCGTGGCCAAGCCGCGGCGGCTCGCCTGCAAGGAGGCCTATCCCGTTGCCGAACGATTCCTGAAGGCCCTGCGTGTCGCCGGCGGCCAGCGGATGCGGCCATTGACGGATATTGCCTCCAACATCCTCGATCGTCCGGCGGAGCGTTCACCGGACTTCAGCTACCGGCCGAGCGGCGACATCATCCCGAACACCGGTTATCGCAAGCAGGGCGGCCACCCAGACGCGATGGCCTATGCCCAGATCCGCTTTCCCCTCGAAAAGGCGCCCGCCTTCGTGCGCTCGCAATCCTACGGCAAGCGCGACAAGAGCGATGGCCCGACCGCCTATCCCTGGCGCGACAATTTCTGCGAGTCACGCAGTTTCGAGGTGTGGCAATGTGGCGGAGGCTACGGCCATCAGGGCGAGGACATCCGCGCCGCGGACTGCCCGCCCCCCGGCGACGGCCGAGAACCCTGCGATCCCAAGCAGCGCGGCGTCGTCGCCGTGCGCGACGCCATCGTGATCCGCGCAGCCAAGGACCAGGCCGCGACGCTTCAAGTCAACAGCCGCACCGAGCACATCCGCTTCCGCTACATGCACATGAACCCGCACGCGATGAACGCCGACGGCGTGCTCAACGGCCGCATCGTCACCGAAGGCGAGAAGATCGGCGTGATCTCCAACTATCTCGACCATCCCGCCGGAACGTCGATGCACCTGCATTTCGACGTGCAGGTGTTCACACGCGACGGCTGGATCTGGGTCAGCCCCTACGTCACACTGGTCTCCGCCTATGAACGCCTGATCCACGCCCGCGGCCGCGAGGTTGGACCGGAGATCGCGGTCACGTCACAGCCGGTCGCCCATGCGCTGCCCGAGGATGTGCTCAAGCCGGACCTGCGCGAGGGATCGAGCGGCGAGGAGAACTGACGGCGTGCTCGTTCGTTGCCGGAGCGTGCAAGAGCATCTTGTCGCGCGCTCCGCCCGCTCGAACGAAGAAGGACAGGTTGATGAGTGTCGGACTGATCGGTCTTCTCGACGATATCGTAGCGATTGCAAAGGTTGCAGCAGCTTCGCTCGACGATGTGGCGAGCCAGGCTGCCAAGGCAGGCACCAAGGCGGCCGGCGTGGTGATCGACGACACGGCCGTCACGCCGAACTACGTGATCGGTTTCGCCTCGAAACGCGAATTGCCGATCGTCGGCAAGATCGCGGCCGGATCGCTGCGCAACAAGCTGCTGATCCTGCTCCCCATCGCCCTGTTGCTCGGCTGTTTCCTTCCCGCCGCGGTCACGCCGCTGCTCATGCTCGGCGGAGCCTTTCTCTGCTACGAGGGCGCCGAAAAGGTGCTCGAAGCCGTGATGCCGCATCATGCGCACGACCACGAAGCCCAGCTCCAGCCGATCGCGCTCGACGCCCGGTCGGTCGAGGATGAGAAGGTCGCGAGCGCCATCAAGACCGACTTCATCCTGTCGGCGGAGATCATGGCGATCACGCTGGCGGCCCTTCCGGCGGGCAACATCTGGACGCAGGCGCTGGTCCTGGCGCTGGTCGGCTTCGCGATCACCGTCGGGGTCTACGGCGTGGTGGCCCTGATCGTGAAGGCCGACGATGCCGGCCTGGCTCTTGCGCGCTATGAGGGCGCCTCAGTGCCTGGCGGCGCGATCCGCTTGCTTGGACGCGCGCTCGTTCGCGGCATGCCCACCTTCCTGGCGGTACTGAGCACCATCGGCACCGCCGCGATGATCTGGGTCGGCGGCGGCATCATCCTGCACGGCATCGAAAAATACGGCCCGCCCGCGGTCGGCCGCATGGTCCATGCCGCAACCGAGACTGCCGCGCATACTCTTCCATCGATCGCCGGCATCGTCGAATGGTCGGTCGAAGCCGCCATTTCAGGCGTGCTCGGACTGCTTGTGGGCGCACTTGCGATTCCGGCAGTCCAATACGGTCTCTCACCTGCCTGGAAGCGGTTGAGGCGGCCGGCCTGACTAGTCATTCCAAGAACGTCGTGAGCTGCGCACCCTCATCCGCGACGAACACCGCGATCAATTCCGCCGGCTCGGTCAAGCTGGCATTAGCGGAGACCAGGTGCGTCGCGCCCGGCGGCTCGAAGAAGGACTGGCCGACGCCGAAGGTCTCGACCGGGCCGCCGCCGAGCTGGGAGCGGATCTCGCCCTTGGTGATGTAAGCCGTCACCGAGCCTGCGTGGCGGTGCGGCCGCGAAAACCCGCCGGGCCCGTAGGAGACGCGCACGATGGTGACGCGCTTGCCCGGAACGTTAGGCAGCGCGTATGAGCCGATCGGCTCGACCTTGTCGAGCGGCGAGCCCTCCGCGGCGCTGGCGCAGAGTGGGGCCAATGCGCCCGAGACCGCATCCATCGTCACCGGAAGCGCTTTGCCGATCGCCAGCGCGCAGGCGAGCCCCGCGACGACGGCGAACACTGTTGAGCGTGACGGCGCCGGGCGTTGCACGGCAGAGAAATTCAGGGCTGTCATCGTGACCTCCTCGCGTGCTGTTCAGGATGCCGCAGCATTCGCGGCCACCGGCCGCGACGCCGGCGTCCAACGGAATGCGGCACCAAAACGGTTCCAGACGTTGATCGAGGCGACTGCCGAGGTCAGGTACATCAGCTCGGTCTGTGAGAACTCACGGGTAGCATCCGTGTAGACCTCCTCGCTGACGCCCTCGGGCAGCAAGGTCAACGCCTCCGCCCAGGCCAGCGCTGCACGCTCGCGCGCGGAGAAGATCGGCGCCTCGCGCCAGACCGCGACCAGATGAAGCTTGTCGACGGGAACGCCAATCCGCTCCGACAGCAGGACGTGGTGCTGCACGCAGAAGGCGCAGCCGTTGATCTGAGAGGCGCGCAGCTTGACGAGTTCGACGAGCTGCTTGTCCAGGCCGGCCTTGGTTGCGAGTTGACCGAGCGCGAGCACCACATCGTAGACGTCTGGCGCGATCTTCTTGAAATCCTCGTATTCGCTGCGGGCATGCGACATTGCGGTTCACCTCGTCTTATTGTAAGTGTCCTTATATCTTATAAGAGCTCTGATATGTCGCGCAAGACTGCCGCCGCCACAAGATCGAAAATTGCCCGCAAGCTGCCCGGGCCCGCCGACGACGGCACGATACGTGTCCCCGCGCCCGGCGAAGGCAAGCGCGGCGAGGAAGGCTATCTCGGCTATCTCTTGCGCCAGGCCCACGCCGCGGTTCGGCTGACGATGGAACGGACGCTCGCCGATCTCGGCGTGACCTCGCCGCAATTCGCGGTGCTGACGATGTTGAACGCTTATCCTGGGCTGTCAGGCGCCGACGTCGCGCGCCTCACCTTCCAGACGCCGCAGACCGTCGGCGTCATCATCCGCAATCTCGAACGTGACGGCGCGATCGTGATGACGCCGCATCCCGTTCATGGCCGCATCCAGCAATGGACGCCGACGCCGCGCGGTGCGACGCTTTTGAAGGCGTGCCGGGAGCGTGTGATCGAATTGGAGAAGCGCCTTGCTCGGGGCCTGGATATGAAGACGGAGACTGCAATCCGGCGCTGGCTCACCGGCATCGCGACCGAGCTGCAAGGGGATTAGGCGCCCTGAATCCCGCCGCTTGCGACCGCATGACTCTACCCGCCTTTCAGCACATCCTTTACCTCGCCGTCGGGCCAGGCTTCGCCTGCGGCGATCACCCGAACGCGGGTGCTATCGGCAGCGCTGACCAGCACATGCGAACTCACCCGGTCGCCGGTCGGCTCCAGGTGCAGCTCCGTTTCGGGCTTCCAGCTCAGCGTCGTCGCGAGATCGCCGGGAAAGATCTGCCATTGCGATCCGTCGTCGAGCTCGACGACGTGGCATTCCGCATGGGCGCGTATCTTCATTCCACCCCGAATTGCCATTGAGCGGCTAGCGTGCGGAAGGCGGGCCCCGGACCTACCGGGGCCCTGCTCCGTCAGTCGTTGTCGTGATGGATCACGGTCTTGCTGCGATTGCCGAATTCATCCTGCTTCTTGATCACCGTGGTGCGTTCAGAGGGCTCGCGCTCCCTGATGACGGTGGTGCGGTCGCGATCACGGTCTCGCTCGCGGTACTCATGGGACTGACCAACCGTCACCCCCGCGCCGACCGGGCCGACATGAACGCCGACTTCATCCGCGAACACGGGCGTCGCAACGGCGGTGACCAGGGCGGCGGCAAACAGATATTTCCTCATATTCTCCTCCTCATCTCGTGCGGAAGGAATGCGGGACTGCGACAGTTTGTTCCGACGGAACGAGCAATCGAGGCGACACCGAATCGTGCACGCTGTTCCAGGAACCGACTCACACGGGCCGTGTTTCCGGCTAGAATGTGCCAATGAAACACGCTGATTCCTCGCCCCGTCAAACGCGCCGCGCGCTTCTGAAATCCACGCTGGGCGCGACCGCCCTGCTCGCATTCCCCACGAGCGTTTGCGCTGCGCCTCCGGGATTCGAGGAATGGCGCGAGAGCTTTCGCGCACGCGCCATGGCGAAGGGCATTTCCGCCGCGACCTGGCAGCGCGCGATGGGGCGTGTCGAGCCCGACATGAGCGTGTTCAAGCAGATGCGCAACCAGCCCGAATTCCACGAGCAGGTCTGGCAATACATCAATCGCCGCGTCTCCGATTGGCGCATCATCAACGGCAAGATTGCGCTGAAGAACAACGAGGCGCTGCTCGCGCGCGTCGAGCGCGATTTCGGCGTCGAGCGTGGCACGTTGCTGGCACTGTGGGGCGTCGAGTCCGCCTATGGCGATCCTCTGGTGCAGCAGAACCACATGACGCCGGTCTTTCCCTCGCTCGCCGCGCTCGCCTGGAACGAGCCGCGCCGCAAAGCCTATTGGGAGACCGAGCTGATCAACGCGCTGCGCATCGTCGAGAAGGGCTGGAGCACGCCCGAGGAGATGAAGGGTTCCTGGGCCGGCGCGATGGGGCATTCGCAATGGATGCCGGAGGTCTGGCTCAATGTCGGCATCGACTATGACGGCGATGGCAAGGTGTCGCCCTTCGGCAAGCCCGACGACGCGCTGGGCTCCACCGCAAAATATCTCGTCAATCGCGGCAAGTGGCATCGCGGCGAACATTGGGGCTATGAGGTGCGCGCGGCCGGTAATATGAGTGGCAGCCGAACCTATGCGGCTTGGCAGGCAGCCGGCGTCACCCGTGCCGACGGCCAGCCTTTCCCGCAGCCGAACGCATCCGCGCAGATGTGGACGCCCGTTGCGGGCGGGCCGACGTTTCTGCTTGGACCGAATTTCTACTCGGTGAAGAGCTACAACCCTTCCATGAACTATGCGCTCGCGATCTGCCATCTCGGCGACCGCTGCCTCGGCGCGCCGCCCTTCATCCAACCCTTCCCCGGCTCCGAGCGCGCACTGACGCTTGCCGAGGTGCAGGAGATGCAGACGCGCCTGACCAAAGCCGGCTTCGACACCGGCGGCACCGACGGCCGCGTCGGCAACGACACCATGAAGGCGATCAAGGATTTCCAGCAGCGCGCGGGGATCACGCCGGCGGATGGCTATGGCGGACTGAAGGTGCTCGCGAAGCTGCGGCAGGGGTCGTAGGCCGACGCTTCGCGCGCCCCGGAATGACAGCTTGCCTCAATGCCGGTACTGCGGCTCCTCGGCATCCAGCTGCCGGCGGATCGCAGCGAGATGCAGCCGCGCGGATTCGCTGTCGCCCTCGCGCATCTGCCTGTAGGTTTCCGCCGCGATCGCCGGGTCCACCGGCAGCACTTTCCGTCCCGTCGACATTGCCAGCACCTGCACTTCGGCGGCGCGTTCGAGGTAGTAGAGATCGTCCCAGGCTTCCGCGATGGTCGGGGCCAGCACCATCACGCCGTGATGCTTCATGAAGACGATGTCGGCGTCACCCACGGCCGAGGCGATCCGCGCGCCTTCGCGGTTGTCGAGTGCGAGGCCGTTATAGTCGCGGTCCACGGCCGTCCGGCCATAGAATTTCAGCGCGGTCTGGCCGGCCCAGATCAACGGGTCGCCCTCGGTCATCGACAGCGCCGTGGCGTAGGGCATGTGAGTGTGGAACGCGACTTTCGCGCGCGGCAGCAATCTGTGCATCTCGGCATGGATGAAGAACGCGGTCGCCTCGGGCACACCCTCGCCGTCGAGCACGTTGCCGTGAAAGTCGCAGATCAGGAGCTTCGACGCGGTCAGCTCGCGAAAGGCGTAGCCATGGGGGTTGACGAGGAACAGATCGTCATGACCGGGCACCACGGCCGAGAAGTGGTTGCAGATGCCCTCCTCAAAACCGTTGCGCGCCGCCATGCGGAAGCAGGCAGCCAGATCCTCGCGCGCGGTGCGGATCGCATCGGTGGCGAGGTCCGGCCGGTTGGAGGGGAATGGCGCGGGTGAGGACGCGTGAAGGCTATGCGCCATGGCGAAGGACACCTCTGTCGGACGGGAGCTATCCGCGTTGTACAGCGGCCGCGCCGGCGCGTCAGCCCCTGCGCGTGCCACCCTGCCCTGCGCGGCTCAGGCCCGCCGCGGCACGCCTCCGGCGTTCATGCCGCCGTCGATCACGAGCTCGCTGCCGGTGACGTAGCGCGAGGCATCGGAGGCCAGATACAGCACGCCGGAGGCGATCTCCGCGGCCTGCCCGGCGCGGCCGAGCGGCGTTGCGACCTTGGCCCGCTCGTCAGGATCGATCGGCGCGTTCTGCCCGGCCCCGGTCGCCCCCGTCGGGATCTTGCCCCAGATCGGGGTGTCGATGATCCCTGGATGAACCGAGTTGACGCGGATGCCGTCGCCCGCCGCCGCGCATTCCATCGCGATCGACTTGGCGAACAGCCGCACGCCACCCTTGGTCGCCGAATAGGCCGACAAGCCGGGCGCGCCGCGCAGGCCCGCCAGCGAAGACATCATGACGATCGAGCCGCCGCCATGCTTGCGCATCAGGGGCAAGCAGTGCTTCACCGAGAGAAAGACACCGTCGAGATTGATCGCGTTCTGCTTGCGCCAGTCGGCGAGCGTCATGTCGACGATCGAGGGCACGGCAATGCCGATGCCGGCATTGGAGACCATGATATCGAGCCGGCCGTAGCGCTTGGCGACCTCGTTGACGATTTCGATCCAGCGCTCCTCGCTGGTGACGTCCTGCTCGAGGAAGATCGCCTTGCCGCCGGCTTTCGTCACGCGCTTGGCGAGTTCCGGCCCGCGCAGCTCGTCGATGTCGGTGATGACGACGGTGGCGCCCTCGCGCGCGAACAGCTCGACGATGGCTTCACCGATGCCCGAGGCGCCGCCCGTCACCAGCGCGACCTTGCCCTCAACCTGCCCTGCCATGTTCACTCCCCTTTTTGTTGTTTGAGCGATTTGGTTTTAGCGCATGATCTCGTCGGATCTTGCGTCATCTGATTACGGATGGCCCCTGGTCCGGTAGCGCGACGTCGACGACGCGGAATTGCACCCGCTCGGCACCCTGGTAGCGATCGACCGAGAGCGAGCCCGCGACATGCAATTGCTGGCCGCGATTGGCGAGCAGCGCGTTGCCGAGCTTCTGGCCGATCGAACGGAACGCGATGCCGTTGACGATGGCGCCGTCGCCCGACTTGAAGCGCAGCCGCAGATGCGCCTGGCCGACCTCGTCGGCAAAGACGAGCTGATGTGCCGGCAGCGCCAGCACCGGCTCCGGATTGCCGCTGCCGAAGGGACCGGCGCGGTTCAGCGTCGCCGCAAGCTCGGTCGTCACGGCGCGCGCGGAGACGGCACCGTCGATATAGAGCTCGTTGACGTGGCGCGCCTCGGCGACGTCCTGCGCCAGCGCGTTCTCGAGATAGGCGCGAAATTCGGCGAGCTTCTCCTTCCGCAGCGTCACGCCCGCAGCCATCGCGTGGCCGCCGCCCTTGAGCAGGATGCCGTCGGCCACCGCCTGCCTTACCGCCTTGCCGAGATCGACCCCGGCGATCGAGCGGCCCGAGCCGGTGCCGATGCCACCGGGCTCGAGGGCAATGGCGAAGGCCGGCCGCGCAAACTTCTCCTTCAGGCGGGAGGCGACGAGGCCGACGACGCCGGGGTGCCAGCCTTCGGAGGCCGTGACGATCACGCCGAGCTTGTCCTCCAGCCCGATCGAGGCCAGTGCCTCGGCTTCGGCCTGCGCTTCCGCGGCCTGCTCGATGACGCGGCGCTCGCTGTTGAGGCGGTCGAGCTCGGCGGCGATCCGCGCGGCCTCGACGCTGTCGCCTTCGAGCAGCAGCCGCACGCCGAGATCGGCGCGGCCGATCCGGCCGCCCGCGTTGACGCGCGGCCCCAGCATGAAGCCGAGATGCCAGGCCTCCGGCGGCCCGTTCAGCCGCGCCACGTCCATCAGCGCGGTATGGCCGACATGATCGCGGCGCCGCATCGCGATCAGGCCCTTGGCGACGAAGGCGCGGTTGAGGCCGATCAGCGGCGCCACATCCGCAACCGTGCCGAGCGCGACGTGATGCAGCATGCCGAGCAGATCGGGCTCGGGCATCTCCGCGCTCCAGAAACCGCGCTGGCGCAGCTCGCGATTGACCGCGACCAGCGTCACCAGCACGAGGCCGACGGCGGCCAGATGGCCGAGCCCTGAGAGATCGTCGAGCCGGTTCGGGTTGACCAGCGCGTCGACCTCCGGCAGCTCCGTGCCGGCCTGGTGATGGTCGATCACGACCACGGACATGCCGAGGCGCTTGGCTTCAGCGAGCGGCTCGATGCTGGTGGTGCCGCAATCGACGGTCACGAGCAGCGTGGCGCCTTTCGCCGCCAGCCCGCGCACGGCCTCGACGTTGGGGCCATAGCCCTCGAAGATGCGATCGGGAATGTGGATCAGCGGATCGAGGCCGCAATGGCGCAGATGCCAGGCGAGCAGCGCCGCAGAGGTCGCGCCGTCGACATCGTAATCGCCGAAGATCGCGACCGTTTCGCCCTTCGCTGCGGCATCCGCGATCCGCTTGGCGGCTGCCTCCATCTCCGTCACCGTGAACGGGTCCGGCATGAGCTTGCGGATGGTCGGATCGAGGAAGTCGGCGACGGCATCGATATCGACTCCGCGGCCCGCCAGCACCCGGGCCAGCAGCTCCGGCAATTGATGCTGCTGCACGATGGCGAGGGCCTTGGCCGCTCCGCGCGCATCCAGCCGGTCGCGCCAGAGCTTGTCGGTGAGCGAGCGCGCCACGCCCAGGAACGCCTGCGGCGCTTCGACGGGTAAGGCAGTGGCAGGCGGCGTCATGAGTCGCAGTCGGTTTGAGGAACCTGCGGCCGACGATGTCGCGTCGGTCCGGCTAGCAGGACGATTGACCCGGAATCCCCAGGGATTTGCAATCTCCGCGGCGCACAAAGCGGTGGATTGCCGATTTGCTGCGCTGACTGACTATCATTTGAGCAGTCCGCAAAACAGCAAATTAAGCAGGCGTTAGGCGGAATCTTCGAAAAAGACTTGTATTCGATCTGTAATTTCTAGTTCCGGGTTCATTGCAGATCAGACCTCATTGCCAAGGGAAATCCCCCGATGTCTGCTGCGCTGGGTCTGAAAGCCAAGCCGCTCGCCACCGAACCCGCTGACGACGATTCCGACATCTCCGCGCTGATCAACCGCCTCACCGCGGAGGTCAACCAGATCGCGGTCGACAAGACCAAATCGATCCAGCAGATCACCAACCAGATGAAGATGCTGGCGCTGAACGCGCTGATCGAGAGCTCGCGCGCCGGCGCGCAAGGCGCGGGCTTTGCCGTGGTGGCGCAGGAGGTGCGCGGCGTCGGCCAGCAGGTCGAGACCATCGCACGCGAGCTCGAGACACAGCTAACGAAACGGACGGGCGACCTCGTCTCCTCGATCGAGCAGATGAGCCAGCGATCGCGCGGCGAGCGCATGATGGATCTGTCGCTGAACGCCATCGAGCTGATCGACCGCAACCTCTATGAACGCACCTGCGACGTGCGCTGGTGGGCGACCGATTCCGCCGTGGTCGATTGCGCGGCCTCCCCCGGCGCTGCAGCCGTCTCGCATACCTCGCAGCGCCTCGGCGTGATCCTCGGGGCCTACACGGTTTATCTCGACCTCTGGCTCTGCGACCTCGACGGCAACGTCATCGCCAACGGCCGGGCCGACCGCTTCCGCGTCGTCGGCCAGAACGTCGCCCACACCAAATGGTTTCGCGAGGCGCGAACCTTGCGCTCCGGTGACGACTACGTTGCCGGCGACGTCGAGAACCAGCCGCTGCTCGGCAACGCGCAGGTCGCGACCTATTGCGCCAGCGTCCGCGCCGGCGGCCAGGCCAATGGCGCCCCGATCGGCGTGCTCGCCATCCATTTCGACTGGGAGCCGCAGGCCCGCGCCATCGTCCAGGGCGTCCGCGTCGGCGACAGCGACAAGGCCCGCGTGCTGCTGGTCGATTCGAATCTGCGCGTCATCGCGGCGTCCGACGGACAGGGCATCCTCAGCGAGCGCATCTCGATCTCCCTGAACGGTCAGCGCTCCGGCGTCTATCACGACCGCGGCGGCTCGCTGGTCGCCTTCCATGCGACGCCGGGCTACGAGACCTATCGGGGGCTCGGCTGGTACGGCGTGATCATCTGCGGGGCCTGAGGCGCCGCTCGATTCAAAAACGCGAAAACAACCCCATGCACAGTAGGCTGGGGTTGTTTTCATTGACGTTTTCCGCTGGCCAAAATACCTCACAAGAACGCTTTGACGCGTCGGGCAAGACGGCGGCGTCAAAACAGCGGCGTTTATGGCATCGGGCATGACCATTCCCGCAACGCCATCGCGAGGCAGGCCGCTCCCAGGCAAAAGCTCGCCTTATTGCTCGGATAGGCTGTGCGCAGCATCACGCTGATCGACGGACCGTGAGTGCTCACGTCGTCCTATGCCCTGGAGATCTTTCATGAAGATTGTCGTGATCGGGGGAACCGGATTGATCGGATCCAAGCTCGTGGCGCGGCTCAAGCAGCAAGGCCACGAGGCTGTGGCAGCCTCACCGAAATCAGGCGTGAATGCCGTGACCGGCGAAGGCCTCGCTGCGGCATTGGCGGGCGCGGATGTCGTCGTCGACGTCGCCAACGCGCCGTCCTGGGAGCCCGCCGCCGTGCTCGAATTCTTCGAGCGTTCGAGCAAGAACCTCGTCGCGACGGAGGCTGCCGCGGCCGTGAAGCACCACGTGGCCCTGTCGATCGTCGGGACGGAGCGGTCGCCCGACAACGCCTATTTCCGGGCCAAGCTCGCCCAGGAGACGATCATCAAGTCGGCCCGGGTCCCCTACTCGATCGTGCGCGCCACCCAGTTCTTCGAATTCCTCGGCGCCATTGCCGAAATAGGTGCGATTGACGGCAAGATCGTCGTTCCCTCGGCATTGTTTCAACCGATCGCCGCGGACGACGTCGCAGCTCGCCTCGCGGAGGTCGCAACGGACAAGCCGCTCAACGGCACGATCGACATCGCAGGGCCCGAGAAGGCCCCTTTCAATGAATTCATCGCGCGCCGCCTGAAGGCGTCCGGCGACCCCCGGACAGTGATCGGAGACCCGAAGGCGCCCTATTACGGCGGCCCTATCGACGATACATCGCTGAACCCGCTCGGCGAGGCGCGGCTGGGGAAGACGCCGCTGGCGGCGTGGCTTGCGAGCCTCTGACAGCCCTGCTGTCGTTCAACCCCGGCGCTTTCCAGCCGTTGCCATCTCAGCCGCGAGCAGCACCGCGGCACGGCTGGCGCCGATCGAAGCAATGCCCTGCCCGGCGATGTCGTAGGCGGTGCCGTGCGCGGGCGTGCAGATCGGGAATGGAAAGCCGCCGAGCATGGTCACACCGCGATCGAAACCCATCAGCTTCATCGCGATCTGGCCCTGGTCGTGATACATCGTCAGCACCGCATCGAAGGCGCCGCTCTTGGCGCGCAGAAACACCGTGTCGGCGGGGAACGGTCCCTCCGCGGCAATGCCCTCGGCCTGCCCGGCTGCGACGACGGGCGCGATGACGTCGATCTCCTCGCGGCCGAAATTGCCGCCGTCGCCGGCGTGCGGATTGAGGCCGGCGACCGCGATGCGCGGCCGCGCGAAGCCGGCGTTGCGCATGCAGGCATCGGTTAGCTTGAGCGCACGATGAATGCGCTCGCTCGACAGCTTGGCTGCGACGTCCCTCAGCGGGATATGGGAGGTGACCCGCGCGTTCCAGAGACGATCGAGCACATTGAATTCGCTGGCGGGAGTCTCGAGACCGACCACCTCCGCGGAGAAAGCGATCTCGTCGTCGTAGTCGGCGCGCGCCAGCCGCATCGCCTGCTTGTTGAAGGGGGTGAAGCAGGCCGCGTCGACGCGGCCGTCCCGGCCGAGCTCGAGCGCGTGCTTGTAATTGGTCAGTGCGAATTTGCCGCCGGCAAGAGTGGCAGTCTTCGGCTCGACCTCGCGGGGAGCGAGATGGCCGAGATCGACGAACAGCGCTTCGCCCTCTGCCGCGTGAAGATCGGCGTCCGGCTCCACCGTCGACAGAGCCGGCTTGACGCCGGCAACGCGCGCGCCCTCGTCGAAGATGCGGCGGTCGCCGATGACGACGAGCCGGCTTTGGGCGCGGATGTCGTCCTGCGCCACCAGCCTGGCCGTCAGCTCGGGGCTGATGCCGGCGGGATCTCCCATGGCCAGCGCAATCAGCGGCTTTGCGGTCATATGATCACTTTCTCCTGGCTCGTCGCCTCAGTGGCGGGGGATGCGGGTTTGCGCCAAAGGCGCGCCAGCTGCAGCACGAGCGGCAGCAGCAGAAGCGCGATGCCGGCCACGATCAGGCATGTCACCAGCTTGTTGGCAAAGAAGATGCCGAGGGATCCCTTGGACATCAGCATCGACTGCCGGAACGCGTCCTCGGCCTTGTCGCCGATGACGATGGCGAGCACGAGCGGTGCCAGCGGATAGAACAGCTTCTTGAAGAGATAGCCGACGATCCCGAAGCCCAGCATCATCACGACGTCGAGATAGGAGTTCGACACCGAATAGGCGCCGACGACGCAGATGATCACGATCAGCGGTGCGATCACCACGAAGGGAATCCGCATCAAGGCGGCGAACACCGGAACGGTGAGCAGCACCAGCGCGACGGCGACGATGTTGCCGACATACATCGAGGCGATCAGGCCCCAGACGAAATCCTTCTGGTCGACGAACAGCATCGGCCCGGGATTGAGGCCCCAGATCATCAGGCCGCCCATCATGACCGCCGCGGTCGCCGAGCCTGGAATGCCGAGCGAGAGCATCGGCAGCAGCGCGCTGGTGCCGGCGGCATGATCGGCAGTCTCCGGCGAGATGATGCCTTCAACCTCCCCTGTGCCGAAATACCGGCCGCGACGCGAGAAGCGGCGGGCAATGCCGTAGCTCATGAACGATGCCGCGGTCGGGCCGCCCGGCGTGATCCCCATCCAGCAGCCGATCGCAGCGCTGCGCAACAGCGCTACGCTGTGGCGCGGCAGCCGGCCGACCGCACGGAACACTTCACGCCAATCGATCTTCGAGGACACGGCGCGGGCATGAAACTCTTCCTCGACCGCGACCAGGAGCTCGCCGATGCCGAACAGGCCCATCACCGCGACGACGAAGCTGACGCCCTTGACAAGTTCGTCGACGCCCATGGTGAGACGCACGCTGCCGGACACCGTGTCGATGCCGATCGCGGCGATGGCAAAGCCGATCGCGAGCGCCACGACCGTCTTGACCGGCGCCGCGCCGCCCATGCCGACGAAGCTGGCAAAGGCCAGGAAATAGACCGCGAAATATTCGGCCGGGCCGAAGGCGAGCGCGACCTGCGCCACCCAGGACGCGAGGAAGGTGATCAGGACAACGCCGATCAGGGCGCCGAATGCGGCCGAGCCGAAGGCGGTCGCGAGCGCCGTGGTTGGCCTTCCGTCCCGCGCCATCGGATAGCCGTCGAAGGTGGTCGCGACCGACGACGGCTCCCCCGGAATGTTGAACAGGATCGAGGTCACGGAGCCGCCGAACAGCGCGCCCCAATACATGCTGGAGAGCAGGATGATCGCCGACACCGGCTGCATGCCGAAGGTCAGCGGCAACAGCAGCGATACGCCGTTCGGTGCACCCAGTCCCGGCAGCACGCCGACGAGAATGCCGAGCAGCACGCCGACGACCATCAGCACCAGATGCGGCACGGTGACCGCGATGCTGAAGCCGTGCAGGAGCTCCGCGAGATTATCCATCGACTTCTCCGTCAGAGCCCGAACATGGCGGCGAGCGCGCCGTGCGGGAGGCTGACCTGGAACATGCGCTCGAACACGACATAGAGCGCGAGCGCCGTTGCCCCCGCCATCGCCAGCGCACGCGGCACGGATTGGTGGCGCGGGATGGCCAGCACCGTGAAGACGTAGAGCGCGGAGGCGACGTACATCCCGGCGAGCGGAATCGCGGCGACGAAGATCGCGGCCGGCACGAACAGGCCGGCAAGCCGGCGCAACTCCACCGGCGTGATGGCGATCGGAACATTGGCCAGGGATGCCACCGGCAGCACGCCCCGTGCCAGATTGTAGAGGCTGCCGAGCACGATGATGATGCCCGTCAGGAACGGGAATGTCCCGGCATCGACGCCCGCGCTCGACCAGCCGATGCCGTTGTCGAGGCTTTGGATCACGACAGCGACACCAAAGCCGCCGGTGAGGACGGCAGTCGCAAGTTCAAGCGCGCGGCGGGAGATCATGGAGGACTCCGCTTCGGCGGCGTATTGTGGCCGAGTCTGACCCAAGCAGTTTCCCAGCGCTCGGTGTCGTCCCTGCGGACGCAGGGACCCATAACCCCGGGAGCAGATTGACGAAGATACGAAGCCAAGTCGGTATGACGATCAATGCACATCGAGAGATCACGCGGTATGGGTCCCTGCGCCTCCGTGCGCAATTGCGCACTAGGCAGGGACGACAGCGGAGGTGTTGGGCAAGCCCGGCGCATATCCAAGCTGGCGCCCCGTCTCACTTCACCAGCCAGCCCTGCTCGCCCGCGACCTGCTTGACGTGTTCGAGGTCCTCCTTGATGAACTTGTCGAATTCGGCGCCGGTCAGGAAGGTGTCGACCTGGGAGGTCTTCTCGATGTAATCCTTCCACTCCGGCGTCGCCTGCACCTTCTTCATGAGGTCGACATAGAACGCGGCCTGGTCCGGCGTGACCTTGCCGGGCAGCCACACGGTGCGCGGCTGCTCATATTGCTTGATGTCGAGGCCCTGCTCGACGCAGGTGGGAACGTCGCCCCAGCCTTCGGTCGCCGTGATCTTGGCGCCCTGCGGCAGCCGCTTCGGGCTGAACACACAGAGCGGGCGCTGCGTGCCGCCGCGCCATTGCCCGAGGCTCTCGCTGGGATTGTTGACGTGGGAGTCGAGATGTCCGCCGGCGAGCTGCACGGCGGTCTCGGCGCCGCTCTTGAAGGGGATGTAGGTCAGCTTGACCTTGCCGGCTTTCTCGATCATGCGCGTCAAGACCTCGTCGGTGTCCTTGGACTGTGCGCCGCCCATCTTGAATTCGCCGGATGCGGCGGCCTTCAGGTAATCGCCCGCATTCTTGTATGGCGCGTCCTGCTTGACCCAGAGCAAAAACTCGTCCTGCGCCATCGCCGCGATCGGGGTGAGATCGGTGTAATTGAAGGCGACCTTGGAGACGAGCGGCTGCTGCCAGGCATTGGAGGTGCCGAAGATCACCTTGTAGGGATCGCCGGCCGACGCCTTGCCGTAGACATAGCCTTCGGCACCGCTACCGCCGCCCTTGTTGACGACGACGATCGGCTGCTCCGTCAGCTTGTGCTTGGTGATGATGTTCTGCACTGCGCGGGCGAGATTGTCGGTGCCGCCGCCGGGGCCGGCGGTGGCCACGAACTCGATCGGCTTTTGCGGTTGCCAGGCACTGAGCGCGGGCATGGTACCGGCGAGCACGGTTAAGGCTGCGGAGAGCAGAAATATTGACGTCCGACCCATGATTTCCTCCAGCTGATTTTTGTCTTTTCTAATTTTTGTCTTTGGCCTTGTCGTATTCACGTCCGATCAGGCGACGCGTTCCGCCTGTCTTCCCGAGGCCAGGACGATTGCGCCTTCTTTTGCGAGCGCTTCGATCTGCTTGTGGTCGAACCCGTGCTCGGCCAGCACGTCTCTCGTGTGCTCACCATAGACCGGTGCGCCTGACAGCACTTTGCCTGGGGTCTCCGAAAACTTCACGGGCAGCCCGATCGTCTTCACGGGACCGAGCGTGGAATGCTCGACCTCGACCACCATCTCGCGCGCCAGCGTCTGGGGATCACTGAGCGCCTCCAGCATGTCGTGCACGGGGCCGCACGGCACGCCCTTCTCGTCCAGCGCGGCAAGCCAGTGCGCCCGAGTTCGGGTGCGGAAGCGCTCGCTGAGGACCGCCTCGAGCTCCTTGAGATTGGCCATGCGGTCGGCGCCGTTGACGAAGCGCGGATCGGCGGCGAGCTCGCTCGCACCGAGCGCTTCCAGCATCAATAGCCAGTGCTTCTTGTTGGCGCCGCCGACCACGAGCCAGCCGTCCGAGGCCTCGAACGCCTGATACGGCGCGTTGAGCGGATGCGCCGAGCCCATCGCGCGCGGCGCGGTGCCTGCGGCGAGCGCGATAGTGGACTGCCAATAGGTCTGCACCAGCGCGGCCTCGTAGAGCGAGGTCTCGACCCACTGCCCCTCCCCGGTCTTGAGGCGGTGCGTGTAGGCCGCCAGAATGCCCATGCTCGCGAGCAGGCCGGCGGTGATGTCGGACAGCGGCGGGCCGCATTTCACGGGCGGACCGTCGGGGCGTTCGCCCGTAAAGCTCATGATGCCGCTCATGGCCTGCGCGACGAGATCGAAGCCGCGGCGGTGCTTGTAGGGACCGGTGCGGCCGAAGCCCGACAGCGAGCAATAGATCAGCGATGGATATTGCTTGTGAAGCTCTTCGTAACCGAAGCCGAGGCGCTCCATGGCGCCGGGCGCGAAATTCTCGACCAGCACGTCGGCATTCGCGATCAGCCGGCGCAGTACCTGTTTGCCGCCCTCGGTCTTGAGGTCCAGCACGATGCCGCGCTTGTTGCGGTTCATCATTAGGAACGAGGCCGCCTCATCGCCGATCTTCGGCGGTACGGAGTGGCGGGTATCATCGCCGTTCGGCGATTTCTCGATCTTGATGACGTCGGCGCCCATGTCGGCGAGCATCAGGGTGCAGGTCGGGCCGGCCATGACATGGGTGAGATCGACGACCTTGAGCCCGGCAAGCGGTCCTGAACGGCGGGAGGTAGATTGCGAACCTGGCATCGGGGCGTCCTATTGGCCGCGCCATTGCGGCGCGCGCTTGTTGAGGAAAGCATCGAGCCCTTCGCGAAAATCCTGGCTCGTGTAGCACATCAGGATGAGGTCTTCGCCCTCGTCCCGGGTCAGCCGCCTCTGCAGGCGGGCGACCGCCTGCTTGGTCGCATTGAGCGTCAGCGGCGCATGACCGGCGACCAGCCGCGCGACCTCATCGGCCCGCTTGTCCAGCGCGGCAAGATCCGCGACGACCTCGCCGAGCAGCCCGACGGTTGCGGCTTTCGCGGCATCGACCAGGCGCGCGGTGAAGATCAGGTCCTTGACGCGCGCAGCGCCAATCAGCGCGGTGAGACGGCTGACATTGGACATCGACAGGCAATTGCCGAGCGTCCGGGCGATCGGAAATCCGATCTTCGCGCTTGCCGTGCCGATGCGCAGGTCGCAGGCCGCGGCAATGCCCGCACCACCGCCCGTGCAGAAGCCGTTGATCGCCGCGATGGTCGGCACGCGGCACGCTTCCAGCGTGGTCAGCACCCGATCGATGCGGTTCTCGTAGTCGATCGCGTCCTGCGGCGTCTTGAACCCGCGGAACTGGTTGATGTCGGTGCCCGAGGCAAACGCCTTGTCGCCGGCCCCGCGCAGCACCAGCACCTTGATCGAGGGGTCGCCGTTCGCCTGCTCGCAGATCGCGGCGAGCCGTTCATACATGGCGAAGGTGAAGGCGTTACGGGCCTGCGGGCGGTTGAAGGTGATCCGCCCGATGCCGTCATTGCATTCAAAAACGAGGTCGTCCGCCTCCGCAGCTAGGTCCATTTCCTCATGTCCTCTTGTTTTTTACATTTTTGAATGCAAAATCTGCGATAAGCAAGCTGGAACTTGCAGATTTCGACAGATTCCCGCATTTTTGAATTCAAAGGGAGCGCTGGTGCCATGCTTCATGAAGACGTCGTCGGACGCATCCGCGCCATTCTGCTCGACGGCGAAATCCCGCCGGGCGCCCGGATTCCCGAGCGCGAGCTGTGTGAGCGGCTCGGGATCTCGCGCACACCGCTGCGCGAGGCGCTCAAGGTGCTCGCCGCCGAAGGCCTCGTGCAGCTCTTGCCGCATCGCGGCTCGCGCGCGGCAAAGCTGACCGACAAGGACATGCGCGACCTGTTCGAGGTCTGCCAGGGCCTCGAGGCCCTCGCCGGCGAGCTCGCCTGCGAGCGCATCACGGATGCCGAGATCGACGCGATCGCCGCAGCGCACGCACAGATGGTGCAGCATTATCGCGACGGCGATCTGATCCAGTACTACCGCGGCAACCGCGCCATTCACGAAGCCATCGTCAGCGCAGCCGGAAACCCCGTGCTGGCGGGGCTTTACACATCCGTGACTGCGCGCATCCGCCGCGCGCGTTATGTCACGCCGATGACGCCGCAGCGCTGGGCCCTCGCCGTGAAGGAGCACGAGGCCATCCTGAATGCGCTGCAGAGGCGCGACGGCGCCGGCCTCTCCCATATCCTGCGTGCGCATCTGCGCCACAAGCGCGAAGAGGTGCTGCAGGCGGGCTTTGCCGAGACGGAAGCAAGCGAACTCGCGCTGAGAATTGCGTAAGGCGCAATTCACGATGCGTTGGATCGCACACAGCGCGTCCACACGCGACCTTCCCGCTCGGCCGCCCCTTCCCGCTCCGCGCGAATTGGCGCACTAATTCCACTTGCTAGCTTGTCGCCCCCGGCGCAGCATACTTTTCTGCCGGCCCGCGGCCACGTCGCCGCTCAGGCCGGCCCCAACGCGCGAACAATCGCGCAAGACAAAAGACAAAAGCGGAGGAAACGCATGACAATCGATGTCTCACGTCGATCCCTACTTGCCCTTGGAGCCGGCCTTGGTGCCAGCGCGATGCTCGGCAGCAGCGCGTTGGCGAAGGCTCCCAAGCTCGGCACCCAGACGCCGTACTGGCACCGCTTCGTTCTCGGCGATGCCGAAGTGACCGTCGTGTCCGACGGACCGCTGCCGCTCGGCGACCCCTCCGGGACCTTCACCGGCGTTCCCAAGGAAGAGGTCAAGAAGATGCTGGCGGACAATTTCCTGTCGCCGGACAACGTCGTGCTCGAACAGAACTCGCCGATCGTAAATACCGGCGACAAGCTCATCCTGTTCGACACCGGCATGGGCTCGTCGAAGATGTTTGGCGCCAGCACCGGGCGGCAGCAGAAGAGCATGATGGAGGCCGGCATCAAGCCGGAGGACATCGATGCCGTGGTGTGCTCACACGCCCATATCGACCACATCGGCGGCATCGTCGATGCCAACGACAAGCCGCTGTTCCCGAACGCGCAGATCTACATCTCCCAGACCGATTTCGACTTCTGGACCGACGAGGGCAAGCTCGGCAGCCCGGCCAAGGACTTCGTCGTTCACGCCCGCAAGAACCTGCTGCCGGTTCGCGACCGGATCAAATTCTTCAAGGACGGCGAGGAATTCCTGCCCGGCGTGCAGGCGATCTCGGCGCCCGGCCACACCGTCGGCCACACCATCTTCATGGTGTCGTCGGCCGGCAAGTCGTTCGCTTTCCTCGGCGATCTCTCGCACCATTCCGTGCTGCTGCTCGAACGGCCGCGGATGGAGTTCTCGTACGACACCGATCCGAAGCAGGCGGCGGAGTCGCGCGTCAAACTGCTGACGATGCTGGCGGCCAACAAGACGCCGGTGATGTCCTATCACTTCGCCTGGCCGGGCTACGGCCATGTCGCCAAGGCCGGTGAAGGCTTCCACTACTATCCCGAACCGATGAAGATGGCGTTGTAGCTCGTCACACCAGGTCCGGGCGGCGCATGCGCTGCCCGGACCCGTCTGATCAAGTCGCGCCGCAATTTCCGCTTTTCGTAATATCTATAAATCCGATTGTAACCGTCCATATTATTCGTTTGTCAAAACCATTCTCCTGCGTAGCGTAAGCCGCGTGGCATCGCCGGCCGGCCGCAACGGCCGCGTCGGCAGACGCCTCACGCACCAGGAGCGACCATGACCACGACGTCACAGAGCGAAACGTCATTCTCCCAACTGCTGCTCCGTTGGATCGCCCATCGGCTGTCACTGACGATGGCGGCGATCAGGCCGGTTTATCGCGCCGGCGACATCGCCGCCGCCGCCGCCGCGAGCAACAGTCCCTCCGGCGCGTAAAGCCGATCCTCAGCGTCGCTTGCGCCCGCGGTTCAGCGGAGTTTCCGTTGCGCGACGGGCCTGCTCGGCCGCGAGGTCACGCATGGTCGCGATCGCGCTCGAGACGTGTGCGTCCGGCTGGTCGACCGAGTAGACGACATAGGCCGGCATCGAAAATTTCGGCGCGCCGCCAACGAGGTGCAGCCGCCGCGCCCTCAGCAGCGGCTCGACGATCCGCTGCGCGAAGTAGCCCGAACCGCCGTTGGCCAGGACATGCCGCAGCCCGAGCCAACCGATATTCGCCGTCAGCGCGGGGCCTGCGAAATTCGGGAAGACGGCGCTGTGGCGGGCGTAGAACTCCGGGCCCCAATCGACGCAGACGTAGCCGTTCTCCGGCTCCGGCCCGCTCCTCGGGTTGGTCGAGACGAGCACGAGCTGCTCCTCGAACAGCAGTTCGACCTTGAGGCCGGGGCGACTTTGCGGCGTGTACATGACGCCGATGTCGATGCGTCCTTCGACCAGCCCTTGCATCAGCTCCGGCTCGAGCGCGCTTTCGGCGCGGATAGAGATCTGCGGATTGGCCTCCTGCATGCGCGGCACCCAGAGCAGCAGGAATTCCTCCCACAGGCCGATGCGCCCGCCGACCACGAGCGCGCCGCTAAAACCTTTGGGGATTCCGACGTCGTGCCGGGCCTGTTCGACAGTGCGCACCAGCGTGGAGGCGTGCCGCTGAAACTGGCGGCCCGCCGCCGTCAACGCCGCACCGGCCTTGTTGCGAACGAACAGCGTGCAGCCGAGCAGCTCTTCGAGGGAATGGATGCGCGTGCTGACGGTGGACTGGCTGACGTGAAGCCGCTCGGCGGCCGTGATGAAATTGCCGGTCGCAACCACGGTCAGGAATGTCCGCGCCAGCTCGGTATCCACGACCCCCTCACATCGATCTTTTCGATATGAAAGGCGCTCTCTTCAGCAATGTCAAACGGACGGCCCTGAAACCTAACAACCGAGCTTGTCGGCGATCCCGCCAAAATCCTTGGCAACGATGTCCCATTTGCCGGTCGCTTCGAAATCGACCTTCTGAAGCGGACCATACTCCGTCGGACGTGCCACGAACGCGGTCTTCAGCCCGTTCTTCTGCGCGGCCGCGAGATCGCCGTTGTGGGCGGCGACCATCATCACCTCGCCCGGATCGAGGCAAAGCAGACGCGCGGCACCGAGATAGGTCTCGGGATCCGGCTTGTAATGCTCGAACAGCTCGGCCGACATGATGAGGTCCCACGGCAGGCCAGCGAACTTCGCCATGTTGGTGAGCAGCGCAACGTTGCCGTTCGAGAGCGGCGAGATCACGAATTTCGACTTCAGCCGCGTCAGGCCGGCGACGCTGTCCGGCCAGGGATTGAGGCGGTGCCAGCCCTTGGTGAGATAGTCGAGATCGGCTTCGGTGAGGCCCTTGATCGCGAACTGCGCGACCAGCTTCTCCAGCGAGCGGCGGTGCAGATCATCGAGCATGACATAGCCGCGCTCGGGATGTTGGCGCACGTCGTCCATCGAGGCCATGTACATGCCGCGCCAGCCGTCGACCAAGGCGGTCCAGTCGGCGCTGATGCCGCGCTGCTTGCTCCACCACATGAAGTCGGTGATCAGGCTGGTGCGCCAGTCCACGACCGTACCGAACACATCGAAGACCAGGGCTTTGACGGCGGAGAGATCGGACATGGCGCTTCCTGATTGTTCTTTTTGTCATTCCGGGGCGATGCGCTGCATCGAACCCGGAATCCATTGAGCGTCAGAGTCTGCCGCCCGATGGATTCCGGGCTCTCCGGGCCGCGCCTGGCGCGGTCCCGTCGCCCCGGAATGACGGCAGCTGTTATTGCCTGGCTTAGTCCAGATGGAACTTCGCCAGCTCGCGATGCTCGGCCTTGATGTAGCGCACGGTGCCGGTGACGGAGCGCATCACGACGGTCTCGGTCTCGATCACGCCGTCCTTGCGGAATTTGACGCCGGACAACAGCGACCCCGTGGTGACACCGGTGGCGGCGAACAGGCAGTCGCCGCGCGCCATGTCCTCGATGCCGTAGATCATCTTGGGATCGTTGACGCCCATCTTGCCTGCACGCTCGATTTTCTCGGCGGAATCGAGGATCAGGCGGCACTGCATCTGGCCGCCGATGCAACGCAGGGCCACGGCGGCGAGCACGCCTTCCGGCGCGCCGCCCGTGCCGAGATACATGTCGACGCCGGTATTGTCAGGGTCGGCGCAATGGATCACGCCGGCGACGTCGCCATCCGTGATCAGGCGCACGGCGGCGCCGGTCGAGCGCACGCTCGTGATGATGTCGGCATGGCGCGGACGGTCGAGCACGAGAACGGTGATGCCCTCCGGCTTGACGCCCTTGGCCTTGGCGAGGCGGCGGACGTTGTCGGCCGGGCTCGCATCGAGATCGACGACGCCCTTGTCGTAGCCGGGGCCGATCGCGAGCTTCTGCATGTAGACGTCGGGCGCGTGCAGCAGCGTGCCGCCGTCGGCCATCGCCATGGTGGCGATCGAGCCCGGCATGTTCTTGGCGCACAGCGTGGTGCCTTCGAGGGGATCGACCGCGATGTCAACTTCGGGACCCGCCTTGAGGCCGACCTGCTCGCCGATGTACAGCATCGGCGCCTCGTCGCGCTCGCCCTCGCCGATCACGATGGTGCCCTGGATCGGCAGCTTGTTGAGCTCGCGCCGCATCGCATCGACGGCGGCCTGGTCGGCCGCCTTCTCGTTGCCGTGCCCGCGCAGCCGCGCCGACGACACCGCCGCCCGCTCTGTCACCCGCACGATCTCCAGCGTCAGGATGCGCTCGAGCAATGCCTGCGGCGGGACTGAAATATGGGTCGACATCGGCTAACTCCTTCAAACGGTTCTGGGCAGACTCTCTCTGCCCACATCAATTCGCAACGCCCACGATTCGTTCGAACGAACCGCCTCAGTTCTTCTCGATCCGGATCACCTGCGGCCGTCCGCTGATCACCTTGTCCTTCTGCACGGCGGCGAGCGCACGGCGCACGGCGTCCTCATGCGTCGCGTAGGTGATCAGGATGACGGGCACGGGGACGGCCTTGCCGTTCTCGGGCGCAACGCCGCCATTGGGATGACGCTGCACGATCGACTCGATCGAAATCTTCTGCTCCGCAAGCCGCGTCGCGATCGCGGCCGCGGTGCCGGGGAAATCGCGCGCCAGCAGGCGGATGTAATAGCCGCCCTCGTGGCGCTCCATCGGCGCCTTCTTGGTGTCGCGCAATTGGGCAATGGGCCGGCCGAACGGATTGGCGCGGATGCCGCGCGCGACGTCGGCGATGTCGGCGACGACGGCGGATGCGGTGGCCGCGCCGCCGGCGCCAGGGCCGACCAGCGTGATCGGCGGAATGCCCTCGCCGTCGATCGTGACCGCATTGGTGACACCCATCACCTGCGCGATCGAGGAGGATTTTGGAACCATGGTCGGATGCACGCGCTGCTCGATGCCCTTGGCGGTGCGCACCGCAACGCCGAGCAGCTTGACGCGATAGCCGAGATCGGACGCCGCGCGCAGATCTTCCGGCGCAATGGATGAGATGCCTTCGACATACACCGCGCTTTGAGCAACTTTCGTGCCGAAGGCGAGGCTGGCGAGGATCGCGAGCTTTTGCGCGGTGTCGTGACCATCGACGTCGAACGACGGGTTGGCCTCGGCATAGCCGAGCCGCTGCGCGTCCTTGAGGCATTCCGCGAAGGACAGGCCCTCCTGCTCCATCCGGGTCAGGATGTAATTGCAGGTGCCGTTGAGGATGCCGTAGACGCGGTTGATGCCGGTGCCGGCAAGCCCCTCGCGCAAGGTCTTGATGACGGGGATCGCGGCGCCGACGGCTGCCTCGAAATTCAGCGCACCGCCGTGCTTTTCGGCCGCCTTGGCGAGCTTGAGGCCGTGCTTGGCCAGCAGCGCCTTGTTGGCGGTGACGACCGACTTGCCGGCGTTGAGGGCAGCCTCCACCGCAGACAGCGCGGGATCGCCGGCGCCGCCCATCAGCTCGACGAAGCAGTCGATGCCGGGATGCATGGCCAGCGCCAAGGGATCCCGGACCCATTCGACGCCGCGCAGATCGACGCCGCGCTTCTTCGCCTTCGAGCGCGCGGTGACGGCGACGACGCGGATGCCGCGGCCGCTGCGGCCCGCGAGCACACGGGCCTGCGTTTCGATCAAACGGACCACTTCGGCGCCCACGGTGCCGAGCCCCGCTATGCCCACTTTCAGGGGTGCAACCATGATGACTTAGAAAACCTGCCGAAGAGAACTCAACGCCGATTGGCGAGCGGAACGACGTTGTGCAACGTTTCGATGCCGCTTTCAAGGAAGCGTCGCACGCCGCGCGCGGCCTGCCTGATCCGTTGCTCGTTTTCCACCATGGCGATGCGGACATATCCTTCACCATGCTCGCCGAAGCCGACGCCGGGCGAGACCGCGACGCCGGATTTCTCCACCATCAGGGTGGCGAACTGCATGCTGCCGACGCTGCGGAAGGCCTCCGGCAGCGGTACCCAGGCGAACATCGAGGCCTCCGGCGGCGGGATCTCCCAGCCGGCGCGGCCGAACGATTCCACCAGCGCATCGCGGCGCTTGCGATAGGTGTCGCGCATCTCCTTGATGCAATCGTCCGGGCCGTTCAGCGCCGCGGTCGCGGCGACCTGCACCGGTGTGAACGCACCGTAGTCCAGATAGGATTTGACGCGGGCGAGCGCGGCGATGACGCGCTCATTGCCGACCGCAAAGCCCATGCGCCAGCCGGCCATCGAATAGGTCTTCGACATCGAGGTGAACTCGACGGCGACGTCCATCGCGCCCGGCACCTGCAGCACCGAGGGCGGCGGATTGTTCTCGTCGAAATAGACCTCGGCATAGGCCAGATCCGACAGGATCAGGATCTCGTGCTTCTTCGCGAACGCGACGAGGTCCTTGTAGAAGTCGAGGCTCGCGACATAGGCCGTCGGGTTCGACGGATAGCAGACGACGAGCGCGAGCGGCTTCGGGATCGAATGCACGATCGCCCGCTCCACCGCCTCGAAGAACTGCGGCGTCGGCTCGGAGGGCACCGAGCGGATCACGCCGCCCGCCATCAAAAAGCCGAAGGCGTGAATCGGGTAGCTCGGGTTCGGACACAGGATGACGTCGCCGGGCGCCGTGATCGCCTGCGCCACGTTGGCAAAGCCTTCCTTCGAGCCGAGCGTCGCCACGATCTGGGTGTCGGGGTTGAGCTTCACGCCGAAGCGGCGGGCGTAGTAGCCGGCCTGGGCGCGGCGCAGGCCGGGGATGCCGCGGGAGGCCGAGTAGCGGTCGGTGCGCGGCTTGCCCAGCGTCTCCTTCAGCTTCTCCAGCACATGCGCCGGGGCCGGCAGATCCGGGTTGCCCATGCCGAGGTCGATGATGTCGGCGCCGGCATTCCGCGCGGCCGCCTTGGCCCGGTTGACCTGCTCGAATACGTAGGGCGGAAGGCGGCGGATGCGGTAAAATTCTTCCATGGCTCTCTGGGCTCCGGGCAACCGGTCAGGACAGAATCGACGGAACAGGACGGCGACTCGAAAAGGGGTTCCGTCTCCTCGCGAAAATTACTCAAAATCAGATACTTAGAGCAATCATCGACAACGCGGACTGAAGTCGTTCGCCCTGACTGTCGGCTGAACCGGGGTCTTTTAGCACGGCAAGGCGGGGGCGCCAGCGATTACCTTGCAGCGCTTCACTTGGCATCCTTGCTGGCGGCGGCCTGGCGATCGCGCGCAGCGGCGAGCTCGGCCTCGATCTTGGCGCGCTGCTCTGGCGGAATGACCGCTTGATTGCGATCCGGCGGCAGGTCGTGCACCGGCAGATAGGTCCCGGGCTCCTTGGGATGCGCCTGCGCGTCCGCGGGCGTCATATCCGCGAATTGACTCGAACAACCGCCCAACACAAATGCCACGCTCAGAAGCGCGCCACCGATCAGCAGCGACCTTTGCAGGACCCTCAACGCCAACACTTGGGAAATCCCCTACTCGTCCCAATGCAAGCTGCCGCACACTAACCCGACAACCTGCCCAAGCTCAAACCATTGCTGCCCACAAATGGTACGAGCGAGAAAAACATCAAAGGCCCACGACGGGAGGGTTGCACCGCGATTGTGACAAAACCAAGAAAATTTGTCGCAGTGCAGCACATCTTGGAGCGTGTTTAACGTCAAACATGCGAGCTTCGCGGTGACGAATACGGAATGACTCGTTACTGTTCTGCTCATGAGTATGGCCACGACCGATACGCCCAAACCCGAGACGAAGTTCGATGCGGAAGCCTTCGCGATGAATGTCGCGCGGGCGATGGAGAGCGGCGGCAAGGCGCTCGCGGCCTATCTCAAGCCGCGCGAGAGCGGCGAGGTGCAGGATCGCCCGCCGGCCGAGCTGGCCGAAGTCGTCAGGACCTTCACATCGGTTGCCGAATACTGGTTGTCGGACACGTCCCGCTCGTCCGATCTGCAGACCAAGCTGGCCAAGGATTACCTCGACCTCTGGGGCTCGGCGGTGCGCCGCATGGCCGGCCAGGACGTTCCGCCCGCGATCGCGCCCTCGCCGCGCGACAAGCGTTTTGCCGATCCGGAATGGAAGTCGAACCAGTTCTTCGAATTCGTCATGCAGCTCTATCTGCTCACGACCAAATGGGCGCAGGAGCTGGTGCGCGATGCCGAAGGGCTCGATCCGCAGACCCGTCGTAAGGCGGAGTTCTACGTCCAGCAGGTCACCAACGCGCTGTCGCCGTCCAACTTCGTGCTGACCAATCCGGAGGTGCTGCGCGAGACCGTGGCGAGCAGCGGCGAGAACCTCGCGCGTGGCCTGAAGATGCTGGCGGAGGACATCGCGGCCGGCAAGGGCATGCTGAAGATCCGCCAGTCCAACCCGGACAACCTCGTCGTCGGCGTCAACATGGCGACGACGCCGGGCAAGGTGATCTATCAGAACGAGATGATGCAGCTGATCCAGTATTCGCCGACCACGGAGACGGTGCTGCGCACCCCGCTCCTGATCGTGCCGCCCTGGATCAACAAGTTCTACATCCTCGATCTCAAGCCGGAGAAGTCCTACATCAAGTGGTGCGTCGACCAGGGCATCACTGTGTTCGTGATCTCATGGGTCAATCCCGACAAGCGGCTCGGCAACAAGAGCTGGGAAGACTACATGAAGGAAGGCCCGCTCACGGCGATGGACGTGATCGAGAAGGTCACCGGCGAGATGAAGGTGCACACCGCCGGCTATTGCGTCGGCGGCACCATGCTCGCGACCACGCTGGCCTGGCTGGCCGAGAAGCGCCGCCAGCGCGTCTCGTCGGCGACGTTCTTCGCAGCGCAGGTCGACTTCACCCATGCCGGCGACCTCCTGGTGTTCGTCGACGAGGACCAGATCGCGGCGCTCGAGCAGGACATGAAGGCGGCGGGCGTGCTCGAAGGCTCGAAGATGGCGATGGCCTTCAACATGCTGCGCTCCAACGACCTGATCTGGTCCTACGTCGTCAGCAACTACCTGAAGGGCCAGCAGCCCAGCGCGTTCGACCTACTGCACTGGAATTCCGACGCAACCCGCATGACCGCGTCGAACCATTCCTATTATTTGCGCAACTGCTATCTGGAGAACCGGCTCTCCACCGGCACGATGGTGCTCGACAACACGCTGCTCGATCTCTCCAAGGTCAAGGTGCCCGTCTACAACCTCGCCACCCGCGAGGATCACATCGCGCCGGCGGAATCGGTGCTGTACGGCTCGCAGTTCTTCGGCGGCCCCGTGAAATATGTGCTGTCGGGCTCGGGCCATATCGCGGGCGTCGTCAACCCGCCGGCCTCGAACAAGTATCAGTACTGGACCAACGACAACATCAAGGACGCCAACGTCGCGCAATGGATGAAGGGCGCCGTCGAGCACAAGGGTTCGTGGTGGCCGGACTGGCGGCAATGGCTCGGCGAGCTCGATCCGGAGCAGGTTCCCGCGCGCGTGCCGGGAAGCGAAGCATTCCCGGCGATCGAGGACGCGCCCGGCAGCTATGTCAGGGTCCGCGCATAGCGGAATCTTCCGCGCTTTTGTATAGACTCACTCTCAACACAGCTGCGACGACAGAGGGGATCGAACCATGACGCGCGAATTGTTCTGGCTGACACTGACGGTGATCCTGACCGGGATCCTCTGGATTCCCTACACCATCAACCGGTGTCAGGTCCGCGGTCTCAGTGGCGCGATGGCCAACCCCTCGCGCGGCGACAAGCCGCAATCGGAATGGGCCAACCGGTTGATGTTCGCGCATGACAACGCGGTCGAGAACCTCGTGCTCTTTGCGCCGCTGGTGCTGATCCTCAACGCGATCGACTATTCCACCAAATGGACCGTGCTGGCCTGCGCCGTCTATTTCTGGTCCCGCGTCGCGCATCTGATCGTCTACGCACTCGGGATCCCGGTATTCCGCACCCTCGCCTTCACCGTCGGCTTCCTCGCCCAGGCCGTGCTGGCGCTGGCGATCTTCAAGGTGCTGTGAACGCGAGCCGCGCCTCACGTCAGGGGAACAGCGCGATCTGCTCCAGCCCGGCCGTCTCGGGCAACCCGAACATCAGGTTCATGTTCTGGATCGCCTGGCCGGCCGAGCCCTTCACCAGATTGTCGAGCGTGGAGATGACGATTGCCCGGTTCTTGATGCGGTCGGCGACGACACCGATCTGCGCATAGTTGGAACCGCGTACATTCTGCGTCTGCGGCAGCACGCCCTTTTTCGCGACATGCACGAAGGGCTCGTTGACATAGGCCTGCTCGAGTGCGGCCCGCAAATCGTCGGGCGTCGCGCCATTGAGTTTTACATAGGACGTGCACAGTTCGCCGCGCGCCATCGGGATCAGATGCGGCGTAAAGTTCACCGTCACCGTCGAGCCGGCGGCAAGGCCGATCTCCTGCTCGATCTCCGGCGCGTGCCGGTGGGTACCGACCGAATAGGGCGAAAGCCCCTCGCCCGCCTCGCTGAACAGCGTGTTCTGTTTCAGCCCGCGTCCGGCACCGGTAACGCCCGATTTCGCGTCGATGACGATGTCGTCGACGTCAATCAGTTTGGCCTTCGCAAGCGGTACCAGCGCGAGCAGCGCCGCCGTCGGATAGCAGCCAGGACAGGCAACCAGCCGCGCCGACGCGATTTTCTCGCGATAGAATTCGGTAAGACCGTAGACCGCCTCGCCCTGCAGTTCGAGCGCTCGGTGCTCATGGCCGTACCATTGCGCATAGGTGTTCTTGTCCCGCAGCCTGAAATCGGCGGACATGTCGAGGACCTTGATCCCGGGATTCGCCTCGAGGACCGCGGCGATGATTTCCTGCGTGGTCCCATGGGGCAGTCCGCAGAACACCGCATCGAGCTTGCTCCAATCGACCTTTTCCCATTCCACAAGCCTGGGCAGGTCCAGCATGAAAAAATGCGGAAACACCTCGCTCATGGTTTTGCCGGCATGGGTATTGGCAGTGAGTGCGGTGATCTCGGCATTCGGATGTCGCGCCAACAGGCGCACCGCGTCGGCGCCGGTGTAGCCGGAGGCGCCGAGAATGCCGATCTTCTTCGTGCTCATCACACGCTCCTCCGACATGGATCGGTTACGCCTCTGGCAGGCCCAGCATCAGCCGCATGTTCTGCACGGCCGCGCCGGAAGCCCCCTTGCCGAGATTGTCGAGCCGGGCGACCAGCACCGCCTGGTGATATTTGTCGCTGGCGAAGACGTAGAGCTCGAGCTGATTGGTCTCGTTCAGCGCTTCCGGCTCGAGCCGGCCGCCCTTTGACGCTTCGTTCTGCAGCGGCATCACCGAAACGTATTTCGAACCGGCATAGCGCTTGGCGAGCGCGGCCTGCAGGTCGGCACCGCCAGGCTTGCCGGGCAGCGTGTCGAGCTGCAGCGGCATCGAGACCAGCATGCCCTGGCGATAGTTGCCGACCGAGGGAATGAAGATCGGCCGCCGCGTCAGGTTCGAATAGAGCTGCATCTCGGGCAGATGCTTGTGCTCGAAGCCGAGGCCGTAGAGCTCGAAGGACGGCGCGCTGCCGTCCTCGAAGCTCGCGATCATCGACTTGCCGCCGCCGGAATAGCCGCTCACCGCGTTGACGGTGACGGGATAATCGCCCGGCAGCAGGCCGGCATCGACGATCGGCCGCAAGAGCGCGATCGCGCCGGTCGGATAGCAGCCGGGATTGGAGACCTTCTTGGCGGCCTTGATCTTGCCGGCCTGGTCAGCCGTCAGCTCGGGAAAACCATAGGCCCAGTCCGGCGCGACCCGGTAGGCGGTCGAGGCGTCCAGCACCTTCGGCCCCGAGGCGCCCATGCTGTCGATGAGAGCCACCGTCTCCCTGGCGGCATCGTCGGGCAGGCAGAGAATGACGAGGTCCACCTCCGCCATCAGCGCCTTCTTGGCCGCGGGGTCCTTGCGCTTGTCGTCGGCAATGGTCTTCACGACGACGTCGTTCTGGAGCTTCAGCCGCTCGTTGATGCCGAGCCCGGTGGTGCCGGAGCCACCGTCGACGAAAACGGTGGCCGGCTTCTTGGCCGCGCTGGTGGTCGAGGCTTTGGTGGTGTCAGCGAGGCTCATGATACGCTTCCTTCGAGCATGTTCGTGTCATCAGCGAAAACCTGCGGCCTTGCCTGCCGCATCAATTGTGAGATCTGCTTCGCGTCGGCATCGCCGGCGCCGAGCGCATTGGCGATCGCCGCATAGTCGGCGTCGGATTTGTGCTGGTTGAGCTTGAAGCTGCCTTCGACCTCTTCAACATTCATGACCAGACCCACGATCGCCTTCTTCATCGCCTCGAGCCGGCCCGCCGTCATCTTGCCCGATGTCCACGGCTTCTTCGGCAGCAGCCAGGTCTCGAACTTCTCGCTGAGCGTGTCGATCTGCACCGACAGCTCGTCATCCGTCAGGAGGCGCACGGGCCCGCTCAGATGCACCGACTGGTAGAGCCAAGTCGGCACCTGGTCCGGCGAGACGTACCAGTCGGGCGATACATAGGCATCGGGACCATTGACCGCGAGCAGCCAGGACGCATCGCCGCCCGCAAGCTTTAGCAGCGGATTGTGACGGGCGACATGAAACGCGGCCTGCGGCGTGCCGTCGGCGGCGTAGGTCAGATAGAACGGCAACGGCGAGGCGATCGGCCTCTTGCCGTCAAAGGCGCACATGGTGCCGAAGCCGCGCTCTTCGGCGAATTTCAGGCTCGCAGCGCGGTCCTGCTTGAAAAAGGGTGGCGTGTACATCGTGGTCTCCTGCTGGGCCTTCTTGGGGGCCGCCGGATCAGATCGCGCTGACAGGAGAGAGAATGCCGCGGATCGGATCCAGCGGCAAAGACGATGATCTCAAACGCGATCGACCGCCCAAACCGCAAGACTGCGGCGGCGGCGACGGGCGAACAGAATGGTCGCGGCGTTGATCATGGCGCGCGGCTATAGAGCGAGATCCGGTTCCCGTCAAGGTTCGGGCGTCAGATCACCCGCCAGATCCATTCCATGATCTTGGCGAGCACGTCGCCGAACAGCAGGAGCACGGCGGACCACACCAGTGCCGAGACGAAATTGGCGGCCTGGAAGCTCCAATAGGGCATCTCGAAGATGCCGGCCGCGAGCGGCACCGAGGCGCGCAAGGGGCCGAAGAACCGGCCGATGAAGATGCTGGGGATGCCCCAGCTGCGCACGAAAGCCTCGCCCCGGGGCAGCAGTCCCGGATAGCGCGAGAGCGGCCACATCTCGGCGACCTTCTCCTTATAGCGATAGCCGAACCAGTAAGAGACCCAGTCCCCCAGCGCCGCCCCGAGGCCGCCGGCAATCCAGACCGGATAGAAGCTGATGCCGCTCGCCCCGATCAGCGCCCCGATTGCGACCAGCGCGCCCCAGGCCGGGATCAAGAGCGAGATGAAGGCGAGCGACTCTCCGAAGGCGAGCAGAAACACGATCGGAGCTGCCCAAGCCTGATGAACGCGCACGAAATCGGCCAGGGCGTGCGCATATTGCTCCATCAAAAATAGCCTTCCCGCCCCGTCTCAAGGTGCTGCTCGATGAAAAAGACTGGTAAGCCAAGCACTTGTGTGACATCAAGTCACAAACCTCAGCTCGCCGTAGACCGACGGGTCAAATTGCCGGGAATTGGAGCACCTGCGGCGTAAAATCGCCGGTATTGGTCCGCAACCACACCGCCCGGCCCACCCTGCGATAACCTTTCCCAGACAGAAGTGGCATAGTCCGCCTAATCGATTCGCCGCTCATGCGGCCCTCAAAGCGCATCAAGATATATGTCCAAGCAGTTGAAACCCAAAGCAAAAGACGACTTTTTCGGCGGCGAGCCGAAACCCCGCGCCGCCAAGGCGGCGCCGCGCGGAAGTGGCGGGGAAGCCGACTACACCGCGGCCGACATCGAGGTGCTCGAAGGCCTGGAACCGGTCCGGCGCCGGCCAGGCATGTATATCGGCGGCACCGACGAGAAGGCGTTGCATCATCTGTTCGCCGAGGTCATCGACAACTCGATGGACGAGGCGCTGGCCGGACATGCGACCTTCATCGGAGTCGAGCTGACTGCGGATGGGTTCCTGACCGTCACCGACAACGGCCGCGGCATCCCGATCGATCCGCATCCGAAGTTCCCGAAGAAGTCGGCGCTCGAAGTCATCATGTGTACGCTGCATTCGGGCGGCAAGTTCGACTCCAAGGTCTACGAGACCTCTGGCGGCTTGCACGGCGTCGGCATCTCCGTGGTGAACGCCCTCTCCTCGCGGCTCGAGGTGGAGGTCGCGCGCGGCCAGAAGCTGCATCGCATGATTTTCGAGCGCGGCCACCCCAAGGGCAAGCTCGAGGACCTCGGCAAGGTCAACAACCGTCGCGGCACGCGCGTGCGCTTCAAGCCCGACACCGACATCTTCGGGCCCAAGGCCGCGTTCAAGCCGCAGCGCCTGTTCAAGATGACGCGCTCGAAGGCCTATCTGTTCGGCGGCGTCGAGATCCGCTGGAACTGCGCGCCCGAGCTGCTCAAGGGCGTCGAGGACGTGCCGGAAGAGGCCACGTTCCACTTCCCCGGCGGTCTCAAGGACTATCTGGCGGCGGCGATCCACGCCGATACCCTTGTGCATCCCGACATCTTCTCGGGCAAGTCGGGCCGCAACGGCGCGCATGGTGCCTGCGAATGGGCGGTGGCCTGGACCGCGGATGCGGACGGCTTCCTCTCGTCGTACACCAACACCGTCCCCACGCCCGATGGCGGCACGCATGAATCCGGCTTGCGCAGCGCGCTGCTGCGCGGCCTGAAGGATCACGCCGAGCGCGTCGGCCAGGGCAAGCGCGCCTCGTCCATCACCTCGGAAGACGTGATGGTGGGCGCGGCCGTGATGCTGTCGGTGTTCGTGCGCGAGCCCGAATTCCAGGGCCAGACCAAGGACCGTCTCGCCACCGCCGAAGCACAGCGCATCGTCGAGCAGGCGATGAAGGATCCGTTCGACCATTGGCTGTCGGGCAATCCGAACATGGCCAACCGGCTGCTCGACTTCGTGATCGACCGCGCCGAGGAGCGGCTGCGGCGGCGGCAGGAGAAAGAGACTGCGCGGAAAACCGCGGGCAAGAAGCTGCGCCTGCCCGGCAAGCTCGCCGACTGCACCGATGCCGGCACCGAAGGCTCCGAACTGTTCATCGTCGAGGGCGACTCGGCCGGCGGCAGCGCCAAGCAGGCGCGCGACCGCAAGACGCAGGCCGTGCTGCCGCTGCGCGGAAAAATCCTCAACGTCGCGTCCGCCGGCAAGGACAAGCTGACTGCGAACGCGCAGCTCTCGGATCTCGTGCAGGCGATCGGCTGCGGCCAGCTCCTGCACTATCGCGAAGAGGACCTGCGCTATCAGCGCATCATCATCATGACCGACGCCGACGTCGACGGCGCGCACATCGCTTCGCTTTTGATCACCTTCTTCTACCGGCAGATGCCGAAGCTGATCGACGAAGGTCATCTCTTCCTCGCGGTGCCGCCGCTCTACAAGCTGACGCACGGCCAGAAATCGGTCTACGCGCGCGACGACAAGCACAAGGAAGAGCTGATCAAGAGCGCGTTCAACGCCAATGCCAAGGTCGAGGTGAACCGCTTCAAAGGCCTCGGCGAGATGATGCCTGCGCAGCTCAAGGAGACCACCATGGATCCGCGCAAGCGGACGCTGCTCAAGGTGGTCCTGCTGCCCGACGACCGCGACACCACCGCAGATTCGGTGGAGCGGTTGATGGGCACCAAGGCCGAGGCCCGCTTTGCCTTCATCTCGGACAAGGCCGAGTTCGCCAGCGAAGAGCTGCTGGACGTCTGAGCCTCGGCGGCGTCGTAATTAGCTCAAGAGCCCCGGCAAAGCCGGGGCTCTTTTGTTTTGCGGGGGAAGCCACCCTTTGCCGGGATAGTGGCTGCCTGCAGTCCGCCTCCCACCAGGCGATTCCCGGCACCGTTGCCGCGACTCGGCCAACGACTCACGGCGCTCGGGGCGAGGCTGGACTGCCTCCATTTCGGAGACGGCCGAATTTCCTAACGAAATCCTACCAAAAATCGAGTCGGCGAAATTCTTGCAAGCTATTGAAATTGTACGCGCATTCCTGATTTTGGCGCTGCAGCCCCAAATGCGCGCGCCCCGGCGTTTTCCGGCAACTGTGCCTGCCCGGCAACAGCATTTCGGCGCGAAACGTCTATAGTCCGGGACATCAGATGACACGAACTCCAGTGCGCTCGCGCCTGCTACGACAGACCAAGGTTGGGGATTTTGACAATGAAGAAGGTTTTGCTCGCTCTGACCGCGGTTGCCGCGATGACCGCTTCGGCCTCCGCGGCCGACCTCGGCGCCCGCCCCTACGTGAAGGCTCCGATGCCGGCGCCCGTCGCTAACTGGACCGGCTTCTACATCTTCGGTGGCGCCGGCGGCGGCATCTGGGATGCGGACTCCCACACCAACTTCGTTGGCGTTCCCGTGACGATCGATCAGCGCGTCGGCGGCGACGGCTGGTTCGGAACGGTCGGCGCCGGTTACGACTGGCAGTTCAGCGGGACCTGGGTTGCTGGCGTGTTCGCGGATGGCCAGTTCGGCAGCCTGCGCGGCAGCCTGAACGACGAGTTCGCCGCCCTGACCGGCCGCATCAAGATGGAAAGCGCTTGGGCCGCGGGTGTTCGTCTCGGCTATCTGGTTGCTCCGAACGTTCTCTCCTACGTCAATGCCGGTTACACCGGATCGCATTGGTCGGGCACCGGCCTGACCAATCTCGCCGGCACCCCTTCGGGCTTCCACACCGACTCGTTCAACCGCAACGGCTGGTTCGTCGGCGGTGGCGTCGAGAACAACCTGAACATCTTCGGCATCTCGGCGCCGGGCTGGTTCATGAAGACCGAATACCGCGCTGCCTACTACGATCGCAAGGACATCGCCGTCCGCACCGACGTCGGCAACCTCGTGACCACCGACTCGATCAGCTTCAAGCCCTGGGTCCAGACCATCAGCACCTCGCTGGTCTACCGCTTCAACTGGACCGGTCCGGTCGTCGCCAAGTACTGATCCGATCTCACGATCGAACGTCAAAGCCCCGGCATCGCCCGGGGCTTTTTCGTTGCGCGGTACTTGTCCGCAGCCCAGTGCTCGCTCTTCGAAGCACGCAGCGGGCAACTGAGCTGCGATCAGCCACACGCTATCGCTTGATCGCCCCACCCCACGCGTCGCGCCGCTTTATTCGCCGCGACGGCATCTGCCGGCGCTGCCATTGTATCCCACCCAAACCTACGGGTACTGTGGGCCCAAGCTTTCGCGGCTGTGCATGGTTTATGCCCTACACCGCGACAGCAGCGGACCGATGGGAGGACATGCATGCGCAGATTTCTGCTGGTCGCAGGCCTGTTTGCGACTGCCGTCGGGCTGCTCTGGATCGGACAGGGCACCGGCACGGTCCCCTGGCCGCGATCGAGCTTCATGGTCAACCAGCTGCAATGGGCCGGCTATGGCGCCGCCATGGCCGGCTTCGGGCTGGTGCTGATCTGGCAGAGCAACCAATAGAAGAAACCAGGGAATACAAGCATGACATCCAGCCGGTTCGATCTCCGCGGCAAGGTCGCGATCGTCACAGGAGGCAATGGCGGCATCGGCCTCGGCATGGCGCGCGGACTTGCCGACGCAGGCGCCGACATCGCCGTGGTCGGACGCAACGAGGCGAAGTCCAAGGCCGCCGTCGAAGACCTCAGACAGCGCGGCGTCAAGGCGATCGCAATTGCCACCGACGTCACCGACAGGGGCGCGATCGAAGCCATGGTCGCCCGCGTCGCGAAGGATCTCGGCCGCATCGATATCCTGATCAACAATGCCGGCATGAGCATCCGCAAGCCGCCGCACGAGCTCGAGCTCGACGAGTGGAACAAGGTGATCGACACCAACCTCACCAGCGCCTTCCTGTGCTCGAAGCTCGCTTATCCGCACCTGAAGGCCTCCGGCAACGGCAAGGTGATCAACATCGGCTCGATGATGTCGATCTTCGGTGCGAGCTTCGCCACCGCCTATGCGGCGAGCAAGGGCGGCATCGTGCAGTACACGCGCGCCTGCGCCAATGCCTGGGCGCCCGACAACATCCAGGTCAACGCCATCCTGCCGGGCTGGATCGATACCGACCTCACCCGCGGCGCGCGGCAGCAGGTGTCCGGATTGCACGAGCGGGTGCTGGCGCGCACGCCAGCCGGACGCTGGGGCGACATCGACGACTTCGCGGGCATTGCCGTGTTCCTGGCATCGCCCGCGTCGAACTTCGTCACAGGCACCGCGATCCCCGTCGACGGCGGCTTCTCGGTGATGGCTTAAGGCGCCGCACGAAAAAAGCCCCGGCATCCCTGCCGGGGCTTCTGGGTCCAAGGGGCCTAGGTCCAAAGGGCCTGGCGCGATCAGTACTTCGCCATCACGGGACCGCCGAACTTGTAGCTGATGCCGACCGTGACGGTCTGGTACTGGCTGGCGACGCTGTAGGGAATATTGCCGTTGGGCGTGACCAGCGGCGCGCCGCCGCGGCGGTAGCGCTCGAAATCGTAATAGCGATACTCGACCTTGCCGAGCCAGTTCGGAGCGAACGCGTATTCCACACCCGCACCCGCCGTCCAGCCGCTGGTGTTCGAGGAGAAGGCGTCGACGCCGACCCCGAGATTCGTGTTCACGTGGCGCTGCTCGCCATAGGCCCAGCCGCCCGTTGCAAAGAGCAGCCATTTGTCGAACGCAATACCGGCACGGCCGCGAATGGTGCCGACCCAGCGCAGCGTCGTCTCGTCCCGGGTGCCGCCCACGAAATTGTCGTCACCCTTGATGTCGGCCCAGGCCAGATCGCCTTCGACGCCGAGCACGAAATTCCTGATCTGCCAATTGTATCCGGCGAGGCCGCCGGCGATGGCGCCGCTCGAGCTGTAGCTGTTCGCAAAACCGGTGTCATTGAGCCGATCGTGATCGCCCCAACCATATCCGCCGAAGCCGCCGATGTAGAAGCCGGTCCAGTTGTAGACCGCCACCGGCGGCGCGATCGGCGCGGCCTTGACTGCCATGTCGGCTGCCGTCGCAATGCCCGGCGCGCCGACGAGAAGAGACATCATTCCTGCGAAAGCCAAAGCCTTTTTCATCGGTATTGCTCCAGAAAAAGTTGCAACAAATCGAAATAGTCTATTGCCGAATTTATACGTCGCGTCGGTCGCGCCGCGAGGCTGAATTGGCCTCGCCCGTCGCTTCCCGTGCGCTATTCGGGAAAAAGTGACATTTGGACCACGCAAGGGTCTGCGATGCTGACGTTTCTCGCCACACAAAAAAGAGCCCCGGACGAAGCCGGGGCTCTCAGAGTTGGCAGTGCTTTTTTGATCGTTGGTCGCGTTGCGTCGACGTGCTCAGTAACGGGCGATGGTCGGGGCGTCGAACTTGTAGCTCGCACGCACCACGGCCCATTGGATGTCGCGCGGCTTGGTGTCGAAGGTGTAGTTACCCGAGGTGCCGCCGAGCTGATAGGTCTGGCTGCCGAAGGCAGCGTAGTTGTATTCGAGGCCCACGATCCAGTTGCGGGTGATGCCATATTCCCAGCCGGCGCCGACGGTCCAGCCGTTGTGCCAATGGGTCTGGCCGCCCGAGCCCGTGGACGGGTTCGCAACGTTGTCGACCACCGAGAGACGGTTGTTCACGCCGGCATAGCCGCCCTTGATGTAGAACAGGTTGTTCTGCACAGCGAAGCCCGCACGGCCGACGATCGTCGCGAGCACGTTGGCGCGCCAGCTGAACTGGTCGTCGAGGCCTGCGCCGAACACGGTGTTCGTGAACGAGCCCTTGTTGTCGAGGCCGGAGATCGTGCCTTCCATGCCGAACACGTAGTTGTTGGCCTGCCAGTTGTAGCCGATCTGGGCGCCGCCCATGATGCCCGATTTGCGTTGGCGGAAGCCATCGCCTACCGAAAGATCGCCGAACGGCGCGCCGGTCCCGTTGTTGATGAATTGCTCGTTGGTCCATGCGCCGCCAATGTGGCCGCCGACATAGAAGCCGGTCCAGTTGAACAGCGGCTCGGCGTAAGCGGGCGCCTTGGTGTAGCGCGCGCCGAGATCGGCGGCGGAGGCCGCGCCCGTCGAAACCAGAGCGGTCGTGCAGGCGAAGGCGGCAATCAATTTGTTACGCATGGTACACCCCGTGTCCTTTGATGGGTGCACGGTCACAGACGGGTGTTACTAAAATTGGAATTAACAGAGTTAACGCGCCGCGTGGGCACGCGCGGCTCCACAAATCCGCTTGCGCTGTTGCACACCCGCAACGCTCTACGCGCGATTTAACGCGACATTATCCCTACCGATGTCCTGCGCTACGATGCCGGCGCGGCCTTCGAGTGCACGTGCTCGGGCCGCACGCCGAGCGCAATCAGGCGCGCCGGAATGCCTTGGAGCCAGGGCAGCGCGGTGACGAGGCGCACGATCAGCGGCACCTTCAGCGGGCGGTCGCCGCCCTGCAGGGCGCCGCTGATGATGTTGTTCTGCACCACCACCTGCATGCGTTGCGTCATCTTCACCGGGAACTCGCGACGACGCCTGACCGCATCGAGCTCACTCTCGGAGGGGCAGCCGCGCTGCAGCTTGTCCGCCAAGAGATTGGCGGTCGCGACCGCGTCCTGCACGGCGAGATTGACGCCGACGCCGCCGACCGGCGACATCGCATGCGCGGCGTCGCCGATGCAAAGCAGGCCCGGCTGTGTCCAGCGCGGCAGGCGGTTGATCGCGACGGTCAACAGCTTGACGTCGTCAAAGCTCTTCACGTCGGCAATGCCGGATTTGAGGATCGGTGCCATGCGCACGACATCGTCGAGCAGCGCCTGCAGCCCCCTCGCCTTCACCGCCTCTTGCTGTCCCTTGGCGATGACATAGGCGCATTGCCAATAGTCGCCGCGATCGAAGGTGATCATCATCTTGCCGGGCTCGACGCGCGCGAACACGTTCTCCGTCTCGTCGGCCCTGCGGCCGGCACGAAACCACAGCACGTCCATCGGCGCACCGATCTCCTCGACGGCAAGGCCCGCGCGCTCGCGCACGGTCGAATGCCGGCCGTCGCAGGCGATGGTGAGATCGGCTTCGATGTCGATGATTCCGTCAGGCGTTTTCGCCCGCACGCCGGCGATCGTCTCGCCGCGGCGGATAAGATCGACCGCCTCGGTGCTCATCATCACCTCGAGCGAGGCAAAGCGGCGGCCCGCCTCGCGCAGGAAGTTCAAAAAGTCCCATTGCGGCATGAAGGCGATGAACGGGTATTTGGTGTGAAGCCGGGAAAGATCGGCGATGCGCACCGGCGTGCCGCCGAACAGGCCATCCATCTTCTGCAGCCGCTGATGCGGCAGCTTCAGGAAGCCGTCGATCAGGCCGAGCTCGTCCATCACCTGGAGCGTCGAGGGATGCACGGTGTCGCCGCGGAAGTCGCGGAAGAAATCCGCATGTTTCTCCAGCACCACGACCTCGATGCCGGCCCTCCCCAGGAGGTAGCCGAGCATCATGCCGGCAGGTCCCCCGCCGACGACGCAGCAGCGGACCTTTTTCGTCCGGTTCGATGGCTGGTCGGATGTCATTGCGGCCGGGCTCCCGCGCATAACGAACAACAAGATGTCGCAGTTAATGTAGCGCCGATTCAGGGCTTTGGCGCCTGAATCTGGATGCGGAACGCGACCTGCAATGCCGGCCGGCAGCTTGGATCAGGCTTGCGCGTCAGCCGCCGGGAATAGATCGACCTGGCGGTTGTTGTTACAAGGGAACACGACCCAAAAGGGCATCGCGAGGAAACGTCCAACGTGGCATGGTTGCTTGCAGGCGTGGCAGCCTGGCTGGCCGTCAACGTCGCGCTCGTCTATCTGCGCTCGCGGCGAGCCCGCGAGGCCGAAGAGAGCGAGCCGCGGGCCTAGCTTCTTGCGTGCCGCGCGGGTTTCAGACGCTCGCGTCAAAACGGCTGCCCGCCCTTGATGCGCCGTGAAAGGCCCGCGCGACGCAGGCCCACGATGGTGCAGAGAGATTACTTCTGATCCTCGTTGCTAGTCCCGGTGCCCGGACTACCGATCGGCAATCCGTTGGGCGCATGACCGACACCGGCGTTCCGTTCGGCTTGCGCTGCCGTCGGTGTCTTACCGTTCGCGGTCGGCGGCTGGACGTTCGGATTGTTCAGGCTGTTGTTGCTGTTGACGTTGGCCCCGGTGGTGGTGCTGTGCGTTCCCATGCCCGAGGGAGCCGACGGTCCCGAATTGGCGCTGCTGGAGGACGTGCCCATTCCGGCGCCCGAGCTCGCCGCAGATCCCGCGCCTCCAGTCCCCGTCCCGGCAGCAGCCCCTGCACTGGCGCCGCCACCCGCACCACCGCCGCCTGCCCCTCCTCCGCCGCCACCGCCGCCTCCTTGGGCAAAGGCCGCCGTCGAAAGTGCCGCACAAGCAATCGTCACGAGGATGGATTTGCGGATCATGGATGGTCTCCCTGGTTTCGCAGACAATCCAGGGACCTAAGAGTAGTTCCTGGGCCGAACGTCTTCGACCTCAGTCGTTGAGCGCCGAAGACCTCAGCTCTCGTGGCTCAGCCAGAAGCTCAGTGACGGTTGGACGACGACAGCAAACGCGGCAAGAGCGAGGATGGCGATGGCGACGAATGCAATTGCGGACTCTTCCATGAAGTCTCCCGGCGCCACAGCCCTCTTCCGGCATGCATGCCAGACCGTTGCGGCGGCATGGTGGCTCCAAGGTGGATTTAACAGGCCTTTTGCGGAGGGGTTCCCTGTCGCTCCGTTTCGTCAAGAGCGTCCGACAGCTCCAACTCGCCGTGACCCATTCGATGAAGAGGGATCATCAATGATCACTGCCGGTTCGCGCTCCGAAAGCTCTTGATCTCCGACACGCTCCCGTCGCGATAGGTCAGCTCCACCGAGACAGACTGCGTCGCTGGGGCGAGCTTCATGTAGAGCGGCATGCCGGCGGTGATGGCGCTGGGGTCGCGCATGTCGCAGGGCGGCATCTTGAGCACCTGGTTGGGCACGGCGGTGTCGATGCCGATGCGCACCTCGCGGATGGCGCAGCGGTAGGACACGAGGTGGGTGTAGTAGACCAGGAGCCCGTTGAACTCGCGGAACGACAGCCAGCTCGTCGACGTCATGTCGAGGATCTTGCGCTGGTCGCGGATCAGCGCGGCCTCGGGATCGAAGCGGATCGGGAACGGTCCCTGCATGTCGCCGGACTGGTCGACATAGCGGACCTCGATGGTGCCGGCCTGCGCATCCGGCGGCAGCTCGATCGACGGGTTCGGCATGCGCTTGCGCGTGCGCGGATCGAGCGTGTCGATGAATCCGGTCTCGCGGAAATCGCCCTTGCCGGCCATGCGCCAGGAAATGCCGAGCGTCGGGTCGGCGAAGGAGAACACCACGCTCCAGCCGCCATTGTGCCGCGAGAAGCTCGCGATCGGCGCATTCAGCGTCTCCTCCTTCGGCAGCTGCGGCACCGACACCGGCGGCAGCGCGGCGAGCTTCTGCGGCGGCGGGTCGGCCGGACGCGCAGCGGCATCCTTCGCCATGCCGCTCAGGAAGACGTCGTCGACCATCTGGTCGAAATAGACCGGCACCTGCCTGTGCTTGACGGTGTCGGCCATCTCGCTGACGGCGCGGCGGGTGCGCTGCGCCACCTGCACGAGGTTCTCGCCGGGCTGCAGCAGCTCCCTGGCGAAGGTGCGCGTGAACACCGAATTGGGATTGGTGTCGTCGTTGGAGAGACGATCGAGCGCGGTCTGGCGGGGACCTGCCGAGAACACCGAGAACACGCCTTCAGGCAGCTGCGTCATCGGCGCGAGGCCGCCGGCACCGGCGACCGCGCGGGTGCCCTTGCGCTCGAATGGATTGTTGCGGCAGGCGTCGAACACCAGGATCGAAGTCCGCGCCTTCTTGTTCTGCAGACGCTCGACGATGCGGTCGGCGAGGATCGAGGCGTCGCGCACCAGCTCTTCCTGGCCTTCCGTCGCCGCCGGCACGTCGGTCGGCAGCAGATAGTTCTGGCCCGCGATCTCGAAGCCGTGGCCGGCGTAGAAGAAGAACGCGGTATCGCCGGGCTCGATCGCCTTGTCGAAGGCGAGCAGCGTCTCGGAGAATTGCTGCCGGTTCTGGTTCTCGGCGACCATCACCGAGAAGCCGAGCTGCTTCAGCGTATCGCCCATGGTGCGGGCGTCGTTGACCGCCTTGAGCAGCTTCGGCACGTTCCTGTAGTCGTTGTTGCCGACGACCAGCGCAACGCGCTTCTCGGCATGAGCGGGAAGCGCAAAGCCGCTGAGCCCCGCCGCAAGGCCAAGGGCCGCCAGAATTCGCAAAAGCCGACGCGTCATCGCAAGTTTCCCGTTGCAGATCGGCGCAGAGGCCGCTTCCTTCGAACAGCAGTTCATTGGACCCCCTGCCGCTGTGTGATAGTCGGCCCAGACGTAACGACGGTTCAAGGGACGCCGCGCTCCGGTTCCCCGATCTCGCTATGGCAGATTCCCGCGGAATCTGCTCTTTCTAGGGCAATTGCGTGCAAGCGGGGGCTGCCGTGTATCGCTGGTGTACCGACGAGGTCGAGCCGAATGAGCGGTTCGACTATTGGCGCGAGGTTCGCTCCAAGGGATTGTTCGGCGTCACCGCCGAGCTCGCGCGCGAACAGCGCGCGGACTTCTTCGGCGAATTCTCGCTGCGCCAGCTGGGCGGCGCCGGCCTCGTCGAGCTGAAGGCCTCCCCCTACACGGTCGAACGCAGCAGCTCCGACATCGCCCACGCGCCGGGCGACGCCATCTGCGTCTACCAGCAGCTCGGCGGCGGCGGCTGGTTCGGCGGCCTGCGCGGAAGCGACTTTGCGATCGCCAACGGCCGCTTCGCGACCAGCCATACCGACCTGCCCTACCGCACCGCGCCGCTGGGCGCCGAGGGCTTCCACCTGCGGATCCTCAAGATCCCGCTCGGCACCATCCCGGCCCAGGACAAGCGCATGCGCGAGCTTGCACCTCGCACGTTCGACGATCCCACCCTGGCGCCCCTGCTCGGGGCCTGCTTTGCCGAACTCGGCGAAGCCTCTACGGAGCAACGCGCGGACGATGCGACCTCCCTTGTCCAGGCGTTGGCCCATCTGGCGCTGATCGAGCGCGGCATCGTCAGGCCCGGCAGCCGGCGCGGACAGGCCGCGCTGCGGACCGCCCGCCTCTCGCAGGCCCGGCGGCTGATCGCGCGCCATCTGCAAGATCCCAATCTCACGCCGATCATGGTGGCTGACCTGCTCGGCGTGTCCGTGCGCCACTTGCATATGCTGTTCGAGGCCGCGGAAAGGAGCTTCTCGCAGACCGTGACGGACGAACGGCTGAAACAAAGCCGCCGCCTGATGCGTGAGGCGCCCGAACGGCTGATCGCCGACATCGCGGCCTCCTGCGGCTTCGAGAGCCTTGCGACGTACTACCGAGTCTTCAACGCCGCCTACGGCATGGCTCCCGGAGATTTCCGGACCCACGGCTCGGATCGGCGTTAGCCGCCCGGCCCGGGAGCTCGCTCGGTCGATGCGCGGGCCGGAAAACCCCAACCGCGCCCGTGATTTGGGCAAAAACCTCTGGTTTTTTAGGGCCTTCCCGCGTCCGCTCCATTGACTTTGGCCGATTCCCGCCTATGTTCCGGGGCGACGCGGCTCAGATCGAAGAGCGATTCCTGAGCCTTGCGCTTTGTTCGCGTGAGTCAGCACCCCCAGCTTCTTTGAGAGCGCGCCGTTTCGGGGTGGAACGCGACAGCCTTATTACCCTCGATTCCGAACGGCGGTTTCGACCAGAGGCTCAATGTCCTTTACAGATCTCGGACTGTCCGAAAAAGTCCTCGCCGCAGTGGCGGCCACCGGTTACACCACCCCCACCCCCATCCAGGAACAGGCGATCCCCCACGTCCTCGCACGCAAGGACGTGCTCGGCATCGCCCAGACCGGCACCGGCAAGACCGCGGCCTTCGTGCTGCCGATGCTCACCATCCTGGAAAAGGGTCGCGCCCGGGCACGCATGCCGCGCACCCTGATCCTCGAGCCGACCCGCGAGCTCGCGGCCCAGGTCAAGGAAAACTTCGACCGCTACGGCGCCGGCCAGAAACTCAACGTCGCCCTCCTGATCGGCGGCGTCTCCTTCGGCGACCAGGATGCCAAGCTGACGCGCGGCGTCGACGTGCTGATCGCAACCCCCGGCCGACTGCTCGACCACACCGAGCGTGGCGGCCTCCTGCTCACCGGCGTCGAACTGCTCGTCATCGACGAAGCCGACCGTATGCTGGACATGGGCTTCATCCCCGACATCGAGCGCGTCTGCAAGCTCGTCCCGTTCACGCGGCAGACCCTGTTCTTCACCGCGACCATGCCGCCGGAAATCCGGCGCATCACCGAAGCCTTCCTGCACAATCCGCAGAAGGTGGAAGTCTCCAAGCCCGCCACCACCGCCGTCACCGTCACGCAGGTCCAGGTGCCTGCCGGGCGCGAGGCGCACGAGAAGCGCGAGCTGCTGCGCCGGCTGCTGCGCGAGGCCAAGGATCTCAAGAACGCGATCATCTTCTGCAATCGCAAGCGCGAAGTCGCGATCGTTCACAAGTCGCTCCAAAAGCATGGCTTCAGCGTCGGCGCCCTGCACGGCGACATGGACCAGTCGGCCCGCACGGCCGCACTCGAACAATTCCGCAAGGGTGAGCTGCCGCTCCTGGTCGCCTCCGACGTCGCCGCGCGCGGCCTCGACATTCCCGAGGTCAGCCACGTCTACAATTTCGACGTTCCCCATCACGCCGACGATTACGTCCACCGCATCGGCCGCACCGGCCGCGCCGGCCGCACCGGCACCGCGATCTCGATCGTCACGCCGCTCGACCAGAAGTCGATGGTGGCGATCGAAAAGCTGATCGGCCAGAGCATTCCGCGCGCCGAGGGCGATTACGAAATCCAGGCTGAATCCTCCGACGGGACCGAGCGTCCGCGCGAGTCGCGTGGCCGCGAGCGTTCACGCGGCGGACGCGGCAAGCCGCAGCGCGGCCGCGACCGTGAGCGCAGCCACGAGCCGCGCGAGACCCGCGGCGAGGCAAGGCACGCTTCTGAGACCAGGCCTTCAGCCGAAGCACGGCCCGCTGCCGATGCAAGGCCCGCACGCGAGGCAAGGCCGGCACGCGAGGCGAGGCAGCCGCGTGAAGCCAGGCCGTCATCCGAGCCGCGTCATGGCGCCCGCCCGCAGGCCAATAATTCGCATGTGCCGTCGATCGGCCGTCCCGAGCCGCGCCGCCAACGCGAGGCCGACAGCGAGCCTGGCGATCACTCGCATCTGCCGGCATTCCTGCTGCGGCCGGTCCGTTCTCCCGCGGGCGCCTGAAGCGCGCGAGCGCGCTCCAGGTTTCGGTTGCGAAAACAGGAAGTGCACGTTTTTAGACGTTTCGTGAACGTATATTTACGGGGTGTTCACGATCGTCCGTTAGCCTACGAACATAATTTAAGCATTGCTGCGGTCGTCGGCGCACCGACCGCTGTGGAGTATGTTCCGTGGTCAAGGTGCTCGACGAACACGAACGCACGATGGCGTTCGCCGAAGTAGCGCTCGGTCAGATCCGATCGCTTCGGCAGACGGCGATTCCCCGCAATTACGAGATCTGGTACGTCTACGCCACCGGCTACAATGCGCCGCTCAACAAGATAGTCAACGAGACGCTGGCGCGCAGCGGCAAGCTGACCGAAGCCGATCTCGAGCAGATCTACGAGACCTATCTCTCCCACATCAAGACCACCGACCGCATCGACAAGGTCGGCGCCCGCGTCATCGGCGAGATCGACGACGTGATGAAGGTCCTGAGCGACGCGCTCGGCATGACCAGCTCCTACGATGCCAGCCTGTCGGGCGCGGCCGCGAAACTGTCGTCGGCCAAGAGCCGCGACCAGATCAAGGCGATCGTCGAAACGCTGCTGCGCTCGACCAGCGAGATGCGCGAGACCAACAAGGCGCTGGAAGACCGCCTGACGCTGTCGAAGGACGAGATCAGCAATCTCCAGCAGAGCCTGGAGGCGATCCGCGCCGAGAGCCTGACCGATCCGCTCACCGGCCTCGGCAACCGCAAATATTTCGACCGCATGATCGGCATGGCGGTGCAGAGCGCGCTAGCCTCGGGCGAGCCGCTGTCGCTGCTGCTGTTCGACATCGATCACTTCAAGTCGTTCAACGATTCCTACGGTCATCTCACCGGCGACCAGGTGCTGCGGCTCGTCGGCCTGTCGCTGAAGCAGACCATCAAGGGCCAGGACATCACCGCGCGCTATGGCGGCGAGGAATTCGCGGTCGTGCTGCCCAACACTGCGCTGCGGCAGGCCCTCACGGTCGCCGACCACATCCGCCGCGCGGTGATGGCGAAGGAATTGAAGAAGAAGTCCACCGGCGAGATCCTCGGCCGCGTCACGATTTCGGTCGGCGTCTCCATGCTCAAGCCGGGCGACGACACCGACGCGCTGATCGAGCGCGCGGACGCCTGCCTCTACGCCGCCAAGCGCAACGGCCGCAACCGCGTGATCTGCGAAGCCGATCCGGAATACGCGGTCGAGAGCCATAGCCGGGTGGCGTGAGTTTCCGTCGACTGCCTTAGGATGGACAAAGCGGAGCATGCCCACGGACTTTCGGCGGGCACGGCGCTATGCGCCTTTGCCCCGTCTACGCGCTGTCTTCTTGACCGTCTTCTTCGTCGTCTTCTTGGCCGCAGGCTTCTTTGGCTCGGTCTTCTTGCTGGCCCCCGTCTTCCCCTTCGGCCGCTTTTTCACCTTGGCGCGCTGGGCGGCGGCGAGTGCCGCCCTCGCCCATTGTGCCAACTCTGCGGAATCATCGAACAGGCGCGCCGGCAACTCCCAATAGGAGTTGACCACCACGGTCTTGGCGCGGGTCGAATATTGGAACGGCTTCGAGCCCTCGGCCTCGAAGTCCGGAATGGTCACCTCGTCGGCGCGGAAGAACAGGCCCGCGCGCAAAGCGAGCGCAAAGTTGACGCCGTCGACGGAGATGCCGTGGCCGGAGAACATTTTGCGGATGGCGACGGGGCCGAAATCGGAAAACAGGTCGATCAGGAATTCGCGGTCCATGCTCACGCTCTCTCGCGCCGCGGACGCAGCGCGCCGTGCAACGGTGCGCTGCTGAGCCGGGGCCCATGCCCTTTGCGACAGGAAGTATAGCGTGGGTCCCGGCTCTGCGCAGCAGCGCAAGAGCGCTGCAGCGCGTCCGGGACACGAGAGCGATGCGTTGGGCTGATTACCCGTCGATCTTGGCCGGCCGCAGCTCGACCGACTCGCCGCAGCCGCAGGCGGAGATCTGGTTGGGGTTGTTGAAGACGAACTGGGCCTGCATCTTGTCGGCCTTGTAGTCCATCTCGGTGCCGAGCAGGAACAGCACGGCCTTGGGGTCGACCAGGATCTTAACGCCCTTGTCCTCGACGACTTCGTCGGTCGGCCGGACGTCGTGGGCGTATTCGACCGTGTAGGACTGGCCGGCGCAGCCGCCGTTCTTCACACCGACGCGCAGGCCCACGATCTCGGAATCGGCGCGCTGGGTCAGCTCGGTGATCCGCTGGGCGGCAGCGTCCGTCAGCCGCATCACCTGCGGGCGCGGCCGCCGGGGCTTTGGAGTGGATGCTGGTGTTGCCTGGGTCATGTTATCTATGTGGTCCGTTGCGGAGCGAATTCAATGCGAGCTGTGACCGTCACCACATGTTGAGGACGAGGCGCGCCTCGTCGCTCATGCGCTCGGGCGACCACGGTGGCTCCCAGACCACCTTGACGTCGACCACGCCGACCCCGGGAACGCTGGCGACCGCGTTCTCGACCATGGTCGGCAGCTCGCCGGCGGCCGGGCAGTTCGGCGTCGTCAGCGTCATCTGGACGTCGACGGAGCGATCGTCCTTGATCTCGACCTTGTAGATCAGGCCGAGCTCGTAAATGTCGGCCGGAATTTCCGGATCGAACACGGTCTTGAGGCCCGCGATGATCTCGGTGGTCAGACGCTCGGTTTCCTCCGGCGGCAGCGCCGAATGGGTCTCCATTGGACTAGCTTTGATTTCGGCAGTGTCACTCATGCGAACAAATCCCGCGCCTTCAACAGCGCCTGTGCCAGATGATCGACTTCTTCCCGCGTATTATACATGCCGAACGAGGCCCGGCAGGTGGCCGTCACGTTGAACCGCTCTAAAAGCGGCATCACGCAATGGGTGCCGGCGCGCACGGCGATGCCCTGGCGATCGATCACGGTCGCGACATCGTGGGCATGTGCGCCCTTCAGCTCGAACGAGATCACCGGGCCCTTGCCCCGCGCCGTGCCGATCAGCCGCAGCGAGTTGATCTCGCGCAGGCGATCCTGAGCGTAAGTCGTGAGGTCGGCCTCGTGCGCGGCAATGCGCTCTTTGCCGATCGAATTGACGTAGTCGATGGCCGCGCCAAGGCCGACGGCCTCGACGATCGCCGGCGTGCCCGCTTCGAATTTGTGCGGGGGATCGCCATAGGTCACGACATCGCGCGAGACCTCGCGGATCATCTCGCCGCCGCCGTTAAAGGGGCGCATCGCAACGAGGTGGTCATATTTGGCCCAGAGCACGCCGATTCCGGTCGGACCGTACACCTTGTGACCTGTGAACACGTAGAAGTCGCAGCCGAGGTCCTGGACGTCGACCGGCAGATGCACCGCGCCCTGGCTGCCGTCGACCAGCACGGGAATGCCGCGGGCGTGCGCGATCTTCACCACGTCCTTGACCGGCACGATGGTGCCGAGCGCGTTCGACATCTGCGTGATCGCGACCAGCTTGGTCTTCGATGTCAGCAGCTTCTCGAACTCGTCGATAAGGAAATTGCCCTCGTCGTCGACCGGCGCCCATTTGATCACGGCACCTTGGCGTTCCCTCAGGAAATGCCAAGGCACGATGTTGGAGTGGTGCTCCATGATCGAGATGACGATCTCGTCGCCCTCACCGATGTTCGGCGCGCCCCAGGACGACGCGACCAGGTTGATCGCCTCGGTCGCGTTGCGGGTGAAGATCACTTCCTCGGTTCGGGCAGCGTTGATGAACTGCGCGACCTTGGTGCGACCGCCCTCATAGGCTTCGGTCGCCGCGTTGGCGAGGTAATGCAGGCCGCGATGCACGTTGGCGTATTCGCTGGTGTAGGCCTGCGTCATGCGATCGAGCGCGGCGCTCGGCTTCTGCGCCGAGGCGGCGTTGTCGAGATAGACGAGGTTCTTGCCGTAGACCTGCATGGCGAGCGCCGGAAAGTCCTGGCGCACGCGTGCGACGTCATAAGTTCCGTTCTTGACCGCGGGATGCGTGCTCATTGGCGGCGCTCCAGCCAGCGCTCGGCAACGCCGATCACGTGCTCGCGCAGATCGTCGGCGGCGATCTGCTCGATCGCCTCACCGACGAAAGCCTGGATCAGCAGGGCCTGGGCCTGCTTCTCCGGCAGGCCGCGCGCCTTCAGGTAGAACAAGAGGCTGTCGTCGAGCGCGCCGGCGGTGGCACCGTGGCCGCAGGAGACGTCGTCGGCGAAGATTTCCAGCTCGGGCTTGTTGTCCGCCTCGGCTTCGTCCGAGAGCAGCAGCGCGCGAGTCATCATCTTGCCGTCGGTCTTCTGCGCGTCGGGACGAACGATGATGCGGCCCTGGAACACCGAATGGCCGCGGTCGTCGATCACGGCGCGGAAGACCTCACGGCTGACGCAATTCGGCACGGCGTGGTCGACCACCAGCGTGGTATCGCCATGCTCGGTCTTCTTCAGCAGGTTGACGCCGTTGGCCGAGAGCTCGCTGCCTTCGCCCGCCAGCGTGATGAAGCCCTGCAGACGGCTCACCGCGGCGCCGGTGGTCATGTTGAAGAAATTGAATTTTACGTTGGCACCGATGGTGACGAAGTGCGAGGTCACGTTCACCGCGTCAGGCGCATCGTCCATCAGGCGGATGTGCGCGACGTCGGAATCGTCACCGACCGAGACGAGGACGGCGTCGTTGACCTGGTAAGCCTTGGCATCCGCCGCAACAAAGGTCTCGACGATCGTGGCGCGAGCGCCCTTCCCGACCGCGACCTGCGAGCGGGTGAACGCCGAGGCCGACGAAGCGGTCGCGATGTGAATGATCTGAATCGGCGCGGACAGTCTTGCGCCGTCGGCGATCTCCAACACGACGCCGTCGGTCGCCATCGCCGCGTTCAGCGCGATCATGGCGTCGGTGGACGCGGTCTTCAGCAGACCCGCGTCCTTCTCCAGCGCCTCACGCAGGGTCCTGAAGCCGGCCTCGGCGACGAGCGCCTTCACGTCGGACAGATCGGCCGCGAACACGCCGTCGACCAGCACCAGCTTGCGGGCGCCGGCGATCGCATGCGCCTTCACCGCGTCCGCAGCGCGCTTGAACGCGGCCGCATCGGGCGCGGCTGCCAGCGGCAGCACCTCGCCGACCAAGGCGCGCAAATCGGTGTATTTCCATTCCTCGATCCGGCGGTGCGGCAGGCCGAGACGCTCATAGGTCTCGAATGCCTCGCGGCGCACGGCAGTGATCGCGGGCGCCCCCGGCAGTCGGCCTTCGGCGCTGGTGAAGAGATCGCTCACCGCGCGGCCCTTTCCGGTCTTTGCCACAGCAACGTTCATCGCAAAATTCCTTACGCGGCATCCTCGAACTGGGCGTAGCCGGACGCTTCCAGCTCCAGCGCCAGTTCCTTGCCGCCGCTCTTCACGACACGGCCCTTCGACATCACGTGCACGACGTCGGGCACGATGTAGTTGAGCAGCCGCTGATAGTGGGTGATGACGACCATCGACCGCTTGGGCGAACGCAGCGCGTTGACGCCGTCGGCGGCGATGCGCAGCGCGTCGATGTCGAGACCGGAATCCATCTCGTCGAGGATGCACAGGCTCGGCTCGAACAGCGCCATCTGCAGCACCTCGTTGCGCTTCTTCTCGCCGCCGGAGAAGCCGACATTGACGCCGCGCTTGAGCATGTCCTGCGGGATGTTCAGCGACTTCGAGACCTCGCGGACCTTCTTGAGGAAGTCCGGGGTCGAGTATTCATCCTCGCCACGCGCCTTGCGCTGGGCGTTCAGCGCCGTGCGCAGGAAGTTCATGGTGGCGACGCCGGGAATCTCGACCGGGTACTGAAACGCCAGGAACACGCCCTTGGCGGCGCGCTCGTCCGGCGACATCTCCAGGAGGTCCTCGCCCTTGAACAGGATCTGGCCGTCGGTGACCTCATAGCCGGGCTTGCCGGCGATGACATGGGAGAGCGTCGACTTGCCGGAGCCGTTCGGCCCCATGATGGCGTGGATCTCGCCTTCGTTCACGGTCAGCGTCAGCCCGTGGAGGATCTCTCGTTCCTCGACACGAACCTTGAGGTCTTTCACTTCAAGCAAAGCCATCTTGGTATCCAGTCTATTCAATTGATGTTGGAGCGCCGAAGCGCGCCGCGAGGGTCGGTGCTTAGCCGACCGACCCTTCAAGCGAGATCGAGATCAGCTTCTGCGCTTCCACCGCGAATTCCATCGGCAGTTGCTGCAGCACGTCCTTGACGAAGCCGTTGACGACGAGGCCGACCGCCTCTTCCTGCGAGAGACCGCGCTGGATGCAGTAGAACAGCACGTCCTCGGAGATCTTCGAGGTCGTCGCTTCGTGCTCGAAGGTCGCCGAGGAGTTCTTGGCCTCGATATACGGCACGGTGTGCGCGCCGCATTTGTCGCCGATCAGCAGCGAATCGCAGGCGGTGAAGTTGCGCGCGCCGGTGGCTTTCCGATGAGCCGTCACAAGACCACGATACGTGTTCTGCGACTTGCCCGCGGCGATACCCTTGGAGATGATCCGGCTCGACGTGTTCTTGCCGAGATGGATCATCTTGGTGCCCGAGTCGACCTGCTGGAAGCCGTTCGAGATCGCGATCGAGTAGAACTCGCCGCGCGAATTGTCGCCGCGGAGAATGCAGCTCGGATATTTCCAGGTGATCGCCGAACCCGTCTCGACCTGGGTCCAGGAGATCTTGGAATTGTTGCCGCGGCAGTCGCCACGCTTGGTGACGAAGTTGTAGATGCCGCCCTTGCCTTCCGAATTGCCGGGATACCAGTTCTGCACCGTCGAATATTTGATCTCGGCATCGTCATGCGCGACGAGCTCGACCACGGCGGCGTGCAGCTGGTTCTCGTCGCGCTGCGGCGCGGTGCAGCCTTCGAGATAGGAGACGTAGGAGCCCTTGTCGGCGATGATCAGCGTGCGCTCGAACTGGCCGGTGTTGCGCTCGTTGATGCGGAAATAGGTCGACAGCTCCATCGGGCAACGCACGCCCGGCGGCACGTAGACGAACGAGCCGTCGGAGAACACCGCCGAGTTCAGCGTGGCATAGAAATTGTCCGAGGTCGGAACCACCGATCCCAGATATTTCTGCACCAGCTCGGGATGCTCGCGGATCGCTTCCGAGATCGGCATGAAGATCACGCCGGCCTTCTTCAGCTCCGCCTTGAACGTGGTCGCAACCGAGACCGAATCGAAGACCGCATCGACCGCGATCTTGCGGCGCGCCGGATCTTCCTCGCCGGGCTTGGGCTCGACGCCCTCGAGCATGGCGACTTCCCGCAAGGGGATGCCGAGCTTCTCGTAGGTCTTCAGGATCTCCGGATCGATCTCGTCGAGCGAGGTGACTGTCTTCTTCGGCTTCGGCGCGGCGTAATAATACAGGTCCTGGAAGTCGATCTTGGGATAGTCGACGCGCGCCCAGGTCGGCTCCTGCATGGTCAGCCAGCGCCGATAGGCCTCCAGCCGCCACTGAAGCATCCAGGCGGGCTCGTTCTTCTTCTCGGAGATGAACTTGACGGTCTCTTCCGACAGCCCCTTGGGGGCCTTGTCGGACTCGATCAGGGTTTCAAACCCATAACGATACTGGTCGACGTCGATGCGCTTCACGCGCTCGACCGTCTCTTGCACGGCTGGCATTCTATCCTCCGCTCGCGGTTTCAAGGACCGCGGTGGATCAAACTCGAACGAGTATTACGATGTTTCTGTGCGGAAAGCACGGCTTAGAACCGTTCAAGCCGTGTTTCATCGCTTAACTCTTAAGTAGGCTATTACCGAGCTTTCGCCAAGCCTCTAACGCCCTGTTGATGTCTTCTGGTTCCGTGGACCAGCCCAGACTGAGACGCACCGCTCCCTGGGCCACCGCCGGGTCACATCCCATGGCCGAAAGAACGTGCGACGGCTGGACCTTACCCGAGGAACAGGCCGAACCGGAGGAAACGGCGACGCCTTCGAGGTCAAAGCCAATCACAGCAGTCTCAGCCTTGAGACCCGGCGCCGTGAACAGAGCGGTATTTGGTAACCGTCCGACGTCCCCAGAGAAGATGGTTGCGCCCGCAACGCTCCGGATGCCATTTTCCAAGCGATTTCTGAGGGTTGCTATGCGCTCCGCATCCTCCGGCAGAGCCTGAAGCGCGACCTTCGCCGCCGCGCCGAAGCCGGCGATGCCTGCGACGTTCTCGGTGCCCGCGCGACGGTTCAGTTCCTGTCCCCCGCCCCGCAGCACCGGCTCCAGTCCGGCGATCCCCTCGGCCACGACCAGCGCGCCGACCCCCTTGGGACCGCCGATCTTGTGTGCAGAAAGGGTCGCAAGGTCGGCGCCTATAGCCTTGATATTGAACGGGATCTTGCCGAGCGCCTGGATCGCGTCGACGTGCAGCAGGCTCCCCGCCTCGTGGACGATGCCCGCAGCTTCGGCGACCGGCTGGAGCGCGCCCGTCTCGTTGTTTGCGGCCATGATCGACACCAGCGCCGGCGGGCCGTCGTTTAGCTGCGCCCTGAGATGGTCGAGGTCGACGACGCCGGAACGCGTGACGCCGATCAGGCCGATGGCGGCCCCCGGGAACCGGCCACCTGCCAGCACCGAGGCGTGCTCGACCGCCGAGACCAGCAGCCGTTCGACGGGTCCACCGGACGGCCCCCGCAACCCCGGCGAGAGGGCCAGCGCATTGGCCTCGGTTCCAGACGAGGTGAAGACGACGTTCCGTGGCAACGCGCCGACTGCCGCGGCAAGCGCAGCACGGGCGTCCTCGATCAACCGTCGCGCTTCCCGCCCCTCGGCATGGACCGACGACGGATTGCCGACGAGGTCATAGGCCGCAACCATCGCCGCCCGCGCCTCGGGGCGCAGCGGGGTGGTCGCGTTCCAGTCGAGATAGACACGGGTCGGCATCTCGCCCTCTTAGCACCTTTTGCCATCCGTCCAATCGGAGGGCGGCATGCATCAGGCCGGCTGGTGTTGCTCCATTCGGGCAACCATCCGCGGCGCCGCCCGCAGCCCGAACAGAGGCCGCAGCCAAGCGATGCGCCGGACCACTTCATAGGTCACCACGCAGGTGAGCGCGGTGCCGATGATGACAATGGAGGCCTCAATCCCGACCGGCAGGCCGCTGTCGCGCAATGCGTGCGCGATCACGATGATCGCGGTCTGATGCACGATGTAGTACGGGAAGATCGCGTCGGTCAGATAGCGCCGCACGGGGCTGTCGGCCGTGAGGTGGCGCCGCGCAAAGCCCAGTACGGCGGCGATCGCGAGCCATTGGTAGCAGCCATAGGCCGAGGCGGCGGTCCATTTCAGCGCGGGCGACGGCGCAAACAGACCGGCGCGAAGCAGGATGAAGGCCAGGAAGCAGACGGCTGCAGCTGCCAGAGCCACCCAGCGCTGGCGCTCGACATTGCGCCAGATCCCCTCCTGCTTCGCCAGCAGGAAACCGGTCAGGAAGGCCGTCGCGTGGTCCGCATGGTTGTACCAGTCGCCGAACAGCGCATGCGTCGACGGGAAGGCCGGGAACAACACCAGGCGCCAGGCCGCGTACAGCAGGCAGGGCACGATCAGGAGCCATGGCCCGGCGAGCATGACGGCCAGCTTCCGGCCCAGCCAGTCAGCGCCGGCGGGCCACAATGCGAGCACGCCGATCAAGGCCATCGTGTAGACCCACAGATAGACCACGAACCAGAGATGGTTCCAGGTCGGCAGCACGATGCAGGGATTCGGACAGAACTGCGCACCGAAGGCAAAGTAGTGCCTGGTGTAGAAATCGAAAAAGCCCGCGGGATAGCCGAGGCTTTCGACGACCTGGAGATAGGATTGCGGCGGCACGATCGCGAGCATGCCGAAGATCAGGGGGATCAAGAGCCGCACAGACCGCGCCCCGGCGAGCGAGGCGAGAGTGGACTTGCCGAGCATGAAGCGGGTGGCAACCCCTGACACCAGGAACAACAGCGACAGCCGCCAGGGGTTGAGGAACAGCATCACCGGTTCCAGCCAGGTCAGCCGGTGCACGCTCTTGATGTGAAATCCCCAGGACACGTAGAGCATTCCGACGTGGTAGAAGATCAAGAGCCCGAAGGCTAAAATCCGCACCCAGTCCAGATCGATACGCCTGTCCGTGCTCGGGAATTGCTGTGGTGTTGTCATGGTTTTCTGCTCCTTGAGGGGACGACGAACGCGGTTTTCGGGCCAGGTTGAAACTGAAAATGGCTGACACCGAAAATGCCCCACTGACGGAGCGCGTCGAGCCGGTTTGGGATCAGAATCGGACGCGAGGGGATGAGCCGCCGGTGGCTGGGACGAGCGGCGGGCCGTTTGGGATCAGGGGCGGCGACCGGACGATGTTCGCTGCGATCGCTGCCGTCGCGCTCGCGACCGGAATCGTCAATGCGTTTTCGGGCGCTCAGGACGCTGCCTGGCGCGGCGACAGCTACGACATCGGCCGGCGGCTGTTTTGGGAGATGTCGAGCATCGCAATCATCCTGCTGCTGCTGCCGCTCCTGGTGCTGGCGGTTCGCCGCATGCGCCGGAGCGCCGGCCTCGCCACGCGGGCCGGAATCGGGGCGATCGCCCTGCTCGGCTTCTCAGCGCTCCACATCACCGGCATGGTCTGGCTGCGGAAGCTCGCGCTCTGGCTCGCGGGAGGCACCTACGATTTCCGCTTCTCGCTTGCGACGGTCCTTTACGAATTCCGCAAGGACGCCGTGGCCGTCGTCCTGATCGCCGGCACGATCTGGCTGCTCGAAAGCCGGCGCGAACTGAAGAGCGCCGCCCTCGCTCCGTCGGCAGCCCCCGCCCCGCAGCAGCCGTCGTCCGCGAATCTGATCTGGCTGCGCGACGGGACGAGCCGCGTTCGCGTGGTGCCGCACGACATCCTCTGGGTCGCTTCCGCCGGCAATTACATCGAATACAGCCTCGCCGACGGCACGCAGCACCTGATCCGGGGCACGCTAGCCGCGGCTGAAAGCGAGCTGGCGCGCTTTTCCATCGTTCGCGTTCATCGCACCAAGCTTGCCAATCTCGACCGGGTGAGCGGCGTGGACCTCAAGGCCTCCGGCGATTTCGAGCTCGTCTTCGACAACGGGCAGACACTTGGAGGCAGCCGGCGTTACCGGCCGGCAGTCGTCTCCCTCGGCAGCCGGACCGCCCCGGCCGGAATCGCCGCTACCGATCAACCGACGATCCATAAACAGCCGTGATTCCAATCGGTTGAGCGGCACCCTCCGGCACCGCGGTCCGCCACCGTCGTAGCCCGGTTGATCCATGCGGCGACACATCACCGGCGGCCGGCCGGCGATGACGCTGCCATGACGGGCTAAGCTCTTGAGTCGATTGAGAGATGTCGAAGAAGCTTGCTTTTTGACCCTTGCCTCGTGTTAGAAGCGCGCATCAGTTCACCTGCGCGCCACTCGCGCATCATCCGAGGGCGCGCCTCTCCACCTTTCATCCGTGCTCCCGTCGGCGGCAACGCCGGAAGAGCCACAATCGGACGATTGCGCAGGGATCACCTCCAAGGGACTCAATCAGAGACATCCATGCCTGAAGTCATTTTCACCGGCCCTGCCGGCCGCCTCGAGGGTCGCTATCATCCGGCAAAGCAGAAGAACGCGCCGATCGCGATGATCCTGCATCCGCATCCGCAGTTTCACGGCACGATGAACCATCAGATCGTGTACCAGTGCTACTACGCCTTCGCGCATCGCGGCTTCTCGGTGCTGCGCTTCAACTTCCGCGGCGTCGGCCGCAGCCAGGGCTCGTTCGACCACGGCACCGGCGAATTGTCCGATGCCGCCGCAGCTCTCGACTGGGCGCAGACCATCAATCCCGAAGCGCGCGCCTGCTGGGTCGCCGGCTTCTCGTTCGGCGCCTGGATCGGGATGCAGCTCCTGATGCGCCGCCCCGAGGTCGAAGGCTTCATCTCGATCGCGCCGCCCGCCAACCTCTACGACTTCTCGTTCCTCGCGCCCTGCCCGTCCTCGGGCCTGATCGTGCACGGCGAGAAGGACGCGGTGGTGCCGCCCAAGGACGTCAACACGCTGGTCGAGAAGCTGAAGACGCAGAAGGGCATCGTGATCGACCAGCAGGTCATCCCCGGCGCCAACCATTTCTTCGACACCAAGCTCGAGCCGCTGATGGAGACCATCACGGCGTATCTGGATATGCGCCTGGCAAACGTTCGCTAAGCCAACTTCAACGCCACGATCCCCGTCAAGACGAGCGCGATGCCCGCAAGCTTCATCGCGCTTAGGGTCTCGCCGAACAGCACGACGCCCATCAAGAACGTGCCGGCAGCGCCTATGCCGGTCCACACCGAATAGGCGACGCCGACTTCGAGCACCTTCAAGGCGCGTCCGAGCAGGACGACGAAGGCGGCGAGCAGCACGACCGAAACGATGCTCCAGCCCAAGCGCGTGTAGCCTTCGGCATATTTCATCGAGATCGCCCAGCCGACATCGAGCGCGCCGGCGACCACCAGCATCAGCCAGGCCATGGATTGCGACATCGGCGTTGCGCTCAGGCCGCGAGCTTGAGCAGATGCGCGTCGTGCCGAACGAGGAAGGCGCGCAGCAATTGCAGATAGTCGGCGCCGACGGCCGTGCGCACGCTCGGACGTTTCGCAAGCTCAGCGCGCCAGGCGCGGACCTTCGGCACATCGCGGAAGATGCCGTGCTCGGTTAGCTCGTCGAACAGGTCGAAATAGCGGAAGATGGGCGCGAACACCGCATCGACGAGGCTGAACGCGGTGCCTGCGAAGAACGAACCCGCACCAAGTGTCGCCTCGACACGCGCGAATTTTGCGACGAGCGCCTGCCGCTTGCTTTCGAACGTCGCAGGATCGGCCGTCGTCTCCAGCCCCCAGAGATCGCCGAGGATCGCCGAACCGAACTCCATCCAGGCGCGGTGCTCGGCGCGTTTCAGAGGATCGGCCGGATGCAGCCTGGCGCCGCCTTGCGTCTCCTCGATGTACTCGCAGATCACATTGCTCTCGAACAGCGCGACCTCGCCTTTGTCAGTCGTCACCACCAGCACCGGCACCTTGCCGAGCGGCGACAGCTTCAAGAACCATTCGGGCTTGTTGGCGAGATCGATATCGACCCGCTCGAACGGAACGCCCTTCTCCTTCAACGCGATCACGGCGCGCTGCACGTAGGGGCAAAGCTTGTGGCTGATGAGTTTTAATGAAGCAGGCATGGCGCGATCCCGGCGGTTCGATGCAGCTGCATTCAATGTAGATGCAGTTGCATGCATCCGTCAAGATCCATGCGGATGCATTAATCGGTCGCCTCAGGGCCGCGCGATCACCCCGCCGGTCATCGGCATCGGCACGCCCGTGGTCGCGGGATAGGACAGCGGCAAGCCCTTCAGGCCGCGGGCGGCGAGGAAGCCGAAGGCCTGGGCCTCGATGGCGTCGGAGGCCCAGCCGAGCGTCTCGGCGGCCTCGACGGTGGCCGAACCCACCCGATCCCGCAGCACCCTGAGCATGGTGAGGTTGCGGGCGCCGCCGCCGCAGACGATCCAGCTCCGCGGCCGCCGTGGCAGCAGCGGAATGATTCGGGTGATCGCCGCTGCGGTGAAGGCGGTCAGCGTCGCGGCGCCGTCGGCCGGCGCGACGTCGCCGAGCCGGAGCGCAGCGAAGTCGTTGCGGTCCAGCGATTTCGGCGGCGGCAACGCAAAGAAAGGCAGCTCCAGCGCGCGGGCGATCCAGGCCTCGTCGGCCTTGCCGAGAGCTGCGAACTTTCCTTCCGCATCGAACGCCTGGTTCATGGTGCGGTACATGAAATCGTCCAGCAGCGCGTTGCCGGGGCCGGTATCGCAGGCGATCAGCGTATCGTTGCCGTCGATATAGGTGATGTTGGAGACGCCGCCGATATTGACCACGACGATCGGCCCCTCGCGGTTCAGCGAGTTGGCGAGCGCCCGGTGGTAGACGGGTACGAACGGCGCGCCCTGCCCGCCGGCCTCGACATCGGCGGCGCGGAAATCGTGCATCACGGGGATATGGATCGCCCTGGCCAGTGCCGGCGCGTCGCCGATCTGCACCGTCAGCCGCCGCTCGGGGCGGTGCAGCACGGTCTGGCCGTGGAAGCCGACGATGTCGATATCCTCGGGCTTCATCCGGTTCTGGGCGACGAAGGCGGCAACCGCCTCGGCGTGAGCCTGGGTCACCGCGCGCTCGGCCTCGGCCAGGATGCCCGGCCGGGCGTCTCTTTGCGGCAGGTGCACGGCCTCGGCGAGCGCCTGCCGCAGAAGATTGCGCTCCGCCGGGCTATAGGCCCGGTAGCCGGACGGCCCGAATGCCTTCACCTGTTTTCCATCGGTTTCGATCAGCGCGACATCCACCCCGTCCAGCGAGGTGCCGCTCATCAAACCGAGTGCCGTCAACATCATGGATCAGCGTCCTCGAGACCCTCTCCGGCATGCCGATCTTGTGCCAGAGGGACACATCTTATAATGCCACAGCGCCAAGTGGCGGGTGGCCGTCGGGTTCCAACGCAAGACCCTTAAATTGCCCCCAAAACAGTAAACCAAGAATTGTTGGGCATGCCGACAGATGACTGCATTTAAATCGGATTTCCTCAATACCCTGCAGGAACGTGGCTTCATCCACCAGTGCTCCGATTTCGAGGGGCTGGACGCGCTCGCCGCCAAGGGCGAGGCGACCGCCTATGTCGGCTACGATTGCACCGCCCGCTCGCTGCACATCGGCAACTATCTGACCATGATGATGCTGCACTGGCTGCAGCAGTCCGGCAACAAGCCGATCACGCTGATGGGCGGCGGCACCACCATGGTGGGCGATCCCTCCGGCAAGGACGAGACGCGCGCGATGCGCACGGTCGCCGAGATCGAGGACAACAAGGCCTCGATCCGCGGCGTGTTCGCCAAGGTGCTGCGCTATGGCGATGGCAAGAGCGACGCCATCATGCTCGACAATGCGGAATGGCTGACCAAGCTGAACTGGATCGAGATGCTGCGCGACGTCGGCCGGCATTTCTCTGTCAACCGCATGCTGACGATGGACTCCGTGCGCCTACGCCTCGAGCGCGAGCAGGAGATGAGCTTCATCGAGTTCAACTACATGGTCTGCCAGGCCTACGACTTCGTCGAGCTCGCCAAGCGCACCGGCTGCAAACTGCAGATGGGCGGGTCCGACCAGTGGGGCAACATCATCATGGGCGTCGATCTCGGCCGCCGCATGGGCACGCACCAGCTGTTCGCGCTGACGACGCCGCTGCTCACCACCGCGTCCGGCGCCAAGATGGGCAAGACCGCGCAAGGCGCGGTGTGGCTCAACGCCGACGCGTTCTCGCCTTATGATTTCTGGCAATACTGGCGCAACACCGAGGATGCCGACGTCGGCAAATTCCTGAAACTGTTCACGACGCTGCCGATCGCCGAGATCAGGAAGCTCGAAGCGCTCGGCGGCTCGGAGATCAACGAGGCCAAGAAGGTGCTCGCCACCGAAGCAACGGCGCTGCTGCACGGCCGCGATGCCGCGAACGAAGCGGCGGAGACCGCGCGCCGCACCTTCGAGGAAGGTGCGCTCGCCGAGAGCCTGCCTACGGTGGAAATTCGGCGCGGCGAACTGGACGCCGGCCTCGGCGTGCTCAGCGCCTTCGTCAAGGCAGGCCTCGTTGCCTCCAACGGCGAGGCGCGGCGGCAGATCAAGGGCGGCGGCCTGCGTGTCAACGACGAGCCCGTCACCGACGAGAAGATGACGCTTTCTGCAGCCAATCTGACGCCGGAAGGCGTGATCAAGCTGTCCTTCGGCAAGAAGAAGCACATCCTGATCAAGCCTGCATAGGCGTATGAGCTTTTCGCTGCTTGTCAGGGTGCGCGGATGCGCGCTCCCTGACCGGCAATGGATCAGAACACGCCCGGCAGGGAAACGAGCAAGGACGGCGTCGCGGCGGCGCCGCAAGCTGCCGTGCGTATCGCGCTCACCGTGCTCGCGCTCTGCTTTACGCTGGCCGTGCTCGGCCGCGGGCTCGGCGACAGTTTTACGGTGTTCCTGAAGCCGATTTCGGAAAGTTTTGGCTGGGACCGTGCGCAGATCGTCTCGGTCTATTCCCTCACCTGGCTTGCGAGCGGTCTCACCGCGCCCTTCGTCGGACGGCTGTTCGACCATTCCGGACCGCGCATCGTCTATGCCCTCGGACTGGCGCTGCTCGGCGCGGCGTTCCTGACCGCGGCCCACGCGCAACATCTCTGGCAATTCCAGCTTACGATCGGCCTCTGCGTCGGCATCGGCGTCGCCTTCATCGGCATCGTGCCGAACTCGATCCTGCTCGGCCGCTGGTTCGGGCCTCGCCTGCCGACCGCGATGTCGGTGGTGTATTCGGCAATGGGCGGCGGCGTGCTGGCGCTGCTCCCGGCGTCGCAGCTCCTGATCGACCGCATCGGTTGGCGCGGGACCTACCAGCTGTTCGGCATCGCGGCCCTGGGCCTTCTGGTGCCGCTGATGCTGCTGCCGTGGCGGCTGTTTGCCGCGGGCTCGCCGCACGTCGTGAAGAAGACCGATCCGGATTTCGTCGACAATGGCTGGACGCTTCTCGGCGCGATGCGCCACCACGCTTTCTGGGCGCTGTTCTCGACCTTCTTCTTCACCGCCGTCGGCATGTACGCGATCGCCGCGCAGATCGTGGCCTATCTGATCGATGCCGGCTTCCCACCGCTGCAGGCCGCGACGGCCTGGGGCTTTTCCGGTGTCGTGCTGGTGTTCGGAATGCTCGGCGTGTCCGCGCTCGACGGGCTGATCGGACGGCGGCCGTCGGTGCTGCTCAGCTACGCGATCTCGATCCTCGGCATCGTGCTGCTATGGCTGCTGCAATATTCGCCGAACATCCTCCTGCTCGCCGGTTTCGTCATCTGCTTCGGCAGCATGATGGGCTCGCGCGGCCCGCTGATCAGCGCCACCGCGATGCGGATCTTCCAGGGCAAGCGCGTGGGAACCATCTACGGCACGATCTCGATCGGCAGTGGCCTCGGCTCGGCGTTCGGCTCCTGGAGCGGCGGCCTGATCCATGATGCGACCCACGGCTACAACGCGCTGCTTGCCTTCGCACTTGCGAGCGTCGTGCTCGGCATGATCCCATTTCTGGTTGTGCCCGCCCTGCGACGGTAGGTGTCCCAGAGGTAACCTGCACGCATGCACGTCACCGGACAATTACGGATCGGCACGGCGCGAATACGCACAAAAATCGAGACATCGCGCGGCTGAACGCCGCGCGCGCGGTGTTTTGTCCGTCATGACAAAAATGTCAGCGCAAATTGACGCGGACCCGCTTGCGAGACAGAACTGAATACGGTCCAAGTCGCAGCATTGGATGGAGGGCAAACCAATGAACTTTCCTTATCTCACGCGCTTTCAACCGGTTCTCTTGAGCCTGTTTCGCTTCATCACCGGCCTCTTGCTGTTTCAGTACGGCATCGCCAAGATCTTCAAGTTTCCGGTGCTTCCCTACTTCGCCAACATCCCGCCGTTGATCTGGACGGCCGGTGCGCTCGAGCTCGTGCTCGGCGCGCTGCTGATGCTCGGCCTGTTCACCCGCCTCGCCGCTTTCATCCTCGCCGGTGAAATGGCCTTCGCCTACTTCATGGGCCACATGTTCAAGGGCGAGACGCCGGTGTTCCTGCCGCTGCTCAACGGCGGCACCGCGGCGATCCTGTTCTGCTTCGCCTGCCTCTATTTGTCGGCAGCCGGTGGCGGCTCGGTCAGCGCCGACGCCGCGATGGGCAAGGACTAGCGCGTCCGCGCGCGGGCGCTACCGCGTCCGTCTTCGACCCCGCAAACGGACGGTCCGGCAGATCCGCCGGCGCCGTCTCAGCGCGACCCCAGCACGTTCCAGATCAGAACAAGGGCCGCGACGAGCAGCACGGACATGATGATGCGGTGAGCGAATCGGTTCACTGCAGTTTCAGCCGGGCTCGATCACCAGCAAAATCTGACAACGATACACTCCGCAAGAATACGGGTGAGCGTCGATGCATGCGTTTTTGCCTGCACGCTTGCGCATATGTCTCCCGAGCGTCTTCAGCACGGTGGGCGCCCATAGCCTATGTTCATGATTGGTAAGAACTTCATGCTACCGGTGCGAGCAATAACAACCATTCCCTAGGGGCTGTGATGAAGCTGCTGAGTCATCTGACGATCCGCACCAAGCTTGCCAGCATGGTCTGCCTTGCAGCTCTCACAGTCACGGCCATTATCGGCGTGTCGTCCGTCCTCAGCAAGAGCCGCATGATGGAGGACCGCGTCCAGCAGATGCGGACCGCCGTCGAGCTGCTCTACAACTACGCGCAATCGCTTCAGGACGAAGTCACCGCCGGCAAGCTGACACTGGCCGATGCCAAGGCCCAGTTCCACCAGCGCGGCCGCCGCATGAATTTCAACGGCAACCAGGGCTACCCCGTCGTCTACAACTCCGACACGTCGATCCTGGTGAACGGCGCCAATCAGCAGCTCGAAGGCAAGATCACCGGCGCCAAGGACTCCAACGGCGTCCTGATCGCCGACGCCATCCTCAAAGCGGGTGACCAGACCGCACAGGGCGGCGTTACCTCCTATCTCTACCCCCGCCCCGGTCAGACCGAACCCGTCCGCAAGACCGTCTTTGCGCGCAAATTCGCGCCCTGGAACGCGACCATCAGCTACGGCCTCTATGTCGACGACATCGATGCCGACGTGCGCGCGTTGACGCTGGAGCTCGCTGCGATCGGTATCGGCCTGATGCTGCTGATGGCGGCGCTGTCCTGGCTGATCGCCCGCGACGTGCTCAGCGCGCTCGACCGCCAGAAGAACCGCATGCAGGAGATTTCCGAAGGCGCCATCGACAAGCCGGTCGAGGAGACCGACCGCGGTGACGAGATCGGCCGCATGGCCGAGACCCTCGAAGTGCTCAGGCAGACCGCTTTGACGGCGCGCTCGCTGGAAGCCGAACAGGCCGCCACCAAGACGCGGACCGAGCAGGAGAAGCGCGACGCCCTGATCGCGCTTGCCGACCGCTTCGATGCCTCGGTCGGCCAGCTCGTCGGCCTGATGGCCTCCGGCTCCGGCGAGCTCGAGCATACCGCCAAGTCGATGTCCTCGACCGCCGAAGGCACCAATCGCCGCGCCGCCGTCGTCGGCTCGGCCGCCACCGAAGCCAGTCAGCGCGTCCAGACCGTCGCTGCGGCCGCCGAGGAGCTCTCCTCCTCCATCACCGAGATCAGCCGCCAGGTGGCCCAATCGGCGGAAGTCACCGGACGCGCGGTCGACAGCGCGCGCCGCACCGACACCATCGTGCGCGCGCTCTCGGACGGCGCCCAGCAGATCGAGCACGTCGCCGAGCTGATCTCCAGCATCGCCGCCCAGACCAATCTGCTCGCGCTCAACGCCACCATCGAGGCCGCGCGCGCCGGTGAAGCGGGCCGCGGTTTTGCCGTGGTCGCTTCCGAAGTGAAGTCGCTCGCAAGCCAGACCGCGGAAGCCACCCGCGAGATCGGCGACAAGATCGCCCAGATCCAGGGCGCGACCAAGGAGGCCGTGGACGCCATCGGCGGCATCACCGCCACCATCGAGGAGGTCAGCCGCATCGCCACCTCGATCGGGGCCGCGATCGAGGAGCAAGGCGCCGCCACCGCCGAGATCGCCCGCAGCGTCTCGCAGACCGCGGAGGCGACCAAGGAAGTCACCACCAATATTAGCGGCGTCTCGACCGCGGCGAACGAGACCGGCAACGCCGCCGGCATGGTGCTCGCCGCAGCCAGCAGCCTCTCCAAGCAGGCCGAACAGCTTTCGGGCGAAGTCGGAACGTTCCTGGCCGGCGTGCGCGCGGCGTAGGCGGTGCAGAAGATATAATGCAATCGTCGTCATGCCCGGGCTTGTCCCGGGCATTCACGTTCTCCGCCCCGCGTGGCAAGGCGTGGATGGCCGGGACAAGCCCGGCATGACGACAGAGACAGTCCGTCCCGCGACTACCGCCGCGTCAGGCTGCAGCCGCTCGAGAGCTGACGCGTCGTGCCGGTCGACCCGTCGTTCGACTGCGACGGGAATTCCTCGAACGGCGAGTTCTGCTTGCCGGTGTTGAATTCGAAGATCTTGCGGAAAAGTCCGGGCGCCATCGCCGAGATCGGATTGACGCGCATCACGGGCGCCGCCGGCGTACCGACCACCTCGTAGGTCACGCCGATCAGCCCTTCATTGTTGCCGCCGCCGAGGAAGATGCCGAACAGCGGGATCTGGCCGAAGATGTTGTTGACGCCATACATCGGCACGAAGGTCCCGCTCATGCAGACCTGATTGCCGGGATAGTCGATCGAGCCCTCGATGGTGGCGCCGATCATGGGACCCTTGACGACGCCGTCGCGGATCGTCAGCGCACCGTTCTGCCGCGTGAACTCGGCGCGCAGCGCGCTGAAGGAGACGCCGTTGCCGGTGCCATTGGGAGCGCCGGCAGCAACGCGCTCGAGCTGCGCCTCGCCCTTCACAGTGAAGTCGCGGACGTTGATGAGACCCTCGCGCGAGGTGTTCGGCTCCGATGTCGGCGGCTCCATCGCCACCACCATCTGGCCGCCGACCGCCTTGGTGTAGGTGTCGGTGAAGCGCAGCAGCGCGCCGGCATCGTTGGTCTGGAGGTAGATGACCTCGCGGCTGCCCTGCGCGCGCCCGCCGCGCAAGTCCGCCGCCACCGGCGTGTCTTTGCCGACCTTGCCGCTCAGCGTGAACGCCTTGATGGCGCCGTTGCGCTTCGACATCTTGGCATCGACGCTGCGCATCGCCTCGCCGTTGAAACCCGCGACGGCACCGAGCTTCACGTCGATGTCGAAATCGACGTTCTTCATCTTGCTCTTGTCGTCCTTTGAATTGCCTGAGATCGCCGACTTCAGGAAGCCGCGCCCGTCGAACACGTCGCCGCGCATCGTGCCCTTGACCACGCCGTCCTGGCTGCGCTCCACCTTAAGTGAAGCCTTGTCGCCGTCGGACGGTGAGTAGACCGGGAAGTTCGCGTTCATGAGGTCGCCGTTCGCGTCGACCTCGAGCGAGCCCTTGATCGAGGCGCCGCCGCCTTCGATGACGATGTCCTCGAAGCGCGTCGATTGTGCCGTCGGCACGACCTTGAAGCTGGCCTTGCCTGATTTGCCCGGCAGCTTGACCCAACCCGGCAGGATATTGTCGAGCTTGACCGATGTCAGGTCGGCCTCGACACCGAGCTTCGTCGTCTGGTCGGGGCCGCCGGCGATCTTGCCCGACAGCTTGATCGGCAGCGATCCGCTGACGGCGGGGCTCAGATCGAATCCGAGGCGCGCGCGGCTGGCATCGTCCAGCGTCGCCTGCAGCCTGACATCCGCATCGCCTTCGTTGGGCTTGCGATAGTCGAGCGAGGCCGCCTGCCCGTTGATCTTGACGTCGCCCTTGACCTGATAGCCCTGGTTGTTGGCGACGATCTTGAGGTTGTTGGCTTCCAGCTTCTGGTTCATCACCAGCTTGTCGGCCGAGAAGCCGTTGAGGTCGGCAGTGACGGCGTAGGTCGTGTCGGCCTTCGTCAGCTCGCCCTTGACCGGCAGGCCGAGCTGGATATTGGCCGCGAACGTCCCCTTGCTGGTGTTGGGATCGATGACGGTCGACGACAGATCGCTCAGGCGATCGTTGGCGAGCATTTCGGCTGCGGCCGGCACCGGCCCCTCCACCCGAAACCTGGTTCGCGACGGCGACGGCTTGGGCGCCATGTCAGGCACCTCGAAGACGAAGTCGGAAATCGTGACCTTGCGGCCGGCGGGCGTATCGGCAATGCCCTGCCCGATATTCACGGTCGCGGTGCGCCCGGTCACGCGCGCCTTCAGATCGGCATCGTGCACGACGGGCATGCCGTCCACGGGACGGACCGCGACGCCGCTTGCGACGATGTTGACCGACAGGCCGTCGTCGGGAATGGGCGGACCCTTGCGCGGCAGGTTCTTCGTGGGCGAATTGATGCCGATCTCGATGCGCTGGAGCGTGCCGCGCTCGATCCGCTCGATCACCCATTCGCGCAACTCGGGAACGACGAGCGTCGGCCACATCCGCTTCAGCGCGGAGGCCGACATCGGCGTTCCCGCAAAGCCCAGCGTCAGCCGCGGCTCGCCCGAATAGTCGATCGCACCCGTGCCGGCCACGCCGATCTCGCCATTGCTGATGTCCGCCTGCGTCAGCAGGAAGCGCTTGTGGTCGGTGTCGAAGCGGAAGCCGATCGCGATGCGGTTGAAGACGAGCGGCGGCTCGTTGTCGATGCCGCCGAGCAGGATCGACCCGCCGCTGAAGCCAAGCTGCCAGTCGTTGACGGTGCCGTTAGGCGGCTCGAGATGGGCCAGAAGCGTCAGCCGGTTCGCGCCCGACAGGACCTTGAACGGCGCGACCAGCACCCGCCGATTCGCATCCCACTCGACATTGATCTCGGCCTGGTCGATCGCCATCGGATAGTCGGGCGTGTCCGTGTCGATGATACTGCCTGCGCCGACCGCGATCTTGCCGCGGAAGAAGGTCGGCACGCCGTCGCGGCCGAGCTCGCCCTTGAGCTCGCCGGTCAGCGGCAAATCGGCGGTATAGGTGAGATCCTTGACCCGCAACGCCAGGAGGATGTTGGAGGTCGAGACCTTGTCGGCCTTGATGTCGATCGAGCGCACGCCGTTCTCGGCCGGACCGATCGTGGCCCGCAGCATCCAGGGGCGCGCGCCCTCCTCGCCGAGGCTGAGCGTGACGCCACCACGGCTCGGCCGGCGCAGGCTGAGCGTGATATTCTCAAACGACCATTTGCTGCCGCGCTGCTGGTCGTCGACGATCAGATTGCCGTTCTTCAGACCAATCTCGTTGAGGTTCTGGCCGTCGAGACCCGTCATGCTCAGGCTGTCGAGCCAGTCGAGGCCCTGAAGAATGCCACTCTGTGCGGTCGCCTGAGGGGCAGCCTGTGAGCCGGCCTGAGGATCTTGGCCGGCGGGCGCCGTGGCGAATGGCGGCGGCGGGACCCCGTTGCGCGGGAATGTCGGCGGCAGGCCCGCATCCTTCTTCGAGGCGACGCCGGTTGCCAGGGGCTTTGCGGTATCGCCGGCCGACACGGTGACCGTGCCGTCGGGCGCGATGCGGATCGCGAGCTCGGCGTCGACGAGATTGAGGCTTTCGGCGCGCAAATGCCCCATCAGGAGGCCCGCCCCCGACAGCTTCACCTCGGCCTTCGGCGCGCTGGCGACGATGGCGTGATCGCGATCGCGGACGACGATGTCACGGATACGGACGGCGATGCGGATCCGCCCGGCCCGCTCGATCTGGGTGCCTCCGATCTCGACCGTGTTGCCGTGACCGATATTGTCCTCGATCGCGGCGGCCAGCCACGGCGTTGCGATGTCGAGATTGATGGGACCGGCACCGAGCCGCCACCACAGCGCCGCGAAACAGCCGACGAAGATGACGGCGAGGGTCCCGACGACGAGGACGAGGCGCTTCAGCCAGCGATCGGCGGCCAGCCAGCGGCGCAGCGCGCCAAACCCGTCACCGAAGCGATGAAGGCCCGAGTTGGAACGCGACAACAGCCGGCGCGCGCGATGGCCCGCGGCCGCCTCCTGATCCGGATCCCAATCGGCGTCGTCCCATTCCTGCGGCTGCTCTTGACCGCCGCGCCGATCGAAGTCCCGATTGTAATCCTGGGGCGACTTATTCCTTGCCATTGCCTCTCGATACAGGCGCCCGTCACGAGATTGAGCGCCGCCGGGACCGCAGCCGCCCTCGGGAAGCGGAGCTCCCTGCGCCGGCACTGCAGCCATACCTCGAATATTCCTGCTGTTCGTCATTTCGCCCCGGGAGCGCGTTCAACGAGCAGTGGGGTGGTGCGTGGAATTCCTTGTAACCATACTCCGGCGTCGTCAGACTTGCCCAGCCGAGGGCACGATTCCGGCACGCCGGACGAGGACTGCAATAGCGTTTCGGTTGACCCGCCGAAAGCGTCGAAAGGAAGGCGTATGTCCAAGAAATCCCGAAAGAAATCGTCCAAAGCGCCCTCCGGCAGTCCGACGGCTAAAAAGAAGACCCTGAAAACGCGGGCATCGACTCAAGCAAAATCCGCGAAGACGCAGCGGGCACCGGCGAGCAAATCAGCCCGGACTTTAGCAAAAGCAGGATCACATAGGGCCGCATCGAAACAGTTAAATTCCTCCGAATCGGCATCGGCGCCCGTGACGGCGAAGTCCGGCCTGGCCGAAGGCCAAAAGGCGCCCGCCTTCCGCCTGCCCCGCGACGGCGGCGACGTGGTCACATTGGCGGACTATACCGGCCAAAAGCTCGTCCTGTTCTTCTACCCCCGCGCCGACACGCCCGGCTGCACCCGGGAAGCCATCGACTTCACCCGCCTCGCCGGCGCCTTCGCGGCCGCCGGCACCGCCGTGCTGGGGATCTCCGCCGATTCGTTAAAGGCTCAGGAGAAGTTCCGCGACAAGCATAGTCTCAAGGTCCCCCTGATCTCGGACGAGCAGCACAAGATGCTGGAAGCCTATGGCGCCTGGGGCGAAAAGTCCATGTATGGCAAGAGCTTCCTCGGAATTCTTCGCACTACGGTGCTGGTCGGGGCCGACGGTAAAGTCGCCAGGGTCTGGCGCAACGTCCGGGTCGACGGGCATGCCGACGCGGTGCTCGAAGCGGCAAGAGGCCTTTAACCAATCCCTGGAATTCGCCTGTTCCTGTTTCCGGAAAATTAACCATGACCAGCCCAGATTGCTGCGGCAATTAGGGCCGTACGGACTCATCCGACCGGCGCGGGAGTGCCGATGTCGAAAAGTTCTGCCCAATATTCGCAGTACCCCCAACATCATCCTCACGACCACGGACGGGCCTTCCAACGCCGTGCTGCCGTCGCGGCAGCCGCAGCGATCCCCCTTCCCGCGACTGACGACGCCTACACCATCGTCCATGCCGGCAAGCAGGTCCGCTTCGGGCCCGTGATGTTCTGGATCGTGGTCGGAACGGTGGTGCTGCTCGGTCTCTGGTCGGCGGCGACCGCCACCTATTTCGCTTTCCGTGACGACGTCCTGACCCGGCTGATCGCCCGCCAGGCCGAGATGCAATACGCCTATGAGGACCGCATCGCCGAGCTGCGCGCCAAGGTCGACCGCACCACCAGCCGGCAGTTGCTCGACCAGGAGCAGTTCGACCAGAAGCTCGACCAGATCATGAAGCGCCAGACGGCGCTGGAGTCCCGGGCCACGGCACTCGGGGCCATGCCCGACGTAACAGGTTCGATTCCCCGCGCAGCCCCGCAGCGCGGCGAGGCGAGCCAGAGCACTCCGAAGCCCTCGCCGATCAGCGACACCGTGATCTTCGTGGCGCCGCCGGACCGTGAGGCACGGCTCGAATCGCGCGCGCCGACTGTGGCGGCACCTCCGACCCACCAATTCGCCAAGAACCATGGTTTCGACAACGTCCTGGTCCGGCTCACGACCTCGCTCGACCAGGTCGAGCGTCGCCAGATGGCGGCGCTCAGCGCCGTCGAGGAAGGCATGGATTCACGCATGCGCCGGATGCGCGGCGTGGTCAGTGATCTCGGCTTGAATCTCGCCAGTCTCGAAGCCGCCGTGCCGCGCACCGCGATGGGCGGGCCTTTCGTGCCCGTCAAGCTGACCGCCAATGCCGGGCCGTTCGAGAAGCAGCTCTCTCGCATCAACACCACGCGCGCCGAGATGGACCGCCTCAATCGCACGCTGGCGCTGGTGCCCTACCGCAAGCCCGTCATCGGCGAGGTCGAGTTCACGTCCGGCTTCGGCGTCCGCAGCGATCCCTTCCTCGGCCGGCCCGCGATGCATACCGGGCTCGACTTCCGCGCCGCCACCGGCGATCCGGTTCGCGTCACCGCCAATGGCAAGGTGGTTTCCGCCGGCTGGTCCGGCGGTTACGGCCGCATGGTCGAGGTCGATCACGGCAACGGGCTTTCGACCCGCTACGGCCATCTCTCCGAGATCAACGTCAAGGTCGGCGAGACCGTGAAGATCGGCCAGGTCGTCGGCCTGGTCGGCTCGACCGGTCGCTCCACCGGTCCGCATCTGCATTACGAGACCCGCATCGAGGGTGAAGCGGTCGATCCGCAGAAATTCCTGCGTGCTGGCGTGCGCCTCAGCGCGGGCTAGGCCCAGCTCCTCTGTTTCGGCCGCGCAGCTGCTCTACCGCCGGCCGCCGCCCATCCCTCCTCCGGGACCGCCGAATCCGCCGCCACCCATTCCACCCCCGGGACCCATCGGCCCGCCGGGTGCGCCCGGGCCCGACGGCCCGCCAGGTCCCGCCGGTGCGGAGCCGGGGTTGGGACCGGGGCTCGATCCAGGTGGAGATGTCCCCGGTGCGCCGGGCCGACTGCCGCCCGGATGGGGCGTGCTGCGATCCGGGTGCATGATCGAGCCACCGGGCGACCGGTTCGGATTGCTGCCCCCGGGTGCAGCTGCCCCGGGTCCCTGACCGATGGCCTGCGCCGAATCTACCTGGAAGCCGCGGGAACGGTCGAATGCACCATTGACCACCATGCGCGCTTCACCGGCTGCCGGCCCGAAACGCGAGCCGTCGCGGGCCACGAGGCCGGAGCCAAGCTGGAGGTTCGCGCCGGCGCGCTGCACATAGGCCTCGACCGACAGACGGCTTGCGCCGACGAGATCCGAGAAATCGTCGATCCGCGTGCGCGTCGCCTGCATCGCGCCCTGGCTCGCGCTGCCTTCGACCTGGACGCGCTGGCCGACCAGCAGCGGATCGACACCGTTCAGTTTCAGCCCGCCAATTCGCAGGCCGTCGGGTCCGCGTTCGACCAGGCCGGTCACGCGCTCGGTCGCCGCACGCCGCGGCTCGACCAGGCTTGCGACGACCACGCCGTCGGTCCGGCGCAGACCATAGACGGCCACTTGCGTGCCCGGGCGGAGCTTGCCCTCCTTGTCGCCCGCGACGATTTTCTGGCCGAGCACCGTCAGCTCGTTGCCCTTCACCCGCTCGACCGGACCTGCAACCTCGCTCGCGATCGTGATGTTGCGCGTGACGAGCGTGCCGTCGGCCTGGCGGACCGCGACCACGCGCGCGAGCTGGCCGATGCGGAGCGCCTTGGCGCTTGCCGCCTCGCCGTCGATCCGGACCGGCACATCGCTGGCATAAGTGATCCGCTCGCCGTTGACGTAGATGCTGCCGAAGCGCTGGATGACGCCCACGATGCCGGTACCGCCGATGCCGTGGTCATCCCCGCGGGTGATCCCGGTGCCGCCGATGCCCTGATCGGTGCCGCGCTTGACCTGCGCATGGGCCATCGCGGTGCCGGCGAGCCAAAATCCTGTCAGCAGCAGACGGCGGGAGATCAGCGGCGGCCGGCTCATGCATAACCGCCTTCCTTGCCGCTTTCCTTACTATTTTCCTTACTGTTTTCCTTGGCCCCGCTCTGCTCGTCGGCGTCCTCACTGTAAATGTAGATGCCGAAATTCCAGCGGGCGTCACCGCCCTTGTCCTTGGCGAGCGCGCGGTTGGCCTCGCGGTTGGCGGTCTTCAGCGCGTCCATGGCGAGCTCGCGCGAGCGCGCCTCGAGCTTTCGCGCCAGCTTCGGCGAGATGTTGTTGTAGTGCACCGCGCGTTCGAGGAAGCGCGGCCCATCGGAGACGTTCTGCGCGGCGGCCGCGATGTGGTCGTGCAGATTGCGACCGAGATAGTGCCACTTGCTGTCGTCCTCGCCGCTCGGAACAAAGGCCGCCTCGACCAGCTCGATCTCGTCCTCCGCGTTGATGATGACGAGCTTTCGGTCGATCCATTCGTCGAGCACAGCGCGCGGGCGCACGTCCTTGGTGACGGACGCAACCAGCTGCTCGAACGACGGCGCATCCGCCTCTGCCGTGCGCGGCAACGGCAGCGGCTCGCCCTTGGCATCGGTGAATTCGGGCGCGGCCAGCCAGCGCGCGATCACCGCGCTGGTCAGCGACACCGCCGCCGGCGCCTCGTGCACGGGCGCACCCGCGCCGCGCAGCCGCGCCACCTCCTTGCGATGGATGCCGGTGAGCAGGCTGACGCGGCTGTCGGTCTGCTCCTTGCCCTCCAGCGCGAAATCGTGCTCGGCGACGTTGACGAAAAGCTCGCGAAGCAATTGCGCCAGCGCCGGAAAAGTCATCCCGCTACGGATGCAGAGCCGCACGAGCGGGCGCAGCAGCCGCGCCAATGGCGCGTGCAGCTTCGCGGCGGCATTCGGCTGCGGAGCCGCTGCTTTGGACCCGGGCTTGGCGTTCATTTCTGAATTGTATCACGCCTCATGTGGGACACAATCCCACATTTTTCGCCTCGGCGATTGACGTGGTAAATTTTCCCACATATACGAGACGCCACTGAGGGGCGCGACGTAAAGGGACAACACCCATGGCTGACCGCTTGGTCCGCATTTCCAGTTCACCGCGTTCCGTGCCGGCTTCCGGCCGGGAGCGCGGCACGATCGACCCGATGCTGCCGGGGCTGCTGCGCGGCGTGATCTTCATCTCGGTGCTGGCCGCACCGTTCGTCGCAGCCATTCTGGCAGGCTGACCGCCATCATGCATCACACTCAAGGAACCTTGCACGACACTCCGCGCCGCCCGTCGGTGCTGCACATCTTCAAGATCTATTATCCCGACCTGTTCGGCGGCACGCTCACGGTGATCCGCGACATCTGCGCGAACCTGAAGGACGCCTTCGCCTCCGCCGTGCTGGTCTGCTCGCAAGCGCCCGAAAAACGCCAGATCGTCGTCGACGACGTGCCGGTCGAGCGCGTTCGCTCGTTCGGCAATCTGTTGTCGCTGCCCGCCGCCCCGACCTATCCCTGGCGTCTCTGGCGGAAGATCGCCGAGCACGATTTGCTCGCGCTCCACGCACCCTTCCCGCTCGCCGATCTGGTTTTCGCGTTCGGTTTCGGCCGGAAGCGGCCGCTCGTGGTGCACTGGCACGCCGACATCGTCACCCATGCCGGCCTGCGCTGGTTCATCGAACCCCTGATGCGGCGGACCTTGCGGCGCGCCAAGGCGATCATCGTCTCCGACCACGTGCTGGTCGACAACACGCCGCTGCTCCGCGAATACGAGGACAAATGCCACGTCGTGCCATTTGGCATCGACATCTCGGGTTACGACTGGCCGAAGATCGAGCCGCATCACGTCAATGATCGCGGCCGGCTGGTGCTCGCGTGCGGCCGGCTCGTGCCTTACAAGGGCTTCGACGTGCTGATCCGCGCCGCGGCCGCATACAATTTCGAAGTCTGGATCGTTGGCGAAGGCACCGAGCGACCGCGGCTGGTGCAGCTGATCGAGGAGCTTGGGCTCTCAGAGCGCGTCCGCCTGCTCGGCTCGGTCAAAGATTGCGAGCGCATCAAGCTGATGTGCCTCGCCGACGTCTTCGTGATGCCCTCCGTCACCACCGCCGAGACATTCGGCCTTGTCCAGCTGGAGGCCATGGCCGCAGGACGCCCGGTCGTGAACACGGCGCTCGACACCGCGGTGCCGCGGGTCGCCCGCCACGGCATGGAGGCGATCACCGTGCCGCCCGGCGACGCCGAAAAGCTTGGCGAAGCCATCGACACGCTGATCCGCGACCCCGAACGCCGCCGGCGCATGGGACTTGCGGCGCGCAACCGCGCCCTCACCCGATACTCGGCCTCGGCTTTCAAGCAGGGCATGGAAACAATCTACCGCGACGCAATTGCCGCGCCATGCCAGCAGCGTTCGGCGAGCGCCGAGCCGGCCACCGGTTGGCTCGACAGCATCCGGATCGCGGCGACGCTGGCCTGGTCGGACATGCGCCATCGCTACGTGCGTTCGCTGCTCGGCCCGTTCTGGATGTCGCTCCAGATGGCGATCGTGGTCGCGGTGCTCGGTTCGGTGATCGGGCAGATGTCGAACGCCGACGTGCTGTCGCGTCTACCCATGCTCGCGCTCTCGATGACGGCCTGGACCTTTCTCAACAGCGTGGTGCTCGATGCGACCACGGCGCTGCAGAACTCCGCGAGCCTGATCCGCGACCGCGCGCTGCCACCGGTCATCTTCCTCCTGCAATGCACGTTCCGCCAGGGACTGTTCGCGCTTCATAACGCCTGCGTGCCGCTGCTGCTGTGGCTCATCCTGTCGCGCCACGACCTCTCCCACGCGCCGGCGGCGCTCCCCGGCCTGCTGCTGTTCGTGGTCTGCACCTTCGCCTTGAGCCTCGTTCTCGGCGCGATGGCAACGCGCTATCGCGATCTCAAGCCGATCGTCGAATCGACGCTGATGCTGGCATTTCTTGCCTCACCCGTGATCTGGTCGTCGGACATGATCAACCATCGCTCGACGGTGATGCGGCTCAATCCGTTGACCCATCTGTTCGCGGTGTGGCGCGAGCCGCTCGTGGGCGGCCACGTCGATCCCGTCAGCATCGTCTATGTTCTGGTCGCGCTGGCACTGCTGGTCTTTGCGAGCATGCTGACGCTGATCCACCTGCGCAAAGCCGCATTCTGGATCTGACGCATGGTCTCGATCAGCCTGCGCAACGTCTGTCTCGATTATCCGCTCTACGGCGCCTACGACTATTCGCTGAAGCGGCGGCTGCTCGGCCATCTCATCCGCGAGCCGGGGGAGACGCGGATCATCCGCGCCGTGGATAACGTCTCGATCGAGGCCGAAACCGGCGCCCGCATCGGGCTTGCCGGCCCCAACGGTTCCGGCAAATCGACACTGTTGCGATTGATCGCCGGCGTTTATCCGCCGAGCAGCGGCAGCATGACGGTTCGGGGCAATGTCGTGCCCCTGCTCGGCCTCAACGCCGGCGTCAATCTCGACTTCGTCGCCGAGGACAACATCGCCCTGCTGCTGCGGATCAGCGGCCGCAAGCCGACCCGCGCGATGATCGACGAGATCTGGGCCTTCACCGAGCTCGAGACGCGCATGCAGCGACTGCCGCTGCGGATGTTCTCCTCGGGCATGCTGATGCGGGTGCTGTTTGCGACCGCCACCGCGTTTCCGGCCGACATCCTCCTGCTCGACGAATGGCTCAGCGTGGTCGACGAGCATTTTGCGGAGAAGGCCCAGGAGCGGCTCCTGAACCTCGTGTCGCAGGCGGCGATCGTGATCATCGCCTCCCACGATCAGCCGCTGCTGCGTCGGACCTGCACCCGCATCGTCAACCTCGATCACGGCCACGTCGCCTCGACCGTCACGGTCGCCCCGCCGGCCACCCACGCCCTCGATCTCCACGAGAAACGCGCATGAAGCAGAACATCCTCGTCATATCCGAAGCGCTGGGCGAGCCCAACCACAAGCGCGGCATCTTCCACTTCACCCGCGAGCTGATGCGCTCGCTCGCGGCAGAGGGGCACGAGCTGACGCTGCTGGTGGAGACCACGCGGCGCTATCGCAAGCTGCAGCGGCGCGAGCGGCGCACCAAGCTGTTTCCGGCACAGGCGCGCAACATCGAGCTGCTGGCCCTCTATCGCTTCCTCGACGAGGTCAACATGGCCGAGCCGGTCGTGCGTGGCGGCCTGCGCCGCACGCTCGACTGGGTCCGCCACAAGGCCACCATGTCCGTGTCGTGGGACTACATCGTCTGTTTCCTGCGCGCGATCGGCCTGCGGGCCTTGCGCGCCCGGCTGATCGAGAACAGGACCGCGGCGCTCGAATACGTCCCGCCCGACCTGCGCCATCTCGAGCTGTTCCGCGAGTTTCAGCTCGAGCCCGGCTTCTACAGCTACCAGGACTCCTCGGCCTTCTTCCTGCTGCCGCCGCCGCGGGTTGATGCCCGCGGCTACGACGTCATCGTCGTGGATACCCCGACCCGGGTCGCGATCACGCGCAGGTCCGGCGCCAAGGTGATCTGCGTCGTGCATGATCTGTTGCCGCTCACCGACCTCAAGCTCAGCGATATCGCAACGCGGCTGTTCCTGTCGCGGCTCCTGACGAGCCTGCGCCAGGCCGACGAGCTCGCCTTCGTTTCAAACTACAGCATGATGCGGTTCAGGGAGCTGCTGCCGCAATTTGCGCACCTGCCGGCGCGGGTCGTGTATCCCCGCACCCGGTTCGACGCCCCGGATGTCCTGCACCTTCCAGCCCCGTCGGGCCGTCCGGGGCGGCCGAGCTTCGTCGTCATCGTCTCGAACGAGCCGCGCAAGAACGTCGCCACCGTCGTTCGCGCCTTCCGTGGCGTGCCCCAGGCCGATCTCGTCGTGATCGGCTATGCTGGCGAGATCGGCCGGATGCGCAATCCGCCGCAAAATGTCCGCTTCGCCGGCTATGTCGACGAGCACGAAAAGGCCGCCCTGATCGCCGAGGCACACGGTCTGATCATGCCGAGTTTCGCCGAGGGGTTCGGCGTGCCGATCATCGAGGCGCTGGCCGCGAACACGCCGGTGCTGTGCTCCGACATCGCCGTGTTTCGCGAGGTCGCGGGCGAGCTCGCCGACTATTTCGACCCGTTCTCGACCGACTCGATCGCCGCCTCCGTCACCCGCGTGCTGACCCGGCAGGAGGAGTGCCGCGGCAGGATCCGAGCGCGACGGCACGAGCTCGCCGAGCGCTTCGGCTACGAGACCCAGGCCCGCGATTTCCTCGGGCATCATGCGCCCGCGGCAAGCCTTGTCGGCGCGCAACTCGCTTCATACGGATGACCGCCGAATCCGCGTTGTGGTCCGGTCCTGCCGATCGGCAAGGCAGGACTGGCCGATGGCAGAGTTGGCGCAGCTCGGCCGCGCTGATCCGGGCCGCAGACGTCCTTGCCGCCCTGATCGCGGCGTCCCTGCCCTGGTCCACGACAGTGCCGTCGATCTTCGTCGGACTCTGGCTCCTGGTGGTGACGCCAACCATCGATTGGCGCGACTATGGACACGAGGTCGCGCGACCGGCGTTTGCCCTGCCCTTCGCAATCCTGCTGCTCGCACTGCTCGGCCTGCTGTGGTCGGACGGCGCGTGGGCGGATCGGTTGCATGCGATCAAGCCGGTCGCAAAGCTCGTGCTGATTCCGCCGCTGCTCTACCATTTCAGCCGGTCGGAGCGCGGTCTTTGGGTTGGCCTCGCCTTTGTCGTGTCCTGCGCCTTGCTCGCCGTCTTCTCCTGGATCGTGTTGCTCGATCCCGCCTGGAAGATCACGGCGACGGCGTCATCAGGCGTGCCCGTCAAGAACTACATCGACCAGAGCCAGGAGTTCACGCTGTGCGCCTTCGCGCTTGCCCTGCCCGCGCTGACCTTCTGGCGTCGCGGAAACGTGGTCGCGACGGCGGCCTGTCTGGCGCTGATCCTGCTGTTCGCGGCCAACATGGTGTTCGTCGCCTCCGCGCGCACGGCGCTGCTCTGCATTGCGGTCCTGCTGGCTCTGTTCGCCTGGAAGCATCTCAACCGGCGCGCAACGCTGGTCCTGCTCGCGGGCACGGTCGCCGTAACCGCGCTGGCCTGGGCGACGTCGCCCTATCTGCGCCAGCGCATCACGGACATTGGGGTCGAATATCGCCATGGCCATGAGGACATCAGCCGTGCCTCGACCGCGCAGCGGCTGACCTATTGGCGCAAGGCGATCCACAGCTTTGCCGAGGCGCCCTTGATCGGGCACGGCACCGGCTCGATCAAGCGGCAGTTCGAACGCGCCGCCACGGGCGGAAGCAGCCTCGATGCGGAGGTCGTCAACAATCCGCACAACCAGACCCTCAACGTCGCCATGCAATGGGGCCTCTTGGGCGTCGTTTTGCTCCACGCCATGTGGATCGCCCATCTCCGCCTGTTCCTCGGCGGAGGGCTCGCAGCCTGGATCGGGCTGGTGGTCGTCGTGCAGAACGTCACGAGTTCGCTGTTGAACTCGCACCTGTTCGATTTTCACGAGGGCTGGATGTATGTGCTCGGTGTCGGGGTCGCCGGCGGCACGGTGTTGAAGGCCAAAACCCGCAGCCAACCGTGATTACTGGCTGCGCTCGTGGCCGACCTCGCCGGTAATGACGTCGCCGAACAGCTCCCAGGCCTGCCCGTTGAAACGCATCAGCTGCATCTGCTCGATCGGAAAGTAGTCATCTGGCGACGTGTTGACCATGATGCCCGGCAGCATCAGGTCGGTGTGGAAGTCCTTCAGGCTGGACGCCTGCTTCATGACGTTCTCGCGCGTGAGATTGTCGCCGCACTGCTTGAGCACCTGCGCCATCGCCTCGGCCTGCACATAGCCGTAGATGTTGTTGGAGTTGGTCTTGTCACCATCGGGGTAATATTTGTCCATGAACTCCCGCCATTTTACCACGGCCGGATCCTTGTCCCAGGTCGGGTCGGTCGGGTCCTTCAGGTAGACGGTCGAGATGATGTCCTTGGCGTAGTCGAGCCCGGCGGGCTTGAGCACCGAGGCGACCGAGGTCGCGGTGTTGGCCAGGAAGAACTTCGGCTTCCAGCCGAGCTCGCCCACTTTCCGGATCGCCTGCGCCGATCCCTTCGGGGCGGCCCATGAGAAGAAGATATCGGCACCTGAATCGTGAAGGGCGACGATCTGCGAGTCGATCGAGGGATCGCTGACCTCGTAGGATTTGTCGGCGATGATCATGTTCGCCTTGTCGCCGAGCCCGTCTTTCAGGCCCTTGAACTGGTCCTTGCCGGCATCGTCATTCTGCCAGAACACCGCGATCTTGCTGTTGGGAAAATGATCGCGAATGTATTTCGCGTAGATCCGCCCCTCGCTCTGGTAGTTCGGCTGAAAGCCCATGGTCCACGGGAAGTTCTTGGGGTCGCCGAACTTGGTGCCGCCGGAGGCGACGAAGAGTTGCGGCACCTTCTTGGCGTTCATGTATTTCATGATCGCGGAGTTCGAGGGCGTGCCGAGCGCCTGGAAGATCAAGAGCACCTCGTCGCTCTCGACCAGCTTGCGCGCCTGCTCGATCGCCTTCGGCGGCGAATAGGCATCGTCATAGCTGATGAAGTTGATCTTGCGTCCGTTGATGCCGCCCTGGTCGTTGACCATCTTGAAATAGGCAGCCTCGGTCTTGCCGATCACCCCATAGGACGACGCCGGCCCGCTATAGGGCATGATGTTGCCGATCTTGATGTCGGTGTCGCTGGCGCCGGGGTCGTATTTCTTCTGCGCCAAGGCCGGTGTCGTGACGAGCACGCCGGCAACAAGCATGGCGAGGGCAAGGTTTTTGCGACGACCCGGCATTGGTCTCTCCCCTGTGTTTTGTAGTCTTGTTTTGCCGGGAGTGTCGCAAGGCGGATTGCGCCTGGCAAGCGCCGCGATTTTCCGCAAGGTGAAACAGCGGATGTGGAACTACGCGCTCCGCCGCAGCAGGCGCGAAGCGCGCCCGTCAATGACCAGCAACGCGCTGCCGATGACGATGGCGCCCGCGATCTCACGCGCGGAGATCGGCTCACCCAACACCAGCCATCCCAGCAGAATGGCGGTGACGGGAATGAGCAGCGTCACCAGCATGACATTGCTCGCGCCCGAGCGCCGCACGATCTGAAAGAACACGATATAGGCGAGCGCCGTCGACAGCGCGGCAAGGCCGAGCACCGCGGACCACGTCGCGACGCCCGGTACTGCGAGGCGCCATGGCTGCTCGACGACGCCGGCGACAATCGCCATCATCACCGTCGACACCATCAGCTGAAACGTGGCCGTGCCCAGCGGCGGGGAGTCCCTGAGCAATCGCCGCGCTGCCAGTGCGGCGAATCCATAACTGAGCGCCCCGCCGAGGCAGAGCAGAATGCCGAACCCCTGCCCTGGCCTCGTCTCGAGGCCCCATCCGCGCAGGATGACGACGCCGACGAGGCCCAGCGCCACGCCTGCGACACGGCGGATATGCAAGGTCTCTTCGCCTGCGGCAGCCATCACCAGCACCGTGAACAGCGGCGTCGTCGCGTTCAGGATCGATGCCAGACCGCTCGGGATGAAAGTCTGGCCGATCACGATCAGCGAGAACGGGATGACGTTGTTGAGCAGCCCCATCGCAACGAACGGCGTCCACCCCGTCATGCCCTTGGGCCAGCCGATCCCCTGCATGCGCAGCAGCGGCAGCAGAATGGCCGCACCGAGCGCGACGCGCAGAAACACCAGCGTCAACGGCGGCAATTCCCGCAACGCCGCGCCGTTGAAGAAGAACGAGCCTCCCCAGAGCACCGAGAGCACAGCAAGCAGCGACCAGTCTCGCGCGTCGATCCGGCTATCGGTTGGGGACATGGGCTTTCACGTCGGCAGTCGGCCCATGGGCTTAGGACGACACGGCGAACACAGCCACCCGATTTCCGATGAAAGGCCGATCCAAGAAGCGAATGCCGAGAACGAGTGGAACGATCGAAATTGCCGGTGACGATACAGCCGCCTAGGACGGCTTCTTCGGCCGCGACACCAGCTCGATCATCTTGCCTTCGTCGTCATCGGGCATTGCGGCCTTGGCCTGCGCGTACGCCTCGACCGCGGCACGTGAGACCAGCGGCTTATCTGCCAGCAGGCTCTCGGCGAGCTTCACGGCGTAGGCTGCATCCTTGTGCCGCAGCGCGGCCGTAAAGGTTGCACCGGAAAAATCGCGGGCGACCATGCGCTTGGAATGACGCTGGACCTGCGGACTGGCGGCGACGCCTGCCTGGATCGACTCCAGCACGAGGTTCATGTCGAGCCCGGCCTGCTCGGCGATCGCAAGCCCCTCGGCGAGGCCGGCGATCTGGATCGCGCCCATGAGATTGTTCATGAGCTTGTAGACGGTGCCGGAGCCGACCGCGCCGAAATGGCGGATGGTCGAACCGATTGGCTCGAGGAACGGGCGTGCGCGTTCGAGATCGGCGGCATCGGCACCGACCAGCAGCGTCAGTTTTCCGGCCGCCGCCGCGTCCGGCAAGCCAGTCACGGGGCAATCGATATAGATCAGCCCGCGCGCATTCAGCTCGCGGCCCATCTCGCGGGCGTGGTCATAGGAGACGGTCGAGCATTCGATTGCGATGGTGCCGGCCTTGGCGGTCTTGGCCGCGCCCTTCGGCCCGAGCCAGACCGCGCGCGAGGCCTCGTCGTCGGCGACCATGGTCACGACGGCGTCGGCATCGATCGCCGCATCCTCCGGCGAGGTCGCCCAATGCGCGCCGCGCGCGATCAGGTCCTCTGCCTTGGCCTTGCTGCGATTCCACAAGCTGACCGTGTAGCCGGCATCGAGATAGCGGCCGGCCATGCCGTGCCCCATCCGCCCCAATCCGATGAAGGCGACGCGGGGCATGATCAGTCCACGTCCTCGACGTCGCCCGCGGTGGTCCCGAAGGCGCGCTGCGCCAGGGTCGCGGCCATGAAGTCGTCGAGCTCGCCGTTGAGCACGCCCGATGTGTCGGAGGTCTGCACGCCCGTGCGCAAATCCTTCACCATCTGATAGGGCTGCAGCACGTAGGAGCGGATCTGGTGGCCCCAGCCGATATCGGTCTTGGCGGCCTGGTCGGCGGCGGCCTTCTCCTCGCGCTTCTTCAGCTCGATTTCATAAAGGCGCGCGCGCAGCATGTCCCAGGCTTGGGCCCGGTTCTTGTGCTGGGAGCGGCCGGCCTGGCAGACCACGGCGACGCCGGTCGGAATATGCGTGAGGCGCACCGCGGATTCGGTCTTGTTGACGTGCTGGCCGCCGGCGCCGCCCGACCGCATCGTGTCGACGCGGACGTCGGATTCCTTGATGTCGATCTTGATACTGTCGTCGATGACGGGAAACACCTGTACGCTCGAGAACGAGGTGTGCCGCCGCGCGTTGGAATCGAACGGCGAGATGCGCACGAGGCGGTGCACGCCGGCTTCCGTCTTCAGCCAGCCATAGGCATTGTGGCCGGAGACCTGGATCGTCGCCGACTTGATGCCGGCTTCTTCGCCCTCGGACTCTTCGAGATATTCGACCTTGAAGCCGTGCGTCTCGGCCCAGCGCGTGTACATGCGCAGCAGCATCTGCGCCCAGTCCTGGCTCTCGGTGCCGCCGGCGCCGGCATGGACTTCGAGATAGGAATCGAAGCGGTCGGCTTCGCCCGACAGCAGCGCCTCGAGCTCGCGCCGCGCCACTTCCTTTTTCAGGTTCTTCAGGGCAGCTTCGGCCTCGGCGACGACGCCGTCATCGCCCTCGGCTTCGCCGAGCTCGATCATGCCGATATCGTCTTCGAGCTCCTGCTCGACCTTGCCGATGCCCGAGAGCGAATCCTCCAGCGAGGTCCGCTCCTGCATCAGCTTCTGGGCCTTCTGGGGATCGTTCCAGAGATTGGGATCTTCAGCGAGCTTGTTCAGCTCAGCGAGGCGCGCCGTCGATTTCTCGACGTCAAAGATGCCTCCTCAGCAGCCCGACTGACTGCTTGATCTCTTCTACCAACCGTTCGATTTCGGCGCGCATGTCGTTCTCTGGTCTCGCGGAATCCCGCGTGCAATTCGAGATGGGGATGTAGCGGCGGCGGCTGCAAAGCGCAACCGCCGGAACCGCGATCGTCCGTGTTATCCGGCCTTAGTAGAGCCCGCCGGTGCCGGGCCGCATGAAGAAGCCGGAATCCGGCTGTTGCTGCTGCGAGGCCGGCATGCCGCCGCCGCGCCCGTCTGCGTCGGCCACGCCGATGACGGAGTAATTATCCGGCGGCGCCGTGCCCGGCTTGAACGCTTCGAGGATGGTTCCGCCGGTCTCGCCGGGACCGGCGCGCATGCCGGTCTTCGAGACGACGCGCACGAGCTTGATGCCGGCCGGCACCTTGAACGGAACCGCGGGCTTGTCGGCGAGCGCGAGCTTGAGGAAATCGCGCGCGATGGGTGCCGCCAGATGGCCGCCGGTCGCAGCATTGCCCTTACCCAGCGGCCGCGGCTTGTCGTAGCCCATATAGATGGCGACGGCGACGTCGGGCGAGAAGCCGACGAACCAGGCGTCCTTGGCCTCGTTGGTGGTACCGGTTTTGCCGGCGACCGGCTTGCCCACTTCCTTGACCACGGTCGCGGTACCGGCCTGGACCACGCCTTCCATCAGCTCGGTGATCTGATAGGCGGTCATGGAATCCAGCACCTGCTCGCGGCGGTCGATCAGCTGCGGCTCGGCCTGGTTCTTCCAGCCGCCCGGCGCGTCACAGCCGCGGCATTCGCGCTGGTCGTGCTTGAAGATGGTGCGGCCGTAACGGTCCTGGATACGATCGATCAGCGTCGGCTTCACGCGGCGGCCGCCATTGGCCAGCATCGAGTACGCCGTGACCATGCGCATCGCCGTGGTTTCGCCGGCGCCGAGCGCGTAGGACAGGTAGTTCGGCAGCTCGTCATAGACACCGAAGCGGCGGGCATATTCGCCGATCAGCGGCATGCCGATGTCCTGCGCGAGGCGCACCGTCACCGTGTTGAGCGATTGCCGCAACGCGTTGCGCAGCGTCACCGGTCCCTGGAATTTGCCAGAAGAGAAGTTTTCCGGCCGCCACACGCCGGCGCCCTGTCCCTGATCGATTTCGATGGGAGCATCGAGCACGACGGTCGAGGGCGTATAGCCGTTGTCGAGCGCAGCCGAATACACGATCGGCTTGAAGGACGAGCCCGGCTGCCGATAGGCCTGCGTGGCGCGGTTGAACTGGCTCTGGTCGAACGAGAAGCCGCCGACCATCGCAAGCACGCGGCCGGTCCAGGGATCCATCGCCACCATCGCGCCCGACACTTCGGGGATTTGCCGCAGCCGGTACTGGCCTTCGACCGGATGTCCCTCTTTGCTATAGAGCGGATCGGCATAGATCACGTCGCCGGGGGCAAGCACCTGCGCCACGGACGTCGGCGTCTTGCCCTTGGCATTGCCCTGAACCGCGCGTGCCCAGCGCACGCCATCGAGCGTGACAATGCCGGTCTCGCGCTGCTTGCTGACGGCGCCGCCGAGTTCGCGGGTCGGCTGGAAGCCGATGCGCGCCGACTGGTCGCTGGTCTCCAGCACCACCGCCATACGCCACGGCGAGATGTCGGAGAGCGATTTGATCTCGGCGAGCTTGACGCCCCAGTCGCCCGAAATATCGAGCTTGCTCATGGCGCCGCGATAGCCCTGCTGCTCGTCATAATTCACGAGGCCGGTGACCATCGCCTTGCGCGCCATGACCTGGATCTTCGGATCCAGCGTGGTGCGGACGGACAGACCACCTTCGTACAACTTCTTCTCGCCGTAGCGCTCGAAGATGTCGCGGCGAACTTCCTCGGCGAAATATTCGCCGGCGAAGGTGTGGGCCCCGTTGGAGCGGCTGGTGACGGCCAGCGGCTCCTTGCGCGCCTTGTCGGCGTCGGCCTGCTTGATCCAGCCGTTCTCCAGCAAGCGATCGACGACATAGTTGCGACGCTCGATGGCGCGGTCACGGTTGCGCACCGGATGCAGGGTCGCCGGCATCTTCGGCAGCGCCGCCAGATAGGACGCTTCCGCCACCGTCAGCTCGTTCACCGACTTGTCGAAATAGACCAGCGAGGCCGCCGCGATGCCGTAGGCGCCGAGGCCGAGATAGATCTCGTTGAGATACAGTTCGAGGATCTTGTCCTTCGAATAGGTCTTCTCGATGCGCATCGCCAGCAAGGCTTCCTTGATCTTGCGCGCGAAGGAGACCTCGTTGGTGAGAAGGAAGTTCTTGGCGACCTGCTGGGTGATGGTGGAGGCACCCTGCGGACGGCGGTTCGAGCCGTAGTTCTGGATATAGACCAGACCCGCGCGCGCCATGCCGGTGTAGTCGATGCCGCCATGCTCGTAGAAGTTCTTGTCCTCGGCCGCGAGAAACGCGTTGATCACGAGCTTGGGCACCGCCTGGATCGGCAGGTACAGCCGCCGCTCCTTGGCGTATTCACCGACCAGCGAACCATCGACCGCGTGCACGCGGGTCATCACCGGCGGCTCGTAATCCTGAAGCTGAGAGTAGTCCGGCAAGTCCTTGGAGAAATGCCAGATCAAGCCTGCCACGGCCCCGACACCAACAAGGAACACCACTGTTCCCGCGGCGAACAGGAAGCCCATGAACCGCACCAGCAAGCGCATTATCTGTTTATCCGTTCAAACTCTGGATCAATCCAGTATCAGCCCAGTATCGGTGCCTTGGCACCCCAAACTGGCGCCAACCTCACGTCGCGAATTCGCCGGCTTACACAATACCATCTGTGCCGGACTTAAGACGCTTGCCGAACGGGATTCTCGCCGATTCCGGAACCCCCTGCGGCGTTTTTATAAAGCGCCCGCTGTGGCCAAACTAGGGCTTTTGCGGCGGGACGCAAAAACCCTTTCAGTTTGAAGGCCTTTTGGGGCCGTCAATTGCGCGATCCCCGGGTCGTCAGTTTGACGATCCCCGGGTCGTCAGTTTGACGATCCCGCCGTGGCCATCCGTTTGGTCAAAAACCCGTCGATCGCCTGCGCCATCGAGCCCACGGCCTTGGACCGCCAGCCCTCGGAGACCAGGTGCTCCAGGTCGCCCTTGTTGGAGACATAACCGATCTCGACCAGCACCGAGGGTACATCGGGCGCCTTCAGGACGCGGAAACCGGCCGACTTCAGGGGATGCTTGTGCATCCGCACCGTCGACTTCATTTCCCCCATCAAGAGGCGGGCGAAACGATTTGAAAAGGTGCGGGTTTCTCGCTGCGTGAGGTCAATCAGGATGTCGGCGACATCGGTCGGCTCCTCCGCGAGGTTGAAGCCGGCAATCGCATCTGCCCGGTTTTCCGCATCGGCCAGCCGCTGGGCCTCGGCGTCGGACGCCTTGTCGGACAGCGTGTAGATGGTCGCGCCCTGCGCATCACCCTCGGCACGCGGCAGCGCATCGGCATGGATCGAGACGAACAACGCGGCCTTGAGATTGCGGGCGATCTTGGTCCGGTCATTGAGCGGAATGAAGGTGTCGTCGTCCCGCGTCATCACCACACGGTACTTGCCGGCCTTCTCCAATCTGTCGCGGAGCGCGAGCCCAAAGGCCAGCACCAGGTTCTTTTCGCTCTCGCCGCTCGACTGCGTGCCATTGTCGATGCCGCCATGGCCGGGATCGATCACCACCACCGGGCGGCCATCGGCCTTCTGCTGCGCCGTGTCGGGGGCCGCGGTCGCGGGAGTCGCTGCGGGCGGCGCCTCGGCGATCGTGGGCCGCAGCTCAGGCCGATTTTCGGGCGCGAGCGCCTGCACGAACGCGGCGCGATCGACCTCCTCGAGCTCCAGCACGAGCCGGGCGGGCTGGCCGTTGGCCGCCTCCACCACGTAGGACTTGGCGATCTTGGCCGGTCCGGTCAGGTCGAACACGATTCGCGAGCCGCCGGGCATGACCAGCCCGTAGCGGAAAGCCTTGACCAATCCGCGCCCCCCGGCCCCCGTCCCCGCCGGCAGCTGAAAATTGACCTGCGGCACGTCGACGACGACCCGGTACGGGTCGGCTAGCGTGACGGCACGGAAGGTGACGGCCTTGTCGATGTCGAGAATGAAGCGGGTCTGCTTGCCGTCGCCGGCCAGCCGGGCGGCCGAGGCGATCGGAAAATTTGCCGCTGCAACAGCGGGTTGCGGCTGGCTCTCCGCGGCCCTCAGGCGTGAGGAATCGGCATACGGCAACGCTGCAGCGCACAGCAATGCGCATCCCAGCAAAACCCGTTGATTTGTGCGGCTCGCCACCGATTCCGTGCCTCCGAGCAGCCCTCTTTAACGCAATAGAACCACAGGGTTAATCGATCCTTAATGACAGAAACGCGAAACTCGGCGACTGTGACCGCCGTGCGACGCTCCCTTGCACGGATGGCTCATTCCTCGTATGTACGGAATGCTGACGGCCGATATTTCAGGTTGTGTCGCATTCAGCCTCCCGGTGCACCGCGGGAACTCTCAAGGTTTGGGAATTCCAGCGTTTTCCGTTTCCCTCTAAGACCAGCGCGGTGCGCGGCAGCGAGTGGAACGGGTCAAGCGCCGGCGGCGGAACGGTCCCGGGTTACCACTTTCGTTGCCGGGGCGGTTCTGACAGCGATGTAACCCATTACCCGATCCCTTGATCCCAAGGGAGCGGTTCGTGATCCCCAAGGCGAGCGCGCTCGCGCCATGCCTGGCCAGCAGCAACTGATTGAAGGGCGGCCTCGCCGCCCAATGTTTCATACGGGCCGACGCTTGATGCGCCAGACTGTGCCGACGAATTCTGAAGGACCATTCGCGACGCTGCGGAGTGACAATCCCGCGCGCCGCCTTGGTCCTGAAGCTTCCGGTCCGGCAAGGCGCGAGAGACGGCGTTTCGGCCTTCCCCTCACCCCCGAATCAGGTGGACCGTCGCGTCACCCGGCGGCGCGATACGCGCCCACGGTGAATCGCGCCCGCCGCCGCCAAGAGTTAAGACATGCCCAACAAGATGTTGATCGATGCCACCCACCCGGAAGAGACCCGGGTCGTCGTGGTCCGCGGCAATCGCGTCGAAGAGTTTGATTTCGAGACCGCGCAACGCAAGCAACTGCGCGGGAATATCTACCTCGCCAAGGTCACAAGGGTCGAACCCTCGCTCCAAGCCGCCTTCGTCGAATATGGCGGCAACCGCCACGGCTTCCTCGCCTTCAGTGAAATCCATCCCGACTACTATCAGATCCCGGTCGCCGACCGGCAGGCGCTGATCGAGGCCGAGGAACAGGCCCATCGTGAGGCCGAAGAGGAGAGCGAGAACCGCTCCCACGGACGCCGCCGTTCGCGCCACCGCAACGCCCGCCGCCGTGGTCATGGCGAGCGCGTGCGCAGCGACATCGTCGAAGGCCTCGACGCCGGCGCTGATCCCGCCGCCCAGCCGATCGAGGGCGCGGCGCAGCCGGAGCATGCCGAGGGCGCCTTGCACGACGGCGAGCATTCGCACGCCGATGCAGAGCACCGTGGCGAGCACGAAGGCCACGATCACCACGACGACGATCAGGGCGAACCTGCTCATGGCGAGCATGATCACGACGATCATCATGCCCATGATGACCAGCACGCCCACGACCACGACCATGACCATGGCCACGACCACGACCGTGGTCACGATCACCAGCACGATCATCACGACCATGATCATGCCGGCGAGACGCCCGCGCCTGTCGCGGCCGTCGGCGCCGAGCCCGTGGTCGCGACCGAGATTGTTGCCGAGCCGCAGGAGGCCCAAACCTTCGAATCTCACGCGCCCGAGGCGCATGCGGAAGCTCTGGCCGAGGCCGTGACGTCGGTCGATGAGCCCGCTGATGCGGTGTACGGCGGCGGAGAGAATGCCGAGACGTCGCTTGCCGAGGCTGCGGAAGCAACTGGCGAAGAAGACGACGAAGATGAGGACGACGAGGAAGCCGAAGAGGAAGTCGTCGAATCCGTCGGCGGCGACGACGTGCTGGAGGAAGTGCCGGAGCGTACGTTCCGTCCGCGCCGCCAGTACAAGATCCAGGAAGTCATCAAGCGCCGCCAGGTGATGCTGGTGCAGGTCGTCAAGGAAGAGCGTGGCAACAAGGGCGCCGCGCTGACGACCTATCTGTCGCTGGCCGGCCGCTATGCCGTCTTGATGCCGAACACGGCGCGCGGCGGCGGCATCAGCCGCAAGATCACCAGCGCCCAGGACCGTTCCCGCCTGAAGGAAGTGGTGCAGGATCTCGACGTGCCGGAAGGCATGGGCATCATCCTGCGCACCGCCGGCGCCGCCCGGACCAAGCCCGAGATCAAGCGCGACTTCGAATATCTGATCCGGATGTGGGAGACGGTGCGCGACCTCACGCTGAAGTCGCAGGCCCCGACCCTCGTCTACGAGGAAGGCTCGCTGATCAAGCGCTCGCTGCGCGACCTCTACAACAAGGAGATCGACGAAATCTCGGTTGCCGGTGAATCCGGCTACCGCGAAGCGCGCGACTTCATGAAGATGCTGATGCCCGCCAATGTCAGCGCGGTGAAGCAGTATCGCGACGGCCAGCCATTGTTCTCGCGCATGGGCGTCGAGAGCCAGCTCGATGCGATGTTCTCGCCGACCGTGCAGCTGCGCTCCGGCGGCTACATCGTGATCAACCAGACCGAGGCGCTGGTCTCGATCGACGTCAACTCCGGACGATCGACGCGCGAGCACCATATCGAGGACACCGCGCTCAAGACCAATCTGGAGGCGGCCGAAGAGGTCGCCCGCCAGCTCCGCTTGCGCGACCTCGCCGGCCTGATCGTCATCGACTTCATCGACATGGACGAGAAGCGCAACAACCGTGCGGTCGAGCGCAAGCTGTCCGATTGCCTGAGGCAGGACCGCGCGCGCATCCAGGTCGGACGCATCTCGCATTTCGGCCTGCTCGAAATGTCGCGCCAGCGCATCCGCGCCAGCGTGCTCGAGAGCTCGACCGATCCCTGCCCGCATTGCGGCGGCACCGGCCACGTCCGCTCGGTGTCCTCGGTGGCGCTGCAGCTGCTGCGCGGCCTCGAAGAAATCCTGATGAAGGGCGCGACCCACAATCTCGTGGTACGCACCCGCACCGACGTTGCGCTCTATGTGCTCAACCACAAGCGTGGCCACCTGCGCGATCTCGAGAACGGCTTCAAGGTCACCCTCTCGGTGATCGCGGATCCCAGCGTCAGCGGGCCGCAGGCCTACCTCATCGACCGCGGCGAACAGGTGCATACGCTGGAAGCCGCCAAGGCGCTGCTGGCGGCGCAGGCGGCCGCAAGCCCGCCGCCGCTGGTCGAAGAAGCTTATGACGACGAGGAGTTCGATCCGGAGACCGAATCCGAGGTCGAGACCGAGGAGACCGAAGGTCTCGCCGAGGAGCAGTCCGCAGGCGACGCCGGGTCCGAGCAGGACGGCCAACGCCGCAAGCGCCGCCGTCGCCGGCGCGGCCGCGGTGGCCCGCGCGAGGGCGAATTGCGCGAGGATGGCGCCCCCACCCTTCCCGAGGCGGCCGTGGCGGCCGGCGAAGGCGAGGACGATGCCGAACCCGAGCAGGACGGCGAGGAAGGCGAGGAACAGGCAGCCCGTGGCGAACAGCAGGGCAGCGGTGATCGCCGGCGCCGGCGTGGTCGCCGCGGCGGACGCCGTCGTCGCGGTGGCGGCGAGGAAGGTCTCGCCGGCTCCATCGGTGACGAACTCGGCACCAATCATCCATCGGAAGCAGCCGAGGCGGTTGCCGATTTCGACGGCCTCGGCAGTGAGGCTGCGCCCTCGATTGCGCAAGCCGAGCACAGCGCCGCCGAGCCGCAAGTCTCGCAGCCTGAGCCGCACGCCGAAGTGCAGACCGAGGCTCCGGCCCAGCCCGAGCCCGTCGCCGCGGAGGAAGAGCCCGCCGACGACAAGGCCGCGCGGCGCCGCTCCACGGTGCGCGAAAAGGTGAGCTTCATGTCGAGCAGCCCGAGCGAGCCGGCAGCCCCGGTTGCCCAGGCAGTCGAGCCGGTCACCCCGCCCGCACCGGCAGCTGAACCTGCGGCGGAAGCGACGAGCGAAACGCCCGCCGCCCCGCGCCGCGCCGGCTGGTGGTCCCGCCGCTTTGGCGGCGGCGAATAAGGCCTGACAACCTATGCAAGACACGACGCCCGGCACTGCCGGGCGTTTTTGTTTCGCCGATGTCCCGATGTGCTAAGCCGTTTGCGCAATCTGAGAGGGGACCGGCATTGTCAGAGCTTTGCGATTCCAGCGCCGTCGAGTTGCGCCGCCTGTTGGCCGCCCGGGCGATCTCACCTGTCGAGTTGCTCGACGCCTGCCTGTCCCGCATCGCCGCCATCAATCCCGCCGTCAACGCCGTCGTGACGCTGGACGAGCCGGGCGCGCGTGCCGCTGCCAAGGCGGCCGAAGCCGCCATCCTGCGCGGCGAGGATCGCGGTGCCCTGCACGGGCTTCCCGTTCTCATCAAGGATACCCAGGACACCGCGGGGATGCGCTCCACCTATGGCAGCCCGCTGCTGAAGGATAACGTCCCGGCGGCCGACCAGGGCTCGGTCGCGCGCCTGCGCGCCGCCGGCGCCATCATCTTCGGCAAGACCAACACGCCGGAATGGGCGGCGGGCGGCAACACCCGCAATCCCGTGTTCGGCGCGACCGGCAATCCCTTCGATCCCATGCGCTCGGCGGCGGGCTCCTCCGGCGGCTCGGCGGTGGCGCTCGCCTGCGGCATGGCTCCGCTCGCCTCGGGCTCCGACACTGGCGGGTCCCTGCGCAATCCGGCAGGCTTCGCCGGCATCGTCGGCATGCGTCCGTCCTACGGCCTCGTGGCCAGCGAAAAGCGGGCGTTCGGCTGGTCCAATCTGTCGACCGACGGGCCGATGGCGCGCAACGTCGCCGACACCGCCTTGATGCTGTCGGTGATGGCGAGCGATGATGCCCGCGATCCGCTCGCCTATACGCTGCCCGGCGAGGCCGTGCGCGCGCGCGCCGAGCGCTGGGCCGTCCCGCGCCCCGCAGAGCTCGGCAAGCTCCGCCTCGCCTTCACAGAGGATTTCGGCTTCGCTCCGACCGAGCAGGCGATCCGGCGCGTGTTCCGCGCACGCGTGAAGCGGCTCGCACCGCTGTTCGCAGAATCCCGCGAAGCAACGCCGGATTGCGCCGGCGCCGACGACGCTTTTGCCGTGCTCCGCGCAGGCATGTTCCTGGCGACCCACGGCAAGAACTACAAGGAACGTCCCGAGATGCTCGGCCCCAATGTCCGCGCCAATGTCGAGGAAGGGCTCGGCTACACGCTCGAAGACCATGCGCGGGCCTCGACGACGCAGACCAGGATTTATCGCGCCTATCAAAGCTTCTTCGAAACCTGCGACGTACTGATCAGCCCGACGATCACGCTGAGCCCGCGGCCATGGTCGGAGCCTCACCCGGCGGAGATCGATGGCGCTCCGACCAGATCCTACTTCCATTGGCTCGCGCTCGCCTACGCCGTCACGCTTGCAGGCCATCCCGCCATCAGCATTCCGCTCGGCCTCGACGAAGCCGGACTGCCGTTCGGCCTCCAGGTCGTCGGTCCGCGCGGCGGCGACGCCATCGTGCTCTCGGTTGCCGCAGGCATTGAGGCCGCCTTTGCGAGCGACGCGCAATTGTGCCGGCCGGTCCCCGACCTTGCGAGGCTTGCCGCGACGCCGCCGCTGTCCGCCGCCCCCGGCTTTCTCACTTGGGAATAACGCGGTCCGACAGGAGAAGTCTTCCGATGCAAAGCGCAATGGTTCTCGGCGGCGGCATGATCGGCGTGAGCGCCGCGCTGCACCTGCAGCAGCGCGGCTGGGCCGTGACGCTCGTCGATCGCAGGGAGCCGGGCCGTGAGACCAGCTACGGCAATGCCGGCATGATCCAGGCCGAAGCGGTCCGCCCCTATCCGATGCCGCGCGATCTCGCGACGCTGCTCAAGATCGCGACCGGCCGCACCAACGACGTGCGCTACAGCCTGTCGTCGCTTCACCTCCATGTCGAGCCCCTGCTCCGCTACTGGTGGCACTCGGCGCCGAAACGGCATCGCGAGGCGATCGAGGCTTGGGCGCGGCTGATCGCCTACGCGACCCCGGAGCACGACATCCTCATTCGGGAAGCCCATGCCGACAATCTGATCCGCCGCGCCGGCTATCGCGCGCTGTACCGCGACGCCGCGGACCTCGATCTTTCGATCAAGGCCGCAGAACAAGACCAGCGCGAATTCGGCGTGAAGTTCCGGGTGCTGTCCGGCAGCGAGCTTGCCAAAGCCGAGCCGACCCTGCGCGACGATCTTCCCGGCGCGATCCACTGGCTCGATACCTGGACGGTGTCCGATCCCGGCGCCCTCGTCACGGCCTATGCCGAGCTGTTCGAGCGTCGCGGCGGCACCATCGTGCTGGGCGATGCGCAGTCGCTGCAGCAGACCGCGACCGGATGGTCGGTCAACACGGACCAGGGCCGCCTCGACGCCGCCCACGCCGTCGTGACGCTGGGGCCGTGGTCGCCCGACCTCCTCCACAAATTCGGCTATCGCATTCCGCTGGTGCGCAAGCGCGGCTACCACATGCATTACAGCGGCGGCGCTTCGCTCGACCTGCCGCTCGTCGACAAGGGCGGCGGCTACGCCATGGGCCCGATGGCAAAGGGAATCCGCATCACCACCGGCGCGGAATTGACCGGCATGGACGCGCTCGCCACGCCCGTCCAGCTCGCCAGCGCGGAAGGCTCCGCGCGGGAGCTGATCGACCTCGGCAAGCGCGTCGAGCCGGATCCGTGGTTCGGCACCCGCCCCTGCACGCCCGACATGCTGCCGGTGCTCGGGCAAGCTCCGCGGCATCCCGGCCTCTGGATGAATTTCGGTCACGGCCACCAGGGCTTTACCCTGGGACCCGCGAGCGGACGCCTGCTTGCCGAGATCATGAGCGGCGAGACGCCGGCGATTGATCCGCTGCCATATCGGCCCGAGCGGTTCTAGGCCCAAACAAAAGGGCTGATCGAGGATATCGACCAGCCCTTCCCAATTCGAAGCCCGAGGGCGCGATCAGTCCGTGGTGATCGCCGTCTCCATGTCGGTCGGGTCGATCCGCTTGGCGAGGTTGGCGTTGAGCTTGTCGCGGTCGAGCTCACCTTCCCACCAGGCGACGATCACGCAGGCGACGCCGTTGCCGCACAGATTGGTCAGCGCGCGGCACTCGCTCATGAACTTGTCGATGCCGAGCACGATCGCCATGCCCGGCACGAGGCGCGGATCGACCACGGCAAGCGTCGCTGCCAGCGTGATGAAGCCCGCGCCGGTGATGCCGGAAGCGCCCTTCGAGGTCAGCATCGCCACGACCAGGATGGTCAGCTGCTGGCTGAAGCTGAGATCGTAGCCGAGCGCCTGCGCGATGAAGAGCGTCGCCAGCGTCATGTAGATGTTGGTGCCGTCGAGATTGAACGAGTAACCCGTGGGCACCACGAGGCCGACCACCGACTTGGAGCAGCCGAGCCGCTCCAGCTTCTCCATCAGGGACGGCAGCGCGCTTTCCGAGGACGAGGTACCGAGCACGATCAGCAGCTCGTCCTTGATGTAGGCCAGGAACTTGAAGATCGAGAACCCGGCAAGGCGCGCGATGATGCCGAGCACGACGAAGACGAACAGCGCCGCGGTGACGTAGAACGTGGCGATCAGCCCGACCAGATTGAGGATCGCGCCGGTGCCGAACTTGCCGATCGTATAGGCCATGGCGCCGAACGCGCCGATCGGCGCTGCGCGCATCACGATGGAGATGACGCCGAACACGGCATGGGCGGCGTCGTCGATGAAGCTGCGGATGGTGTGGCCGCGCTCACCCAGGCTCATAATTGCGAAGCCGAACAGCACCGAGAACAGCAGCACCTGGAGGATTTCGCCTTGCGCGAAGGCCCCGACCACCGTGTCGGGAATGATGTGCAGCACGAAGTCGACGGACTTCTGGCCGGCAGCCTGCTTGGCGTAATTGGCAACGGCCGCCTCGTTGGCCGCCCCACTGCCGAAGCCCGCGCCCGGCTTCACGAGATTGCCGATGATCAGTCCGATCACCAGGGCGAAGGTCGAGACGACCTCGAAATAGACCAGCGCCTTGATGCCGATGCGGCCGACCTTCTTGGCATCCTGGATGTGGGCGATTCCGGAGACGACGGTGCAAAAGATGATCGGGGCGATCACCATCTTGATCAGCTTGATGAAGCCGTCGCCGAGCGCCTTGATCCATTCGTTGGTGGCAACCGTCGGCCACAGCCAGCCGACGATGGCGCCGAGCACGATGGCGATCAGCACCTGGACGTAGAGAACCTTGTACCACGGCTTTGCTGCGGGCGGCGCGATCGGCGCCCCCGCCATCGTTGTCGTCGTCATCGTTTCACTCCCCCTCAAACGCTGGGCCAGCCAAGATCAACTTGGCCGGCCCTGTCAATTGGAACCGCGAATTTTGCGCGCTTTACCGGCGACGCTCGATCAGTCTTCGCGCTGCCGGCATCAACGTCGCGCCAAGCGCGTTCTTGACCAGCGAAGCCGCAACGAACGGCATGATGCCGACCTGCCAGGCCTTCGCAGCGCCGAGCCCGAGGCCGAACGCCAGCCAGCCGAAGCCGGCGGCCAGAATGACGATATGGCCTATCGCCATCGCTGCAAACAGCAGCGCCACGCTGCGGTCCCAGCCGCGCTCGGCGAGCCAGCCGGTCACGAAAGCGGCCGCAATGAAACCGAACAGATAGCCCGCGGTCGGGCCAACCAGCGGCGCAATTCCACCCACCGGTCCGGCAAATACCGGCGCGCCAAGCGCACCCTCGGCGAGGTAGGCGATCATGGTTGCGCTGCCAAGACGCCAGCCATAGGCCGCGCCGATCATCAGCACCACCAGCGTCTGCAGCGTCATGGGGACATAGGGCAGCGGCAGGCTGACCTTGGCTGATAGCGCCATCAATGCGGTGCCGAGCACAACCAGCACGACGGCACGCACCGCACCGACCGTTTCACCCGGCCGGGTCGGCCACATCAATGCAGCGAGAGAAAAATGTGGCGCAGCAGCGGTCGGGACAGATCGGTGGTCAGACAAGATGAGCTCCGGATGTGGTCGAAAACTGGCGGCTATTTAAGCCAGTGAGCGATCCGGTCAACTGCCTCGCGCATCTCCCCGGACGAGCGTGCATAAGAAAACCGAATGAACGATCGGCCATGAACGGGATCGAAATCGAGGCCCGGCGTCGCCGCAACGCGTGCCTGTTCCAGCATTTGCTTGGCAAATTCGAAACTGTCCGAGGTGAAGTCCGAGACGTCGGCATAGAGATAAAATGCACCATCGGCCGGCAGGAATTTGGCGAGGCCAGCTTTCGGCAATCCCTCGATCAAAATCCGCCGGTTTTCCTGATAGCCATGCTTGATCGCCTCCATCTCGGCCGCGCCGTCGAAGGCAGCCTCTGCCGCGATCTGCGACAGCGACGGCACCGAGATCGACAGGTTCTGCTGCAGCCGCTCGATCGGCCGCACCAGGATTTCGGGCACGACCATCCAGCCGACGCGCCAGCCCGTCATGCAAAAATATTTCGAGAACGAGTTGATCACGAGGGCGTGCTCGGAGAGCGCGGCCGCGGTGACGGCCGGAAACGCATAATCGAGCCCGTGATAGATCTCGTCCGAGATGAAACGGATGCCGGCGTCTTCCGCCGCCGCGATCAGGCTGGCGAGCGCCTCGCGCGACATCATCGTCCCCGTCGGATTGGCGGGGCTGCCAACCAGCACGCCCTTCAGCGGCGCCTTGCGATGGGCGGCGAGCAACGCCTCGCCGGTGAGAGCATGGCGCGTCTCGTTCGTGGTCTCGATCAGCACCGGCTCGCAGCCGAGCGCGGTGAGGATATGACGGTAGGGCGGATAGCCCGGCACCGTCACGGCGACGCGGTCGCCCGGCTCGAACATCGACAGGAAGGCCAGGATGAACCCGCCGGAAGAGCCGGTCGTCACCACGATCCTGTCAGGGCTGACGTCGCAGCCATAGGCATCGCGGTAATGGCGCGCGATGCGCTCGCGCAAGGAGGGGATGCCGAGCGCGGAGGTATAATCGATCCGCCCGGTCTCGAGCGCGGTGTGGGCGGCCGCAATGGCGGTCCTGGGCGCCGCGGCCGCCGGCTGGCCGACCTCCATATGGATGACATGGCCCCCGGCGGCCTCAATTCGAGCCGCCGCGGCCATGACGTCCATCACCATGAACGGGGGAACATCGCTGCGGCGGGAGGGCTCGAGCCACTGCCCCAACCGGTTCCTTAAAGTCGCATCGTGCATTGATTTCTGCTATTTCGCTGGCGGGCCGGTGCGGCCGGTCCGGAAAAACGGGGCGCTTGCGCCCCAGACTGGCCGCATTGTACGGCTCATAAGGGGAACGGCTGATAAGGGCATATCGCGTATCCGGCCCGCCGCCAATCGCCAAAACCAATCACGAAACTGCTGTCCAGACCGTTTGACCAAGACCGTTTGATGTCGCTCCAGATCGCATTGCGCAAGAAGGCTTCCGCCCTCACCGCCCTCGTCACGGCTGCGGCGATCGCGCTGACGCCGTTCTCCGCGGCGCACGCGCAAGCCAAAGGGCCGCCGGTCCTGCGCGACACCGAGACCGAGCAGCTGCTGCGCGAATATACGCGCCCGATCCTGCGTGCCGCGGGTCTGGAGAAGCAGAACATCCAGATGGTGATCCTCAACGACAACTCGTTCAACGCGTTCGTCGCCGATGGCCGCCGCATCTTCGTCAATTACGGCGCGATTCTTCAATCGGAGACGCCGAACCAGATCATCGGCGTGCTCGCGCACGAGACCGGGCATCTGGCCGGCGGCCATCTGTCCAAGCTGCGTGAGCAGCTCGCCGCGGCCCAGACCCAGATGATCATCGCGATGCTGCTCGGCGCCGGCGCGATCGCCGCCGGCAGCACGCGCAACAGCAGCGGCGGCAACAACGGGCTCGCCAATGCCGGCGCCGCTGCGATCTCGGCGCCGCAGGAGGTGATCCGCCGGTCGCTGCTGTCCTACCAGCGCCAGCAGGAGGAGAACGCCGACCGCGCCGGCGTGAAATTCCTGACCGCGACCCAGCAATCGCCGAAGGGCATGTACGAGACCTTCAAGCGCTTCACCAGCGAGAGCCTGTTCGCTGCGCGCGGCGCCGACCCCTATCTCCAGTCGCATCCGATGCCCGCCGAGCGCGTTGCCGCGCTGCAGGAGTTCGCGAGCTCCAGCCCCTACTGGAACAAGAAGGACGATGCAGCGCTCCAGCTCCGCCACGACATGGTGCGCGCCAAGATCTCCGCCTTCATGGAGCGGCCCGAGACGGTGTACCGCCGCTATCCCCAGACCAATGACAGCATGCCGGCGCGCTATGCCCGCGCCATCAGCACCTATCTGCACGGCGATTTGCGCAGCGCGCTCACCCAGATCGACGCGCTGATCCAGGTTCAGCCGAACAACCCGTATTTCTACGAGGTGCGCGGCCAGGCCCTCTTGGAAAGCGGCAAGCCGGCCGACGCCATCCCTGCCCTGCGCAAGGCTGTCGCACTCTCGAACAATTCACCCCTCATCGAGATGTTACTTGGGCAGGCTCTGGTTGGAACCGATAATAAGGCCTACACCGACGACGCCGTTCGGATTCTCCGCGCCGCGGTGGCGCGGGAGCCCGAGGCCATCCTCGGTTATAGCCAGCTCGCGATGGCCTATGGCCGGAAGGGAGATTATGCCGAGGCGGATCTCGCATCGGCCCAGGCCGCTTACTTGCGCGGCGACAACAAGACCGCCCGCGAGCTCGCCACGCGCGCGAAAACCCGTTTTGCCGTCGGCACGCCCGGATGGGTCAAGGCCGACGACATCGTGGCGGCCAAGCCGCCGCGCAACTGACACCACGACGCCTGACACCACGACGTCACGACCTTAGCTTTGAGTCCGCCGGGACGTATTCCGAAACCTGCTTTGGATAAGAGGATTTGCCTATGCCTTCGCTGCGCCTGCTTGCTCCCGCGTTGTTTGCGCTCGCCATGTTCGGCGCAGCCGTGCCTGCATCGGCCGACAGCTTCTCCGATACCCAGCGCACCGACATCGAGAAGATCATCAAGAACTATCTCGTCAGCCATCCCGAGGTGCTCGAAGAGGCCATGGCCGAGCTCAGCAAGCGCCAAGCCGCGGCCGAGACGCAGAAGCACGAGGCCAGCATCGCGCAGAACGCCGACGCGATCTTCAACTCGCCGCGCCAGGTCGTGCTCGGCAACAAGGACGGCGACGTCACCTTCGTCGAGTTCTTCGATTACAATTGCGGCTACTGCAAGCGCGCGATGGACGACATGCTCACCATCATGAAAGGCGATTCGAAGCTGAAGGTCGTGCTGAAGGAGTTTCCGGTGCTCAGCCAGGGCTCTGTCGAAGCGGCACAGGTCGCGGTCGCCGTGCGCATGCAGGATCCCACCGGCAAGAAATATCTCGACTTCCACCAGAAACTGCTCGGTGGCCGCGGCGCCGCCGACAAGGCACGCGCGCTTCAAGCGGCCAAGGAAGCCGGCCTCGACACCGCGAGGATCGAGAAGGACATCGCGAGCCCCGAGGTGCGCGCCACCATCGAGGAGAATTTCAAGCTCGCTGAAGCGATGGGCATGAACGGCACGCCGAGCTACGTCATCGGCAAGCAGATCGTGATCGGCGCCGTCGGCGTCGAAGGCCTCAAGGAAAAGATCGGCATCGCCCGCTGCGGCAAGGCGACTTGTTGATCGCACGTATTGCGATAGTGAAACACGAAGGGGCCGGCTGGAAAGCCGGCCTTTTTTCTTGCGCGAAGCTTGGCGTCTTCGTGCAAGTTCATTCATCTGGCGTTCAACAAACAAATGCCGCGGAACAGCCGAAGTTCCGGAACAACTGAAACCTCCTTTCGTTGTTGGCGCGGGCAATGACGCAAAGAAACACGTGAGGAGAATTCGATGTTGAACCGCTTTATGATCTCAGTTGCCGCAGTCGCCCTCGTTGCGGGCGCCGGTCTGGCGAACGCACAGGACAAGGGTCGCGATAGCGGCGCTGGTTCGCAGCAGATGCAGCACTCCCAGCCCTCCGGCGGCGCCACTGAGCGCGGCGGCTCGATGGGCCGCGACTCCGTGAGCCATGACAAGGGTACCGTTGGCCAGGCCGGCGGCGCCATGAAGCCCGGTGGAGCCGACGACAAGTCGTCCGGCGCGATGCAGAAATCCGGCGCCACGGAAAAGTCCGGCGGGATGGAAAAGTCCGGCACGATGAACAAGAACGCGGCTGACGAGAAGGCCGGCATGAAGGGCGAGCACGCCCAGGGCGCGCAGGATAAGTCTGCGCAGGACAAGTCGAAGAGCATGAGCTCGGACTCGACGACCAAGTCCGATTCCACCAAGTCCGGTGCCAAGGACATGAAGGCCGAGGACAACAAGGCCAGCGGCGCTGCCAAGAGCAACAATGCCGAGAACCGCCCGGCCTCCACCGATACCAAGTCGCAGACCACGACCGGCAACGCCCCGGCCACCGCCGCCGCGCCGCCGCCGGAGAAGCGGACGGAAATCTCGACCGCGATCAAGTCGACCAAGATCGAGGAGACCACGAACGTCAACTTCAACATCTCGGTCGGCACCGCGGTCCCGGCGTCCGTCCACTTCCACCCGCTGCCGCCCCGGATCGTCGAGATCTACCCGCAGTGGCGTGGCTATGAAGTGATCTTCGTCCGCGGCCAGTACGTCATCGTCCGTCCGCAGACGCGCGAGATCGTGTACATCATCGAGGGCTAAGCCGCTCGCTGACCGCCAAACGAGCCCCTGCCGAAAGATCGGCAGGGGCTTTTGGCCTATGGACCCGCGCGCCTCGGCCGCCAGCCATCCTTTGGACTGGTTAACAAGCAATTTCCGTGGTTTCCACACAGGTTTTTGCGCACTGGATGAGGTACTTGAACCCCTCCGGGAGGCCTTCAAGGCTTCCCCTCACGCGCTTTGTTACCTATAACCCCCGCCACGCCGAGCACCTCTTTGCGGGATTGGAATGGCCGAACCAGCAACCGACACGATCCTCGTCCTGAACGGGCCGAACCTCAACATGTTGGGGACGCGCGAGCCGGAGAAGTATGGCCACGCGACGCTGACCGACGTCGAGACGCTGTGCCGGGAGACGGCGGCGACGTTCGGTCTCAAGGCGGATTGCCGGCAGTCCAACCGCGAGGGCGAGTTGATCGACTTCATCCACGAGGCGCATCGCCGCAAGATGAAGGGCATCATCATCAATGCCGGCGGCTATTCGCACACCTCGATCGCGCTGCACGACGCATTGCTTGCGGTTCAGATCCCGACGGTCGAAGTGCATGTGACCAACATCCACGCCCGCGAGAGCTTTCGTCACCACTCCTATACGGCACGCGCGGCCTTCGCCTCGCTCTGCGGTTTCGGCATCGAGGGCTACCGCCTCGCCATCCAGGGCCTTGCCGCCAAGCTTGCCATCAAGCCCAAAGCCTGAAGCTCCCTCATCAATCAGAACATTCGGATCAAACAACATGGCGCGCCAGCCAGACGACAAAGCAGCCGCAAAGTTTTCCAGCGAGGATTCCGCGCTCGTCCGCGAGCTCGCGCTCCTGCTCGATGAGACCAGCCTCACCGAGATCGAGATCGAACGTGCCGGCCTGCGCCTGCGCGTCGCCCGTAACATCAGCGTTGCCGCGACCATGCCTGTGCCGATGGCTGCGGCTCCCGCCGCCCTGCCGGCAGCCTCCGCCTCGCCTGCTGCCGCCGCCGGCCCCGACCTGTCCAAGCATCCTGGCGCGGTCAGCTCGCCGATGGTCGGCACCGCCTATTGGGCGCCGGAGCCCGGCGCCAAGCCGTTCATCGAGGTCGGCAGCAAGGTCTCGGTCGGACAGACGCTGCTGATCATCGAAGCCATGAAGACCATGAACCAGATCCCCTCGCCGCGCGCCGGCACGGTGACGCAGATCCTGGTCGAGGACGGCCAGCCGGTCGAGTACGGCGAGCCGCTCGTGATCATTGAGTGAGGGATCGGCGAACAGCGGGGGAGCGAATAGTTACTCCTGCCTGTTCGCCATTCGCTATTTCCCGTTCGCCCCCGAGGCACCATGTTCGACAAGATCCTCATAGCCAATCGCGGCGAGATCGCCCTTCGCATCCTCAGGGCCTGCAAGGAGCTCGGGATCGCGACGGTCGCCGTGCACTCCACCGCCGACGCCGATGCCATGCATGTGCGCCTGTCGGACGAGAGCGTGTGCATCGGCCCGCCCGCCTCCAAGGACAGCTATCTCAATGTCCCCGCGCTGCTCGCGGCCTGCGAGATCACCGGCGCCGACGCCGTGCATCCCGGCTACGGCTTCCTTTCGGAGAATGCGCGCTTCGCGGAGATCCTGTCCGAGCACAATCTGCATTTCATCGGCCCCAAGGCCGAGCACATCCGCCTGATGGGCGACAAGATCGAGGCGAAGAAGACCGCCAAGCGCCTCGGCATCCCCGTGGTGCCCGGCTCCGACGGCGCGGTCGGTCCCGACGACGATGCCTTGGCGATCGCAAGGAAGATCGGCTTTCCCGTGCTGGTGAAGGCGGCGGCCGGCGGCGGCGGCCGCGGCATGAAGGTCGCGCACAGCGAGGCCGATCTGCAGGTGGCGCTGTCGACGGCGGCCAACGAGGCCAAATCCGCTTTCGGCGATGCCTCCGTCTACCTGGAAAAATACCTCCAGAAGCCGCGCCACATCGAGATCCAGATTCTCGGCGACGGCCGCGGCGGCGCGATCCATCTCGGCGAGCGCGACTGCTCGTTGCAACGCCGCCACCAGAAGGTCTGGGAGGAAGGCCCCTCGCCCGTCCTTTCCGCCGCCGCGCGGGCCAAGATCGGCGAGACCTGTGCGAAGGCCATGCGCGAGATGAAATATCTCGGCGTCGGCACCATCGAATTCCTGTTCGAGGACGGCGAGTTCTACTTCATCGAGATGAACACCCGCATCCAGGTCGAGCATCCCGTCACCGAGAGCATCACCGACATCGACCTCGTGCTGGAGCAGATCCGCATCGCCGCCGGCGGCAACCTGCCCGCCAAGCAGGACGAGATCCAGGTCATCGGCCACGCCATCGAGTGCCGCATCAATGCCGAGAACCCCGAGACCTTCCGCCCCTCGCCCGGCCGCATACTGCAATACCATCCGCCGGGCGGCCTCGGCGTCCGCATCGATTCCGCCGTCTACCAGGGCTACATGATCCCGCCCTATTACGATTCCCTGGTCGGCAAGCTGATCGTGCACGGCAAGACCCGCGCCGAATGCCTCATGCGGCTCCGCCGGGCGCTGGACGAGATGGTGGTGGAAGGCATCGAGACCACGCTGCCGCTGTTCCGCGCGCTGGTGCGTGAAGACGACATCATCAACGGCGACTACCACATCCACTGGCTGGAACAGTACCTGGCCGGCAAGGCGGAACCCGCCCCGCGATAATATTCGTCGCCCAAGGGAACCCTTTGGCCTCAATCGCGTTCTGGACGGTTGGGGCTAGTTCCAAGGGGGCGTTTTGAAATCCACTGCACGTAAACAGGTGAACCGTCGTGACGGCTGAAGCCCAACGACGGCGGGCATTCTGGCAGATCCTGCTGATCGCGGCGGGTCTCGTGGTGCTGACTGTGATCAGCGCCGGCTCGGTCTACCTCGTCAACAAGGCGCGGGAAGACAGCAAATGGGTGGTCCATACCATCGAGGCGGAGAGCCAGATCAACGCCCTGTTGCTGGAGATCCGCCGTGCGGAGAGCAGCGCCCGCGGCTTTCTCCTGACGCAAGGACCGGATTTCCAGTCGGACCACGAGAAAGCCGTGGCCGCGATCATTCCGGCGCTCGACAAGCTCACGCGCCAGATCGGCGACAATCCCGCGCAACGCGACAGCATCGAGAAACTGAGCGCGGCGATCGAGACCCGGCTCGACCAGTTCTCGCGCGAGATGAAGTTCGTCAGGGAGGGCCAACCCGACCGCGCCATTGCGCTGATCCGCGAGGCCGCGGCGGCCAATACCACGACCACGATCAGCAACCAGGCCAACGCGATGATCCGCGAGGAGGAACGGCTGTTCCGGCTCCGGACGGAAAACTCCGACCACAGTCAGACCCTCGCTGCCTCGATGACCGGCATCGGCTCCGGCCTCGTGGTGCTGCTGGCCATGATCTCGACCTGGCTGGTGCGGCGCTCGGCGCGGGCCCGCGACGAGGCTGAAGCGCGCCTGCGCGATTCCAACGTCAATCTGGAATCCGTCGTCGACGAACGCACGGCGGATCTGCGCGAGGCCAACGACGAGATCCAGCGCTTCGCCTATATCGTCAGCCACGATCTGCGCTCGCCGCTCGTCAACATCATGGGCTTCACGAGCGAGCTCGAAGAGCTCGGCGGCGATATCTTCCGCCGCATCGGCAGCCTCGCCCAGGTTTCTGCGAACGGGGCGCCGCTGGCACCCGCAGCGCCCGGCGAAATCGCGCTGGAAGGCGCCGACAGGCAGCTCTCGGAGGATTTTTCCGAAGCTCTCGGCTTCATCAAATCGTCGATCGCCAAGATGGACCGGCTGATCTCGGCGATCCTCAACCTCACCCGCGAGGGCCGGCGCGAATTCCAGCCGGTGAAGATCGACACAGGCGAGCTGATCGAGGCCATCGTATCGACGCTGGCGCACCAGGCGGCCGAGGCGCAGGCCGAGATCCATCTCGAGCCGCTGCCTGACATCGTGAGCGACCGGCTCGCGCTCGAGCAGATCTTCTCCAACCTGATCGACAACGCGATCAAATATCTGAAGCGCGGGGTACCCGGAGACATCAGAATCCGCGGGCGAACCAAGCTCGGTTACGCTATCTTCGAGATCAGCGACAACGGCCGGGGGATCGATCCGAAAGATCACCAGCGGATATTCGACCTGTTCCGCCGCGCGGGAACCCAGGACAAGCCCGGCCAGGGCATTGGTCTTGCGCATGTGCGTGCACTTGTGCGTCGCCTCGGCGGCACCATGTCGGTATCATCGGAACTGAACGCGGGCAGCACCTTCACGATCACGCTGCCGATCGCCTGGAACGTGAACAACCGGAACAGAGATCGATGACCCAGCCTGTCACCATCATCATGATCGAGGACGACGAGGGCCACGCCCGCCTGATCGAGCGCAACATCCGCCGCTCGGGGGTCAACAACGAGATCGTCTCCTTCCAGAACGGCACGGATGCGATGCTGCATCTGTTCGGCGCCGACGGCAGCGGCCTCGTGCAGAAGGGCAATGCGCTTCTGATCCTGCTCGACCTCAACCTGCCCGACATGACCGGGATCGACATCCTCCGGCAGATCAAGGAAAACAAATATCTGAAGGCTTCGCCCGTGGTGGTTCTGACCACCACCGACGATTCCCAGGAAATCAAGCGTTGCTACGAGCTCGGCTGCAACGTCTACATCACCAAGCCCGTCAACTACGAGAATTTCGCCAATGCCATCCGGCAGCTCGGCCTGTTCTTCTCGGTCATCCAGGTCCCGCCCGCCGCCCCATGAACCAGCGCACGCCGACACTGCTCTACATCGATGACGACGGCGCGCTGGCGCGCCTGGTCGAACGCGGCCTGACGCGGCGCGGCTACAGGGTCGTCCATGCCGCGAGCGGCGAGGAAGGCCTGGAGCGCATCCGCCGCGCGAGCGCCCAAGGTAATGTCGATGCCGGCATCGACGTGGTCGCGCTCGACCAGTACATGCCCGGCCTCGACGGGCTGGAGACGCTCGAGCAGATCATGGCGATCCCGGACGCGCCGCCGGTCGTGTTCGTCACGGCTTCGCAGGATTCCAGCATCGCCGTCACCGCGCTGAAGGCCGGCGCGGCCGATTATCTCGTCAAGGACGTCACCGGCGATTTCATCCCCCTGCTCCACGTCGCAGCCGAGGGCGCGCTGCGCCAGGCCGAATTGCAGAAGGCGCGCGAGGAGGCCGAGGCCGAGATTCATGCCTCGCGCGACCGCTACGCGGCCCTTGCCGCCGAACGCGAGATGCTGCTGCGCGAGGTCAATCATCGCGTCGGCAACTCGCTCCAGATCATCGCCTCGCTGCTGCACCTTCAGGCAAGCTCCGCCGCGCAGGACGAGGTCAAGGCGGCGCTGACCAATGCGATGGGCCGCGTCGCCGCGGTCGCGCAAGTGCACCGCCGCCTCTACACCTCGCAGGACCTGAAGAGCGTGGTCCTGAACCAGTATCTGGATTCCCTGCTCGAGGATCTGCGCCGTTCGGCCGAAGGCAACCGGATGTCGCGCCTGACGCTGAAGGCCGAGCCGATCGAGATCGATCCGGATCGCGCGGTTGCCGTCGGCATCATCGTCAACGAGCTGGTGATGAACGCCGTGAAATACGCCTATCCCGACGGCGCCGGCCCGATCCATGTCGAGCTGAACGCGAAAGGAGACGATCTCCTGCTGTCGATCACCGACAACGGCGTCGGCGACGCCGTCAAGGCCGATCCACGCTCCACCGGCATGGGCCAGCGCATCGTCGCGGCGATGGCCGCCAAGCTCGACGCCACGGTCGAGCGCGATCCCAGCCATTCCGGAACCCGGATCGTGCTGAAGTTCGGTCGCCTGCCCGCAGTTCCCGGCAAGACCAGCACCGCCGCCGCAAGCTGAGCTCGCGCCCTGCTGTGCACCCCATCGCAACGGCATCGCGATCCTGCTATGGTCGCGAACCATGACTTCGCGCGACTCCGCTCCGTCTGAAATCACCCCGGCCGTGCTGCTGCGCGCCTATGCCTGCGGCATCTTCCCGATGGCGGAAAGCGCCGACGATCCGACACTGTTCTGGGTCGAGCCGGAATTGCGCGGCGTCATCCCCCTCGACGGATTTCGCGTCGCCTCGCGGCTCGCGCGCACCGTGCGCTCGGACGTCTTTCGCGTCACCGTCAACACCGCGTTCAAGGCGACGATCGCGGGCTGCGCCGCGCCGCAGGAAGGGCGCGAGGACACCTGGATCAACAAGCGCATCCGCGACCTCTATGGCGGCCTGTATCAGCTCGGCCATTGCCACAGCGTCGAGGCCTGGCAGGGTGAGGATCTCGTCGGCGGCCTGTATGGCGTCAGCCTGGGCCGCGCCTTCTTCGGCGAGAGCATGTTTCACACCGCGCGCGATGCCTCGAAGGTCGCACTGGTGCATCTGGTCGCGCGGCTGATCCATGGTGGGTTCGAGCTGCTCGACACGCAATATGTCACGGAGCATTTGAAAAGCTTCGGCGCGGTCGAGATCTCGCGGCGGCGCTATACCGCCCTGCTCGACAAGGCGCTGGCCGGCGAGCCCGGCGATTTCCTCAGGCTCTCACCCGGCGACGCGATCCCGGGCGCGCGCGCGCTCGAGATCATCGCTTCTCGACAATAATCCAGACTTACCGGCTACCAAACCCGGGGATACCGAACAGACCCGGCCGCTGCTCCGGCGGCGGGGGCGGCGGTGGTGCCGGCTGCTGCTGCTGGATCGGCGGCGGAGGCTGCGGCGGACGCTGCTGCACCTGCTTCGGCGCGGCCTTCTTCTGCGCGGGCGGCGGTGGAGGGGCCGGCTTGGTCGCGGGATCCGGCGCCGCGGTCGCGATGGTCTGCTGCGGCTCTTTGCAGTCGGTGAGCCAGATGTCGTAGATCGGGTGCTCGACGCCATGCAGGCCGGGGCTTGCCGCGTACATCCAGCCCGAGAAGATGCGCTTCACCTCGCCCTGCAAGGTGATCTCGTCGACCTCGACGAAGGCGTCGGTGTTGGTGGCCTCCGTTGCCGGCCGCGTGTAGCAGGCGTCGGTCTTGACCCTGAGCGCGCCGAACTGGACGGTCTCGCCGATCTCCTCGTCGAAATTGATGATGCGTCCGGTGATCTTGTCGAGGCCGGAGAAGGTCGCCTTCTTGTTCACGATCTTCTGCGCCGGCGGCTCGGTGACGACCTCGTCGCCCGGCTGCAGGCTTGCCGGGGTCTGCGGCACGGCGCCGGGAGCGCCCTTCTGCTGCGGCTGACGCTGGCCGGGCGCACCTGGCTGGGCACCGCCCGGCGGCGCGACCGCCACGGGCGGCTGGTTCGGCGGAGCGACGGTGGAGCCCGGCGGCGGCGCCAGCGGCTGGCTCTCGACTGGTCCCGGCATCACATTGCCCTGCCGGCCCGGCGGCGGAGGCATCGGGCGCGACGGCAGCACGCGGCCCTGCGGCGGCAGCTCCGGCACCTCTTCGTCGTCGTCGGGAATCTGCTGCGGCTGCGGCTGGCCGCGCGGAATTGTGCCGGGCGGCCGCATCGGCGGCGGATCGGAAAAGATCGTGCCGATTTGCGCCTGAGCCGGCGTCGCAACCGTCAGCGCGGTGGCGGCCAAAAGCGCCGCAAGACCTGTCAGGGTAATGGTTCGAAACATCTCGCGCGGCTTCAACAGCGAATCGGGCTTGTTGGACATTCTACAGGGGTTACCGCCGCTCGCAGGCCATCCGGTTAACACGGCGAATACGGCGGGGGAAGGGCGGCAACCCTGCCCTTCCCGGCCCCATCTGGCCAGACCGGCACCTGAATGGGATAGTCGCGGAGCCCCTCGCGGGGGCGCAGAGGCGGGCATCCCCCTAAAATGCAGCCAACCATAACCAGAAACCTCCCGAGGTCGCTCCCATGCCCGTCGTGCTCGATCCCGATGCCGCCGCCGTCTACAAGGCCTTCCAGGAGGCCGGCCGCCCCGCCTACGAGACCCTGACCGCACCGGAGGCCCGCGCGTATTATGCGCAGGCGCGCTTTGCCACCAATCCTGACGCGCCCGAGCTCGCCCGCGTTGAGCCGCTCTCGATCCCGGCCCCGCACGGCGCCATTCCCGCCCGCCTGTATGTTCCCAAGGAGCCGCGCCGGCACGACGGCCTGTCGCCCGCGCTAGTGTTCTTCCATGGCGGCGGCTGGGTGATCGGCGACCTCGACTCCCACGACGTCGTCTGCCGACAGCTCGCGGTCGAAGGCGCGCTGGTCGTGATCTCAGTCGATTACCGCCTCGCGCCCGAGCACAAATTTCCCGCCGCGGCCGACGACGCGATCGCCGCAACCAGATGGGTTGCCGCCAACGCGCGCGAGCTCGGCATCGACGCGTCCCGGCTGTCGATCGGAGGCGACAGCGCCGGCGGCAATCTCACCGCCGTCGTGGCGCTCGCCGCGCGCGACGCCGGCGGGCCTGCACTCGCGGGCCAAGTGCTGATCTATCCCGCCACCGATTTCGCCCTCACCCATGGCTCCCACAGCGAGCCCGAGACCAGCGTGCTGCTGACGCATTCGGTGATCCGCTGGTTTCGCGACCATTATCTGAACGGCGCCGCCGACATCCACGATTGGCGCGCCTCGCCGGCGCGTGCGCAAAGCCTGGCGGGCCTGCCGCCGGCCTATGTGCTGACCGCGGGCGCCGATCCCTTGCGCGACGAAGGCAACGAATACGCCGCGCGCCTCAAGCAAGCCGGCGTTCCCGTGACGACCAGGCATTATCCCGGCCAATTCCATGGCTTCTTCACGATGGGCAAGCTGTTGCGAGAGGCCAATGTCGCCGTCGGCGAGATCGGCGCATGGCTGAAGGGATTGGGCTGAAACGCCGTCCCGCATGGCCTCTCCACTGCAATCCATCTCCGCTCTCCCGGCGCGCGTCCTGACCTGGCTCGGCAGCCAGGGCACGCGCGGCGTCGCCGCCATCGTGTTCATCGCGGCCGCAGTGCCGCCGCTCGGCGCATTGCTGCGTCCCTATCTCACCGAGGCTATTCTCTGCCTGCTCTGCATCTCCTTCATGCGGGTCGACCTGGCCGCGCTGTACAGCCACCTGCGCCGGCCGGCGCTGGTTGCGACAGCGACCGCCTGGACCACGATCGGCGTGCCGCTGATCGTCGGTCTGATCGCGCACGCAACCGGCCTCACGGCGCGCGCGCCCGGACTGTCGCTCGCACTGATGCTGCAGAGCATGGCCTCGCCGATGATGGCCTCCCCAGCCCTCGCCGCACTGATGGGTCTCGATGCCACGCTGGTGCTGATCACGCTGGTGACCTCGACCGCGCTGGTGCCCTTCACCGCCTCGATCTTCGCCGGCCTTTTCCTCGGCGACATGCTGAGCATCACCCCGCTGACGCTGGGCCTGAAGCTGCTGGGCATCCTCGCCACGTCGCTACTGGCCGCCACGATCATCCGATGGATCTTCGGCGCGGAGGCGATCCGGCGTCACAAGACGCCGATCGACGGCCTCAACATCATCATCCTCTTCATCTTCGCCGCCGCGATCATGGGCGACGTCGTGAGCGACCTCCTCGCACAGCCGCTCTTCACCCTCAGCCTCGCAGCTCTGTCCTTCGCGATCTATTTCACCCTTCTCGCGATCACCACGCTGCTGTTCCGCCGCATCGGCACCGAGCGCGCGCTGGCGCTCGGACTGATGGTGTCACAGCGCAATCTCGGCCTGATGCTGGCGGCAACCGCCGGTGTATTGCCACCCACCACCTGGCTCTATTTCGCGATGACGCAGTTTCCGATCCACCTTGCGCCGTACCTGCTGATGCCGATCGCGCGGCGGCTGACGGCGCGCGCGAAGGCCTCCGGCTCTCCCGCAACCAGCGCGCCCTAACTGGTCCTTGCCGCGCGCCGTAGCGCCTGCGGCGGCTGGCCGAAGGCGCGGATGAAAGCGCGGCGCATACGCTCGGGATCACGGAATCCCGTGGCTTCCGCAACGAGCTCGATCCCCTCGCGCGACGACTGCACGCGCTCGCGCGCGACCTCGAGCCGGAGCCGCTCGATCGCCTTCGACGGGGTCGTGCCGGTCTCGGCGGCGAAGGCGCGGGCGAAATGCCGCGCGCTCATGCCGGCGCGATCGGCGAGGTCCTCCACCGTCAGTGGTGCGTCGAGATTTTCGCGCGCCCAGGACAACAGCGCGCCGAAGCGGCCGTTCGGCGTCTTCAGCTCCAGCAGCGAGGAGAACTGCGACTGGCCGCCGCTGCGGCGATGATACAGCACGAGGTGGCGTGCCGCCTCCTGCGCGATTTCCTCGCCGAGATCTTCGGTCACCATGGCGAGCGCAAGGTCGATGCCTGCGGTGATGCCCGCCGATGTCCACACATTGCCGTCGCGGGTGAATATCTGGTCCGGCTCGAACTTCACCTTGGGATAGCGCGCGACGAAATCGCGCGTGCGTCCCCAATGCGTGGTGGCGCGGCGGCCGTCGAGCAGGCCCGCCTCGGCGAGCACATAGGCGCCCGAGCAGACGCTCGCGACGCGCACGCCGCGCTTTGCCAGCCGCTGCAGGAAGGCGCGCGTGACCTCGCAGCGCGCAGCATCAGCAACGCCCACACCGCCCGCGATCACCAGCGTGGTGATGGCATTCGCCGACTTGAAATCGCGCGCCATCATCTCGACGCCGGAGGAGCTGCGCACAGGTCCCGCATTCAGCGCCAGCACCCGCAGCGCCAGCGGCTTGCCGGCGCAGCGTGCCGCGACCTCGAACACCGAGATCGGGCCGGCCGCATCGAGCAGCTGGAAGTCCGGGAAGATCAGAATGCCGATCATGGGCGATGTCCGAAATAGTGGGAATTATGCCATTTCAGACACGAAGGCAGCATGCCAGTCTTCGCTCGTCAAGCTCATCTTTGGAGAACTCGCCGATGTCGTCACCGCTCCAGATCGGTCTTCTGATATTTCCGCGCGTCACCCAGCTCGACTTCACCGGTCCCCTGCAGGTGTTCGCCATGGTGCCCGGCGCGAAGCTGCATTTGATCTGGAAGCGGATCGAGCAGGTCGCAAGCGATTCCGTGCTGACGCTGACGCCGACCACGACGTTCGCCGAGTGCCCGCAACTCGACGTGATCTGCGTGCCGGGCGGCGGCGGCACCAACGACCTGCTGGGCGACGAGGAAGTGCTCGACTTCCTGCGCAAGCAGGCCGAGGGCGCGAAATATGTCACCTCCGTCTGCACGGGATCGCTGGCGCTCGGCGCCGCCGGCCTGCTCAAGGGCTACCGCGCCGCGACCCATTGGAGCGCGATGGAGATGCTCAGCCAGTTCGGTGCCACGCCGACCAAGTCGCGCGTCTGCATCGACCGCAATCGCATCACCGGCGGCGGCGTCACCGCCGGAATCGATTTCGCGCTGACACTGGTGTCGATCCTGATCGACCGCACCACGGCGGAAGCGATCCAGCTCCAGATGGAATACAACCCGGCCCCGCCGTTCAATTCGGGCTCACCCGATACGGCACCGGCCGAAGTGATGGCCCTGCTGCGGGAGCGCGGCGCGCAAAATCAGGCGCGGCGGCTGGAGGCGGTGAAGCGCGCGGCCGAGCGGGTGACGTAGTCCGTGTCCCGGACGCGGAGCAGCGTGCAACGCTGCTCCGCAGCGTCCGGGGCGCGAGATCTGGCGCAAGCTGCCAACAGAAAAAGGCCGCTCGGTTTCCCAAGCGGCCTTTCCTGTCTTACGGCGGCTGCACATTCACATCGGGCGATGTCGGAGCTTCCAGACCGGGGGCCTATCTCCCGATCGAGTCCTTCCTCGGCGGCCGCTGCATCTCGGGACAGTCGCGAACTGTTGCCCGAACCGAACGCAATGGTCTCCCATCTCCGTAAGATGGGATCATTGAGCCGCACGGCTTGCGCTGTGGCAATGTCGGCGCAGACGCCTTCCCCGCTGTTCCCGTTGTTCACAGCAAGCGGCAGCGGATGCGCATGCATCCAGTTTGACGATGGAGATCGCGCCGGCCGGGAGGCCTAGCCAGGCGTCCAGGGCTGATAGTCGCCGGTCGCCTTCGGACGCTTGCCGCTGGCGAGGGTCGATCCCGAGGGACGGTAGGCCATCGCCGTGCCGGTGAGATTCGGCTGGTGCGGCTTCTCCCACTCGCGCGGCTGATAATTGGCCTCGGTCGGCGGCACGTCGACGACGTGATGGATCCAGCCGTGCCAGGACGGTGGGATCCGGCTCGCTTCGGCATAGCCGTTATAGACCACCCAGCGCCGCTCGAAGCCGAGGGTCGGATCGACCACCCCGCCGCGGGTGCGATAGTAGAGATTGCCTTGCTCGTCCTGGCCGACCAGCTCCCCGTACCGCTTGGTCCAGAGTTGGGTGCCAAAAGTCTGGCCATTCCACCAGGTGAAGAGCTTGAGGAAGAACTGTTTCATGCGGCAAGGGCCCTGCTTCGTCGGGCCCTGATGCCATCCGGGCGGCGAAATGTCCAGTTCGACGGGCGGCGGTGCCTGCCTCAAATGCGGGGCCTCGACCCCGGCGCCGCCGCAAATCGGACGCGATCCGTTCATGCCCGGTACAGCGGTTGCGAGAGAGGCTCCCATTCACGCGCAAACCGGCGTGATCCCAGGAACCCCAGCCCCTTCATAGGGTTTGCTTCCGGGAAAGGAGTTTATCATGAACAGTCTGAGAGTTTTGAGTGCCGCCGCAACGCTGGCGCTCGTTCTACCCATGAGCTCACCGAGCTTCGCGCAGAACCCTGGCCCCCGTAGTGTCGGTGGTATCTCAGCCGGCGGTGGCGGCGGTGGCGGCGCTCACTTCGGTGGTGGCGGCGGTGCACGCATGGGCGGCGGCGCAGCGATCCACGGCGGCGGCGGCAATTTCGCGGCCGGCCTGGCGGCGCGTCCGAGCGGCGGCAATTTCATAGCGAGCCCGGGGCCCCGCACCGCCGTCTCGCCGTCGTTCGGCGGCAGCCGCGGCGTCGCGACGGCCGGCAACTGGCAAGGGGGAAGCAACTGGAGCGGTCGCCACTGGCACCATCGTCATGGCGGCGGTTTCTGGCCCGGCTTCGCGGCAGGCGCGGCGATCGGCGGCGTAGGCTCGTACGCCTATTACGGCGGCGGCTATTACGATGATCCCTATTACTATGGCGACAGCTACTATGACGAGCCATCAGTGGCAGTGGTTCCCGACAGCGGGGGTGACTCCTCGGCCTATTGCGCGCAGCGCTACAAATCGTATGACCCGGCTTCGGGCACCTATCTCGGTTATGACGGTCAACGGCATCCCTGCCCGTAACCATTCCGACCGTGCGTGAAGGAAGGCGTCGCAGCGCTGCGACGCCTTTTTCGCGCAGCACGTGCATATCGATGCTGTAGCCCGCGGCGAGCCCGTCGCCCGCGATGATACGTACATATGAATCCAAATGGACCTGTATGCATCGCACCGTGCATATCTACGTTGATCCAATCCAAAATTGACCCGGCACACGATTCGCGGATATCACCAATCCCAGTGGGGACTTCGATTACTGGGAAGTGTCATGCCGCGTATTCTCGTGGTTGATGACGATCCGATGGTCGGCGCGACCATCGAGGTCCTCCTCCAACGTCAGGGCTTCGACGTCACGCTGGCCGACGGTGGTGAAACAGGACTGGCTGCGCTGGAAGCGCAAGCCTTCGAGGTGATGCTGGTCGACATCTTCATGCCGCACATGCGCGGCTTCGAGTCCATCCGCATTTTCCACGAGCGCGCACCAGCTACTCCGCTGATCGCGATGTCCGGTTACGCCTTCGCATCATCCGCCTCGCCTTCTCCCGATTTCCTCCGCATGGCGCTGGAGCTCGGCGCAACGCGCTGCCTGCGCAAGCCGTTCACGCCGGAAGCGTTGCTGACCACGATCCGGGAATGCCTCGCGGGCGAGAGCGCACAGCCGAAGGACAAGAAAGAAGCCCCTTGATTCCAACGCAGCGCGTCATTCTGGGTGCCGGACTTGCCATCCTCCTGATCATCACCGCGGCCTCGATCGCCCTCGACGTCAAGTCGCGGTCCGATGCGGCGTGGGTCCATCAGACCGTCCAGGTGCAGAAGAATATCTCCGATCTGCGCGTGCTGCTGCGCCGCGCCGAGAGCGCCGCGCGCGGCTTTGAGCTCTATCGCAATCCAGCCTTCAGCAGCGAATTCGACTCCGTTCACGCCCAGATCGCGCCGGCCCTCGCCGAGCTCAAGCGCAGCGTGCGCGACAACCCCGATCAGGTCGCGCTGCTGGAGGGTACCGAGCCGCTGGCGCTGCGCCGCGTCGAGATCGCCGCGACCGCGATGCGCCTGCGCGCCGCGAACGACGAGGCCGGCATAGCCGCGCTCAACGGCAAGGCCGAGGGCCGTGGCCTGATGGACACGGTGATGGCCAATCTCGACCGTCTGAGCGCGGAGGAAGAACGTCTGCTCGCCGTGCGCTCCCAGGATTCGCGTCGCAACGGCATCGTGCTGCTCGGCATCGACGTCGCCGGCGCGATGGTGATCCTTCTGCTGGTCGTGATGGTGATGCGTGAGGGCCGACGCACGGAGGTCGCGCTCAAGAGCACGCTGATGGAGACCACAGCCGCCAAGGAAGCGCTTGCCGCGGCGGTGGCCGAGCGCACCGAGCATCTGGTCACCGCACATGACGAGCTGCGCCTGTCGGTCAACGTGCTGCAGAGCACGTTCCACAGCATGGCGGAGGCGGTGCTGGTCATCGATACCGAAGGCAATGTCCTGCTGTCCAATCCGGCCGCCGAGCGCATGCTGCTGCATCGGACCGGCATGAACCTGCGCAATCTGCGTGCGATGTCGGACGTGTTTCACGGCGACGGCGTCACGCCGATGAAGGCCGACGAGCTGCCCTCGGTGCGCGTGCTGCGCGGCGAGAAGTTCGAGGACCTGGAGATGATCGTCCGCCCGCACAGCGGCAATCCTCCCCGCCATCTCATGGTCAGCGGCCGGCCGATGCTGGACGGACAAGGCGAGATTTCCGGCGCTGTGCTGGTCTATCACGACGCGACCATGTCGCGCGAGACCGAGCGGCAGCTGTACCAGTCGCAGAAGCTGGACGCCATCGGCAAGCTGACAGGCGGCGTCGCGCACGACTTCAACAACATGCTGACTGTGATCTCCGGCAACACCGAGACGCTGGTGGAAGGCCTGAAGCAGCAGCCCGAGCTGCAGCGCGTGGCGCGGCTGATCGACGATGCCGCCGAGCGCTGCGCCGAGCTGATCCAGCATCTGCTCGCCTTTGCGCGCCGGCAGCCGCTGCAGCCGCGCAACGTCGAGATCAACGCCGCGATCGCCGACATCGCAAAGCTCTTGCGTCCCACCCTCGGCGAGCAGATCCAGATCGAGACAGTGCTGGAACAGGGACCGATGACCGCGCATATCGACCCGTCCCGGCTCACCAATGCCGTGCTCAACATGGCGATCAACGCGCGCGACGCCATGCCGAACGGCGGCAAGCTGCTGCTGGAGACCCACCGCGTCGTGCTGGACGAGGCCTATGTGCAGGCCCATGCGGACGTGGCGGCCGGCCCCTACATCATGCTCGCCGTCAGCGACACCGGCACCGGCATGACCATCGAGACCCAGCACAAGGCGTTCGAGCCCTTCTTCACCACCAAGGAGGTCGGCAAGGGATCCGGCCTCGGCCTCTCCATGGTCTATGGCTTCGTCAAGCAGTCCGGAGGCCACATCAAGATCTACAGCGAGGAAGGCCACGGCACCACGATCAAGCTCTATTTGCCGCCGGGCGAAGGCACGACGGAGATCGCCGCCGCCGCCGCGCCGCAGGCCGAAGGCGGCGCCGAGACCATCCTCGTCGTGGAGGACGACAATCTCGTGCGCAACTTCGTCACAGGGCAGCTGCAGAGTCTCGGTTACAAGACCGTGGCCGCGCCCGACGGCAAGGCCGCGCTTGACTTGATCGCGGCCGGCCAGACGTTCGACCTGCTGTTCACCGACGTCGTCATGCCCGGCGGCATGAGCGGACGCGAGCTCGCCGACGAAGTGGTCAAGCTGCGGCCGGGCGTGAAGGTGCTCTACACCTCCGGCTACACCGACAACGCCATCGTCCATCACGGCAAGCTCGACGACGGCGTGCTGCTGCTGACCAAGCCGTACCGGAGAAACCAGCTCGCGGAGATGATCCGGAAGGCGCTGGGCCCCTAACGCGTCGCCAGCACCACCGCGGCCAGCGTGAACACCAGCGCGGCGATCTGCCCTGCCCCGAGCGGCTCGCCCAGCGCGATCGCGGAGGCGACGACGCCGATCACCGGCACCGCCATGGTGCCGATCGCTGCCACTGATGCCGGCAGCCGGGCAAGGGCCGCGAACCAGCTGACATAGGCGATGCAGAACTGCACCACCGTCGAATAAACCAGGAGCCACCATCCGGCCGGCGTCACCTTGGACAGATGCGTGGTCTCGACCAGCAGGCCGATGATCGAGATCGGCAGGCAGCCGATGCCGATCTGCCAGGCTGCGGCCGTGATCGGCGGCAGGTGGATCGGGTACTTCTTGGAGAACACCGTGCCGACGGCAAAGCCCAGCGCGCCGGCGAGCGCCATGACGATGCCAGGAAGCTTCTCGACGCTGGCGGCGATGCCGTTGCCGCCCATGATCGAGGCAAGGCCGACGAAGGCCATCACCAGCCCGAGCGTACGGAGCAGCGTCGGCCGCTCGCCCAGCACCGGCCAGGCGATGATCGAGGCCCAGACCGGCATGGTGTAGGCGATCAGCGCCGCCTCGCTGGCGGGCAGCCAGAGCAGCGCCAGCCCCATCAGCACCATCCAGCCGGTGACGTTGAGCACGGCGGCGGTGAGCAGGCGCGGCCAGATCCCCGAATCCACACGCAAGCTCTGCCGGCGCAGAATCGCCAGCGCAGCGAGCAGGAGCGCGCCCAGCACCCCGGTCACGCCGCGCAGCGTCAGCGGCGGCAGCTCCGAGAGCAGGAATTTCGTGACCGGCCAATTGAAACCCCAGCCGATCGAGGTGATGGCGAGGAACATCAGGCCGGCCGGAGCGATGCGCGGTCGCGACACCGGCCTGGTCGAATCAAGCATTGGGGGTATCCGGCAAAATCGAGCGTCAGCTTGGCGCGGATTCGCGCAGCCCACCACCACCTCGGCGGGCATGCCTGCCCTCACCTTCCGTAGGGCTACGTGAGTCCTGCTGACGCAATCCCTTCGGCCAAAAATATACCTGCCCTGTGAACAGCGGGATGAAGCATCTGCAGCATCACCGAATGCAAATTTTTTCGGTTGGGAATCTCTGAGGACTCACTGATACTTGGGCACACAACAGGCGCGGCACCGACCCCTGTTATCCCCCACAATCCACCATATTTAGTATTTGATTCAGGAACCCGCACTAGTTCTTGACGGGCGCAACGGAGAGTCCTAGCTTTCGGTCCGTTCGGCGCGAGTGAGTTTGCGTCCCGCCGGCACTCCCCTAAAGGGTCTCGCAAATCTTCACCTCCGTCGGCCAGCCAAAGGCAGCGGATGAGGGCTTGTCTGCCCGCGAAAGGCAGACTCTTCGGGCGCCGAACGGGCCGACAACAGGCTCGGATGGCAGATTTCACGCTGGTGCAAACCGGCACCTGCGTGAAGTGAGAGACGTTGTGACGGTGGGGCGTTGAACGCGTGTCGGGCTCATCCCCTTGGGGGCGGATGGGCCTGGGCATGCCGGCGGGTGATCGGTGCGCGCATCGAACCACCGCGTCGGGAGAACAAGGGCCGGGTCCACCGGCTGAACTGCGGTTGCCAAAGGCCGAACGGGCCGAAGGCGCCGCGAAACGAAATGTCGACCGGCAGGCCTGAACGGAGGCTGGACCGGTCAAACTTAAGGACGGGGCAAGACGATGCGGATTGAGCGGCGCCACACCACGGTAGGACAGTCACCTTACGCCGGGATCGATTTCCGGCTGACCACGTCGGAGATCAGGAATCCCGACGGCTCGGTCGTGTTCAAATTGGACGGCGTCGAGGTCCCGACCGAGTGGTCGCAGGTCGCCTCCGACGTGCTCGCCCAGAAGTATTTCCGCAAAGCGGGCGTTGCCGCGCTCCTGAAGAAGGTCGAGGAGGAATCCGTCCCCTCCTTCCTGTGGCGTTCCGTGCCCGACACCGACGCCCTCGCAGCCCTGCCCGAGAAAGAGCGCTATGTCAGCGAGCTCTCGGCCAAGCAGGTGTTCGACCGCCTCGCCGGCTGCTGGACCTATTGGGGTTGGAAGGGCAAGTATTTCTCGACCGACGAGGACGCCCAGGCCTTCTACGACGAGCTGCGCTACATGCTCGCGATGCAGATGGTCGCGCCGAACTCGCCGCAATGGTTCAACACCGGCCTGCACTGGGCCTATGGCATCGACGGCCCCGGCCAGGGCCATTATTACGTCGACCCCTTCACTGGCAAGCTGACCAAGTCCAAGTCGGCCTATGAGCACCCGCAGCCGCACGCCTGCTTCATCCAGGGCGTTGGTGACGACCTCGTCAACGAAGGCGGCATCATGGACCTCTGGGTCCGCGAGGCCCGCCTGTTCAAATACGGCTCCGGCACCGGCTCCAACTTCTCCCGCCTGCGCGGCGAAGGCGAAAAGCTCTCCGGCGGCGGCCGGTCGAGCGGCCTGATGAGCTTCCTCAAGATCGGCGACCGCGCCGCGGGCGCGATCAAGTCGGGCGGCACCACGCGCCGCGCCGCCAAGATGGTCGTCGTCGACGTCGACCACCCCGACATCGAAACCTATATCGACTGGAAGGTGAAGGAGGAGCAGAAGGTCGCCGCCCTCGTCACGGGATCCAAGATCAACCAGAAGCACCTCAAGGCGGTGCTGAAGGCCTGCGTCAACTGCGAAGGCTCGGGCGACGATTGCTTCGACCCCGAGAAGAACCCGGCGCTCCGCCGCGAGATCAAGCTCGCGCGCCGCAGCCTCGTGCCTGACAATTACATCAAGCGCGTCATCCAGTTTGCCAAGCAGGGCTACAAGGACATCGCGTTCGACACCTACGACACCGACTGGGACAGCGAAGCCTATCTCACGGTCTCCGGCCAGAATTCCAACAACTCGGTCTCGCTGAAGGACGACTTCCTGCGCGCGGTCGAGACCGACGGCGACTGGAATCTGAACGCCCGCACCTCCAAGAAGGTGACGAAGACGCTGAAGGCGCGCGACCTCTGGGAGAAGATCGGCTACGCCGCCTGGGCCTCGGCCGACCCGGGCCTGCACTTCAACACCACCATGAACGACTGGCACACCTGCAAGGCGTCCGGCGACATCCGCGCGTCGAACCCGTGCTCGGAATACATGTTCCTGGACGACACCGCCTGCAACCTCGCCTCGGCCAACCTGCTGACCTTCTACAACACCGAGACCAAGCGCTTCGACGTCGAGAGCTATGAGCATCTCTGCCGGCTCTGGACCATCGTGCTCGAAATCTCGGTGATGATGGCGCAATTCCCGTCGAAGGCGATCGCCGAGCTCTCCTACGAGTTCCGCACGCTCGGCCTCGGCTACGCCAATATCGGCGGCCTCCTGATGACCATGGGCCTGCCCTATGACTCTAAGGAAGGCCGTGCGATCGCCGGCGCGCTGACCGCCGTGATGACCGGCATCACCTACAAGACCTCGGCCGAAATGGCGGCCGAGCTCGGCACCTTCCCCGGCTACAAGAAGAACGCCGCGCACATGCTGCGCGTCATCCGCAACCACCGCCGCGCCGCGCACGGCCAGTCCAACGGCTATGAGGCGCTGTCCGTCAACCCGGTGCCGATGGACCTCGTCTCCTGCCCGCAGGCTGACCTCGTCAGCCACGCGCAGGCGGCCTGGGATGCGGCGCTCGAGCTCGGCGAGCAGCACGGCTATCGCAACGCCCAGACCACGGTGATCGCGCCCACCGGCACGATCGGCCTCGTCATGGATTGCGATACGACGGGCATCGAACCGGACTTCGCCCTTGTAAAATTCAAGAAGCTCGCCGGCGGCGGCTACTTCAAGATCATCAACCGCGCGGTTCCCGCGGCGCTGCGCGCGCTCGGCTATCGCGAAGCTGATATCGCGGAGATCGAGGCCTACGCCGTCGGCCACGGCTCGCTCTCCAACGCGCCCGGCATCAACGCCTCGACCCTCAAGGCCAAGGGCTTCACCGATGAAGCCATCGCCAAGGTCGAGAAGGCGCTGCCGACCGCCTTCGACATCAAGTTCGCCTTCAACAAGTGGACCTTTGGCGAGGATTTCATCCGCGACCAGCTCGGCATCGGCGCCGAAGCCATTGCGGCTCCGGGCTTCGACCTCCTCCAGGCCGTCGGCTTCACCAAGCGCGAGATCGAGGCGGCCAACGTCCACATCTGCGGCGCGATGACGGTGGAAGGTGCTCCGCACCTCAAGGCCGAGCACTATCCGGTGTTCGACTGCGCCAATCCCTGCGGCAAGATCGGCAAGCGCTATCTGTCGGTCGAGAGCCACATCCGCATGATGGCAGCTAGCCAGCCCTTCATCTCGGGTGCGATCTCCAAGACCATCAACATGCCGAACGACGCCACGGTGGAGGACTGCAAGTCCGCCTACATGCTGTCGTGGAAGCTCGCGCTGAAGGCCAACGCGCTCTATCGCGACGGCTCCAAGCTCTCCCAGCCGCTCAACTCGCAGCTCATCAGCGACGACGAGGACGAGGACGATGCGGTCGAGAGCCTCTACGAGAAGCCGATGGCGGCGCGTGCCACGCAGGTCTCGGAGAAGATCGTCGAGAAGCTGGTCGAGCGCATCATCGTGATGCGCGAGCGCGAGAAGATGCCTGACCGACGCAAGGGCTACACCCAGAAGGCGGTCGTCGGCGGCCACAAGGTCTACCTGCGCACCGGCGAATATGACGACGGCCGTCTCGGCGAGATCTTCATCGACATGCACAAGGAAGGCGCCGCGCTCCGCTCCTTCATCAACAATTTTGCGATCGCGGTCTCCCTCGGTCTGCAATATGGCGTGCCGCTCGATGAATACGTCGATGCCTTCACCTTCACCCGCTTCGAGCCGGCGGGCCCCGTGCAGGGCAACGACAGCATCAAGTACGCAACCTCGATCCTCGACTACGTCTTCCGCGAGCTCGCGGTGAGCTACATGTCGCGCTTCGACCTCGCCCATGTCGATCCCAACGAGACCGGCTTCGACGCGCTCGGCAAGGGCGTCGAGGAAGGCAAGGAGCCGGACGAGGACGGCGGCCACCACGCCACCCGCCTGGTCTCGCGCGGCCTCACCCGCTCCCGGACCGACAACCTCGTCGTGATGCGCGGCGGCAGCGCCGCAGTCACCCAGGGCAACGACAGCGCGCCCTCAGGCGGCAGCAAGGTCACGGCGATGGCGGCCCACGCCACCAGCGCCCGTGTCGGCGATGCCCTCGAAGGCGCCGTCGCCCTGAAGCAGGAAGTCCAGCACGACCTCTCGCCGACGGAGAAGCTGGAAGCCCTGCAATGGAGCAAGGCCGGCAGCGCCGCCACCGCCGTCCCCAGCAAGGCCGAGCGCCGCGCGGAGGCCAAGGCCAAGGGCTACGAGGGCGAGATGTGCTCGGAGTGCGGCAACTTCACGCTGGTTCGGAATGGCACATGCATGAAGTGCGATACTTGCGGCAGCACGACGGGGTGTAGCTGATATCAACAGCGCAAGCCGCCCGGAGGCACCGATGCCGGTTGCATTACGCCAGGGCGGCTTGCGCTACTATTTCTTCTCGAACGAAGGGCAGCCGCCCGAGCCGCCCCACGTCCATGTCAAAGGCGGCGGCAAGGACGCCAAGATCTGGCTCGAACCCGCCATCTCCATTGCGGACAGTTACGGCTTTAATCCGCGGGAACTTTCGAATATCCTGCGCGTCGTCGAAGACAACCGCGATCTTCTCCTGAAGGCCTGGCATGACCATTTCGGCAACTAGCGTTCGCTTTGACGAACACACGATGTGGGTCGAATTGTCGGACGGCCGGACCCTCGGTATTCCGCTAGCTTGGTTTCCGCGGCTGCTGCACGCGACACCAGCCGAGCGCGAGCAGGTCGAACTAAGCCGAGTCGGGCTGCACTGGGAAGCGCTCGATGAGGATATTTCGATTGCCGGCCTCCTCGCGGGACGCGGCGACATCACGCGGTCCACGGAACACGCCGCCTGAGCAATCGAGACATTTGGATTTACGGCGCTTCAGCTCGCGTGGCGCGCGAAGCAATTGAGTGCGCTGTCACCGTAATCCCCTGAAGCTTGTTTTCACGGTTTTTTCGAGGGCCCGGAGTCGTTTGTTGTACGTACTGTTGCCAGTTCGCAGGGGGCTACTCGGCAGGGTTTTTAGACCGGAACGATCACGGAAGATCACGCGATGGACATTAGCAAAAATGGGCGTGACAGGGAAGGTGGTGACTTACTTCCCATGCCACCGACACGAGGCACAAGCGCGTTACAGGCATACAGTCGCGCTTCGATAGCCGACTTACGATTTTTTAGCTTCATTTGCGACACGGTAGTTTCGAGCGACTATGTAGTACACGTCGCGAAACACGCTCTTGATGGAGCTGAAACGAAGGTCAAGGAGCCTATCGACCTGGCTAAATCGACCCTGGAAATCGCACGATTTTTCTCAGACAGAACAGCCAAGCTCTTCTTGAAATGTTTGTCGCCAGGCAGGTCGATAACTTCCAAAAGTACCTTGTCGATCTTATCCGGGAAGTTTTGCGCTCAAAGCCGTCCATGCTCAGCACTAAGCAGCAATCCATTTCGCTAGAAGATATTTTGAAGCATGGCAGTATCGAAAGCTTGGTGCATGACGTTATCGAGCGCCGGGTCAACACGCTGTCTTACGACGGATTCGCCGACCTCCAAAAATGGTGCGACGAACGAGGAATTCAAATCAAGGTCCCTGCATCGAAGCGCGATGCTGTCGTTGAGCTAATCTCTAAACATCATTGCGCATAACCGTGGCTTTGTGGATGAGCGCTATTTGCGATCGGTAAAGAATGCAAAATTCAAAGTTGGAAAATGTCGGAAGATTGAGGTTGACGAACTATTCAGTGCCTTGAAGCTGCTGAATGGTGTTGTCTTCGGCACGGATGGCTCCACGCGAAGGAAGTTCAAACTGGCAACCGTCGAAATAAGGCCGCGCAATAAGCCGGAGCGAAGAAAGAAAAAGGAAACCGAGAACTCGCAGCAACAGCTTCCTTTGGGGCGCGGCGGCTGATTAAGCGACCGCCTTACGTGGCCATTGCCGCTTAAGTTTGATGCAGCTCGTAGGATGGGTTGAGCGCAGCGAAACCCATCAATAGCACCCACGGCGAAGAAGGGTTTCGCAAGGGCTCAACCCATCCTACGAGCTACTCCGAAGCGAACCAGTTACAGTGACAGTGCACTAAACATTGCTCCCGCCCCTCGTCCACGACCACCGCCGGGTGGCGTCGACTCAGTGCGCCGTCACCGCAATCGTGGCTAAGCCGCGCTGCTGCGCTGCATGTGGCGACCTTCCTTCACCTCTTCGATGATCTTCGCGCTGAACGCCTTGAGGTCACCGGGGTTGCGCGAGGTGATGACGCCTTGATCGACGACGACCTCCGAATCCTCCCACTTCGCCCCGGCATTGGCGACGTCGGTCTTGATCGATTTGTACGACGTCATCCGGCGGCCCTTCGCGATCCCCGTCTCGATCAGTAGCCAGGGCGCGTGGCAGACCGCGGCGACGACCTTCTTGGCATCGAAGACGCTTCTAATGAATTGAAGCGCCTCGGGCTCGACGCGCAGCAGGTCGGGGTTGATCTGCCCGCCGGGCAGCACGAGCGCGTCATAGTCGGCGGCGGTGGCCTGATCGAGGGTCTTGTCGACCTTGACGGGGCGGCCCCAGTCCTTCTCGTCCCAGCCCTTGATCTCGCCAGCTTGCGGCGAAATGATCTCCACGGTCGCACCGGCCGCCTTGAGTGCGTCACGCGGCACTTCGAGTTCCGATTGCTCGAAGCCATTGGTAGCGAGAATCGCGATCTTCTTCCCGGACAGTTCCATCCGTGTCTCCTGTGAGCGTGTGGTGATGCCTATCAATCGAACGCTTTCGCATTTCGTTCCTCACGCCCCGCCGCCGAAATTGCCTTTGCGGTCGAGCCCTTCCGCCCTAGACTCCCACCCCCACCGGCATGCATTCCGACGCGCCCGGTAGCAGCGGAGTCAAATTATGCCCAAACCGGAAAGCTTCCCGATCGAGACAATCTTCGTTCCCACCAAGCAGAAGAAGGCTCTCAAGCCCGAGACGGTCGCGGAGATCGCGGAAAGCATGCTGGACATTGGGCAACAGACCCCCATTTCCATCAGGCGTGACGGAGACCGCCTCGTTCTGGTCGAGGGACTGCATCGGCTGGAGGCCTGCAAGGCGCTTGGCGAGACGACCATTCTCGGTGTGCTGGTTTCGGCAGAGCTGGCGCAAGCCAGGCCGCAGCTCGCCGAGCGCCCCGAAGTCGAGGCGGAGCGCCTCAAGATGGCGCGATTGAAGCAGTTGCGCCTGGAGAAGGAAGCCGCGGAGGCATCGGCGGCTTCCTTGAAGGGCGCAGGTGCATCGCAAGCGACGCGCACCGGTCCGGCGAAGGGCGTTCGCGGCAATGCGAAGGCGTCACCCGTCCGGATGGTGAAAGCGAAACCGAAATCATTGTCGGACTGGATCACCCAGCAGAAGGGCAGCGGCAGCCGCTATTGATGGCGCGCCGTCATTCCGGGGCGCGCCCGCTTGGGCGCGAGCCCGGAATCCATCTGATGGCATGACAGGTGGCGCGATGGATTCCGGGTTCGCGCTTCGCGCGCCCCGGAATGACGATGCATTACCTTGGGTCGTTGCCACCGCATGACGACCGCAATCCCGGGGACCGCGGCCGCCTCGCCTCACCCATCAACCCGCTCCTCTCACGCCGCCTTCGCCTGCTCCGGCGATGCGGTCTCCATCGCGCGCATGTAGAGGTCGAGCAGGCTTTCGCGCTCGTCGCGCTCGTTCTTGTCTTCCTTGCGCAGCTTGATGATCTCCTTGAGGATCTTCACGTCGAAACCGTCGCCCTTGGCTTCCGCGAAGACTTCCTTCTTCTGCTCGCTCAACTCCTGCATCTCCGTGTCGAGGTTCTCGATCCGCTCGACGAAGGAACGGATCTTGCCGCCGGGAATGGTGATGTCGGACATGGTGTCTCCTCGCTGACTGAGGTCGCGAAAATGACCGCAAAGACATAACCAATGTGTTAACCTCGAAGGCCCCGCGCATTGCCCTGTGGAAACATTGAGGGAGCCGTTTCATGGCCGAGCTTCGCTTCGATGACGGTGCCGCTTACGAGCAGATGATGGGTGTGTGGAGCCGGTCGGTCGGCGAGGTCTTTCTCGACTGGCTGAAGCCGGGACAAGGCCTGCGCTGGATCGAGGTCGGCTGCGGCAGCGGCGCCTTCACCGAGCTCATCGTTGCGCGCTGCGCCCCGCTCGAGGTGCAGGGCATCGACCCTTCCGAGGGACAGCTCGCCTTCGCCCGCACGCGCCAGGCCGCGCGCGGCGCAATGTTTCAGACCAGCGATGCCATGGCGCTGCCGTTTCCGGCCGCAAGTTTCGATGTCGCAGTGATGGCGCTGGTTCTCGTGTTCGTGCCGGATGCTGCGAAGAGCGTCGCGGAATTGGCGCGGGTCGTTCGTCCCGGCGGCCTCGTTGCGACCTACATGTGGGACATGCTGGGCGGCGGATTTCCGCTCGATCCGATCCTCGACGAGATGCGCGCGATGGGGCTGTCGCTGACGCGTCCGCCGCATATGGAAGTGTCGTCCCTTGCGGCGCTTCAGGGCTTCTGGAGCGCGGCCGGCCTACAGCAGATCGAGACCCGCGAGATCACCGTGCAGCGGACGTTTGCCGATTTCGACGAATTCTGGACCGTGGAGACGAAGGCCCCCTCCACCGCGCCCGTGATCGCCGCCATGCCGGCGGCCGATGTCACCGCGCTCATGCAGCGCGTGAGCGCGCGGTTGCCCGCTGATGCGGACGGCCGCATCACCTACAGCGCCCGCGCGCACGCGATCAGCGGACGCAAGCCGGGGTGACAAAGTTGCGAGCGGGCTACGAACTCAAATCAACGCATTGCGCCAACCTCGCGCTTTCGCCAACGCCCCTCCCGCCCTACACTCCCGTCAAACAAACACCGGGAGGACAGCCAGATGACCGACGCCCCCCTCTTCCAGGACGTCATTCGCAAGCGCCGCAGCGTGCGGAAGTTCGAATCCGGCCGCAGCGTCGGGCGTGACGTGCTGGAGCGGATCGTCGATTGCGGGCGCTGGGCGCCGTCGGGGGCGAACGTGCAGTGCTGGGACTTCATCGTCGTCGATGATCCCGCAATGCGCGACAAAGTGCTCGCGGTGTTCCTGCGCCAGGCGCAGCGGCTGGTCGACCACGCCAAGGGCTTTCCGGCCGTGAAGAAGACCTATCTCGCCAACACGGTCGCGATCATTCTCGTGCTCGGCGATCCCCGCTGGAAGGTCTGCTTTCCGCAGGCGACCTCGCCCCAATTCGACGCCGAGTATCGCGACAACAACGAGGCGATCTTCTACTGCTCGCTGGGCGCGGCCATCCAGAACATCCAGCTCGGCGTCACCGCGGAAGGGCTGACCTCGGCTTGGCTCTCCGGTGGCGGCGAGGCCGAGACCAATCGAGAGCTCGCGGAGGTCCTGGGCTATCCGTCATGGATGACGGCCTATGGAACGATCCCGATCGGCTATCCCGCAATCGACCAGGACCGCCGCTACCGCCGGCCGCTCGGCCAGCTCGTGCACTGGAACGGCTACCAGCCACAGCAGTATCGCACGCATGCGCAGGTCGATTTCTACGAGAGCACGCTTCGCCCCTTTGCGATGTACCGCGACCAGGAATCCATGGACGCCTGGCCGGATCGCGACGAGATGCTGGGAGAGTGGACGAACGCCTTCACCGGCCCCGTCAGCAACCCCGCGCAAACGCTTGAAAGCGAAGCCGACTTCTCTCATCCCAGGGTGATCGGCCAGGCGACCAAGCGGCGCCGGAGCTGAAGCGCGTCAACCGGCCCCTACCACCAATACGGCCAGCGCCATCCCTGATAGCGCACATAGGACGGCACGATCGGCGGGCCGTAGGGATCGACCTTGTCGTCCTCGGGGCGGTAGCGATAACGCGGAACGACGTTGTAATCCCACGGCGTCGGCCGCAGCACGGGCGCGGTGACGATGAGGCGCTCTTGCGGCGCGCGGACGACGACGGCCTTGCGCGTACGGGCCTCGGCGCCTGACGTTGCAAGGCTGCACAGCACCAGGGCGGTTCCGAGCGCGCAGGCGGCGGTTGTTCTTGTCATGCACGGGTCTCCTTCGCGCGAAGAGTGCAAAAGGATGTGGGGCAAGGCAAGCAAATTTCGCGCGAGATTTTTTCGCGACCCTCCTTCGAGCGGCGCGCTCAGGCGTTTCCGCGAGCCTGGCCCTACGCCTCGACCTCCTCAGGCACCGGCCCCGCAACCAGCCCGTCGAACCCGACCATCAGCAGATCGGCGATGTGCATCAGCTGGTACAACGGAATATCAACGTCGCCCCGCTCGGCCTCGGCCACGAACGCCGGCGCGACACCCAGGTGCTCGGCGAGCTGGCTTTCCGTGTAGCCGCGGGCCTCGCGCGCGGCTTTGACGCGCGCGCCGATGCCGAGCCGGTGCCGGGCCTGCTCGTCCGCGGTCATCATCGCCGCCTGCTCGGTCGCGCTCGCATAAGCCGCGGTGAACGCGCCGCCGATCAGGCGTTCCCTGCGCCAGGCGAGCCGGCAGTCCTTGCGCAGGCCGCCCCTGAAGATCAGCGAGAATTGCTCTGCGATCCATGCCGAGCTGTTGAGCTGCAGCCGCGCGCCGGTGGCGGAGACATCGCGGATCGTGCAGGGCACGCTGACGATGCTGCCGCTGCCATTGTCGAATTCGACAAGGCCGGTCCGCAAGGTGTGATGCCTGAGGGCGGCGCGAAGATCGCTCATGACAGCTCCGAAAAATCCTGCGGCGGCGTCGAAACGGATCGAGGCCGCCGTGATCGGAGCACGCTAGCGCAGAATTTTTCCGCGAGCCCTAATCTTGTCGCAGTTCGGCCGGGACAAGCTTCTATGGTAAAGGATACGTCACCTACTTCTTCAAGGCGCCCACGGCATCGAGCAGCAGCATGTCGCGATTCTGCTCGCAGAAGCGGGACAGCTTGCTCGAATTCCGCTCCAATTGTTGGGTATCGAGAACCGGGTCGTTGCGCCGCCCGGCGTAGAAGCCGCTTATCCAGATGTTAACGCTGCGAGTGTGGGTGATGCGCTGGGTAATGTATTGGTCGCACGTGATCTTCGACACGTCGACCGTCACCTGGGCCTCGGCCTGCGAGACCGTCAGCATGGCAGCAAACAGTGCGGCAGCTGCCGCCTTCAAACGGACCATGAAATTTCCTCCGAACGATGCGGCCAAGGTCCGATGATCGCGCGCGGGGCCGTTGATCCAGATCAACGAGCTGCCCAAGTGTCGCGGAGGCTGTCGCGGCGGCCCGCGCGGCGACGACGGAAAAGATCAGCCACCGCGTTCGCCGTTCAGCAGCTTGAGCGCCCACGGCACCTGGTCGCCGTCCGCGACCAGCACATATTCTTGCCGCGCCAGGCTCGTGCCGCTGGCGAGCACGACCGCCTTCTTCGGGCACAGGCCGAAACATCCGGTCATGATCAGCTTGGCCGGCTTGCTGCCGTCATGCTTGCGCGCCTTCAGCTCGGATTTCAGCGCACGCCTGACGTCGCGGCCGTCATCGCTGCGCTTGAGGCATTTGCGGCAGACCAGCACCGGCGCCGCGCGGCGCGGCCGCACGACCATCGGGCTTGCGGACTTTTGTTTGTTTTCGGGCATGAAGAACCTGTATGAGACCGCAGCTCATATAGGCATGGAACCGCGCCTTCGCCGCTGCGACGGGGAGCGGACGCCATGGTAAGGAATTGCTGCCGGGCAACCGCTCCCGGTGCGTCGCGCCGACCCGTTGGCCTTACTGAAGGCAACATACAGGATCCCCCATGACAACAGTCCTTCGTATCGCGGCGTTTTCCGACGGCAACATGGGCGGCAATCCCGCCGGCATCTGGATCGGCGACGCCCTGCCGGATGCAGCCAGGATGCAGGTGATCGCAGCGGACGTCGGCTTCTCGGAAACCGCCTTTGCCGCGCCCGAGGGCGAGGCCTGGCGCGTCCGCTATTTCTCGCCCGCCATGGAAGTGCCGTTCTGCGGCCATGCGACGATTGCCCTGGGCGCGGCGCTCGCGCACCAGCACGGCGACCGGCGTTTCCAGCTGCATTTGAACGAGGCTGCCATCTCGGTTTCGGGACGCCGCGACGGCAACACCATCGCGGCGGCGCTGCAATCGCCGCCGACCCGCAGCGCGCCGCTCGATCCATCGCTGCGGGATCAGCTGCTGGATCTGTTCGGCTATGCGGCCTCCGATCTCGATCCCGGACTCCCGCCGGCGAAAATTCATGCCGGGGCCGATCATGCCGTCCTCGGCCTCAAATCCCGCGAGGCGCTCGCCCGCATGACCTATGATTTCGCGCGCGGCCGCGCCCTGATGGAGCAGGCCGGGCTCGTCACCATCGCGCTCGTCAATGTGGAGAGCGCGCAACTCTTTCACGTGCGCAACGCGTTCGCCGCCGGTGGCGTCGTCGAAGATCCCGCCACGGGCGCGGCGGCCGCCGCGTTTGCAGGCTATTTGCGCGATCTCGGCTGGCCCCATGGCGGCGCCATCGACATCGTCCAGGGCGAGGACATGGGCGCGCGGTCGCTGATCCGCGCGGAGATCGGCGAGGCCCGCGGCAGCTCAATCCGGGTCTCGGGGACGGCACGTTTCATGGATGCGTGAACGGGGGCGCCGCGCTACTCCCGCGCGCGGCGCAACGCCTCCTGCAGCTTCATCCGCTGCTTGTCCCAGCGGGTCTGTTCGGCCTCGGCGCGGTCGTCGAGCGCGGCGCGCGCGGCCTCGATCTCCTCCGTCTTCGCCTCGTGCTCCCGCCTCGCTCTGTCCAGCGCCGCTTCGGCTGCGGCGACCGCCTTGTCGCGCCGCACGCGCTCTTTGGCGCGGGCGGCCTCCTCCTTGCGCCGCTCGGCCTCGCGCCGCCGCTCCTCCTTCTCGAACGCCGCGGCGGCCTTGCGGGCCGCCTGGTCGTCGAGCTTGCGCGGAGGCTTCTTGGTGGTCCTGGGTTTCTTGGCCGGACGCTTGGGTTTGCGTTTGGGGCTGGAATGCTCCTCGGCGAGATCGGTGGGCAGCTCGGCGCTCTCCCTGAACGCCCCGTCCGATCCGACCGGGCGCCTGAGCACGACCCCCGGCTTCGCCAAGGTCGCCGCGACGATATCAGGATCGTCAGTCTCCTTCGCGGCGCCCTGATGGAACAGATTGGAGCTGGCGCCCCAGGCCTCGAGCGCCGCCTTCATCGAGGGCGCGGCGATGGCCTGGTCGTAGAAGCCGAGCGAGGTCTGGTAGGTCTTCAGTTTCCGTGTCGGTTTGCTTTTCGCGCGTTTCGGCATGTCGCCCCGATATTGGATTCGCAGCCCGGATGGAGCGTAGCGCAATCCGGGGTCTTGTGTCCGCGGGGCAAGCGTGCCGGATTACGCTTGCGCTCGATCCGGGCTACGGATTAGTCCGCTTCCAAAAGCGCATCGTATCCCTTCTCGCTGAAGGCCAGCAGGCAGAACCCGTGCCCGAACGGATCGGCCAGCATAGCAATCCGGCCATAGGGCGCATCGCTCGCCGGCACCTCCAGGATCGCGCCGGCGCGCAGCGCGCGTTCGACCGCGGCATCGACATCGTCGACGACGACGTCGACATGCACCGGCGTCCAGTGCCGTTCGTAGCGGCGGCGGTCGCCGCCGGCCCCGACCGTGCCGGCCTGCTTGGTCAAGAGATAGACCGGCGCCGGCCAGCCGAGCAGCTCGACGAAGCCGGTGCCGAAGCGGCGGCCGACCGTGAGGCCGAAGGCTTCGGTGTAGAACGTCGTGGCTTGCTCGATATCGGGGACATCGATGTTGAGGAGGAAGCTCATCTCGGACTCGCTGCGCAGTTGCGCGGCGAGCGTAGCCCGGATGGGGCGCAGCGCAATCCGGGATGTTGCCGCACGCTGGCCCCCGGATTCCGCTCGCGCTCCATCCGGGCTACGCAGCGACCGTCTCACCCGACGGGTGGCACCATGTCATTCTGCCCCTGTTTTGCCCGACGCCGCAAACACCTCTTCGGCATTACCGAAAACATGAGGAGTTTCAAGGCCATTCCTACTGTGCATGGGGTTGTTTTCGAAAAATCGAGTTGGCCGCCCTCATTTGCCTCGCAAGCTCAGGATATAGGCCGACAGCACATCCGCCTGCCCCTGCGCGATCACGAGGTTCGGCATGTTCTGGTGGCTGGTCTGCCAGAACACCTTGAGCGACAACGCGGTGGTGCCGCTGCGGTCGGCGATGGACTGAAAGCTCGGCGCCTCGTCGAAGAAGCCGGCCATACCCGGCTCGACCGCGTGACAACTCTGGCACCACGCTTGCGCCAGGCGATGGCCTTCGGCAACCGCGCGCGGGCCCGACCGCGGAGCCCCGGCAGCAGTGTGGACGACGCTGAACAGAAACAGCACCGACAATACGACCAGAAGAGCGAGACCGAGATAGATTCGGGTACTGTGCGACATGGCGCTTCCCTCGCTGTTGCTTCGCCGGCACACGAAGCGTAAGTCGGCGCAGGCCGATGAAATTGATCTGCGTCAAGGGCCTGACGCGAGGCCCGTAGCCAGAGCTGGAGCGACGTGTCCGCCGCTTCGAAAAAGCGACGCCGGCAGCACAGAAGCGAGACGAGAAGTATGACCGACACGATGAAATGCCCCGCCTGCAGCTCCGAACACGCCTATCAGGACCGCGATCTCTGGGTCTGCCCGGAATGCGGCCACGAATGGAGCGGTGCGGCGGAGGCGGCCGCGGAGACAGCGCAGGATGCCGGCGTGCGCGATGCCAACGGCAATGCGCTCGCTGACGGCGACAGCGTCATCGTGATCAAGGATCTCAAGATCAAGGGCTCCTCCTCGGTGGTGAAGGGCGGCACCAAGGTGCGCAACATCCGCCTGCAGGACGCAACCGATGGTCACAACATCGCCTGCAAGATCGACGGCATCGGCGCGATGAACCTGAAGTCGGAGTTCGTGAGGAAGGCGTAGCCGCGAGCTGGCTACCGCTGCCGCTGCGCCAGGTAAAACCCGCACAGCACCGTCACGAGGCCCGCGGTCTGCAACATCGTCGGCGGCTCGCCGAGCAGCAACCAGCCGGTGAGCAGCGTCAGCGCCGGCACGCAGGCCGGAAACACCGCGGCGCGGGCAACGCCGAGGCGCTGCACCGAGACGGCGAACAGATAGAGCGCGGCGGGGCCGGCCAGCACGCCCTGCGCCAGCGCCTGGATGGCATTTTCGGCGACGCCGATCGCCGCGACGTGAGCAAGCCCGACGGTCGCGACATAGATTGGCAACAAGAGCAGCGAAAGCACGTTGATGACCAGCGCGGCCGACACGGCGGAGACGCGCCAGTGCCGCAGCGCCGTGCCGAAGCCGGCGAACATCAGTCCGGTGAGCACGAAGATCAAATCCCCGAGCACGCCGTCGGCCCCGATATGGCCGATCGATTCCGCGCCGATCACGCCGAGACCGCCGACGATGACGAGCGCACCGACGAGGCGCGAGGCGGAGACGTGCTCTTTCAGGAACAGTGCAGCCAGCAAGAGGCCGCCGAGCGTGGCACAGGAGGGCTGGATCACGCTGCCGTGGCCGAGCGGCACGAACAGGAAGCCGGTGTAGGAGATCAGCGACATCACGGGGCCGCCGAGCACCATCAGCACGAGACCCCTGCCCCAGCCGATGCCGCAGAGATCCCCAATGCCGGCGCGCAGGACCAGCGGCAGGAATGCGATCCCCGACCAGACATAGCGATGCACCAGCAGATCGACCGGCGTGAAGCCGACCTTGAGCCCGTGCCGTGTCCCGGCGAAGCCGAGCGCCCAGAACAGCGCCGCGGCCAGGCCGCAGGTGACGCCGAGCAATGCCGGCGCCGCATCGTGCTTCTGAGAAAGAGCGTCGGCGCCGCTCGTCCGCTGATCCATGGATCAAGCCTTATGTCAGCGCCTCCATCGGCTCAACCCACGCAGGTGCAGGGCTGACACGCGGCGGGATTCGTGGCCCGAATGGCCCGTCACGCCCGCTCTTCGAACACCATCCGCCATCCCTTGCGCGTATCCATGTATTCGCGCACTTCGCGGATCCTGTCGCCCGCCACCGTGAACACGAAGCAATAGTCGTTCTCGTAAGGCTTGCCGCCGGTCAGCGTGGCGCGCATCCGCTCCTCCACGATCACGACGTCGCCGTCGGCGTACACGCCGCGAAACGCGATATCGATGTTCGAGAACATCTTGTGCATCTCCTGGGCGATGAAGCGCGCGATCTGGCCCGCGCCGACCATGTGGTCGGTGTGATCGAGCGCGACCGCGGTGGCGTTGCCCTTCGGCGCGATCCATTCGGCGTCGTCGGTGAACAATGCGGCGATACGCAGCGCATCCCGCGACGAAAAGGTTTTCCAGGCGTTCAGGACAATCTCTCTCGGGCTGGACATGGTGCGCTCCCTGGCTTGCATTGCGGCCACCTTCTAGGCCGCGGTGGGCGTTGCAGCTCGCCACAATCGGACTCGGTCATCCCGCAGCCCTTCCGGCCCCATCGCCATGCGCTATGATCCGGCCATGCTGAGCTTCGAGACCTGCAACGCCGCCCGCCTGCGCCGCGATCCCCGTTACGACGGCCGCTTCTTCACCGCGGTGAGAACCACCGGCATCTACTGCCGCCCGGTCTGTCCGGCCAAGCAGCCGCTGACGCGCAACGTAACCTATCATCCGACGGCGGCGGCGGCCGAGGCCGCCGGCTTCCGGCCATGCCTGCGCTGCCGCCCCGAGACTGCGCCGTTCTGCCCGGCCTGGAACGGCACGCGCTCCACGGTGGCGCGCGCCATGAAGCTGATCGATGGCGGCGCGCTCGACGAAGGCTCGGTGGTCGACCTGGCGATGCGGCTCGGCATCTCGTCGCGTCATCTGGCGCGTCTGTTCGAGCGCCACGTCGGCGCCACGCCGCAGCAGCTCGCCAAGACGCTGCGCGTCCAGCGCGCCAAGCGCCTGCTCGATGCCGGGGAGAACAGCATGACAGATATCGCGTTCCAGTCCGGCTTCGGCAGCCTACGCAGGTTCAACGCCGCCTTCGCAGAGCTCTACGGCCGCTCGCCGTCGAGTTTGCGCACGGCGCGCGTGCGGCGGGCTTAGCGCGCAGCTTGAAGACCTCTCAGAAAAATCCCGGGCTGAGATCGAGGCCGTATGTCAGGCTCAGCACGAACACGAACAACACGGCGGCGGCGAACAAAGCGGCGTGCCTGACAATGAACGCACGCGGCGAGGTGGGAGCAGCAACGACTTTCTGCGCAACCGGCATGATGGCCTCCATTATGATTTCAAAAACTGGCCGCGACGATGCGGCCGCCGCATCAGGCAATGCGGTCTGCAAAACAAATGTTAAGAGGATCACGCTCGTTATGAACGGGGATACATAACCGGCATAGTCACGCGAACTTGTTCGCGGCCGGCGTCTCAATCAGCGCATCGATGTCAATTGATCGCGCCGAGACATTGCGCAACGCGCGCTGGCGCGAGATTGCGCACGGGACAGTTTCAACGATGGCTGCGCGCGCGATACGCAAGCAGCATCGGCGTCGAGGACGTCAAATGAAACGGCGGGTTCCGCCTCTCCGCGGAACCCGCCAATCTCTCAGCGATGGAGCTTAGCGGGCCGAGCCCGTGGTGACGTCAGCGGTCTTCAGCTTGCGGGGGCTGAGCACTTTCGTCTGGTGGGCCGAGGCGACGGTGGTTGGCGCAGCAGCCTGCTGCTCGACATGTGCGGCACCCAGGACGCGAACCTGCAAGGGCGAGACCGGAAATCCATTGGTCTCGTAAGTCGGCAGTTCAGCGGCGAAAGCCGCGGTGCTGCCCGCGATCGTCAGGATGGCGGCGGCGATCGACAAAGTCTTCTTGTTCATTGGTGGTGCTCCGGAAGTGGAAGAGTCGGAGCATATTTAGGTTCGCTTTGCTGCATTGCGACACGCCTTGTTGCAATGCAACAGCGCGTCCGGCGCATAGCGATATGTTTAACATGTCCAAGGCCTTGGCCGAATCACGCCGGGTCCGACATGGCGCCTTTATGGGCGGTGCTCAGCCACCGAGCACGTTGCCCCAGCCGTCGAAGACATAGGCCTTCCAGGCCACGGTTCCGTCGCCGCCCGGTCGGCTGGCCCGTCGATAATCGTCCGCCTGGTCGGCGGTCCAGGTGATGATCGTGTCCGTGAGGCGATCGTGCAGGATGGCGGGCTCGGTGGGATCGAAAGCGTCCATGGGACGAAGCGTGGCATGCGTCATGAGCGACCGAACGCGCTACCCGCAACAAGGTTGCGACGACACGGCGATCAAGACACTTTTGTGGAACCCGCGTTGCACCTCGGCAACAGTGCCGCGAAAAGCCGTTTTCGCCGATTTGCGCCATTGCGCTGCCACATGGTCCTCCGAACAATCGACGCACTGCGTGCCTTTCCGTGCAAGACTGTTTGCGTCAGACTGTTTGCATCATCACTGTCCGGGCAAGACGGGTTCGGGCAGAACCGTTTGGAGGCAGGGATCATGGACGATCGGCGGTCTCTTCTAGTGGCGGTCACGTGCCCCTCGGCTGTGCTCGCCGGCTGGCTGGCGCTCTCCCTCTCCGCCTATGCCCCTGCCCTCATCGAGAACAGCGGTGCCAACGCGGCCGCCGTCTCACGCGCCAAGGACCACGCTAAGGATCACGCCAACGACCAAGCTAAGGATCTCAGCCGGCTCGACCTCGCCGACGTACCGCGCGCTGCGACGATCGAGGACGGCATCGCCTTGACCGCCGATATCGCCGCTGCCCTGGCTGCGGCACCGGCCCTGACAATCGTTGAAGCGGCACCCGAGACGCCCGCTCCCGCAATCAAGCTCGCCTCGGCCGATCCGGCGCTGATCCTGCCGGTGGACGCACCGCCCGCGCCGCAGATAACACCCGAACCAGAATCCGTCGTCAGCGAGGCGGCCCCGGTCGCGCCGCCGGAGCCGATCAAGCTCGCATCTGCCGATCCCACCGACATCGTGACGACGGACGCGCTGTCTCCCGCGGCGATCGCCAGCGGCCCGGTCAACCCTGCGAGCAAGGCATCGCCGCCGGCCGATACCGTCGCCGTGCTCGACGAATGCTTCGTCATGGATGCCTGCATCGACCGCTATCTCTGGACGCTCTATCAGCGCACCGCAAAGGAAGACTCGATCAAGGTCCAGGAGCGCCGCGCCGTCACCATCAAGCGCAAGGGCAAGACGGTCACGGTGATGCGCAGCTTCACCAAGCTGGTCGATGAGGATTTCGGCTGGAAGGATCCGAAGGCCGCCGAGCACGCCGGCATGTCGATGATGGATTATGTCATCGGCGGCATGGACAAGAGCTTCAAGCGGAAGCTGTTCCGTACGCTGCTCGCGGCGGAAGCCGCCGGCCTTTCGCCCGGCATCACCAGCGCGTTCCGAGACGATTATAGACAGTCAATCGCGAGCGGCCTGAAGGCCGCCTCCGACCGTTCCTATCACGGCGGCAGCACGCGCGGCGGCTACGGCCACGGCATGGCGGCGGACATCGTCAGCACGCAAGGCAATAACCGCGCGCAGCGCTGGGTCTCCACCGAAATCCTGTGGAAGTGGGTCGACGCCAACGGCAAGGCCTACGGCATCGGCCGGCCCTATCTCGGCCGTGACCCGCCGCATGTCGGCCCCGTCGATGGCGCGGAATACATCTCGCGCCGCGGCACGGGAGACGGAAAGCAAGTCGCCAGCGTGAAGTCCAAGAAGGTGGTGCGCGCCGCGGCCCATGCCAAGCCGCCGAAGGCCCAGGCCGCGCGCGAGCAGAAGAGCCCGGCCAAGCCGCAAAAATCAGCGCAATCGACCGGCAAGCGCGCGACCTGACGCCCGTTACGCCTTACGCGTCGGGATCGGCAACGGCACCAGCCGCATCTCGGCCGTGCCGGCGTCCTGCGTTCGCACCAGCACGGCAAAGATGGTGTCGACCGCAAGGCGCACCGCGGCCTCAATCGCTTCGCCCTTGGCCAGATGGGCTGCGATAAGACCGGTAAGAAGATCGCCGGTGCCGTAAGGGCGGATCGGCAAACGCGGCGTTGCAAAGCGCGACACCTGCCCGTCGGCGCACAGGATCGTCTCCACGTGCCCTTCTGCCGTATCGCTGAGCGTGCAGCCGGTCGCGACGACGTCGATGCGGCCGGTCCCCGCCAGCGCAGCGCACGCCGCGCGCAGGCCCTGCGTATCCGCGATCGCGAGACCTGAGAGCAGCTCGAGCTCGAACTGGTTCGGCGTCGTCAACCTGGCCGCCGGCAGCAGCCGGTGCCGGACCACGTCCAAAATGCCGTCGGCGACATAGACGCGGCCGTCATCGCCGATCACGGGATCGCAGAGATAGACGAGCTCAGTATTCCGCGTCAGCGCCCGCTCGGCGAAATCGGCGATCACGGCGGCATTGCCCGGCGAGCCGAGATAGCCGGTCACGAGCACGGCCGCCTCGTCGACGAGCCCGCGCTCCTCAACACCCTTCAGAAGATCGGCGACCAGCTCGGTCTCCAGCACCCGCCCATGCAGGCTCGGATAGCGCGGATGATTGGACAGCAGCGTCGTCGGCACCGCCGCAACGTTCACGCCCTCCGCCTGCATAGCGTAGGCCGCCGCGCTGTTGCCGACATGGCCATGGACCACCTGGCTTTGAATGGAGATGACGAGCATGAGAGAGGTCCGTAGAGTCAAACGCCGGATGTGGCAAGCGTAGCCCGGGTGGAGCGTAGCGAAATCCGGGGCCTGATGTCGCGGCAAGAGTCCCGGATTACGCTACGCTCCATCCGGGCTGCAGGCCTGCCACGCGTCAGCGCCTCGCCAGCTCACCGAGATAAGCACAAAACATGTCGGCCAGCCCGTCGGCATGACGCGCGACGTCGGCCTCGCTGCGCGGCACTTCCGAAAATCGCTTGCCGACCTCACTCAGCGTCGTCTTGATGAGTTCGCCGGCAAGCGCGCGTGGCGCAGCGGAGGCTTTGGGCAGCGCCTCCCGCATGAACGCCGCGATGATCCCCTCGCCGGCGGCCCGCGCGTCGTGGGCCTCGGGCGCGTCGCGATAGAGCGGCGCGGCATCGCTGAGCGCGATGCGGATTGCAGCCTCCTCGCACTCGGAGCGGATGAAGGCATGGACCAGCGCGCGCAGCCGCACCAATGGCGGCTTCGTCCGGTCCGCAAGGATGCCGCGCAGCAGATCGCTGGTGCGCCGCCACTCGTCGCTCTGGAGACGGAACAGGATCGCGGCCTTGTTGGGAAAATATTGATAGAGCGAGCCGACGCTCACGCCGGCCCGCTCCGCCACCCGTGCCGTGGTGAAACGCTGCGCGCCTTCCTTCGCCAGAACCTGAACAGCGGCATCCAGGATCGCCGCCACCAGCTCGTTGGAGCGGACCTGTTGCGGCTGTTTTCGTGAGGAAACTGAACGGCTTCGACGATCGGCCATGGCGCGCCCGGTGAATGCGAATAGGAAATGCGACGAATTAGTCGTATTTCACTCCGCACGCAAGCACCCAACTCATCGCCACATCTGGAGACCTCAAATGACCACCCCAACCATCACATCGCTTGCGCCGCTGCTGGATCGCCTGTTCGACGAGGCCGAGGCGGCAAACGGTGCAATGCGAGCCGCCGTCGCCGATTTGTCCGATGCGGACCGGGCGCGGATGATGCGGAGCAAGACCGATTATCGCGACCTCTACGGACGCCTGAAGGAGATACCGCTCGCGGTCTCGCGCGAGACCGGATCACTGCTCTACATGCTGGCACGCAGCTCCCGCGCGAGGACGATCGTGGAGTTTGGCACGTCGTTCGGCATCTCGACGCTGCACCTTGCCGCAGGCTTGCGCGACAATGGCGGCGGCCGCCTCATCACCAGCGAGTTCGAGCCGTCCAAGGCGGCGCGGGCGCGAGAAAACCTCATCGCCGGCGGCCTGATCGATCTCGTCGAAATCCGTGAAGGCGACGCGCTGAAGACGCTTCAGGCCGATCTGCCTGTTACGATCGATCTCGTGCTGCTCGATGGGGCCAAGGCGCTCTACCCGGATATCCTCGACCTGCTCGAAAACCATCTCGGACCTGGTGCGATCATCGTCGCCGACAATGCCGACGACAGCCCGGACTATCTGGCGCGCGTGCGCAGGCCCGGCAGCGGCTACATGTCGACGCCCTTCGCCGAAGACGTCGAGCTCACCGTGCGGATCAACTGACGCCGCTCTGACCGCCACGAAATCCTGGAGCCGCTGCGCAACCATCGCGCGGCGGCTTCATGCCGCGTTCCGGCACCGTCGCAGGCTCGTCACTCAGACGTGATACTTGCTGCCGGGAAAAGCCAAGCGCCGCGTGCTAAACATACCTACCGCGCGGTATCTCTTTTCCGAGCTGACCATGACCCCCGCCTTCAACGCCTACGCAATGCTCGCCCTCGCCATCATTCTCGAGGTCACGGCATCGGCCTTCCTGCAGCAATCCGCGCAGTTCACCCGCCCGTGGCCAACGCTGGCCATGGTGCTGTGCTATGTCGCCTCGTTCTACGCGCTGTCGGTCGCGATCCGCGTCATCCCCTTGAGCATCGCCTATGCGATCTGGGGCGGGGTCGGCATCATCCTGACCGCCGCTGTCTCCTTCGTGCTGTTTCGTCAGATGCTGGACGCCGCGGCCTTCGTCGGCATCGCACTGATAGTCTCAGGGGTCGTGGTCATCAACCTGTTCTCGCAGACCACGGCGCATTGATGCCGGAAAACCGCTACGCCCGCGCCAAGCAGCCGGAGCAGGTTCGGCGCGCCCTGCTCGACCATGCCGCTGCGATCGCCATGGACCATGGCGTCGCCGGCATCACGGTGCAGGCAGTCGCCGCGGCGGCCGGCGTCACCAAGGGCGGGCTGTTCCACCACTTCGGCAGCAAGCAGGCGTTGATCGAGGGCCTTTTCGCCGAGCTGCTTGCCCGCGTCGACGCCGAGATCGACGCTGCGATCGAGAACGATCCCAAGCCGCGCGGCAGTTTTACACGCGCCTATGTGAATGCGGTATTCACCGGCAGAACCTTCGGCTTTACGACCCCATGGGCGGCGCTGAGCATGGTCGTCGTCACCGATCCGCCGCTGCGCCGGCTCTGGAACGACTGGATCAAGGCCCGCCTGAAGCGGCATCGCACCACCGACGGCTCGCCCGATCTGCAAATGGTGCGCCTGGCCGCCGACGGCGCCTGGCTTTCCTATGTCACGACGGGACAGACGCGCATGAACGCCGAGCTACGCGCCGTGCACGCACGTCTGCTCGCGCAGACCTACCGGCGCGGATAGCCGCTCGCCCTACTGGCTCTGCATCGGCTTGGGCTGACGCGGGGTGGATCGTGCGGGCTTCTTCGCGGGCTTGGCCGCGGCGCGTGGCGGCGGCTCGTCGACCGATTCCAGATAGGCAGCGAGCACCTTGGCGGAGTCCGAGCTGGTCGCGTAATGGTCCTTCAGGAACCAGGACAGCGTCAGGCTGAAGCGCCCCTTGGCGAGGCCGCGCGGACTGCGATGGCACGTCGCACAGCCGTCAGCGAAGAGCTTGGCAGGCGGCTTGCCGGCATCGAGATTTTGCGCGGCCGCAACCGTCGCCGTCACAACGGCGGCGGCTGCAAGACCCATCACGGGCACGATCCGCTCGCGCCCCAGTCCAAACAGCGATGTCAAATGTCGGCCCCAGAGCGTTTTCGAGCGAAGCCCGTCGGTCACGCCGCCGACAGCTGATCGAATTCGGGCGGCGCATAGGCCTTGCCGTCCTGGTCGGTGACGACGACCCGCCACCCTTCGCTCGCCCACACCTTTGCCTTCGCCACGATGAGCAACCGGCTCTCGCGGGCGAAACTGTATTTCTCGTTGTCGCGTTCTGCGATCATCTTGTAGGCCAATTCGCATCCCCTTGCGTCGCCCTGCACCCGACCTCCTCGTGGCAGCGGGCTGCGGCGGCAATTCGCCGGGAGCGTGGCAATTTGGTGCCATCCGCAGGCATGGCGCCGGCGTTCGGCATCGCGCGTGCCCACGGGAACGCGATTCCACCCGTCGCAGGCTGGCCGCCTGCGACGGCACGGCGCCGTCTTCATGTCGTGCTATGTCGTGCTGAATCGGCGGCCGGAAGCCGGTCCGTCGCATCAGCGACGGAACCGATCGTCCCATGTCCGAGCTCCGCTAATGCACGCGGATGATGTGGGGGCGACCGAGATCGATCAGTCCCTGCACCGCCGAGAGGCGGTCATCGAGGGCTGCAATGGTGAGCAGCAGATTGTTACGGCGCTCGTCAAGCATGCCCATCTCGGCGCCGGTGAGCTTCGCGCTCGTCCGCTCCTTGTGGATCCCTTCGAGGGATTCACGCAACCCCGCAATCAGACCGGCCAGCTGCTTGGCCTCTTTGGTCATCGACCGCTTCGCGACATTCTGGCGGCGCGTCTCCGCCTGGCTCTGTCTCATCTTCATCCTCCCGTGCCCCGCTGCCCCGAGTGGATGCTTACATCTTTGGGTACACATCTTACGATCGATGAAATCTGCCCGCGAAGAACTTTCTTAAATTGTACGCGCACGGAACCCGGATCAATCCAGCAGAAAGCCCGGCGCGAGAGCCGGGCTTTCCTTGGAGGTTTACTTGACGCTTTCGTTGGAGCTTGTCAGTGCTTCTGGTGACCGCCGCCCGGGCCGCCGGCCGGGGCACCGCCGCCGCGAGGTGCGGCGTTGACGTGCGGAGCGCCGCCACCGCCGTGCGGCATTGCAGGCGCAGCGGCACGGGGCGCCGGCATTTGCGCACGGGCATTCATGGGCGAGCCGTGGCTCACATTCGGCTGCGCGACATGCGGCATCGCGGCTCGCGCAGCCGGTGCGGCGGACACACGAGGTGCTTCATGCGCGCGTGTCATCGGCTGGGCGCGCACCGCAGCGCGGCTCGCGGCCCGTTCATGCATCACGCGCGCCTGGACATCGCGCGGATTGCGCGTCTGCGTCTGCTCTCGGGTCCGCTCATGCGCGATGCGCTCGCTCCGTCCGGCACGCGTCCGGTCGGCGGCAACAGCGGCATCGCGTTTCGCAGCGTCGCGCGTCGCGATCGCAGCGTCAGGCCGCGCATTCGCGGCGTTACGTCCGGAGATCGCGGCTCCGCCCTTGCCCCGCACGCCTTCCCGTTCCAAAGCAACCGCCGCATCGCGCGTCGCCGCGCGGCCGATCCGGGCCGCACGCGGATCAAGCGTCATTCGCGTCGCGACACTCTGGTGCGAGCTCCAGTAATTATTCCAGTAGGCGTGGCGGTGGTACCAGGGACGCCCCGCATAGTAGCTCGACCAGTACGATGTCAGCACGAATGGGACGACGGGCACGTCGATCTCCTCGACATAGTCGGGCAGATAGACGTAGTGGTTGCGATAGAGATATTCGAGATATTGCGACGACACCCAGCCGCGATCGTCGGAGAAGCTGACGTCGCACCAGGCATTGCCGCGCAGGCAGCCATGGATGTTGACGCGGGCGCCCTCGGGGACACGGTCGACGAGTGGAAAACCCGGCCCCGGTCCGGCGCGCAAGCCGGTCGAGACGGTGACGATGCCCGGCGCGGCCAGTGCGGCTGTTGGCGCGAGCAGCAATGCGGCAATAAAAACGCTCCTGAACTTCATGGCGTATTCCTCCTCTTTCGAGTCGGAACGCGCTGACGGAACGGGCGTTCCGTCAGCGAGGGCCGCCCGCATAGAAAGATTGAAGCGCGGGCGGCTCGCGGTTCAATATTCATCCGTTGTTCATCGGCGCAACGCGTCATCTGCGCTGCCGGACCGTCAGTCGACCTGCAGCATGAACGCGTCGAAATACGATGCAAGCCGGGCAAAGTCGTCGAGCGGAAGCACGTTCGCGACATACTGGTCAGGCCGCACCACGACCATGCAGCCGGCTTTGCGATCGATGCCGCGCATGGCGAAGATATCGTGGCCACTCTTGAGGTCCGGGCAGAACATCTTCTCGTAGTCGATCAAGCCGTAGCGCCCTTTACGCGGGAGCAGCAGCGGGGGCATCGCTTCGACGGCGAGTTCGCGATGATCCTGCTGAAACACCGCACGCAGATCGATCACGCTGTCGATGTCGGCGCCACCTTGCGTATAGCGCTTGACCGGCGAATCCCTGGCCTCGGTGAGGAAATTGCAGAGCGCGCGAATGGCCGAGCCTGCGGCGGCAGGATCTTCCGCGGGGGAAAACGCGTAGATCCGGAATCGGCCATCGGCCTGCCCGGCATGGCCGAGATGCACCGGCTTTGCGTCAGCCAGCCGGATCACCGGGGCGGAATGGAAGCGCTTGCCGATGACGAGGCCTTGCGCGAGGTGCTGATGCGACGCCGCGCCGGTGAGAAGCGACGGCCTGTAGTGCGTCGCCGTGCCCGCGGTGTAGCGGCCGTGCCGCACGAAATAGTCTTGGGTCCTGGCGGCATCGGCGCCGCCGGCCTTGGCGGCGGAGGCAAGAATGCCCGCCCATTCGCGGTCGAAATCGATCAGCTCTTTCGCGACCGCCTGGCGCTCCGCCGAATAGGAATGCAACAGCTGAGGGGCACACTGCTTCCGCAGCACGGCGGCGAGCTTCCAGCCGAGATTGAAGGCATCCTGCATCGAGACGTTCATGCCCTGCCCCGCCTTCGGGCTGTGGGTGTGGCATGCATCGCCGGCGATGAAGATGCGCGGCAGGTGCGTTGCGATCTCCGCGTCCGACACGTCGTCGAACTTGTCGGTCAGACGCTGACCGATCTCGTACACCGACCACCAGGCGATCTCCTTCACCTCGAGCGTGTGCGGCTTCAGGATCCGCTGCGCCTTGGCGATCACGTCGTCGGCAGTGATGTTGCGGTTCGCGACGCGCTCGCCGACCTCGAGCTTGGCGATCTCGACATAGATGCGGACCATGTAACCGCCCTCGCGCGGAATGATCAGCAGGCTGCCGTCCTTCGCCGACTGGATCAGCGACTTGAAGCGGATGTCCGGAAAATCCGTCACCGCCAGCACGTCCATCACGCCCCAGGCGTGGTTGGCGGAATCGCCGTGCAGTTCCCGCCCGATCGACTTGCGCACCGTGCTGCGCGCGCCGTCGCAGCCGACGACATATCGCGCCTTGACCGTCTCGACCTTGCCCTTGTTCCCGGCGTCGACGCGTTCGAGGCGCACGGTCACGGCATGATCGCCAGGCCCCGCGGCCGGATCGACCTGGAGGTCGAGAAGACGGCGGCTGTAATGGGGTTCGAGCTTCGCCGGTGATTTGCGCATGACGTCGAGAAAGCCGTCATGGATGCGCGCCTGGTTGAGGATGACGTGCGGGAATTCAGACAGCCCGTCCTCGACGTCCTGCACCCGGCCGCTGCGGATGATGGTCTCGGGCAGCCGTTCGTCCGGCTTCCAGAACGTCGTCTCGTTGACCCAATAGGCCTCCTTCAGCACCCGCTCGCTGAAGCCGTAGGCATGAAACATCTCCATGGTGCGGCAGGCGATGCCGTCGGCCTGCCCGACCAGCAGCCGGCCCGGCTTCTGCTCGACGATGCAGGTCTTGATGTCGGGGAATTGCGCGAGCTGGGCGGCGAGCGTGAGGCCGGCCGGCCCGCAGCCGACGATGAGGACATCGACCTCGTCAGGCACGGCGCCCGCAGCACCCGACGCCTGAACACGCTCGGCGGGATCGGCGATTTCAGGGTCGCCCGGCCGGAATCCATTGAGATGGAATTGCATGAGCACCTCTCCCCGCGAACGTTCTGTTTGGATATTGCTCAGTATGCTGACTATCAGTATACTTGTCAACGATCCGACCGTCCCAGTCCGAGGAGGAGAATTCGGTGAAAGACAACAACGAGATGCCCGGGCATCTGGCGCGCCGGTTCCAGCAGATTGCGGTCGCCGTGTTCCTGGCCGAGGTCGAGGATGCGGGCTTCGACCTGACGCCGGTGCAATACGCCGCGCTCGCGACCATCAAGGCCAATCCGGGGCTCGACCAGGTGACGCTCGCAGGATTGATCGCCTATGACCGCACCACCATCACTGGCGTGATCGACCGCCTCGTGCAGAAGGGTCTTGCCGAGCGTCGCGCCTCCAGCCGCGACCGCCGCGCCCGCGAGCTCGAGATCACCGACGAGGGCCGGCGCACGCTGCGCAAGATCACACCGGCCGTGGAATCGGCCCAGCGCATCATGCTGCGTGGCCTCAGCGCGAAAGAGGGCGAAGAGTTGATGCGGCTGCTGCGCAAGGCGATCGCCGCCGGCAACGATTTGAGCCGCGCACCGCTGCGCGATAGTCCGGTATGATACGGACCCCTATTTGCAATTGTCTGAGGTCCGCGAAACCTGGAACTAACCTTCGCCTGCTAGGGTCCGCAACATTCTGCGATTAACGCGCGATTAACTTTGCAGGGCGGGGGTTCGGATGTTCAGGTGTCTCATTGCGGCCGCGGCCATCGCGCTCTCGACCGGCCATGCGCTCGCGAACGGCCATGGCGGCGGCGAACCTCCTCCGCCGAAGCCGGAGGCGACGACTGCGCCCGCGAAGGTGGTCATCACCAAGCAGGGTCCCAAGCTCGTCGATCTCAAGGGCATGACGCTCTATTATTACGAGCGCGACACCACCGGAAAGACCTCGAACTGCAACGGCAAGTGCACCGAGAGCTGGGTGCCGCTACCGGCAACGGCCGACGCCAAGGCCATCGGCGATTTCACCGTGATCAGCCGCAACGACGGCAGCAGGATGTGGGCGTACCGCTACCGTCCGCTCTACACCTCGCCCGCCGACAAGGCGCCGGGCGACGCCAATGGCAACGCCACGACGCTGCAATGGCGGATCGCGCGGCCTGAAAACTAGCGCGGTCACGTGGACGCCGGAGCACTCGCGTAAGTTTCTTTATCCGCGCCAGCTTCCACCCGTCTCGGCCCGCGCGCTCTGTCCGGGCGGCAGCACCACGACCGTCGAATTGAGCTTCACCCGGTCGTACAGATCGATCACGTCCTCGTTGCGCATCCGGATGCAGCCCGACGAGATCGCCTGCCCGATATATTCGGGCTGGTTGGTGCCGTGGATGCGATAGAGCGTGTCCTTGTTGCCGGCATAGAGATAGATGCCGCGCGCACCCAGCGGATTGGCGGGTCCACCGGGAACACGTGCCGGATACGGTCCGAGCCGCGCCTGGATATCCGCCGTGGGAACCCAGTCCGGCCATTCCGCCAGCCGGCCGACCCGCGCCACGCCCGAGAACGCCATGGCTTCCTCGCCGACCGCAACGCCGTACCGGATCGCCTTGCCGTCCGGCAGCACATAATAGAGATAGCGCGCATCGGTATCGACCAGGATGGTACCGGGCTGCTCCTTGCGGTGATAGTCGACGATGTGACGGAGATATTGCTCGGGCACGTTCGCCTGCGCGTACGGCGTATGCGCGAGCAACTGCCGGTCGCGCGGCGTCATGCTCGCGTCGGTCGACGGTGATAGCGTCGTCTGCATGCAGCCGCCCAGCGGCAGCATGGCGATAGCGAATAAAGCGATGAGAGATCTTGGCACCGCCGGCCCCTGTAGCGGATAGCAGCACCCCCAGCATCGCCAGATGTTGCCAAAATCGTGCTGAAAACAAGGCAACGGGAAACACGTGCGCGTGTTCGAAAAACTGGGTTCCATCACCACAAACGGCGGAAGAGCGTCGCATCATCTCCATCCCCTCGCCTTGCTTTGGTCAAATCCGGCTGGACTCGTGGGGGTCATCGGGCCGGGCGCATCGGATTGATGGGCTCACCTCAACAACATCGGCTCGCGCCAATGCGGACGACCAGGACTTAACACCCGGGCTTCAACGCCTGTGCTTTAAAGGAGCGGCGATGCTCGCGACGCTGAACCCCAAGCAAATCGTCGATGAGATCGTGAAGGACACGGTCAAGGACAACGATCCGCACGACGCGATTCAGATTTCGCCCGACATTGTACTGGCCTCGCGCCCCGTCAGCGTTGCACCCACGCTGGCGCCTGACGTCACGCCCCGTCCGGAGCCGAAATTCGCGCCGCCGCCCAAAATCTCTCTGGAGCCCAGGCTCTCGCTGGAGCCGAGGTTCGCGCCCGTCTCGGAGCCGCAGACGGCGGCACCGCCGTCGGTCGACACGGCCGTACGCGTCGCAGCGAGCGATGACCATGTTCGGCCGAAGCGATCCGCGGTGCGCAAGTGGTTGCGCGGCGCGTTCGTCACGTTTCTGTTTGCGGGAGGCAGTGCGGCCGCCACGATCGCCTGGGAGAAGCACGGCGATACGGCCAAACAGATGCTCGCGGAATGGACGCCTGCCCTGGCGTCGTTGAGGTCGCTGCTGCCTTCCACGTCGCAGACCGCGCAGGTCGCGCCCGCGCAGGCCGCAGCGCCTGCGGAGCAAGCCGTGCCGCCCGCAAGCCAAGCGGCGACCGATCAAACCACCACCGATCAATCGACCGCGACGGCGCCCGTGGCACAGGTCGCGACAGCCATGCCTGCGGCAACGCCGCCCGATGCAGTGCAGTCGGTGCAATCGATGACGCGCGACCTTGCTGCAATGGCGCAGCAGATCGAGCAGCTCAAGGCCAACATCGCCGAGTTGAAGGCCGGACAGGAGCAGATGGCGCGCGAGATGGCGAAGCCGCCCGCGCCAAAACCGGTCGCTGAGGCCAAGCCGGTCGATCCGCGCGCACGCGCTGCTGCGCTGCCGCCGAAGCCTCCGGCGCCGCCGGCAGTTCATAAACCGAAACCAGTGGTGTCGCGGACCTACATGCCCGCCTATTCGCCCGCGCCGCTCGCGCCTCCCCCGCCGCCTTCGCAAGCCGCCGCAATGCCGCCGCCGGCTGCACCTGTCACCACGACGCAAGCCGTTGCCGATGACGACGGACCGGTCGTGCGTCCGCCGATGCCGCTGCGCTAGACGCGCGCAACAGCACGGTGCACAGCAACGACGTCGCGTATGCTGTCCGAGTCGATGTGATGCGTTGAGTCCGGGCGATTACGGAAAGCGCTATTTTTCGCTCAAGAGAAAAGGCCGTCGGGAGCTATGCCGGCGGCCTTCTCTTGCAGCTGCCGGTTCCCGGAGCCCGGTTCTGCTGCAATTCCATGCCTTATGATTGCGCCGCGTATTTAATAAACTCTTAACGACCCCGCATGCTGCACATCATTTCTGCGCCATAAGCACAGAGATTGCGCGACCTGTTCATTCGATAGATATCGACTCAGTGATACCATCCCGGATGTGTCGAGATTTCCATTGAAGACTTGTTTTTGAAGCTGGGTCGTCACATCGGGGAATTCGGATGCCTTACTACTCCTTCGATCTCGTGGTTGGTGAAGAGTTCAGGAACCAGGGCGGAATCATTCTCGAAGACATCGAGGTTGCCTCCGATCGCGCCGATCAACTCGCATGCGAGCTGTCGCAAGTGAAGCCGGAGCTGCAGCAGAAGGGTTGCGCGGTGCGCGTCACCGATCGTGACGACAACGAGCTCTATCGCACGCCGCTCGATCCGGTGCCGGCCTGGCAGCGCTGACTATTCGTCGAATGCCGGCGGCTCGAACCAGTTGGTGAGCGACAAGCCGCCGTCGACGACAAAGGCAGCGCCGGTGACGTAACCGGAAAGCTTGTTCGACAGCACCGCGAGCGCCATCGGTGCGAGGTCGCCGGCCTCGCCGAGACGCCCGAGCGGAATGTGCCGCGCCAGCGCGGGATCCGCAACGAACCCGCCGGCCGCGATCGCACCGGGCACCAGCGCGTTGACGCGGATGCCGTAGCGGCCAAACGTCTTGGCCAGTTCCTTCACCAGCATCGCCATCCCCGCCTTCGCCGTCGAATAATGCGGAAGGTTGCGCGGCGTGCCCGCATGCAGCGAGGTGAGAAACAAAAACGAGCCCGGCCGCTTCGCCGCGATCAGCCGCTTTGCGAGCTCGCGGGCGAGGTGAAAGCCGGCATCGAGATTGACGGCATGCATCTGCTGCCAGGTCCTGCGATCGACCGCGAGCGCGTGATCGGCCTCCCGCCGCGGCGGCGATGCACTGTGGACGAAATGCGTGATCTCGCCCAAGGCGGCATGCGCGACGGCAAGCAGTGCGTCGCACGTCTCCAGCTCGGCGAGATCGCCGACCCAGGGTACCGCCAGTTCAGGCTTCTCGCTGGCGCTGATCGCGGTCCTCACCCGCTCGGCGTTCACATCGGCGAACACGGTCCGGACGCCCTCGCCGACCAAGGCCTGCGCGATCGCGCGGCCGATGCCATTGCCCGCGCCGGTCACGAGCGCCGTGTCACGGATGGGGTCGAACGGCGTGCTGAACAGGCTCATGTCGCTCTCCGAGGCCGGGATACGGGCCACGATAGCGCACCGCAGCGGGAAGCGACAAATTCGCACTCGGCGCCATTGCGGAGCAGCCCGCCGGACGCTAGCCTCCCCAAAAAATGGAGGAGATACCAAGGATGCGCTACGGTTTCCTGATGGCCGGCCTGTTGCTGATCGCCGCTCCGGCCCAAGCCGAGGACCATCCACGCTCGACCTATGTGACCCTGGTGCTGCAGGCCTTCGCCGCCAAGGTCGAATGCCCGGGCACGGACGTGGTCTACCAGGACCTAGTCCAGAAGGCGGAGCAGATGCACCTGCCCGATGGCACCACCGAGAAAGTGCGCAAGGCGATCGCCTGGATGCACACCGGCGGCAAGATGGGCGAGAAGCAGGATGACGATTTGATGGCTGAGGTGGCGGTGGCGACCCAGGCGACCGATCTCAACCAGCGCCGCCTCGGCATGCCCACCTGGTGCGAGGCCCAGAAGACCAACCTCGCCGGCCTGATCCGCGCCAAGGGCGGCTAGCAAGCCAACCGCCGCAGCGTTAAGCACACCGCGACGGAACCTGCGTTTCGGCCAACAATCGTCACATTCCCGGCCAGCATGCGGGCTTCTTCATACAGGAGAACCCTCATGCGGTTGACGCATCTCATTGTCGCCGGCGTGCTCGCGGTGAGCGCAGCGCTGGCCGGCCCGGCACAGGCAAGGAATTCAGACGCCCAAAAGGCCGAAGACAAAACGGCCTCGTCGTCATCGTGCAGCGCCTATCAGCAGGCGCCGGACGGATCGTGGGAACAGCTCCCGTGCAAGGAGACAGGCGAGCGCGGCCAGCCGCAAACGCAGCATCGATCCCGCGCACCGGGATCGGACCGCGAGGAACGCTGAACCGCTTCCTGTCCGGCGATCAGCTATGGTGAGGCCCGCGCATGATCTTCATGGCGTCGGCGATGTGACGCCATTCCTTGGCCTCGTCGGCCTCGCCGCGGCCCTCGCAGGCCTGGGCCTGCTCGGCGGCCTTCGCGATCGCAGCAAAACCGTGCTGTTCGAGCATCTGCCGCGCAACGGTGTGGACCTGGACCTCGGACATCATGGGCGCTCTCCGTCTGATGAGGCCGCGGGGTCTGGCTCGACTCTCCCGCGGTCTTCGACAACGATTTCGCCTCCGATGGCGTTCCCCTTACCGTCGATCACATCGGCGGCCCCGAGAATGTGAGTACCCAAACGACAAAGGCGGCCCGCCATGCCCGGCGGACCGCCTTCACCCACCCCAAAGCTGGGAGTCGTCGGCCGCGTGCCCCTACGCGACCGCCACTTTCTTGCGCTCGAAATCGTTGGGCACCTCGATATCGACCTCGAGGGTCGAGACCTCGTCGCCGCGCTCGAGCCGGACGATGACCTTGGTCGGGTCCAGCATCACGTGCTTGGACACGACGGCGAGAATTTCCTCACGCAGCACGCCGAGCAGATCGGGCTGGCCACGCATTCCGCGTTCATGGGCAAGCAGGATCTGCAGCCGTTCGCGAGCGACGGGTGCAGAGGCCTTGTTGCCGCGGAGAAGCCGAAGCAGACCCATGCTCATGCAGCCCTCCGTCGCAGCAGGCGATCCATGAAGCCCTTGCGCTCGGTCGGCACCTGCATCGGCACGGTGTCGCCGCACAGCCGGCGCGCCGCGTCGATATAGGCCCGCGCCGGAGCACCTTCCGCATTCGACAACGTCACCGGCGTGCCGACGTTGGAGGCGCGCAGCACGTCCTGGCTCTCGGGAATGATGCCGAGCAAGGGTGTTGCGAGGATCTCGAGGATGTCCTCGATGGTCAGCATCTCGCCGCGCGCGGCGCGGGAGGGATCATAGCGGGTGATGAGAATATGCTTCTCGACGCGCTCGCCCTTCTCGGCCCGCACGGTCTTGGAATCGAGCATGCCGATGATGCGGTCGGAATCGCGTACCGAGGAGACTTCCGGATTGGTCACGATTACTGCCTCGTCGGCGAAGCGCATCGCCATGGAGGCGCCGCGCTCGATGCCGGCCGGGCTGTCGCAGATCACCCAGTCGAAACGGGCACGCAGATCGTCGATGACCTTGCCGACGCCCTCTTCCGTCAGCGCATCCTTGTCGCGGGTCTGCGAGGCCGGCAGCAGCCAGAGGTTCTCCAGGCGCTTGTCCTTGATCAGCGCCTGCGGGAGTTTCGCAACGCCCTGCACCACGTTGATGAGGTCGAACACGACGCGGCGTTCAGCCCCCATCACGAGGTCGAGGTTGCGCAGGCCGACGTCGAAATCGACGACGACAACCTTGTCGCCGCGTTGCGCCAGCGCCGCTCCCAGTGCGGCGGTCGTCGTGGTCTTGCCGACGCCCCCCTTGCCTGATGTCACGACCAGTACCTTGGCCATCTCTGAAATCTCCTTCTGGTCAGTTCAGCGCGGTAATTCGCATTGTGTTGCCTTGCAGGAAGGCTTGGGCAGGCCGGCCGCGGAGCGCGGCGTCGATATCGTCGGCGGTCTGATAAAACCCATCGATCGCAAGCAGTTCGGCTTCGATCTTCTGACAATAGATGCGCGCGCTGGTGTGACCGTTCACGCCCGCCATGGCGCGGCCGCGCAGCGCGCCGTAGACGTGGATCGAGCCGCCGGCGACCACCTCCGCGCCGGAGCCCACCGAACCCAGGATGGTGACGTCGCCTTCCGGGAAGATCACGGTCTGCCCCGAACGCACCGGGTTTTCCAGCAGCAGCGAGGTCGGCTTGGCCTCGGCCTTGGTCTCGGGTTTCTTCGGCGCGCTTGGCTCGACCACGCAACTGCGTCCGCCCGACAGCAGCGGCGGCATCATCGGGGTCAGCCTTGCCTCTTCAACGCCCTCGATGCCGAGCACGCGGATGTTGCGATCCTGCAGGCTGGTGAGCAGATGACCGATGCCGGACTGGCTGAGATCGACCGAGGACAGGTCGATCACCACGGGCCGGCCCGCAAAGAAGCCCGGCGAGCGCGCGATGGTGGTGTCGATCTCCTGCAGCCAGTCCTGGACCGGAACCGTTGGCGTAAACACGAAAGCCACGTAGGAGCGCCCGCGCAGGCGCACCATTTGGCGTTGAGGTTTGACTGCAGCCTCCATCACGGCCGACTCGTTCCCTATTATTGAATGGTTAACGATGCGGCGAATATGGTTAACGGTCGGTTAATTCTCCGTGGGAATACGTGGGGGATGGGCAGGCTGGAGCCGCTTTCTTGTCCCGGACGCGCTGCAGCGTGCAACGCTGCTGCGCAGAGCCGTCTCCCCTCCCGGATCATGCTCTCGGCAAAATGGGCCCCGGCCCTGCAGCGCACCGTCTAAGGGACGCTGCGCTGCGTCCGGGGCACGTGCGGGGAACGGGGCAACGGCTGCCCTCTACTTCTTCACCTTGCTCGCATCCATCTTGATACTGGGATCCAGCATCTTGGTCGTGAACACCGTGGTCACGTCGAACGGCTTCTCCATGCCGAGATAGGTCTGGACCAGCTCGTAATCCTTCTTCATCCGCTCGCCGTCGATCCAGCCGAGGCCCTTGGTGGTGGTGAACTCGTCCGTCATCAGGAATTTGATGCGCTCCCACTGGCGCTCCTGGTTCTCCTTGTCGAGACCGGAGACCTGGTCGAGCAGCGCCTTCAGGCACGGCGTGGCGTCGGCAACACAGGCGGCAAAGGCCTTCTGCGTGACGCGCACGAAGTCTTCGACGACCTTCGGGTTCTTCTGCAAATACGCGCCATTGACGATCAGCGAATTGCCGTAGGGATTGAGCCCGATGTCCTTCCAGTTGACGTAGCCGAGGTCGGGCCCGAACTCGATCACCTTCAGGTCGTGCTCGTTGTAGAAGTCGCTGATGATGTCGACGGTGTGGCTCTTCAGGGCCGCGATCTTCGCGGTCGGCCCGACATTGACGAAGCCGACGGAGTCCGGCGCGAGCCCTGCGGCTTTGGCGAAGGCCGGCCACATCACGCGCGAGGCATCGCCGGGCGGATTGCCGATCTTGTGGCCTGCAAAATCCTTCACCCCGTTCACGCCATAGCTCTTCAGCCAATAGAAGGTCTGCCCGGTATTGGCGTAGACGCTCATCACGGCAACGGTGTCGGCGCCCTTACTCTTGGCCACCAGCATGGTGGCGAGATCGGCGACGCCGAAGGGCGAGCCGCCCGAGCCCACCTTGGCGGCGGAGACGCCGGAGCCCTTGCCGACCTCGATGGAGAGGTCGATGCCCGCCTTCTCGTACCAGCCCTGCGCCTTGGCGTAATAATACGGCGAGTGGTCGGCCGTCGGCGTCCAGTTGAGGATCAGGTTGACCGCCTCGCCCGCGCTCGCCGGCAGCGCCGGCAAACCGAGCATCAGGGCCACAACAGCCGCCTGCAAACGCTTCATCGCATCTCTCCTCATGCCAGCGACCCGGCTTGTCGCTCTCCCCTCGTGAGGATACCAATGCAACAAGCCCGCCCTCCACTTGTCAACTGTTTGGTTGGAAATGCCCGCAAAACGATCTGGCGACACCGTGCCGCAGCGCCGAGACCCCGTCGCCACCCGCAAGAAGCTGCTCACCGCGGCCCGCCTGGAATTCGCCCGGCACGGCTTTGCGGGCGCCCGCGTCGACGAGATCGCGATGCGCGCCGGCGTCAACAAGCAGCTCGTCTACCACTATTTCGGCGACAAGGACGCGCTCTACCTCGCCGTGCTGGAATGGGTCTATGAAGACATCCGCGAGCAGGAGCGCAAGCTCAACCTCGAAGGCCTGCCGCCGGAAAAGGCAATCCGCAACCTGATCGAAGCCTCGTTCGACCATCTGGCCGCAAACCCCGATTTCATCGTGCTTTTGAACGACGAGAACCGCGGCGGCGCCCGCCACGTCCGCGGCTCGACGCGGCTGGAAGCGATGCACTCCCCGCTCGTGAAGAGCGTTTCGAATATCCTCAACGAAGGGGTGCGCGCGGGCGTGTTCCGCAAGGGGATCGACCCGGTCCAGCTCTATATCTCCATTGCGGGCCTTAGCTATTTCTTCTTCTCCAACACACCAACATTGTCGGCGATCTTTGGCAAGGACCTGTCGAGCCGCAGCCAGCGCAGCGCCCGCCGCCGCCATGTCGCTGATCTGGTGCTGCAGTCGCTCCGGCCCTAATCAACCAATTGGTTGAAACTTTCCCCGAAGGCGGCTAGGCTCGTGACTGCTTAGGCTGAAGATTTGCGGCATCGTCGCCGCGCCAACAGGGAGCAAGCGGTGGTGACAGCAGACGGGGCACGCACCTCGCGCAGCTTTGCGATCATCCTGATCGTGCACCTCGCCGTGCTCGTGCTCTGGCAGGTCGCGGTCGACGCTTTCCACGTGCCGAAATTCATCCTGCCCTCGCCGCTCGCGACGGTGCAGACCCTGGGCACCGCAGGCTATGCCTGGGGCGCCAACACGCTGGTGACGGCGGTCGAGATCCTCGGCGGCTTCGCGCTCGGCGCCTTCGTCGGCGTCGCGCTCGCGGTGATCTTCAGCTGGGCACCGCTGCTCAGCCTCGTGCTGCTGCCGCTGTTCGTGACGCTGAACATGATCCCGAAGGTCGCGCTCGGCCCGCTCTTCATCGTCTGGTTCTCCTACGGCATCGTGCCGAACATCCTGATCGCGTTCAGCATCTGCTTCTTCCCGATCCTGCTCACCACCGCGCGCGGCCTGCGCGAGGTCGAGCCGGATCTGCTCGATCTCGTCAAATCGCTGCGCGGCTCGCGCTGGACGCTATTCCGCAAGATCCAGCTGCCGGGATCGCTGCCTTACATCTTCTCCGGCATGAAGGTCGGCGCCATCCTGGCGGTGGCCGGCGCCATCGTCGGCGAGTTCATCGCCTCCGAGCGCGGGCTCGGCTACCTCATGATCCAGGTGCAGTCCTCGCTCGACACGCCCGCAATGGTGATGGCCGTCGTGCTGCTGACGCTGCTCGGCGTCGCGCTTTACGGCCTCGTCCTCGCCCTCGAACGCATGTTCGTGGTCGGCGACGCCAGGCAGACTTAGCAACGGCAGACCTAAAGGACAGAACCATGCTGCTCACTCGCCAGACGCTGCCGAAGACCATCCCCGATATCGCAGCCCTCGACGATCTCTTGTGCCGGCCGACGCAGGCCCTGATCGACGATCTCAAGAAGGTCGAGGGCGACATCATGATCCTGGGTGTCGGCGGCAAGATGGGGCCGACGCTGGCGGGGCTCGCGAAAGCCGCCGCGCCCGAACGCCGCGTCATCGGCGTCGCCCGCTTCAGCGAGGCCGGCGTGAAGGACTGGCTGCACGCGCGCGGGGTCGAAACGATCAGCTGCGACCTGATGGACGAAAAAGCGATCGCGGTGCTGCCGAAGGCGCCGAACATCGTCTTCATGGCCGGCCGCAAGTTCGGGGCCGAGGGCGATCTGGCGCTGACCTGGGCGATGAACGCGCATGTGCCGGCGCTGGTCGCACAGGCCTTCCCCTCCTCGCGCATCGTGGCGTTCTCGACCGGCTGCGTCTATCCGTTCGTGCCCGTCGACGGCAAAGGCTCGACCGAGGAGATGGCGCCGAACCCACCCGGCGAATACGCGCAATCCTGCGTCGGCCGCGAGCGGATGTTCGAATATTTCTCGCACAAATTCGCAACGCCCGGACGCCTGTTCCGCCTCAATTACGCGATCGACATGCGCTACGGCGTGCTGCACGACATCGCGACGAAGGTGCTCGCGGGCACGCCGATCGACGTCAGCCTCGGCCACGTCAATTTCATCTGGCAGGGCGATGCCTCCGCGCAGGCGCTGCGCTGCCTTGCCCACTGCACCACACCGACCTCGCCGATCAATGTCAGCGGCCACGAGATCCTGGCGGTGCGCGATCTCGCGCAGAAATTCGGCGCGAGGTTCGGCCGCGCCCCGGTGCTGACGGGCAAGGAGGAGCCGACCGCATGGCTAACCGACACCTCCAAGGCGGTCGAGCGGTTCGGCCTTCCCGTCGTCGACACCGAGCAGCTGATCGCCTGGACCGCGGATTGGGTCTCGCGCTCCATGCCGAGCCTCGGCAAGCCGACCAAATACGAGGTGCGCGATGGCCGTTACTGACGCCCCGCCCATCATCAAGCTCGGCGTCGACGACGCGATCGCAGGCCTGGCGTTGTCGACGGAAGCGCGGTGGAACCAGACCGAGGAGGACTGGCGCATCTTCCTGCGCGACGGGATCGTCTTCGGCATTCGTGACGGCATGCGGCTGGTCGCAACCGCTGCCTTGCTGCCCTATTCCGGCAACAATGCCTGGATCAGCATGGTGCTGGTCTCAGCAACGCATCGCCGCCGCGGCCTTGCCACCCGTCTCGTCGACGCCTGCCTGGAAACGGCACGAAAGAACGGCCTGACCAGCTGGCTCGATGCCACGCCCGACGGCGCGGCCGTCTACGGACCGCTGGGGTTCATGCCGACCCTGCAATTGCGCCGCCTGAAGCTGGTGAAGCCTGCGCGGGCCGAAGCACCGCCAATATCATCCGCCACGCTCGATGCGCTTCGTGCGCGCGATTGGCGCGCCACCGGTTTCGACCGGACCGCACTCCTCTCCGCCTTCGTGCAGCGCTCCGGCTCGCGTATCGTCGCCGCGAACGGCGCCATCGCGCTGGTGCGAGACGGCCGGACCGCCCGCCATATCGGTCCCTTGCTTGCCGACAATGCCGCGGCAGCCCTGGCTCTGGTTGACGCGATCGTGCGATCCGAGACAGGCCCGCTGCTGCTCGACGCCGTCGCGTCGCAAGCCCCGTTCCTCGAAGGCTTGACGGCCACCGGCTGGAGTGTCGAGCGCCCGTTCCAGCGCATGCGGTTCGGCCCCGCCACCGTCATGGGTGACGAAACCCCGTTCGCCGTCGCCGGCCCCGAATTCGGATAGGACATCATGCACCGCAGCCAGATCGACGCCGACATCCGCAAGCTGATCGCCGACGGCACCGTGCTGCCGGCGCACCCCCTCGCGCTCACCGCCGAGCGCCAGCTCGACAAGACGCATCAGCGCGCGCTGACGCGCTATTACATCGACGCAGGCTCAGGCGGCCTTGCGGTCGGCGTGCACACGACGCAATTCGCGATCCGCGATGTCGGCCTCTACCGCCCCGTGCTCGAGCTTGCCGCCGAGACAGCGACCAACTGGACCAAGCGTCCGCTGGCGATGGTCGCGGGGCTTGCAGGTCCGACCGCGCAGGCGGTCACCGAAGCCCGCACCGCCCGTGACATCGGCTATCACGCCGGCCTTCTCAGCCTTGCCGCGATGAAGAGCGCCTCCGAGGACGAAATCATCGCGCATTGCACGGCGGTCGCCGCGGAAATCCCGCTGGTCGGCTTCTACCTGCAGCCCGCCGTCGGCGGCGTGATCCTGTCGAGCCGGTTCTGGCAGCGCTTTGCCTCGATCGACAATGTCATCGCCATCAAGATCGCGCCGTTCAACCGTTACCGGACGCTCGACGTGCTGCGCGGTGTCGCAGCGGCCGGCGCGCTCGACCGCGTCGCGCTCTACACCGGCAATGACGATCACATCCTGCTCGACCTGATGCTGCCGTTCGACCTGCGCGACAAGGGCGTTACCACGCGCACCTATTTCAAGGGCGGCCTGCTCGGCCATTGGTCGGTGTGGACCGCGAGCGCCATCAAGCAGTTCGAGCGTTGCAAGGCGGCGCGGCACAAGGACAGCGTCCCGGCCGACCTGCTCGCCCTCGATGCCCGCGTCACCGATTGCAACAGCGCCTTCTTCGACGTCGCCAACAATTTTCACGGCTGCATCGCCGGCTGCCACGAAATCCTGCGCCGCCAGGGCCTGATGCAGGGCCTGTGGTGCCTCGATCCGAACGAGCGCCTCAGTCCCGGCCAAAAGGAGGAGATCGATCGCGTCACGCGCGAGCACGCCGACCTCAGCGACGATACTTTTGTCGCCGCGAACCTGAACAAATGGCTGGCATGAGTCCAACCCCCTTCATCAGCCTGCAAGGCGTCCGCAAGGTCTATCGCAGCGGCGGCGCCGAATTCCTGGCGGTGTCCGACGTCACGATGGACGTGCAGGAAGGCGAGCTCGTCTCGCTGGTCGGCCCGTCCGGCTGCGGCAAGACGACGGTGATGAAGATTCTGGCCGGCCTGCACGGCGCCGACGGCGGCACCGTCAGGATCGGCAATGCCGATAGCCCGTTCGATCCGAGCCGCGACATCGGCATGGTGTTCCAGCAAGCGCTGCTGCTGAAATGGCGCAACATCCTGGACAACGTGCTGCTGCCGGCCGAGATCGTCGGCCTGCCGATGAAGGCCGCGCGCGAGCGGGCGCGCGACCTGCTCAACCTCGTCGGGCTCGCCGGCTATGAGCAGAAATATCCGCGAGAGCTCTCCGGCGGCATGCAGCAGCGCACCGCGATCGCGCGCGCCTTCATCCACGATCCCAAGCTGATCCTGATGGACGAGCCGTTCGGCGCGCTCGATGCGCTGACGCGCGAGCAGATGAATCTGGAGATGCAGCGGATCTGGCGCGAGAGCGGCAAGACCATCATCTTCGTCACGCATTCGATCCAGGAGGCGGTGTTCCTGTCCTCGCATTGCGCCGTGCTGACGGCGGGACCTGCGAAGATGGCCGACTATTTCCCGATCGACCTGCCCTTCCCGCGCGATCTGCCGTTGAAGACGACAGACGCGTTCGGCGCCTATGCGCGAAGGATCTACGCGAAGCTGGGGCTGGGCGCGGCCTGACAAGCCACCTCTCCGCTGTCATTCCGGGGCGCGACGAAGTCGCGAACCCGGAAATCCATTGGGCAGCAGGACAGGCGGTGACATGGATTCTCGGATGCGCAATTGCGCATCACAGCTCGCGCCCAAGAGGCGCGCCCCGGAATGATGGCGTCTATCAGCTCTTGTTGCGCATCTTGCTGAGCAAATAGTTGTCGTAAAAGTTTTCCGCGATCTGCGTATAGAACAGCAGCTCCTTCATATACGCATCGTGGCTCTCCTTGGTCCGCTTGAACAGATCGCTCTTGGCGGCGAGCTCGTTCAGATGGTCCTGGGCCGCGCTGTAGCAGGCTTCCATCACCGGCTGCGGGAACGCCTTCAGCTCCGCGCCATTGGCGATCAGCCGCTTCAGCGCCGCCGGATTCACGCTATCGTATTTTTCCAGCATCCAGGCGCCGGCCGCCGAGGCTGCCTGGTTGACGATCGCCTGGTACTGCTTGGGGAGCGAGGCCCATTTCTCGTCGTTGACGACCATGTGCAGCATGGCGCCGCCTTCCCACCAGCCGGGGAAGTAATAGTACTTGGCGACCTTGTGGAAGCCGAGCTTCTCGTCGTCATAGGGACCGACGAACTCGACCGCGTCGATCGTGCCCTTCTCCAGTGCCGGATAGATGTCGCCGCCCGCGATCTGCTGCGGCACGACGCCGAGCTTGGCCAGCACATGGCCGCCCATGCCGGCGATGCGGAATTTGAGGCCCTTGAGGTCGTCGACGGTCTTGATCTCCTTGCGGAACCAGCCGCCCATTTGGGTGCCGGAATTGCCGCACAGGATCGCGTGCGCCTTGAACGGTTTCAGCGCCTCATTGGTGAGGTCGGCGCCGCCGCCGAAATGCCACCACGATTCCTGGTGGCGATGGTTCATGCCGAACGGCGCGCCGGTGGCATAGGCCAGCGCCGGCTCCTTGCCGATGTAGAAATAGAGCGGGGTCTGCGCGATCTCCACCGAGGCGGTGCTGACGGCGTCGAGCGCCTGCAAGCCCGGCACGATTTCGCCGGCGCCAAAGGTCTGGATCTGGAATTTGTTGTCAGTGGCCTCGGCAACATATTTCGCGAAGATCTGCGCCGTGCCGTAGATGGTGTCGAGCGACTTCGGGAAGCTCGAGGTCAGGCGCCATTTGATCTCGGGCGCGCTCTGCGCGATCGCAGGGGCAGCAACCAGCGTCGTCGCGCCGGCAACCGCGCCGCCCTTGAGGAACGTACGGCGTTTCATCATGGCAATCTCCGTTGAATTCAGTTTTCAAACATATGGGTTTTGCGGCGACGGTCTTCGCGGACCGTTTGCCCGTTCCCAAAGCAGAGTTCAAGATGCGACAGAACGGCCGGTAGCCGGGAGCTGAAGACCCTCAGAGCAGCTTGGCGCTGACGAACAGCGCGCGCACGGCGTTGGTCGCCTGCACCGCCAGCATCGCATTACCGGCAGCGCCTTCCAGGGCCGCGACGGCATCCTCGTGCAGGGAACGGAATTCCATCCACTCGACCGACTTGAAGTTGGTGAGGAATTGATAGGCCTGGCCGACCGTCGCGATCGCCAGCGTGTCACCGTTCAACTTGATCTTGAACGTCGTACGCAGCGGGGTCTCGGAATTTGATGGATCACTCATGGGCTGCTTCTGGACGATGACGGCTTAACGAAGGGGAAACGGCAGCCCCACAGCAAGCAGGCAAATATCAGGAGTCGGTGCTCGCGCGCTGCGAGGCAGTCGCCGATCCACTCAGGCTCGGCACCACCACAAGGCGGTTGAACTCGCCATTGTCCCAGGCCTTGAGGAAACGATCATAGTCCTTGATCGAAACGCAGCCGTTGGAATCGCCGCGCGGCCCGAGCATGTAGCTGTGGGTGAGAAGGCCGACGCGGCCGAGCGCACTGGTGCCTTCGGTCGGCGTCAAGCGCAGGGCGCGGATGCCGTGGAACAGTTTTTCGCGTGGCTTCAAATCGTAGATCGCGGGCGGGGTCGCCCCCACCATGCGCTGGTCGACATGATCGGGGTCGTCCATCAGCGCGCCCATGCCGGAATGGGCTTCCAGCGCGACGCCGCTCGGCAGGTAAAGGGCCTTGGCCTTGATGTCATAGACCGCCGTGCGCGAATCGTAGCCGAGGGCCTGGAGATCGGGCGCCTTGCCGAACAGGCCGTCGCCCGGCGTCAGCGAGGCCAGCCTGATCTTGTCGGTGAATTTCTCGAAGAAGTTGCGGTTGTCGACCCTGGGGTTGGTCTCGGCATAGGCCTGGCTGGACGCGATCTGGGCGGAGAAATCCGCCTGAGCTGGGCGCGAGCGCGGCATGGGAACCGCGTCGGCGCGCTGCGTGGCGGGCCTGGTCTCGTCAACCGTCTGCCGGTCGTCTTCGGTCAGGGTCGAGCGCCACTCGTCGCCCTGGAGCTTCTGGGCCAGCATCGCCTTGGCATCGCGCAGCTTGAGCTGGACTGCGTTCAACGCGGAACGCTCCACCGTTCGCAGGCCAAGCTCGCGAGCGGACGGATTGCCCGACGCCGAGGCAAAACGGTCTTCGAAAGACGGGCCATTGGTGGCCGGCGGCAGAGCCGCAGTGACCAGCGAGCGCGAATCGCCGATGTCCGCGACCCAGGCGGCCGCGCCCAGCGCCAGCGCCACGGCAGCCAGAGACAGCAAAACGCGCTCCGCCCGCCCCATACGGCGGCGCGACAACAGCCTGTCGGCGCTTGCGCGGTCGGAAACCATCAGATCCCCAAATCGACCCCCGGGGGGCCCAACCCCCGCCCAGAGACTCTATACCAGCTACCACATTGGGAGCCAAAAGTTAGGCATAATCGCGGCCGGCAAGGGCTCCACAGGGCATCCCCAAGGTATCCAATGACCGATCCTTTCGATCTAGAGCGCTTCGTCAGGGCCCAGGACCCGGTTTTTCGCGCCGTCGAGGGGGAGCTGGCGAGGGGCCGGAAGCAGACTCACTGGATGTGGTTCGTCTTCCCGCAAATCGCCGGTCTCGGCTTCAGCGCCATGTCGCAGCGCTACGCCATCGGCTCCCGTGCCGAGGCCGAGGCCTACCTCGCCCATCCGGTGCTCGGGGCGCGCCTGGTCGAATGCACCGGCCTCATCCTCGCCGTCGAGGGCCGGAGCATCAACGCGATCCTCGGCGCGCCGGATGATGCCAAATTCCGCTCGTCGATGACGCTGTTCGGCGCGGTGTCCGATCAGCCCATTTTCGGTGACGCACTCGCCCGGTATTTCGCAGACGAACGCGACAGCGCCACGCTGAAGATCCTCGCCAAGCTCGACCGCGCATCCGACTAGGCTGAGGGTGGACAGCGTAAACCCGGGATTAACACGGGCAAACTATCGTCCGGGCAAAATAATTCTCCGTTATTTGCCGGACAGATCATGAAAATCGGTACGCTCCTGACCACCGCCATCGTCTCGCTCTCGACCGTGGGCGGCGGCCTCGCCGTCTACGTCGCCGTGACGAAGTACCAGACGATGGACCGGATCAGCGAGGCTCAGGGCAGGCTCGCGATCGCCCGCGCTGCCAGCGACATCCCGCGCTATCTCAACCCCGAGCGCGGCTTTTCGACCAACATCCTCTACGGGCCTGCGACCATCGACCCGGCGCTGCTCGCGGAACAGAACAAGCTGCGCAAGCAGACCGACGGCGCCCGCGACAAGATGAATGCGCTGCGCAAGGAGCTGCCCGGCGCGTTCGACGACGGCGCGACCATCGGCAGCAATATCGATGGCATCAACGCAAAATTCACCGCGCTGCGCGAGGCCATCGACAAGGCGCTCACCGGACCGGCCGAGGCGCGCAAGGACGCCGCCAAGAAGATCGTCGCCGACAACGCCGTGCTCAACAGCGGCGTGACCGCGCTGCTCAACGAGCAGGTCCGCCGCATGGCGATCCTGAACGGCGACGCCTACCGGCAGGCGAGCTACGCCAACACGGCCATGACGTTGCGCGACGTCGGCGGCTTCAACTCCAGCCTGCACAAGAATCTCGTCGGCGGCAAGAAACCGGCGACCGACACCGAGAAGGCCGACATCGGTCGCTCGCAGGGCCGCAACGACCAGCTCGTGATGGCGCTGCTCGAACTGCGCGGCAATCCGGCAACGCCTGCGAACGTCGCCGCGGCGCTGGAGAAGTTCAATTCGATCTATGTCGAGGAATTCGGCCGCGAGCTCAAGCTCGTCAAGGACGGCGCCGTCAGCGGCAAGTACGAACACGACATGGAGACCTATTACGCCGCCACGCAGCGCGGCCTCAGCACCATCATCGAGGTCCGCGACGCGTTCTATGACAATTCCGAGCAGATCCTCGCCGGGGCTTCCTCCGCCGCGCGCACCAGCTTCACCATCGCCCTTGCAGGCCTTGCCGCCGTCCTGATCGCAAGCGTCGGCCTGATCGTGATGGTCCGCCGCCGCGTCTGCGCGCCGATCGTCAACCTGACGGGCCGGATGTCGCGACTTGCCGAGGGCGAGGTTGCCGACGCCATCCCCGGCGCCGAGCGCTCCGACGAGATCGGGGCGATGGCCGCGGCCGTTCAGGTCTTCAAGGACAACATGATCCGGGCCGACCGGCTCGCCGCCGAGAAGCAGGCCGAAAACGACGGCAAGATGCGCCGCGCGCAGGCGCTCGACGAGCTCACCCGCGCATTCGAAGCCAAGGTCACCGAGCTCGTCGGTGGCCTGTCCCGGGCTTCCTCGACCATGGAGAGCACCGCGCAGTCGATGACCTCGACGGCGGCCCAGACCAACAGCCAGGCCGCGGTCGTCGCCGCCGCCTCCGAGCAGACCTCGACCAACGTGCAGACGGTCGCGAGCGCCACCGAAGAGCTGACCTCCTCGATCTCCGAGATCGGCCGCCAGGTCGCGCAGAGCACCGAGATCGCGGCCCGCGCCGTCGACAACGCCCGCCGCACCGGCGACACCGCGCGCATGCTCGCCGAGGGCGCCCAGAAGATCGGCGACGTCGTCACGCTGATCCAGAGCATCGCCGAGCAGACCAATCTTCTCGCGCTCAACGCCACGATCGAGGCCGCCCGCGCCGGCGATGCCGGCCGCGGCTTTGCCGTGGTTGCCTCCGAGGTGAAGTCGCTGGCGGGCCAGACCGCCAAGGCGACGACCGAAATCTCCGAGCAGATCACGGCGATCCAGACCGCGAGCGACGAGACCGTGGCCGCGATCCGCAACGTCGCCGACGTCATCGGCGAGATCGACCAGATCGGCACCGCGATTGCCGCGGCGATCGAGGAACAGGGCTCGGCCACCAAGGAGATCGCCCGCAGCGTCCAGGAGGCTGCGCGCGGCACCCAGGAGGTCAACACCAACATATCGGGTGTGCAGCGCGCCGCCGACGATACCGGCGCCGCCGCGCGGGAAGTCTTGGTCGCCGCCGAGCAGCTCTCGACCCAGTCGCGCGATCTCGCGGGACAATTCGACCGCTTCCTCGGCGAGGTCAGGGCGGCGTAAGCCGATTACGTAGCGCGGATGGAGCCAACGGAGCTACACAGCAGGGCCTAATAAGGCGGCGCTTTCCTGGCCCGCTGCGCCTTGGCCGCCTCGATCCACCACGTCAGATCGTCGGCAAAGCGCGGGAACGCGCGCTCCAGCGCCTTGCCACCCTCGCCGATTGGCTCCCCCTCGGCCGACAAGGTCTGCGCGATCGGGCCGACGCCGATGGTGCTCGACACCACCACCATGCCCATCTCCGACAGCGTGCCGTGCCACGCGGTCGCCGCGCGCGCGCCGGACAGGCGGCCGGCCGAATAGCTCACGATCGCGGCCGGACGCCAGAACCACTCTTCGAGGAAATGGTCGGTGAGATTCTTCAAGCCGGGCTGGATGCCCCAATTGTACTCACCGGTGACGAAGACGAAGCCGTCGGCGCCGCGGATCTGTCCGGCCAGCTTTTCCAGCGCCTCGGGCGCCGTGCCGTCAGGGTATTCCTTGTACATGCGGTCGAGCATCGGCAGGCCGACCGCCTTGGCGTCGATGAATTCGACGTCCTCGCCGCGGCCACGCAGACGATTGATGACGAAATTCGCAAGGCGGATGCCCATGCGGTCGGAACGATAGGAACCGTAGAGGACGAGAATGCGATTGCTCATGGTTGGACGGTAGCACGAAACCGGCGGCCGCCCTACGCGATTTGTCAAACTATCGCCGGCGCCCGTGCTCCAACGTTTGCGACGGTGTCTCGCCAAACTGGTCGCGGTAACTCCGGGAGAAATCGCTGAGATGCCAGAAGCCGAAGGCGAGCGCCACGGCCTTGACGCTGTCGGCGCCGGCGAGCAGGCGCTGGCGCACCAGCCACAACCGGCGCAGCCGCAAGTATCGGTGCAGACTCATGCCGCGATAGCGGCGGACGACGTCGTGCATGGTGCGGACGGACAGTCCGAGCTTGTGCGCCATCTCCTCGCTGTAGATCGGCTGGGAGAGATCACCGGACAGGAGCGCGCGGATATCCTGGAATATCCTGAAATTCCGCTCGTCGTTGGGACGCTGGGTCCAGCGGGCCGAAACGACGTCTTCCAGCGCATGGTCGACCGCCCCGAGCAGGGATTCTTTCATTGCTCTTGCCTTGAGCGGAATGTGCGACGCCTCGACCGGCTCTGAAGCCGCGGTCAGCACCTCGCGCACCATGCCGCGCAACCGGTTCAGGCCAGCTGCGCTGGTCTCGAAAATCTTGAAGCTCTTGGCTGCTCGTGGCCAGCCACGATCCGTCACCTCCGGCCTGAAAATCACCGAGGCGATTTGCCGCTGCACTTCCTCGATGATGGTGTAGGCCGCGCCGCCACCGCCAATGACAACGGCCGGACGGGCACGCTGCGAGCCATTGAAGCGTATGGGCTCATCAAGATCATCCATGGTGAACCCGACCGCAGTGCAATTCTCGACGAGCTGCGCATCGACCGCGCGGGGAAATGCCGTCGTCAAATTCACGTCGCAGCCTGGCAGTGAGAGAATGATCTGCTCGGCCGAAATCCTCCGTACGAACGGCGTGAATTCGAAGTTCAGGCCTCGGATGGAATTCCGAAATTCATCGACGTCTGAAAAACGAAATATCTTGGGTGCCAACCTGGGCACGTCATCAATACTGTTCATGGTAACAGGAAATGCTGCGCCACCGACACGGGGTCCGGCAGTGCCGGGTCCATTCCCGCTTCGGTTTTTGCGTCGGACCGAGAAAATCAATCTCAACGTGTCTTGGCAAGTTGGCGACGGCAAGACCAAAAGAACAACGCGGGACTTCATATCTCGCCGAATTTCGATAGCGTTTTTCGAGATTCGGCGATTTAGCCCGTATCGGGATACTCCTCGCTTAAAATGCCATTAACGCGCTTAAGGCGCAATGAAGCTCGTTATATCGTCAAGTCATTTTCAAATTCAGGCTCCTGCCATGACGGCAAATTCGCCTGCCGATATTTTGGGTGAGTTGGAGGATGCGGTCGCAACCTGCCCGCTCGACCGTTGCGGTCGCATCCTCGACGGCATTGTGCAACTGCTCACCGGCAGCGGTGACCGGTCTCAGGAATTGCTCGCCGACGTGGTCGATGGCGTCCTGCTGCGATTGGCGGAGCGGGTCGAGGCCAGCGCATTGGTTCAACTCGGTGTGGCGCTCGCCGAACTCAATGTGGCTCCGCCGAAGACGTTGCGGCACCTCGCCGCGCACGACGATCCCGACGTGGCCTGCCCCGTTCTGCTCAAGTCACAGGCGCTGTCCACGTCCGATCTCGATACCATCGCGATTTCGAGCAGCGAACGGCAACAACTCGCGATCGCAGCCCGGGAGCGCATCGAGCCGGCGTTGGCCGAGACGCTCATCAGGCGCGGAGGCCGCGCCGTTCACCTTGCGCTGATTCACAATATAGGGACGCGGTTCTCCGATACCGCCCATGATGCGCTTGTCGAGAAGTGCACGAGGGATGAAGAGCTAACCAAGGCCCTGGCCCTCAGGCCCGGCACGCCCGACCCCGTCTTGCGAAAGTTGCTGTCGCCCACAACGAAGCCCAGCGCTCGCGCAGAGCCAATGACTCCCTCCGTCTCGCCTGCTCAAGCGGCGATGCCGATAGTGCCCAAGCTGCCTGGCCCGGCCGCTTATGCAAGCGCGCGGCCAGAGATCGTCGCGCTCAATCGCATCGGCAAGCTCAACGATTCCACCGTGAACCGCTTCGCGATCCGCGGCGAGACCGCCAATTTGGTGACGGCCTTGTCGGTGCTTTCGGGCGCTCCCATCGAGATTGTTGAACACGTCATGACCGACGGCGATTGCGAAGGCCTGGTCATGGCCTGCCGGGCTTCGCGGCTGAGCTGGCAGACCACGCTTGCCATCCTGAGCAACCGTAGCGGGACCAGGCTATCCTTTGCTGAGCGCGAGCGCGCGCAGGATGTTTTCGAGACACTGCTCCTGTCGACCAGTCAGTGGACGGTCCGATGGGGGGAAATCGCCGCGGGTGCCCAGGGGAACGGTCGCGGAAGATATGGCGCGAGAGCGGGGGGCAACCGATGAAGTTCGATGGCCGCAAGGCATCTCGCGTGAAGATGGACCACCGTCAGCCCGTCAACCTGATGGGCTCGGACGGCACATGGCGGCGCAGCTGCGTTCTGCTCGACGTGTCGCAGACAGGCGCGAAGGTCGAGGTCGAGGGCACGCTGGACGTGCTGCAGGCCAAGGAATTTTTCCTGGTGTTGTCCTCGACCGGACTCGCCTATCGGCGCTGCGAGTTGGTCTGGATCGACGGCACCACCGCCGGCGTTCACTTCGTCACAGCAGATGGCAAGAAGAAGTCCGAGAGCGCACCGCCGGCAAAGACGAAAACCGCCGCAGGATGATTTAGCCGATCGTTCATACGACAATCAGAGACATCGCAGGTCACGCCGTGCAGAACGCGCGAACCATCCTCAGCTCCGCCGACCCGGGCGGTATGCGAGAAAAGGAACGGGCCCGCACCTTCGTGCATGTGCTGGCCGACACTTCCGACAAGCTGACCGGCCTCTGCTCGATCCTGGAGGAGCGGTTCGCCGTCGCGGGCGAGCGGCTGGACGCCCAAGCCAAGCTGTCGCAGGTGCCCTCCGCCGTCGTCATCCGCGCCGACCTCCGCGACGTCGGCAATATTGCCGCGATCAAGAAACGCGCTGGCAAGCTCGCCAAGGCAAAGAAGCGGATATTTCTCCTCGAGCACAGCTCTCACGTCGGCATTTCGCAAGCCTACGCGCTCGGGGCGACGCTCGTCCTGCCCGGCACGATCAATCGTCCCAGACTGCTGGCCGCCCTGTCCAATCCGGCGGACCTGTCTTCTGTCTCATCGAGCGAGACCGCACAGTCGGACAACGCGGTCGAGACCGCGGCCACCGCGATCGCCTCGATGTTCACAGCCGTCACCCTCGGTCAGTCCCTCGACGTCGACGGCACCAAGGAGGCCGGCCGCCAGATTGCCGATCGCATCACCGAACGGGGCCTTTCGGAATGGCTCACGACGGTGCGGCGCCACCACGAGGGAACCTACCAGCACTGCCTGCTCGTGACCGGCGTCGCCATCGACTTCGGCTTGAGCCTCGGCGTCGGAAGAGCCGATCTGGAGCGCCTCTACTCCGCGGCCATGTTCCACGACATCGGCAAGGCGCAGATCCCGCCCGCCATTCTCGACAAGCCGGGCCGCCTCGACGACGAGGAACGCGCCCTGATCGAGACCCATCCGGCTGCGGGCTACGAGTTTCTGAGGGGACACGACGGGATTTCCCCGGAAATTCTCGATGCCGTTCGCCATCATCACGAATATCTCGACGGCAGCGGCTATCCCGATGCGCTCTGCGCCGAGAGTATCGGCGATATCGTGAGGATTCTCACGATCTCCGACATCTTCGCAGCTCTGATCGAGCACCGGCACTACAAGCCGACCATGCCTCGTGCGGAAGCCTACGACATCCTGCGCGGGATGAGCGGAAAACTGGAGAAAGCCCTGGTGAACTCGTTCAAGCCCGTCGCGCTCACGCGTTGAGACGCCGGGCCCTGGCAATCGCGGCGCAGCAAATCCGCCTAGTGAGTGGCGCGATAGCTGGCGCGGCGCGGGATGGACCGGCAGGCCAGCCCGTCGGCCAGCAGCTTCATGTCCTCATGCCTACCGCTGCGAATCAGCCGGCCGAACTCTTCGGGAGTGAAAGGAAGACTTGGATCTTCATCGATCGGGCGCCGCAGTCGCGGGCCAAAGAACCGCCGAACCAGGCTAGCCAGCCGCCGCATGTCAATTCCCTCGCGCCAGCAACAAACCTCTCACGAGGCTTATTGTTCCTGCTAGCGCGGCGAGATTGCAAGAGCCAACTGAATGGTCGTCACCGAAATTTGCGCCCGAGCGGACTCTACGTCCTAGCCGATCCTCTTCAACGTCTCGATGTCGTCCATCGCGCTCGTCAATGCCCCGTTGCGGTCGCGCACGAAGCTTTCGAGATCCGACAGCACCGTGTTGATCATCTGAAGATTCTTGAACATGTCCTCGATCTGGGTCACGATGCTGTTGTAGCCGTCCTGGGTCTGGATCAGCTGGCCCCGGGTTTCATTGATGTTGGCGCCAAGCGACTCGATCGAGCTTTCCATGCCTTCGATCGAGGCATGGGTGCGCGTGAGGCTGCTCTTGGTGTCATTGGCGAGCTTCTTCACTTCGGTCGCAACCACCGAGAAGCCCCGTCCCGCCTCGCCGGCGCGCGCCGATTCAATGGTCGCGTTGAGCGCGAGCAGGTTGGTCTGGCCCGCGATGGTGTCGATGATCTTCAAGATATCGCGCAATCCGTTCATGGCCTGAGTGAGGCCGGCAAACTCCTGCGACAGCGCCGTGGTGTCGGTCGCCTTCGCCGCCGATTGGGCGCTCGCCATGATGACCGAACGGATATCCTCCACGATCGCGTTGATCGACGCCGTCTGCTGCAGCGCGCCCTCCACCTTGCCGCTCAGCGTGGCACTGGCGCTCAGATACTCCGTCAGACGCTGGACGATGCCGTCCTTGATGCGGTTCAGCAGCACCATGCGGTTCAGATGGGTGCGCGTGAAATACTCGACGAAATGCGCATAGTGGATCGGGAACAGGTCGATGAACGGATCGCTCAGCGACTTCTTCGTGACGTCGAAGAACACGATGGCCGTCAGCGTCTGGTTGATGTTGATTCCGAACAGCTCGCCGAAAGTCGAAAATCCCGCAACCGGCATCGGCCACATTCCGCTCATGTTGCGGAGCTGGCTCTCGTTGTTGAGACGACGCAGGATGCAGTCGTTGAGAATCGCGCCGATCGCCGGCGGCTTGTCGCGCAGGAAGGCTTCGAGGTCGCGCCGCGTCTGGTCGACGAAATCGGTCGCCTCCAGGAGTTCGAGCCTGTCGCCCGAATTGACGTCGCAGAAGAAGGAGATGACGCCAGTCTCCGCATCGATGCCGGCGACCGAGCGCACGAACAGGTCACCGCCGACCTCGATGCCGAAGGAGTGTTTCGTCATCATCGGCATCACGTTCGCCGGTGCCGTGTTCAGTGCCTTCGCCACCGCAGACGCGAACGGCTTGATCTCGCTCCCCTCCAGGACGCCCGAGGCAGTGCGCCGGTCCGGATCGGCCCCCATGACGACGAAGGACCTGCCGGTCTTCTTGAAGTTCTGGGTCTTGAAGATGCTGTAGGCCCGGCCCGGCGCCAGCTTCATGAAGGCGACGAGAGCATGGTTCTCGAGGATCTGCCTGCCGTCATAGAGATAGGTGTTCTGGAAGTCGAGCTTGCCGCCGGCGGAGCCCCCGACGAAGGCGCACGGAAACTTGCCGCTCCTGTACACCGCCTCCATGAAATAGTTCTCCGACGCGGAGACGCCGTCGACCAGCGCGAAGGCGATGGTGTCGCGTACGTCGATCACGAAGGGCGTGCGGATCGTTCCGAGTTCTCGGGCGATCGCATCGATCCGCGCGTCATGCGCCTTGGACGGCGCTCCCTTGCGGATGTCCTCGTTGTGGAGGCCAACGCTGTGGATGCTGATCGACTGAAAGAGGTCAGCAGGAAAGACCTGCACGACGACCGAGGACCAACTCGCCCCCGTCGCCTTGTAGAGCGATTGGCTTGCCGAGCACAATTCGCCGGCAGTCGAGATCGCGATCACCGGCGTCGAGCCCGCGAGCCTCTGCAACGACGGCACCACGCGGGCGAAGTCGCAATGCGGCGAGATGAACGCGATGGCGAGCGGCGCGCGCGCACCGGCGACGACGAAGTCGCTCTCGGAAATATTTTGCAGACGGTCGTCACTCTCCAGCACCCGGATCGCGCAAGGCTCGGGGGAAGCCGGCGCCTCATCGTGAGGGTCCGGAACGATCGACGGCGCGGCTTGCTTATGACTTGCCTGGGAAAAGAACGAGAGCATGGCAATATCCTTGTTCGACGCGAGCAGCGTCTCGAAGGAATCAATTACGGATTCGAAATTGCCATTCGGTTATGAGGCGCGCCGCACGGCTGCGTTTGTGCAACGGATTTCCACCGTAGGACTACGGCACGACGCGGTATTGCGGGCTCATGATACCGATCGCGCAAGCACATTTGATCTGAATCAAATTCGCAGGCTGCAGATAATCAAACCGATGCCGAAGCACGCTTCTAAGGCCGACTTCAATTGATGCGCGCGTGTTTGCGCATCAATCGGCGAAGCCGACGAAGCGCACGAAGTCGTCGTTCGCCTCGCGATCCGAGCGCACCGCGTTCGCGGCAAAGCCGTCATCCGGATAGCCCATCGCGACGCATGTCATGATGACCTCGTCCTCCGGAATCTCCGCGACCTCGCGCACGATATCGGAACGCATGATGCCCTGCCCGTTGATGACAGAGCCGAGACCGCGGTCCCACGCTGCGAGCACGATGCCGTAGCAGAGCGCGCCGAGGTCGAAATGGCAGACCGCGCCGGGATCGAGCACGCGGTCGTAGGTCAGGACCAGCGAGACCGGCGCGTCGAACTGCCGGAAACCGCGCAGCACCCAGTCCTGCCGCATCGGCTTGTCGTCGCGCGCGATGCCCATCGCGCCGAACAGCTTCTTGGCGATGTCGACCTGCCGCGTGCGATGCACGCCCTGGTACTCGCCGTGACTGATGATGTCGCGCTTGACCTTGGCCCCGCCGAGCATCTCCTCCATGTTGCGGCGGCGGACCTCTTCGAGCGGGCCGCCTGTGAGCACGTGGACATGCCAGGGCTGGGTGTTCATCGACGACGGCGCGCGCTTGGCGCTGTCGATGATCGCCTCGATCACCGCGCGCGGTACCGGCTCGTTCTTGAAGCCGCGCACGCTGCGGCGCGACTGGACCAGCGTTTCGAATTCCACCTCGAAGAACCTCCCTGCCCGTTCATCCGGCCCGACATGAGACCGGTTGCCGATGCGGCGCGCGAAATCTATGCTAACCCGCAAGCAAGACCAAGAACCCTGCAAGAGACTTGGAGGACTCGAAAATGGCTGCGCCGCTCGACCCCGTCATCGCCCAGATCATTCCGCTCATGCCGATGCGCGACCTCGCTGTCATGACGCCACAGAGCGCCCGCGATTCCTTGCGCGCACTGGCTGCCTCCCGCGCCGCCATCCCGCCCCCGCCCGTCGATCACGTCGAGGATATCAAGGTGAAGGGCGGCGCCGGCCCGCTTCCTGCGCGTGTCTACCGGGCCGGCACTACGCCCGCTCCGACCGTGGTGTTCTTTCACGGCGGCGGCTGGGTTGCGGGCGACATCGAGACCCACGACCGGCAGGCCCGCAACATCGCGATCGAGACCGGCGCCGTCGTTGTCTCCGTCGACTATCGGCGCCCGCCGGAAACGCGCTTTCCCGGCGCCTTTGAGGACGCCTTCGCCGCCGTGAGCGATGTGTTTGACCGCGTCGCGGAATTTGGCGGCGATGCGAAGCGCGTCGGCGTTGCCGGCGACAGTGCCGGCGGCAATCTCGCGGCAACCACCGCAATCGCCTGCCGCGATGCCGGCCTCAAGCTCGCCGCGCAATTGCTGGTCTACCCTGTCACCGACGTCCTCGGCGGCTACGCCGACGCGCGCGAGAACGCGCGCTATCCCTCGCGCGCTGAAAATGCCGACGGCTACTTCCTGACGCGTGCCACGATGGAATGGTTTTGCGGCCATTATCTCGCCGATCCCGGCCATGCTTCGGACTGGCGCGTCTCGCCGCTGCGCGCGGCATCCCTCGCCGGCGTCGCACCGGCGGTCGTCACCACCGCCTGGTTCGATCCCCTGCGCGACGAGGGCGCGGCCTATGCGCAGGCGCTGGAAGCCGCCGGCGTGCGGGTCAAGCACCATGAAGGTCCCGGCCTGATCCACGGCTATTTCGGCATGGGCGATGCCTCGGACGTCGCGCGCGCCGAGGCGCAGCGCGCCCGGGCCGACTTCAAGGCGCTGCTCGCGCGAGGGGCCTAGGAATGCGCTAGGTGCTCTGCGCCCGCTGCACGCCAGTGTGCCCCCACGTCTCGTCCCAATCCTGACCGGCGGCGTCGACGACGCGGCCGTCGGCCTCGAAGAACTTGTTCGGCACCTGGAAGATCGCGAGGATCAGGGCGCCCTCCGGACACCAGGCGGCGTGCCGGCTGCCCGCTTCGCGCCAGATGAACTCACCGGCCTTGCAGGCGATGCCCTGAGCAGGCCCCTCCTTGTCGACGAGCGCGCCCTCGATCACCCAGCTCTGCTCGATGCCGACATGCTCGTGGTCCGGCAGCACCGCCCCCGGCGCAAACCGCATCAAGGCGGTCATCAGGCCGGTGCGCCGGTCGAACAGCAGCGTCTTGGCCTCGCACCCCGGAAAGCGGGTTCTCTGCCAGTCCATGTCTTGCGGCCGAACCAGGTGAGAATGCTGATCGGCGGCGTCCTGGTGTTTCGGGATCATTGCGTCCATCACGATGCTCCGTCCGGCTCGGCTGGCCAAGCCTAGCAGGATCGCCCACCGGGGTCAGCGAGCAGTGCAGCAGGAAGCGACGGGGCGAACGTCCACGGCAAAATCGTGCGGCGGACCCGGCTGCACGCCATCATCCAGCTTGATTGCGCCACGATTCCCGGTTCCAATCCTGCCGCCATTTCTGGCTGACGGAGACACCCATGATAAAGCGGATTTTCCTGGCTGCTATCGTTGCCACCTTTGCAGCGGGCTCGGCCTTCGCGCAAGAAACCTGCGAGAGCAAGGCGGTCGGCAAGGACGGCAAGCCGCTGGCCGGCGCCGCCAAGACCTCGTTCATGAAGAAGTGCAAGCAGGAGGCCTGCACACCCAAGGCCGTCAGCGCCGACGGCAAGCCGCTCGCCGGTGCGGCCAAGAACAGCTTCATGAAGAAGTGCGAGACCGGGGCGTAAGGGCGCTCTTCGGTAACTCTCGTGCCCCGGACGCAGCGCAGCGCTCCCGGCGATGCGAAGCATCGTCCGGTGCGGTGCGCTGCAGAGCCGGGGCCCATGCCTCCGCGCGCATCGTCGGAGAGATGGGTCCCGGCTCAGCGGCGGCACTGCGCGCCGCACCGCGTCCGGGACACGAGACCGATGGCGGGCTTACGAGTTTCGTAGCCGTCACTCCCGCCTGAACCGATAATCGAACGCCGCACCAAGCGGCTTGATTACACCTGCGGTCGGCGCCGGAAAATGCACCGGCAGGATCAGCGTGTCGGTGTCCGCGACGGACGCAAAGAATTTTCGCCGCGACGCCGCCGACTGCTTCGGATCCCAGTCAGGCCTTGCCGACCAGTCGGGCTCCCGGCACTGGATCTGGTGATGCATGAGGTCGCCCGCGACCACCGCGCGCTGGCCTTTCGAAAAGATGTTCACGCAGCAATGGCAGGGCGAATGCCCCGGCGTCGGCGTCAGCGTGACGGTGTCGTCGAGCGCGTAATCGTCGTCGACCAAGAGCGCCTGTCCAGCCTCGACGATCGGCAGGCAATTGTCGCGAAACACGGTGCCCGGCGGATTGTGGCCCTTGGCATTCTCGACCTCCCAGGCGGTGTACTCGCCCTTGTGGAAGACGTATTTCGCGTTGGGAAACGTTGGCACCCAGCGACCGTCTCGCAGGGTCGTATTCCAGCCGGTGTGGTCGATATGCAGATGGGTGCAGAACACGTAGTCGATCGCTTCGAAAGAGACGCCGAGCGCGAACAATTCGTTGCGCCAGCGCTCCTTGCCGGGGAAATCGAACGGCGGCGGATGGCCCTTGTCCTCGCCCGTGCAAGTATCTATGAGGATCGTGAAACGCGGCGTGCGCACGACAAACGTCTGGTAGGTGATCACCATCATGCCGCGCGCGGCGTCGAACACCTCCGGCTCCATCGTCGGCAGGTGGCGCTTGAAAACGTCTTCGTCATAGGCCGGGAAGAAATCCCGCGGCCGCCGCCACGGCCCCTCCCGCTCGATCACCGCATCGATGGTGATGTCGCCGATCCGGATCTGCTTCATGGCGTTCGCTCCCTTTTTGCGAAAGCGTAGCGAACGGAATCGGAGCATTCAAGACGCCGGGCGTTGGGCCTCCCATGCGCGGCGCGCCGCAAATCGACCTCAAACACTGGCGATGTTGATCGCGGAATGAGGAAGGTGTGGTGGGCAGGAAGTTGAAGGCGAGCGCGGCCATCGTGATGGCCGCCGCGGCTAGCATCTACATCAACAACACCAATCTGCTCGCGCAGCATCGGGGCGGCAAGCCGGTGCTGCTGGCCCATCGCGGCATCGCGCAACGCTTCGATGAGCGCGATGTGAAGAACGACACCTGCACCGCCGCGAGGATGTTGCCGCCGTCGCACGATTATCTGGAGAACACCTTGCGCTCGATGCGCGCCAGCTTCGAGGCCGGCGCCGACGTGGTCGAGCTCGACGTGCATCCGACCACCGAAGGCGAGTTCGCCGTCTTCCACGACTGGACGCTCGGCTGCCGCACCGACGGCCAGGGCGTCACGCGCGAGCAGAGCATGGCGAAACTGAAAATGCTCGACATCGGCCACGGCTACACCGCCGACGGCGGCGAGACCTTTCCGTTTCGCGGCAAGGCGATCGGGATGATGCCGACGCTATCTGAGGTGCTAGCCACCTTCCCGGACAAGCAACTCCTCATTAACGTGAAAAGCCGCGACGCCGGCGAAGGCGAGAAACTCGCCGCCGTGCTGAACGCGCTGTCGGCCGAGCGGCGGCGGAAGATCATGGTCTATGGCGGTGACGAGCCGATCGACACGATCCGTCGCCTGGCTCCTGATGTTCGCACCATTTCGCGCACGACCATACGGCGCTGCCTGCTTCGCTATTTCGGCTATGGCTGGACCGGCTTGATCCCGGCCGCCTGTCGAAGCGCCCTGGTGCTGGTGCCCATCAATGTCGCACCCTGGCTCTGGGGCTGGCCCGATCGCTTCCTCAATCGAATGGCCGACGCCAACAGCGCGGTCTTCGTGCTCGGCCCTTATAGCGGCGGCGAATTCTCCACCGGCATTGATACGCCCGAATTGCTCGCCCGGCTCCCGCAAGGCTATTCCGGCGGCATCTGGACCAACGAGATCGAGACCATCGCCAGGATCGCGGGCAAGAGCAAGAACTAGCTCCGCAACCCCGGCGCCTCCTGCCCGGTACGCGCGACGTATTCCGTGTAGCCGCCGCCGAACTGGTGGATGCCCTCCGGCGTCAGCTCCAGCACGCGGTTCGACAGCGTCGCCAGGAAGTGGCGGTCATGCGAGACGAACAGCATGGTGCCCTCGAAATCCGACAGCGCATTGATCAGCATTTCCTTGGTGGCGAGATCGAGATGGTTGGTCGGCTCGTCCAGCACCAGGAAGTTCGGCGGATCGAACAGCATCTTGGCCATCACAAGGCGCGCCTTCTCCCCGCCCGAGAGCACGCGGCAGCGCTTCTCGACGTCGTCGCCGGAGAAGCCGAAGCAGCCGGCGAGCGCGCGCAATGAGCCCTGCCCCGCGGTCGGAAACTGGTCCTCCAGCGACTGGAACACGGTGCGCTCGCCGTCGAGCAGGTCCATCGCATGCTGGGCGAAATAGCCCATCTTGACGCTGCCGCCGACCGATACCGTTCCCTCGTCCGGCTCGCTCGCGCCGGCAATGAGCTTGAGCAGCGTCGACTTGCCGGCGCCGTTGACGCCCATCACGCACCAGCGCTCCCTGCGGCGGATCATGAAATCGAGTCCGTCATAGATCCGCTTGCTGCCATAGCCCTTGTGAACGTTCTTCAGGGCGACGACGTCTTCTCCCGAGCGCGGGGCCGGCGGAAAATCGAACGCGATGCTCTGGCGGCGCCGCGGCGGCTCGACCCGCTCGATCTTGTCGAGCTTCTTCACCCGGCTCTGCACCTGCGCGGCGTGCGAGGCGCGCGCCTTGAAGCGCTCGATGAACTTGATCTCCTTGGCGAGCATGGCCTGCTGGCGCTCGAACTGCGCCTGCTGCTGCTTCTCGTTCTGCGCGCGCTGCTGCTCATAGAACTCGTAGTCGCCGGTGTAGGTCGTCAGCGAGCCGGAATCGATCTCGATCACTTTCGAGATCACGCGGTTGATGAACTCGCGGTCGTGCGAGGTCATCAGCAGCGTGCCTTCGAAATCGTGCAGGAATTTTTCAAGCCAGATCAGGCTTTCGAGATCGAGATGGTTGCTCGGCTCGTCGAGCAGCATGACATCGGGACGCATCAGCAGGATGCGCGCAAGCGCCACGCGCATCTTCCAGCCGCCCGAGAGCTTGCCGACGTCGCCGTCCATCATCTCCTGGCTGAAGCCGAGGCCCGACAGCGCCTCGCGCGCGCGGCCGTCGAGCGCGTAGCCGTCGAGCTCCTCGAACGCGTGCTGCACCTCGCCATAGCGCGCGATGATCTCGTCCATCTGATCGGCCTTGTCGGGATCGGCCATCGCGGCCTCGAGCTCGCGGAGCTCGGCCGCGACCTCGCTGACGGGACCGGCGCCATTCATCACCTCGGCCACGGCGCTGCGCCCGGACATCTCGCCGACATCCTGGCTGAAATAGCCGATGGTGATGCCGCGATCGGTGGAGACCTGCCCCTCGTCGGGCAGTTCCTCACCGGCGATCATCCGGAACAGGGTGGTTTTTCCAGCGCCGTTCGGGCCAACGAGGCCGATCTTCTCGCCCTTGTTGAGGGCGGCCGAGGCTTCGATGAACAGGATCTGGTGGCCGGCTTGCTTGCTGACGTTATCGAGGCGGATCATGGGGTCTTTTTGGGGGGATTTTTGCGTTGCAGCGTCATAGGCCATGCCGGCGCTGAGGGGAAGCCCGGCGGGGTACGGATTTCTCACCGCCAGACATGCCGGCCCCCTGCAATTGGCTCCCTCCGGTCTGATCCGTTGGCTGCAGCACGCTGCCCGCGCCGCGCCCGAAGCGCCTCCAAGGGCATAGCGTCCACTCGGTCGAGCACGTTCGGCGCAGAGAGAAGATGATTGTCAGCCGAAATCGGCGATGCGGACATCGAGCGTAAACACGGTTTGATAGACTTCCGGTTCGCTCGCCCCGCCGAGGACATCCGGGATGGTCGTGCGGGCCCGCTGCAGGGCGATTTGCAACGAGGTCAAGTCGAGTGCCTCGATCAACAGCAGGCCTGAGAAGAAACCCTCAGTCTTGCGCATGCCCTTTTCAGTCGTCGGTACCGATGTCCGGGCCTCGTCGGTTGCACCGATCTGTACGGCGGCGACCCCGTCGCATGCGACGAGCGCCTCGGCCAGTTCTTGCGGGCTCGCGGGCAACTTCTCGATCCGCAACGCCGCGATCGTGGCCCCCTCCCCGCGCCCGGCCCGCGCCACCATGGTGCCCCCGCCCCGCATGAAGTTACCGAGCTTTGGCATGATGCGCCGAGACCACGGCGTCGGGGCGTTGAGACGCGCGAGATAGGCCTCCCCATCGAGGACCTCGGGTGCCTCAAGCTCATACAGGATGAAGAAGCGGTTGATATCGTCGCGTGCTGCGCGGAAGACCCGTGACGCCAGAAAGCCTCTGGTCGTGACGCGTTCGGTTGTATGCTCGCGGGTCAGCCAGTGTCGGTAATCAGTCAGATCCTGCGCCTCGACGTCGCTCCAAATCGCAAGAAAACCTGCTCCGAGCATTCCACTCTCCTCAAGCCTTGCCGGCAGCTGCAAGCCCGCGCAGCGCCGACGGAATCGTTTCGGGCAATTGTCCGAGCCGCTGAACAGCCGCGAGGATCGCGACGAGATAGCCGTGCGGACCCAAGCCGCAAATGACCGCCGTGCAAGCGCTGGAGGTGATGGAGTGACGATGAAGCTCATCTCGCGCGTGGATATTCGATATGTGCAGCTCGATCTTCACGCCTTCGAAGATCTTGAGCGCATCGATCAGCGCGATCGACGTGAACGAATAGGCCGCCGGGTTGATGATGATCGCGTCCGCCTTGCCATGGGCTGACTGGATCAGGTTGACGAGCTCGCCCTCCATGTTGGACTGATGGAAAGAGATGGAGACGCCGAGTTGGGCGGCCAGCATCTGGCAGCTGTCCTCGATCTCCTTCAGCGTCGTCCGGCCGTAGATGTGCGGCTCTCTGATGCCGAGAAAGTTGAGGTTGGGTCCGTTGAGGATCATGATTTTGGCGGCCATCTTCGCTCCTCGTATCCTTTGCCGACGCGGCGACTAACCGCCGAACCATTTAGCCGGAATCGTCACCAGTCCCGGGAAGAGTATCATCGCGAAAAGAACGATCAGCTGCGCGATCATGAAGGGCCAAACGCCCTTGACGATGTCCTCCATGCTGATCCTGGAGACGCCGCAGACGACGTTCAGCACGATGCCGACCGGGGGCGTGATCAGGCCGATGGAATTATTGATGATGAACAGCACGCCGAAATAGACCGGATCGATATGTGCCGCTTTGACGATCGGCATCAGGATCGGCGTCAGGATCAGGATTGTCGGCGTCATGTCGAGCGCCGTTCCAACGATCACGACAACGACCATGATCGCGAGCATCAGGATCGTATTGTTTCCCATGAACGGTTTCAGGAGATCGACGACCTGGCCGGAGATCTCGGACACCGTGATCAGCCAGGACGAGACCAGCGCCGCGGCGACGAGAAACATGACAACGCTGGTCGTCACCGCGGACGAGACCAGAACGGCATAGACTTCGGACCATTTCAACTCGCGGTAAACGCAAGTCGCCACGAACAGCGAATAGACGGCGACGACAACGCCGGCCTCGGTCGGCGTGAAGATGCCAAAGCGCAGGCCCACGATGATGATCCCTGGCAGCATCAGCGCCCAGAAGCCGTCGATCACTGCAAACAAAACGGTGCGCAGCGTAGCGCGCGGCGGCGGTTTCAGATCTTCCTTGTGCACCACCCAGTACCAGGCAACGCAGAGGCCTAACCCCAGCAGCAGACCGGGAACGATGCCGGCAAGAAACAGCTTCGAGATCGACACGTTGGCCGCGACGCCGAAGATCACGAAACCGATGCTGGGCGGGATCACCGGGCCGATGACCCCGCCGGCGGCCACCAGGCCGGCCGCATAGGTCTTCTTGTGACCCGCCGCCACCATCATCGGCACCAGCAATGCCGCAAGCGCGGCCGCATCGGCAGCCGCGGATCCCGACAGCGATGACAGGATGCATGCAGCCAGAATCGTGACATAGCCCAGGCCGCCGCGGAAATGCCCGACCGCGACGAGCGCGACATTGACGATACGCTTGGCCAGGCCTCCCTTGTTCATGATCTCGCCGGCGAGCATGAAGAAGGGAATGGCCATCAGCGGAAAGCTGTCGGCGCCGTTGATGACATTCTGCGCCACGATCTGGGAATCGAACATGTCGATCGTGCTCATCAGGGCGACGCCGCAGATGAGAAGCGCGAAGGCGATCGGCATTCCAAGCGCCATCGCGCCAAGCAGCGAGAACGTGAAGACCGCGATTGTCATGGCGTTATCCGGGTGACGCGAGGGGGCGGCGCGGCGACAGCAGAGGACATCACTGCTCCTCCGATTCCCTGACGGCCACCATCTCCTCCTCGCTCGCCTGCCCGCTGACCACCCGATACAGATCGTAGAGAAGGATGACTGCGGTCGACACGCCGAAGATCACACCGACGGCGTAGAAGATCGCCATTGAAAGACCGGTGGCCGGCGCGCGGTCTTCCAGGTTGATGACAGTCTGGCGCCAGCTTCCCGACAGCAACAGCCAGTCGGCAAACAGCATCAGGCAGTAGTTGAGGACGAAGCAGATGCGCTTGCCGGAAGCCGGCAGCATCCGGACCAGAGTATCGACCCCGAGATGGGCGTGTTCGCGCATCGCGACGATGGCGCCGAGGAAGGTCAGCCAGACCAGGAGCCAGCGTGACAGCTCCTCGGAAATCGTGATGCCGGAGTTGAAACCGTAACGCAGCACGACGTTGCCGAACACAAGCACCACCATGACTGCGAGGCACGCGGCAATGACGGCCTTGAGAAACGTGCAATAGAGATCGAGGGCTCGCGCCATGCGTGACGTCCGGACAAGTGAGGGATGAGCCGGCCCATGACCGGCTCAGCCACTCGCGTGGTTGAGAGGTCGGTTACTTCACGTCCTTGCGGATGCGCTCGACCTCGTCGTTGAACAGCTTCACCGTTTCGGAGCGAAGATTGGCGGAAATCTTCTCCACCACCGGCTGCACCGTCTTGCGCATGCGTTCGGTCTCCTCGGGGGCGATCGCGTTGTACTGCATGCCCTTGGCCTGCAATTCGGCTAGAGCCTTTTCGGTCTGAAGACGCGTCTGTTCCTTCTGATAACCGCGACTTTCTGCGTAGGCCTCGCGCATCAGGCGCTGCTCGGTCGGCGACAGCTTGTCCCAGAACGCCTTGCTCACCAGGATGATGTTGAGGGTGAAGGTGTGGTTGGTGGCGGAAACGTATTTCTGCACTTCGTAGAATTTGTTGGAGAGAATGACCGTATAGGGATTCTCCTGTCCGTCGACGGTGCGGGTCTCCAGCGCCGAATAGAGCTCGCCGAACGCCATCGGGACCGGGTTGGCCTTGAAGGCGCTGAAGCTTTCGAGATAGACCGGATTCGGGATGACGCGGAGCTTGAGACCGGCGAAGTCCTCGACCTTGGTGATCGGTCGGGTGCTGTTGGTGACGTTGCGGAAGCCCAGGCCCCAATAGCCGAGACCGACAAGTCCCTTCGCCGGCAGCGTATCGAGCATCGCATTGCCGAACTTGCCGGTCGCGAGCGCGTCGGCCTGTTCGATCGTGTTGAACAGGAACGGGAAGTCGATCAGACCGAATTCCGGGACGACGGTCGCGAGCGAGGTCGTCGAGGCCGATAACATCTCCTGCGTGCCGCCGCGCAGCGCCGATTGCTGCTGCAGTTCGTTGCCCAGTTGCGAGGCCGCGAACTCGCGGACCTTCATCTTGCCTCCGCTCTTGGCCGCCAGGATCTCGCCGAACTTCTGCACGCCGAAGCTGACGGGATGATCGGTGTTGTTCAGGTGGCCCCACCTGATCGTCCGCTCCTGGATGTCGTCGGCGGCGGATGCGCCGACTGTCAGCGCCACGCAGATCGCAGCCGTAGACAGTGCTCGTGCCAACAAGCTCATCGTGTCCTCCCTGTTCACAGGGGCACGAACCACGGCTTAAGCCACTATTTTCCGTACCCTCAGCTTATTTACACATCATACATATATTTCTATGTCAAACGGCAAAATGAATAACCTATGATATTTTGCCATTCATCGGATTCTATCCATCTGCTATATTGCTGGCAACGTTGATGGTTCGGCCGATCCCTGGGGCGGCCGATGATCCGGACAAGCGGGACCAAAGCCTATGACCACACTCGAGGAACGGCCCATGTCGGCGGGCGACAGCGGCTATCAGCGCATTCGGTCCGACATTATTTTCGGAGTCCTCACGCCATCCGGGCGTCTCAGGCTTGATGCGATGAAAGAAGATTACGGCTTCAGCATCTCGACCCTGCGAGAGATCCTCAATCGGCTCACGTCCGAAGGTTTTGTGGTCGCTGAAGGCCAGCGTGGGTTCGAGGTGGCCCCTATTTCGATCCAGAACCTGCGCGAACTCGCCGATCTGCGCATCCTTCTGGAGCACCATGCCATGGCCGAGTCGTTCCGGACTGGCGACGTCGAGTGGGAGGGCCGCGTGGTTTCGGCTCATCACAAGCTGGCGGCTACCGAACGCGCCATCCTCAAGGAAGGCGACGACCCAGAGCTACGCAAGCGGTACGACGGCGAGTTCCACCAGGCTCTGATCTCGAGCTGCGGATCCCGCGAGCTCATGCACACCCATTCGATCGTGTTCGACAAATACTTCCGCTACGCGCTGCGCTATCGGGGGGCGGAGACGATCAACCAGCACAAAGCGCTCCTGGAGTGCGCGCTGAAGCGCGACATCAAGAACGCCAGGGCCGTCCTCAGCGACCATATCAACGGCTGCGTCGCGCATGCGGTGTCCTCCTGGAAGGACGCCTGACAACCCTCGCCTGCCGCAAGATCAAGTCGTCGGCGCACAAGAATGATCAATGCACGCCCATATCCCTTTCTCCACGGACAGGCTTGACGGCTTGCTCGATGCCTCCGGCATCGACGTCCTGATCGTCACCTCGAAACACAACATCCAGTACCTTCTCGGTGGGTACTATCACTTCCAATTCGACTACATGGAAGCGATCGGGATCAGCCGCTACCTGCCGATCCTGGTCTATGTGAAGGGCGCGCCGGACAAGGCGGCATATGTCGCCGGCCGGAACGAGCGGGACAGCGTCCAGAACAGGATCGGCGCGGGATACTGGATGCCGCCGGTCGTTTTTGGCTCGTCAACTACGGTCGAGGCGATGACGCTTGCGCTCGAGCATGTGAAGGCCGTCGCGACCTCGTTCCGTCTCGGCATCGAGATGTCGTTCTTGCCGGTTGACGCGGCAGACGTGTTACGCCGAGAGCTTCCTGACGCCCGGATCGTCGAGGCCATGCGCCCGCTCGAGAAGCTGCGGTCGATCAAGAGTGCGGCCGAGCTGGACATCCTCCGGGAGGCGTCCGAGCGCGTGGTCGCCTCGATGATGGACGCAGTCAGCCGTACCCGTGTCGGCCAGAGCAAGCGCGAGATCATCGATCATCTGCGCCGGGCCGAATTGTCGCGCGACATGATCTTCGAATATGCCCTGGTGACCGTCGGAACGAGCCTCAACCGGGCGCCCTCCGAGCAACGTCTGGCACCCGGCGAGATCGTTTCGCTGGATTCGGGCGGAAACTACCGTGGCTATATCGGTGATCTCTGCCGGATGGCCGTGCACGGCGCGCCCGACGGCGAACTCGTCGATCTGCTCGGGGAAATCGAGGGGATCCAGCAGGCAGCCCGCGTCCCGATACGGGCGGGTCTGACCGGACGCGAGATCTTCAACGCCGCGAATGAAGCGCTCGCGCGATCTCCTCACGGCAGCCAGATGCACTTCGTCGCTCATGGCACCGGCATCGTCAACCACGAAGCGCCGCGCCTGACAGCAAGCGGGCCAATCCCTTATCCCGCCGACGACGCCGATGCGCCGCTCAAGGCCGGCATGGTCGTCTCAATCGAAACGACGCTGCCCCACGCGCGCGGTTTCATCAAGCTCGAGGACACAATTGCCGTCACGGCGAGCGGATATCAGGCCTTTGGTGACAGCGGACGCGGCTGGAATCCAATTTCGTCATGAGCATCAATCCGATCTCCTCCACCAAGGTCGAGACCGCGGTCGCTGCTGCTGATATTCTCGGCGAGACGCCATTGTGGTGCGATCGGACCCGCAAGCTGTGGTGGATCGATATCGACGGCAGGCTGCATCAATCCTTCGATCCAGCGACGGGCGCGCACCAAGTAACCTCCTACGATTGCCGGTTCCTTGGCAGTCAAGCCATGACAGCAGACGGCTCGCATTTGCTCGCGCAGGATTTGAGCCTCCACCGCTTGGGCGATACCGCGGGACGGGTCATTGAAGTCGAAAGTGGTCTGGACAATCGTCTCAACGACGGCCGCGTGGATGCGCGCGGGCGCCTATGGATCGGCACCATGGATAACGAATTGCATCGTCCGCAGGGCTCGCTCTACCGGGTGACCGGAGGCGGTGAGGTGACACGCATGTTCGGCGACGTCATCGTGACCAATGGGATCGCATTCTCGCCGGACAACCGCACGCTCTATTTCACGGACACACGGCGGTACCGCACTTGGCAGTTCGATTTCGATCTCGACGATGGCACGATCCGCAATCGGCGCCTGTTTGCCGACTATGTGGCGACGAAGGAGCGACCTGACGGCGCGTGCGTTGACGTCGCAGGAGGGCTCTGGACGGCCTTTTTCTCGGGTGGCCGCCTGGTGCGCTATCGGCCGGACGGACAGATCGATACCGTCGTGCCCTTGCCCGTGACCAATCCCACGTGCCTGTGCTTTGGCGGCAGCGATCTCAAAACGCTATACGTCACGACGGCCCGGAAATTTCTGAATCCGCGGCAGTTGCGAGATGAGCCTCAAGCCGGCCAAATTCTTGCGATCCACGGCGTCGCGGAAGGCCTCCTTGAACATCGTTTCCTGCGCAGCTCCCCCTAAACACTGCATGTCCGCTCATGGCCAGAGCCGACATCCCACTATCACTGTAGCGTCGCCTCTTGACGGGTGAGCAGACGCAAAGAATTCCCAGCAGCTCACGCCCGCCGCATCAGCTTGCGCGACGGCGGCAGCACGCTCGATGATGATCGTCACTTCCTGAGGATGCCCGTATCGGTATTTCCAAGCTGCTGGACAGCACTATTTGCGGCTGGCGTGTTGTAGGTCGGTCGAGATCCCCCGCCGTCCTGCCCAGACGTCGCGACGCCCAGTCTCTCACCTGTCGTGCCCTGGCTTTTCGCATTGGACGTGTGGGGTCCGGGGGAACCGCCGGTTCCGCTGAGCGTGGTCCCGTTCGAGAGCGTCGAACCACCCGTGCCGCCCGGGCCAGCTGCACCCGCGCCACCGGCGGATGAAGACCCGCCTGAGGCGCCCCCCGAGCTTTGCGCCATCGAGACCGAAATGGTGCTCAGCAGGATAGTCGCCGCGATCGCTAGACACCTCATCTCTGTCGCTCCATTCACCAGCAAGCTCTCAGATCGCTACACTGTCGTATACGCGCAACCTATCGGCGGCGAGCGATCCAGGCTCCGGCGAGAAAGGCCACGAGCAACGACCGTAACGGCGCCTTCACCGCCATCTCGCGCAACTGGTCAGCCCATCGCGCCGCGAAATCAAAAGAGGACGAATTGTGCTGCGCACCGAAAGCAGCTTTAGGCGCGGCGGAACTCGACCGTTGCTTGGTGGCTCGCGCCATGCCGCCCTGATCGTCCGTCAATCCGGAGGCTTCTGTCATCGCCTCAGCTTCCTTGATGTCCATGTGTGAACTCCAATCCTGTCGAGGTTGCGGAACAATGACTGATCCAAGTACCTCGGGCTCCGCCGATGGGAGCAGCTCTGGCAGAGGCATTCATGCGAACTATATGTTTGTCACACGCCCCGCCGTACCCACTCCCTTGAAGAAGCCCTTGCTGATCTTTCTGTTCCTCGTCTTCGCACCGCTGGCCGTCTCAGCGGCGAGATATTTCTGGCTGGGCGATGGCCGCGAGAATTGGCAAACCGCCGATCGGTCGAGCGCTGGTCTTCTGCTCGCCGCCGCCGACCATCCCGAAGCCGTCGTGCGAGTGTTCGGAGCGAGAACGGTCAGGTGGCGCAGCATCTTCGCGGTTCACACCTGGATCGTCGTCAAAGAGAACAATGCGACGACCTACACGAGGTACGACTACACGGCCTGGGGCGAGCCGATCCGCACCAACGGCTTTGCTCCGGACGGGCGGTGGTTCGGCGCTGCGCCGGAAATCATCGTGGCAGTCGACGGAGCGCGCGCGGAGGCGTTGATCCCCAAAATCCGGGATGTGATCGAAAACTACAAGTTTCGATCCTATGGCGATTACAGCGTCTGGCCGGGTCCCAATTCCAACACCTTCGTGCAGGCGGCCCTCGACTCCGTCCCCGAGCTTCGAGCCGTCCTGCCTCCGACCGCAATCGGCAAGGACTTCCCGTACACCGGCAGATGGGTCGGCGTCACGGCGTCCGGCACGGGCCTCTATGCGTCGCTGGCCGGATATATCGGGGTTTCGATCGGCTGGGTCGAAGGCCTGGAGGTCAACTTCTTCGGTGCCGTGCTCGGTTTCGACATCCGACGCCCCGCGCTCAAATTGCCAGGCCTCGGACGCGTTGGCATGTCCACCGGCGCGTGAGAGCGGGAGCCTGACTGCGGAGCGATAGGCTCGTTCGCGCAAGACCTCGCGTGAGGTTCGCTTCATCCCGGAAAGCGGACATCCGAGATTTGTGAATGCGTTCCTAAGCCTTCCGCATCAGCTTGAGCGAGGCCGCAAGGCGCAGGCTGCGCTTGCCGGCGAGCGCGATGCCTTCGAGCTCGCCACCGTCGGCCGTGCACGTTCCGGAAAAACCGATCCCGACTTCAAACCCTCCAAAGACGGGGTTCTCGCCCTTCGCCGGCGTGTGCTCCTGGTTCAGCATCTCGCCCTTCCAGCGGCCGTCGGCGGAGGAATAGGAGCCGAGATAGTAGAAGAATGCATCGCCGCCGAGGATGCGGCCGTCGATCAGCAGCATCACGCCGGAGAGGCCGGCATCGACGCCGTCGAGCGCGCGCAGGCTCATGCCGTAGAGCCCGTTGGCGATGCCGCCCTGCCCGATCGTGCCGCGCGGCGGCAAGGCCCCGTCGTCGAGCCGGGTGAGATTGGCCCAGAAATGCGCGCCCGGCATCGTGTTCGCGCCGCCCTGAAGACGGATCTCGTTGCCAACCAGCCGGCCGCGCGCGCCGATCGAGGCGACGTCGGCGCCCATCAGCGGCTTGTAGTTGGGATCGAGATTGTGCCGCTCGGTGATCACCTCGGCGACGATCTCGCCGTCACGCTCTGAATAGGTGCCAAGATGCGCGAAGCCCGAATTGCCGCCCAGCATCTTGCCGTCATGCAGGCACATGATGCTGCGCCCGAACGCATCGTTGACGCCGTATTCTACTTTGTAGAGCCCGTCCAGCAACGCAATGAACCCGCAAAATCGGAAAAGGATCGCGGGCTACCTAGCATTGCCGCCGCATCTCTGCCATCCGGTTTTTCCGCGCAGGGGCGTTGCGGATCGCCGCGGCCGCGATGCATCGCCGCTGTTTTGCCCGGCGGGACAAGACACTTTTCGCCGAAACCTCAGGACGCGACGTCGCCCGACAAGTGATTTCAGCGACCGAGCGATTTCAACCACTTGGCTACTGTGCATGGGGTTGTTTTTCGACTTTTTGCCTGGCCGGTGCCGACCGGCCTTGTTCACGCGTCAATGACGCTTGAAATACTGCACCTCGCGCTCGTGCTTCTCGGCTGCCGCCCGGCTCCTGAAGGTGCCGAGGTTACGGCGCTTGCCGGTCTTCGGATCGACCTTGCGTGAATAGAGGCGATATTCGCCGGATGCCAGTTTGCGGATCATGATCGGGCCTCCCGCTTCCTCCGATTCAACGGCCGGTGCCGGAGCTGGTTCCTGATCGAGCCTCCTCGAACCCGCCGGCACGAGCGTGCGACCAAGGGGCATGAACCAGACAGAGCCATCCGCCGAAGAGCAGATCGCCGAATTCGTCGCCAGCGCGGCGAAGCAGCCGCTGCTCGATGCCGCGTTCGAACTCTGGCGCTGGCGCTACCGGTTGGATTCGATCGAAGGGCGCCCGACCGCCGAAGAGGTTCGCATCTATCGCACCCTCACGCCGCAGCAGATGGCCGAGCGATATCGCTACGAACGCGACCATGCCCACGAGGGGCCGATGTTCGGGTACGTCAAGCGCGCCCACCCGCACGCCGACGACGATGCGATCCGGCAGGCGATCATCACCGCCGTCAAATTCGAGGGCGCGGCGGAAGCGCATTTCAAATGGGACGGCGATTTCTGGGCTTGCGTCGTCCGTGCCGTCGCGCAGGCCGCCGCCGAATATCCCGGCTTCCTCGAGACGACCTATCGCGACGCCCGCAACAATCTCGCGTACTACATGAAGTGAGCCGCGCGAGGTCTGCGCTGCGTCCACGCCCCGGCAACTCTAGGGCTCGAGCCCCGATTGGCGCAGGATGGGCACGACCTCCGGCGAAGCCAGATAGCGTAGCAGGCGGCCAGCGGCGTCGACATGTCTCGCGTTCGCGACACGGCCGGCCGAGAACACCGCCGGCGTTTGCAAATCATGCGGGATCGGGCCGATCACCGCGATGCCTTCGACCTGCTTTAGTTCGCTGATCTGCTGCACGGCGAGATCGGCCTCACCGCTGACGAGGCGCTCGGCGGTAAAGCCCTGCTCGACGATGGTGGCCCTGGCGTTGATTTTGGCCGCGATCCCCATCCGTACGATCAACTGGGCGAAGTAGACGCCGCTCGCCCCCAGCCGCGAATAGGCAACGGACCGTGCTGCGAGCAGCGTCTTGCGCAGTGCCGCTTCGCTTGCGATGTCGGGATGCGCCTGTCCTGCCCGCACGGCGATGCCGACATAGGAGCGGGCCAGATCGGCAGCGCCGCCTGCGAGCACGCGGCCCTCCGCGATCACCTCGTCCAGCCCCTCGCGCGTGAGGATCACGAGATCGGCAGCCTCGCCGTCGCGCAAGCGCTTCAGCAGGGCCAGGGTCGGCGCGAAGTCGGCGTCGACATGGATGCCCGTTTCAGCCGCGAAGGCGGAGGACAGGCTGCGCATCGCGCCCATCAGGCCGAGCGTCGAGAGAATGCGGAGCTTTTCCATGTGCGCTTCCCGGTGCGATCAGGCGCGGTGCATCAGCTTGAGCGCGGCGGTCAGGCGCAGGCTGCGCTTGCCGGCGAGCGCGGTCGCCTCCAGCACCGCCTCCTGCGCGTCGTAGCGGCCGGAGAAACCGATGCCGACCTCGTGGCCGCCGAAGATCGGATCGTCCTTGGCCGGCGTGTGCTCCTGGTTGAGGATCTGGCCCTTCCAGCGCCCGTTCGCGGCGGCGTAGCTGCCGAGATAGTAGAACGCCGCATCGCCGCCGAGGATGCGGCCCTGGTTGAGCAGCATCACGCCGGTGAGGCCGCCGTCGAGACCGTCGAGCATCCGCAGATGGATGGAGTAGAGACCGTCGGCGATGCCGGCTTCGCCGACGCCACCGGCGATCGGCACCTCGTCGTTCGTGATTGGCGTCATCACCGACTGGAAGGGAACGCCCGGCAACTCCTTCAGCTCGCCCTTGAAGCGGTAGAGATCGCCATCCGCCCAGCCCTTGGCGAGCAAGGTGGCATCATCGGTGCCCGCCATGGCGCGGTAGTTCGGATCGGGGTTGTGGCGGACGGTGCTGATCACGACGTCGACGCCGCTGTCGGTCTTCTCATAGGTGCCGATATGGGCAAAGGCCGAATTGCCGCCGAGCATCTTGCCATTGCCGGCATGCATCACGCTGCGGCCGACCGCGTCGCCGAGCTGAAACTTCACCTTGTAGAAGCCCTCAAACACCAGCCGTGTCCCCGGCCCTCGCGCGCATCCTGGCGCACTCTATCCCGTTTTCCGGGGCGATGGACAAGTCTCGCGCCTCCGAGATTTGCGGGAGCGACTGTCATCCAAATGCAAAAATCCGCCGGAGCCTTGCAGCTCCGGCGGATTGAGCACCAACCCGGGCCAGCCCCCCAGCCCGGGCCGGGAGGATCTTAGGCCGCGGCCTTCTTGTCGGTCGGCACGGACGCGATCGTCTTCAGGATCTGCGAAGCGATCTGGTATGGGTCGCCCTGCGAGTTCGGACGGCGGTCTTCCAGATAGCCCTTGTAGCCGTTATTGACGAAGGAATGCGGAACGCGGATCGAGGCGCCGCGGTCGGCAACGCCGTAGCTGAACTTGTTCCACGGCGCGGTCTCGTGCTTGCCCGTCAGACGCTTGTCGTTGTCCGGGCCGTAGACGGCGATGTGGTCCATCAGGTTCTTGTCGAAGGCGGCCATCAGGGCCTCGAAGTACTCCTTGCCGCCGACCGTACGCATGTACTCGGTGGAGAAGTTGGCGTGCATGCCCGAGCCGTTCCAGTCGGTGTCGCCGAGCGGCTTGCAGTGGAACTCGATGTCGATGCCGTACTTCTCGGTGAGGCGCAGCATCAGGTAGCGGGCCATCCACATCTGGTCGGCAGCGGTCTTGGAGCCCTTGCCGAAGATCTGGAATTCCCACTGGCCCTTGGCGACTTCCGCGTTGATGCCTTCATGGTTGATGCCGGCCGCGAGGCAGAGGTCGAGATGCTCTTCGACGATCTTGCGGGCGACGTCGCCGACGTTCGAGTAGCCGACGCCGGTGTAGTACGGACCCTGCGGCGCCGGATAGCCGGACGACGGGAAGCCGAGCGGACGGCCGTCCTTGTAGAAGAAGTACTCCTGCTCGAAGCCGAACCAGGCGCCGGCGTCATCGAGAATGGTGGCGCGCTTGTTGGAGGCGTGCGGGGTCTTGCCGTCGGGCATCATGACTTCGCACATCACCAGCACGCCGTTGGTGCGCGCCGCGTCCGGGAAGACGGCGACGGGCTTCAGCACGCAATCGGAGCTGTGGCCTTCAGCCTGCTGGGTGGAGGAGCCATCGAAGCCCCAGAGCGGAAGCTGCTCGAGCGTCGGGAACGACGCGAATTCCTTGATCTGAGTTTTGCCGCGCAAATTCGGAGTCGGCGTATATCCGTCGAGCCAGATGTACTCGAGCTTATACTTGGTCATTGAGCCTCTCTGTAGATGATGCGAAAGGTTTGGGGGCCCGGAGGCCCCTGAACGTTTTGTACCCGGCCATCATCGGCCGGCCCTTTACAAGCATTTTGCGTGCCAAAAGGCCGCAGTGCAGAAGGTTTTCCACCACCGCCGAGGTCGCCTCGCCGCGAGCGGACGGACCCCGGCGATATGCGTCATAGCCGCGCACCTTTGCGTGTAGCTGCAGCGCAAAACCCCGAGGAAATCGCTCGTTTCTCAAGCAGGCGGCGCGGTGACGGAAGCTGCCGATGAAACGCGCATCAACCGCCAGCAATTTTTGCAAAGTCGCCCGCCCCTACCGAGCAACCTTTGGAATGGCCTGGGCGTTGGTCACTGACAGGGTGCCTTAGGGGATGCAGACCTTCCGCTGCCCACAAATTGGGCGGCAACTGATTTCCTTTTCAGCACTTTGCAATTCGGGGGGCGGGGCCGATATGGGGATTCCGGTAACCACAATCGAACGAGTCGGGCGCACCATGGAGGCCAATGCGCTTCGACCCAGGAGAATCGCAATGATGAACAATGGTCTGAGTCACGGATCGGCAACGATCTACCAATTCCCGGTCGGGGGCCGCGCAGCTCTCGCCGGACGCCGCCTTGGCGAGACCCGCCTTCCTGCTGATCCCGCCTCGCTACCCGCGAACGTCTCGATCTGCAGCGACAGCTGGTATCACCAGGACGCGGTCGATGACGCCAAGCCGAAATGGGATCGCTGATGCCTGTGGTTGGTTTGAAACCGCCGCGCTCGGGCGAGCGCCTGGCGGCAGTTGAAAAAGGGTCGAAACAGCAATGTTTCGGCCCTTTTTGATTCCGGCTGCGCCCGCGGCTAGATCCCGGGCTGTCCGGCCTCCACGCAGCTCGTCACGGGCCGCCTCAGGTGCTTCACCGTGGTGGGCCCGCTCTTGGGAATCTTCAGCGTGACGCCAGCTCCCGAATAACGCGCACCCGAGACTGACAGCCGCCTGGCCAGCGTGATCGGCTCGCCGTCGATCTGGAGAAAGGCCCGCTTGTCGAGGTCATAAAACCCAACGATGAACTGCGTACCATCGGCGCATCGATAGGTCCGGAATGTCTGCGCGTCAGCCTGCGGCACGCTGCCAATTCCGACCGACAGCATGGTGATCCCCAAAAGAATGGTCTTGTGCCGGCTCATGATCACCCCCTGTATAAACCTCAAGGACGCCCCCTCGTGCGTCCAATGGAACCATAACCGAAGCCGATCCCATGCAAGACTCTTCTCTGAGAGACTCCCCTGCCCGCCACCTCGCCCTGCAAGGCGCCAGTAATTTTCGTGACCTCGGCGGTTATCCGACCGCCGATGGCCGCACCACGCGCTGGCGGCACATCTTCCGCTCCAACCATCTCGGTCAGCTCACCGCTGCCGATGTCGAGATCGTCCGTGCGCTGGGCGTGCGAAGCGCATTCGACTTCCGCGGGCTGGAGGAGCGCGCGGCCGGCGTCTGCGTCGTGAACGAGATCACGGTCCATTCGCTGCCGATCGAGCCCAGCGTGGTCGCCGCGCTGCGGGCCGAACTCGCCAGGGGCACCCTGACAGGAGCGGTCGCGCTCGAGCTGATGCGGGAGTCCTATCGCAACTATGTCCGCCACCACACGCACAGCTTTCGTGAGCTGTTCGGACATCTGCTCGAAGACCGCGCGCCGCTGGTGATCCACTGCACCGCCGGCAAGGACCGCACCGGCTTTGCCAGCGCGCTGATCCTGCATGCGCTCGGCGTGCCCGATGACATCATCACCGAGGATTACCTCTTGACCAACCAGCACTACAAGCGCGACGCGACGGCTGCCACCGACCTGCCCGATGACGTTCGCAACGCCATCGGCAGCGTCGAGACCTCCTATCTTGCCGCAGCGTTCGAAGCGGTCGGCGAGGAATACGGTGATCTCGAAACCTACTTGCGCGATGGGCTCAAGCTCGGCACAGCAGAGCGGACCGCGCTGCAGGCGCGCTATCTGCAAGCGTAACTCACAACGCCCGGAGAGCGATGATGCAAGACAAGGTTCTGGTCGTGACAGGCGCGCGCGGCGCGCTCGGCAATGTGGTTGCGGAGATCGCGCAGGCGCGCGGCGCGCGCGTGGCCGGTATCGATCGTGCGCCCTCGCAGGTGCCCGCGACGCCCGACCGCATCGAGATCGGCGGCGTCGACTTGACCGACGCGGCGCAGGCGAAGACCGCGGTCGAGGCGGCGGCCAAGCATTTCGGCCGGCTCGACGCACTGATCAACATCGCCGGCGGCTTCGCGTTCGAAACCGTCGGCAACGGCGACATCAAGACCTGGCAGCGCATGCATGCGCTGAACGTGCTGACCGCGGTCAACGCCTCGCGCGCGGCGCTGCCGCACCTGTCCGCGTCCAAGGCCGGGCGCATCGTCAATATCGGCGCCATGGGCGCGCTGCAGGCAGGCTCCGGCATGGGACCCTATGCGGCATCGAAAGCGGGGGTGCATCGGCTCACCGAGGCGCTCGCCCAGGAGTGGAAAGGCAAGGTCACGGTGAACGCGGTGCTGCCGTCGATCATCGACACTGCCGCCAACCGCGCCGACATGCCGAAGGCGGACTTTTCCAAATGGGTGACGCCGCAGGAACTCGCCGAAATCATCCTGTTCCTCGCCAGCGACGCCGCGAGCGGCGTCACGGGCGCGCTGATCCCCGTGGGCGGGCGAGTGTGATCAATCTGGAACCAGCAGCCGCAGACTGCCCTTGAAACGGATGCTCTGCTTGCCGGCGAGCGCGATGCCCTCGCCATAGGCGGTCTCGTCGGTGTAGGTGCCGCTGAAGCCGATGGTCACCACCTTGCGGCCCCACACGGGGCGCTCGTCGAACGAGGGCGAGTGCTCCTCGTTGGTCAGTTCGCCCTTCCACTTGCCGTTGGCCGAGGTGTAAGTGCCGTAAGCGAAGAAGAATGAATCACCGCCGCGCATCGTGCCGTCGCGCAGCACCATCACGCCCTGATTGCCCCCCTGCACGGCGTCCAGCATCTCGATGCGGATGTGATAGAGCCCGTTCCTGATCGTCATCTTCGTGAAGGCGCCCCGGTTGGTTCCGGTCGCAGGATAATCGCACCAACTGTTCCGGATCAAATGGCGCCGAGGCCGAGGTCCGATCCGGGCTAGACTTCCGCAACTGATTCTCCGATCGGACGTCCCGTGGAAACCGCGCTCTACCTGCCCGTCAAACGCTTCCTCGAAGAGCTCGGCTTCACCGTGAAGGGCGAGATCGGCGGCTGCGATCTCGTCGGCCTCAGCGCCGGCGATCCGCCGATCGTTGTGATCGGCGAGCTCAAGCTCGCCTTCAATCTCGAGCTGATCCTGCAGGCGGTCGACCGCGCGCCGGCCGGCGACGAGGTCTGGATCGCAGCGAAGATGTCGATCCGGGGCAAGGGACGCGAGAGCGATGCGCGCTATCGCAATCTCTGCCGTCGCCTCGGCTTCGGCATGCTCGGCGTCACCGACCGCGGACAGGTCGAGGTGCTGGTGAAGCCGCCGACGGCGGCGCCGCGCCGCGAGCCGAAGTTGCGATCGCGCCTCGTCACCGAGCATCAGCGCCGCCAGGGCGATCCCGTGCTCGGCGGCAGCACCCGCGCGCCGATCATGACGGCCTACCGGCAGCAGGCGCTGGCCTGCGCCTCGGCGCTCGCCGACGGGCCGCGGCGCGTGCGCGACCTGCGCGAACGCTGTCCTGATGCCGGCAAGATCTTGCTTAACAATGTGTACGGCTGGTTCGAACGGGCCGACCGGGGAATCTACGGGCTTACCGAGGCCGGGCACGCCGCCCTGAAACGCTGGCCCCAGCAGCGGATTGAGGTCGATACCGGTGGTGCGTCACTGCTGCGACACCCGACCGGTGCATAGCTGAGATGCCACACCAATTTCATATTGCAATGCAACATTGGTGGCACTAGGTATCCCGGCATCAAAACGAGGCCGTTATGAGCGCAGACTGGAATACCAAATATGGCACGCGGCGCGTCCGCCATGATCCGCCGACCCTGGACGAGGCGATCTTCGCCGCCATCGGCATCACCGACGATCATGAGCAGCAGGCCGAGATCGCCGCAGCCTTGATGGGGATGCCGCTCGATGTCGTGCAGGCCGAGGTGAAGAAGCAGGCGCGCACCAACAGCCGCATCACTGCAACGCGCGTGATCGCCGGCGAACAGGGTGCGCAGCGTTCCGTCGTGGTTGAGCGCCGCGTCGTCCGCCGCTTCGGTACGCGCACCGGCACCTGAAGCATTCGTTCCAGGACCCAAATACGAAAGCGGACCGGCGATGCCGGTCCGCTTTTTGATTCAGCCTGCGATTTGAGATCAGGCCGCGCGATTGTCGTACATGCTGGAGATGATCTTCCAGCAGGTCGAATTGAGGCTGAGAAGCGCGCGCCCGGCCGTGAACGGCGACGCCGCGAGATCGGCGAGCTCGGCTTCAGGCGTCTTGGCAAGATCGATCGTGCCGGTCGATTCGCCATGGCGGAAGGCCAGATGCGCTCCGAACTTCCTGGCGAGCGCCCGCATCGCGTGATTCTCGGCGCCCGTCGTGATGCGCAGACGCTTGTAGCCCTTCCAGCGCGCCTCCGCGATCAAGCGGCGGAACAGAACGGTGCCGACACCCTGGCGCCGCGCGGAGGCTTCCACGCTGAAGGCGACTTCAGGCAAAGCCTCATCTTCCGGCGGATGCAGCTCGGCCGCACCGCGGACAACGCCGTCGACGATATAGGCCACGATCACGGTGCCGTCCTCGGCGCAGCGGGCGGCGTAACGCTCGATGAAGCTGTCGTCGAGAAAACCGTTGAAACGGTCGTGCCGGCTTGCGGCGTCGAGCCTCAGCAGGTGATCACGCAGGAGCGGTAGTTCTTCCTGCTGGATCAAGGTCCGCACATAGCCCGGGGCCGTGCGGACGGTCTCTTCAAGTACCACGTCAAAACTCCTCTTGGTGTCCCTCGAGGAGGCGTTCGAATCCCTAGACCCTCTATATTGTGCATCGCAGCATCTTTTGCAAGACGAGGACCTGCCCAACTTAGAGGCATGGAGAACGACCAATTCGTTAATAAAATCAAAGCTCCGTAGTCTTACAGGACAAGCTGGGTCTGGGTCACCACGGCCACCAGCTTGCCGTCCTCGGTTTCCAGCCGGGTGGTCCAGACCTGGGTCCGCCTGCCACGATGGACCGGCGTCGCGGTGGCAATGACCGTGGTTCCCTCCCTGGCCCCGCCGATGAAATTGGTCTTGCTCTCCAGCGTGGTCGTGCCCTTGGCGTCCTCCGGCAAGTTGATCACGGTCGCCGCCGCGCCAACGGAATCGGCCAGCGCCATCACTGCCCCGCCATGGATGGTGTGATGCAGCGTGCAGAGATCGGGCCGGACCGTCATCCGCGCCACCACGCGGTCCTTGCCCGCCTCGATGAACTCGACGCCCTTGAGCTCGGCGAACGGCATCTTCATTGCTTTAAGTTTTTCGAGCGGCGTCATCAGATCTCCTCCCAATTCCTTGTTGCCTCAGCGTGAATTGCTTTGTGCGGCAAGGCAATGACGTCTGAGGTCATCGTCACCGTGACATTATCAGCCGCATGAGCGCATATGGTCCCGCCATGCGCCACTTCCCGCCCCGCCGCATCGTGTGCCTGACGGAGGAAACCGTCGAGACGCTCTATCTGCTCGGCGAGCAGGACCGCATCGTCGGCGTCTCCGGCTACGCTGTCCGCCCACCGCAGGTGCGGCGCGAGAAGCCGCGGGTGTCGGCCTTCGTCTCCGCGGACATCCCCAAGGTCCTGGCACTGGAACCGGACCTCGTGCTGGCTTTCTCCGATCTCCAGGCCGGCATCGCCGCCGACCTCGTCCGCGCCGGCGTCGACGTCCATGTTTTCAACCAGCGCGATATCGCCGGCATCCTCGCGATGATCCGCACGCTCGGTGCGCTGGTTGGCGCGACGGAGCGCGCGGAGGCCCTCGCACAAGGTCTGGAACGGCGCCTGGCAGCGATCGCCGCAACGCCCCGCCCCTCGCCCCGGCCGAAGGTCTACTTCGAAGAGTGGGACGATCCGCTGATCTCCGGCATCGGCTGGGTGTCCGAGCTGATCGAGATCGCCGGCGGCGAGGATGTGTTTCCGGACCTGCGCCATCGGCAGGCCGCGAAGGATCGCATCGTCCTGGCGGAGGCGGTACGCGAGGCCGCGCCGGACGTGATGCTGGCCTCCTGGTGCGGCAAGAAGGTCGTCGCCGCCCGCATCAAGCAGCGTGATGGCTGGAGCGATATCCCGGCCGTGCGCGAGGATCGCATCGTCGAGATCAAGTCACCAATCATCCTGCCGCCGGGACCGGCAGCGTTGACGGACGGGCTCGATGCGATCGTGACGGCGCTGTGGGGATGAACGCGGATAGCGGGGTCGCCGACACTCTCCTGTCCCGGACGCGCTACAACGCGTCAGCGTCGCTGCGCTACGTCCGGGCGCACGACCTTCCTCAGGTCACGGCATTCACAACGTGATACTCCGGCCGCCGCCACACCTCGCCTGCGACCACCTCCTCGATGATCTCCGCCGCCCGCACGATCTCGCTCTCACCGATATACAGTGGCGTGATCCCGAACCGCATGATATCGGGCGCGCGAAAATCGCCGATGAGGCCGCGGGCGATCAGCGCCTGCATGGCGGCGTAGCCGCCCTCGAAGGCGAAGGAGACCTGCGAGCCGCGACGCTCATGGCTGCGCGGAGTGACGAGCTTCAAGGACGGGCAGCGGCGCTCGACCTCCGCAATCAGGAGGTCGCCGAGCGCCAGCGATCGCGCACGAACCTCCGCGATATCGACGCGGTCCCAGATGTCGAGCGAGGCCTCCAGCGCCGCCATCGCCAGCACCGGTGGGGTGCCGACGCGCATGCGCTCGACGCCGCCGGCAGCCGCATAGGCCAGCTCGAACGCAAACGGCTTGGCGTGGCCCATCCATCCCGACAACGCAGCCCGCGCCGTATCGGCGTGGCGCGGCGCGACGTAGAGGAAGGCCGGCGCGCCGGGGCCGGCGTTGAGATATTTGTAGGTGCACCCCGCCGCAAAATCCGCGCCGCTCCCGGCAAGATCGACCGGCAGCGCACCGGCGGAATGGGCGAGATCCCAGACCGTGACAATGCCGAGCGCATGGGCTTTCGCGGTCAGATCCGCCATGTCGTGGCGGCGGCCGGTGCGATAGTCGACCTCGGTGATGTAGAGGACCGCGACCTCCTCTGACAACGACGCCTCGATCTCCTCCGGTGCCACCAGGCGCAATTGATGGCCGCGCCCGAGCGTCTCGATGAGGCCCTCGGCCATGTAGAGGTCGGTCGGGAAGTTGCCGGTATCAGACAAGACGATCTTGCGCGACGCGTTCATGTCGAGCGCAGCGGCAAGCGCCTGGTAGACCTTGAGCGACAGCGTGTCGCCGACCATCACCGAGCCTGCTTCCGCGCCAATCAGCCGGGCGATGCGGTCGCCGACATGGCGCGGCTGGGCGTACCAGCCCGCGGTGTTCCAGGCACGGATCAGCTCATTGCCCCACTCCGTCGTGATGACGCGGTTGACCCGCTCGGCAACGCCCAGCGGCAGCGCACCGAGCGAATTGCCGTCGAGATAGATCACGCCGTCAGGCACATGAAACAGGGCCTTGGTGTCGACGTAGACGCGATATCTGGTCATAGACACTTCTTTGGACATTTCTACAGGATGGTGCGGACGCGCCAGAGCTCGGGGAACAGCTCCACCTCCAGCATGCGCTTGAGATAGCTGACCCCACCGGTGCCGCCGGTACCGCGCTTGAAGCCGATGACGCGCTCGACCGTGGTCACGTGGTTGAAGCGCCAGCGCCGGAAATAATCCTCGAAGTCGACCAGCTTCTCGGCGAGCTCGTAGAGCATCCAATGCGTCTCCGGCGCCTCGTAGACGACGCGCCAGGCCTGCAGAACGCCTTCGTTGAAGCTGTGGGTCTCGCGAACATCGCGCGCGAGCACGGCCGCCGGCATCTTCAGCCCATGGCGGTCGGCAAGCCTGAGCACCTCATCATAGAGGCTGGGCGTCGCCAGTTCGGCCTCAAGCAGTTTTGTCGTTTCCACATCGTGCGCGTGCGGCTTGAGCATGGCATGGTTGCGGTTGCCGAGCAGGAATTCGATCAGCCGGTACTGGCGCGACTGAAAGCCCGAGGACTGTCCGAGCTGCGAGCGAAAACGCGTGTACTCGCTCGGCGTCATCGTGCGCAGCACGTCCCAGGCGTTATTCAGCTGCTCGAAGATGCGCGACATCCGCGCCAGCATCTTCATGGCGGGCGACACCTCGTCCCGGGCGATGGCGCGGCGCGCGGCACTGAGCTCGTGGATGGCGAGGCGCATCCACAATTCCGTGGTCTGATGCTGGATGATGAACAGCATCTCGTCATGCGCTTCCGACAACGGATGCTGCGCGCCCAGGATCGCGTCCAGCGACAGATAGTCGGCATAGGACATGCGCCGCGCGAAATCGGTCTCGGCGCCTTCCCTCGTGGGATCGTAATCGCTGGAGGTCATGGACAGGCCCTTTCGATCGATCTTCCCGGCCTTGCTCAGTCGAGGCCGATCAGGCGCGCGGTGATCAGCGAGGCCGGATCCTTCAGTCCGTCGATCACGGTAAAATGGTTCAGCCCGGGATCGACGACAAGACGGGTCGGCACGTCGAAACCGGTCCAGACATTGGCCATCAGGTCGGACTGGCGGATGAATTCGGGCCGCTCGCCGCCGCCGACCCAGGCGGTGACAGGTGAATGTCCGCGCGGCAGATGCAGCGCAGCACTTTCGAGCGCCGCCTCTTCCACGGTCATGCGCAGCGTGTCGTTCATTTTGGTCTTCAGCAGCGGACGCAGATCGTGCAGGCCACTGATCGAGAGGGTGCCGGCGATGCGGTTGAAGACGGCGGGCTCCAGCCGGCTGTCGTCGCACAACATGCGCGTGACGAGATGACCGCCGGCGGAGTGCCCGGCAAGCCGGATCGGTCCTGCGACGAGCGAAGCAGCCTTGGCGATCGCGGCGGTGATTTCGGCAGTGATGTCGGAGATGCGCGCGGCCGGCGTCAGCGTGTAGCTCGGCAGCGCCACGGTCCAGCCGTGTTGCTGTGCGCCTTCGGCCAGATCAGTCCAGGTCGATTTATCGAAGCGCATCCAGTAGCCGCCGTGGACGAACACCACGAGGCCTTCGCTGTCGCCGTCGGGCAGGACCAGGTCGAGCTTCTGGCGCTCACCCGCGCCGTAGGCGATATCAGCGCGAAAATTTGTCAGCCCTGCCCGGTAGGCCCCCGCCCGCTCCGCCCACAGCCCCGGCATCTTGTCCGACCCCGGGATATGGGCCGAATTGGCGTAAGCATCATCCCAATCGCGCATTGTCACTCCCGAGGACTCAGGCCTTGCGATGGGCGCCAGTCTGCCACCAGAGCAGGTGGCGTCCTAGTACTTATTTTAAGCTTAAAGGATTTTGGAGAGCCCTTGTTTCGAGCAACAGCCGCTCCGGCCGAGATATCTTGGGGCGAGCAAAGCGCAGCGTGCCCACGCATTTGGTCATGTCAGAGAAAATTCGTGGGCACGGCGCAAGTGCGCCTTTGCCACCCCTACGAGAGCCGCGATCGAGGTGGCCGCTACGCCCTCTCCACTCCGCACCATTCCGCAATGAACAGCGCCATCGCCTTGGTCGTCTTCTTCAGCGACTCCAGCTCGACGAATTCGTTGAAGCCGTGCATCTCGCCGCCGCTGGCGCCGAAGCAGAGGCTCGGGATGCCTTCGTTGAGGCCGTAGAAGCGGGTATCGGTGAGCGCGGTGAAGACGAGGTCCTCCGGCGTGCCGCCATAGACCTTGCCGAACGCTTTGCTGAACGCGGCCTCCGGCGCGGCGGCGTCGGTCAGCTCGTAGCCTTCCGACAGGAACCCCGACCACTCGATCTCGGGCGGATTGTTGGCGAGGAAGCGGTGGTTGCGCGCGGCGGCCGCGACGCAAGCCATGATCTCCTTCTGGTGATCGGCGATCGACCAGCCCGGCAACACTGCGATCCGGCAATCGACGTCGCACCAGGCCGGCACGCTGGAGGCCCAGTCGCCGCCCTTGATGATGCCGGGGTTGAAATTGATGGGATGGTTCAACGTCCTAAAGTGCTTGTCGGCCTTGGCGCGCTCGTTCCACTCGATCTCGAGCTTTTGCAGCGCCTGGATCAGATGATAGGCGGCCATGATGGCGTTGGCGCCGGAGCCGGCGAATGCCACGTGCGTCGGATGCCCCTTCACGCGCAGGCGGAACCAGATCACGCCGACCTGCGAGCGCACCATCTTGCCGCCGGTCGGCTCCGGGATGAAGCAGGCGTCCGCGCGGTAGCCGCGCTGCAGCGTCGAGAGCGCGCCGACACCGGTGCTCTCCTCCTCGATGACGGACTGGAAATGGATCCGCGCCGTCGGCTTGAAGCCCGCGGCCTTGATTGCGTCCAGCGCATAGAGCGCGCCGATCGTGCCCGATTTCATGTCGCAGGCGCCGCGGCCGAACATCTTGCCGTCCTTGATGACGGGCGAGAACGGCGGCGTGTCCCACAATTCCAGCGGGCCGGCGGGCACCACATCGCAGTGCCCCTGCAGGATCAGCGACTTGCCGCCGTTCGTTTGGGGACGATAGGTCCCCACCACCGAGCGCGCCTTGGAGAAATCATGCTCGATCGGGCCGAAGCCGCGCAGATCCTTGAGATCGTCGACGTTGATGTGCCAGTCATCGACCTCATAGCCACGCTCGCGCAGGAGGTCGCCGATCATGTCCTGGCACGGCCCCTCCGCCCCGCGGGTCGAAGGGATCGCGACGAAATCGCGTGTGGTTGCAAGCTGGGCTTCGAAGCCGGCATCGACGGCGTCGAGAATCCTCTGCTGCGTTTCGGCATTCATCAGGCAACTCCAGGCATTCCAATGGTCCCAAGGAGTGCGCAGGCTAGCCGATTTCAGCCGTTCGGGTACTCTGCAAAATAGGCATCCCGCAATGCATCTTCGAGCAGGCGGCCTTCGGAATAGCCATTCAGCGACGCAGGCCGGCTGACGCCGTCGAGCAGGCGCGGACACGGCTCGGGCGCGCCGAGCACCGTGCGAACCGGGATGCGCTCGGCATAAACAGGCAATTCATAATCCTCCTCGTCGTCGGCAACACCCTTGGCGCGTATCTTGGCCGAGGCTTCCTCGATCTCCATCGCGATGAAGGAGGTTGCCTTGATCTCCTGGGTGTTGCTGGCCCGAAGGCTCGCGGTGCGATCCGGGAAGAAGCGGTCGACCATCGCGATCACCGCGCGCTCCTTCTCCGCGGGATCGGTAACGAGATAGGCGGTGCCGAATGCCATCACCGCACGGTAGTCGGCGGAATGGTTGAAGCCGCAGCGCGCCAGCACGAGGCTGTCGAGATGGGCCACCGTGAGACACACGCGCTCGCCCCTGGTCTGATTGCGCAGCATCCGGCTGGCGCTCGAGCCGTGCCAATAGAGCTTGGTGCCCTCGCGCCAGAAGAAGGTCGGCGTGCAATAGGGCTGGCCGTCGATCACGTAGGAGACGTGGCAGAGCATCGAGGAATCCAGGATGCGATGAACCGTGTCGTGATCGTAGAAGCCGCGGTCGTGCCGGCGCTTCACCTGGTTGCGCGCGGAGGTCGGATAGGAATTGGTGGTCTCGGTCTGGCTCACGGCCGCTCCTGATCGGATTGGAAAGAACGGGCGCAGTTGTAGCGGCGCATTTGGTCTGCGATAGTTCCAATTCCATGCGAAAAATTCCGACCAATTCCATCCCCTCGCCGGTTAAGGCCGAACTGCCGCTCGACCTCACCGGTCCCCACATCACGGCCGGCGCCTCGTCGGCGCACCGGCTCTATCAGGCCTTGTGCGAGATGATCGTCGGCGGCCTGGTGAAACCCGGCGAGCCGCTGCCGCCGTCCCGCACACTGGCGAAACAAACGGGCTTTCGGCGCAACGCCGTCGTCAACGCCTATGAGCGACTGATCGCCGATGGCTTTGCCGAGGCCACTGTCGGCTCCGGCACCTTCGTCGCCGCGCGCATCCCGGCGCGCGCGGCCGCGCCGACCAAGCCCAAGGCGATTGTCGAAACGCCCGGACAAGGCGCGTTCGCGCTCGGCTGCACGCATATCGACGAACGCGCGGTGCAGCGCTTCCGCGCCTTCGTCGGCCGGCGCATGCGCGCCTTCGGGTCGGAACATCTGCATTATGGCGACCCGCGCGGCAGCCGCGAGCTGCGCGCGGCCATCGCCGATCATCTACTGTCGGCGCGCGGGCTGCGCTGCGATCCCGATCAGATCATGCTGACGTCGGGTACCCTGCACGCGCTGCGCATCGTGCTGAGCGCGATCCTGAGGACGGGCGACCAGGTCTGGTGCGAAGACCCCGGCTATCCGGCCGCGCGAAAAACCATCGTGCATTGCGGCTATCGCGCCGTGCCCGTTCCCGTCGACGAGCACGGCATGCGGATCGCCAAGGGCCGCACCGCGGCGCCCGACGCACGCGCGGCCTATGTCACGCCCTCGCACCAGTTTCCGCTGGGCGTGCAGATGTCGATGCCGCGGCGCCTCGAGCTTCTGGACTGGGCCAGGCAGGCCGGTGCCTTCGTGCTGGAGGACGATTACGACAGCGAGTTTCGCTATGACGGCGCACCGTTGATGTCGCTCGCCGGCATCGACCGTCTCCAGCGCGTGATCTACCTCGGCACGTTCGCCAAGACGCTTTTTCCGGGCCTGCGCATAGGCTATTGCGCCCTGCCCGAACGCCTGATCGCGGACGTGACGGCGGCGCGCGCGGCGCTCGACCGCTTCCCCGCCACGCTGATGGAAGGTGCCGTGGCCGACATGCTCAATTCAGGCGCGTTCGCCGCAAACCTCAAGCGCGTGCGAAAACTCTATCGCGACGCACGCGATGTGCTGGCCCAAACGCTGGAAGCCGCGTCCGATGGCGTGCTCTCGGTGCCGGTGCCCTCACAAGGCCTGCATCTGGTCGCCCGGTTCGATCCGTCGGTCGACCTGTCGGTGGCCGCGCGGGCCAAGCAGGCGGCCGGCGCGGAAGGCTGGCTGTTGGCCGACACCTATTCGCGCGCGCGGCCTCTGCCCGGCTTCGTGCTGGGATTCTCCGGCCATCCGGTTCCACAGCTCACGGCCTCCGCCGAACGGCTGGCGAGGGAGTCGCGCGCGGCCCTGCGCGCGAGGGCCAAGGCGGCCAGGGGCGCGTGACGAACGTTCACTATGAGAATCGCCGGCCAGTCCCTACATTGCGGCATCGTCTCCGAGACCTTTCGCCATGCCGCTACGCCGCACGATCTGCCTCTCATTCCTGATCTCCATCGCACTTGCCGCGACGGCACATGCCGGCTCGGTGGGACGCGAGCAAGACATCGGCGATCTCAAGCTGGGTCAGCGCGTGCAGGTGGACGACGGAACCTGTCCCGCCGGACAGATCAAGGAAGTGCGGGGGGCGAAGATGTCGGACAAGGGCGTCGTGCGCACCGCCGCTTGCGTGCCGCGCTACGGTCCGAAGACGAAATAGCTACTGCTTCGCCGGATCGAACATGCACTGCAAGGTCGGCTTGGCGATCTTGGTGAAGGTCGGGCCGATCTCGCCCTGCTTGGAAGCCGGCACCCAGTCGGTCTCGATGGTAGGTACGCCGGTTTCGCTGATGCCGCGCAACAGCGCCTCGCGCAGATCGCGGTCCTCGACGGCCGCCGCGGCGTGATCATGCAGGCAGCCGCAGACTTCCTCGGGATGTTCCCAGCGCCCGATCATCCGTGGTGCGCACTGGCGCACGAACTCGGTGCGGGGATCCGGTAATCTGGAGGGCGCGCGTACCTGCGCCTCGGCCGCACTGATCGTCAGGACGGACACGAACGCAGCGGCGCAAAATCGAACGAGCATGACGGCCTTTATCGGCTGATTTTCTTGTTATCGATCAGAAGCGCGCGGCAACCACGATCGGCTGCGACGTCGCGGTGGTGATCGGCGAGCCGCTGTACTGGAAGGTGCCGATACCGGGGAGATTGCCGTCCGGCGAACCCGCGAACGAGGAACCGGCAACCACGAAAGCGAAAGCAAGGATAAAGCTGAGCGCGCGCATGGTCTTGTCTCCGAATTCCCTGGCTGGCGGTGCGCCGTCGTCGTTGTGAAGCTGATAACCATGGGCGGTTTCGCCCGTGATGCGCCAAAAACGCAAAATGGTTTCATCTGGCGTGAGAATTGTTTCGTCCCCTGCAGGGCGACGACACAATTCTCCAAAACTGCCAATCATTTCAGTCAGGTCGCGCCGGAGCTGAAAGCGGCCTGCCAGGCTCCTGATCCAGCCGCGCAACCGCCTCCGCGCCGCCGCCGTCACCGTAACGCATTGCGCGCTTCACACGCATTTTACGTTTTTCTGCTGAAGAGGATGTCAAACGAAGGCTGGGTCTGGTCGAACCGGGGGCGCGTCGGCTGCGACCCAAGCCATCGAAACCAAGACGCCCGGGATCACCGGGCGCGTTCAGTTGAGGGATGGCCATCATGACGATGCAGGATCGCGCAACGCCGCGCGAGGCGGACCAGCGGACCGACGGCGGAGATCAACGACCGAGGCGCGTCGCCTCGGCCGGCGTGATGTCGCTGCAGTCCGGCCGCGGCTTTGAGGCCGCGCCGCAGGCCTTCGTGCGGCTGACCGGCTCGCATCTCGTCAAAGGCGTCACTGCGTGAAGAACTCGCCGCATTTCTGGACGTTTGCGTCTGCCGGTCCCCAAGGCATGATCGGGACGGTGGAGGTCGAGTTCTTCGGCGAGCCCTCGATCAGCCTGTCCGAATAGACCATGTAGACCAGCACGTTCCGCTTGGCGTCGCAGCCGCGCACGATCTGCATCTTCTTGAAGAATAGCGAACGGCGCTGGCGAAACATGTCGTCGCCCTGCTCCATCTTGGTCTTGAACTTGATCGGGCCGACCTGGCGGCAGGCCAGCGAGATGTCAGAGACCTCCTCGGCAAGGCCCAGCCAGCCCTTGAAGCCGCCCTTCTCCGGCACCGTGAAATGACAGGCGACGCCCTCGACCTCGGGATCGTCGAGACCATAGGTCGCGAGCTTGTCGTTCGGGCTCATCCATTTGAACACGGTGGAGCGACGGAAGATCAGATCGGGCTCGTCAGCCGCATGCGCGGACGCCGCCGGCACAGCCAAGGCCAGGAGGAATAAGGCGAGGCCTTTCAAGCGGATGCCGCCAAGACCAGGGAAACGAGATGACATGAAGTTCTCCGGTAACAAGTCCCCACAATGTAGGTATGAGGCCGCCGCTCAGGAAGACGACGAGCGGACGGGCACGGCCGCCGTTTACCGCTCTGTGAGGCTTTTTTGTTACGTCTTGGACAAAAGTAGCTGATGGCAGAACCGCGCTGCTGGTGAACGCGTATCCCCTTTGCGAGACTAACGTCTGATTTGGATTATGGATTCGAGGATGAACAGCGTGAACGGGTCGGGTTTCTCTGCCAAGCCGGCGCGCCTTTGGCAGGTCGCCATTGTGACGGCGGCGAGTGCGATGGGCGCGACCAGCCAGGCAGACGCAGCATATTACTATTGGACGGATTATTCCGACGGCTCCTATTACGGCCGACAGGACCGGCATCCCGAGATACCGCGCCAGAAGCCGCAGAAACGCAGCGCGACCGGCAAGAAGGAAGTTGTCGCCCAAAAGGAAGCCGGCACCAAGCCGCAGGGGCCGCTGGTTATCGTCGTCTCGATCGACCGGCAGAAGGTCACGGTCTACGACACCAATGGCGTGTTCGCGGAATCTCCGGTGTCGACGGGCATGAAGGGCCATTCGACGCCGATGGGTGTGTTCAGCGTCATCCAGAAGCACAAGTTCCATCATTCCAACATCTATAGCGGCGCGCCGATGCCGTACATGCAGCGGATCACCTGGTCCGGCGTCGCCATGCATGCCGGCGTTCTGCCGGGATATCCGGCTTCGCATGGCTGTATCCGGATGCCGATGGCGTTCGCGGTGAAGATGTGGAATTGGACCAAGATGGGCGCGCGCGTCATCGTCGCGCCCGGCGAGATGACGCCGCACAGCTTCTCTCATCCCATGCTCGCCTCATTGCGCGTTCCGCCGCAGCCCGCCGCCAGCCTCGAGCCGCAGACCAATGTCGGCGACAAGGCAGACAAGGGCGCAGCGCAGACCAAAGCCGCCGAAGCCAAGCCCGCTGAAACTAAGCCCGCCGAGACCAAGCCTGTCGAAACCAAGACCGCCAGCGCCGACGCGGTGCTCGAGCTGCGCGCCTCCGTCGGCCACACCGTGATGTCGGATGTGACCACGGGCAATGCGCCGGCGCATGAGGAAGCCGCCGCGCCCGCCGACAAGGCCGAGACGGCCGAAGCATCCGACGCGGCCAAGACTGCGTCGGAAGAAGCCGCCAAGCCGGCGACCGAGGACAAGCCCGCCGACAAGGCCGAGCCGGTCAAGACGCAAGCCGCAGACTCCGCGAAGACGCCCGAGGCACCGGCACCTGCGGTCGCCGGCTCCCCCGAGGCGAAGAAGGACGAGACCCGCGTCGCCGATCCCGCACCGACCGCCAAGCCCGACACACCCAAGCGGGCCGGCCAGATCGCCGTCTTCATCAGCCGCAAGGATTCCAAGCTCTACGTGCGGCAGAATTTTGCGCCGCTGTTCGAGGTCCCGGTCACGATCGCCACGAGCGACCGTCCGCTCGGCACGCACATCTTCACCGCCGAGCTCGACAAGACCGATACTAATGCGCTGCGCTGGTCGGTGGTGTCGCTGCCCGTCTCCGCCCGTTCTGCGGCACGCGAGGACGACAGCCGCCTCACCCGCCGCAAGGCTGGCGTTGCCGTGATCCCCGTCGCCGCCAAGCCCGTTGCTGCCAAGCCTGTCGTCACGCCGGACAGCCCGGCCGCGGCGCTCGACCGCATCTCGATCCCCGCCGACACCATGGCGAAGATCAACGAGATGCTGACATCAGGCGGCTCCATCATCATCTCCGACCAGGGCATCAACCAGGGCGAGACCGGCGAAGGCACCGACTTCATCGTTCGTCTGTACTGACCTGCTTCACTGTGGCCGATAACGCGGTGTTGACGAGGCCGGGCGCACCGGCGGAGTAACATGCGGCCCGGATCATTTCGGGGGATGCCGTCATGATGAACCGCAGGACCGTGCTCACCGTGGCGCTGGCGGGCGTGCTCGCGCCGGCGACGCGTGCGTTTGCCGATGGCGGCATGAGCCGGATCTCGGCCTATGCGTTTTCTTTCCCCGCTTTGTCGGGCGACGACATCCGCCTCGCCGCTTTCACCGGTAAGCCGCTGCTGGTGGTCAACACCGCCTCGCTGTGTGGCTACACACCGCAATATGCCGGCCTGCAGGAGCTCTGGAGCGAGTTTCGCGAACGCGGACTCACCGTGATCGGCGTGCCCTCCAACGATTTCGGCGGCCAGGAGCCCGGCGGCACCAGCGAGATCACGGCGACCGCGCACCACCAATATGGCGTTACCTTTCCGATTACCGCTAAGGCTGCCGTCGTCGGCGCCAAGGCGCATCCCTTCTACAAATGGGCCGCCGATGCGCGGCCTCGGGAAGTTCCGCGCTGGAACTTCCACAAATACCTGATCGGCCGCGACGGCTATATCGCCGACGTGTTTCCGTCAGCGGTCGAGCCGGCCGACACGCGGATCAAGACGGCAATTGCCAAGGCGCTGGCCGACAGCTGACGCGAGGCGCAGCCCATCCGGCTGGGCACAATTATGGCGGGATGCCAAACAGCCGTTGCAATGGCGATGGGCCACCATCTAGGCTAGGATCGTAAGGGCAGGACGGTTTGGCCGAAGGCGAAAAGCCGCGGCGGAACAACGGGATCAATCTCGAGGACAACACCATGCGCGTGGCGGCAGGACTGATTTTGGCAAGCGCGATCTCTCTGGCCATGACCGGCGCGGCGTGGTCGCAGACCCCGGCCGCGAAGCCCGCAGCCGCGACGCAAGCCGCACCGGCGGCGACGCCGGCAGCTGCAACACCCGCCCCGGCTCCGGCGGCCGCTCCCGCAGCGGCGGCGCCAGCAGGTTTCGTCAATCCGCCTCCGCCCAAGCAAGCCCCGCAGCCGGCGCGCGCGGCCTGCAACACGCAAGGCGCGCTCGGTGTCGCCCGCACCGTCGAGATCGATACCACCGGCGGTCCCGGCTTCGGCTTCGAGCATTTCAAGGAGCTCGACTTCCTGCGCGACAAGGAGGTGGTGCTGACCTTCGACGACGGCCCCTGGCCGAAGAACACGCCCGCGGTGCTGAAGGCGCTCGCCGATGAATGCACCACCGGCATCTTCTTCTCGATCGGCAAGCACGCGACCTACGAGCCGGAGATCCTGAAGCAGGTCTACGCCGCCGGCCACACCGTCGGCACCCACACCTGGTCGCACGCCAACCTCAACAACAAGAAGCTCACCGAAGCGCAGCGCAAGGAAGAGATCGAGAAGGGCCTGTCCGCGGTGAAGTGGGCGCTCGGCGGCATCTCGCCCTCGCCGTTCTTCCGCTTCCCGGCGCTCCAGCATCCGCCGGAGATGGTCACCTATCTCGGCAACCGCAACACCGCGATCTTCTCCTGCGACATCGACTCCTTCGACTTCAAGGCCTCCAAGCCCGAGAAGGTGGTCGAGACCGTGATGAAGAAGCTCGACACCAAGGGCAAGGGCATCATCCTGATGCACGACTTCCAGAAGCACACGGCGGAAGCCCTGCCCGAGCTGCTCAAGCGCCTCAAAGCCGGCGGCTACAAGGTGGTGGCGATGCGCGCCAAATTCCCGGCGTCGACGCTGCCCGAATACGACCAGGAGCTGCTCAAGGACGTCAAGCTGCCGACGGTGAGCCAGCGCCCGGTCAATTCCGTGGTGACGACGGTTTCCGAATAGACGGCCATTGTCTTTCCAGATCGAAGGCTACGTCATCGTCTCGGCGGACGGCATGCTTGCCGACGCCACCCATGTCATGCCCGACAGCCTGAAGTTCGACGGCGACAAGCTGTTCTTCGAGCAGGCCCTCGATCGCGCCGCGCTGATCGTGCACGGCCGCAACTCGCATGAGCAGCAGCCGAACTCGCCGAAGCGCAAGCGGCTGATCCTGACGCGCAGGATCAAGGCCCTCACCGTCGATCCCGAGATGCCGAACGCGACGCTGTGGAATCCGGATCATGCGAGCTTCGAGGAGGCCTGCGCCTTTGCGGATGTCGCCTCCGGCACGGTCGCAATCATCGGCGGCCCCGTCGTGTTCGACCTGTTCATGGACCGCTATGACACGTTCTGGCTGTCGGAAGCCCCGCATGTGCGCCTGCCCGGCGGCGAAGGCTGTTTCGTCGGCGTGCCCCAGCGGACGCCGCACGAGGTGCTGGCCTCGCACGGGCTGAAGCCCGGCGCGCCGTATCTCCTCGACTCCGGGCACGAGGTGACGGTGACGCCGTGGCGTCGACGCCAGGCCTGAAGTTAAAAACCGAAGATCAACCCCATGCACAGTACCGGCATCTTGTTACCGGTGACCACCTCACGGAATGATCACATCAAACTTGTGACCTCGGGAGCTGACGCCCGGCTGTCAGCTCGCGGCTAGACGTCCCCGTAGGCGGCCTCGGCCGGACGCGTGGTGCGGCCGTAACCCATCAGCATGAACAAGGCGCCGATGATCGAGAGGTTCTTCAGCGCGTCGACCACCATCTTGGCATTGTCGGGCGCAGCCTGGTTCCAGAAGTCATCGAGCACCACCGTCGCAACCGCGACGTAGATGATCATCAGCATCGCGAAGAACCGCGCGCCGAAATTCAGCGCGATCATCAACCCCGCGATGATCTCGAGCCCGCCGACCGCGATCGCCAGCAACTGCGGCGTGGTCATGGCGGTCGCCGTCTCGAGCTGCTTGGCGTAGGGCGCGACGATCTCGGGCACCACGACCTTGCTGGCGATGAAGTCGGCCGTCGCCTGGATGGCAAAGAGCTTGGTCGCGCCCGTGTAGATGAACAGCACGGCGAACAGAATTCGCCCGAAAGTCACGAACGCTGGCATGATCGGCCTCTTGGCAAGCTTAGAGCGCGGAACGCGTGAGCAGATTATGGAGAGTCGTGCGCCGGTTTACAAACAGCGAAATGGAGAAGTGAAAGGAATTCAAGGTTGGCGCCTCTTACCTTCTCCCCTTGCGGGAGAAGGTGGCTCGCGCAGCGGCGAGATGGATGAGGGGTATCTCTCGGCACAGCAAACTCTCGCGATGGCCACTCGCGGAGAGATACCCCTCATCCGGCGCTTCGCGCCACCTTCTCCCACAAGGGGAGAAGGGATTGCACCGCCGATGACGCTGGAGCCAGCCTTACGTGAACAACGTCGGCTGTTGCCGCGCCGCGCGCTCCTGCGCTTCGACCACCGCGACTGCCGTCATGTTGAGGATGCCGCGCGCCGTCACCGACGGGGTGAGGATGTGCGCGGGGCGCGCCGGGCCGATCAGGATCGGGCCGACGGGCAGCGCGTCCGCCAGCGACTTGATCATCTGATAGGCGACGTTGGCGGTGTCCAGCGTCGGCATGATCAGGATGTTGGCCTCGCCCTCCAGCTTGGAATGCGGCAGCACCATTCTTCGCGCAGCCGAGGAGAGAGCCGTATCGCCCTGCATCTCGCCGTCGGCCTCGATCTCGGGATGCTTGTCCTTCAACAGCTGGGTCGCCAGGCGCATCTTGCGCGAGGAGTCGGTGTCGTAGCTGCCGAAATCCGAATGCGAGATGAAGGCGATCTTCGGCTTGATGTTGAAGCGTTGAACGTGGACCGCCGCGAGCGATGCGATCTCGGCCAGCTCTTCCGCGCTCGGATTGGGGCGAACTTGCGTGTCGGCGATGAAGAAGGCGCCCTTGCTCGTGATCAGCAGCGCCAGCGCCGCATAGTCGCTGATGCCCGGACAGAATCCGACGATCTCGCGGACATGGCGCAGATGGCTCATATAGCGGCCCTCGACGCCGCACAGCATGGCGTCCGCCTCGCCGCGCGTGACCGCGAGCGCGGCGATCACCGTGTTGTTGGTCCGCACCACGGTGCGGGCCGCATCCGGCGTCACGCCGCGGCGGCCGGCGACCTCGACATAGGACTGCACGTAGGAACGGTAGCGCGGATCGTCTTCGGGATTGACGAGGTCGAAATCCTTGCCGGCGCGGATCGAGAGGCCGAAGCGCTTGATGCGCGCCTCCACGACCGAAGGGCGGCCGACCAGGATCGGCCGCGCCAAATTCTCCTCCAGCACCACCTGCGTGGCGCGCAGCACGCGCTCGTCCTCGCCTTCGGCGTAGATCACGCGCACCGGCTGGGTCTTGGCCTTGGCGAACATCGGCTTCATGACGAGGCCGGAGCGGAACGCGAAGCGCATGAGCTGCGCAGCATATTCGTCGAAATTGGTGATGGGACGCGTCGCGACGCCGGACTCCATCGCCGCCTTCGCAACCGCCGGCGCCACGCGCAGGATCAGCCTGGGATCAAACGGGCTCGGGATCAGCGAGCCCGGGCCGAAACCGCCCGCCTCGCTGGTTTCGACCCCGAGCGCCACCGCATCCGACGGCGCCTCGCGCGCGAGCTGCGCGATGGCCTCGACCGCGGCGTGCTTCATCTCCTCGTTGATCGCGGTCGCGCCGACGTCGAGCGCGCCGCGGAAGATGAAGGGAAAGCAGAGGACGTTGTTGACCTGGTTCGGATAATCGGAGCGCCCGGTGCAGATCATGGCGTCGGGCCGCGCTTTCCGCGCCTCCTCCGGCATGATCTCCGGTGTCGGATTGGCGAGCGCCATGATCAGCGGCTTGTCCGCCATCGCCTTGGCCATGTCAGGCGTCAGCACGCCCGGCGCCGAGAGACCGATGAAGATGTCGGCACCGCCGATGACGTCGCCGAGCGTACGCTTGTCGGTCTTCTGCGCATAGACCGCCTTCCAGCGGTCCATCGTGGTGTTGCGGCCCTCGTGCACGAGCCCGTCGATGTCGCAGACCCAGATGTTCTTGCGCTGCGCGCCCATCGACACCAGGAGATTGAGCGTCGCGATGGCCGCGGCCCCTGCCCCCGACGCCACGATCTTGACGTCGGACAGCTTCTTGCCGTTCAGCCTGAGACCATTGGTGATGGCGGCGGCGACGATGATGGCGGTGCCGTGCTGGTCGTCATGGAAGACCGGGATCTTCATGCGCTCCTTCAAGCGCGTCTCGATCTCGAAACACTCGGGTCCCCGGATGTCCTCCAGATTGATGCCGCCGAAGGTCGGCTCGAGCGCCGCGACAGTCTCGACCACGCGGTCGATCGTGTCGGCGGCGATCTCGATGTCGAACACGTCGATGCCGGCGAATTTCTTGAACAGGACCGCCTTGCCTTCCATGACGGGCTTGGAGGCCAGCGGGCCGATATTGCCGAGGCCGAGCACCGCGGTGCCGTTGGAGACCACGGCGACCAGATTGGCGCGGGTCGTCAAGGTGGCGGCTTCCGCCGGGTTCTTGGCGATCTCGGTACAGGCCGCGGCAACGCCCGGAGAATAGGCCAGCGCGAGGTCGCGCTGGTTGGCAAGCGGCTTGGTCGCCTGGATCTCGAGCTTGCCGGGGCGCGGCAGACGATGGTAGGCGAGCGCCGCCTGGTGGAGATCATCAGAATAGGACGACATGCGGTCTCTTGCCTCGCGTTACCCGCCTCAAAATGCACGATCCGGGGCCGCTGTCCAAGCGAACCGTATTTCCGGGTCATGGAAACGGGATGAAGCACGCCGGGCGCCCCGGTGGCAACATCCGATTGCGCGCCCATCAACAGGGCGTGCGGCCAAATGTTTGAAAACCATAGCTTTCCCTGGACCGCGCGGCGTTTCGCGAATATGGCAGGTTGCGCGGTGCAGAACGAGCAACTGGAGCCGGAAATGAAGCGAATCCTGATCGGCCTGATCGTGGCAGCCGGGCTCGGCGCGGGCGGATGGTTCGGCTTCAACCTCTATGTCCAGCACCGGGCCACCGGCGAGGTCGAGGCGGCGTTCGAGCGGATCCGCTCGGGCGGCGGCAAGGCGAGCCATGGCAAGGTCACGTTCGAGCTCGCGACCCGGACACTGACCATCGAGGACATCGCGGTCGAACCCGCCCAGCCACAGCTCGCCAACATCAAGGTCGCAAAGGTCACGGCCGTCGGTGTCCACCAGCCAGACGAGACCCATTTCTCGGCCGACAACATTGACCTGTCCGGCGTCGAGGTCGCCTACACGTCCAGCGAGCAGGCGAAGCTGAAAGCGAACTACAAGATCCCACAAATCAGCGCGCGCGACTTTTACGGCCCGACCCGTGCAGACGGCACGCCGCTGTCCGCCTCGATCATCGACATGTACCGTTTCATGCTCGCGCAATACGCGACCGTCTCGGCGTCCTCGATCACGGCGCCGACCATCGCGGTCAACGTCGATGCCGGCAGCGGCAATGCCGGCAGCGGCGATTATGTTTATTCGGGTCTGTCGGTCCAGAACCTCAACCGCGGCAAGATCGAGACCGCGAAGACGGACCACGTCAGCTTTACACTCGACCTGGCCCAGCCGGGCAAGCCCGCGAAAATGACCGGCGAAATGTCGGGTCTCGCCATCTACGATTTCGACGCGACCGCCGTCAGGGCCGCGCTCGATCAGCAAGTGTCGAGCGATGACAATTTTCACAGGATCTATCGACGCATTTCAGTGAATTCATATGTGGTGACGACGGCGCCAGGCGTGCGCGTGTTGATCGACGGTATCACCTTCGACGACATTGCGATCCGTCCCTCGAAATTCCGCCCGGCCGAGATCATCGCGCTGGTGCCGGCTGACGGCTCGATCCCGACGCCTGCGCAATCACGCGACATGATCGAGAAGGTGGCTGACTTCTTCGAGGGCTTTCGGATCGGCAAGGCGGAAGTCGGCAAGCAAACGGTCGAGACGCCGCAAGGGACGGGACGGCTCAACGCGGTCAAATACGATCAGGACAAGATCGCGCTGGAAGGCCTGGAGATGCCGATGCCGCAGGGCCAGCTCAAGATGGAGCGCTTCACGCTGAGGTCCTTCAGCGCCGGAAATCTGATGCGCTGGGCAGCAAGCCTGAAGACGCCGGGACAGCCGCCCTCGCCCGATCAGATGCTCGGCCTGTTCCGCGTGCTCGAAGGCGCCGAGATCAAGGGCGTGGTCTCGCCGTACAAGACGACGCGGCAGCTCTTCACCATCGACACGATCAGCCTGAACTGGGGCCAACTGGTCGGATCGATCCCGAGCAAAGCCAATCTGGTGGTGAAGATGGTCACGCCGACCGATCCCGCCAATCCGGCGTTGCAGCCGCTGATCATGGCGGGCGTGGACAAGCTCGCCATCGACCTCGATCTCGGCGCGGCCTGGACGGAATCGACGGGCGCGTTCGCGCTTGCGCCGGCCACGATCGATCTCGGCAACCTTGCCAAAGCGCAAGTCGGCTTCGCGCTCGCCAACGTGCCGCGCGGCCTGTTCACGTCCGATCCGGTGCAGGCGATGGGCCAGGCGGCGCAGGTCGAGACCGGTGCGCTCGAGCTCTCGCTGCGCGACAGCGGCGTCGTCGATCTCGTCGTCGCGCAGTTCGCGCGCATGCAGAATGTCAGCCGCGACGCCGCACGCAGCGCCATCGTCGAGATGATCAGGGCGCAAGGCGAGAAGATCGCGGGGGCCAGCGCCGATGCCAAGGGCGCGGTGGATGCGCTCGCCGGCTTCGTCGAGACATCAGGTCAGACGCTGACCGTCAAGCTCGCGCCGCGCGCCAAGGTGCCGCTGATGCAATTGATGCAGCTGATCCAGACCGACCCGGAGAACGCGCTGGCGCAGTTCAGGATCGAGGCGTCGACGGGGTTGTAGTTTGATCTCGTGTCCCGGACGCGGCGCGGCATGAATTGACGCGACGCAGAGCCGGGCCCCAGAGAGCTTGCGGTTCACCGCGACATGGGCCCCGGCTCGGCAGCGCATCACTGCGTGCTGCGCTGCGTCCGGGGCACGAGACCAGGCGTGCAGCCTCACTTCTGCGGCAGGTTCACCCGCACATGCAGCTCGCGCAGCTGCTTCGTCGTGGCTTCCGACGGCGCGCCCATCAGCAGGTCCATGGCCTGCTGGTTCATCGGGAACAGCGAGATCTCGCGCAGATTGGTGGTGCCGCAGAGCAGCATCACGATGCGGTCGACGCCCGCGGCCATGCCGCCATGCGGCGGCGCACCGTACTGGAAGGCGCGGTACATGCCGCCGAAGCGGTCGACCACTTCCTGCTCGCCGTAGCCCGCGATCTCGAACGCCTTCACCATCGCTTCCGGCACGTGGTTGCGGATGCCGCCCGAGGCGATCTCGTAGCCGTTGCAGGTGATGTCGTACTGGAACGCCTTGATGGTCAGCGGATCCTGGCCCTTCAGCGCCTCGAGGCCGCCTTGCGGCATCGAGAACGGGTTGTGCGAGAAGTCGACCTTCTTGTCCTCGTCGTTGTACTCGTACATCGGGAAGTCGACGATCCAGGCGAGCTCGAACCGCTCCTTGTCGGTGAGGTTCAATTCCTCGCCGACCTTGTTGCGGGCCAAACCAGAGAACTTCCAGAACTTGTCGGGATCGCCGGCGACGAAGAAGGCGGCATCGCCCTCCTTGGTGCCGATCTGCGCGCGAATCGCAGCGGTGCGCTCGGGCCCGATGTTGTTGGCGAGGGGACCTGCACCCTCGCCGCCTTCGCGCCACATGATGTAGCCGAGACCGGGCTGGCCTTCGCCCTGCGCCCACGAGTTCATGCGGTCGCAGAACGCACGGCTGCCGCCGCCCGGCGCGGGAATGGCCCAGACCTGGTTCTTGGGATCCTCTAGCATGCGCGCGAACACCTTGAAGCCGCTTCCGCGGAAATGCTCGGAGACGTCCTGCATCTCGATGGGGTTGCGCAGATCCGGCTTGTCGCTACCGTATTTGCGCAGCGCCTCGGCAAACGGAATCCGGCGCCAGCCTTTCGTCACCGGCTTGCCCTTGGCGAACTCCTCGAACACACCGGTGATCACGGGCTCCATCGCCGCGAACACGTCCTCCTGCGTGACAAAGCTCATCTCGACGTCGAGCTGGTAGAACTCGCCCGGCAGACGGTCGGCGCGCGGGTCCTCGTCGCGGAAGCAGGGCGCGATCTGGAAGTAGCGGTCGAAGCCCGACATCATCAGCAGCTGCTTGTACTGCTGCGGCGCCTGCGGCAGCGCGTAGAACTTGCCGGGATGGATGCGCGAGGGCACCAGGAAGTCGCGCGCGCCTTCCGGCGAGGACGCGGTCAGGATCGGGGTGTTGAACTCGAAGAAGCCCTGCCCCTCCATGCGCCGGCGCATCGACTTGATGATCTCGACGCGCGTCATGATGTTCTGGTGCAGCTTTTCGCGGCGCAGATCGAGGAAGCGGTACTTCAGGCGGATGTCTTCGGGATATTCCTGGTCGCCGAACACCGGCAGCGGCAGGTCGCCCGCCGGGCCCAGCACCTCGATCTCGGTGACATAGATCTCGATCTTGCCGGTCGGCAGATCGTCATTGTCGGTGCCCTCGGGGCGGCGGCGGGCCTTGCCGTCCATCCGCACCACGAATTCCGAACGCAGCTTCTCGGCCTGCGCGAATGCCGGCGAGTCCGGATCGACCACGCACTGGGTCAGGCCGTAATGGTCGCGCAAATCGATGAAGAGCACGCCGCCATGGTCGCGGACGCGATGGACCCAGCCCGAAAGGCGGACCGTCTCGCCGATGTTGCTCTCGCGGAGCGCGCCGCATGTATGTGACCGGTAGCGATGCATGGTCGTCCCAAAATCAATGTCGGAGGGGTCGAATCGGACGGCCTGTCACGGCCGGTCCGAGATTGCGGCAGGGTTTACCCGACGAGGCCCAAGGCGGCAACCAAGGGAACGGCCTGTTTTGGACCCGGAGGGCCCATTTTTGGCTTATCGGAGCCCAAGCCTTTGCCATCAGGCGTTCCAGCCCTATCTTGAGGCCATGACAGTGCATTTCCCCTTCCAGAACTCCTATTCGGCGCTGCCGGACAGCTTCTTCGCCCGCGTCGCGCCGACCCCGGTCACGGCCCCCCGGCTGATCAAGCTGAACCGGCCGCTGGCGGTCCAGCTCGGGCTCGATCCGGACATGCTGGACACCCCGGAAGGTGCGGCGATCCTGGCCGGCAAGACGGTTCCCGACGGCGCCGACCCCATCGCCATGGCCTATGCCGGGCATCAGTTCGGCCATTTCGTGCCCCAGCTCGGCGACGGACGCGCCATCCTGCTCGGCGAGGTCATCGACCGGGAGGGCGTCCGCCGCGACATCCAGCTCAAGGGCTCGGGCCCCACCCCGTTCTCCCGCCGCGGCGACGGACGCGCGGCACTCGGGCCGGTGCTGCGCGAATACATCGTCAGCGAAGCGATGTTCGCTCTGGGCATCCCGACCACGCGCTCGCTCGCCGCCGTCGTCACCGGCGAGCACGTCATCCGCGAGACCGCGCTGCCCGGCGCGGTGCTGACGCGCGTCGCCTCCAGCCATATCCGGGTCGGCACCTTCCAGTTCTTCGCCGCCCGCCGCGACACCGACGCGATCCGCGCCCTCGCCGATCATGTCATTGTCAGGCACTATCCGCAGCTGCGCGAGGCGGAGCGCCCCTATCATGCGCTGCTCGCCGGCGTCGTCGCGCGTCAGGCCGAGCTCGTCGCGCGCTGGCTGCTGGTCGGCTTCATCCATGGCGTGATGAACACCGACAACAGCTCCATCTCCGGTGAGACCATCGATTACGGCCCCTGCGCCTTCATGGACGCCTACAACCCCGCACAGGTGTTTTCCTCGATCGACGAGATGGGCCGCTACGCCTATGCCAACCAGCCGCGCATCGCGCTGTGGAATCTGACGCGGCTCGCTGAATGCCTGCTGCCGCTGTTTTCCGATGACCAAGAGAAGGCGGTCGCCGAAGCCCAGGACATTCTCGGCGCCTTCTCGGACCAGTTCAGTGCCGCCTATCAGGCTGGCCTGCGCAAGAAGGTCGGCCTGTTCACGGAGCGCGACGGCGACGAGGCCCTGATCCAGGACCTGCTCGATGCCATGGCCAAGAACCAGGCCGACTTCACCCTCACCTTCCGCAAGCTCGGCGACGCCGCGGCCGATGACGCCGCCGACGTCCGCGCGCAGTTCATGGAGCCTGCGGCCTTCGACGAATGGGCCGGCCGCTGGCGCGCGCGCATCGCGCTGGAGCAGCAAGGCGCAGCCGAGCGGCAAGCCGCCATGCACGCCGTCAATCCCATGTTCATCCCGCGCAACCACCGCGTCGAAGCCGTGATCCAGGCTGCCGTGCACGACGACGACTACGCGCCGTTCGAGGAATTGGTGAAGGTGCTGGCAAATCCGTTCGAGGACCAGCCGGAGTATGCGGCCTACGCCGATCCGCCGCTGCCGGACCAGCGGGTGCTGCGGACGTTCTGCGGGACGTGAGGCGGGTCCGACCGCGCACGACCATCTCTAATTGGTTCACTACGTGGATTGCGCCTTGCGCGGTGCATCCTCGTCCCGCGGACGTTGTGGACACGTCCCGTGCGCGGGAACCGCTGTCATCAAACTGAAACACACGCGCTCTAACCGCCTGTCAGGGTCGTCTTGCCGGAGGCGTCCGTCCTCCAACCATCCCGACACAGCGCGCGCATGCCCTTCAAATTCATCCACCTCACCGACACGCATCTGGCGAACCCCGGCTCGACGCTTTACGGCCTCGATCCGCGCGCCCGGGTGGACGCGGCGATTGCCGACATCAACAAGCATCAGTCCGACGCCGCGTTTGCGGTCGTGACCGGCGACCTCACCCATTGGGGCGAGGCGGAATCCTACGCCAATTTCGCCGACGCGATGGCCGCACTGAAGATTCCCTACATCGCCATGGTCGGCAATCACGACAAGCGCGTCACCTGCCTCGACAGCCTGAGGGCCGCGCCGCGCGATCCCAACGGCTTCGTGCAGGGCACGCGGACCACCGAGCACGGCCTGTTCGTCTTCCTGGACACGCTGGACGAGACCAGCCACGCCGGCGAGATGTGCGCCAAGCGCCTCGGCTGGCTCGCGAGCACGCTTGCAGCCGCACCCGCCGACCAAGAGTTCGTCGTGTTCATGCATCATCCGCCCCTCCCGGTCGGCGTCTACGCGATGGACGAGATCGGACTGAAGCAGAGCGCCGAGTTCGCCGAAATCATCGCGCCCTATCGCGCGCGCATCCGCCACCTCTTCTTCGGCCATGTGCACCGCCCGATCTTCGGCAGCTACGGCAAGATCCCGTTCTCGACCCTGCGCGGCACCAATCACCAGGTCTGGTTCGAGCTGGACGCCAATGCCACCGACCATCTGGCGAGCCACGAGCCGCCGGCCTATGGCGTGGTGCTGATCGCCGACGACAATCTCGTCGTGCACAGCCACGACTTCCTCGACCAAAGCCTGCGCTTCCCCTTCGAGCCTCCGGCGGGAGTGGATGGCCGCCACTATGCGCTCAACTTCGCGGCGCGGTGAGATGAGCCTCGCTGAACCCGCGGCTCTCCCGGTCGCGACCTCGGCAGCGCCGCGCCTGGATGTCCTGAAGCGCCTCACCACCCGTCTCAAAGCTTCGCTGCCGGCCTATCTGCTGCTGCTGCCCTCGCTGATCTTCCTCGCGCTGTTCACCTATGGCGCGATGGGACGCGTGCTCGTCGATGCGCTCTATCAGCGTGCCACGCCCAAGGCGCCGGTCCGTTTCGTCGGTCTCGACAATATCAGCGCGGTGCTGGCCGACCCCGCCTTCACCGGCGCCGTCGTCAACAATTTGATCTACGCCGTCGGCACCGCGATCCCGAGCATCGCGCTCGCGCTGCTGTTCGCACTGGCGCTGTCGCGCACCCATGCCGTCAGCAGCGCGCTGCGCGCCGCGCTGTTCCTGCCGGTGCTGATCCCGATGGTGGCGGCCTCCGCGCTGTTCATGTTCATCTTCCTGCCCAATGTCGGCCTGCTCGACTTCTACATCGGCCGCCTGCTTCCGGTGCTGCCGAATTGGCTCGGCGACCCCGATGTCGCGCTCCAGGCGATCATGGTCATCACGATCTGGAAGAACGCCGGCTATTACATGCTGTTCTTCCTTGCCGGCCTCCAGGCCGTTCCGGAGGACGTGATGGAGGCCGCTCATCTCGACGGCGCCGGGCCCTACATGCGCCTGCGCCACATCATTCTGCCGGAGCTCAAGCCCACCTTCCTGTTCGTCACCGTCATCGCGATCCTCAACGCGGTGACGCAGGTCGACCACGTCTTCGTCATGACCCAGGGCGGGCCGTCCAATTCGACCAGTCTCGTGCTGTTCTACATCTACCAGCAGGCCGTCGAGCATTACGACGTCGGCAAGGCTTCGGCCGCGACGCTGCTGACGCTCGCCGCGCTGATGAGCCTCACCGCGCTGTCGTTCCGCACCATGGCGAACCGCGAGGGCGGGCCATGAAGCTGATGGAGCGGCTCTACAAAGACGCCCCGCTCGCCACACGGGGCGAGATCACCCCAAAGCTCGGCTTTCTGCTGACCGTGCTGCTCGCGATCGTCTGGCTCATCCCTTTCCTGTGGATGGTCGTGGCGACGCTGCGCCCGGCTTCCGACGGCATCAACGCCATGGCCGAGCTGATGCCGAGCCTGAAGCCGACTCTCGACAACATCAGGGATGCCTGGGAGATCGGCGATTTCCCGCGCTACACGCTCAACACCACGATCATCTGCGCCGGCATCCTGCTGGTGCAGTTCGTCACGATCACGCTCGCGGGCTTTGCCTTCGCGCGCCTCGCCTTCGTCGGCAAGACGCTGATCTTCTATTTATTCCTGATGCAGCTGATGCTGGTGCCGGTGCTGCTGATCGTGCCGAACCTGTCGCTGGTGGCGCGGCTCGGCCTCTACGATACGCTCACCGGCGTGATGATGCCGTTCTTCGCCTCCGCCTTCGGCACCTTCCTGATGCGCCAGGCCTTCGAGGCGATTCCGACCGAGCTGGAAGACACGGCCCTGATCGACGGCGCCAGCCTATTGCAGCGCATCCGCCATATCTACGTGCCGCTGTCGATGCCGAGCTTCTCGGCCTTCGCCATCATCTCCGTGACCAGCCACTGGAACGACTTCCTGTGGCCGCTGATGGTGATCAATTCGCCGGACAAGCGGCCGCTCACCGTGGGCCTGTCCGTCTTCACCAAGACCGCCGAAGGCACGCAGGCCTGGGGCACCATCGCCGCCGGCACGCTGATGGTGATCGCCCCGCTGCTCGTCACTTTCCTGATCTTCCAGAAGCGCTTCATCAGCTCTTTCGTCACCTCAGGCATCAAATAGGAGATTTTCCGATGCTGTTCTCCCGCAGGCTCATGCTCGGCCTTGCCACGGCAGGCTCTTTGGCAAGCGCCCTCGCCTTTCCCGCTCTCGCCGGCGAAGGTCCGACCGAGATCGATCTGTTCTTCCCCGTCCCGGTCGACGGCAAGCTCGCCCGCGACATGGGCACCCTGATCAAGGAGTTCAACGAAGGTCACCCCGACATCAAGGCGACCGCGGTCTACACCGGCTCCTATGACGACACGCTGATCAAGACGCGCGCCGCGATCAAGGCCGGCAAGCCGCCGTCCGCGGTCATCATGTCCGCCAACTTCCTGCTCGACATGCAGATCGAGAACGAGCTCACCAATCTCGATGCGCTGATCAAGGCCGACGGCACCACCAAGGAAAAGTTTCTGGGCCAGTTCTTCCCGGCGCTGCAGGGCAACGCGGTGATCAACCGCTCGGTCTATGGCGTGCCGTTCCACAATTCGACGCCGCTGCTCTACATCAACGCGGACAAGGCCAAGGAAGCGGGCCTCGATCCGAGCCAGCCGCCGCAGACCTGGGCCGAGCTCACCGACTGGGCCAAGAAGCTGACCAAGCGCGAGGGCGACAAGGTGACCCAATGGGGCATCGAGATTCCCTGCGCCTACGACTATTGCGGCTGGATGATGGAAACGCTCACCATGAGCAATGGCGGGCGCTATTACAACGAGGAGTTCGGCGGCGAGGTCTATTACGACACGCCCTCGATGCTGGGGGCGCTCTCCTGGTGGAATGATCTCGTCACCAAGCACAAGGTGCATCCGCCCGGCGCAACGCCAGGACCTGCCGTCAGCACCGCCTTCATCTCCGGCAACGCCGCGATGATGATGCTGTCGACGGGCTCGCTCACCTATGTGCGCGACAACGCCAAGTTCGCCTACAAGGTCGCCTTCATCCCGCGCAACGTCCGCAACGCCGTGCCGATCGGCGGCGCCTCGCTGATCGTTCCGGCAGGTCTCGAAGCCGAGAAGCAAAAGGCGGCCTGGACGCTGATCAAGTGGATGACCTCGCCCGAGAAGAGCGGCTGGTGGAGCCGCGCCACCGGCTATTTCGCGCCCAACATGGCGGCGTACAAGACGCCTGACATGGTCGACTTCCTGAACAAGAACCCGGATGCCAGGACCGCCGTCGAGCAGCTCGACGTCGCCAAGCCGTGGTTCGCGACCTACAAGACCGTGCCGGTCCGCAAGAACCTCGAGGACGAGGTGATGCTGGTCCTCAACGGCAAGAAGCAGCCGAAGGAAGCGTTGGCTGCGGCGCAGAAGGCCGCCGACGAAACGCTGAAGCCTTACAATGCGGAGACGTCGCTGAAGCTGCCGTAGGTCTCACGGATCTAACTCGTGCCGGCGTTTCCCACGGGAGCGCCGGCAGCCCGGCAAACCACTTCCTCCGTCGGCCTGCGATTTTCCCGCCGCATATTGCGGTTGCATTATCCGCATCACTCACCTAACATCTGATGTTGGGGGAGGCGCTCATCACATAAGATGGGCGTGAGGGATCATGCGTGAGCGTTGGTCTGTTTATTTTTATAGGCGTATTGTAGATCTTAGAGCGGCCTTGTTCTTGATCGCTGCGGCTTTCGCGTTGAATGCCTGTGCGACGGGTGGCATCGCCGAATTCGAAGCCTACAAGGCTGCGTTCGACAAGGCGCAAACAACATCCGCGTCGATCTTCGATCAGCTTGCGATTCAGGAACGCTGGCTGTTTCTCAGGGTCAACAGGAAGGCCCTGAACTCGGTCACGTTCGATCCCAATCTAGCAAGATATTACACCGACTCCATCGATCCGCCCGGCACAGCCGCATTACGTGCTTCGCTGGACACGATCAAAACCTATAACGACATCCTCTATGGATTGGAGACCGGGCAAACCGCCGAGGCGTTGGCCGGGAAGATTTCTGCGCTCGAGAGTTCGTTGATTTCCGGTGTCAAAGACACCTCATCAGTCATTTCGGGGCTGACCAAGGCGGAGCCGCATGTCGCGGCCGCCTTGCCCGCGATCGATGCTGCATTCCAGGTCCTGTTGCCGTTCGTTCAAGAGGCGTTGAAACTTCGCTCGCGAGAGTACTTTCGTACTTTCCTGGTGAAGGCATATCCGACAGTGATGGCGTTGCTGCACGAGCTGCGTGAATCGACGCGGTATATTTTTCCGGTTCTGACGGCAGCCATACGAAACAGCGACACCGCGGTGAGAGCAGGCCTGACTGCGGCCGATACAGACAAGGTCAATACGTACAGGAAATTGCTGGCGGACTGGGTCATCTTGATTGATGCGACCGCGAAAGCGCTTGAACGGGCCAAACTGGCCGCCGAGGCACCCCCCACCGTCGTCAGCACCATCACCGGCCTGACAGCGGTTGCGATCGAAATGGATGCTGTCGCGCAGAGCGCAAAGAAGCATCTTGCGGAGCTTGCGACCAAGTAATTTCGAATGGGAGGCGACGTATGCCCACCGCGCTGGAAATCATTCAGGACCTCAAAGTGCCGCTTCAAGAGGCATTGACGAAGGCGACCACGGACGCGGATCGACAGAAGATCGAGCAGCAGCTGCAAGCCCTCTCCGACCTCGATCTCGAGATCACGCAACGCAATTTCACGTCCGGCATCGCCGAGCTGCAAGCGGTCACCGAGGCCTTGAGAAAGATCATCGCGGAGCTGCGGGGCCATATCGACAATCTGTTCATGGACCAGCTCGCGCAAGCCGGACGGGATAACGGTGTGGCCTGATCCCCGGACGACGAGGACTTTCGGCAATTTCGAGCAAATCAGTTTTGACGGGAGATAGGGCATGGCATCCACCCCGCTGGAGATCATCCAAGACCTCGAGGAGTCACTGCGCCAGGCCTACAAGAAGGCAACGACCGACGAGGATCGCCAGAAGATCGTGGAGAAGTTGCAAGCGCTCTCGGATCTCGATCTTCGAATCACGCTCGAGGAATTCGAAACCGAGATCGCCAAGCTGCAGGCGATCACCGATACATTGAAAGCAATCATCACCGAACTGCAGGGCCACATCGACAATCTGTTCATGGACCAACTTGCGCAGGTCGGCAAAGAGAACGGCTTGTTGCCGCAGAGCAAGCCGACCGGCGGCCCGCCCGACAACCTCGGCGCGAGCACGGCTGGAGCTGGATCGGCGGGACCGGCGGGATCGGGCTCGACGGTTGGCGGGATCGACTGTGCCTTGGACTGCCAGGACAAAGCCGTGAAGATCAAGAAAGCGGGCTTCACCTTCGTCTGCCGCTATTACCGCAACGCTTCATCACATTATCCGCCACTGTCCGCCCAGGAGGTGGCAACCCTTTCGGCCGCCGGCTTGTCGGTCGTTGCGGTCTGGGAGAGCGCCTCCGACAAGATCGGGCATTTTTCGTTCACCAGCGGCGTCAACGAGGCGACGTCCGCCTATCATCAGGCGCTACTTGCCGGCCAGCCGAAGGACACGCCCATCTATTTCGCCGTGGACGCCGATTTCAACGCGACGGAGATCGCAGGACCTGTTCGCGATTATTTTCGCGGGATCGCATCCGGCTTCGATGCGATCAGCCACCACGCGCCGATCTACCAGATCGGCGTCTACGGCTCCGGCCTCACCTGCGGAACGCTGACCAATCAGGGCCTGGCCAAATACGCGTGGCTCGCAATGTCCACCGGCTGGCGCGGATCGAAGACATTTAAGGGCTGGAACATCAAGCAGTCGGGTGAGACCGTCAATATGGGCTTCGACTACGATTCAGACGTGGCCAAGCCCGGCTTTGGTGGCTTTCAAAGCGTGCTGGCGAACGCGATCGCCTGAGCGCCCCCATTAACCCCCCGTCCACCATCCGGCCCGTCGCACCGCCGGTAACCATCGCAATTAACAGACCCTCAACGCGCCCCCGACAAATCTATCAATGTTTCTGGAGATTTCGCCGTGGATCTGTTGGTTTTCGAGTTCCTGGGGCTGGCGCTGGTCGGCATGTGCGTGGTCGTGGTGGCGCTGCCCTGCGCGCGCAAATCCTCGCACCGGGTCCGCTACGAATAGGAATTTCGTCGGAAAAGACGATTCCGGACCGAATGCAAGGCTCGAATTCGCATCGAGCCCCTTGACATCACAGCACTTTCGGCAGAACGGCTGATATCAAGTGTCATGGGCCGTTCATGGATTTAATTACCACCACCGCTGACCTCGCGGCTGCCTGCAGCCGGCTGGCCAAGCACCCCGTCATTACCGTCGATACCGAGTTCCTGCGCGAGACCACCTATTACCCGCTGCTGTGCGTGGTGCAGATGGCCAGCGCCGAGGAGGCTATCGTCATCGATACCCTGGCCGCCGGCATCGATCTCAAGCCGTTCTTCGAGCTGATGGCCAATGAGGGCGTGCTGAAGGTCTTCCACGCCGCCCGTCAGGACATCGAGATCATCTGGCATCAGGCCAATATCATCCCGCACCCGGTGTTCGACACCCAGGTCGCCGCGATGGTGCTCGGTTACGGCGACAGCATCGCTTACGACGCGCTGGTCGAGAAGGTCACCGGCCACCGCCCGGACAAGACCCACCGCTTCACCGACTGGTCGCGTCGGCCGCTGACCAAGGAGCAGATGCATTACGCGGTGTCCGACGTCACCCATTTGCGCGACGTGTTCGCAGCGCTCGACGCCGATCTCAAGAAGCGCCGCCGCAGCGAATGGGTCTCCATCGAGATGGAGGTCCTCACCTCCCCCAGAACCTACGACTTCCACCCCGAGCGCGCCTGGGAACGGCTGAAGACGCGCGTGCGCAAGCCGAAGGATCTCGCCGTCCTCATGGAGGTCGCCGCCTGGCGCGAGCAGGAGGCGCAGAGCCGTGACGTGCCGCGCGGCCGCGTGCTGCGCGACGAGGCGGTCACCGACATCGCGACCCACGCGCCGACCACGCTGGAGAAGCTCGCCCATCTCCGCTCGGTGCCGAAAGGTTTTGAGAAGTCCAAATGGGGCGCGGACATCGTCGCCGCGGTCGAGCGCGGCCTGGCCCGGGACTTTGCGACGCTGCCGAAGCTGGAGAAGCCGCGCAACAACAACAATGGCGCGGCCATCGTCGAGCTCTTGAAGGTGCTGCTGCGCATGACCGCCGAGAAGCATGCGGTCGCCAGCAAGGTGATCGCGACGGTCGACGACCTCGAAGAGATCGCAGCCGACGACGAGGCCGACGTCCCCGCCCTGCGCGGCTGGCGCCGCGAGCTGTTCGGTGACGCCGCGCTGAAGCTGAAGCGCGGCGAGCTGGCGCTGGCGGTCGAGAAAGGCCGCGTGATCGGAGTTCAGCGGGCGTAACGGTCAGCCGCACCGCCTCTCCACCGTCATTGCGAGGAGCTCTTGCGACGAAGCAATCCAGACTGTTTCCGAGGAGGGATTCTGGATTGCTTCGCTGCGCTCGCAATGACGAAATTTGACGCCGTGGCTCGGCTTACGCCGGCGTTAGCTTGGCCACTTCCGGCTTCATGTCGTTCAGCACGCCGGTAATCGCTGCGACCAGATCGTCGATGTGGGACTTGTTGACGATCAACGGCGGGCAGATCGCGATCGCATCCAGCATGTTGCGCGAGATCACGCCGCGCTCCTGGAGCATGCGGCTGGCGATGCCGCCGACCGCGCCGGGCGTGCTGGCGGCCGTCTTGCGGCCCTTGTCCAGCACGAGCTCGATCGCCGCGATCATGCCGACGCCGCGGACCTCGCCGACCAGCGGATGGCTGGTGAGCTCGCGCAGCTTGCCTTGCATATAGGCACCGAGTTCGGCGGCATGCGCGACCAGGCCGCGCTCCTCGATGATCTTCAGATTCTCCAGCGCGATCGCCGAGCCGACCGGATGGCCGCCCGCGGTGAAGCCGTGGCCGAGCACGCCGATCTTGTTGCTCTCGTCCGCGATCGGCTCGAACATGCGGTCGTTCATGATGATCGCCGAGAACGGGAAATAACTCGAGGTGATCTGCTTGGAGACCACGAGCACGTCGGGCTTGATGCCGTAGGTCTCGCAGCCGAACATCTTGCCGGTGCGGCCGAAGCCGCAGATCACTTCGTCGGCGACCAGCAGGATGTCGTACTTCTTCAGGACCGCCTGGATCTTGTCCCAATAGGTCGCCGGCGGCACGATGACGCCGCCTGCCCCCATCACCGGCTCGCCGAAGAACGCCGCGATCGTATCGGGTCCCTCCTTCTGGATCAGGGCATCGAGTTCCTCCGCCCGGCGCGTCGCAAACGCCTCCTCACTCTCGCCGGCGGCGCCGTCCTTGTAGAAATGCGGCGAGCCCGTGTGCAGGATGTTCGGCAGCGGCAGGTCGAACGAGCGGTGATTGTTCGGCAGACCCGTCAGGCTGGCCGACGCAATGGTGACGCCGTGATAGGCGCGCATCCGGCTGATCACCTTCTTGCGCTGCGGCTGGCCGAGCGCGTTGGAGCGATAGGCGATCAGCTTCAACACGGTGTCGTTGGCTTCCGAGCCGGAATTGGTGAAGAACACCTTGCTCATCGGCACAGGCGCAAGCGCCACCAGTTTCTCGGCGAGGTCGATCGAGGGCCCGTGCGATTTGGCGGAGAACGTGTGATAGAACGGCAGCGCCTGCATCTGCTTGTATGCGGCCTCGACCAGCCGCTTCTCGTTGAAGCCGAGCCCGACGCTCCACAGACCGGCCATCGCCTCGAAATAGCGCTTGCCCGATGCATCGAAGACGTAAGGACCATCACCGCGTTCGATCACCAGGGGACCGGCCTGCTGATGCGTGCGCGCGTTGGTGTAGGGATGGAGCTGATAGGCCACATCCCGGGCCTCTTGCGAATTGGGCAGCATGGACATTGCTAGAGATCCTTGAAAGCGTCACGTCGCAGGCATAGCCGGCGTCATCACTCGGTGATCGAGTACCTTGGCTATTGCGACAGCGCAGAACTTGCAACGCCAATTCGTCGGCAGCAAGCGCTCAGCAGCGTTGCACAAAGCCGCAGATGACAAAGCCGCGCATCACGGAACGGCACATCCAGGGCCTCACGTCAGAGAACCGCTGGGCCAGCTCTCACGCCGCGTCGTCGTCATGCCCGTCGCCGGCGCCGGCTGCGGCTTCCCTCACCTCCACCAGCGCCATCGAAAGCAGATAGACCGTCGTCGGCAGGCCAAGCCTGCGCGCCTTCTCGGCGGCATGCGACAGGTCGCTCGCCAGCTCCTTGAGCTCGTCTCCCCGTGACAATCTCTCACCCCATCCGCCGGTCGCGGCGCTTACACCGCAACGGCGCCGCTGGTTCTGATCAGTTCGGCGCTGGACTGGATTGTAGCAAAATTCCCGATGACATTCACTACCGCATGCTTATAGGCGGCGGCATCGCCCGTGGCCGGCTGCCGGCAAGCCACGGCGTCGGCGACGACCCGATAGCGATGGCTGCGGTGAAACCCGTCGGCGGCGGTGGCCAAGATGGTCTCGTCGAGGGAAAAACCGATCAGAATGCAGCGGACATTGCGGATATTGGACATGTAGTCCACAAACCGCGACGAGCTGTAGGCGGACGGGAGCGGATGCTCGAACGTCAGCTCGCCCGGCCGCGGCTTCATCTCCGCAATCCAATCGGTCAGCCTTGATGCCGGATTGAACCACGCGGCCTGCGCAATGCGCTTCAGATGCATCACGGGCCACAGATTGCCGCGCCATAGCATCAGCAATTCCAGGCAGCGTGCGGTCGCGGCGTCGCCGTCGAGGATGACGTGGCGACGCCCGGGGGTCAGATATTCGACCTGAAGATCCGCACAGACCAAGAGTGGCGGATCGTCGTGGATGGAGGCCAGCATTGTCTTGCGCCAGGCTGCACCAATTTCAGCGGTCAGCGAGCGCGAGGTCCCGCAGCGGCGAGGTCACCGCCCGCCCCGCCGAGGCGTCGAGCACGCCCGGCCGGTCCCAATCGCCCTCGGGACGGATGATCACATAGGGATCGCTGTCCAGCGTGATCGCGTCCGGGCCCGGCTCGATCTCCAGCAGCATCTCCGTGTAGGAAAAATCCGAGAACGTGATCTTGCGATTATGGCCGAGCGGCTTGGCGCCGAAATGCGCCCAGAAATCGACCAGCCTGTCCTGCGCCTGACCGTAGATCTTGCGAAATCCCTTGCGCTTCACGTAGTCGACACTGGCCTGCACCAGCTTGAAAGAGACGCGCGAGCGCCTGTATTGGTGACGCACCGCGAGCCGCTCCACCTTGGCGAAATCGCCGAAGAAGCGCACCCGCAGACAGCCCGCAGGTTCGTTGCCGACGAAGCCGATGAAGTGCGCCGCGACCATGTCGTTGCCATCGAACTCCTCCTCGAAGGGACAATCCTGCTCGGCGAGATAGACCGCGGAACGAATGGCGGTGACCAGCATGAGATCGTTTGGATCGCGCGCGAGGCGGATGGTGATGGCGCGGGAACAGGGCTTGGCGACGGGAATCCTAGTACCGTGCATCTGCAAAACTCCTTGCTTGAATGATCGGGCCCGCCATACGCATGGGTTGCCGATGCCAGGGCCGCTCGTAGCACCAGAGGTCGGGCTGGAAACTCGGGACCGGCGCGAAGCCGGTCGCCTTCATGATGTCGCGTCCTGCCACCGTTGACGGCTGCGCATAGCAATCCGCGCCGCGAAACCTTAGCTGTCGCAGGTGTGCAGCCGCCTTGCCGAGACCAGCGATGCCGCGCCCCGTCGCCGCGATCGCCCAGATGTAGATGGCGGCGACCTCTTCCTTCGCGGAAGCGAGATAGTGCGTCTCGGGCGCAGTGAGGCAGATCTCGTCGAGCAGCAGCGCATCGTGCCCGCGGTCGTTGAGGAACAGGAAGGCCATACCGCCGACGAGCTGGCCCTTTCGGCTGAATGTCAGGATGCTCTGGGGATCGAACGTGAAGTATCGCGCAAGCTCTTCTGTCCCTATCCGCACGCCCGGCACCAGCCGGTGCGCCATCTGCGCAAGTGCGGAAATTTCGGAAAATTGCGCGCAGCGGACATCGACGTCCGCGCTCAGCGGTAAGGCATCGAAATCATGCCTTGCGGCAAACGAGCCCCTTTCCATACCCATGTCACGCCTCTATCGTTCGAGGCTTCGCGCCCCGCTATGCCACTGAGCTTAGCGGCTGGGGATCAGGAGTATGCAGCAGTTATTGCACCGGGGTGCTGCGATGATGCAGCACCGTGAAGAAGCCCTGGATGCGTCCTGGGACGATTTGAAACTGTTTTTAGCGTGCGCAAAGTATAAAAGTTTTCGCAATGCCGCCGAGGAGCTCGGGCTCACCTCGACCACGCTGATGCGCCGGGTCGACCGGCTCGAAGAGAGCATCGGCTGCAAGCTGTTCCTGCGCGACCAGAGCGGGCTCACGCTCAGCGATGAAGGCACCGCGATGATCGCCGACGTTGCGCATATGGAGCGTCATGCCTTCAACGTCTTCCGGCGCGCGTCGCGATCGTCGAACGACACCTCGGGCATCGTGCGCGTCGCGGTGACGGAGGGCCCCGGCAATTTCTGGATCCTGCCACGACTGATCGACTTCCAGAAGACCTACCGCAGGATCACCGTCGACCTGCGCTGCGCGATGGAGCAGGCCGACGTCGCACGGCTTGAATCTGACATCGCGATCCAGCTCGAGCCGCCGACCAATCCCGATTTGATCGTCGCCAAGCTCGGCCGCCTCCACATCTATCCCTTCCTCTCCAAGGAGTACGAAAACCTCTACGGCGTGCCCGCGACCCTTGCGGAGCTGAAGAACCACCGCATCATCAAGCAGAGCGCACCGCAGGTCGACGACGGCGCCTATGCCCGTGTGCTCGGATTGAAGTCGCTGGAAGGTATCGTCGGGATCAAGACCAATTCCTCGGTCGGCGTGCTCTACGCCGTCGAACGCGGCGCCGGCATCGGCTTCCTGCCGACGGTCTCGATCGCGCTTGGCGCGCCGCTGGTCGCCGTCGATCTCGGCGTCAGCCACCACGCCGATCTCTGGCTCACCTATCACAAGGAGTTCCGAGCCTCCGAGCGCCACAAGATCGTGGTCGACTGGCTGAAGAAGATCTTCGATCCAAAGGCCTATCCCTGCTTCCGCGACGAGTTCATCCATCCGAACGCGCTGGTGCCGATGATGACGGCCGCGCGGGAGGGTTTTGGCCTGACGGGATATGTCGCGGCGACGCCGGCCTGAACAGCCAGGCGAGCTTTCCGCTCACCATTTGTATTCGAAACCGAACGTGCCCTGGTGCGACGTCAGCAAGCTGCGAAACTTGCCGTCGTAATTGACGTAAAGCCGCGCCACGTTGGTCAGGCTGAGCGAAGCCGAGGCTCCGGCATCCGCGCCGTAGCGGCTCTCGCCGATGCCGGGAACGACGATGCTCTGGGTTCCCAGGCTGACCTGGATCGATCCGAGATCCTGATGGAAATTGTCGACGAATTTGCCGTAGGCGGACAGGTCGAGGATCTTCTGGTCGATGATGAAGTAGCGGCCGATCTCGGCCCCGATCATCACGCGCGCGCGTGAGAGCGCGGTCGAGCCGACGTTGAGCGGGTCGAGGCCGCCGGTCTCCTGGAAAGCCGCACTGGTGGCGCGCACATATTCCAGCGCCCCCTTCGGCACGATGCGCATCTGGTCCTTGGTCCAGTAATAGCTGATCTCGGTTAGCGCGCCGTCGATCGCAGCGCGATAGCCCGCAGTCGCAAGGCCGACGCCGGTGTCGCGGCTGGAACGGACCTTGCCGAAGCCGTGCACCACGGCAAAGGCCCAGGTCCACGGGCCCTTGTCGACCGAACCGTTGATGCCGATTTGCGTCAGGTCGAGCGTCGCCGACTGCAGCGCCAGCGGCACGTCGATGTCGGTATGGCTCTGGTCGACGGAGAAGCCGAGATTGACACCCGGTGCCACGCGCGCGCCGAAGCCGGCGACGCCGCCGGCCGTCTTGCGCTTGTCGCCGACAAAGTCGCCTTGTGCGTCGGAGCGCACAGAGATGCCGTAGCCCTCGAACCAGGTGCGATAGCGCGGATCTTCCGTGCTCGCCGACGCGCCGCCGCCGCCGGGATTGGTGCGGGACGCCCGGTCGAAACCGCCCGAAGCCTGGTTGCTGAGCCGCTCCAGGAAGTTGGAGCCGAGATTGAGCGCGCTGTTGCCGACCGACTGGTCGTAATTGGTCGCTGTCGGCGACGGCATCGGGGTCGGTGACGGCGTGGGTGTCGGGGTCGGCGTCGGTGTCGGGCTTTGCGCGAAGACCGGCGCGGTCGCCGACATCGTCAGGACAAGCGCAAACGCCACCGCGATCGCGGCCGCGACCCTGCGGACGCGGTCCAGCCCGATCGTCTGCCGTGTCCCGGAGGGCTGCGATGTGCAGCACATGTCGACAAATCCCGAAGCAAAAGGCGGCGCGCAAAAATGCAACACGCACGGCGCGCGCATGTCGCGATTTGTGCCGAACTGCTCCGGAGGGTCAACCGCTGAGCACGCTGTCACCGAGGCTATTGCCTCGATTGTGGTTCCGCGGCCACAGGTCGGAAATTGCAGGGCGGCACGTCCTGCCCGCCCTTGAAATTCGCGCACTGCTTGCTAACGCGCGATTTTCATGTTGCAATATTGGACACAATCGGAATTGGCCGCTCGCTGTGCGTTTCGCGACGTTGAGACTCGAACAGACTTCGGAAGCCCGTTTGTGGCGTGGCACGCGAAACAGCGGCCGCGTCTTTTTTATACCTAGTGGAGGAGACTAGCGATGCCGCAAAAGGGCACCGTCAAATGGTTCAACCCGACCAAGGGCTATGGGTTCATCAAGCCGAATGGCGGCGACAAGGACGTATTCGTCCACATCTCCGCCGTCGAGCGTGCCGGACTCTCCACCCTCAACGAAAACCAGGTGGTTGAATACGACCTCGTGGAGAACCGCGGCAAAGCCTCCGCGGAGAACCTCAAGGTCTCCTGATTTCTCTCAAGACTGACATGCGAGAGATCATGACGTTGCCCCCGGCTCCGCCGGGGGATTTCGTTTGGAAAGACCGCCGCGAGGACAGCGGTTCAGCGCACCACCGGCGCAACCAGAAAATTCTCCGACGGCCCGCTTCCTTCCGTCCTGCACACATCGCCCTCGATCCGGACCTTGCCGGTCGCAAGCAGCCGCAGCGCCTCAGGGTAGATGCGGTGTTCGACTTCGAGGATGCGCTCGGACAGCGTATCACCCGTGTCGTGGTCGCTGACGGGAACCGCGCCCTGCATCACGATCGGGCCGGCATCGGTCTCGGGGATCACGAAGTGCACCGTCGCGCCTGACAGCTTGACGCCGGCGCGCAAGGCCTGGCCGTGTGGATCGAGGCCGGGGAAGGACGGCAGCAGCGAGGGATGAATGTTGAGCATCCGCCCGTACCAGGCCCTGGTGAACTCGGCCGTGAACAGGCGCATGAAGCCGCCGAGGCAAATCAGCTCGATACCGTGCTGGTCGAGGGCGGCCTGCAACACCTTCTCGAAGCCGGCGCGATCCTTGCCGAACGGCTTGCTCTCGATCACCAGCGTATTGACGCCGGCCGCTTTGGCACGTTCGAGCCCGAGCGCATCGGCCTTGTTCGAGATGACGAGCGAGATCTCGGCCGGGAAATCCGCAGCGCTCGCGGCCTTGATCAGCGCGGCCATGTTGGAGCCGCGGCCGGAGATCAGGATGGCGACGCGGCGCTTCATCACAGCGCCAGATCGAGATGGCCGTTATAGACGACGCGGTGCTCGCCGTCGGCCGGGATCACTGTGCCGAGCTGCGCCACCGTCTCGCCGGCCTCGGTGAAGACCTGCATGACCTGCTCGACCTTGTCGGGCTCGACGATCGCGATCATGCCGATGCCGCAATTGAAGGTGCGCAGCATCTCCAGCTCGGCGATGCCGGCCTGCGCTGCCAGCCATTTGAACACCGGCAGCACCGGCAGGCGCGCCAGATCAATGCCGACGCCGAGGCCGTTCGGCAGCACCCGCGGGATGTTGTCGGTGAAACCGCCGCCGGTGATGTGGGCAAGGCCCTTCACCGCGCCGGTCTCGCGGATCGCCCGCAGGCAGGATTTGACGTAGAGCTTGGTCGGCGTCAGCAGCGCGCCGCCGAGCGTCATGACCGGTGCGAACGGCGCCGGTGCGGCGAAGCCGAGGCCCGATTGTTCCACGATCTTGCGGACCAGCGAGAAGCCGTTGGAATGCACACCCGACGAGGCGAGGCCGATCACGGCATCGCCAGCCGCGATGTCCTTGCGCGGCAACAGCGTACCGCGCTCGGCGGCACCGACGGCAAAGCCGCCGAGATCGTAATCGCCGTCCTTGTAGAGGCCTGGCATCTCGGCGGTCTCACCGCCGATCAGGGCGCAGCCGGATTCGCGGCAGCCTTCCGCGACGCCCGCGACGATCGAGGCCGTGGCCTCGGGGTCGAGCTTGCCGCAGGCGAAATAGTCCAGGAAGAACAGCGGCTCGGCGCCCTGCACCACGAGGTCGTTAACGCTCATGGCGACGAGGTCGATGCCGATCCCGCCATGCAGTCCGGTCTCGATGGCGATCTTGACCTTGGTGCCGACACCGTCGGTCGCGGCCACCAGGACGGGGTCCTTGAAACCGGCCGCCTTGAGGTCGAACAGTCCGCCGAAGCCGCCGATCTCGGCGTCGGCGCCGGGCCGCGCCGTGGCGCGCACCATCGGCTTGATCAGATCGACCAAGCGGTTGCCCGCGTCGATATCGACGCCTGAATCGGCGTAAGTGAGGCCGTTTTTGCGGTCGGTCATGCCCGATTTCCAGTGGGTTTGCGGCTGGTTACGTCGAATTCCGGGGACGCGCAATGGCTCGCATGGCGCACCGCCATATACTATGTAGAGATATCAACCGGTTCAGCCTCCCGAGAGGCCGGATTCGAGGTCAGACCGGGTGCCGGGAAGCGCTTTCGTGAGTATTCCGAACATCATTACCCTGGGCCGCATCATGCTGGTCCCGATCATCGTCTGGGCCATCGTATCGAGCCAAATGGAGGTCGCGTTCGCCGTCTTCCTGATCGCCGGTATCAGCGATGCCGTGGACGGCTTCCTGGCCAAGCGCTTCAACATGACGAGCGAGCTCGGCGCCCTGCTCGATCCGCTCGCGGACAAGGCCCTGCTGGTCTCGATCTACATGGCGCTGGGGATCTGGGGGGCGATTCCGCGCTGGATCGTGATCCTGGTGGTCTCGCGCGACATCATGATCGTCGCCGCCGTGATCGTGTCCTGGCTGTTCGACCGGCCCGTCGAGATGAAGCCGTCGAAAGTGTCCAAGCTCAACACCGTTGCGCAAGTGGCGTTCGCGGCGCTGGTGCTGGCGGCGCTTGCCTTCGGCTTCAAGCCGGCTCCTTATGATATCATCCTGATGGGCCTCGTCACGGTCTTCACGCTCTCCTCGGTGTCGCTCTATCTCGTCGAGTGGCTGCGGCACATGAGCACGATCGAGGCCAAGTAAGAGCAGACCAAGTGAGAGGAGAAGCGGCCGCGCAAAAGGCCAACTCCGCTCGATCAAGTCGCATTCTTCAAACGGGCCGGCGCGCCGGCATGGAGCAAAGCAAGCGTGGCAGGCCGCGTCCATCCCCGACAATTGGCGTTTTCGCTTCCGCATGCGGAAAGCCTCAGCCGGGACAATTTCCTTGAAGGCCCCGCCAACGCGGCTGGTCTGGCCCTGATCGAGCGCTGGCCGGAATGGCCGAACCGGATCATGTGGCTGGCCGGCCCGGAAGGCAGCGGCAAGAGCCACCTCGCCGCGATCTGGGCCGAAATGTCGGGGGCACGCTCGACCGTCGCCAACGCCCTGACGGCCGCAGGCGTGCCGGGCGCGCTCGCCACCGGCGCGCTGGTGGTCGAGGATATCAGGGCCAAGGACTTCGACGAACGCGCCCTCTTCCACCTGATGAACCTCGCCCGCGAGGACGGCGCCTATGTGCTGTTCACCGGACGCGAGGTGCCGGCCGCGCTGGAGATCGAGCTTCGCGACCTGCGCTCGCGTCTGCGCGCCGTGCCTGTTGTCACGCTGCTGCCGCCCGACGACCAGCTCTTCCGCGGCCTGATCGTCAAATTCTGCGCCGACCGCCAGCTCAATGTGGACGAGAGCGTGGTCGGCTACCTCGCCACCCGCCTGGAGCGGTCCTCGGCCGCGGCCCGCCAGGCCGTGGAACTGCTCGACAGCGAGGCCCTGCGGCTCGGCCGTCCCGTCACCAGGGCGCTGGCCGCGGAGCTGCTCCGGGACGCCTGACCCCGGTCTGCCCCGCTCCAAGGGCGGGGCGAAGCCCGCTTGACGCAGCCAAGCGGCGGAACATCAATGTCATCGAAACGTCATCGCTCTAACACATGCTCCCGCAGGTTTTGCGCATAGATCGCAAAGTGAGGCGAGACAGGATGGACCGGCTTCTGATGGACTCTGCGCAAGCTATTGAAACTAAAGAAAAAGCCCCGGAAGCCGAAGGCCCGCCGGCAATCGCGTCGAGCCCCGAACGGTTCATCAATCGCGAGCTCTCCTGGCTGCATTTCAACCGCCGCGTCCTGGAGGAATCGGTCAATCCCAGCCACCCCATGCTCGAGCGGGTACGATTCCTGTCGATTTCCGCGAATAATCTCGACGAGTTCTTCATGGTCCGGGTCGCCGGCATCAAGGCGCAGATCCGCGAGGGCATCGCCGAACGCAGCCCCGACGGGCTGACGCCATCCGAGCAGCTCGCCCTGATCAACCGCACCGTCTCCGAACTCGCCTCCGACCAGCAGGCGATCTGGCGCGACCTGCGCGGCACGCTGGCCGATGTCGGCATCGTGCTGGTGGACGGCAAGGACGTCACCAAGGCGGAACGGACCTGGATCGAGGATTACTTCCTCAACAACGTGTTCCCGCTGCTGACGCCGCTGGCGATCGACCCGGCGCACCCCTTCCCGTTCATCCCGAGCCTCGGCTTCACCATCGCGCTCCAGCTCACGCGCGCCGCCGACGGCAGGCAGATGAACGCGCTGATCCGCATGCCCGGCAAGATCGACCGCTTCATCCGCCTGCCGTCCGAGGGCAAGACCGTTCGGCTGATCTCGCTGGAGCAGGCCACCGCCCTGTTCATCAACCGCCTGTTCCCCGGCTACAATCTGCACGGCCAGGGCGCCTTCCGGATCATCCGCGACTCCGAGCTCGAAATCGAGGAAGAGGCCGAAGACCTCGTCCGCCTGTTCGAGACCGCGCTGAAGCGCCGCCGCCGCGGGTCGGTGATCCGGCTCGAGATCGACGCCAAGATGCCGGAGCAGCTGCGCAGCTTCGTCCAGCACGCGCTCTCGGCCGCCGACGACGAGGTCTTCCTGGTCGACGGCGTGCAGGCGATGAACGAGCTCTCCCAGCTCACCCGCCTCGACCGCCCCGACCTCGAATTCACACCTTACGTACCCCGCCACCCCGAGCGCGTCCGCGAGCACGGCGGCGACATCTTTGCCGCGATCCGTCAGAAGGACCTCGTCGTCCATCACCCCTACGAATCCTTCGACGTCGTGGTGCAGTTCCTGCAGCAGGCCGCGCGCGACCCCGACGTCGTCGCGATCAAGCAGACGCTCTACCGCACCTCCAACAACTCGCCGATCGTGCGCACGCTCGCCGAAGCCGCCGAGGCCGGAAAATCGGTCACCGCGCTGATCGAGCTGAAGGCGCGCTTCGACGAGGAAGCCAACATCCGCTGGGCGCGCGACCTCGAACGCGCCGGCGTGCAGGTCGTCTACGGCTTCCTCGAGCTGAAGACGCACGCCAAGCTCTCGATGGTGGTGCGCCGCGAGGGCGGCAGCCTCACCACCTATGTCCATACCGGCACCGGCAACTATCACCCCGTCACCGCGCGCATCTACACCGACCTCTCCTACTTCACCTCCGATCCGACCATCGGCCGCGATGCCGCGCGCGTGTTCAATTTCATCACCGGCTATGCCGCGCCGAGCGATCTGGAAAAGATGGCGGTGTCGCCGCTCACCCTGCGCAAGCGCATCATCGAGCACATCCAGGGCGAGACCGCGCATGCGCGGCACGGCCGCCACGGTGCGGTCTGGATGAAGATGAATGCGCTGGTCGATCCCGACATCATCGACGCGCTCTACGAAGCCTCTCAGGCCGGCGTGCAGGTCGAGCTCGTGGTGCGCGGTATCTGCTGCCTGCGCCCCGGCATTCCCGGCCTGTCCGAGAACATCCGCGTCAAGTCGATCATCGGACGCTTCCTGGAACACGGCCGAATCTACTGTTTCGGCATGGGCCAGGGTCTGCCGAGTGCCAAAGCGGCTGTGTATATCTCGTCCGCCGACATGATGCCGCGCAACCTCGACCGCCGCGTCGAAGTGCTGTGTCCGCTGCAAAATCCGACGGTGCATCAGCAGGTTCTCGAACAGATCATGGTCGCCAATCTCAAGGACAATGAGCAGAGCTGGCAATTGTTGCCGGATGGGTCTTCAACGCGTATGAAGACCGCGAAGGGCGAGGAGCCTTTCAACGTCCACAACTACTTCATGACAAATCCGAGTCTGTCTGGCCGTGGAAAGTCGCTCAAGGAATCCTCGCCGCGTCGTCTCACGCGCCGGAACGAACGTCATCAATCCTGATCGGGGATGTCCGACGTGAAGCGGCCGCGCAAGCGCGGCTCGAGCGTCGCGGTCATCGATATCGGTTCCAATTCGGTCCGTCTCGTCGTCTACGAGGGACTGACGCGGAGCCTTATCCCGATCTTCAACGAAAAGACGTTGTGCGGTCTCGGGCGCGAGGTGCAGAGCACCGGCCTGCTCGCCCCTGACGCCGTCGACAAGGCGCTGACCTCGCTCAAGCGTTTTCGCGCCTTGTGCCGTGTGATGCAGGTCGGCCGCGTCTTCGCGATCGCGACCGCGGCCTGCCGCGACGCCTCCAACGGTCCCGATTTCATCGCGAAGGCCGAGCGCATCTGCGCCGTGAAGATCGAGATCCTGTCAGGCCCGCGCGAGGCGCGGCTGTCGGCGCTCGGCGTGATCTCCGGCATCCATCATCCGGACGGCATCGTCGGCGACCTCGGCGGCGGCTCGCTCGAACTGATCGACGTGCGCAAGAACAGCGTGCGCAGCGGCGTGACGCTGCCGCTCGGCGGGCTCGCGCTGCAGGACCTCGCGCACAAATCGCTCAAGCGCGCCGATCGCATCGTGCGCGAGGAGCTCGACGAGGTGCCGCAACTCACGGCGGGCCGCGGCCGCACCTTCTACGCGGTCGGCGGCACCTGGCGCGCCCTCGCCCGCATCCACATCATCCAGAGCGGCTATCCGCTCCAGGTGATGCACGGCTATTCGCTGTCCGCGGCTGAAGCGCTCGACTTCTCCCGCAGGCTGCGGCGCCTGGCGGCCGCGGACATGCTCGCCGACATCGAGAGCGTCGCGGACGCGCGCCGCCCGCTCCTCACCTATGCGGCGCTGGTGCTCGAGCACATCATCCGCGTGGCGAAGCCGAAGACCATCGTGTTCTCAACCTTCGGCGTGCGCGAGGGCTTGCTGCACGAGAAGCTGCCCGAGGGGGAACGCAACAAGGACGGCCTGATCTGCGCCGCGGAAGAGCTGAACCGGTTGCTGTCACGCTCGGCCAAGCACGCCCACGAGCTGATCGCCTGGACCGATCGCCTCGCGCGCGTGGTCAAGCTGCGCGAGACCGAGGAGGACCGCCGGCTGCGCCACACCGCGTGCCTCTTGTCCGACATCGGCTGGCGCGTGCATCCCGATCACCGCGGCGAGCAGACGCTGAGCCTGGTCGTCAACGGCAATTTCGGCGCGATCACCCACACCGAGCGCGCCTTCGTCGGCCTGTCGGTGTTCTATCGCTATGCGGGTCTGAGCGAGGAAAACCAGCCGCCGGTCACGATGCAGGAATTGCTGACGCCGGCGCAGCTCGAACGCGCGCGCCTCTTGGGCGCTGCGTTCCGCGTCGCGCATCTGATCTCGGCGGCGCGCCCCGGCGTGCTGCCGGCCACGCACTTCCGGAGCCAGGGACGTAAACTGATGCTCGTGTTCGAGCACCGCCTCGGCGACCTCGTCGCCGACCGCGTCGGCAGCCGTTTCCGCCAGCTCGCCCGCTTGATCAATCGCGCCGGCTCGATCGTGCGGCGCTGACCAACCGAACAGCGCGGCGAGCGAACGGCTAGGTTGCCGGACCAGCAGCAGTCATCCGATCGCGGCCCTCCTCGGGCGCGACCATGGCTTTCAGTCCGCCAAGCTCGGACTCGGCAAGAACAAGCTGCCACCCATAGGCGCTGAGCACGTCTTGCACGATGGAAAGGCCGAGGCCAGCCCCTTCGCCACGCTCGTCCAGCCTTACTCCGCGTTGGAGCACGCGTGCACGTTCGGCAGGCGCGATACCCGGACCGTCGTCTTCGACCGAGATCGCCGGTTTTGCCGCATCCGCAGCAATGCGCACCCGGCTCCTGGCGTAGCGGGCGGCGTTTTCCATGAGATTGCCCAGCACTTCCGCCAGATCTGCGCGATCGAGTGGCACACTCGGCTCGCCCGTCATGCGGATCTCGAAGTCGAGCCGCTGCGCTGCAGGCGTACGCGCCAGCGTCAGAATCAGGGACTGGACGAGCGGTCTGAGCGACGTGGAAATCCCGCCGCGCAGTCGTGCCGTCCCCCTCGCCCGCGCACGCGCCAGCTCGCGGTCGACGTGACGGCTCATTGTCTCGCCGACGGCTTCGATCGCCTGCGCGACCTCCAGCTCTCCGCGCTGGCGCAACAGCGCGACATCGGTCGCGAGTGCGGCAAGCGGCGTCTTCAACCCGTGCGCCAAGTCGGCGGCGCGGCTGCGCGACCGCTCGATTTCGCGTTCCTGGGCGTCAATCAGGCTGTTGACCTCTTCCACCAGCGGCCTGACCTCGGCAGGGACATCGACGGGGAGATGCTTGCATTGCCCGGAGCGGACGTCGGCGACGCCGCGACGAAGCGCGTCCAGCGGACGCAGGCCCAGTCCGACCTGGATCGAGGTGGCAGCCACCAGCACCAGACCCAGCACGCCAAGCGCCAGCGCCAGATCCCTGGCGAAATGCGAGGCGGCAGCCGATACGCGGGCGAGATCGGCCGCCACCGCGACGCGCACCGGCGCGCGGCGGTCGCCCAGGGTGAGCAGCACGCGGCGTTCACTGACCAAGAGGCGTGCGTTTGCAGGCCCGGGGATGATGTGGCGGTGCAATTCGCGAGGCGACGGCTCGTCCCGCGGGAGGTCCAACGCCGTGTCCCACAGCGAACGTGAACGCAGCACCTGACCGGCGTCGTCCGAGACCTGCCAGTACAAGCCCGAAAGCGGGTCGGCAAAACGCGGGTCGGCCGGCGGTCGGCCGACCACCAGCTTGCCCTGTGCATCGGCATCGATGCCCGCGACCAGCTGCTTCAGATAGACGTCGAGGTCGTCGCCGATGGTGCGCGCGACATGGCGTTCGAACAGCAGGGTCAGCCCGGCGCCGGCAATCGTCAGCGCGATCAGGATCGCCAGCAGTCCGCCGACGATCAGTCGGAGCCGCAGCGAGCCCCAGCTCACGGCGTCGTCTCCGGCACCAGATAGCCGAAGCCGCGCCGGGTCTCGATCAGATCGGAACCCAGCTTCTTGCGCACGCGGCCGACCAGCACCTCGAGCGCGTTCGACTCGTGATCCTCGCCGTGGCCATAGACGTTTTCATCGAGCTCCTGCTGCGACACCACTCGGCCACGATGGTGCAGGAGAAACGCAATCAGGCGGTATTCCAACGGCGACAACGCGACGGGTACGCCGCGCAGCGTCACCTTCATCTGACGTTCGTCGAGCTCGACGTCGCCCGCGATAATCCGTGGGGAAGCATGCCCGGCCGAGCGACGCACGATCGAACGCAGCCGCGCCAGCAATTCCTCCATTCGGAACGGCTTTGGCAGATAATCGTCCGCGCCAGCGTCGATGCCGTCGACGCGCTCGGCCCAGCTGCCGCGCGCCGTCAGGATCAGCACCGGCATAGACCGCCCGTTCGCGCGCCAGCGCTTGAGGACCGCCAGACCGTCCATGCCGGGCAAGCCGAGATCGAGCACGATCGCGCCGTAATCTTCGGTGTCGCCGCGGAACCAGGCTTCCTCGCCGCTGCGGACGGTCTCGACGACATAACCGGCCGCGCGCAGCGCCCTCTCCACATCGGCCGCGATCCGTCGGTCATCCTCCACGAGCAGCAGGCGCATCACTTCTCCTTGATGCGTTCGATCTCGCCGCTGCGCGCGTCCACGTGCGCTTCGTAGAGCCGGCCCTTGTCGTCGACGAGGCGAAACTCGTAAATCCAGCGACCGCGCTCGCGCTCGATCTCGACCCCCGCAATTTCGCCCGGCAGCTCGCCGCGAAGCGATGCGAGAATGTCGGCCAGGGACCTGATCTCGCCCGCCTCGACTGCGCGGCGAACCGCATCGGGCGCGCCTTTATCCTGATCGCCTGCGGCCGCAGGCATCGGCGCGAGCAGAACGCCTGCCAGCAATGGCACCGCGAGGAATTCCACAAAACCAGAGGATCGCATTGGCAGAGAATGCCCCAATCAAGCTGACAGATAGCTGACGTGGATCAACAGGCGCCGGTCAGGGCTGTTCTGCCAAGTTCCGCTCATCGCCTCGCCGCATGACGCGGCCGGGCGCCACAAGCCGGAGAGAACCATGCGAAAGATCACCGTCTCCACTGTCACCGCCGCCGCCTTGCTCGCAGCCGCCGCAACCGCTCATGCCGGGAGTCTCGGGCGCCCCTGCACCGCGGCGCCGCCGACAGATTGGCTTCCGCTCGAGCAATTGCAGGCCAAGATCGAAGCCCAAGGATACAAGGTCCAGAAGGCCAAGCTCAAGAACGCCTGTGGCGAACTCTACACGATCGACAAGTCCGGCAGCCGAGTCGAATTGTTCGTCGATCCGACCAGCGGCAAGATCGTCGGTCAGCTGTAAGGGGCTGCATCATGAGCACCATTCACGACACGATCGTCGCCGGCGCAACGCCGCCGGCGACGATCAAGGTCTGGGACCCCTTCGTGCGCGTGTTCCATTGGTCGCTGGCCGGGCTGTTTCTGCTCGCTTACGCGACCGGGGACGAGATCGAAACCGTTCACATCGCAGCCGGCTATACGATTGCCGGATTGCTGATGCTGCGAATTCTGTGGGGCCTTGTCGGGCCGCGCCATGCGCGCTTCAGCGATTTCGTGCGCTCGCCGCGCGCAGTGCTCGCCTACCTACGCGATGTGGCGCTCCTCAGGGCGCGACGTTATCTCGGCCACAACCCCGCGGGCGGTGCGATGGTCGTGACGCTGATCCTCATGCTGATCGGCACCTGCATCACCGGTTACATCATGACAACCGCCAGCTTCTGGGGAGCAAAATGGGTCGAGGAGGTGCATGAGGCGTTCGCCAACCTCACGATCGGCCTTGTCGTCGTCCACGTGCTTGGCGTCCTGGTCGCGAGCTTCGAGCACCGCGAAAACCTGGTGAGAGCGATGATCACCGGGAGGAAGCGTCCGTCGTGAGCAGGGTTGGTCACTCGGCTGGCGCCCCGCGAAGAGCCGGCAGCTTGCCGCAACGGCTGGTCCGCTTGAGGCAAATCAACCCGCCGAGATGCCGGTGGAGTAGTCGAAACTTTCAAGCAGGCCGGGCTTCGCCCGCTCGTGGGTTTGGGACGTCCCTCATGCGAATCCTTCGCAGAAATCTTCTTCGCCCCTCCATCGGGAGCGCGTTGGTTCGTACCTTCTTAGCCGTTGCACTCTGTCTGTCACCTTCCGTTTCGATGGCGCAGGACGAACTGAAGCTGAGCGATGCGCAGGCGCGCAATCTCGGTGTCCGCGTGACCCATCCGGTCGCGAGCCGCACCGACCTGACGCTGCCCTACCCCGTCCAGATCGTGATCCCCACCCAGCAATTGTGGGTCGTCAGTGCGCCAGTGGCCGGCATGGTCGCCAACCTTCTGGTCGGGCGCGGTGACCGCGCCACGGCCGGCCAGCCGCTGGTCACGCTGGAGAGTCCGAGCTTCGTCTCCCAGCAACGCGACTATTTGCATGCGATCGCGCAGGAGCACCTCGCCAGCCAGCAGCTCAAGCGCAACGTCGATCTGTTCGAGGGCAAGGCCGTGCCGCAACGCGTGCTGGAGGCCAGCCAGGCCGAAGCGCGCCAGGCCGCTCTCGTCGTCGCCGAGCGGCGCCAGATGCTGCGCCTGAGCGGGATGTCCGACGAAGCCATCTCTCACTTGTCCCAGGAAGCGGCGATCAGCGGCACGCTCACGGTCAACGCGCCGCAGACCGCATCCGTGGTCGAGGTCGCGGTGTCGCCAGGGCAGCGGCTCGAACAATCCGCGCCGCTCGTCAAGCTGGCGCGGCTCTCGCCGCTATGGGCGGAGATCGCGGTTCCTGCCGCCAATATTCGAGCGATCCGCACCGAAGCGAAAGTCGAGATCGAGGGCTATTCCGTCCCCGGCAAAGTCGTGCTGGTGTCCGAGACCATCGACGCTGCCACCCAGACCATTCTGGTGCGCGCCGAAGTCCCCAACGACGGCGAGCTGCATCCCGGCCAGACCACCGCCGCCCGCATCGGCTTTCTCTCCGCCGGCGAAAGCGCCTTCGAGATTCCGTATAGCGGGCTGGTCCGGCGGGGAGAGCAGACCTCGGTCTTCGTCGCCATCGACGGCGGCTTCCGCCTGGTCCCGGTGAAGCTGCTTGCGGAAGACCAGGACCACGTCGTGGTGTCGGGCCCCATCACGGACCGGGACGCGATCGCGATCGGCGGCATCTCGGCGCTTCGCGGCATTCTCTCGGGCCTGGGGCAGTAGATGCTCCGGCGCCTGGTTGCGTTCGCGTTGTCGCAGCGGCTGTTCGTCATGCTGAGCGTGTTGCTGGTGATCGGCGCCGGCGCTGTCCTCCTGCCCGGCCTGCCGATCGACGCCTTTCCTGATGTCTCGCCGGTTCAGGTGAAGATCATCATGAAGGCGCCGGGTCTCACTCCCGAAGAGGTCGAGCAGCGCATCACCGTCCCCGTCGAGCTCGAGCTGCTGGGATTGCCGAACAAGAAGGTGCTTCGCTCGACCACGAAATATGCGCTGGCCGACATCACCGTCGATTTCGAGGACGGCACCGACATCTACTGGGCGCGCAACCAGGTCTCGGAGCGCCTGTCGAACGTCGCGCGCGATTTCCCCGACGGGGTGAGCGGCGGTCTTGCGCCGATCACCAGCCCCCTCGGCGAGATGTTCATGTTCACGATCGACAGTGCCGAGCTTTCGCTCGCCGAGCGCCGGACCCTGCTCGATTGGGTGATCCGCCCCGCACTGCGGACGGTGCCGGGCGTTGCGGACGTCAACGCGCTCGGCGGCTATGTCCGAGCCTTCGAGATCGTGCCGCGCAACGACGCGCTGGCCGCGCGCGGTATTCCCTACGACCTGTTTCGCCGGGCCATCGAAGCCAACAGCCGCAACGATGGTGCCGGGCGGGTGAACCAGGGTGAGGACAGCGCGCTGGTTCGGATCGAAGGCAGCATCCGTTCGATCGACGACATCAAGGCCATCGTCGTCGACACCCGCGACGGCGTGCCGATCCTGGTCAACGACGTCGCGACCGTCAAAGTCGGGACACTGACGCGCTATGGCGCCGTCACGGCGGACGGCCGCGGGGAAACTGTCGAGGGCCTGGTCCTCGGCCTGCGCGGGGCCAATGCGGGCCAGCTCATCCGCGACGTGCGCGCCCGGCTCGCCGAGCTGCAGCCCTCATTGCCGAAGAGCGTGTCGATCAACGTGTTCTATGAACGCAGCCGCCTGGTCAACCGCGCCGTCGGCACCGTGGTGCGGGCCCTCGGCGAGGCCACAATCCTCGTCATCGTTCTTCTGCTGCTCTTCCTCGGCAACTGGCGCGCTTCGCTGGTGATCGCGCTCAGCCTGCCGCTCGCCATCGTGATGGCGTTGATCGTCATGCGTCTGGTGGGAATGTCGGCCAATTTGATGAGCCTCGGCGGCCTTGCGATCGCGATCGGCATGCTGATCGACGCGTTGGTCGTCGTCGTCGAGAACATCGTCGGCAATCTCGGCAAGCAGGAGCCGGACAAGTCTGCGCCGCTGATCCATTTGATCTACCGTTCGGTGTGCGAAGTGCTCGAGCCGGTCGCCTCCGGCGTGCTGATCATCATCATCGTGTTCGTTCCCCTGCTGACGCTGCAGGGGTTGGAAGGCAAGCTGTTCATCCCGGTCGCGCTGGCCATCATTTTCGCGCTGGCCGCCTCGCTGCTGCTGGCGCTCACATGGATCCCGGTTGCGACGTCTTTCGTGCTCAAGTCCGCCTCGCATCACGATCCCCTGCTGGTGCGGGCGGCCCAACGGGTCTACGCGCCGGCATTGGACTGGGCCCTGCGCAACGAACGCAAGGTGATAGCGGCAGCGCTGATCGCCCTGGTCGCGGCGGGCTTCGCCTACACCAAGCTCGGCAAGACGTTCATGCCGACGATGGACGAAGGTGACGTCATCGTCAGCGTGGAGACGCTTCCCTCGGTCAATCTCGACGAGTCGCTTGCGATGAATGCAAGGCTGCAGACCGCGCTGCTGGCCGTGCCCGATATCGCCGGCATCGTCGCCCGGACCGGATCGGACGAGCTCGGCCTCGATCCCATGGGCCCCAACCAGACCGACACGTTCCTGGTGCTCAAGCCGGCCAGCGAGCGCGCGACCGACAATCGCGAGGCCCTGCTGCAGAAGCTTCGCGAGGTCCTGGCGGGATTTCCCGGCATCTCGCTGAGCTTCACCCAGCCCATCGACATGCGCGTGCAGGAGATGATCAGCGGCGTGCGCGGCGACGTCGCGGTCAAGATCTTCGGCCCCGACATCGCGAAGCTGAACGAAACCGCGGCAAAGCTTTCGGCGATCCTCTCCAGCATCGACGGTGCCGAGGACGTCTACACCACGCTGAACGAAGGCGCTCAATATTACACGGTCGCGGTCAATCGCATGGAGGCCGGCCGCCTCGGCCTGACCGTGGATTCCATCGTCAACTCGCTGCGGACCCAGATCGAGGGCCGGACGATCGGCACCGCGCTCGAGGAAGGACGCCGCACGCCGATCCTGGTCCGAGGTAGCGAGACGACAAGGGAAGCGCCGACCCTGCTGGCGAGCCTGCCGCTGACGCTAGCGTCCGGACAGCATGTCGCGCTGTCACAGGTCGCCCGCATCCAGCGCGTCGACGGCCCGGTGAAGATCGACCGCGAGGACGGCGCCCGCATGAGCGTGGTGCGCGCCAACATCCGCGGCCGTGACATGGTCGGCTTCGTCGAAGCGGCCCGTCAGAAGGTGGCGACCGACCTCCCGCTTCCGAACGGCTACCGGTTGACCTGGGGCGGACAGTTCGAGAACCAGCAGCGCGCCGCCGCGCGCCTGTCCGTCGTGGTGCCCGTCGCGGTCGGGCTGATCTTCGTGCTGCTGTTCACAACGTTCGGTGCCATCCGCCAGGCCTTGCTGGTGCTGGTCAACATTCCCTTTGCGCTGATCGGCGGCGTCTTTGCGCTGGTGGTGACGGGTGAGTATCTGTCGGTGCCGGCCTCCGTCGGATTCATCGCGCTGCTCGGCATCGCCGTGCTCAACGGCGTCGTCCTGGTCTCCTACTTCAACCAGCTCCGCGCCCACGGCCTTCCCGAGGATCGCATCGTCGTCGAAGGCGCCCTGCGCAGGCTGCGGCCGGTGCTGATGACCGCGAGCATCACGGCGCTGGGCCTGATCCCGCTGCTGTTCGCTTCCGGTCCTGGATCCGAAGTGCAGCGGCCGCTCGCCGTGGTCGTGATCGGAGGATTGCTGTCCTCCACCCTGCTCACCCTGATTCTCCTGCCGATCCTGTATCGCCGCTATGGCGGGACGTCGAAGGTGGCGAAATGATCGACCAGCCCGTCTGTCTCACGCTGATCGTGCCTCACCAGCTCCGCGACGAGATGTTCGACTTTCTCACTGAACAGAGCGACCTGGTTTCGGGATTCACCGCGTCACAAGGCTCGGGTCACGGCACGGAGGTCCGTTTGCATACGGCCGCCGAACGCGTGAAGGGCCACGCCGATCAGACAATCGTGCAAGTGGTGCTGCCGGGGAAAGATGCCAGCCGCCTGCTCGACCGCGTGCGGGTTTCGTTCGCTGGAACCAAGCTGGTCTACTGGACCACGCCCGTGACGGAACGCGGCACGATCCAGTGATCCGGCCTATTCGGCCGACGCCCGCGCGTGCCGCTCGGACGATTCCAGGGCGGCGGCAGTCAGCTTGCGCCGGCGCCAGATGGTGCCGACCACCAGCACGACGACGACGCCGAGTGCGGCGCAGAAATATTCGCCGCCGGACCCGCCATGGCCGAACTGCGGCGGGATGCGCAAGGCGCCGAGCATGCTGTCGAGCGAGGCGCCGAACGGACCGTCGAACAGCGTGTGCAGCTTCGGCGCGACGCCGGGATCGGTCGCGATCACCTCGCCCGCGATCCAGCCGAGCAGCGCCGCACCGGCCCAGACCAGCACCGGCAGCTTTTCTAGCAGCGCCATGATCAGCGCCGCGCCGGCGACGATCAGCGGCACGCTGATGGCAAGGCCGAGGATCAGGAGCGGCACGCTGCCATTGGCGGCGGCGGCCACCGCAATGACGTTGTCGAGCGACATGACGATGTCGGCGACCACGACGATCTGCACGGCCTGCCACAGATGCGAGGCGGCATCGACGTCGTCTTCGTCCTCATGTTCCGGCACAAGCAGCTTGGCCGCGATCACGATCAGGGCGAGGCCGCCGATCAGCTTGAGATACGGCAGCTCCATCAGCGTTGCGACGATGCCGGTGAAGATGATCCGCAGCATCACCGCCGCGCCGGCACCGAAGATCATGCCCCACAGCCGGTGTCGCGGCGAGAGGCCGCGGCACGCGAGCGCTATCACCAGCGCGTTGTCGCCGGACAAAAGGATGTTGATCCAGATGATCTTGCCGACCGCAATCCAGAAGGTTGGCTCGGCCATCTCGTTGCGAAACTGGGTGAAGAATGCCCCGATCGTTGCGGGATCGAAGATCTGCCAGAGCCAGTTCACAATACGTCCTTTCGCCCCGTCGACTTAACTTGGCGGCTGATCGATCAGCCGACGATCTCGTTGCCCGAGAAGAACTGCGCAATCTCGATCGCGGCGGTCTCCGGGGCATCCGAGCCGTGGGCGGAATTCTCGCCGATCGACTTCGCGTAGAGCTTGCGGATGGTGCCCTCCGCGGCCTTGGACGGATCGGTCGCGCCCATCGCGTCGCGATACCTGGCGACGGCATTCTCGCCTTCCAGCACCTGGACGACGACCGGACCCGAGGTCATGAACTCGACGAGCTCGCCGAAGAACGGCCGTGCCTTGTGGACGGCATAGAAGGTCTCGGCCTGCTCCTTGGTCATGCGGATGCGCTTCTGCGCAACGATGCGCAGGCCCGCCTTTTCGATCACGGCGTTGACGGCGCCGGTCAGGTTACGCGCGGTCGCGTCGGGCTTGATGATCGAGAAAGTGCGTTCGATGGCCATAATCTTGTCCTTGGAAGAAAACCGGTGGTTGGCGGGTTGCGGGGCTTATATCGGCGCCTTTGCCATCCGGCAAGCGACCGCCGGTATGACGTCACAGGCGCTTCGCCGCAGGACCGTGACCGACCTGGATTACGACAATTTCACCCAGATGAACCCAATCTGAAGGCTCTGTCAGGATTCGGTTCAGCCTCGCCGGCGTAGGGTTGGCCCATCGAAACCGAAGCCTGATCATCAGGCGGACCGTTTCGGCGGCCTTTCCATCGACGCGGATTGCCCCCGCGCCGGCAGTTCTGAGGAGATCACCATGTTGAGGAAACTTTCGCTTGCCGCTGTCGCTGCGGTTGCGCTCGGTGCCGCGCTGGCGCCGACCTCGGCCTCCGCTCACTGGCATGGCGGCGGACCGGGCTGGCATGGCGGTGGCGGCTGGCACGGCGGCTACCGCTGGGGCGGCCCGCGGTTCTATGCCCCCGTCTCCTACGGCTATGGCGGCTGCTATGTGCGCCGGCTGGTCCCGACCCCCTGGGGACCCCGCTGGCGGCTGATCAACCGCTGCTACTGAGCCCGACAGCACCTTTCTGAAGACCGACAGGTATCTGCGCCCCCCACAGGTACCTTCCAAGAGGAGCCCCGGCGATCCCCCCGCCGGGGCTTCGCATTTTGGGCGGATACGGCGGGATTCCTACAATTTTGACGAGAATGGCAGCTATCCCCTGGGAATCGCGAAACCATTTTGGGGGCCAATGACTTGGTACCGTGTCGATACTTTGAGAACACGGAACCTGCGTGATGGCTGGCCTTCTTGCCAATGACAGCGAACAAATCGACCGGCGCACCACCCGCTCGATTTGCGATGCCGTGGGCGAACGGCTCCAGCAGAGCCTCCGCCCCGAAACCCGGCTCCCTACACATCTCGAGCAGCTCCTCAACGAGCTGGAACGGCGCGAACGCGACCCCCATTAGGCTGCGGGCGGCAGTTGCAGAAACGGGTTGCGTTTGATGCCGGCTGCGGTGACAAGGCCGCATGCTGTCCATTACCGACCTCTCCATCCGCCTCGCCGGACGTCTTCTGATTGACCAGAGTTCCGTGCAGATCACGCCGGGATCCCGCGTCGGTCTGGTCGGACGCAACGGCACGGGCAAGTCGACGCTGTTCAAGGTGATCCGCGGCGAGCTCGCGGCCGAGCACGGCTCGGTGACTTTGCCGCCGCGCTGGAGCATCGGCAGCCTCGCCCAGGAGGCCCCCAACGGACCCGAAAGCCTGATCTCGGTCGTGCTCAAGGCCGATCTGGAACGCGACGCGCTCCTCACGGAAGCCGAGAGCGCGACGGATCCGCACCGGATCGCCGAGATCCAGACCCGCCTCGTCGACATCGACGCGCATTCGGCGCCGAGCCGTGCCGCCGCGATCCTCTCGGGCCTCGGCTTCTCCGCCGCCGACCAGCTCCGCCCCTGCGCCGAATTCTCCGGCGGCTGGCGCATGCGCGTCGCGCTCGCCGCCACGCTGTTCGCGGCGCCCGACCTGTTGCTGCTCGACGAGCCCACCAACTATCTCGATCTCGAGGGAACGCTGTGGCTGGAGGATCACCTCGCGCATTATCCGCGCACCGTGATCGTGATCAGCCACGACCGCGACCTCCTGGAAAGCTCGGTCGACCAGATCCTGCACCTGGAGCGCGGCAAGCTCACGCTCTACAAGGGCAGCTATTCCTCCTTCGAGGAGCAGCGCGCCGCGCGCGAGCTGCTCGATGCCAAGGCCGTCAAGCGCCAGGAGGCTGAACGGGCGCGCCTGCAGGCCTTTGTCGACCGCTTCAAGGCCAAGGCCTCGAAAGCCCGACAAGCACAGTCTCGCGTGAAGATGCTGGAGCGGCTGAAGCCGATCACGGCACTGGTCACCGAGGACGTGCGCGAGATCAGCTTTCCCGCGCCCGAAAAAATCCTGTCGCCGCCGATCATCGCGGTCGACAACGCCTCGGTCGGCTACGATCCCGCGGCGCCCGTGCTCAATCGCGTCACCTTGCGCATCGACAATGACGATCGCATCGCGCTGCTGGGCGCCAACGGCAACGGCAAGTCGACGCTGGTCAAGCTGCTCGCCGGACGCCTTGCGCCGTTCTCCGGCAAGGTGACTCGCGCGGACAAGCTCTCGATCGCCTACTTCGCGCAGCACCAGCTCGATGAGCTGAACGAGGACGCCTCGACCTACGACCACGTCCGCAAGCTGATGGGAAGCGAGGCGCCGGAGGCCAAGGTGCGCGCCCGCGCCGGCGCGATCGGCTTCTCCGGCAAGGCCGCCGACACCAAGGCCGGCAAATTGTCGGGCGGCGAGAAGGCTCGGCTGCTGCTGGGCCTTGCGACCTTCTTCGGCCCCAACATGATCATCCTTGACGAGCCGACCAACCATCTCGACATCGACAGCCGTGGCGCGCTTGCCGAAGCCATCAACGAATTTCCCGGCGCGGTGATCATGGTCTCGCACGACCGCTATCTGATCGAGGCCTGCGCCGATCGGCTCTGGATCGTCGCCGATCGCACCGTGACCAATTACGACGGCGACCTCGACGAATATCGCCGCCTGGTGCTGTCGACGCGCAACGGCGAGCCCGCCCCGCGCGAGCGCAGCGCGTCAGCCGAGAAGCCGCAGCGCGCAAGGTCGGACAATCGCGGCTCGCTGAAAAAGCGCATCGCGGAAGCCGAAGCCGAGATCGCCCGCGTCAGCGAGATCATCACCAAGATCGACACGGCGCTGGCCCTGCCCGACATCTTCACGCGCGACCCCAAGCAGGCTGCCCAGTTGTCAAAGGCACGCGCCAACGCGGCCGATGCGCTGGCACGGGCGGAGGAGCAGTGGCTGGAGGCGAGCACGCAGTTCGACGAGGCGGCGGGGTAGATTCAAATTCTCGAAAACAACCCCATGCACAGTACGGGTAATAAACTACCCGCGCACAAGCTGTTGAATAGCGAGCTCTTAGGAGCTGGTCACATCAGTCGGCGTACTGTCCGGCGGCCTTGATGATCGGCGCCCAGCGGTCGATTTCACTCACCAGCACCGCGCCGAGCGCCTCCGGCGTCGCCTTGTCTTTCGGGGCAGGCTCGGTGTTGATGTCGTTGAGCCGGGCGATCATCGTGGGATCCTGGAGTGCGGCCTGGAGCGCCGCCGTCAGCTTCTGAATGATCGCCGGCGGCGTGCCCTTCGGCGCATAGAGGCCGTGCCACACGCCGAGTTCAAAGCCCTTGAGGCCCGCCTCGTCCGCTGTCGGCAGATCGGGCAAGCTCTTCAACCGCTCCTTGGTCGTCACCGCATAGGCTTTGACCTGCTTGGCCGAGATCGGCCCGGTGGTGTTCGTCGCCTGGTCGCAGGTAAGATCGATCTGCCTACCGAGGAGATCGTTCATGATCGGGCCGTTGCCCTTGTACGGCACCGTGGTGAGCTGCTTCTGGATCGCCGTCATGAACAGCATGCCGCACAGATGCGACGCCGCACCGAGCCCAGCATTGGCATAGGTCAGCTTGTCGCCCTGCTGCTGGGCGTAGGCGACCAGGTCCTTGAGCGTGTCGGCCGGGAAATCCGGACGCGCGATGATGGTCATGGGCGCGTTGGTCACGAGCCCGATCGGCGCAAAGGCCGTCTTGGTGTCGTAGGTGAGGTTGCGATAGAGCGTCGCCGCAGTCGAAATGCCGACGTGATGCATCAGCAGCGTATAGCCGTCGGGCTGGGCGCGCGCGGCGCGGGTCGAGCCGATGATGCCGCCGGCGCCGGTCGCGTTCTCGACGATGACCTGCTGGCCCAGCGACTTCGCCATGCCCGCGGCCGTCAGGCGAGCGATGGTGTCGGTCGGCCCGCCGGCGGCGAACGGCACCAGCATGGTGATGGGCCTCGTCGGATAGTCCTGGGCGAAGGCCGCGCCAAGCGGCAAGAGCAGAGCCGACACGAGGGCAATGAACCGCATAATTTCCTCCAGATTGTTATTGGCGCCATCAAAGCGGATTCCTGGCCGCACGGCCATCAGGAAAGCGACTTCATCAGGAGGGTTGCGATCACGATCATGATTGCGCCGCCGACACGGGTCGCAATCTGTGCGAAGGCCATCAGGCCCATGCGATCCGCTGCGCCGAGAATGGCGACGTCGCCGGTTCCGCCGAGGCCGGAATGGCACGCGGTCACGATCGCCGCCTCGACCGGATACATGTTCAGCCACTTGCCGACGAAGAAGCCCGACGCGATCATCGCCAGCACCGTGGTCGTGCAGATCATGATGTAGCCCGGATTGAACGAGGCGACGAGTTGCTGCCATGAGACCAGCAAGGTCCCCATCGCCACCAGGATCGCAAACGTCAGGTTGGTCGACATGAACTTGTTGATCTGATAGGCGCCGAGCTCCATCTCGGCCGGGAGTAACCTCGTCAGCTTCAACGCCACTGCGGCGATGATCATCATGATGGGGCCCGGGATGCCGGTGAACGGCGCCAGGACAATGCCCAGCACGAACAGGCCGCATGACAGCACCATGCCGGCGCCGAGCAACCCGAGATCGATCGGCCGGTCAGGCCGCGACTCTCCGAGAATGTCGCCGTCTCCGGTCTTGACCAGCATGCCGTTGCCGTTGAGCTCGCGGCGCGTCTCGCCGAGCCGCGCGAGCAGGCCGGCGCTGACGATGGCGACGACGTTGCCGAGCAGCGCCGCCGGCACCATCTGCGCCACCAGCTCGGCCTGCGGCCGGTGCAGCATTTCCGAATAGGCAATCGACAGCGGCAGCACGCCCTCGGCAAGGCCGCCGCCGACAATGGGAATGATGACGAAGAAGAACGTGTCCTTCGGGCTATGGCCGAACAGAAGTCCGACCGCGATGCCCGCGGAGACGGCCGCGATCGTGCCGACAAGGAGCGGAACGAACATGCGGATGAAGCCCTGGACCAGGACCCGGTAGGGCATGCCGAGGATCGAGCCCGCGACGAGGCAGGCGATGAAGAAATATTGAAAATTGGCGGTGCGGAACGTCGTCGCGATCGCCTTCAGCGCAACCTCCGGCATCAGGCCGTAGCTCACCAGGGCCGAGGGCACGAACAGGCAGAGGATCGCCGTGCCGCCGATCTTGTTCAGAATGGGAATCGTCTGTCCGAGCTTGCCCAGGAGGAAGCCGAGCAGCATCAGGACCAGAAGGCCGCCGATCACGTCGTTCGGCAGCTTGCCGGAATAGACGGCAGCGGCACAGACGAGCGCGGCCGCGAGGTAGATGCCGAGCGGCAAGGGGCCGATCTTGAGGCGGGCAAGCTCCGTCGCAGAAGCGGTCTCCGGCGCTTCAGCCGCGCGATAAGTCGTGTCTACCAAGGGTCCCTCCGCTGTTTATCGTTCTTCGTGGCGCGGGGTCGAGCCGCGCCCGGCGCGTGCAGTCTCAGGCAATCCAGGGATTCTCCGCGCGATGCCGCGTCTCGAAGGCGCGGATGTCGTCGGCGAAGACGAGCGTGGAGGCGATGAAATCGCGGCCGGTCAGGAAAGCCTCCTTCCTGTCCGGCTCGATATCGAATGCGATGGCGCGGTGGCCGCGATCGAAGCGGATCGTCTGCGCGGCGAGATCGACGGTGAGGTCATTGCGCGCATCGTCGGCCACGACGGTGGCAAGCTCGGACACGACAGCGGGATCAAGCGAGATCGTCATCAGGCCGTTGTTGGCGCAATTGTCGTTGAAGATTCCTGCGAAGGTGGTGCCGATCAGCGCGCGGATGCCGAGTTGCTGAAGTCCCCAGACGGCGTGCTCGCGGCTCGAGCCGCAGCCGAAATTCGGGCCCACAACGAGGAAGCTGGCGTCGCGATAGCCGTCCTGGTTCAGGATGAAGTCCGGATTGGGCTTGCCGTCGCCGAACCGCAGCAGGTTGAAAGTCCCCTCGCCGAGGCCACTGCGGTCTACGCCCTTGAGGAACATTTTCGGCATGATCACGTCGGTATCGACGTTCGGCGCCAGCATCGGCGCCGCGACGCCCGTGACCTGATGGAACGGCGTCATTGGCTTGATCCCTCCAGAAGCGAACGCACATCGGTGATGCGTCCGGTGACGGCAGCGGCCGCCACCATCGCCGGGCTCATCAGGTGCGTGCGCGCGCCCGGGCCCTGCCGGCCTTCGAAGTTGCGGTTGGTCGATGACGCGCAGCGCTCGCCCGGCTTCAGCACGTCGTCGTTCATCGCAAGGCACATCGAGCAGCCCGACTGCCGCCATTCGACGCCGGCATCCGTGAACACCCTGGCGAGGCCTTCGGCCTCGGCCTGCGCCCTGACCTGGGTCGAGCCCGGCACCACGATGGCCCGCACGCCGTCCGCGACGCGGCGGCCGCGAAAGATTGCGGCGGCATCGCGCAGATCCTCGATCCGCGAATTGGTGCAGGAGCCGATGAAGGCGAAGTCGATCGGAACGGATTGAATGGGCAGTCCGGGCGCAAGGCCCATATAGCTCAGCGCGCGCAGCGCGGCCGCCTTGCGGTCGGGCGCCGCCTGACCTGCCGGGTCGGGGATGCTCTCCGTGACGGCGATCGCCTGGTCGGGGCTGGTGCCCCAGGTCACCAACGGCGCGACCTCGGACACGTCGAGCGCGATCTCGCGGTCGAACCGGGCGCCGGGATCCGAAGCCAATGCAAGCCAGCTCCGGGCGGCGCGCTCCCACATCTCGCCTTTTGGCGAACGCGGACGGCCCTTCAGATAATCCAGCACCTTCTGGTCCGGCGCGATCACGACACCGCGCGCGCCCGCCTCGACGATCATGATCGACATCACGATCCGGCCCTCGACACTCATGTCGGAGACGACGGGACCGCCGAACTCCACGGCATATCCGGTCGCACCGTCGGCACCGATCCGCCGGATCACCTCCATGACGACGTCCTTCGGTGTGACGCCGAGCGAGAGCCTCCCGGTCAGATCGATGCGCATCGTCTTGAGCCGGCGGTAGCGCACTGTGGAGGTCGCGAGATAGTGCTCGATGTCGGACGTGCCGATGCCGTAGCCGAGCGCACCGAACGCGCCATAGGCCGTGCTGTGACTGTCGCCCGCCGCGATCACCATGCCGGGCATGACCAGCCCCTGCTCCGGCGCGACGACATGCTCGATGCCCTGCCGGGGATCGAGGATGTCGAAATATTCGATGCCGAAATCCCTGGCGTTATCGGCAAAATAGTCGACCTGCCGCGCCGCCGCGCCGTCCGGCATCGCGCGGGTGCGCCGGGCGGCCGTCGGGTTGACGTGGTCGACCACCATCAACGCCGCCCCGGGATTCCAGACCTTGCGTCCGGCCGCGCGCAAGCCCGCGAAGGCTTGCGGACTGGTGTATTCGTTGAGCACGGTGCGGTCGACGTAAAGCAGCACGAGCCCGGACTCATCGAGATTGCGGACGACATGGGCGTCGACCAGTTTGTCGTACAGCGTGCGCGCTGCCATCGCGCTGTCCTCCGGAAAAACTCTTGTCCCGACCGTGCCGTCCGCCACACTGGAAATCCAATGTCGTGTTCTGATATCATTATGCAGATCATGCATAAGCAATGCAGGGATGTCGGGAGGCTGCGATGGAGATCAACTGGCTGCACGATTTCATCGCGGTTGCGACCACGCGCAGCTTTTCGCGGGCGGCCGAGCAACGCAATTGCTCACAGCCGGCGCTGAGCCGCAGAATCCAGGCGCTCGAGGTCTGGACCGGCGCACCGCTGCTGGAGCGCACCACGCACAGCGTCAATCTCACACCGGCCGGCGAAGGGTTTCGCGACATCGCCGAGGACGTCCTGCGCCGGCTCGCCGCCGGCCGGCTCGATGCTCAGGAGCGGGCCCGCGGCGCGTCCGACGTGCTGAAATTCGCCTCGACCAACGCGCTGTCGCTGACCTTCTTCCCGGATTGGCTGCGCGGCATCGAGACCGAGCTGTCGTTCGTGCCGAACGTGCAGCTCGTCGCCAACCACATGGAGGCCTGCGAACGGATCCTGCTGGCGGGCGATGCGCACTTCCTGCTCTGCCATTACCATCCGGCGGCAGCCACGGCGCTGACGCCGTCGCATTTCCGCTCGCTTCACGTCGGCAACGACAGGCTCATCCCTGCATCGGTGCCGCTTTCAGGCCGGAGCCGCAAGCCGCGTTTCAAGTTGCCGGGCTCGGCAGCCGCGCCGCTCCCATTCCTGAGCTTCCGTCCTGAATCGGGCATGGGGCGAATCCTCGAATCCGTGCGTGCGACCTCGCGGGACGACGTCTATCTACGCCCGACCTTCACCTCGCATCTTGCAAAGCTATTGGTGACGATGGTGCAGAACGGCCGCGGCATGGCTTGGCTGCCCGAAAGCCTGATCAGCGATCAGCTTGCCTCCGGCGAGATCGTCGCAGCAGGCGGCGCGGAATGGCACGTGCCGATCGAGATCCACGTGTTCCGGCCGAAGCTGCGGCTGGCCAAGGCCGCCGAGGCGTTTTGGAGTCACATCGAGAAGAACGGCGCGCGGACTTAGGGATGACAGCGGCGCGAACCGTACAGACAGCCGCGTTTATTGGCGCGGCATCGGAAGCACGAGCATTCGCTTACGCGTGCTTCTTCTTCGGCTTGGCCGCCCTCGGCACCGGCTGCGGCTCGGGATTGCCCTCGATCGAGGACAGGCGGCCCGCCGTGAAGGTATAGATGCCCGCGCGCGGGCCGGTGGTCCAGGTGACGACGGCGACGCGGCGGCCGGCGGCATCGTTGGAGAGGTTGACGTTCGAGGGCGCGCCGATGCCGCGCACCACGTCGCATTCGGTGTGGCCGAGCGCAACCGTGCCGCCCATCGGCGACGGCGCCGTCGTCGATGCGTTGGCATCGGCCGGCCCGGGCGGCGGCGTCATGCCGGCACAGGCCCCGTCGGCACTGACGAGATCCTCAGCTCCGACCGGCTTGTCGGGGGTCAGCGGCGGCGACTCGATCGAGATGTTCTTGATGAAGATGCGGCCCGGCTTCTGGAACCATTCTGCGTCCTTCGACAACAGGTCGGTCCCGCTCGAACAGCCCGCGACCAGCGGTGCTATTGCAGCCAACGCAACTATGAGCGACCTGGGAAGCTTTTGATGTCGCACGATAAACCAAATTCCCCGCGTGAAGGACCAGCCCTAAGCGATTGTCCCAACATCACTTTGCGGCACGAAGGTGACAAAAGCCAGCATCGCCCGAAAAGTCCAAATTATCATTAATTGCCAAGGACGATTGCAAAGGATGATCGCCAAGGACGCTAATTCCGACGCTGCCACCGGCCCCGTTCGTCGGCCTGCCAATAGGTGACATCAAATCCCTTCGCCTTGCAATCCGTCCAGGCACTGCGGGCGAGCGCCAGCGCATCCGGATCATCACCGTTGAACAGCAGCACCATGCGCGCATAGCCCTGCGCGTCCTCTGGGAGGGCCGCATTGTCGACCAGGAAGCGGATATGGGCGCCGTTGGGATTGCCCTCCTCGATCGCCAGCACGATCGGCTGATCGGCGGCATCGTTCACGCGCCATGTCGCGTGCGGCAGGAAGGAATCGTCGCGATAGGTCCATAAATGGGCGTCGAGCGCGTCGGCCCGTTCCTCCGAGGTCGACTGCACCACGACGCGCCAGCCGCGCTCGAGCGATTTCTCGAGAAGCGGCGGCAAGACGTTCTCCACCGTCATGTTTTGCAGATGGTAGAACAGCACTTCCGTCATCGCGAGGTCACTTGCGCTCGTAGTGATCGGCGACCAGGCGGTCGAGCAGACGGACGCCGTAGCCCGCGCCCCAGCTGTGGTTGATGTCGGTCTTCGGCGCGCCCATGGCGGTGCCGGCGATGTCGAGATGGGCCCAGGGCGTGCCGTCGACGAAGCGCTGCAGGAACTGCGCCGCGGTGATCGAGCCGCCATGACGGCCGCCGGTGTTCTTCATGTCGGCGAACTGGGAATCGATCAGCTTGTCGTATTCGGGACCGAGCGGCATGCGCCAGACCTTTTCCCCGCTCTCGGTGCCGGCCGCCAGCAGGCGTTCGGCAAGCTCGTCATTGTTGGAGAACATGCCGGCATGCTCGGTGCCGAGCGCGACCACGATCGCGCCGGTCAGCGTCGCCAGGTCCACCATGAATTTCGGCTTCACCTTCTTGGCGACGTACCAGAGCACGTCGGCCAGCACGAGGCGACCCTCCGCGTCGGTGTTGATGATCTCGATGGTCTGGCCCGACATCGAGGTGACGATATCGCCCGGCCGCTGCGCATTGCCGTCGGGCATGTTCTCGACGAGGCCGATGGCGCCGACCACGTTGGCCTTGGCTTTGCGCGCCGCCAGCGCGTGCATCAGGCCGACGACGCAGGCTGCGCCCCCCATGTCGCCCTTCATGTCCTCCATGCTGCCGGCCGGCTTGATCGAGATGCCGCCGGTGTCGAAGCAGACGCCCTTGCCGATGAAGCTGACCGGCGCCTCGCCCTTCTTGCCGCCGTCCCAGCGCATGATCACGGTCCGGCTCGGCCGCGCCGAGCCCTGGCCGACGCCGAGCAGCGCGCCCATGCCGAGCTTCTGCATCGCCTTGACGTCGAGCACCTCGACCTTGACGCCGAGCTTGCGGAGCTGACTGGCGCGGCGCGCGAATTCTTCGGGGAAGAGCACGTTCGGCGGCTCGTTGACGAGGTCGCGCGCGATGATCACGCCGTCGACGACGTGGCCGGCCGCGACAAACGCCTTCTTCGCGGCAGCGGCATCGCCGACCGCAAGCGAGATGTCGGCGCGCGGGGCCCCCTCCTCGCCGTCCTTCTTCTTGGTCTTGTAGCGGTCGAACTTGTAGGCGCGCAGGCGCAGGCCCGAGGCGATCGCAACCGCCTGCTCGCTTCCCATCGCACCATCGGGCAGTTCCGCCATGATGGTCATGGCGGCGCTTCCTGCGGGAAGCTTGCTCGCCGCCACACCGCCGAATTTGAGGAAATCGTTCGCCTTCAGGCCGGCCGCCTTGCCGGCGCCGATCACGATCAGGCGGGTGGCCTTCACCCCTTCCGGCGCCAGGACGTCCAGCGCCGCCCCGCTTTTACCCTTGAAGGCGGCAGCGGCGGCCGCGCGCTTCACGAGGTCGACGGCGCCGCCCAGCGCCTTGGCCGTCGCGGGGCCGACCTTCAGATTGTCGTCGCAGAACACGACCAGGATGCCACGGGCGGCTGATGACAGCGGGACGAAGCCGACCTTGATGGCATCGGACATGGGTAACTCCTTCAAAATTCTTGGTCTTTTTGCCGTTCACGGGTCCTGGCGGGGCGACGGATTTGAACGGCGATTCAGTGAGCCTTGCGCACTATGGGCCAGCGGCCCGGCAGATGCCAAGCGCCCCCGTGGCCGGCGGGCCACAACGAGCGAAATATTAACCATATATTGAGGGTGCCATGGGGCAGCCATTTTGTTGACGGATCAAAGGGATGGTAGTGAGAGAGTAAGCTGGCGGAAGAGGCGCTGGCCAACCTTGGGGATCCCCTGCTCGGGATTGGTTGGACCGGCGGAATTTCGGCCGACATTGGGGACTTGGTGGGATTCGTGCGGTAGCGCATGGGGTCGATCGATAAGTATATCTTCCGCACGACGCTGGCGTCGTTTGCGCTGGTCCTGGTCAGCCTCACCGGCGTGATCTGGATTACGCAGGCGTTGCGCGGCATCGACCTGATGACGAGCCAGGGTCAGACCATCCTCACCTTCCTGGGCATCACCAGCCTCGTCATCCCGGCCCTGGTCCTGATCATCTCGCCGATCGCGCTGATGATCGCGATCTCGCATACGCTGAACAAGCTCGCGACCGATTCCGAGATCATCGTGATGAATGCCGCCGGCTTCTCGCCATTCCGGCTGTTCTATCCGTTCTTCTACGCCACCTGCGTGGTGGCGCTGCTGGTTGCCTTCATCGCCGCCTATCTGGCCCCCGACGGCATGCGGCGAATCAAGCAGTGGGACGCCGAGATCACCGCGGACGTGCTCACCAACATCCTGCAGCCCGGCCGCTTTGCCCAGCTGGACAAGAACCTCACGATCCGGATTCGCGAGCGCCAGCCCGGCGGCATCCTGGCCGGCATCTTCATCGACGACCGCCGCGATCCGAACGAGCGCGTCTCGATCGTCGCAGAACGCGGCGAGGTCGTGAAGAACGAGACCGGCTCGTTCCTGGTCCTGGAGACCGGCAATCTCCAGCGCTTCGAGGCCGGCAAGCGCGATCCGGCGCTGGTGGCTTTCGGCCGCTACGGCTTCGACATGTCGAAATTCTCCAACCAGGGCCGCGACGTCACCCTGGGCATCCGCGAGCGCTATCTGTGGGAGCTGTTCTCGCCGTCCGAGGACGACCCCGTCTACAAGCAGATCCCCGGGCAATTCCGCTCGGCCCTGCATGACAGCCTGTTGGCTCCGATTTATCCGTTTGCCTTTGCCGTGCTGACCTTCGCCTTCCTCGGAGCGCCGCGCACCACCCGCCAGAGCCGCAACTTCTCGATCGGCTCGTCGATCATCGCGGTGTTCGGCCTGCGGATGGCGGGCTTTGCCTGCTCGGTGATGGCGGTGAAGTCGTCGAGCCCGGTGCTGGTGCAATATGCGATGGTCTTCGGCGCCATCGGCGTCGGGCTGTGGATGATCATCAGCGGCGTCGTGGTCGAGCCGCCCCCCGGCCTGATGGAGGCCATCAACAGGTCGAATGCGCGCATCGCGCGGCTGTTCGGACGTCCGGCCACCGCATGAGCATGCTCACCAACACACTCGGGCGCTATTTCGCCGGCCGCTTCGTGGTCGCGGCGCTCGGCGTGTTCGCCAGCATTTTCCTGCTGCTGGTGCTGGTCGACTATATCGAGATGGTGCGCAAGACCTCCGGACTGGCCTCCGCCTCGGCGCTCATGGTGGCCGAGACCTCGCTGTTCCGGGTGCCGCAGCTCCTGGAGAAGCTGACGCCGTTCTGCATGCTGATCGGCGCCATGACCTGCTATCTCGCCCTCTCCCGGCGATTGGAGCTCGTGGTCGCCCGCGCCGCCGGTATCTCGGCATGGCAGTTCATCTCGCCGGCGCTCGGCAGTGCGCTGCTGATCGGCGTGATCGCCACGGTCGCCTACAATCCGATGTCGGCCAATTTGCGTGAAGCCTCCAAGCGCATGGAGGCCGAGCTGTTCGGCTCGGCGCCCGGCGGCGGCATCCAGGACGCCTCCGGCTTCTGGCTCAATCAGGTGACCAGCGACGGCCAGACCATCATCAATGCGGCGCGCAGCGAGCAGCAGGGCATCCGGCTCACGGGGCTGACGCTGTTCCGGTTCGACCCCGAGCAGCACTTCAAGGAGCGGGTCGAGGCGCGCGAGGCGACGCTCGAGGCCGGCCGCTGGCTGTTCAAGGGCGTCCGCCGCTTTTCGCTGGACGCCCCGCCGATCGACCAGGCCACGCTCGAGATTCCGACGACGCTGACCGAGGCGCAGGTCCGCAACAGCTTTTCCACCCCGGAAACTGTGTCCTTTTGGCAACTACCGAGCTACATCCGCTCGTCCGAAAGCTCGGGCTTCGCGACAGCGGGATACCGACTCCAGTATCAGAAGCTTCTGGCACAGCCATTTTTGCTGGCCGCCATGGTGATGCTCGCGGCCTCCGTGTCGTTGCGCTTCTTCCGGATGGGCGGCGTGCAAAAGATGGTTTTGAGTGGCGTGGGCGCAGGCTTTCTGCTCTACGTTCTGTCGAAAGTGACTGAAGACTTGAGCAAGGCTGAGTTGATGCATCCGATCGCTGCGGCGTGGTTGCCCGTGGTGGTGGGCGGCCTCACCGGCTTTTTGGCCTTGTTGTACCAGGAGGACGGTTAGTGACTGCCGTCCATCGAGGACCCGTGTCTCGTTTGACGCGCCGCATGGTGATGCGCGCGAACGGGTGCGGCTTGTCTCTTCGCAGGATCGTGATGGCTGTCGCGACGGCGGCCTCGCTCGGCGCGCTGATCGACGTTGCCGCCGTGGCGCCGGCCTCCGCCCAATACACCTACAATCCGCTGCCGCCGCGTCCGAAGCCGGCGAAGGCCGCCAACGACAACCAGATGCTGGTTCAGGCGACCGAGGTCGACTACGACTACAACAATTCGCGTGTTTCCGCGGTCGGTAACGTCCAGCTGTTCTACAACGGAACCAGCGTCGAGGCCGACAGGGTCATCTACGACCAGAAGACCAAGCGGCTGCATGCCGAAGGCAACATCCGCATGACGGATGCCGACGGCAAGATCACCTATGCCGAGATCATGGATCTCTCGGATGATTACCGCGACGGTTTCGTCGATTCGCTGCGCGTGGACACGGCCGACCAGACCCGCATGGCCGCCAGCCGCGCCGACCGCTCCAGCGGCAACTACACGGTGTTCGAGAACGGCGTCTACACGGCCTGCGCGCCGTGTAAGGACGATCCGAAGAAGCCGCCGCTGTGGCAGGTCAAGGGTGCGCGCATCATCCACGACCAGCAGGAGAAGATGCTGTATTTCGAGACGGCACAGCTCGAATTCTTCGGCGTGCCCCTCGCCTACATGCCCTATTTCTCGACGCCCGACCCGACCGTGAAGCGCAAGAGCGGCTTCCTGATGCCGGGCTACATTGCCGGCACGTCGAACACGGGCTACGGCGTCGAGGTTCCCTATTATTGGGCGATCGCGCCCGACATGGACGCAACCATCACCCCCCGCATCCTGTCGCGACAGGGCGTGCTGCTGCAGGGCGAATTCCGCCAGCGCCTGATCGACGGCGCCTACCAGATCCGCGCCTATGGCATCGACCAGCTCGATCCCGGCGCGTTTAGCGGCCAGCCCGGCGACCGCCAGTTCCGCGGCGCCGTCGACACCAAGGGTCAGTTCGCGCTGAACGACAAATGGGTCTGGGGCTGGGACGGCGTCGTGATGTCCGACTACTATTTCTTCTCGGACTACCGCCTCTATCAGTACCGCGATCCGCTCGGCTCGTTCCTGCTGCTGCCGACGGAGGCGCTGTCGCAGCTCTATCTGACCGGTGTCGGCAACCGCAGCTTCTTCGACGCCCGCACGATGTACTGGCTGAGCTATTCGGGCAACCAGAGCCAGGTGCCGATCGTCTATCCGGTGATCGACTATTCCAACGTGCTCAACTATCCGGTGTTCGGCGGCGAGTTCAGCTACAAGACCAATTTCGTGAACCTGTCGCGCGAGCAGGCGGCGTTCGATCCGATCACGACGACCGCCAACACGAGCAGCCTGTGCACGACGGCATCGGCCGATCCGCTGGCGCGCCTGCCCTCGCAGTGCCTGCTGCGCGGCTTCCCCGGCACCTACACCCGCCTCACGGCGGAAGCGCAATGGCGCAAGTCCTTCACCGATCCGCTCGGCCAGATCTGGACGCCGTTCGCGAGCCTGCGCGCCGACGCGATCAATTCCTCGGTCTCCAACCAGCCGGGCGTGTCGAACTATCTTCCCGTCGGCGACACCCAGGCGTTCCGCCTGATGCCGACCGTGGGTCTCGAATATCGCTACCCCTTCATCAACATCCAGCCCTGGGGATCGACCACGCTCGAGCCGATCGCGCAGATCATCATCCGGCCGAACGAGACCTATGCCGGCAAGCTGCCGAACGAGGACGCCCAGAGCATGGTGTTCGACGCCTCGAACCTGTTCAGCGTCGACAAGTTCTCCGGCTACGACCGCGTCGAGGGCGGCGGCCGCGCCAATGTCGGCGTGCAGTCCACCACGCAGTTCGACAGGGGCGGCGCGGTCAAGGTGCTGTTCGGCCAGTCCTACCAGCTGTTCGGCATGAATTCCTTCGCGGTCCAGGACAGCATCAACACCGGCCTCAATTCCGGCCTGGACAAGCCGCGCTCCGATTACGTCGCGAGCGCCAGCTATTCGCCCAACAGCACGTACACGTTCAGCGTCCGCTCCCGCATGGATGAGCAGACCTGGAACGTGCAGCGCTTCGAGGCGGAAGGCCGCGCCAACTTCAATCGCTGGTCGGTCAGCGTACTGTACGGCAATTACGCAGCGCAGCCGGAGCTCGGCTATCTGACCCGCCGTGAGGGTATCCTGACCTCGGGATCGCTGAAGGTCGCGAACAATTGGGTGGTGTCGGGCTCGGCGCGGTGGGACCTCGAGGCCAACAAGATCAACCAATATGTGCTCGGCGCGGGCTATGTCGACGATTGCTTCGTGCTGGCGGCGAACTACGTAACTTCGTATAGTTATTCAGCGGGCACCACGCCGCCCGTGCTGAGCCATGCGTTCATGTTCCAGATCGGCCTGCGCACGCTGGCAACCTCGACGACGGCCAGCAGTTCCTCCGGCCTCCAGTGAACGGTTTGAAGTGCCGGCCGCGCTTGCCCTCATCACAGGCTCGACGCGGCTGACATGCGAGCGACAATCATGACGACCCTATTGCCCGTTTTCCGCCTCCTCCTTGCCGTCAGCGCCGGGCTGATCCTGACCGGACTGCCCTCGGCCTCGCGCGCGCAGAACATCGTCGTCATGGTCAACGGCGATCCGATCACCGATTTCGACATCGAGCAGCGCTCCAAGCTCGACCAGCTGACGACACAGAAGACCCCGAGCCGGCAGGAGGTCATTAACGAGCTGATCGACGACAAGGTGAAGATGAAGGAGGGCAGGAAGTACGGGGTCGATCCCGGCGTCTCCGACGTCAACCAGTCCTACGAGGGCATGGCGCAGCGCATGCGCATCTCGCCGGAGCAGCTCACCAAGTCGCTCGAATCCAAAGGCGTGCGCCCCGAAACGCTGAAGGGCCGCATGAAGGCCGAGATGGTTTGGACCAGCCTCGTGCGCGGCCGCTTCAAGGAGAAGCTGCTGGTCGGCGAACGCGACGTCGCCCAGGCCGTGCAGGCCCAGACCGGCGACAAGCTGCAGATCGAAGGCACCGAATACAAGATGCAGCCGATCGTGCTGATCGTGCCGCGCGGCTCGTCCGCCGCGTTCCTGGAGACGCGGAAGAAGGAAGCCGAGACCTATCGGTCGCGTGTCGGAAGCTGCGAGGAAGCCAATTCGCTGTTCCGCTCGACACCGAACGCCACCATCCGCGACAGCGTCACCAAGACCACCGCGGAGCTGCCGGAGGCGTTGCGCAAGGTGCTCGACGACACGCCGATCGGCCACCTCACCGCGCCCGAGCTGACCAAGAACGGCATCGAGATGGTGGTGCTGTGCTCGCGCAAGCCGACCATGATCGACACGCCGAAGAAGCGCGAGGTCCGCGAGAAGATGTATCAGGAGAAGTACGAGAAGACCCAGAAGGCCTATCTCGACGATCTCCGCAAGGCGGCGATGATCGAATATCGCAACCATCGCTGATGGCCGCTTCCGCAGCAAAGGCGCTTCCCCTTCCTCTTGCGCTGACCCTGGGCGAGCCCGCCGGCATCGGCCCCGACATCACGATCGCGGCCTGGCTGCGGCGCCGCGAGCTGAACCTGCCCGCCTTCTATCTGCTCGGTGACGAGGCGCTGATCGCGCGCCGCGCCAGGGCGCTCGCCACCTCGCTGGGGGCCGACGTCAGGACCGCGGCGGTGAGCCCCGGCGAGGCCGCTTCGGCCTTCACCGATGCCCTGCCCGTGGTTGCCACCGGCGAGCGCGCCACCGCCGAGCCCGGCAAGCCCGATGCATCAAGCGCGCCCGCCGCACTCGCCTCGATCCGGCAGGCGGTCGCGGATGTCCGCGAGGGCCGCGCCGGCGCGGTCGTCACCAATCCGATCGCCAAGAGCGTGCTCTACCGCGCGGGCTTCCGACATCCCGGCCACACCGAATTCCTCGCCGAGCTCGCCGCGGAGAACAGGCGCGTGCCGCAGCCCGTGATGATGCTGTGGTCGCCGCAACTCGCCGTGGTGCCCGTGACCATTCACGTCTCGATCCGCGACGCCCTGGCAGAGCTCAGCAGCGAGCTGATCGTCTCGACCGTGCGCATCGTCGCAACCGAGCTGAAATCCCGCTTCGGAATCGCGCGGCCGCGCATCGCGGTCTCCGGCCTCAATCCGCATGCCGGCGAGGACGGCTCGCTCGGCCACGAGGAGCAGACCGTCATCGCCCCCGCGCTCAGGACCCTGCGCGGCGACGGCATCGAGACCAGGGGCCCGCTGCCCGCCGACACCATGTTCCACGAGGCCGCGCGCAGCACCTATGACTGCGCCGTCTGCATGTATCACGACCAGGCGCTGATCCCGATCAAGACCGTCGCCTTCGACAACGCGGTCAACGTCACGCTCGGCCTGCCCTTTGTCCGCACCTCGCCCGACCACGGCACCGCCTTCGATATCGCCGGCACGGCGAAGGCCAATCCGGCCAGCCTGATCGCGGCGCTCCGGCTCGCCAGCCGCATGGCGGCCGCGAACATCCGATGAGCGCGATCGACGACCTCCCGCCGCTGCGCGAGGTCATTCGCCGGCACGCGCTGTCGGCGCGCAAATCGCTCGGCCAGAACTTCCTGCTCGATCTCAATCTCACGGCGCGCATCGCGCGCGCCGCGGCGCCGCTCGAGGATTCCACCATCGTCGAGATCGGCCCCGGCCCGGGCGGGCTGACGCGCGCACTGCTCGCGCTCGGCGCCAAACGCGTCATCGCCATCGAGCACGACGAGCGCGCGATCCCTGCCTTGCAGGATATTTCCGCGCGCTACCCTGACAGGCTCGAGATCGTGCATGGCGATGCCATGACTTTCGATCCCCGGCCGTCGCTCAATGGCGAGCGGGCAAAAATCGTCGCCAATTTGCCCTACAACATCGCGACCCAGCTCCTGATCAACTGGCTCACCACCGAGCCCTGGCCACCCTGGTACGACATGATGGTGCTGATGTTCCAGCGCGAGGTCGGCGAGCGCATCGTGGCGCACGAGGACGAGGAGGCCTATGGCCGGCTCGGCGTGCTCGCCAACTGGCGCTGCGAGACCAAGATCCTGTTCGACATTGCGCCATCCGCCTTCGTGCCGCCGCCGAAGGTAACCTCCTCCGTCGTGCGCCTCACGCCGCGCGCAGCGCCACTGCCGTGCGATCGCAAGCTGCTCGAACAGGTCGCGGCCAGCGCCTTCGGCCAGCGCCGCAAGATGCTGCGCCAAAGCCTGAAGTCGCTCGGCGTCGATCCCGCGCGGCTTGCTGCGGCCGCCGGCGTCGATGCGACGCGGCGCGCCGAGACCATTCCGATAAAGGGCTTTGTTGCCATGGCCCGGGAATTGGCGGATATACGCAGCGAAGCCGAGTAACGAAGAAATTCCGGAGGAAAGAAAATGGCGTTGATGCGCAGGCAGTCCCTGGTCAAGTTCGACGCGCCCTTGTGCGAGACCATCGTCGACACGCCGAAGCCGCAAGGGCGCGAGGTGCTGGTGCGCATCGAGCGCTGCGGCCTCTGCCATTCCGACCTGCACATCCAGGACGGCTATGCCGATCTCGGCGGTGGCAAGAAGCTCGACACCACGCGCGGCATGACGCTGCCCTTCACGCTGGGCCACGAGATCGCCGGCGTGGTCGACGAGGTCGGCCCTGACGTCGCGGCCAATCTCGTCGGCACGAAGAAAGCCGTCTTCCCCTGGATCGGCTGCGGCCAGTGCCGCGATTGCGCCAACGGCGATGAGAACCTCTGCGTGAAGCAGCGCTTCCTCGGCGTGTCCATCGATGGCGGATTTGCCACCCACGTGCTGGTGCCCGACGCGAAATATCTGCTCGACTACGATCCCCTGCCCGTCAACCAGGCCGCGACGCTGATGTGCTCCGGCGTTACCGCCTATGGCGCGCTCAAGCGCCTGGTCGACCGTCCGCGCCAGCGCAACCTCCTGCTGATCGGCCTCGGCGGCGTCGGCATGATGGGCCTGTCGTTCGCGCAGGCGATGTTCAAGCAGCCGATCACGGTCGCCGACCTCTCGCCCGCCGCGCGCGACACCGCGCTGAACAACGGTGCCGCAGTCGCCTACGATCCGTCCGAGCTCGACGTGATCAAGCGAATCCTGAAAGAGACCGAAGGCGGCTTCGATGAGATCGTCGATTTCGCCGGCAACGAGAAATCGATGGCCTTTGCGGTCGCGGTTGCCGCGCGCGGCGGCAAGATCGTGGTCTCCGGCCTGATGGGCGGCCAGTTCACGCTGCCGATGGTGCAATGGGTCTACAAGCGCATGACCATCGAGGGCTTCATGGTCGGCACGCTCGCCGAGGCCCAGGAGCTGATGGCGCTGGCGCGCGCCGGCAAGATCAAGCCGACGCCGATGCGCGAGGAGCCGATGGGCGACGTCCAGAAATGGATCGACGAGCTTCGTGCCGGCAAGGTCGTCGGCCGCATCGTGCTGAAGAACTGACCGATCGCTTGCTGCGGGCCTGGCGCAAGTCGGGCCCGCCGCACGGAACGCCTTCGACCCCGCCGCGTTGGCAGCGCATGTCCATTCGTTGCACTGTCGAAAGCGCATTCTTCATCGCCTGGAGCTGCCTGGAGCAGAGCGGCGAGCTCGGCCCTCCCGACGAGAGCGCGAACGTCATTCTCGACGCCATCGAAGCCCAGCTCAAGACCGGCGAACGCCGGCAGCTGATGCTCGCCAACCGGGCGATCGACGCCTATCGCGCGCATGCGGCCAAACGCCGATCCTCATGGGATCGCGAAGCGCGCTTCGGCTGACAGATCCTTGCCGCCCTCGGGCCGCCGGCCCGGCGGCATTCAGGCGGATTGCGGCCGGCGGTCCGTCGGGCCAAGCGCACGGGGTACGGCGCCTGGCGCTGTGACGGTACGCCAATCCGCGGCCCCGCTATGTTCACTCCTGAACAGACCTCGCGGCAATCGACGCTGAGGGCGCCGCCTGCAATCCCCGCCGCGCGAGCTTTCCGGAATTCCGGAAAGCCGTCGCCTCAACTTTTCAGCTCTCGGCGAGGTCTTGTGTGCACTTTGGAACCGTTGGTTCCGCCACGGAAACGTAGGGTTCTGGGCGGCGCCGATTCCCGGCCAGACAAGAGAAGAAACTGTGACCGGTCGGCCCCAGAACGATCTACTCCGTCAGCTTGCCCCACGAGATTTCGAGCTTCTCGCACCCTATCTCCAGCCGGTCGAAGTCGAGGCGAGCCACATCCTGCATCACGCCGGTGACGCCGTGGCGGCGGTTCATTTCCCCTGCGGCCCTACGCTTGTCTCGTTCGCCGTTCCGGTCGAGGATGATCGCGAGGTCGAGAGCCTGTTGATCGGACGCGAGGGTGCGGTGGGTATTGCCGCCGGCCGCAATCCGCCACTCGCCTATTCCCGCGTCGTCGTGAAACTGGGCGGCACGCTCGTCCGGCTGCCGCTGCGCGCGCTCGAGCAGGCGCAGCAGAGATCCGCGGCGCTGCAGGAGGTGTTTTCGCGCTATGCCGACTGCCAGTTCGCGCAGTTGCTGCAGACCGCGGCCTGCAACGCTGCGCATTCGATCGAGCAGCGCGCCGCCAAGTGGATCATCTCCGCGCAGGAACGTATCGGCCAGGCCGAGATTCCCCTCACCCACGAGCAGCTCGCCGGCATGCTGGGCGTCTCCCGCTCCTATGCCAGCCGCGTCATCCAGATGTTCAAGGCGAGGCGCATCCTCGCCACCCGCCGCGGCGCCATCCTGATCCTCGACGCGGCGGCGCTCGACGCCAGAGCCTGCCGCTGCAACGACTGGGTCAAGAAGCATTTTGACGAAGTGCTGGGCGCGGCACCCGCCGATGGCTAGCGCACCGGCAGTCTCACGTTAGCGGCGGCGACTGCCGTTTCTGGTGCAGATAGACCGGGCTGAAATCGCCGAGCCGCTGCAAGTCGCGCCATTTCAGCACGATCAGCTCGCCCTCGCGCAGGTCCATGGCGCCGCTGCGCCGAAGCTCACCGAGCGTCCGGTTCACGGTCGCGATCGCCATACCCAGCGTCTCGCCGAGTTGCGCCAGGCTGATCGGCAAGGGGCAGCGATTGCCGCGAACGAGCTGTGCGGCGCGGGCGCGGTAGAACAGCTCGCAGAACAGATGCGCCATGCGCGCCTGCATGGGCCGAGCGCTGTTGTTGGTGATCGCCTCGCGAAAGATCGCGGCATCGAGCAGCGTCTCGCGCCAGACAGCCAGGCCAAAGTTCGGCCGCTGCCGGAACGCGGTGAACAATTCGCGATGCGGGATGAAGGCGACCGAGGCCGGCCCGAGCGCGCTCAATCCGTGGTCCATCTGGTCGATGAACAGGCCCTGCGCGTCCGGCAGGTCGCCGGTGAGGTGGAACGCGAGATATTGTCGCCCGCCGCCGGCGAGCAGATGGTAGCGCGCGACCATGCCCGAGACGACCAGCACCGAATGTTCGGGCTCGTCGCCCTGACGGATGAAATCCTCGTTCGGCTCCAAATCGCGCAGCGTGAAGGTGAGCGCGCGAATCTGGGCGAGATCCTCCTCGGCGAGCGCGGTGTGCTCGCACAGGTTCCGGATCAACACGTCGTGGGCTTTATCCATGGTCCGCCAAAAATCACGCCGGTTCTATCAAATGATACATCCGGCTTGGGTTCAGCGGACTAGAACGCGTCTCGGAAGCACAGGTTGCTAATCGATCTGCGACCGATCCGCGTCGCGTTCAACTATCACCCTCGACTGCGAACTTAGCCGTCCTTTCATGAGCCCTACGACGATTCTTCAGCGAATCCGCAACCTGTTCACGTCGGATCCCAGCGAGCACTTCGACTGCATCAAAGATGCTTTCTTCAAGGGCACGTTGAGGGAGCCGGTGGGACCGATGTCGGATCAGGAGCTCGCCCGCGCCATCCGCGAGTTCCGTTCGGCGCCGGTCTGCGACTGGAGTCTTGCAAAACTCTCGCGCCACTTCGCCGAAGCGTCGGTCCCGCGCGACGCCTGAGCAGCACGCAAGGCTCATGCCGCACCCAACGCTCATCACACGTCTGCAGGCCATCGAAGTCCTGTCAGAGGACGAACGCCGACAGATCGCCGCCCTGCCCTCCACGCTGCGGCAGGTCGCCGACGGCGAGATCGTGCTACGCCAGGGCGAGGCCGTCTCGCGCTGCGTCTTCGTCGTCAGCGGCTTCCTGTATCAGGCCCGCATCGTCGGCGACCGCAGCCAGATCCTCGCGTTCCACGTTCCCGGCGACATGCCATGCCTGCACACCCTGCTGGTCTCGCCGATGGATGCGGATCTCGTCGGCCTCGGACCGACCATCGTCGGCACTGTCGCGCACAGCCAGCTCAGGCAGCTTCTCGACGGCTCGAGCCATTTGACGCGCGCGTTCTGGCGCGAGACGCTGATCGATGCGGCGATCTCGCGGCAATGGATCGCGCGCCTCGGCGCGCAGGCGGCCTTGCCCAAGGTCGCGCACCTCATCTGCGAGCTCGCCGCACGGCTGGAGGTCGTCGGCCTCGTCACGGACGGCTGCTTCCAGATGCCGATGACGCAGCGGCACGTCGCAGATGCCTGCGGGCTCTCGATCGTCCACGTCAATCGCACCATCCAGGAGCTGAGACATCGTGGATTGATCGCCTGGGAAGGCAGCGAGATCGAGCTGTTGCATCCCGAGGAGCTGCGCAAGCTCGCCGATTTCACGCCGGACTATCTGACCTGAGCACGGCGGATGAATGCGAGGTCCGGCGCACCATCCTCTCGATCGATCATTGGGCGACGGCGCGGCGCGCGGGATTGGCTATTTCTTCTTGTCGCCTGTCCTGCGTTGCCCGGACACGCCTTTCGTTGCAGGCTGGTTTGCCCGATTGGCATTCATGCCCGTGGTGTCCATCGTCCCTTTCTCCGTGGCACCGTTGGTATTTTCCGGCCTGTCCATGCCGGTCTGCGGAGCCGGACCCTTATTCTGGGCCATGACCGGGCCAGACATGCCTGCAAATGACGTGGTTGCAAATGACATGGCTGCGAATGCGACCGCGGCAATGAGCGCTTTCATGGGCATCTCCATGTAAGGTTGCCGCATCGGGATGGTGCTCCACCAGCTTCCTGGCGAAATTCTCGACCTGATCCTTGATCGGCATGACGTCTCCTCAGCCACAATTCAACGGCGGCGGAGATCATAAGTTTCCCAAGCTGAAAGCATCTTGGCGGCGCTCCGCGCCCCATGGCAAAACCGCAAGATCGGTCGAGCAATTGACGTCCGCGTGCGCTTTAGCTGGTGCTGCCACGGAGAACGGAACGATGACGGCGGCGCTTCAGAACTACCATGCCCGGATGCAGCGGGTGCTGGATCACATCGACCGGCACCTCGACGAGGATCTGGACCTGGATGCGCTGAGCAGCGTCGCAGCCTATTCGAAATATCATTTCCACCGGCAGTTCACGGCGACCTTCGGGCTGTCCGTGCATCGCTATATCCAGCTCGCCCGCATGAAGCGCGCTTCATACCGGCTCGCCTACAGCGAGGCCGAAAGCGTCACTGATATCGCGATGGATGCCGGCTACGACGCACCTGACGCCTTCGCCCGCGCCTTTCGGCAACGGTTCGGCCAATCGCCGTCGTCGTTCCGGAAGTCTCCCGACTGGGAGCCGTGGCTTGCGGCCTTCGGGCCTCTCGACAACGCGAGGAGCAAGTTCATGCAGAAGACCTTCACCAGCGACGACGTGACGATCCGCGATGTGCCGACGATTGCGGTGGCGATCATGGAGCATCGGGGCGACCCGGCGACGCTTCCCGCCACCATCCAGCGATTCATCGCCTGGCGCAAAGCCGCCGGCCTGCACCCACGCAACAGTCCGACCTTCAACGTCTGGCGATCCGAGCGGCGGCCGGCCTCGCTTGGGGACTACAGCGTGGACCTCTGTGTCGGAACCGACCGTCCGATCGAGACGAACGGCGCAGCGATCAAGGCCGGCGAGATCCCCGGTGGACGCTGCGCGGTGCTGCGCATCGTCGGCCACACCGACAATCTGGAGCCGGCCGCGCTCTACCTCTATCGCGACTGGCTGCCGGCCAGCGGCGAGGAAGCCCGCGACTTCCCGATCTACTGCCAGCGGCTGAGCTTCGCCCCCGACGTCGGCGAGCACGAGGCGACCGCGGATTTATTCCTGCCGCTGAAATGAACGTCTGTCCCCGCGTCCACCGTCATTCCGGGATGCGTGCGCAGGCACGCGAGCCCCGGGGGTACCGGCTCCCTTGCGCTTTTCGCCGGCGCGCCTTGCTGCTAGACTGCCCCATTATTTTGGGGAATTTTGATGCGCGCGGCGATTTTCAATCGCGTTGTGGGGCTGGCGGCGCTGGCCTTGCTCGTCGTCACTGCGGAGCCGGCGTCGGCGGAGAAGCGCGTCGCGCTGGTGGTCGGCAACTCCGCCTACAAGAACATCACGCCGCTCGACAATCCGTCCAAGGATGCGGGCCTGATGGCGGAGACGCTAGGTGCGCTCGGCTTCACCCTGATCGGCGGACGCGCCCAGCTCGATCTCGACAAGGGCGCGATGGACGTCGCGGTGCAGAGTTTCGGCCGGCAGGTCCAGGGCGCCGACGTCGCGCTGTTCTATTATGCCGGCCACGGCGTGCAGGTAGCCGGCTCCAACTACCTCGTGCCTGTGAGCGCCAATCCGACGCGCGAGGCGGATGTCGACTTCCAGATGACCGACGTCAACCTCGTGCTGCGCCAGATGCAGGGCTCCGGCACGCGGCTCAACCTCGTCATCCTCGATGCCTGCCGCAACAACCCGTTCGGCTCACGCGGCTTGCGATCATCCGATGGCGGCCTCGCGCAGATGCGCGCGCCCGAGGGCACGCTGATCTCCTATGCGACCCAGCCCGGCAACGTCGCCCAGGACGGCGCCGATGGCCACAGCCCTTACACCAAGGCGCTTGCGACGACGATCCGGGTCGCGGGCCTCGACGTGTTCCAAACCTTCAACCAGGTCGGCCTTGCCGTGAAGCGCGCCACCGCGGGCGCGCAGCAGCCCTGGGTGTCGTCCTCGCCGATCGACGGCACTTTCTATTTCGTCGCTCCGACGCAGACCGCCCCGCCGCAGATCGCGGCGATGCAGCCGGATCCCCTGCCCGCGGAGCGTCTGCGCGCCGATCCCGACCGCGTCCCCTTGCGCGATGCCGCGCTGCTCAGCGAGCTCAGCGAGCGGCTCTACGAGCTCAATTTCGATCCTGACACGCCCGACGGCCTGACCCGCGCCATCACGAAATTGCAGCAGCGGATCTCGATGGCGCCGAATGGGGAGCCGACCGAAGGCCTGCTGCTGCGCATGCGCAAGATGGAGGATCTCAAGCCCTGGGGCTCGATCGTCTACGGGCCCGACAGCAGCAAATGGGGGATCTCCTGGAACCACGCCTCGCGGCGCGCCGCGGTGGCGGATGCGCGCGGCAATTGCGCCGGCGCCAAATGCCCGATCGAGCTTTCCTTCTACGGCCGAAGCTGCGGCGCCTTCGCGATCTCCGACAAATCCTGGTCGCTGGTCCAGCGCGAGGGCGTCCAACGCGCGAAGGACGCCGCGCTTGACGAATGCGGCAAGGCTGGCAAAGCTTGCCGCATTATCGGTTCCGTCTGTGCCGACGGCTCCGGCCGCTGATGCCTTTTCATTCTGGATTCTTGCTGGATTCTTGCTCATGCCCATTGCCGTCGTCCGCCCCATCGCCATCGCTTTCCTCCTCGCCGTCACCCTCGCTCCGCCTTGCGCCTTCGCCCAGTCCGGCAGCGCCGGGGGCGCGATCGGCAATGACGAGAAGTCGCTGTCCGGCTCGCGCCAGGATCGTTCCTCGGACCGCTCGGCCGAGCCCGCGCCGTCGGCGCGCCGGAGCAGGCCGGCTGAAGAGCCGCGCTCGTCGTCGCGGCGCGGCGGCGGCGGAGGTGGCGGCGGTGGCTTTGACGGCGCCTGGGTGGTCACCAGCGTCGGCTGCGGCGGCACCACGTCCGGCGCGGTCGTGGTCTCCTCGGGTAAGGTCATCGGCCAGGGCGTCACCGGCACCGTCAGCCCGAGTGGCGCGGTGAGCACGGTGGGTCAAGGCGACGGCGTGACCTTCACCGGATCGGGACGCCTCGGCTCGCGCAGCGGTTCCGGCACATGGCGTCGCTCCGACGGCTGCGGCGGAACCTGGAGCTCGGCGAAACAGTAGCCGCAAGACGCCCGATTTCGCCGCGGAACAACCGCCCCGCAGGCCCAATTCAAGCCACATCCTCTCCGGATTTGCGGCTCATTGCCACCCAAGTCTTTGATGACAAAGGGCTGGTTAAGAGTTGCGTCATGCGTAACCGGGAGACCAGGATGGGCAACCGCACCGCAAAATTCGTATCCGCGCTGGTCGGCAGCGTCATTGCCGGCTTGCCACTGGCCGCAATGTCGCAGAACGCGCCGAACCCACCGAGCACGGCCAACGCGGCCGCCGACTGTCTCGCCTCGCCAAAGGGCGCGGCGCCGCAGGGACAGCACTGGTACTATCGTCTTGACCGCGCGACCAAGCGGCAGTGCTGGTATTTGCGCGCCGCCGGCGGCAAGGACAACGCGAAGGCTGCGCAGACCGCCGAGGCCGCAGCCGACGCGCCACCGGATTTATCAGCACCGCCGCCGCAGACCGTGCAGGACGCGCGTGCCGAATATGCGGGGCCGCGTGCGGCCCCCAAGGCGCCGGACGCGTTTGCGCCGGCCACACAGACCTCCCCGCCGCCGACACAACAACCGGGGAACCAGGCTGCTGATGGCAGCGCGCAGCAAGCTCCCGTCGCTACTCCGTGGCCCGATGTCTCGGCAGCCTCCACCACGCCAGAGCCCCAGCCGGCAAATGCCATGGGGGCAGCAGCTGCGCAGTCGAAAGCAAAGCCGTCAAAATCCCCTGCTCTGCTCCCGCCCGCTGCAACCGACGGCACGACGGACAAACCCGGCGGCTCGGTCCAGATGCTGTTGCTCGTGATCGGCGGCGCGCTGGCACTCGCGGGAATCCTCGCCAGCCTGATCTACCGCTTCGCCGGCGGACGCGTCCGCGTCCAATCCGCCGACCGTCGCGGGCATTGGGACGATTGGACACCGCAAGATCATGACGGAAGCCGCGCGCCCTGGGTCGGTGCGACGCCAGCCGTCACGCCGCGCACGCAGCCGCGTCCGGTCGATTTCGACGAAGCACGGCCGCCGCAGACCGCGCAACTCGCCGCCTTCACCAAGGAGATCGGCCGGATCGCGGCCCAATCCGCTTCCCTTCGCAAAGAGGCCGCAGAGCTCGACAAGGCCGACATCTTCAACGGTGCGTTCGAGATCGAGGCGGCGCCGCCGCGGCTCGCGGCCAAGGAGACCGACGACAAAAAGCCCGCTGCCCGCGACGCGGTCGATCACGATGAAGACGTGCAGGCCGAGGAGGCCGTCGACGTCGACGTGATCACCGCAATGCTGGAACGGCTGGCGAAGCAAGGGCCGCGGCTGCCGCAGCCTAGCCCTGAAGCTGCCCTTGCAAACCTCGCACGAAACCAACGAGACCAATCCGCCGCTCGCGCTTGAGGCGCTCGGCCTTCAGGATCGACTGCACCTCAGCGAAGGCCTCATCAACATTGTGGTTGATGACGATGTAGTCGTACTCGGCCCAGTGGCTCATCTCGTGGCTGGCGCGGCTCATGCGCTTGCGGATCACCTCGTCGGAATCCTGCGCGCGCGAATGCAGCCGCTTCTCGAGATCGGCCGCCGAGGGCGGCAGGATGAAGACGCGAACGACGTCGATGCTTGCTTTCTGGTGCAGTTGCTGCGTGCCCTGCCAGTCGATGTCGAACAGCACGTCCTGCCCGGCCGATAGTGCCGCTTCGACGGGCGCACGGGGCGTCCCGTAAAGATTGTCGAAGACGGTGGCCCATTCGAGCAGCTCGTCCTGCTCCACCATCGTCTCGAACTTGGGCTTGCTGACGAAGAAATAGTCCCGCCCCTCGACCTCGCCCGGTCGCATCTGCCGCGTCGTCGCCGATACCGACATCTTCAAGCCCGGCTCGCGCTCGAGCAACATCCGCGAAAGCGTCGTCTTGCCCGCGCCCGAGGGCGAGGACAGCACGAACATCAAGCCGCGCCGTTCGACACCGTCAGTTCCGTGACCGCCTGATGTCATCGATCACTCCAGATTCTGGACCTGCTCGCGGAACTGCTCGACCACGTTCTTCATGGCGAGCCCCGTATTGGTCAGCTCGATGTCGTTCGACTTCGAGCAGCAGGTGTTGACCTCGCGGTGAAACTCCTGCGCCAGGAAGTCGAGCTTGCGGCCGACCGGACCGCCCTTGCCGATCAACTCACGCGCCTGCGCGATGTGGGATGCGATGCGGTCGAGCTCCTCGCGGATGTCGGCCTTGGTGGCGATCAGGATCGCCTCCTGCATCAGACGGTCGGCGTCGAAGCGATCGGAGGTGTCGAGCAGCGCGGCGATCTGCTCGGCAAGCCGTGCCTTGATCGCCTCAGGCTTCCGCCCGGGCGCGCCTTCCGCCTTCTTCGCCAATTGCTCGATCTCGTCGACCCGCTGGGTCAGGATCTGCCCCAGCGAAGTACCTTCGCGCTTGCGCATCGCGACGAGCTCATCGAGCGCCTTGTCGAAGGCCTCGGCGGCGGCAGCGCGCGCGGCCTTGTCCTCCTCTTCGTCGCCCTCGGGCTCGGCAACCTCGACGACCCCCTTGATCGCAAGCAGGCCGTCGATGCTCGGGGCCACCGCGTCGACCTTGCCGGCGATCACAGCCGCCGCCTTCAGGACGGCGTTGAGCACGTCCTCGTTGACGCGCACGGAAGCTGCGGCGTTGGCGCGCTTGACGGTGAGATTGGCGTAGACTGTGCCGCGCGACAAAAGCTCGCCGGCGCGCTTCTTGGCGTGCGCCTCGAGCTCGTCGAAGCCCTGCGGCAGCCGCACCCTGAGATCAAAGCCCTTGGCGTTGACCGACTTCAATTCCCATTCGAACGTGTACGGCCCGCTTGCGCCGTGGCTTCGAGCAAAGCCGGTCATGGACGACAGCGCCATCAGGTCAATTTCTCCAGAAACGCGGGATTCGCGGGGGCATCAAGCCACGCGAATCTTAAGACTATTTTGCAGGAAAGTGGAATCCGCAAAGTCCGCAGGCAGATCTGCAACGCGCCTAGCGCTGGACCACCGGTGGCGAGGATTGCACCGCGCCCTGCCGCGCCGGCGGCGGAGCTGCGGGGCGTGCCGCCGGCGGCTTTTTCTGCTGATTGGGCCGCGCCGGCGTGGTCGCCGTCGGCGTATCGACGGTCCCGGGCGCGGCGGCAGCGGGCGGCGCCGCGTCCTCGGCCGGCTCGACCGTGTCGTTCTGGATCTGCTTTTCCATCGCGCGCAGCTTGGCGACGTTCTTCTGGTGCGCGTCGTAGGTCTCGGTGAAGGCGTGCCCGCCGGTGCCGTCGGCGACGAAATAGAGGTCGCGGGTGCGGGCCGGATTGGCGGCGGCCTCCAGCGAGGCGCGGCCGGGGTTGGAGATCGGGCCCGGCGGCAGGCCCTCGATGACATAGGTGTTGTAGGGCGAAGGCTGCGTGATCTCGCTGCGCTTGATCGGGCGGCCCAGCGTGCCCTTGCCGCCGACGAGGCCATAGATGATGGTCGGATCGGACTGCAGCTTGATGCGCTGCTTCAGGCGATTGACGAACACCGCGGCGACGCGGCTGCGCTCGTCGGGCTTGCCGGTCTCCTTCTCCACGATCGAGGCCAGCGTCACCAGCTGCTCCGGCGACTTGACCGGAATGTCCTGATTGCGACGCTCCCAGATCTCGGCGAGCACACGTTTGTGCGCCTGCTGCATGCGCTGGACCACTTGCTCGCGCGGGGTGCCGCGCGGGAATTTATAGGTCTCCGGCAGCAGCGTGCCTTCGCGCGGCAGCTCGCGCACGCTGCCGGTGAAGATGTCGTTGTCGGACAAGCGCGCCACGATCTGCTCGGAGGTCAGGCCTTCCGGAATGGTGACGGCATGCTGCACCACCTTGCCTTCGACGATGGTGGCGATGACGTCGCGGAGCGAAGCGTTCTTCTGGAATGCATATTCACCCGGCTTGAGGTCCGAGCTTGCCTTCAGCGCGGCGACGCTGGCGATGAACACCCAGGGATTGACGTCGGTCACGCCTTCCCGGTTCAGTGTCTCGGCGATGTCGCGCTTGCCCGCGCGCTGCGGGATGTTGACGATCTTGTCGTCCTTCAGCGGCCCGGGCGATTCCAGCACCTGCCGGCCGTAATAATAGACGCCGCCGGCGCCGAGCATGGCGATCAGCAGAAGGGTGATGATGGCGTTGCCGACGACCACGAAGGGATTGCGCGCACGGTCCGATCGCTTCGGCGGCGGTGGGAGCTGTTCAGGCTCGAGCGCTGCCCGCGGACTCCGGGGCGAAATGGGCGGCCTTTCACTCATCGAAACAACCTGAATCCTGCCGGTTCAATAGCGGCTCGGCAATCGCCTGCCGCGCCAAATGCACGCCCACGTCCATGACTATCGCCGAATACGGCAAAACGGTGGATTCGTCTCAAACTCAAGCTAACTGACCAAACGCCGGACGATCACCGACGCATTGGTACCGCCAAAACCAAACGAGTTCGACAAGGCGACATTGACCTCACGCTTCTTGGCCGTGTGCGGCACGAGGTCGATTGCGGTCTCCACCGACGGATTGTCGAGGTTGATCGTCGGCGGCACGACATTATCGCGAATCGCGAGAATGGCGAAGATCGCTTCGATCGCACCGGCCGCGCCGAGCAGATGACCCGTCGACGATTTGGTCGACGACATCGCGACCTTGGAGGCGGCATTGCCGAGCAGGCGCTCGACGGCACCGAGCTCGATCTCGTCGCCGAGCGGTGTCGAGGTGCCGTGCGCGTTGATGTAGTCGAGATCGGATGCCGTCAGGCCGGCGCGCCGGAGCGCGGCCGACATGCTGCGGAAGCCGCCATCGCCATCGGGCGACGGCGACGTAATGTGATAGGCGTCACCCGACAGACCGTAGCCGATCACCTCGGCGTAGATCTTCGCGCCGCGGCGCCGGGCGTGATCGAGCTCTTCCAGCACGAGGACGCCGGCGCCCTCGCCCATGACAAAACCGTCGCGGTCCTTGTCGTAGGGACGCGAAGCCTTCTCGGGCGTCTCATTGAAGCCGGTCGAGAGCGCGCGCGCGGCGTTGAAGCCGGCGATACCGATGCGGCTGATCGGCGACTCGGCGCCGCCTGCGACCATCACGTCGGCATCCCCCAGCGCGATCAGGCGGGCGGCATCGCCGACCGCATGCGCGCCGGTCGAGCAGGCCGTGACCACCGAATGGTTCGGGCCCTTCAGCCCGTGCTTGATCGACACATATCCGGAGGCGAGATTGATCAGGCGGCCCGGAATGAAGAACGGCGATACCTTGCGGGGTCCCCGTTCCTTCAGGAGCAGCGCGGTCTCGGCAATGCCGCTAAGGCCGCCGATGCCGGAACCGATCATGGTGCCGGTCGCGCACTTGTCCTCCTCGGTCTCGGGATGCCAGTTGGCGTCGTCGAGCGCCTGGCCGGCTGCGGCCATGCCGAAGATGATGAAGTCGTCGACCTTGCGCTGGTCCTTCGGCTCCATCCACTTGTCGGGATTGAAGGTGCCGTTGCTGCCGTCGCCGCGCACGACGGTGCAGGCGTATTTTGTCTGAAGATCGGAGACATCGAAGCTCTCGATCGGGCGCGCGCCGCTTTCGCCGTTGAGGATGCGTTTCCAGGTCGGTTCGACGCCGCAGCCGAGCGGCGACACCATGCCGAGACCAGTGACGACAACCCGCCTCATGTCAGAAAACTCCGCATCGAAAGATTCACGGCCAATAACAAGAAACCGGCTGACCGCTGCGAAGCGGCCCGTCCGGTTTCAATGTTGTCCCCGCGAAAATGAAGAGCCTTAGCTCTTCGCGTTCTTCTCGAGAAACTTCGTGGCATCGCCGACGGTGAGAATCGTTTCCGCGGCGTCGTCCGGAATCTCGCAACCGAATTCCTCTTCGAACGCCATCACCAGTTCGACGGTGTCCAGACTGTCGGCGCCGAGGTCGTCGATGAAGCTCGCAGCGTCGACAACCTTCTCGGGTTCAACACCAAGGTGTTCGACCACGATCTTCTTAACCCGCTCGCCAATGTCACTCATTGCATAACCTCGTGTTGTTCCCTGTAGACCCGACCCCCCGGGACGATACGAGCCGTCGTGGTCGTGTTACTTGCCTTCGCTTACGAACTTGATTTGGCCCCATCCTAACCGATACAGGGCCCGGCGAACGACGGCCAAGGCTCCGCATCGCCAATATACAGGGTTTCAAAAACCTGCAATGGCGTTCTTTGCCCATCCGTTGAAGGTCCGGTTATCACACTTCAATTGCCTTGACTACAAGCCTCATTTCGCTCCGGAAACGGCCGTTTGCCACATCCGCGCCGCCGATCTGGGCGGTGCGGAACGAGGGCTTCAGATCATGGCCATGCCGCCGTTGACGTGGATGGTCTGGCCGGTGACGTAGGCTGCTTCGTTCGAACTCAGGTACACGGCGGCCGCGGCGATGTCCTCGGGCGTTCCCAGACGGGCGGCCGGAACCTTGGTCAGAATCGTTTCGCGCTGCTTGTCGTTGAGCGCGTCGGTCATCGGCGTCTTGATGAAGCCGGGCGCGATGCAGTTCGCGGTCACGCCGCGCTTGGCGTATTCGGCCCCGAGCGTCTTGATCATGCCGATCAGGCCCGCCTTCGAGGCGGTGTAGTTGCCTTGTCCGGGATTGCCGGTGACACCGACCACCGAGGTGATGGCGATGATGCGGCCGAAGCGCTTGCGCATCATCAGCTTGGTCGCGGCGCGCGCGAGGCGGAAGGTCGCGGTCAGATTGACGTTGATGACCTCCTCCCAATCCTCGTCGCGGAGCTGCACGAAGAGATTGTCGCGCGTGATGCCGGCATTGGCGATGAGGATGTCGACCTGGCCCATCGCGGCTTCCGCAGCCGGCACCAGCGCCTCGACCTCGTCGGCCTTGGAGAGATTGCAGGGCAGCACGTGGGTGCGCTCGCCGAGCTTGCCGGCAAGCTCATCCAGCACTTCCTTGCGTGTCCCTGAGATCGCGACGGTGGCGCCCTGCGCGTGCAGCGCCTGCGCGATCGCGCCGCCGATGCCGCCGGTGGCGCCGGTGACGAGCGCCTTTTTGCCAGTCAGATCGAACATCGATAACTCCTCCAATGCACGATCCGGAAAAGTGTGCAGCGGTTTTCCGGAATGATCGTGCGTAAACTCAAGCCTGCTTCGCGGCGGCCAATGCATCCTTGGCGGCGGCAATGTCGTTGGGGCCGCCGACCGCAACGCCGACGGCACCGTCTGCGATGCGCTTGACGAGACCGGTCAGCACCTTGCCGGCGCCGATCTCGAAGAAGCGGGTGACGCCCTGTCCTGCCATATAGGCAACCGACTCGCGCCAACGCACCGTGCCCGTGACCTGCTCGACCAGGCGGCGGCGGATCTCGTCGGGGTCGGTGATTGCGCTCGCCAGCACGTTGGACACCAGCGGGGCGGCCGGCGCCTTGATCGTGACCTTCGAGAGCGCCTCCGCCATGGCGTCGGCGGCGGGCTGCATCAGCCTGCAATGGAACGGTGCGGACACCGGCAGCAGCATCGCGCGCTTGGCACCCTTGGTCTTGGCGATCTCGACGGCGCGATCAACCGCGGCCTTGTCGCCCGAGACGACCACCTGCCCGCCGCCATTGTCGTTGGCGGCCTGGCAGACCTGCCCCTGGGCCGCCTCATTGGCGACCTCCATGGCGGCCTCGTAGTCGAGACCGAGCAGCGCGGCCATTGCGCCGGCGCCGACCGGGACAGCCTTTTGCATTGCGAGACCGCGGGTGCGAAGCAGACGGGCGGTATCGGAAAGCGTCAGGCTGCCCGCCGCAGCCAGTGCCGAATATTCACCGAGCGAATGACCGGCGACGAAGGCCGCGTCTCGTCCCACGGAAACTCCGGCCTCGGCCTCTAGCACGCGCAGGGTGGCGACAGAGACCGCCATCAGCGCCGGCTGGGCGTTTTCGGTGAGCTGGAGGGTTTCGGCCGGACCATCCCAGATGATCGCCGTCAGCTTCTCGGACAGCGCGGCATCGACCTCGTCGAACACGGCGCGCGCCACCGGAAAGGCGTCAGCCAGGGCCTTGCCCATGCCAACCGCCTGGGACCCCTGCCCCGGAAATGTGAATGCTGCCGTCATCGGCGCTCCCTGCTTGTCGGGCACGATCCCTCGTAAGAACCAGCAGCCGATTACGCGCGGCCTTGATATCTGGTTCCCTGGCCATAGCTCCCTCGGCCATGGTTCCGGATCACGCTCCAAAGGGGGCCGTAGACACTGTCCGGGGCCGGACTGTCAAGCCGAGATGGGAACCCGCCCCGGCATTCAACTGGGGATCGCCGGTCAAAACCCGCCGGCGGTCTGGTTGGCATCGACCTTCGCCCCCGCCTGGGCACGGCGCGCGCTGTTCACCAGCTGCCCCGGCCGGTCGTCCCCGTCAGGCTTCGCCGTCGCCAGCCACAGCACGGCGGCATAGCCCGGCTGCACCTCCATGCGGTCCGCATGCCGGCTTGCGCTCAGCAGCCGGTGCACCTTCGGCAGATTGTAGCAGGGCACATAGAACAGCAGATGATGCTCGAGGTGATAGTTCACGTAGTACGGCGCGATGAACAGGCGCTCGAGAACATTGGCATGCGTGGTGCGGGTGTTGCGCAAGGGATCGCGGCTGTCGGGGACGACGGCGTGCTCGGCGATGTTGCGAATGCGGGTGATGACCATCATCCAGGTCAACAGCGGCACCAGCCAGAGCAGCGGATAGGCCCACCACACGCCGGCCGCCACGCACGCGGCGAACATCGCGGCATTGACGATGCATTGCGGACCGAGCTTGTCCCAGAAATGCGAAAGGCGCTGACGCCACGGCCAGTCCTTCGCACCGAGCGCGTTGAGCAGTTGCGCCTTGCGCTGCTGGTAGCCGGTCTGTCCGGTGATGTCGCGAATGAACTTGCGACGATAGCTCAGCTTCGTGATCGGAAACGGCGCCGACAGAACGAGGTCGGGATCATCCTCCTGCTGGGTGCGCGCATGATGCTGCAGGTGGTAGCGCCGGTAGCTGCGCGTCTCCGCGAACAGCGGATAGGCGCAGAACCACTGGCTCAGGGTCAGATTGGTTTTCTCGTCCGCGGACAGGCAGCCATGTGCGCCGTCATGCATCAGGATCGCAAGACCGAGCTGGCGCGAGCCGATGATGGCGACGGCGAGAACATAGGTGACGGGATTTGGCCACCAGGCGACCAGCGCAACCGCCCCAACGATCAGCGCCCAGGCGTGCGCGATCAGCGCAACGCCTTTCCAGGTCACGCGCTGGCGCACGTCGGCGAGCTGGTCGTCGGTCAGGAAATCGCGGGCACGCATGCGAAGCGCGGTCATGGCCTACCCCTCTTCATTCGAATGTGACGCGTCGTCGACGAGGCGCAGGCGCGCCGTGTCGGTGGATTTCGCCTGCTCACCGAGCACCCGCAGCATCTCGGCGCAAAGCGCCTCGGGCGAACGGCCCATCGCGTAGCCTTCGAGAATGACGCCGATGGCGACGGCCCAGAAACGCCGCGAGCTTTCGTCGGGCGCCCGCAGCGAGCGCCAGCCGTGCCGCGCCACCTGGCTCGCATAGGCGCGTGCGCCTTCACCGTGCAGGCGCTCAATCGTGCGCTCGACCAGAGGCGCCAGATCCTGGCGCCGGCGCGTCAATGTCAGGGCTTCGGCGAAGAAGGCGACGGAATCGCTTGCCGTCACGGTCTGCGCCAGCGCATGCGTGTAGTCCCGCGGTGTGCGCGCCTGCAGCGCCGCCTGCTCGGTCGCGCGCGCCAGATACAGCAAATCGCGGCAGGCGCATTCGACGAACAGCGCCTCCTTGGTGCGGAAGTAATAGGTGATCTGGCTCGGGAAGGCGTCGGCGGCAGCCGCGATGTCGGCGATCGCCGTGCCCGAGAGCCCCCGCTCGCGGAACAGCGGGCTCGCCGCATCCAGCAGCAGCGAGCGCATCTTGCGGCCGGCGGAGCGCGTCGCCCGCGCGGCGTGCTTGGGATCGCCCGCCTCAACCGCTTCATGGACCGACTTTTCCGCCATTGGGATCTCTCCGCCGAGTTGTTTGTATGATATACAAACAAAGAAATCAAGATGGGTTGGTATTGGAGGACGGCGCCGGCCATCTGGGCGATCCGAGCCGAAATCCAGCCCTCAACCTTGCAAAGCCGGTCAAAATCCGTATAAGGCGCGCATCCGCAGACCCCGGCCGGGAGCTGAACGGACGGTCTCAGCAAATCATTCGTGATTTTGGTGTGGCAGGGCCAGTCGGCCCGTCGTCCCGTGTTTCCGCCTTCTGAGCTTAATCCCAGAGTCCTTTCCGAAGGCCTCTTAAGGGCTTGACGCCGGGCGATGCGCCAACATGAGGAAAGGACCACCATGGCTCTTTATGAGCATGTCTTTCTCGCGCGTCAGGACGCGAGCACGCAGCAGGTCGAAGAGCTGACTGCGCAGATGACCGGTATCGTCGAGGGGCTCGGCGGCAAGGTCACCAAGACCGAGAATTGGGGCGTGCGCTCCCTCACCTATCGCATGAACAAGAACCGCAAGGCGCACTTCGTGCTGCTCAACATCGACGCGCCGTCCGCGGCGATCGCCGAGATCGAGCGCCAGGAGCGCATCAGCGAAGACGTGATCCGCTATCTCAGCGTCCGCGTCGAGGAGCTTGAGGAAGGCCCGTCCGCGATGATGCGCAAGGCCGATCGCGACCGCGAGCGTGACGACCGTGGCGGCGGCTTCCGCGATCGTGAAGGCGGCGGTTTCCGTGGCGACCGTGAAGGCGGTTTCCGCGGTGGCGATCGCGACGGTGGTGGCTTCCGCGGTGATCGCGGCCCGCGCCGTCCGCGCGAAGACGCTGAAACCACCACGACGGATGGGGAGTAAGACCAATGGCTGAAGCTGGTGCACGCCGTCCGTTTTTCCGTCGTCGCAAGAGCTGCCCGTTCACGGGCGCCAACGCTCCGAAGATCGACTACAAGGACTCCAAGCTGCTGATGCGTTACGTCTCCGAGCGCGGCAAGATCGTGCCGAGCCGCATCACCGCGGTGTCCGCGAAGAAGCAGCGTGAGCTCGCCCGCGCCATCAAGCGCGCGCGGTTCCTGGGCCTGCTGCCCTACGTCATTCGTTAACACGACCAATTCGGCCGGCGGCCCTGAGCCGCCGGTCGCAACTTTTTCGAACTCATAAGGCTTCCGGGTCGTCCGGTCGCCGATGGTTGGGGCAAGTGGCCTCTAACCGCTCGAAGGGAGCGGGACAGCTGATGATGGCTTTTGCACTGATTGGCCTGATCGCCGGCGCAGCGTCGGCCCTGATGTTCGCCTCGATCATTTCGGGCGCGCTGATCTCGCTCGTCCTGTTCTATCTCGCCCCGCTGCCGCTGATGGTCGCCGCGATCGGCTGGGGACCGCTTTGCGCGAGCCTTGGCGGCATCGCCGCCGCGGTCTGCCTCGGCGCCCTGTTCGGCCTGCCCTATTGCATCGCCTTCGCCGTCACCGTCGCGCTGCCCGCGTGGTGGCTCGGCCATCTCGTCCTGCTCAGCCGTCCTGTGGGACCGGTCACGCCAGACGCGACTACCCAGCCTCCCGCCGCGCCTGAACTCGAATGGTATCCGGTCGGCCGCATCCTGCTATGGCTCGCGGGCTTCGCCACGCTGACCACGATGGCCGCCCTGCTCACGCTCGGGACCGATGCCGAAACCATCCTCGGCACGTTGCGGCGCGGCCTGATGCGCCTCCTCCGCGCCACCGACCCGCAGAGCTCCGGCGAAGCCGGTCAGTTCGTCGACGCGCTGGTGCGCATCGCGCCGGCCGGGGCCACTGTCATCGCGATGATGACGCTGACCCTCAACCTCTGGCTCAGCGCCAAGATCACCGCGACGTCGGGCCGGCTGCGGCGCCCGTGGCCGGACATGAAGACGGCGGAGCTGCCGCCGATGACGCTGGTGGGGCTCTGCATCGCGCTCGCCTTCTGCTTCACCGGCGGGCTGCTCGCGATCGCCGCCCAGATCGCCGCGGCCGCGCTGATGATGGGCTATGCGCTGACCGGCTTCGCCGTGCTGCATACGCTGACGCTGGCGCTGAAGAGCCGCACGTTCTGGCTCGGCTCGACCTACGCCGTCGTGGTCGTGTTCGGATGGCCCGTGATCGCGATGGTGATCCTCGGCCTTGCGGACGCCATGTTCGGCTTCCGCGAGCGCTTCCTGCGCAGCCGGCAGCCGCCGCCACTGCCGACCCCTTAAGTCAACCACCGGAACTGAAACCTACAAACCACTTCAAAAGGAGAACGAATATGGAAGTCATTTTGCTGGAACGCGTCAACAAGCTCGGCCAGATGGGCGAAGTCGTGAAGGTTCGCGACGGCTATGCCCGCAATTTCCTGCTCAAGCGTGGCAAGGCGCTGCGCGCCACCGCCGACAACCGTTCCAAGTATGACGGCATGAAGGCCGAGCTCGAGGCCCGCAACCTGCAGGCCAAGGGCGAGGCGTCCAAGGTCGCCGAGAAGATCAAGGACAAGAACATCATCGTGATCCGTCAGGCCTCGGAAGCCGGCCAGCTGTTCGGCTCGGTCACGGTGCGCGACATCGTCATGGCGTTCGAGGCCGACGGCGTCCACCTCGACCGTCCGCAGGTGCAGCTCGACGCGCCGATCAAGACCATCGGCAAGCACACGGTCATCGTCGCAGTTCACCCCGAGGTCGAGGTCGAGATCACCGTGACCGTCGCGCGCAGCCAGGACGAGGCCGAGCGCATCAACCGTGGCGAGGACATCTCGACCCGCAACGAGGACCGCGACGCGGCCGCCGAGGCGATCGCCGCCGCCGGCGAGTTCTTCGATCCGGAAGCCGAGCCCGACGTCGAGCCGGCGCCGGCCGCGGAAGAGAAGTAAGCCTCGCATTCGCGCGAGACCGCGAAGCCCGGCTGCCTCAGGCGGCCGGGCTTTTCGTTTTCGCAGCGACGTCCTCGCTCAACATCGCGATCGAGGCCAGCGCCGTTGCCGTGTGCTTCTCGACACCGTCGCTGACGCAGAACACGTCGGCGGCAACCACCGAGACCTGACGGCCCGGCTTGATCACGCGGGCCCGGCAGATCAGCTTCTCGCCGACCGCGGGCGAGAGCAGATTGAGCTTGTATTCCGCCGTGAGCGCCGGCTGGCCGCGCGAGGTGGCGGCTGCGATCGTCGTGGCGTTGTCGACCAGGAAGGCGGTGACGCCCCCGTGGAAGAAGCCGTGCTGCTGCAGCAGCTCCGGCCGGCGATCCACGGCAATCGTGCAGGTGCCGCGCGTCAACTCCGAGAGCTCGGCGCCGACCAGGTTCATGAAGCCCTGGCGGCCGACATTGGCATGGATGTGCTTGGCAATCGGCGCAAATTCCGGATCCGCTTCGCGCATGCAGTCTCTCCTTATTGCTTGTTGATGCGATCGTATGGCCGCAGCGCGCGGATGGCGCAGGCGATCAGCGTGTCGGCCTCGGCGCGCGGATCGGCGCGGTCGCGTCCCGACAGAAAGGCGCGGCAGAAAATCTGCGCCGGACCGATGAGCTGGCTGACGAACATCGCCGGCGTCATCGGCAAGAGCTCACCGCTTGCAATCAGCGGCGCGCGCCAGCGCTCGATGCCTTCGGCGAGGCGCCCATTCTGCGCGCGCTGGGCGTCGCGGATGTCCTCGCCCCACTCGCTGCGCGAAATCTCGAAGAGATAGCGCGCCTCGCGCCGGCTGGTCACCACCCAGTCGAGATGGGCCCGGATCAGCCGATCGATGCCCTGTTCCGCACCGGGCACGGGATCGAGCGCGGCCAGCACCGCGGCGTGATAGTGCCGCAAGACCTCCAGGAACAGCGCACCGGCAAGCTCCTTCTTCGAGCCGAAGGCGTGAAAGAAGCTGCCATTGGAGGCCCGCGCTTTGCTGCGGATCGCGGCGACCGTCGCGGCTTCAAAGCCGACGCGGTCGAACACGACGAGACCCGCTGCCAACAAATCGTCCCGCACGCTCGCCGTCATCGGAGCCTCCTAGAGCATTACTCTAGAGCACTACTCTAGCGCCGGTCAATACAATGGGGAGGCCGCGACGAATGCGGCCTCCGCAGGTCGATCAAAAACGGGCTGGCTTAGCGCGAGATCGGCGGCGTCGGGGGGCCGGAAGATTCGGCCGGCGCTGCAGGCGGAGCTGCAGCGGTCGCGGGCGGTGCCGGCTCCTGCGGCTTGGCCGCCGGTTCAGAGCTGGCAGCCGGCGCGGCAGGCTTGGGAGCCGCCTCTTCCGCCGGTTTGGTGGGCTCGGCCGGCTTCGCGGCGGGCGTGACCGGAGGGACCGGATCGGACCGCAGCGCCGGCGTCTCATTGCCGCGGGGTTCGACCTTGGCGCTGTCAGGCTTGGACTCAGCCGGTTTCTCGTCGGGCTTGGTCTCAGGCTTGACGATCTCAGGCTTGACGATCTCAGGCTTGACGATCTCAGGCTTGGCAGTCTCCGTCTTGGGCTCGCTCTTCTTTTCTTCGGTGGCCGGCGCGGCGGCATCGACCTTCGGGGCTTCCTCATGCCCGGGCTTGGCGCGGCGCTTGCCCTTGCGTCCTTCGGGCGCAGCCTGGCCCTCGGGCTTCGCGCCTTCCTCGGCCGGACGCGCGGCACGCTTCTGGCGCGCCCCTTCCGCGGCGGGAGCAGCGGCCTCGCCCTCCGGCTTGGCGTCTTGGGCACGCGGACGGCGGCCCTGATGCTCGGGATTGGTGCTCGCGTCCTTTTCCTTGGCGCCGTCCTTCTTGCCGTCCTTGGCCTGGTAGCGGGTGTCGGTGGCACCGTTGGAGACGAGATAGGAGGCGAGAATGCCCGCCATGTCCGAGCTCGTGGTGTAGTGCTGGCGCAGGAAGCCCGGCAGCGAACCCGGCGCGACGGACTTCAGAAGTCCGCGCGGGCTCTTGTGGCACGCAGTGCAGGTCTGCGAGAAAATCTGGGACGGGCTTTTGCCGGCCTCGAGGTTGGTCGCCTGCGCAAAAACGGTATCGGCCGCGCCGAAGCCCATCAGAAGCAGTACCGTCGCGAGGCTGAGCGCTCGGCTCGACATTCCCATCATCTCCATTGAATTCCGAGAGGTGCAGCCGGCCTCCGGCACGGCGGCGGGTCACCTTTTATCCGATTGAGCCGCGAATGGAAGCAGCCTCCACGCGCAAGGATGTGATTAAGCGCTTTTGGAATATCGGCTGTGAACTCAGCGCAATAGCGCAGCCGTCCCGCCGTCCCCAGATTTGGATGCAAACGCATAGGAACCAGAGCGGGACCTGAGCGTCCGACGTGAAGGCCGGGTTAGTCGCATCTAGTCGCATCTCTTGGGGTTCGCTCGAGAGGAAGGTGGCGATGGACCGATTGTTGCGTAGATTCCTGACTCAATTCATCCGCCGCGGGTCAATGACGGTGACCGGCTCCAGCGGATCGAAATTCACCGTCGGCGACGGCGCCGGCGAGCCGGTCGCGGTGCGCTTCGTCACTGCGGAGGCGGAACGCAAGGTCCTGGTCAATCCCGAGCTCGGGCTTGGAGAGGCCTATATGGACGGCGAGTTCGTCGTCGAACGCGGCACCATCGCCGATGCCCTCGCGATCCTGCTCGATCAACCCGACCTCTTGCCGCACTGGGCAAGACCCTGGTGGCATCTGCGCTATCTGACGCGGCACCTGAAGCAGTTCAATCCGCGTTCGCGCTCCCGCCGGAACGTCGCACATCATTATGATCTCGACGCCCGGCTCTATTCGCTCTTCCTGGACGCCGACAAGCAGTACAGCTGCGCCTATTTCGAGACGCAGGACGCGACCCTCGACGACGCGCAGCTCGCCAAGAAGCGGCACGTCGCCGCCAAGCTGTTCGTCAAGCCGAGTCAACGCGTGCTCGACATCGGCTCCGGCTGGGGTGGGCTCGGGCTCTATCTCGCCGAGATCGCCGGCGCCGACGTCACCGGCATCACGCTCTCCACCGAGCAGTTGCAGATCGCCAATGCACGCGCGGCCGAAAAGGGCCTGACCGGCTCGGCCAGATTCCTGCTCCAGGACTATCGCGACATCGACGGTCCGTTCGACCGCATCGTTTCGGTCGGCATGTTCGAGCATGTCGGCGCCCATTTCTACGACACCTATTTCCAGCGCTGTGCCGAGCTGCTCAGCGAGAACGGCATCATGCTGCTGCATTCGATCGGCCGTTCGCAGGGCCCGGACTCGACCAACCCCTGGATAGCCAAATACATCTTCCCCGGCGGCTACATCCCGGCCTTGTCGGAAGTGCTGCCGGCGATCGAGCGCGCCGGCCTCTTGGTCTGCGATATCGAGATCCTGCGCCTGCACTACGCGGAAACGCTCAAAGCCTGGAGGGAACGTTTCATGGCGCGGCGCGAGGAGGCCGTGCAACTCTACGACGAGCGCTTCGCCTTGATGTGGGAATTTTATCTGGCGGCCTGCGAGATGACGTTCCGCAAGCAGGCCATGATGAACTTCCAGATCCAGCTCACGCGCCGTCAGGGCGTGGTGCCGATCACCCGCGACTACTTGCCGCGCGAAGAAACCCGGCTGCGGGCTCGCGAGGCTGCGGCCAGGCCGAGGCTACAGCTGGCGAGTGAATAGATCCTAGTGACGCAGGGTCGAAAGCGGGGAGAACCGGGCGAGGGCCGTTAACGCCAGCTGGGCCCGCAGTTCCACCAGGATTGCGGGTGCCACGGGCTCGCGACGCACTTCGGGGCGTTCAGCGTGCTCCATGGCCGCAATCAGTCCCGACAGCCAAAGCCGGCTACCTGCCTCGCTTCGCCAAATCTGGTGCTGCCGTTCTGGCCGCATCGCTTGCCTCGTTCCCTGTTGGCGGACCGTGGGAGACAATTCCCCTCCCGTCCGCCTGTTCCGGTCATACCCCCGAAAGAATCCGGGGAGATGTGATCCACTTCACATAAGTCTGGTCGGGCCTGGCTTAGACCGTCGCCATGAGCAAAGAGACCCAAACCTCGTTTGACGTGCAGGACGACCTCCGCACCGATTACGCCCTGATCGTTACCGGCGTCGGGGCGGCTCTGGTTGCGCTGGTCTACCTCCTGCTGGTCTGAAGCCGCGCCGAAAGCGGTTCGCCGAGCGCCCATTTTCGCACGCTTCTTGATACGTCTGCGCGCAAACCCATAAAGTTCATGGTTTCCGGATTTTTCCATGGCACGGTCGCGGCCGTTTCCAGCGCTGGAGCAGGTTCCGCAAAAATCCGTCAAGCGCGGCGCGTGCTGCGACTGCTAATCATCCACCATTTTCACTGAGCGGTTGATAGCGGTCAGCTTTCGCTTTCGCTTTGACCTGCGGCGGCGCTTTATCCCGGCCCCGCATCCGCCCAAGAAAATTGCTAAGTACGTCCAACCATGGCCCTGACTGATTCGAACGTTCTCAAACTCGCGCCCGACGCCGGAACGCCCGCCTATCGGAGCGCTCCGCATAATATCGAGGCGGAACAGAGCCTTCTGGGCGCGATCCTGGTCAACAACGACGCCTTCTACCGCGTCTCCGACTTCCTGGAGGCGAAGCATTTCTTCGAGCCGCTGCACCAGACCATCTTCGAGACCGCCGGCAGCCTGATCCGAATGGGCAAGATCGCGACGCCCGTCACGCTGAAGACGTTCCTGCCCGCCGACACCGATGTCGGCGGCATGACCATCGGGCAATATCTTGCGCGGCTCGCCGCCGAAGCGACCACCATCATCAACGCCCAGGATTACGGCCGCACGGTCTACGACCTGTCGCTCAGGCGCGACCTGATCGGCATCGGCGAGGACATGGTCAATGTCGCCTATGACGCGCCGGTCGACTTCCAGCCGCGGGCGCAGATCGAGGACGCCGAGCGCAAGCTCTACGAGCTCGCCGAATCCGGCCGCTATGACGGCGGCTTCCAGAAATTCTCGCAGGCACTGGCGGTCGCGGTCGATCTCGCGGCCAAGGCGTTCCAGCGCGACGGCAAGCTGTCCGGCATCTCGACGGGCATGCGCGACCTCGACACCAAGATGGGCGGCCTGCAGCACTCCGACCTCATCATCGTCGCGGGCCGTCCCGGCATGGGCAAGACCTCTCTTGCGACCAACATCGCCTACAACGTCGCACGAGCCTACGTTCCTGAGCTCCAGGCCGACGGGACCACGAAGGCCGCCAATGGCGGCGTGATCGGGTTCTTCTCCTGCGAAATGTCGGCCGACCAGCTCGCCACGCGTATCGTGGCCGAGCGCACCGGCGTCCCCTCCTCCCACATCCGCCGCGGCGGCATCTCGGAAGCCGATTTCGACAAGATCCGAGAGGTCTCGATCGAGCTGCAGTCGCTGCCCTTCTACGTGGACGCCACCGGCGGCCTTTCGATCGCGCAGCTGATGGCGCGGGCGCGCCGGCTGAAGCGCCAGAAGGGCCTCGACCTGCTCGTGATCGACTACATCCAGCTGCTCTCGGGCTCCGGCAAGCGGAGCGACAATCGCGTGCAGGAAATCACGGAGATCACGACCAGCCTGAAGGCGCTGGCCAAAGAGCTCAACGTTCCCGTGATCGCGCTGTCGCAGCTCTCGCGTCAGGTGGAATCGCGCGACGACAAGCGGCCGCAGCTCTCCGACTTGCGTGAATCCGGATCGATCGAGCAGGACGCCGACGTCGTGCTGTTCGTTTACCGCGAGGAATATTACCTCGCGATGAAGGAGCCCCGCCCGGGCACGCCTGAACACGAGAAGTGGCAGCTCGACATGAGCCTTGCGCACGGCAAGGCCGAAGTCATCATCGGCAAGCAGCGCCACGGCCCGACCGGCACCGTCGATCTGGCTTTCGAAGCCTCGGTCACGCGGTTCGGCGACCTCGCGCCTGACAGTCAGTTGCCGGTTCGTAGCGGCAACGACTACTGAGTTCCTTGAACAGCAACTTCCTCTTGCGTAAAACGGCGCCATGACAATGGCGTCCGACCCGAAAATAAACCCGCAATCCGGCCTTCTCTCCGCGGAGGCCAATCAGGCCGCCGCGCTCGCCTCCTATGGCGGCGTGCTGACCGTCGATCTCGACGCCGTCATCGCCAATTGGCGCAAGCTCGAGAAGACGGCGGTGCCCGCCGAATGCTCGGCGGTGATCAAGGCCGACGCCTATGGCTGCGGCGCTGCCGAGGTCGCGCGTGCCCTGAGCAAGGCCGGCTGCAAGACCTTCTTCGTCGCCACTATCGAGGAAGCGCGCAAGGTGCGCGCGGCCGTCCCGGAGCCCACGATCTACGTGCTCGGCGGCTATTTCCAGAACACCGGCGAGCACTACGCCAAGATCAATTGCCGCCCGGTGATCGGCGACCTCAACGAGCTCGCCGAATGGGACGTGTTCTGCCGTCGGACGGGGTGGAACGGCGGCGCCGCCATCCACATCGACACCGGCATGAACCGGCTCGGGCTGACGCTCCAGGAGGCGCAGGCCATCATCCCCCGCATCAATGCCGGCGATCACGGCATCACGCTGGTGATGAGCCATCTGGTCTCGGCCGAGCAGCTCAACAGCCCTGTCAACGCCAGGCAGCTCGCCGCCTTCCGCAGCATCGCCAGCGAATTCTCCGGCGTGCCGGCCGCGCTCGCCAATTCCTCCGGCATCTTCCTCGGCGCGCCGTTCCAGTTCGACCTGGTGCGGCCGGGCGCGGCCCTCTACGGCGTCAACCCGACGCCGGAGGCCGACAATCCGATGCAGCAGGTGGTCGACCTCAAGGCGCGCATCGTGCAGACCCGCACCATCGAGCGCGGCGAGAGCGTCGGCTATGGCGGCACCTGGACCGCGCGGCGGCCGACGAAGCTCGCGATCATCGCAGTCGGTTATGCCGACGGCTATTTCCGCGCCGCCAGCTCCAATGACGGCACCCGCGGCGCCGAAGTCATCGTCGCCGGCAAACGCTGCCCGGTAGCCGGACGTATTTCAATGGACCTCATCGCGATCGACATCACCGATCTGCCGCCGAATGCGGCGCGGCGTGGCCACATGGTGACGCTGCTCGGCGAGGGCATCACCGTCGACGAGCTCGCACATCATTTCGGCACCATCGGCTATGAGGTGCTGACCAGCCTCGGCCACCGCTATGCCCGCATCTACAAGGGCGGCCATGTGGAGGAGCCGCTGGCAAGGCCGGAGCCGGCGCAAGCGACCGTTCAGCCGCCCTCCCCGCCGCCGATCGAGCCACCCACGGCCCCACCGCCGGTGCCGGGCTGAGCAACGCTCGCGTGCCCCGGACGCTGCGCAGCGCTGTCTAGGCGATGCGAAGCATCGTCCGGGAGCGGTGCGCTGCAGAGCCGGGGCCCATCTCTCCGAATTATGTTGTGCCGCCTTCCGGGTCCCGGCTCGCGCGACGCGCGTCCGGGACACAAGAGTGTCGACTTACTTCTTCTTTCTGTTGTCCAGCACCGACTTGCAGGTCGCGCTGAGCTGGTCGCGCTTCTCGGTGAGGCAGGCGACGATGCGGCCGCCGCCGGGCGCGATGCCGGCGCAGAATTTGTCGTAGTCTGCCTTGCACGCGCCGCGCGGGTCGGGCGATTGTGCCGACGCGGGCCCGGAGAGCGCGACAGCGACGACGATAGCGGCAAAGTTCAACTTGGACATTGTATCTCCGGGACGGAAGGCAGGAGCCGGTAGCTCTACATGAAGATCGCGACATTCAACATCAACAACATCAACCGCCGCCTGCCCAATCTCCTGGCATGGCTGCGTGCGGCAAAGCCCGATGTCGTCGCCCTTCAGGAATTGAAGGCAAGTGATGGCGAATTTCCGGCGACCGCGATCGAAAAGGCAGGTTACGGCGCGGTGTGGCACGGACAAAAGACCTGGAACGGGGTCGCCATCCTCGCCCGCAAGGCCGAGCCGATTCTCACGCGCGACCGTTTGCCTGGAAGACCCAACGATCACGAAGCCCGCTACATCGAGGCCGCCGTGCGCGGCATCATCGTCACCAGCATCTATCTGCCCAACGGCAATCCGCAGCCGGGACCGAAATTCGACTACAAGCTCGACTGGTTCGCGCGCCTCAGGCGCCACGCCTGCAGTTTCATCAAGCAGGATCTGCCCGTCGTGCTCGCCGGCGATTACAACGTCGCGCCAACGGAGATCGACATCTATCCGACGCGCTCATGGGACAAGGATGCGCTGGTCCAGCCGAAGAGCCGCGCGGCCTATGCCTCGCTCGTCTCGCAGGGCTGGTGCGATGCGATCCGCGAGCAGCATCCGGACAAACGCATCTACACGTTCTGGGACTACAAGCGGAACCGCTGGCCGCGCGACGCGGGCCTCAGGCTGGATCATCTCCTGCTCAGCCCTGCCCTCACCCCGCGGCTCGTCAAGGTCGGCGTCGACAGAGACGTCCGCGGCGAGGAAGGCGCCAGCGATCACGCGCCGGCATGGGTGGTGTTGAAAGAGCCACGATGACGGTGCCGTAGGGTGGATTAGCTGAAGGCGTAATCCACCACTTCTCTTCCGCCGTGACCAAGTTGGTGGATTGCGCTGCGCTAATCCACCCTACAAGATCGCGTCGTTGATCACCGCCCGTAATAGTCCTGCACCGTGTCCCACGCCGCCTTTTGCAGCAGCTCGACCGTCGGCGCATCCAGCCCCATCACGTACGAATTTCCGACCGGCGAGCGTCCCGTCACCGCAGCGAATGTCACGCAGGCCGCAAGATACGTGCCCGCCGGACTCGGATGCCGCTTGTCCGGCGCGTAGAGATTGAGCTCCGGCTGCAACTTACGCACGCGCGCGAAGGCAAGACCCGCGGGAATGACCAGCGCGTCGTTGGCATTGCCGGCGGTCGTATAGGCTTCGGCCAGTTGCTCCGTCATCTCAGGCTTGTCCGCATAGGCCCAGGACATAAAAAACACCGGCCGCATGCCGTGGGCGCGAACGATGTCGCTGTCCTTCTTCGCGAACGTCACGAAGGCGTCCTTCAATTGCGGATGGATCGGGCACTGGCTGCAATCCATCATCACGACGGCGTCGTATTGCCGGCCCGGCTTGTTGAAGATGACGTTGTTCTGCTCGTCGAAGGAATAGGCGCCGAGGCCGCCCGGCCGCAGCAGATTGTCCATGTCGTGCCAGTCGAGGCCGGAGCCGCCGATCGTGGCCATGGTGTTGCGATAGGCCATCTTGTTGGCGGGATCGGCAGCCCGCTCCATGAAGGTGAGATGCCCGGGCATGCCGTTGTTGTAGTAGAAGAAGCTGTTGCCGACGAACAGCACGGCCTTTGGGAAGTCCGGCCCGAGCGAGGTGACCTTCGGCTTGGTCTGCGCCTGTGCATTGAGGCCGACTGCAACGGCCAGACACATTGCGAGCATCACTCGCGCAAAAAGACGCATCATGGCTTCCTCCCTATTTTTCCAGGGCCGAAACCAAATCAGCTTTTCAAAACGGCCTCAAGAGCACGAACGCGCGGAGGACATGCGCCGCGATTCACCACAGATTGGTTCACCACAGATTCCTGCCGTCGATCATGTTCACAGGCACAGCGTCGAGATCGAAATCGTCAAACAGACGCGCGTTCACTGCGACCTTGGGATTGTCGAAATCGGGCTTGCCGGTCGACCAGTCCGGCGACTCCGAATAGGTGCCGCAACCGCAACTCGCGCAGAAATGGTGTTTGACCGTGCGGCTGCCCCACAGATAGGTCGCGACATTGTCCGGCGGTGACAGCAGGCGAAACTGCGCCGGCGTGTAATAGGCCCACAACGCCCCGCGCTTGGCACAGAGCGAACACGTGCAGCGCGTCACGTTCGAGGGCGCCTCCGTCACCTCGAACACCGTCTCACCACAATGACAGCTTGCCTCGATCGGCATGATCCGCTCCCCGCTTTGTCAGGAGCTGGTCGTAGCCTGCCCCTGCTGCCAACATGCTGTCAGCAGCGCAGTGCATGGGCAAAAAACGCGAAAACAACCCCATGCACAGTAGCCGGCTCTAGTCGAATCAATGGTTTAGGCATGGCCCAATCGTACGATGATGTTGCCGGGCAGGAGCGCTTGCTCGTCCGAGGGCCCGCTCCGCCAGAGGCATTCGCCTGCGACCAATTCCGGCGTTGAGAGCCGATGGTCGGCAAAGTTCGCGACGATCTGCAAAGTGTCCCCTTTCTCGGTCCGCCAGCGCACGTCCACGCCGCCCCGGCGAGGATCATCGCCAAGCAGCTCACGCTGCGCCGAGACGAAGCCTTGTTCGATCAGCGGCAGGATCTTTTCGCGCCGGATCGTCAACAACTGCGTCGTCAAGGCCCGAAAGCGCACGCAGCCGGGAGAATGATCCATGCTGGCCCAGTCGAGTTTCGAGGCCTGAAAGGTGCTCTCGTCGCACGGGTCCGGAATCCTGGCGCGCATTTCAGGTGTCGAGAAGGCCTTGAAGTGCGAAAACTCCTTGCGGCGCCCTTCCCGCGTCAGTTCGGCCGCTTCTCCGGTCCAGTCTGCAAAGAACAGGAACGGCGTTTCGACAGCCGCTTCCTCACCCATGAACAGCATGGGAATGTGCGGATTGAGCAGGACCAGCGCCATCGCCTGCTCCAGCTTTTCCGGGCTGACCAATGTCGACAATCGCTCACCCAAGGCGCGGTTGCCGATCTGATCGTGGTTTTGCGCGAAGAAGATCGTGGCTTCCGGCGGCAGATGGGCACTCGGCTCGCCGCGTGGCGCATCATGCAGTGCAAAGACCTCGCCCTGGTACGCAAAGCCTTCCGTGAGCGATCGCGCAAGGTGTTCGAGCGGCTTGTCCGCGAACGCGCGGTAATACCCCTCGTCTTCTCCCGTCAGCAGGACGTGAAGCGCATTATGGAAATCGTCGCCCCATTGCGCATCGAAATATCTCGGCCGTCCGTCTTTGCGCTCTAGCAGGTGCGCCTGATTGGCCTCATTCTCCAGCATCAGATGCACGCGCCGGCCGGGCAATTCGTGCCGGATGATCTCGGCAAGCTCGATGAGGAAATGCCGCTCGGAATGGTCTTTCAAGGCGTGGACGGCATCGAAGCGCAGGCCGTCGAAGCCGTAGTCACCCAGCCACATCAGCGCATTCTCAATCAAGAACTCGCGCACGAAGGCGCCGTCGGATCCCTCCAAATTGACGGCAGGCCCCCAGCCGGTCGTGTGACGGTTGTTGAAGAAGTTCTCCGCGTAAGCGTGCAGGTAATTCAGCTGCGGGCCGAAGTGGTTATAGACCACGTCGAGATAGACCATGATGTCGAGGGCGTGTGCGGCCCGCAACAGCCGCTTGAGATCCTGCGGCCTGCCGTAGCGCGCGTTGGGCGCGTTCAGCAGCACGCCGTCATAGCCCCAATTGTGCCGGCCGGGGACATCGTTGATCGGCATCAGCTCGATGGCGGTGATGCCGAGATCGCGCAGATACGGGAGCCGCTTCTCGACGCCGGCATAGGTCCCCTCCTCGCTGAAGGTGCCGACGTGCAGCTCGTAGATGACGGCTTCCGCCCAGGGACGGCCCGGGTAAGGGACAGGATCCCGAAGCGCCGCAATATCGACCACCTCGCTCGGCGCGCCGACGTCATCCGGCTGAAAGAACGAGGCAGGGTCCGGCACGATCAGGTCCTCGTTGATCCTGAACTGATAGCGCGTGCCGGCATGCGCGGTTGGACTGAGCATCTGATACCAGCCATCGTCGTCGCGTGACATCCGCTGCGGCGGCCGGCCGGTCTCCAGCAACTCCACCGATCGGGCCGTCGGTGCCCACAGGTTGAAGCTGACCCCATGATCGACGATCTCAGCGCCGCGGCGCCGGGCATGCCCTGCTAATCCCAGTCTTTGAATCAATCTGTTCGCCTTTCGCGCCGCATGCTCGCATTGGCATGCCTTGGGCGGAGCGCGATGCGCGCGCCGTTACGATCGCTTGAGGGATGCCTGTGGACGAGAAAGCTGACCTGCCGACATTCGTTCCTCCGGCCCCCAGCGCCGCCCGCTTGTGTACACTTTTGGACCCATCTCCAAGAAAAGCTCAGTCGCTCGTTGAGCTTAGGAACTTTTGTTGCGCCGCAGAATTTGAGCCACAACGCTTCACTGACGAAGCGTCGTTGGAATTCAAAGATGGTTGGCAAAGACCACTATTGCCCCGGTTGGTGGGCATAGCGAATGCGGATCCTGTTCGCGACGCCCGAAGTATCAGACTTCATTCAAGTCGGCGGCCTCGCCGCCGTCTCCGCGGCTCTGCCGCGCGCCTTACGCGATCTTGCTGACGTACGCGTCATCATCCCAGGCTATCCGGCGGTTCTGCGCGGCTTGAGCGATCTCAAGACCGTGGGTCGATGCCAGCCCTACGCCGCCCTGCCCGCCTTCGAGGTCGATCTCGGACATACCGCGGATGGCCTGACATATTACGTCGTGCGCTGTCCCGCGCTGTACGATCGGGACGGCACGCCCTATGCCGACGGCCGCGGGGCGGATTGGTCCGACAACAATGTGCGGTTCGCCACTTTCTCCTATGCCGCCGCTCAGATCGCCAGAGGATTGGTCGACAAGGACTGGTCCGCCGACCTGGTTCACGCCAACGACTGGCAATGCGCGCTGATCCCCGGCTATCTGGAATGGCACTACGCGCACATTCCGACCGTCTTCACGATCCACAATCTGGCCTATCAGGGGGTCTTCGACCGGAGCTCGCTGGCCCCGCTCGGAATTCCCGAGGCGAGCTTCAACATCGACGGTGTCGAATTCTACAATCGCCTGTCCTTCATCAAGGCGGGTCTGGTCTATGCATCGCACCTGACGACCGTCAGCCAGACCTATGCGCGGGAGATCACGACGGCCGAGTTCGGCTGCGGTCTCGAAGGACTTCTGAAGCAAAGAGCTGATCGCAACCAGCTGTCCGGCATCCTCAACGGCATCGACGAGAGCTGGGACCCGCGCACCTGTTCGTCACTGCTGCAACCGTTCGGGGCCGGTGACTGGACCGAGCGTTCCCTGAACGCCGAAGATGTCAGGGACCAGTTCGGCCTGGCAATCTCACGTGGACCCCTGTTCGCCCTCGTGGCGCGCCTCGTTCATCAAAAGGGCGTCGACCTCGTGATCGAGAGCGCTCAAGCGATCGTCGATGCGGGCGGCCAGATCGTCGTCACCGGCAAGGGCGAGCCGCGGTTCGAAGAGGCCCTGCTCCAGGCGCAGGCGCGCGCGCCGCGATCGATTGCCGTCAAGATCGGCTTCGACGACGCCGAAGCGCGGAAGATCTTCGCGGGCAGCGACTTCACGCTGATGCCGTCGCGCTTCGAGCCATGCGGGCTGAGCCAGATGTACGCCCAGCGCTTCGGCTCGCTGCCGATTGGCCACCGCACCGGCGGCCTCGCCGAGACCATCGTCGACGGCGAGACGGGATTTTTGTTCGACCGGGCATCGGCGCCCGGCTTCCTCGGGAGCCTCTGCCGGGCCTTTTCGACCTTCGGCATGAAGGATCGCCTCGATCATATGCGCAGGGCCGCCATGGCGCAGGCCTTCAGCTGGAGCCAGTCGGCCAAATCCTACGCGGCGCTCTACAAATCTTCGATCTAACAGTATCGCGATACTCTGCAGCTCGATCCCTCGCCAGGAAGATGACGCCCCGTCGCATGAGGATGCTCGTTCGAATTACGCAGCGCGATGAACGCCAGCAGACGCCATTCTCCGGGCAACTGGAACGGAAACATCCGGCGACTGTTACGACCACACACAGGAGTTGCCGCCATGCGCCGTTCGACACCGAAGCCCATCCGCAACAAGCTCGACCTGACCGACCGCGCGCAGATGCGCCTCGTCAGGAAACGCTTGGGTCTGTCAGATGCCGAGTTGACTGCCATCGCCGGGCGGATCGGCAATTCGATCTCCGCGATCAGCAAGGAAGCGGCCCAGCAGCGCGCCAGCGTCCTGCCCAAGCCGGCCGATGTGCCGCCGGCCGCCGTGATCGCCTCGGCAACGGCTGCTGAACAGGCCGCGACCGAACTACCGGCAACAGCGCCGACATCCTGACCCGATCGTCATTGGGGGGCAGACATGGACCAAAAGACGCAATCCGACGACGCCCTGACGCGGGCGGCGTCGAGCCTGCGCCGTTCCCGGATCACGGAAGGCAAGCCGTTTCCGCTCGGCGCGACCTGGGACGGCCTCGGCGTCAATTTCGCGCTGTTCTCGGCCTATGCCACGAAGGTCGAGCTGTGCCTGTTCGACGCCGACGGTGAAACCGAAATCGAGCGCATCGAGCTTCCGGAATATACCGATGAGGTCTGGCACGGCTATCTGCCGTCGGCCCGTCCGGGCACGGTCTATGGCTATCGCGTTCATGGACCCTACGAGCCCGACGCCGGACATCGCTTCAACCCCAACAAGCTGCTGCTCGATCCCTATGCCAAGCAGCTGGCCGGACAATTGCGCTGGGGACCGGAGCTGTTCGGCTACCAACTCGACCACGCCGACAAGGACCTCTCCTTTGACGAGCGCGACAGCGCGCCGCTCATGCAGAAATGCCGCGTCATCGACCCCGCGTTCACCTGGGGCGCGGCGCGCAAGCCCGAAGTGCCGTGGGAGCGGACGATCGTCTACGAGATGCACGTCAAAGGCTTCACGCAGCTGCATCCGCTGGTGCCCGAGGCAGACCGCGGGACGTTCTCCGGCCTCGCGCATTCGGAAATCTCCGCCTATCTACGCTCGCTCGGGATCACCAGCGCGGAGCTGCTGCCGATCCATGCTTTTGTTGATGATAGCTATCTGGTCGACAAAGGCCTGCGCAATTACTGGGGCTACAATTCCATTGCCTTCTTCGCGCCGGAGCCGCGTTACCTGAAGACGCCGTTCGCGAACGAGTTCAAGGAGATGGTCAACCAGTTCCACGCCCATGGCATCGAAATCATCCTGGATGTCGTCTATAATCACACTGCCGAAGGCAACGAGCTCGGCCCGACGCTGTCGTTCAAGGGCATCGACAACGCCAGCTATTACCGCCTGCTGCCGGACCAGAAGCGCTACTACATCAACGATACCGGCACCGGAAATACGGTGAACCTGTCGCATCCGCGGGTGCTGCAGCTGGTCGCGGATTCCCTTCGCTACTGGGCAAATGAGATGCGGGTCGATGGCTTCCGCTTCGACCTCGCCACCATCCTCGCGCGCGAGCCCTATGGCTTCGACGAAGGCGGCGGCTTCCTCGACGCTTGCCGTCAGGATCCTGTGCTGTCCAGCGTCAAGCTGATCGCGGAGCCATGGGACATCGGCCCGGGCGGCTATCAGGTCGGCCAATTTCCGCCCGGATGGGCCGAGTGGAATGACAAGTTCAGGGATAGTGCGCGCGCCTTCTGGAAGGGCGACGAGGGATCAATCGCGGACTTCGCCAAGCGCGTGTCGGGGTCGGGCGATCTCTTCAACAAGCGCGGGCGCCGGCCTTGGGCCAGCGTCAACTTCATCACGGCGCATGACGGCTTCAACCTCAACGATCTCGTCTCCTACAACGACAAGCACAACGAGGCGAACGGAGAGGACAACCGCGACGGCCACAGCAACAACCATTCCTGGAATTGCGGCGTCGAAGGACCGACCGACGATCCCGAGATCACTGCGCTGCGCGAACGCCAGAAGCGGAATCTGCTCGCGACGATGCTACTGTCCCACGGCACGCCGATGCTGCTTGCCGGGGACGAGTTTGGGCACACCCAGAATGGCAACAACAATGCCTATGCCCAGGACAACGAGACGACGTGGCTCGACTGGATGGGTATCACGGCAAACGGCCGCAGCCTTCGCGAATTCGCGCGCAAGCTGATCGCCACGCGCAAGGCCTTCCCGATCCTCTATCGCAGCCGTTTCCTGGTCGGCTCGCACAACGAAGAGCTCGACGTCAAGGACGTCACATGGCTGTCGCCCTCCGGCGACGAGATGACCAGCGAGCAATGGCAGGACGGCAACGCCAAGTGCTTCGGCATGCTGCTCGACGGACGCGCCCAGGAGACCGGGATCAAGCGCCGCGGCTCGGACGCGACGATGCTTCTGATCTACAACGCCCACTATGACGTGGTGAACTTCACCTTACCGACGGTCACCGATGGAAACAGCTGGTTGGGCCTGATCGATACCAATCAGCCTGAGGCCCAGATGCCCGCATTCGAGCTCGGACACGCTTACGCCGTGACCGGACGGTCGCTTGTCGTATTTGGTCTTGCCACCGAGAACGCGGCCACGCGACGCCTTCTGCAAGGTCTCGGCGCGCTGCTCGATGTCGCGGAAGCGCCATTGCCGCGCTAGAGTTCCGGCCTCGCGGAAAGCACACCCAGGCTGCAGCCGGTATCGCCCTCGCCGGCCCGCGCAGCTACACTGCTCCGATTCCCGGAGCTTCTCCTCTTGGCCTTCCTCTTCGTCCTCATCGTCGGCCTCGTCGCCGGCACCATCTCAGGCATCGTCGGCACCGGCTCGTCGATCATGCTGATGCCGGTGCTGGTCTATGCCTATGGGCCGAAGGAAGCCGTGCCGATCATGGCGGTGGCGTCCGTGATGGCGAATTTCTCGCGCATCCTGGCCTGGTGGCGCGAGGTCGACTGGCGGGCCTGCGCGGCCTATTCGGTCACGGGCATTCCGGCCGCCGTGCTCGGCGCGCGGACGTTGCTGGCGCTGCCCTCGCATGCCGTCGATCTCGCCATCGGCCTGTTCCTGATCGCGATGGTGCCGGTGCGGCACTGGCTGGCGCGGCACGATTTGAAGGCCAATCTCTGGCACCTCGCCATCGGCGGAGCGGTCATCGGCTATCTCACCGGCATCGTGGTCTCGACCGGCCCGCTCAGCGTGCCGCTGTTCCTGTTCTACGGCCTCTCGAAGGGCGCCTTCCTCGCCACCGAGGCCGCAAGCTCGCTCGGCCTCTATTTCGCGAAATCAGTGACCTTCGAGCGCTTCGGCGCGCTGACCGGCGATGTCTTCGTGAAGGGCTTGATTGCAGGCGCCTCGCTGATGTCGGGCGCCTTCATCGCAAAACGCTTCGTCCTGCACCTGAAGCCGGACATGTTCCGCCTGCTGATGGACGCGATCATGATCGCGGCCGGGCTCTCGATGCTGTGGAACGCGACGCAGCCCTGATCGCGCTCAGGCGGCGAATTCGGGCGCGATCGAGGGGCTGTCGGCGAGGACGCGGCTTTCGACCGCCGGCCGCGTCTCGAGCCATTGCAGCACGGCGTCGAGCGGCTGCGGCCGCTGATAGAAGTAGCCCTGCCCGAACCTCACGCCCATCTCGCGCATGGCCGCGGCCTGCTCGGCGCGCTCGATGCCTTCAGCGACCAAAGTGAGCCCCAGCGTGCCGGCGAGCGATGCGATCACGCCGACGATCGCCTTGTCTTCCGCGCTATCGGGAATCTCGTTGATGAACGCCTTGTCGATCTTGACCTTGTCGAGCGGGAAACGCCGGAGATGCGCGAGCGAGCTGTAACCGGTGCCGAAATCGTCGAGCGCGATCGTGGCGCCCAGGCGGCGCAGGCGATGCAGCGTCTCGGAGGCGCTGGCGATGTTGTTGATCAGCGAGCCCTCGGTGATCTCGAGCTCCAGCAGTGAGGCCGCAACGTCGAAACGCGCGCAGGTCGCGCGCAGCTCGGCGGCGAGCGAATGGTCGGCAAGCTCGGACGGCGGCAGATTGATCGCGATCCGTATCTGCGGCCTGCCGGCGGCGGCGAGCCGCTGCAGCGCCCAGCAGGCGTCGGTCAGCACGTAGCGGGTCAGCCGCGCGTTGTTGCCGCTGCGCTCGATCAGCGGCAGGAATTCAGCCGGACCGATCACGCCATGTTCGGGATGCCGCCAGCGGATCAGCGCTTCCAGGCCGACGACATCGTGGCTCTCGAGGTCGACCTGGCTCTGGTACCAGACCTCGAACTGTCCCTCGGCAAAGCCCGTGGGGATGGCAAGCTCGAGATCCCTGCGGCGGCGATAGTCGCGCTGCAGCGCTTCGTCGAGCACGGCGACCGTGCCGGGCGCCTTGCTCTTGGCATGATAGAGCGCGATATCGGCCAGCGTCGGCAGGTGCGACAGCTCCGGATCGTCGGCGCGGCGCACGGCAAGGCCGATGCTGGCGCGCGGCACGACCTGCTTGTCGTGGAGCCGGATCGGTTCGGAAATGGCGGCCAGCACCTGCTGCGCGAAGGCGTGCGCCGACGCCTCGTTGCTCACCTCGGGGCGAATGACGACGAATTCATCGCCGCCGAGCCGGGCGACCCAATCCTCCGCCTCGACTGCACGACGAAGACGCTGGGAAATATGCACCAGGAGCTGGTCGCCGGCCTCGTGGCCGAAGGTGTCGTTGATGCCCTTGAAGTCGTCGAGATCGATGAAGCAGAACGCGACCAGCGCGTCCGGCCTGCCGCCATCGCGGCTCGCGACGGCAAGCCGCTCGGTCAGCGAGCGCCGGTTGGGCAGCCCCGTGAGCGGATCGTGCGCGGCCATGTGTCCGAGCCGGTCGAGCGCGCCCGACGTCGTGTGCTGCATGGCGTTGAAGGCGCGCGCGAGCTGGCCGAATTCGTTCGCGGATGTGACGTCCGCCGGATAGGCGCGGCCGTCCTGCTTGCTGCGCTGGATCGCCGACATCATGGCCGCCAGCGGCCTGCCGATGAAGATGTTGGCGGAGATCCGCATGGCGATCAGGGTCGCAAACGTCGCGAGCAGGCCGACGACCAGCAGCAGCACCATCCGGCTGCCGGTGTCCGCATACAACGTCGCATGGGAATAGGCGATGGCGATGCGGCCGGCCTGAACGGCCATGTTGCCGTTGCTGTACTGGATCGGACGCGAGACCTCCGCGACCGTCTGTCCTTCGGGGCGCGCCACCACGCGGGCAATCGCAGCGCCCGTGTCGTCATAGACGGCCGCCGCAGCGATGGTCTCGTCGTGCATGATCTCGTTGAGCACGCCCGTGACCTGGTCGTAGCGCATCTTCCAGAGCGGCTCGGCGATCAGCTCGGCGCGGCTCTCGGCAACACGGGCCATGCGGGCGTCGAGCTGCCTGATCTGCGACCAGAAGCTCGAAGCCTCGACGCCGGCGGAGGCCAGCAATTGCACCAGCAGCAGAACGGGCACGGTGGCCCAGATCATGGCGCGAACGACCGAGCGCAGGCGCGGCGGCGCGGCCTCGTCGTTGCCTTCAGGCTCGTTCATCGCCTCATCCTCGCGCATCAATCGGCGGCGCCTTCGGGAAGCGGCAGCGACGAAATCAACGCATCGAGCGAGAAGTCGTAATGGCCGCAGCGTCCCGGCTTCGCCCTGAAGCGCGCGAAGTCGATCCGGTCGAACGCACGTGTCTTGATGAGGTCGCCGACCGAGGCGAGATTCTGGCGGGTGATCGCAGACGTCTTGACCTCGACGCGGGGCGAGGCCGCCGCGAAATCGCAGCCGTCGGCATAATCGCGCAGCAGGACGATCGACCAGCCGCCAAGCAGGAAATGCCCGCCGTCGGTCAGCAGCAGGCGGCCTGCCCTGATCTCGCGCAGCGCGTCCTCCGACCAGTTGAGGCCGACCAGCTGAATGTCGCGGCCGGGCACGAGTCCGGCGGCGACCACCGCGCGCAGCGCGCCGAGCGCCATCGGATCGTTTCCGGCCCAGATGCCGGCGGGCCGAATCTCCTTGCGCGAGGCCCAGCTCAGATAATTCGTGGTGACCTGCTCGGCCTCCGACTGCGTCCAGTTGGCGAACAGCAGCCGGTCCACCACGACGTCAGGCGCGGCATCCACCGCAAGCTTGAGACCGGCGTTGCGCGCGATCGAGGCGGGTGTGATCTCGTCGCCGCCGATGCCGAGAAGATGGATCTTGCCGTCCGGGCTCTGCCATTTCTCGGCACGAGCGGCCGCAATCAGGGCGTTGGCCATCCGTGCGCCCGCGGTCTGAAGATCGGTCGTGATGTCGCCGAGCCAGGTCCTGAGCTTTTGCCGGGGCGGTCCAAGACGCACCGCATCCTCGCCGATCAGCGTGTTCGAGAGCAGCAGCGTCTTGACGCCTGCAGCCTCGGCCGCTTCCAGGATCGGAACGGCGGCGGATTCCTCGTTCGACAGGATGAGGAAATCGGGCTTGTCACGGCGTGCGACCACGCCGAAGCCGAGCTCCTGCATGGTGCGGTAGTTGCGTTCGCTGGTCAGCACCTCGACATGCGCATCGAGCTTGCGGCCGGCGGCCTGCATGGTTTGCGCCACCATGTCCCAGTAGACCTCGCCGGTCTTGCCGGGATTGACGAACACGATGTCGAGGGGCTTGGCATAGCTGGGGCTGGCGGACGCGAAAACGCCGCCGGCCATGCCCACAGCGAGCAATATTCGCAGGAATCTCGTCATTTCTCTTCGCCGCCCCCGATGGTTCCGAGGTTGGACCCGCGTCCGCTAACACTTCGCAAAATCCACCCGGCCACGGCGACACAGGGCTAATGAAAGGTATATCTGGCCTGCCGAATTGAGATAATCGAAGCGCCGGCGATCACCCTGCCATTCCGTGCTATCAGCAAGCTGAAACCTCGACTCATCTATCCCCATGGCCAAGAACACGCTTTCCTTCGTCTGCCAGAACTGCGGCGCGGCCTATAACCGCTGGCAGGGCAAGTGCGAGTCCTGCGGCGAGTGGAATACGCTCGCGGAAGAAGACACCAGCGGCAGCGTGCCGGTCTCGATCCGCTCCAAGCGCAAGGGCCGGACGTTTGCGCTGGAGAGCCTCGCCGGCAAGAGCCCGGATGCGCCGCGCCTGTCCTCTGGCATGACCGAGCTCGACCGCGTCACCGGCGGCGGCTTCGTCCGTGGTTCGGTGCTGCTGGTCGGCGGCGATCCCGGCATCGGCAAGTCGACATTGCTGACACAGGCAACCAGCCTGATGGCGCGCGCCGGCCACCGCATCGTCTACATCTCCGGCGAAGAGGCGATCGCGCAGGTGCGGCTGCGCGCCGAGCGGCTCGGCCTGTCGGACGCGCCGGTGCAGCTCGCCGCCGAGACCTCGGTCGAGGACATCGTCTCGACGCTGTCGGAGGGCGCGGTGCCCCGGCTGATCGTGATCGACTCGATCCAGACCATGTGGACCGACACGGTGGAATCGGCGCCCGGCACCGTGACCCAGGTGCGCGCCTCGGCGCAGGCGCTGATCCGTTTTGCCAAGAAGACCGGCGCGGCCATCATCCTGGTCGGCCATGTCACCAAGGACGGCCAGATCGCCGGCCCCCGCGTGGTCGAGCACATGGTCGACGCGGTGATGTCGTTCGAGGGCGAAGGCTCACAGCAATTCCGCATCCTGCGCGCCGTGAAGAACCGCTTCGGCCCGACCGACGAGATCGGCGTGTTCGAGATGACCGGCCTCGGCCTGCGCGAAGTCACCAACCCCTCGGAGCTGTTCCTGTCCGAGCGCGATCTCGGCACGCCCGGCACCGCAGTCTTCGCGGGTATCGAGGGCACGCGGCCCGTTCTGGTCGAATTGCAGGCGCTGGTGGCTCCGACCTCGCTCGGCACGCCCAGGCGTGCGGTGGTCGGCTGGGATCCGAGCCGACTGTCGATGGTGCTGGCGGTGCTGGAGGCCCATTGCGGGGTCAAGCTGTCCGGTCATGACGTTTATCTGAACGTCGCCGGCGGCCTGCGCATCCACGAGCCGGCGGCCGACCTCGCCGCCGCGGCGGCGCTGGTGTCATCCCTGGTTAATGCGCAATTGCCGACCGATGCGGTCTATTTCGGCGAGATCTCGCTGTCCGGCGTGGTGCGGCCGGTGGCACAGACCCCGGCCCGGCTCAAGGAAGCCGCAAAACTCGGCTTCCAGCGCGCCGTGCTGCCCGAATCGGCACGGGGCGAGACCGGGGGCGATGCCGGATTGACGCTGAACGCGGTCAACAGCCTGACGACATTGGTGGCCGAGATCGCCGCCCGCGGCTCGCGCCGGGGCGAATCGAACACGCCGGCCGAGAAAAATGCCACACCGGCAAGATTCCGCCGCGGAGAGGGCTAGGTGGAGGTGACGCCGGAGGCCCCCGCCGCTATACAGCCGTCACAAAAGCAGCATGGGATTGCGTGGTTGCGGCCTTGCCGGGAACGCCGTCTGCCCCTCTTTTAGGGCAGCGGCCAAACACCGATTCGCTAGAGCACCTTCGAAGTACGAGCGGACCAGACCAGCCGATGCCAGTAACACTCCTCGACCTGATCCTGCTCGGTGTGATGCTGATCTCGGGCCTGCTCGCCATGGTGCGCGGCTTCATGCGCGAAATCCTGTCGATCGCGGCCTGGGGCGCGGCGGCGATCGTGACGCTGTACTCGTTCTCGAAGCTGCTGCCGACCGCCAAGACCTATTTCAACAACGACACGGTGGCGAGCGTCGTGGTCGTCGCGGGCGTGTTCGTGGGCACCCTGGTCGTGGTCTCCGTGATCACGGTCCGAATCTCCGACATGATCCTGGATTCGCGCATCGGCGCGCTGGACCGCACGCTGGGGTTCCTGTTTGGCCTGGCTCGCGGGCTTTTGATCGTCGTCGTCGCGTTCCTGTTCTTCACCTGGCTGGTGCCGGACAAGCAGCGCCCGGACTGGGTCACGGGCGCGAAGTCCCGCGTGGTGCTGCAGGGAACCGGGGATTGGCTGATGGCCCTCTTGCCTGACGACCCCGAGAACACCATCTTGAAGAGATTCAAGAAAAACAAACCAGATGATGATCAAGCTGATTCCGAGCAGCAGCCTTCGGGCAGTGGCGACGGATACAGTAAACCTGCTCGTGACAGTTTGAAGAAACTGATCGAGAAACCTGCGGCGCGTTGATTGCCCCGAAAGAGAGGCGTGGACGAGATGCGACACCCTGACCAGGACGCCCAATTCGATCTCGATCCACACGCCGGCCCGGGTCCGGCCGCGCTAGAGGTCCAGGACGATCTGGAGGGGGATACGCTGCGCGAGGAATGCGGCGTCTTCGGCATCTACGGCCACCCCGACGCCGCCGCCATCACCGCGCTCGGCCTGCACGCCCTTCAACACCGCGGCCAGGAAGCTGCCGGCATCGTCTCCTATGACGGCAGCCGTTTCCACAGTGAACGTCGGCTCGGTCTCGTCGGCGACACCTTCTCCCGCCGCGAGGTGATCGACCGCCTGCCCGGCAACATGGCCGTCGGCCATGTCCGCTATTCCACCACCGGCGCCACCATCCTGCGCAACGTGCAGCCGCTGTTCGCCGAGCTCAATGCCGGCGGCCTCGCCGTCGCCCACAACGGCAACCTCACCAACGGCCTGACGCTGCGCCGCGAGCTCGTGAAGAACGGCGCGATGATGCAGTCGACCACCGACACCGAGGTGATCCTGCACCTGGTCGCGCGCTCCAAGCGCAGCCGCTTCATCGAGCGCTATATCGACGCGCTGCGCGAGATCGAGGGCGCCTATGCGCTGGTCTCGCTGACCAACAAGAAGCTGGTCGGCGCGCGCGATCCGCGGGGCATCCGCCCGCTGGTGCTGGGCGAGCTCGACGGCTGCCCGATCCTGACCTCGGAGACCTGCGCGCTCGACATCATCGGCGCGCGCTTCATCCGCGACATCGAGCCGGGTGAGGTCATCGTGTTCGACGAGAACGGCCAGGACATCCACAAGCCGTTCCCGCCGATGGCGCCGCGTCCCTGCATCTTCGAATACATCTATTTCTCCCGTCCGGATTCCGTCGTGCACGGCCGCTCGGTCTACGAGGTGCGCAAGGCCTTCGGCGCCCAGCTTGCGCGCGAGAGCCACGTGCCGATCGACGTCGTCGTGCCGGTGCCGGATTCCGGCGTGCCCGCCGCGGTCGGCTACAGCCAGCATTCCGGCGTTCCGTTCGAGCTCGGCATCATCCGCAACCATTATGTCGGCCGCACGTTCATTCAGCCGACACAGGCGATCCGCGAATCCGGCGTGCGCATGAAGCATTCGGCCAACCGCGCCGCGATCGAAGGCAAGCGCATCATCCTGATCGACGACTCGCTGGTGCGCGGCACCACCTCGAAGAAGATCGTGCGCATGATGCGCGATGCCGGTGCCAAGGAAGTGCACTTCCGCCTCGCCTCGCCGCCGATCCTGTATCCCGATTATTACGGCATCGACCTGCCGGATCGCGGCGGCCTGCTGGCGGCGACGCACTCGCTGGAGGAGATGCGCGAGATCATCGGCGCCGACTCGCTCGCCTTCCTCTCGATCGACGGCATGTACCGCGCCATGGGCGAGCCCGGCCGCGACCCCGCCAATCCCAAGTTCTCGGATCACTGCTTTACCGGTGCCTACCCGACCCACCTCACCGACCAGACCCAGACCGAGCAGCAGCCGCGGCAGCTGTCGCTGCTGGCGGAGGCGAGCTGACGGCGAAGCCGTCATCCCGTGGCGGTGCCTAAGCGCCGAACTCGGGATCTCGATGTGTTGCCTCGAACTTCTAGATTTCGGGTTCGGTCCTGCGGACCGCCCCGGAATGACGACCACGCGGGGGCTTGTCCGGGCCGTCCACGCCTGTAAAACCCCGCCATGACAAAACCTCTCGCTGACCGCATCGCTCTCGTCACCGGCGCCTCGCGCGGCATCGGCTACGCCACCGCCCTCGCCCTGGCGAAGGCCGGCGCGCATATCGTGGCCACCGCGCGCACGCAGGGCGGGCTGGAAGAGCTCGACGACGAGATCCGCAAACTCGGCGGCAGCGCCACCCTGGTGCCGCTCAACCTCACCGATTCCGACGGCATCGCGCGGCTGGGCGCCGGCCTGCATGAGCGCTATGGCAAGCTCGACATCCTCGTCGGCAATGCCGGCGTGCTCGGCCCCTCCTCGCCGATCGGCCATATCGAGCTGAAGGCCTTCACCGACGTGATGGCGGTCAACGTCTCCGCGAACTTTCAGCTGATCCGCTGCATGGAGCCGCTGCTGAAGCAGTCCGACGCGGGGCGCGCCGTGTTCATCACCTCGGGCGCTGCCAACAAGGCAACCGCCTATGTCAGCCCCTACGCGGCGTCCAAGGCCGCGCTGGAGACGCTGGCGCGCGCCTGGGCGCAGGAGACCGCGAACACCAAGCTGCGCGTCAATCTGTTCAACCCGGGGCCGGTCCGTACCCGCATGCGCGCCACGCTGATGCCGGGCGAGGATCCGGCGACGCTCGACACGCCCGAGCAAGTCGCCGAACGCATCGTGCCGATGTGCGCGCCCGACTGGACCGAGACCGGCAAGTTCTACGATTACAAGACGCGCACGCTGATGAGCTTCCGTTCGCCCGCCTGATTGACTCGCATGCCTCCCCGCGATTGACTGCCGCCGCTCAAGCGGCAGCAAGCCGCAAGCCAAAAGGGAGGTCACCATGACGCAATGGCATGGTCGCGCAGGTTTTGCGCGTGCGCTCGCGAATGTCTCTCACGCCGTCTCGATCCTGGTCGTCGCGGTGGCATTCGTGCTTCCGGGCACAGCGCGGGCCGGCGATATCCCGACCTTCGCGGTCGATGCCTCCTGGCCGAAGCAGCTGCCCAACAACTGGATCCTCGGTCAGGTCGGCGGCATCACGGTCGATTGGCAGGGCCACATCTGGGTGATCCATCGCCCGCGCTCGCTCACCGACGACGAGAAGGGCGCGAGCCTCACCCCGCCCCGCTCGAAATGCTGCGTGTCGGCGCCGCCCGTGCTCGAGTTCGACGCCGAGGGCAATCTGCTGCGGTCCTGGGGCGGGCCAGGCCAGGGCTACGAATGGGTCGGCCGCGAGCACGGCATCGAGGTCGACGAGCGCGGCTTCGTCTGGGTCGGCGGCAATGCCGACAACGACAACGCCATTTTGAAATTCACGCTCGACGGCAAGTTCGTCGCCCAGATCGGCAAGTTCGCGCCGAGCCTCGGCAGCAACGACACGACGCAGCTTGGCAAGCCTGCCGAGACCGCGATCGACAAGGAGGCCAACGAGATCTACATCGCCGACGGCTACGGCAACCGCCGCGTCATCGTGTTCGACGCGACGACGCTGGCCTATAAGCGTCACTGGGGCGCCTACGGCAACAAGCCCGACGACGCCAAGCAGGCGCCCTACGATCCCAAGGCGCCGGCCGCGCAGCAATTCGGCAATCCGGTTCACTGTGTGAAGCTCGCCAATGACGGCCTCGTCTATGTCTGCGACCGCATCAACAACCGCATCCAGGTGTTCAAAAAGGACGGGAGCTTCGTGAAGGAGTTCTTCTTCGAGAAGAACACGCTCGGCAACGGCGCGGTGTGGGACATCGCGATCTGGCCGGATCCGAAGCAAACCTGGCTGCTCAGCGCCGACGGCGAGAACAACGAGATCAGGGTGATCAAGCGCGAGGACGGCAGCGTGGTCGGCAGTTTCGGGCACAGCGGCCGCAACGCCGGTCAATTCCACTGGGTGCACGCCATGGCGATCGACGCCAAGGGTAATGTCTATACCGCCGAGGTCGACACCGGAAAGCGCATCCAGAAATTCAAGCTGACATCGGACGCACTCAAATAGCGTCTCAACGCATTTTGTCCAAAAAGTTAACCTGCGGATGACGCTGCGACGAAAGCGTCATCCGGCTTTAGGCGCATTGCCGCCGGGCCTCGGACAGGCTAGAGCCATCAGCCGGAACGAGGCTCCGGAAGAGAGCCGTCCGCATATTTGACAATGGAGGAAACCTTTTATGACGACGACGTTCGCGCGCCGCTCTGCGGCCCTTCTGGCCTGTGCCGCCTTCGGTTTTGCAACATCCGCTTTCGCGCAGGACAAGACCGTCAAGATCGGCGTGCTCAATGACATGTCGAGCCTCTATGCCGACATCGGCGGCCCGAACTCCGTGGTCGCGATCAAGATGGCTGTCGAGGATTCCGGCCTGCTCAAGAAGGGCTGGAAGATCGACGTCATCAGCGGCGACCATCAGAACAAGCCCGACGTCGGCGTCAACATCGCCCGGCAGTGGATCGACAACGAGAAGGTAGACGCGATCGCGGACACGCCGAACTCAGGCGTCGCCCTCGCGGTCAGCAACCTCGTCAAGGAAAAGAACGCGGTGCTGCTGAATTCCGGCGCCGCCTCCGCCGACCTGACCGGCAAGGCTTGCACCCCGAATACAATCTCGTTCACCTACGATACCTACATGCTTGCCAACGGCACCGGCAAGGCGCTGACCAAGGCGGGCGGCGACAGCTGGTTCTTCCTGACTTCCGATTATGCCTTCGGCCACGCGCTGGAGCGCGACACTTCGGCGGTCGTGACAGCGAACGGCGGCAAGGTGCTCGGCAGCGTCAAGCATCCGATCAACACCGCGGACTTCTCCTCCTTCCTGCTGCAGGCGCAATCGTCCAAGGCCAAGGTCGTGGGCCTCGCCAATGCCGGCGGCGACACCACGAACTCGATCAAGCAAGCGGCAGAATTCGGCATCGTCTCCGCCGGCCAGAAGCTCGCCGCGCTGCTGCTGTTCATCAACGACGTGCATTCGCTGGGCCTGAAGACCGCGCAGGGCCTGACCTTCACCGAATCGTTCTACTGGGACCTGAACGACAAGACCCGCGAATGGTCCAAGCGCTTCTCGGCGCTCGCCAGCAAGAACGCGATGCCGTCGATGACCCAGGCCGGCAATTACGCGATGGTGCTGCACTATCTCAAGGCGATGGACGCGCTCGGCGGCAATCCGCATGACGGCGCCAAGGTCGTCGCCAAGATGAAGGAGCTGCCGACCGACGATCCGCTGTTCGGCAACGGCCCGCTGCGCCAGGACGGCCGCCGCCTCATCCCGGCCTATCTGTTCGAGGTGAAGAAGCCCGAGGAGTCGAAGGGACCGTGGGACTATTACAAGCAGATCGCCACGATCTCGGCGGAAGACGCCGCCAAGCCGCTCAAGGACAGCGATTGCCCGCTGGTGAAGAAATAGGCGAGAGGTCGTAGGGCGGGTTAGCCACAGGCGTAACCCGCCTCTTCTCTCATCTGGAAGACGGCGGATTGCGCTTCGCTAATCCGCCCTACTTCTAGTGCCCACCCTACGAGACCGTCCTCGGTCCACCCAGCGTCCGCACCGCAATCGCGACGCACACCACCATCAGCGCCGCCGCCAGCAGGAACGGCGCGCCGGGCAGATGCAGCGGCGCGTTGGCGCCGATGAAATAGGAAAAGGTCAGCGTGAACAGGAACGGGCCGACGAGCTGCGAGACGCTCTGCACGCTCGCGGTCGCGCCCTGCAGCTGACCCTGCTGCTCGGGCGCCACCAGCCGTGTCATCAACGCTTGCGACGCCGCACCCGAAATGCCCCACAACGCCAGAATGGGAATTCCGATCCAGGACAGCGGCCCGGTCGGCGCCGCGCCCAGGACCACGAAGCCGAGCGCGCCACAGCACAGGCCGAGCAGCAACGCGTTCCGCTCGCCCAGCACACGCACGATGGGACCGATCGCGAGCCCCTGCACCACCATGGCGCAGATGCCGACCATCGCCAGCGTCAATCCCACGGTCTTGGAATCCCAGCCGTAGCGATAGGTGGCATAGAGCACGAAAGTCGAGGGCAGCACGACATGCGCGACCTGCGCGATGAAATTGACGACGGACAATCCGGCCAGCGCCGCGTTTGAGCGCAGCAAGTGGAGCGCTCCGAGCGGACTGGCGGTTCGCCAGCGAAACGGTGCGCGCTTGTCGGGCGCCAGCGATTCCGGCAGGACGAACAGCCCGTAGAGCGCATTGGCGAGGCTCAATCCCGCCGAGGCCCAGAACGGCAGGCGCGGATCGATGTCGCCGAGCAGGCCGCCCAGCGCCGGACCGAGCACGAAGCCGGCGCCGAAGGCTGCGCCGATCCGGCCGAAGACCGCCGCACGCCGCTCCGGCGGCGTGATGTCCGCGATATAGGCAAAGGCCGTCGAGATGCTGGCCGACGTAATGCCGGAGACGACGCGGCCGACGAACAGCCAGGCCAGCGACGGCGCCAGCGCCATCAGCACGTAGTCGGCGGCAAGCCCGAAATTCGACAGCAGCACCACCGGCCGCCGCCCGAAACGATCCGACAGTGCCCCTAACAGCGGCGAGAACACGAATTGCATCAGGGCCCAGGCGGTGCCGAACAGGCCGAAGATGCGAGCCGCGTGCGCGGTGTCGTTGTCGACGAAGCTCTCGATCAGCTTCGGCAGGATCGGCATGATGACGCCGAGCGCGAGCATGTCGAGCAGGATGGTGACGAAGATGAAGGCAACCGCGCCGCCCCTCGCTGGCACAGCGCCCGGCGCCGTCACCTCTCCGGCGCCATCGCTCACGACGGCCGCTTGCGCTTGTGCGCGAAGGGATTGGCCTTCTCGCGCAGGGTGATGCGCACAGGCGTACCCGGCAGATCGAAGGTCTCGCGCATGGAGTTGGTGAGGTAGCGCAAATAGGACTGCGGCACCGCGTCCGCACGCGAGCAGAACAGCACGAAGCTCGGCGGGCGCGCCTTGTTCTGCGTGATGTAGTTCAGCTTCAGCCTGCGGCCGGACACCGCCGGCGGCGGATTGGCCTGGACCGCCTGCTCGAACCAGCGATTGAGCGCCGAGGTCGGCACGCGCCTGTTCCAGACCGCATAGGCGTCCTGGACCGCCTGCATCAGGCGGTCGATGCCCTCGCCCATCAGGCCCGACACCGCGACGATCGGCACGCCCTTGACCTGCGGCAGCCAGTGATCGGCATCACGGCGCAAACCCGAGATCGCGCCGCCGCCCTTGGTCTCCATCAGGTCCCATTTGTTGACGGCGAGCACGATGGCGCGGCCCTCGCGCTCGATCAGATCGGCGATGCGCAGATCCTGCTCCTCGAAGCGGTTCTGCGTGTCCATCATCAGCACGACGACTTCGGCAAAGCGCACCGCACGCAGCGCGTCGGCGACCGAGAGCTTCTCCAGCTTCTCCTCGATGCGCGAGCGACGGCGGAGACCCGCGGTGTCGAACACACGAAAATCACGGCCCTTCCAGTTGATCTCGACCGCGATGGAATCGCGCGTGGTGCCGGCCTCCGGGCTCGTCAGCAGGCGCTCCTCGCCGAGCAGATGGTTGATCAGCGTCGACTTGCCGGCATTGGGCCGGCCGACGATGGCGACGCGGATCGGGCGGGTCGCGGCCTCCTCCTCCGTGAGCGGCACGCCGTCGTCCTCGTCCTCGTCCTCATCGACGGGCTCCGGCATCAGCTTGGCGAGCTCATCATAGAGCTCGCCCATGCCCTCGCCGTGCTCGGCCGAGATCTGGATGGGATCGCCAAGCCCGAGCGCGAAGGCCTCCATCGCGCCGGCATCACCGTGCTTGCCCTCGCTCTTGTTGGCGACCAACAGCACCGGCTTGTTGGCCTTGCGGGCGAAATCGGCGAAAGCGCGATCGGTGGGCGTGAGGCCGATGCGGGCATCGATCACGAAGAACAGCGCGTCGGCCTGCGCGATCGCGGCTTCGGTCTGCTCCTGCATCCGCGCGGTCAGCGAGCCCTTGGCGCCCTCGTCGAGGCCGGCGGTGTCGATGATGGTGAATTCGAGATCGCCGAGCCTGGCCTCGCCCTCGCGGCGGTCGCGGGTGACACCCGGCAAATCATCGACGAGCGCGAGCTTCTGCCCGACCAGACGGTTGAACAGCGTCGATTTGCCGACATTGGGCCGGCCGATAATGGCGATCGTGAAGGACATCGGTCATTCGTGCGCTGCCGGGGCTGCGCGTGTCAATGAAATGAATGATCAGCGCGAGAAGCTGCCGCTCGGCAGCGGCGCCGGGAAAGCTCCCTGCGATTGCTGCTGCGTGGTCTGGGTCGGTTGCGCCTGCTGGACCGGCTGATCCGGCGGCGGTGCGGTGGTGCGCTTGCGGACGATCTTGTGCTTGGGCGGCGGGGCGGCCGTGGGCGGCGCGGCCTCCGGCTGGGCCTCGCCGTCAACCTCGCCGGCAGGCGCCTCAGCCGGCGCCACCGCTGCGGCGGCCGGCTGCCTCGTCTTCTTAGCCTTGGCGCCCTTCGCCGGCTTGGCCGGCTCGGGCGGCGGCTCCGCGGGCAAGGCCGCGACGGCGGGCGCGTTCGGATCGGGCTGCTGCTGAGCGCCCTTGTACAGCTCCTTCGGCACGCCCTGTTCGAGGCCCGGCACGCCTTCCGGGAAGACCGGCTTGCGGTCGCCCGGCAGCTTCTTCTTGGTGTCGAGGAAGTCGAGCATGTCGCTTGGATCGAAGCTGGAGCAGCCGCCCAGGACGCCCGTGAAGGCGATCAGGACGGCGGCTGCGATCAAGCGTGGCATACGGCGCATCGTGTGTCTCGTTTACGTCAGAGGGCCCGTCAGTGAGCTCTTGGTCAGCTTTTGGCGACGGGCGGCAGCAGGGCCTGGAGCGCCTCGGCGCGCGAGCGCAGCCCGGGCGGCGTCTCGCCGTCCTCAGCGATCGCCTCGAGCCATTTGCGGGCCGCGGTCATGTCGTTGTTGCGCCAGGCCGACAACGCCAGCATCTCGCGAGCACTATGGCGGAAGGTCGCTGTCGATTTGGGCGCAGCGGAGGACTCCAGGCGCTGCTGCATGTCGGCATAGCTGGCGCTATCGAGCACGAGGCCGGCGGCGCGGATCTTCGCCAGATCCTGCCACTCACCGCCCACGCTGCGGTCGGCAGCAAGGTCGTCATACATCTTCGCGGCGGCCTTGGGGTCGCGCGCGGCAGCCTCGGCCGCGGCGCGCAGCCGCGCCAGGGTGCGATAGCCCGACGGCGCCTTGGCGGCGAGCTCTGTGAAGGCCTTCTCCGCGTCGGCGTGCTTGTCCTGCTCCGACAGCTCGACGGCCTTCTCGAAGGCAGCGCCGGCCTCGGCGGCCTTCTTGGTCTCCAGATATTGGTAACCACGCCAGCCGGCGACGCCCGCGACGATCAGCACCATCAGGGCGATGAAGTAGATCGAATATTTATCCCACAGCTTCTTGAGCTGTTCGCGACGTACTTCCTCGTCGACTTCGTCAAATAATTCAGACACTTATGCTAATCCCATGCCCGTCCGGGTGCGCGCGCCGAAGCGTCCGCGTCAGGAATCCCGTCCCCCACGTGGCGGCGAGGTACCCTAACGATATGGCGCTGGCAAGGCAAAGCGAGCCCGATCAAGGCGTTAACCACCCGGGAGAGCCCGGATGGCCTGCCCGACTCAGGCTCCCAGGAGCTCGCGCAACTGCCGTTTCAGCACCTTGCCGTTGGCATTGCGTGGCAAGGGATCGGCTGTGATCGCCAGGGTCTCGGGAACCTTGTAGTCAGACAGCCGCTCGGCGCACCAGGTCCGCAGGACCTCATGGGTGACCGGCTCTCGCGTCACCACCACGGCGTGGACGCGCTCGCCCAGCACCGGGCACGCCTTGGCGATGATCGCACTCTCGACCACGGCGGGATGGCCGGCCAGCACGGATTCGACCTCGGCCGAATAGATCTTCAGGCCGCCGCGGTTGATCATGTCCTTCTGCCGGTCGAACACGCGGACAAATTCCTCCGCATCGACCGAGCCGAGATCGCCCGAGTGCCAAAATCCGCTCGTGAAGCTTTCGGCGGTGGCCTTCGGGTTGTTCCAATAGCCCTTGATGACAGAGGCGCTCTGGATCCAGAGCTCACCGATCTCGCCGCGGGGCAGCTCGCGCCCATCCGAGCCCATCGCCACGATGCGCGCGCCCGGGCAAGGCAGGCCGACGCTGTCGATATGGCTCTCGGTCAGCTCGCCCGGCATGATCGTCGAAGGTGACGTCGTCTCGGTCGCGCCGTAGCAATTCATCAGCTTGAGGCCCGGAATTTTCGCCTTGAGCTTCTCGATGGTCGCGACCGGCATCGGCGCCCCGCCAAAGCCGCCGATGCGCCAGCTCGACAGATCGTAAGCATCGAAATCGGGCTGGAGCAGGCAGAGATTATACATCGCCGGCACCATCACCGTGTAGGTGACGCGCTCGCGGGCAGCGAGCTTGAGGTAATCGGCGGCCTTGAATTCGGGCATGATGATCAGCGCGCCGCCACAGCGGATCATGGTCGTGATGTTGGCGACGATTCCGGTGACATGGCCGAGCGGCACCGCCGCGATAGAGCGATCCGCCTCCGTCAATTGCAGGCAGGACACGAACACCATCGAGGAATGCACGATGTTGCAATGGGCCAGCATCGCGCCCTTCGGCTTGCCCGTGGTGCCCGAGGTGTAGAGGATCATCGCGGTGTCCTCTTCGCTCACCTCGACCGGCGCCGAGGCCGGCGCGCTGTCGGCGAGCGCCGCGAAGCGCGATCGGGCCGGATCGTCTTCCATGGCGATGCGATGGATCAGATCAGGCACATCCTGCGCCTCGGGCAGCCGCTCGGCGAGCGAGCCCTCGTGGATCAGGATCTTGGCGCCGCAATCGGCGAGCACATAGGCGATCTCCGGCTTCTGCTGACGCGTGCTGAGCAGCACCGTCACCAGCCCCTCATGCGCGGCGGCAAACAGCAGCAGCGGAAATTCGATACGGTTGCCGAGCAGGATCGCGACACGGTCGCCGCGCTGCAGGCCGAGCTTGCGCAAGCCCGCGGCGATCCGGGTCGCCTGCTCCACCGCCTGCCGCCAGCTCAGCCGGACATTGCCTGCGATCAGTGCCTCGCCATCCGGATAACGAGCGCAGGCGTCCGCGATCATCGCCCACAGGTCTGCCGGCCGGTCGCAAAAGGAAGGCACCACCCGATCGCCAAACCGCGTCTCGAGCCGCATCGGCGGGATCTGAGATTGCGACCAGTCCATCGAACGCCCTCGGCTTGTTGCTTTGTCACCTTCCGCGCACGGCTGCGCGGAAGGGTCTTGCGCTGATCCGCTGTGTCAGACCCCCACGACCGGCACGCCGATCACGACCGGATGGAACGCGAACGCCAGCGCCAGATAGGCGACGACGCCGACCGCGACGGCGATCAGATCGTTGGTGACACCGCCGACCGGAATCGGCGGCCCGCCGGTATCGGTGCGACGCTTCAGCGAGATGCGGTCATAGACCGCCCAGCCCAGGAACGAGCCGAACAGAATGATGGAGCCGAGATCGCCGTTGGCCAACAGATGCGCCGCGGCCCACAGCTTGACGCCGGCCAGCATCGGGTGCTTTAGCGCGGCATAGATGCGACCGCGCAAGTACGAGGCGACCACCATAATGACCGCGGGCAGCATCAAGGCGACCGTGATGTGCTTCATCGCCTTCGGCGGATACCAGACGTCGATCCAGCCGGAGCTGCGGTAATGGGCAAAACCCCAGATGATCAGCGCGAGCCCCGCGAGCGAGACGACGGTGTAGAGGATCTTGTAGGTCCCCTCGCCCAGCCTGGCGATCGCCTGCGCGCGCGCCTCACGTTTCGTGGTGAAAACATGGGTGGCGAAGAACAGCACCAGCCCCAGGATCATGACCAGCAGACCCACGACATCCTCCCCTTTAGCCAACGCCCCAGCGTCTGAGGTATCATCGATTGGATGCGGGTCGCAACTGATGCGCTACTTGCCGAGCTCGCGATTGTCGACATAACGGATCGCGATCGGCCGGCCGGCCAGCGCGCCGCCGAGACCGCCCGTGAGTTTCAGCGGCAGGCAGGCATTCAGCGATGAATTGATCGCGTTGAGATAGGTGGTTCGCGTCTCTGCTGGCACGCCCGCAGTCGCATATGTGAGGCGCGGCGGGCCGATCAGGCCGCCCGCCTTGTTGAAGCTGAAACGCACCGCCATCTGCATGCCCGCGCGCGCATTGTCCGTCGGCGGCGGCGACCAGCAGCTGCGCAGCTCGGCAAAGAGGTCGCCGATCGTGTCGAGATCGTGATCGGGCTTCTGATATTTGGCGCGATCGGCCTCCGATGGAACGCTCTGGATGGTGAGCTGGAGGTTCTGGCCATAGGGGTAGTCGATCTCGGGAATGCAGGGGCCGGGCTCGAGCGGGCTGCAATAGGACGGCGTGCAGGGCCTGTTGTCGAGCACGCTGCACGGCTCATGCGCGAACGGGATCGGATTGATCTGTCGGGGCCGCGCGTCGGCGGCGGCGGTCGAGACCGACAGCGGGAGAAGAACGAGAATGCCGCGCCACATGGTGTGAACTCGCAAGGCCACGAGCAAAAATGGCATTGTCCATGAACGCGTCATGCCGGCGCGCAATCACAGACTCGCGCGCAAAAGTCCGCCCGCCCTACCCCTTCTTCTTCACGTCCTTGACGTTGGTGAACTCGATGCCCTCGGCGCGCTCCTTGGTGTAGCCGAGATAGAACTCGTTCCGGGCGAGGTACACGGGATCGCCGTCGACGTCGTCGGCGATGCTGGAGGTGTTGGCGGCGATGAAGGTGTCGAGCTTCTTGCGGTCGTCCGAGGAGACCCAGCGCGCCAGCTGGAACTCGCTGACCTCGAACTCGACCGGCAAGGAATATTCAGCTTCCAGCCGCGCCTTCAGCACGTCGAGCTGCAGCGCGCCGACGACGCCGACCAGCGCCGGCGCACCGTCGCGCGGCCGGAACACCTGCACCACGCCCTCTTCCGACATCTGCTGCAGCGCTTCCTTCAGCTTCTTCGCCTTCATCGCGTCGGTGAGCCGCACGCGGCGGACGATTTCCGGCGCGAAGCTCGGCACGCCCACAAAATTGAAATCCTCGCCCTCGGTCAGCGTGTCGCCGATGCGTAGCGTGCCGTGATTGGGAATGCCGACGACGTCGCCGGCGAAGGCTTCATCCGCGACCGAGCGGTCCTGCGCGAAGAAGAATTGCGGGCTCGACAGTGGCATGCTCTTGCCGGTGCGCACCAGCTTCGCCTTCATGCCGCGGCTGAGCTTGCCCGAGCAGAGGCGCGCAAACGCGATGCGGTCGCGGTGGTTTGGATCCATGTTGGCCTGGATCTTGAACACAAAGGCGCTCATGCGGGGATCGGTGGCCTCGACCTTGCGCTGATCGCTGTCCTGCGCGCGCGGCTCGGGCGCGAACTTGCCGAGGCCTTCCAGGAGATCGCCGACGCCGAAATTGCGCAGCGCGCTGCCGAAATAGACCGGCGTCAGATGGCCCTCGCGGAACGCTTCCAGCTCGAACGGCTTCGAGGCCTCGGTGACGAGCTCGAGCTCGTCCTTCACGGCGGAGACGTCGAGATTGGCGTTGAGCTTGGCGAGTTCCTCGATCTCGATCTGCTGCGCCGCGCCGGTCTTGGCGCCGCCGCCTTCAAGCAGGCGCACGCCGCCATTGACGACGTCGTAGGTGCCGAGGAAGTCACGGCCGCGTCCGACCGGCCAGGTCATCGGCGTGGTGTCGAGCGCCAGGGTCTTCTCGATCTCGTCGAGCAGCTCGAAGACGTCGCGGCTCTCGCGGTCCATCTTGTTGATGAAGGTGATGATCGGGATGTCGCGCAGGCGACACACCTCGAATAGTTTCCGGGTGCGCGCCTCGATGCCCTTGGCGGCGTCGATCACCATCACGGCGGAATCGACCGCGGTCAACGTGCGATAGGTGTCTTCCGAAAAGTCCTCGTGGCCCGGCGTGTCCAGCAGGTTGAAGACGAGGCCCTCGAACTCGAAGGTCATGACCGAGGTCACGACGGAGATGCCGCGCTCGCGCTCGATCTTCATCCAGTCCGAGCGCGTATTGCGCCGCTCGCCCTTGGCCTTGACCTGGCCTGCGAGGTTGATCGCGCCTCCGAACAGCAGCAGCTTCTCGGTCAGCGTGGTCTTGCCGGCGTCAGGATGGGAGATGATCGCAAAGGTCCGCCGCCGCGCCACTTCAGCGGCAAGCGGTGAACGGGCCGGCGATTCGGCGGAGGTGATGGCGATGTCGGACATGGCGGCAGCGTTTGACAGGGAAAATGGGCCTGATCAAGCCTCAATTGGCGATTGCGGAGCCCTTCGGCCAGCCCCATATCGGCTTGACGATCAATCCTGGGGAAGGACGACCTTCCCGCTCATCAACACATCAGCCCGCGGGGACGACCCTGCCTTGAACGGAGGGTCGTCATGGCCTGGAGCATCCTGTTCGTCGCCGGACTTCTCGAGATTACCTGGGCGATCGGCCTGAAATACACGGAAGGCTTCAGCAAGCTAGTTCCGTCCGTCGTCACGCTCGCGGCCATGGCCGGCAGCGTCATCCTGCTCGGCCTCGCCCTCAAATCGCTGCCCGTCGGAACCGCCTATGCGGTATGGACCGGGATCGGTGCGGTCGGCACCGCGACCCTCGGCATCATCCTGTTCGGCGAGCCGGCCACGGCCCTGCGTCTTGCCAGCATCGGCCTGATCGTCGCCGGGATCGTCGGGCTGAAGCTCGTTACTTGACGAAGATCTTGACCGCCCACCAGGTCAGCGCCGCGACGATGGCAGACGCCGGCATCGTGATGACCCAGGCATAGACGATCGAGCTGGCGACGTTCCAGCGCACCGCCGAGAGGCGGCGGGCGGCGCCGACGCCGACGATCGCGCCGGTGATGGTGTGGGTGGTCGAGACGGGAACCCCGAGGAAGGTCGCCATGAACAGGGTCGCGGCCCCCCCCGTCTCGGCGCAAAAGCCCTGCATCGGCGTCAGTTTGGTAATGCGCAGGCCCATTGTGCGGACGATGCGCCAGCCGCCCATCAAGGTGCCCATCGCCATCGCCGCCTGGCACGACAGCACCACCCAGAAGGGAACAAAGAATTCGCCGCCGAGATGGCCCTGCGAATAGAGCAGCACGGCGATGATGCCCATGGTCTTCTGCGCGTCGTTGCCGCCATGGCCGAGCGAATAGAGCGAGGCCGAGGCGAATTGCAGGATGCGGAAGGCGCGATCGACTGCGAATGGCGTCGAGCGCACCGACGCCCAGGACACGATTGCAACCAGCACCATCGCAAGCACGAAGCCGACGAGCGGAGACAGCACGATCGCAATGACCGTCTTGGACAATCCGCTCCAGACCGCCGCGGAGATCCCGGCTTTGGCCACGCCCGCACCGAATAACCCGCCGATCAGCGCATGCGACGACGAGGATGGGATGCCGAGCGCCCAGGTCACGAGGTTCCAGACGATGGCGCCGACCAGTGCCGCGAAGATCACCTGGGCGTCGACGATCGCGGGATCGATGATGCCCGTGCCGATGGTCTGGGCGACGTGCAGCCCGAACACCATGAAGGCGACGAAATTGAAGAACGCGGCCCAGAACACCGCGAATTGCGGCCGCAACACGCGGGTCGAGACGATGGTCGCGATCGAATTGGCGGCATCGTGCAGGCCGTTCAGGAAGTCGAACAGCAGCGCGACGGCGATCAAGCCGACCAGGATGGGAAGACCCAACGCGGCGTCCACAGCAATCCTGCCTTACACTTGCTCGATGACGATGCTGTTGATCTCGTTCGCAACGTCGTCGAAACGGTCGGCCACCTTCTCCAAATGATCATAGATCTCGACGCCGACGATGAAGTCCATCGCATTGCCGTCGCGATGCTTGAGAAACAGCTCCTTCAGCCCGATGTCGTGGAGATCGTCGACACGGCCTTCCAGCTTGCCCAGCTCTTCCGTGATCGCGGTCAGCATCGCCACGTTCGGGCCGATCGATTGCATCAGCGGCAGCGCACGGCCGACCAGATTGGCGCATTCGATCAGAAGTCCGCCGATCTCACGCATCGGCGGCTCGAAGCTGCGGACCTCGAACAGCATCACGGCCTTGGCGGTCTGCTGCATCTGGTCGATGGCGTCGTCCAGCGAGGTAATGAGGTTCTTGATGTCACCCCGGTCGAACGGGGTGATGAAGGTGCGGCGCACCGCCGTCAGCACCTCGCGGGTGATGTTGTCGGCGTCGTTCTCGAACTGGTTGACGCGCTGGCAGTAGACCGGCGTTTCCTCGCCCCCGTTGAGCATGCCCTGAAGCGCGATCGAACCCTGGATCACCGTCTGGGCATGTCGGTCGAACAGGTCGAAGAACCGTTCTTCCTTGGGCAGGAAAGCGCGAAACCATCGCATCATGGGGATAGGCTACCGGTTGGAAATGGCCCGGCCCGAGGGGGCCGTCATGAAACTGTCATAGACCATTTTCGATCCGCGCGCGTGTCATCTCACGCCCGCGGAGCCGGATCATCCACCGCTTTCACGCGACAAGTAAATTGACTTTAAATCAATGACTTAGAGCGATCGCCGGAAGTAATGCGCGATTTCACCGATCACGCCGCGGCGGAAGGTAAGCACGCAGATCACGAAGATCGAGCCCTGGATCACCGTCACCCATTGGCCGAAACCCGCCAGATATTGCTGCATGGCAATGATCACGAAGGCGCCGACCACGGGGCCGAAGATTGTGCCGAGGCCGCCGACCAGCGTCATCAGCACGACCTCACCGGACATCGTCCAATGGACGTCGGTGAGCGAGGCGTTCTGCGCCACGAATACCTTCAGCGCACCGGCAAAACCGGCCAGCGTGCCTGACAGCACGAAGGCCAGGAACTTGTACTGGTCGGTCCGGTAGCCGAGCGAGATCGCCCGCGGCTCGTTCTCGCGGATCGCCTTCAGGACCTCGCCGAACGGCGAGTTGATGATGCGGAAGATCAGGAGGAAGCCGGCGAGGAACCCGACCAGCACGACGTAATACAGCACCGTCGGCTTGGACAGATCGAAGATGCCGAACATGCGCCCCTGCGGGATGCCCTGGATGCCGTCCTCGCCGTGGGTGAAGGGGGCCTGGAGGTAGATGAAGTACAAGAGCTGCGACAGCGCCAGCGTGATCATCGAGAAGTAGATGCCCTGGCGGCGGATCGAGATGAAGCCCGTGATGAGCGAGAGCACGAAAGCCGCGGCGATGCCGACGAGGATGCCGAGCTCGGGCGGCAGCGCCCACACCTTCAGCGCATGCGCGCTGCAATAGCCGGCGGTCCCCATGAACATCGCGTGGCCGAACGACAGCAGGCCGCCGTAGCCGATCAAGAGGTTGAAGGCGCAGGCGAGCAACGCAAAGCACAGCGCCTGCATCACGAAGAACGGGTAGACGCCCGTGAATGGCACCGATGCCAGCAGCAGCGCCATCACCACGAAAACAATCATCTCGTCGCGCATCGCGCGCGGGGTTGCCTGCAGCGTGTCGTCCGTCAGGGTTGTCATATCAGGCCGCCCTTCCCGTCAATCCCGTTGGCTTCACCAGGAGCACCAGCACCATCAGCACGAACACGACGGTGTTGGAGGCCTCAGGGTAGAAATATTTGGTCAGCCCCTCGATCACCCCGAGCGCGAAGCCGGTGATGATGGAGCCCATGATCGATCCCATGCCGCCGATCACCACCACCGCGAACACGACGATGATGAGGTCGGCGCCCATCAGCGGCCGCACCTGGTTGATCGGCGCCGAAAGAACGCCGGCCAGCGCGGCGAGACCGACGCCGAGGCCGTAAGTGAGCGTGATCATGCGCGGCACGTTGACGCCGAAGGCGCGGACCAGCGTCGGATTCTCGGTGGCGGCGCGCAAATAGGCGCCGAGCCGCGTCTTCTCGATCAAGAACCAGGTCGCGATGCAGACCACCAGCGAGAACACGACCACCCAGCCGCGATAGATCGGCAGGAACATGAAGCCGAGATTCATGCCGCCCTTGAGCTGATCCGGAATGGCGTAAGGCAGGCCCGACGATCCAAAGTAGTTCTGGAACACGCCCTGCACGATCAGCGCGATGCCGAAGGTCAGCAGCAGGCCGTAGAGATGGTCGAGCCCGGTAAGCCATTGCAGCATGGTCCGTTCCAGGATCATGCCGAAGATGCCGACGATGATGGGGGCCAGCAACAGCGCCCACCAATAGTTGATGCCGCCGAGGTTGAGCAGGAAATAGGCGACGAAGGCGCCCATCATGTAGAGCGCGCCATGGGCGAAATTGATGATGTTGAGCATGCCGAAGATCACGGCAAGCCCGAGACTGAGCAGCGCGTAGAACGAGCCGTTGATCAGTCCCACCAGTAGCTGAGCGTATAGAGCCTGCATCGATCCCGCACCCGGTCCTTCGGCGTTCCCTTGAAAGTCGCCCGCAAGCCTTCAAGGCCTGCGGGCGGTCATCTTACTTCTTGAGCAGCGCGCACTTGCTCTCGGACAGCGGCGTGAAAGCCTGGTCGCCCGGCACCGTGCCGACCAGCTTGTAGAAGTCCCACGGCCCCTTGGACTCCGAGGGCTTCTTCACTTCGAACAGATAGGCATTGTGGATAGTGCGGCCGTTGGGCTGGATCTCACCCTTGCCGAACAGATCGTCCTCCGTCGGCATCGACTTCATCTTCTCGACGATCTTGACGCCGTCGTGGGGATTTCCGCCGAGCGCTTCGAGCGCCTTGAGATAGTGGCGCACGCCCGCATAGACGCCGGCCTGCACCATGGTGGGCGGCGCGTTGTTCTTCATCTTTGCGGCGAAGCGCTTCGAGAACGCCCGGGTCTGGTCGTTCATGTCCCAGTAGAACGTCTCGGTGAAGTTGAGGCCCTGCGCCGTCTCCAGGCCGATCGCCTTGATGTCGGTGAGGAAGAGCAGGAGCGCCGCGAGCTTCTGGCCACCCTTGCCGATGCCGAACTCGGCCGCCTGCTTGATGGTGTTGGTGGTGTCGCCGCCGGCATTGGCAAGTCCGATGATCTTGGCCTTGGACGACTGCGCCTGCAGCAGGAAGGACGAGAAGTCCGGCGTGTTCAAGGGATGCTTGACGCCGCCGACCACCTTGCCGCCGTTGGCGGTGACGACCGCCGTGGTGTCGCGCTCGAGCGCAGCACCGAAGGCGTAGTCGGCGGTCAGGAAGAACCAGCTGTCGCCCCCCGCCTTGACCAGCGCCTGCCCGGTGGTGTGGGCCAGCATGTAGGTGTCGTAAGTCCAGTGCACGGTGTTGGGCGAGCACTGCGCGTTGCTGAGGTCGGACGTCGCCGCACCTGAGTTGATATAGACGCCGTTCTTTTCCTTGATGACGTTGTTGACGGCGAGCGCCACGCCGGAATTCGGCACGTCGACGATGATGTCGACCTTGTCGACGTCGAACCATTGCCGCGCGATCGCGGTGCCGATGTCGGGCTTGTTCTGGTGATCACCGGAGATGATGTCGATCTTCCAGCCCTTCGCAGCGAGGCCGGAATCCTCGACGGCCATCTGCGCCGCGAGCGTCGAGCCGGGACCGCCGAGGTCGGCATAGAGCCCGGACTGATCGGACAATGCGCCGATCTTGACGGTCTTGTCCTGCGCAGAGGCGACGCCTACTGCGGCGAATGTCAGCGCGGTGGTCAGCAGCAATGACGCAATCGACCTGGTCTTCATGCAACTTTCCTTTTTGAATTTTTCTCGTTGGCAGTACTAGACACCAAGATAGGTGTGGAGCTTGTCCATGTTGGCGGCCAGCTCGGCATTGGAAAATCCGTCAATGATCTTGCCATGCTCGACCACGTAATAGCGGTCGGCGACGGTCGACGCGAAGCGGAAATTCTGCTCGACCAGGAGGATCGTGAAGCCCTCCTTCTTGAGCCGCGCAATGGTGTGGCCGATCTGCTGAATGATGACGGGCGCGAGGCCCTCGGTCGGCTCGTCCAGCATCAGGAAACTCGCGCCGGTGCGCAGGATGCGCGCGATCGCGAGCATCTGCTGCTCGCCCCCGGACAGCTTGGTGCCCTGGCTGTAGAGCCGTTCCTTCAGGTTCGGGAACAGTTCGAAGATCTGCTCGAGCGGCAATCCGCCTGCACGGACCACCGGCGGCAGCATCAGATTCTCGCGCACGTCGAGACTGGAGAATATGCCGCGCTCTTCCGGACAGAAGGCGATGCCCATGCGCGCGATCTTGTCGGAGGTCGCGCGGATGATCTCCTGGTTGTTGAACTTCACCGAGCCGGTCCGCTTGCCGATGATGCCCATGATCGACTTCAGCGTGGTCGTCTTGCCGGCGCCGTTACGCCCGAGCAGGGTGACGACCTCGCCCGCGTTCACGTCGAAGTTGATCCCGTGCAGGATGTGGGACTCGCCGTACCAGGCTTCGAGGTTGCGGATTTGAAGGACGTTTCCGCCGGTCGCAGTCCCGGTCGCAGACTTGGCCGGAGCCTCGGCGATCGCAGTGTCAGGCATGACCGGCTCCCAGATAAGCTTCCTTGACGCGCTCGTCCTTGGTGAGCTCGCTGTAATGACCTTGCGCGAGCACCTGCCCGCGCGTCAGCACGGTGATGATGTCGGAGAGGTTGGCCACGACGCTCAGATTATGCTCGACCATCAGGATGGTATATTTCGCGGAGATGCGCTTGATCAGCGCCGCGATCTTGTCGATGTCCTCGTGGCCCATGCCGGCCATCGGCTCGTCCAGCAGCATCATCTCCGGGTCGAGCGCGAGCGTAGTTGCGATCTCCAGTGCACGCTTGCGTCCATAGGGCATCTCGACGGCGGGCGTGTTGGCGAATTCGTTGAGGCCGACATCGTTGAGCAGTTCGCGCGCGCGATCGTTGAACTGGTTGAGAACCGACTTGGAGCGCCAGAAATCGAACGAAGAGCCGTGCTGGCGCTGAAGCGCGACACGGACGTTCTCCAGCGCGGTGAGATGCGGAAATACCGCCGAAATCTGGAACGAGCGAACAAGCCCCAGGCGGGCCACGTCGGCCGGCGCCATCGCGGTGATGTCCTGTCCCTTGTACAGGATTTTTCCGGCGGACGGTTTGAGGAACTTGGTCAGAAGATTGAAGCAGGTCGTCTTGCCGGCCCCGTTCGGACCGATCAACGCATGAATGCTGCCGCGGCGAACCTTGAGCGCAACGTCGCGGACGGCGAAGAAGCCCGCGAACTCCTTGGTCAAGCCTTCCGTTTCGAGAATGAACTCATCGGCCAAACAGATTTCCCCCTGCCCGCGCGCCGCGCGTGGCTATCCTTGTTGCTTCGGCTTTCCGGAGGCCTTGTTGCCTATCCTTGGAGCCACTCCTTGGAGCCTATCCGGAACACCGTCTCCGGGCGCGGAATATGCCGGAGGTGACGGGGGTTAGGCAAGGTGGAAAGCTGAGCAGATCAGGTCTCCGGCTGGGATACAAATGCTCCCTTAGTCGGAGGCGAGTGACGTCGCGCCTGCCCGGCCTCCCGGTTCGCAAGGCACCGGTCGTCAAGCCGTCGTTAACGGTCTTTCGTTCCGCGCGCCAGCCTTCATCAAAAATTTTCCCGCAAGGGTTATGATGCGCGGGTTTTGACGCTCCGGGAATATTGTCTTGGATTTCGCAAGCGCCGCTCCGTCCGTCGTCAAGTCGATCAGGCAGCGTGATCTCCTGAACACGTGGCTGCGACTTTATGCGCGCGAGCAGATCGCGCCGGCGATCTCGGAGTATCAGCCTGCGCGGCTCGAGGAAGAGCTGTCCGATCTCATCTATTATACGGTGGACAGTTCGGCGCCGGCGCCGCGCCTCACCATCCAGAGCGAAAACACGCGCATCTCGCGCGCCTATGGACATACCGGCAAAGGCGTTCCGCTCGACGAGTATCTCGGGCCTAAAATCGCGCCTTTCGTGATGCCGATCTATTACGAATGCGTCGCGCGTGGGCTGCCGGTCTACAGCGTTGCTGACGTCGACGACATCTACGGACGCATCGTTGCTTATGAGCGGCTGCTGCTGCCTTTCCAGTCCGACGGCAAGGTCTGTCACGTCATCGCATCGGTCAAGACCTTCTGCGAGGACGGCGGCTTCGAGATCAAGAATCTGATGCGCGGAAACGACGCACTGCCGCGGCCGAAACTGCGCGCCGTGATCGATCACGAGCTTTTCCATCGCGCGCCTGGCCGCATCGCGACGGCCGACGTGGTCGAGTTCGCCGACCAGCCGGGTCCCGGCATCCCCAACGAGATCATCGAGCTGAACTAGCGCTCAGCGCTTTCCGCCGACTTCCTTGGCATAGATATCCGGCTTGAAGCCGACCAGCAGCTTGTCGCCGATCTCCAGCACCGGCCGCTTGATCATCGATGGTTGCGCTAGCATCAGCGCCAGCGCCTTCTTCTCGGTGAGGCTTTCCTTGTCGGACTCGGGCAGCTTCTTGAACGTCGTCCCAGCGCGATTGAGCAGCGTCTCCCAGCCGACCTTGTCGCTCCATTGCTCGAGCTTGTCCTTCTCCACGCCCGCCGACTTGTAGTCGTGAAACGCGTAAGGCACGCCATGAGTGTCGAGCCAGGCGCGCGCCTTCTTCATGGTGTCGCAGTTCTTGATGCCGTAAATGATGTTGGGCAAGACGTTCCTCGCGCATGACGGATCGTGATGGACGTGGCGTTGTACGAAACTCCGCTTCGCGCGACAATATTGCGAACGATGCTACCGAACGGACATCCCATGCACGTCACCCACGATCCTGCAGCCGCCGCCACGGCGATCATCGACTTCAACAGCTTCCTCGCCGTCGATATCCGCGTCGGCACCATCGTCGACGCAAAACCGTTCCCAGAGGCGCGCAAGCCGGCGTTTCGGCTGTGGATCGACTTCGGGCCCACGATCGGCGTGCGCAAGAGCTCGGCCCAGATCACCGAAAACCATCCGCTCGAGACCTTGGTGGGACAACAGGTCGCGGCCGTCGTCAATTTCCCGCCGCGCCAGATCGGACCTGTCATCTCGGAGGTGCTGACGCTGGGCTTCCCCGATGCCAACGGCAAGGTCGTGCTGGTCCAGCCCAGCCAGCCGGTACCGAACGGCGGACGGCTGTTCTAGCCGCGATCCGGTGCCGCGGCGCCGCGTCCGCCGGCGCAGTCGCAGAGAATCCTTCTGTTTTCCGCCTTCGGCCGGCCGGGCTTGACCCTATCCGCTTTCAAGATTAAAATGACTGACTGATCGTTTTTTATTTAGTCCGGCCGACTTTGCGCTAAAGCGCAATCCTTTGGAAAACGATCAACCTGTCAGTTATTTGAGGCGGCTGAATGCCCAAGATCAGCGACAAGCAACGCGAAAGCCGGCGGCAGCAGATTCTCGAAGCGGCCCTCGCCTGCTTCTCGGACAACGGTTTTCACCAGACCGGCATGGCCGACATCGTGAAGCGGTCCGGATTGAGCCATGGCGCGGTCTATCTCTACTTCCAGAGCAAGGACGATCTGATCGAGGCGCTTGCCGACGACCGGCATCGCCGTGAAGCCGTGCTCAATTCGGTCGCGCAGGGATCCGGCGACCCGATCGAAGGACTTCACGCGCTGATCCGCGTCTACGCGCAATGGCTGGCCGATCCTGCCGGCGAAGCCCGCCGCCGCGTCGGCATCCACGGCTGGGCCGAAGCCCTGCGCAACCGCCGCGTCCGCAGCAGCGTCGTCGAAGGCATCGACATGCCGCGCGCGCTGATCGTGGCGCTGGTCGAGCGCGGCCAGCATGACGGTCTCATCCGGCGCGACCTCGGCGCCGACGCGATCGCGCGCGTCCTGATCGCAATCTTCCAGGGGTTTGTGCTGCAAAAATCTTGGGGCGATGCATTTGACGTCGAAGCCTGCATGGCGGCCGTGGCCGGCGTGATCGACGGCCTGTGCACGACGAAGCCTGACGTCAGGCGGCGAGCCCGGACGTAAGCGATGTCCTGGCTTCACGACATCCTCGCCGGTGGTGGTGTCGGTCTGGTCGCCGGGCTGGCATCGGGCTTCACGGGGACGAGCCCGGGCGGCGGCCTCGTGATCTTCTCCGTGCTGCTGCTCGGGGCCGAGCAACACGTCGCCCAGGGCACCTCGCTGATCACCCAACTTCCGCCGACCGGTCTTGCCGGCATCCGCCGTTATTGGCAGAGCGGCAATCGCAGCCCCTTGCGGTGGATCGTCTGGATCGGCCTCGGGTTTCTGATCGGTGGCGCCGGCGGCGGTTATGCCGCGACCGCGGTCTCCGATTCCGTCCTGCAATGGACCTATGTCGTGTATCTCGTCGCGCTGGTCGCCCTGTTGATCCTGCGCCGCGACCGCAAGGACAGCCACCTTGAAGCCGGCGAGCGCGATCACCTTCACTGGCTGCCCCTGCTCCTGATCGGCACGCTTGCGGGCTTTTCCTCCGGCTTCATGGGCATCGGCGGCGGTCTTGCGATCACCGTCGGCCTCGCCGCCGGATTTCGCGTGCCACAGCATCAGGCGCAGCTCGTCAGCCTCGTCTTCTCGGTGATCCCGACCAACCTCCCGGCAGCCTGGATCTACTGGAGCAAGGGGCTGATGGTCGGCTGGCCGGCCATCATCGGCATTCTCGCCGGCCTCTGGGGTGGGACCGACCTCGGCGCACGCATGGCCAACGGCGTCAGCCGATCGGCGCTCCGCCAGGCCATGATCGCCCTCGTCTCGCTGATGGCGCTCTACATGACTTACAAGGCGCTGAGCTAGCCTTACGGCCGCTGCGGAATGTTCAGCCCGTGCTGCACCGCCGGACGCGCAAGGCCACGCTCGAGCCAGGCTCCGACCGATTTGAACTGGGTGAATTCGACGAGATCGCCGGCGCCGTAGAAGCCGATGAGATTGCGCACCCAGCCGAGCATCGAGATGTCGGCGATGGTGTAGTCGTCATCCATGAACCATTGCCGGCCGGAAAGATGCGTGTCCATGACGCCGAGCAGGCGCCTGGCTTCGGCGACGTAGCGGTCGCGCGGCCGCTTGTCCTCAAAGTCCTTGCCGGCGAATTTGTGGAAGAAGCCGACCTGGCCGAACATCGGCCCGACGCCGCCCATCTGGAAATGCAGCCATTGAAGCGTCTGGTAGCGGCGCGCCGCGTCCTGCGGCAGCAGCTTGCCGGTTTTCTCCGCGAGGTATTGCAGGATTGCTCCTGACTCGAACAGCGGCAGCGGCCTGCCGCCGGGACCGTTGGGGTCCAGGATCGCCGGGATCTTGCCGTTCGGATTGAGCGAGAGGAATTCGGCCGTCTTCTGGTCGTCCTTGCCGAAATCGACGAGATGGACTTCGTAGGGAAGTCCGGTCTCCTCCAGCATGATCGAGACCTTCACGCCGTTCGGCGTCGGCAGGGAATAGAGCTGGAGCAGCTCGGGATGCTTGGCCGGCCAGCGCTTGGTGATGGGAAAGGCGGACAGATCAGACATCGGCACTCCGGCTGCGTTCGTGAGATGCCGCCTAATCTAGGCGGGCCGGCGAACGACGCAAGGCCGACACATCGACTGGACAATCAGTCAGAAAGATTGCGTGGAAGGACGTTGGACCACAAGGGCCTTGAGGCGGCTGGAGGCGTCAGCGTTGCGATCTTGACGACCGGGGTGATGGTTTCGTGCTGCAATCGGTACTGGATGAACCATTGACCGGTGATCAGCAGCGCGGCCGTGAAGACAACCGCGAGCGTCGCGGTCGCCCATTGACAGACGTCGTACATAGCCTTTGTCCCTCAACTCCTTTTGCCTAAACGCCCGCTCACGGGGCCGTGTTCCCAACTTGCATGAATATTTTGCCGGTTTTTCCCGACCCCGCCAGAACCTTAATTCAGAGACCATCGAGCACTTGGCGCGTTGTAACGGGATGAACATCGAAAAGCGCGCCTTGCTCGACCACGCCCAACGCTGTCGCCGCGTCGCGGACGATCTCGCCCACCGCGAAGCCGCAGGACGGCTGCGCGCGATGGCCGAGGCGTATGAAGCGAGAGCGGCAAGACTGGACGACGGGGATGAGTACTCGAAGCCGGACCATCGCGGTCATGGCCATCTTGCCGGTGCAGGCGATCGGCAGAATTGAGCGATTCAATAGTTGATCTCCATCCGCAGTCCGCGCGGATCGATCTCCTCGCCGCCGACACGCTGCGTGCTGTCGCGCGCTGCGACCGCACAGCCACAGGCGTCGATGAGATCGTCACGGCCGATGCCGGTGCTGTGACGAAGCGTCAGCCATCTCTCGATCTTGGTGAAGCCGCGGTCTTCCAGCAGCGCATTGCGCTGCTGGCGGCCCCGCGGCGAGGTCTTCGGTTCAAGCCGCACTCGCCCCGCCAGATTCCAGAAGATCAATTCCGGATGCGCTTCGCCGATCGTTGCCTGCCGCGCCGGCGTCATGATGTCGTCGACCTCCCTGATCTTGTCCCGGATATTCCAGAGCTGCGCCGACACGCCTCTGCCCTTGCCCTCGTGCGTCCAATAGTGGCGATTGGCCGCGGCCATGTCGGGGAATGTCCAGAGGTCGCGGCGCGCACCGAGAAACACCGCTGAACCAATCAGTTCGCGGGCGCGCAGATCGCAAGCGCGATAGCCGCTCGGATTCAATCCGATCGGCATGTCGATCATCGCACGCGCATGCGGCAGCGCGAGCAGGCGCGTCAGGCCCGGCGAATAATCGAAGCCATGATCGCCGCGCTCGTCGATCCAGGCTGCGACCCAGCCGAAGCGAAATCCGTCGAGGCCGAGATAGTTCGGCACGTCATGCGTCCGTCATTTTCAATTTCACCGCGCGCGTCGCTTGACATCCGCAAGTTGCGGGCGTATGTCCCGCGCCCTCGCAAGCACTTCCGTTTGCGACAGACACCATGAACCGAGCGATGCTGAACCGCTACGAAAGAATTGTCCGCATGCCGAATAGCCCAAAGCTGTTCGACCTCGCATGCCCGGCTCATGGGAGCGAACTTGCCTGACCGCAAGATCGACAGTCCACTTCTGGACCCTCCCGAGCCTGCCGCTCCGGAGGGTTTTTTGTTGCCCGCCGCGCGGCCCGATCGAACATCCCGGCAATCGCCGGAACGAGAGACCCGGATCTCGGGGCTAGCGCTGAGAACGCGCGTGCCCAAGCGCGCGGGGCCTGCCGGAGGGAACGAGGCGATGAGCCGGACACCGATGGCAGAGCGAACCCGTAGGGTTCGCAACATGCGGCGCGTCGACAGCGCCGCGATAGAATTTTCTTAAGATTGGTTTGCCGCTGTCATCGCGGCTCAAACGACGCTGGTGGTGAAGATGTCGGATACTTCTTCCACACGGCACAGCGGGCATGCCTCCCGCCTTTGACGCACGCACCGGGATGCGGCCTCGGAAAAGGTTCGCACGCGGCCCGGCGCAGGATCCGTCCGTAAGGACGGCGACTGTGTTGTCGTCACTGAAAGCCGATATCGCCCGTTCCCCAGCGTACCCATCAACGACCGATGCGACAGCATCGGCCTGGCGGTGGTGAAGATGCCTGTTACTTCGTGGTAAAGGCGCGAAAGCGCCGAGCAGGTTCGAGCCCTGCACGCCGAAAGGCGGTTCGCCCGGAAGGGCAGCAACAGCATCGATCGTTCCCCGCCAACCCCATCACGATCCGTGGTGAAGATGTCTGTTACTTCGCCTGCCACGCGAGAGGTCGCGGGTTCGAATCCCGCCCGGTGTTCCATGCACCGGTAGCTCAGAGGATAGAGCGCTTTCCGGCAAGCTCACGCTTGCCGGGTCACAGCATCGCCCGTTCCCGGATCGTGTCCTCTCAACCACCGCCGGTGGTGAAGGGCGCTGTTATTTCGTGAATCACACTGTCGAAGGTTCGACTCCTTCCGGACGAAAGTCCGTAGCTCAGCGGTAGAGCATGTGGAGCCCCTCGCGGGCAGGACAGCCTCGCTTGTTCCCCGGCACCCGCTTCCATGTCCCCATCAACCCAAGAGGAGGCCGTCATGGTCAGGCTCAACAAGATCGTTCGCGCCTTCACGCGGGAGGGCGCACGCGCAATCCGCTTCACGCCCGAGATGGAGCTGAAGCGCGCGCTGATGAACTGCCTCCTGTGGGAGGACCAGTTCTACGAGGACGGCGTCGCGATCGCCGACCGCATCAAGACCCTGGTGCCCAAGGTCGCGCCTGCGCGCGTCGCCCAGCTCGCGATCGAGGCGCGCGAGGTGATGAAGCTGCGGCATGCGCCGCTGCTCGTCATCCGCGAGATGGCGCGCAGCGAAAAGCACCGTGCTCTCGTGGCCGACACGCTCGCTCAGGTGATCCAGCGGCCCGACGAGATGACGGAGCTGCTCGCGATCTACTGGGCGGATGCGCTGGGGCCGATGCAGCAGCGCAAGCGTCAGCCGGTCTCCGCACAGGTCAAGAAGGGTCTTGCCCGCGCGCTGACCAAGTTCGACGCCTACCAGCTCGCCAAGTGGGACCGCGACGGCGCGGTGCGGATCAGGGACGTGCTGTTCCTGGTGCACGCCAAGCCGAAGGACGCCGAGCAGGCAAAGGTCTGGAAGCAGCTCGTCGACGGCGAGCTCGCCTCCCCCGACACCTGGGAGGTCTCGCTCTCGGCCGGCAAGAGCAAGCGCGAGACCTTCGAGCGGCTGATCGACGAGCGAAAGCTCGGCGGCCTGGCGCTGCTGCGCAATCTGCGGCTGATGCAGACGGCGCAGGTCCCGCGCGAGACCATCGCAGGCGCGATCGAGGCGATGCGGACGGATCGTATCCTTCCCTATCGCTTCATCACGGCGGCGCGCTATGCGCCGGACTTCGAGCCCGAGCTCGAGGCTGCGATGCTCAAGTCGGTCAAGGACCATGTGCGGCTGCCCGGCCGGACGCGGCTCCTGATCGACGTGTCGGGCTCGATGTTCGCGACCCTCTCCGCGCAGTCGGAAATGACGCGCGCGGAGGCGGCGTGCGGTCTTGCGATCCTCGCCCGCGAGATCTGCGACGAGGTCGAGATCTTCACCTTCAGCAATGATGTCGTGAAGGTCCCGCCCCGCCGCGGCTTCGCGCTGCGGGACGCGATCATCAACTCGCAGTCCCACGGCGGGACCTATCTCGGCAAGGCCGTGACGGAGATCGACCGCAAGGGCGATCGCCTCATCGTCTTCACCGACGAGCAGAGTCACGACCGGGTGCCGGAGCCCAAGGCGCGCGGCACCATCGTGAACGTGGCCTCGTATCAGCACGGTGTCGGTCACGGCGCCTGGACGCGCGTCAACGGCTTCTCCGAGGCCGTGGTCGCGTGGATCGCAGCGTCGGAGACGGCGTTGCACTGATGCGCGACGACAACGACCCCGGACGCAGGATGCTGCGCCCGGTGTCGGCAAATTCTCTGAAATGATTTGCCCGCACCTTCTATAGTGCGCGCGGAATGACAAGGACCTATGACCATGCGACGACCCGATCCCTACATGGAACGCGCCCGCGAGCTCTGCCTCGCCGCCGGTGTCGATCCCGACTCGCGCGTCGGCGAAGGACGCGGCCAGCCGGCCTGGTGCCTGTACAAGGATGCCGCGCGCAAGGAACATCTGGCCCGCGAGGCCAATGCGACCGCGAGCTCGATCGCCGAGTTCCGGATGCAGGACGCCCGCTTCCAGAATGCGCCGCTGAAGGTGTTCGGCCCGCACGAGGACGCGACGATCGCCCAGATGCGCAACTGCATGGCGGTCGGCAACGTCGTGTCCGGCGTGATCTGCGCCGACGGCCATCTCGGTTACGCCCAGCCGGTCGGCGGGGTCATCGCCTATGAGAAGCAGATCAGCATCTCCGGCGTCGGCTTCGACATCGGCTGCGGCAACATGGCGGCAAAGCTCGACACGCGCTTCGACGACATCGCGGGCCGCGTCCCCACGATCATCCGCGACGTCGCCAAGACGATCTCGTTCGGCGTCGGCCGGGCCAATGCCGAGCGGGCCGAGCACGACCTGTTCGACGACGGCGATGCCTGGCGCGAGAGCGACATGGAGGACTACCGCAAGAAAGCGGTGAGCCAGCTCGGCACGGTCGGATCGGGCAACCATTATGTCGACCTCATGCGCGACGAGGAGGGCTTCGTCTGGATCGGCGTCCACTTCGGAAGCCGCGGTCTCGGGCACACTTCCGCGACGCGCTACCTCAAGGCCGCCGGCGGCAAGGACGGCATGAACGTTCCGCCCGCCGTGGTCGACGAGGACTCAGAGCTCGGCCGCCGCTACATTGCGGCGATGCAGCTCGCCGGGCGTTATGCCTATGCGGGCCGCGAGTGGGTCGTCGAGCGCGTCCGCCAGATCATCGGCGGCTGCGTGACCGAGAGCGTGCACAACCACCACAATTACGCCTGGCGTGAGACCCACGACGGGCGCGATCTGTGGGTGGTGCGCAAGGGCGCGACGCCGGCGTTTCCCGGCCAGAAGGGATTCGTTGGCGGCTCGATGGGCGACGACGCCGTCATCCTCGAAGGCGTCGACAGCCCGGACGCCAAGGCCTCGCTCTATTCGACCGTGCATGGCGCCGGCCGCCTGTTCGGACGACGGGAGGCGAAGCGGCGCTTCTCGCGCGAGCAGATGGGCCAGTGGCTCAACGAGCGCGGCGTGACCTTGATCGGCGCCGACCTCGACGAAAGCCCGATGGCCTATCGCCGCCTGCCGGACGTGCTGGCGCAGCACGCCGGCACCGTGCGCGTGCTGCACACGCTGCGGCCGTTCGCCGTCGCCATGGCCGGTGAAGGTGAGTTCGATCCGTGGAAGGACTGACACAAACAGGGAGTGGGAGGCACCGCCCCCCGCTCCCAAGATCTATTCCGCCTCGTCGCGATGGCGCTCGAATAGACGCTGCGCCAGCAGCGCATGGCCGAGCGTGCCGCCGGCACGGACCGCCGCCGCGATCAGGGCAGCTTCCGCGACCTCCTCCCGCGAGGCGCCGGCCCTCGCCGCCTGCGCTGTATGCACGTCGAGGCAATAGGCGCATTGCGTCGTGAGGGCGACCGCGAGCGAGATCAGCTCGCGGTATTTCGGCGGGATCAATCCGTCCTTGCGCTCGACCGCATGGTTGAACGCCAGGAACGCGTTGGCCTCGACCGGGGCCAGCGCCACGAAGGCCGGAACAGATTTCAGATCGTCAGGGCTTTGATAATTGCTCATGTCTCATCTCGTCAGATATTCGCGCATCAGGGCGCGGGCGCGATGCAGGCGGGCCTTCACGGTCTGCCTGGTCGCACCGAGCGCGGCGGCAATGTCGTCGATCGTCATTTCCTTGACGTCGCGCATCAGCGCAACATCGCGATAATGCGGCGGCAGCGCCTCAAACGCCGCAGCCACGTCGAGTCGCAGATCGGCCTCGGGGCGCGACAGCAGCAGCGCCTCCGCCTCGCTCTCATCGACCGCGAGCACGAGGCCCGCCTTGCGGGCCAATCGAAGACATTCGCGGCGGACCACGCTGAACAGCCAGGCCGAAAACGCCAGCAGCGAGCGGATCGTGCCGACATGCCGGAACAGGATCCACAGCGCCTCCTGCGCCGCGTCCTCGGCATCGGCCGAGCTGCGGCAGGTCGCGCGGGCATAGCGGCGGATGTCCGGCTGCGCCGTCTCGAGCAGGCGCGCGATCGCATCGGGATCGCCGAGCCGAGCGGCCTCGAACAGGTTCGGCGAGATCGCAGCCGCGCTCACGACACGCCCCCTCGCCCGATCCCGGCCATCGCGCACATCGGGCAATAGCCGACGAGCCCCGTCAGTGCGAAGCCGGCGCCGGCCAGCGCAACCAGCCACGCCGTCGCACCCGCCAGATAAATGAATGCCGCGACCGCCACCGCGACGCCCAGGGCGATCCGCACCGCCTGATGCAGGCCGCCGATGTTCTTCCTGTAAAATGCCATTGCGTCCTCCGAGATGAGCCGAGGCTGACTGCCTCGACTACCAAGAGGGCGCGCGCGCCAAAAAGGATTCGCGGCGGGCGACAATTTTTCCGGAGGTCAGCCTCCGGCGGCCTGATAGGCCAGGCGCTTGAATTCGAAGAAGAACGGATTCCAGAACCCCATGTAGCGCTGGGCCATCAGCACGCCTGCGGTATTGGCCTTCGGGCAGATCCACCAATGGGTGCCGGCGAGACCGCCCCACTGGAATTCGCCGGTCGAATTCTCGGGATCGAACGGCGTCGGCGCGAAGGTGACGGCGCCGCCGAGGCCAAAGCCCTTGCCGGGGATCGGGCCGAGATTGGCAAAGCGGATGGTCTGACCTGCCGGCAGCTGGTTCGTCATCATCTGCCGCAACGTCTCCGGCTTCAACAGCGCGTCCGACCCCGGCAGCAGCGCGCGGACCAGCGCGAGCATGTCAGGCAAGGTCGAGACCAGACCGCCGCCGCCCGAGAGCCGCGGGAACGGCCGCCGATAGGCTTGCGGAAACGGCAGATTGTCGGCGCGGGTCAGGCCCGGCTTCATGGGATCGAGCACGTCGGCGCCATTGTAGAGGGCGACCAGCCTGCCCTGCTGCGCTTCCGGAACGTAGAAGCCGGTGTCGGTCATGCCGAGGGGATCGAAGATGCGCGCCTTGAGGAAGGCATCGAGGGATTTGCCCGAGACAACCTCCACGACGCGGCCGAGCACGTCGGTGGCAACAGAATATTCCCAGCCCTCGCCGGGATGATAGGACAGCGGCAGATTGGCGAGGCTGTCGATCATGTCGGAGAGTGGCGTCAGCGGATTGAGCACGCGCGCTTCGTTGTAGCCTTTGAACAGCACCGTGCCGGGATCGAAGATGCCGTAGCTGAGGCCCGCGGTATGGGTCAGGAGGTGGCGGATCGTGATCGGGCTCTTTGCCGGCTCGACATCGGCAAGGCTCGCAGCGCCCTGCTTCAGCACCTTGCGATTGCCGAGCTGCGGCAGGAGTGTCTCGATCGCGTCATCGAGGCCGATGCGCCCTTCCTCGACCAGCAGCATGATCGCGCAAGTCACGAAGATCTTGGTGTTGGAAAACGCGCGGAAGATATGATCGGGCCGAAGCGCGGCGTTCGCCTCGCGGTCGGCAAAGCCGACGCATTGCTGGTCGACCACCTCCCGCCCGCGCAGCACGGCCCAGGATGCGCCCGGAATGATCTCCTGATCGACGTAGCGCTGCATCGCCGTCCGTACGGCGGAAAAATCGGTCGTTCTGGCGTTCATGCGTTTCCCCAATCTTGGTTGGGTTGGATATAGCGGAAATTCGCAGGAAATGAAGGGCGCCCCGTGGAGCGCCTATCCTTCCCGCATAAACGCCGTCACGTAGAGCCGACGCCGGATCCGCATGCCCTGCCGCTGATACAGCGCGATCGCGGAGGTGTTGTTGGAAAACACGTGCAGGAACGGGATTTCGCCGCGCGCCTCGATCCGCCGCGCGACCGCCGCCAGCAGCGCCTGGGCATAGCCGCGCCCACGATAGTCCGGGTGCACGCAGACGGCCGTCATCTCGACGAACTTTCCCGGCTTCATCCGCTCGCCCGTCATTGCGACCAGCTCGCCGCCGGCGCGGATGCCGAGGAACGTCCCGAGCTCATGGGTGCGCAGCGCGAACGGACCCGGCTTCGTCCGCTCCACCAACACCATCATCGCGGGCACGTCGGCCACTCCCAGCGTGACGATCTCGGCATCGCGCAACGGGCTGTCGGCGGGTGAGCCGATCATCTGCTCGCCGGTCTCGGCCAGCACGACCTTGAAGCCGGCGGGCATATCGACCGGCTCCGGCGTGAACAGCACGGCGACCTGCGTGCCCGACAAGAGATCGCGGAGCCCGGCAAAGCTCGCCGCGGACATATCGACCATGTCGGCAAACGGCGTCATGTCGATGGGATAGCGCAGCGCCCGCGGGCCACCTTCGGCCAGATGCTTCTGGCTCGTCGTCAGCGCGCTCCAGATCGGACGATCCAGCAACGCCTCATCGCTGTCGGACACCGGCCTAATCCTTGTCGAAGCTGACGATGACGGCAGCATTGGCGATGAGGATGGGATCGTTGGCGACCTCCGTGGCTGAGGGGATCTCCAGCCCGCCCTTGACCGCGGTCACGGTCACCGTGCCGTACGGCAGCTCCTTTGCAACCGCTTCCTTGTCGACGGCTTCAGGATTCGGCACGCCGATCGTGACGTCCACGAACATGTCGTTCGCGGTCTTGCCGATCATCCGGAAGAATCCGAGGCTCGAATGCCTGATGGCATCGGACACCGCGCGCTTCGCCGCCTTGGTGGCGTCCCTGCCGTGGACGTCGACGCCCATGCCCATCTCGGTGACACAACGAACGCGGGTCATTTCATATTCCTGTGGTTGGTTGGTGACTGGCAGTTTCGACGATCGGGGAGTCCGTGACAAGTTGTTGCTCTGTATCCCAGACGCCGGGGCACGAGAGCGTCGTCTTCAAGCCTTCGCCTTCTCATGCGCCCGCAACTCGTCCACGAGCACCCGCACGTTCTCCGAATAGTCGATCGGGATGACGACGAGGTGCACGCCGCCCTCCCTGAACGCGGCATCGAGCGTCGGACCAAAACCGTCGATGCTCTCGATCCGATGGCCCTTCGCGCCATAGGCCTGCGCGTACTGGACGAAGTCCGGATTGCCAAAGGTCATGCCGTAATCGGCAAAATGATCGACGGCCTGCTTCCAGCGGATCATGCCGTAGGCGTTGTCCTCCAGCACCAGCACGACCAGATTGAGCTTGAGGCGGACAGCGGTCTCCATCTCCTGGCTGTTCATCATGAAGCCGCCGTCGCCGGCGACCGCGAGCACACGCCGGTCGGGATAAAGCATCGCGGCCATCATCGCCGAGGGCAGGCCGGCGCCCATGGTCGCCAGCGCATTGTCGAGCAGCAGCGTGTTGGCGACGCGGGTGCGGTAGTTGCGCGCGAACCAGATCTTGTACATGCCGTTGTCAAGCGCAACGATGCCGTTTTCCGGGATCACCTGCCTGATGTCGTGCACGATGCGTTGCGGCGTCGGCGGCCAGCGCGCCTCGGTGGCGCGGTCGGCGATGTGCCCCAGGATTTCTTCCCGCAGCGGCAGCAGCGCCGCAGCCTGCGGCAGTTTGCCTTCCAGCCGGTCGGCGAGCAGCTCCAGGCTCGGACCGACGTCGCCGACCACCTCGGCATCGGGGAAATAGACCTGCTCGACGCTGGCCGAGGTGTAGCTGACGTGAATGACCTTCGGCCCCGAGGGGCCCATGATGAAGGGCGGCTTCTCGATCGGATCGTGCCCGATGGCAACGATCAGGTCGGCGGCGTCGATGGCATCGTGGACATAATCGCGCTCGGACAGCGCGGCTGTGCCCATGTAGAGATTGGTGCCGCCGGGCACCGTGCCCTTGCCCATTTGCGTCGTGAAGAACGGAATGCCGGTGCGCCGCACGAAGCTCGCGATGCCGTGGGTCGATCGCGGCCGGCTGGTCGCCGCGCCCATCATCACCAGCGGATGCTTTGCGGCCAGGATCATCTCGGCCGCACGGTCGAGCGCGCCGCGATGGGCGACGGGAATCTCGATCGGATGGACTGGGATCACGGGGACGGCGGGCACTTCGTCGCCGGCGATGTCTTCGGGCAGCTCGAGATGCACCGGCCCGGGCCGCTCCTCCATCGCGACGCGAAACGCATCGCGCACCACGGTCGGAATGCTGGAAGCGCTGACGATCTGCCGCGACAGCTTCGTCAACGGTTTCATGGTCGCGACCACATCCACGATCTGGAAGCGCGCCTGCCGGCTGCTCATGATCGGCTTCTGGCCGGTGATCAGGATCATCGGCATCGCGCCGAGATGCGCATAGGCCGCGCCGGTCGACAGGTTGAGCGCACCGGGGCCGAGCGTCGACAGGCAAACACCGGGCTTGCCGGTCAGCCGCCCATGGGTGGCGGCCATGAAGGCGGCGGCCTGCTCGTGGCGCGTCAGGACCAGCTCGATCCTGGACGTGCGCAGCGATTCCACCACATCGAGATTCTCCTCGCCGGGGACGCCGAAGATGCGATCGACGCCCTCATTCTCCAGCGCCGCGACAAACAGGTCCGACCCTTTGACTTTCCGTTCCTGCCCGCTCATGTCGCCTCCGCTTGCTGCTGGTCCCTGTGGTGAGGGAGCGGAGGCATCGTAGCGGTCTCGAACGGAGTCACAACTCACAAAGAGGCGCGATCGAGGCGCAAATGTTTGTTCCGTCATCTCAGGTGCGAAGCTTGCGATGCCAAGCATCGCAAGCGGAGCCTCGAAGGATGGACGGGCCGAGATGCAGCCGGGCCGTCGCCCTTCGAGGCCTCCGCTTCGCTCCGGCACCGCAGGGTGACGGTCATAGATTGGCGGCAATGCAAGCTCTCGTAGCCCGGACCGCGCTACGCTCGGTCAGGGCTACGAAAGCCTCGCCTCGGCAAAGATGCCTGAGATCCAGTCGAGGAAGATGCGCAGGCGCAGCGCGAGCTGGCGGTTCTGCGGGTAGATCGCCGAGAGCGGCGTGGGCGATGGCGGATGGTCGGCCAGCACCTCGACCAGCGCGCCGCTGGCGAGATCCTCCGCAAACCGATAGCGAGGCGCCTGCGCCAAGCCGAAGCCAAGCCGCGCCAGATCGGCCATGGTGTCGGAATTGTTGACGCGCACCCGGCTCGGCAGCACGATGTGGCGAAGCGCGCCGGCGACGGAAAATTCCAGCGGCAGCACATCGCCAGTGCGCGAGGAGACGAACGCGACCATCTGGTGACCGTCGAGCGCATCAGGCGTTGTGGGCACGCCGTGGCGGGAAAGATATTCCGGGCTCGCCACCGTGATCTCGGCGATGGTGCCGAGCCGGCGCTGGATCATGCCGCTGTCGCCGGGCTCGCCCGACCGGATCACGCAATCGACGCCCTCCCGAACGAGATCGACCAGCCGGTCGCCCTGCCCGATCTGCAATTCGAGCTGCGGATAGCGGGCAAGGAATTCCGGCAGATGCGGCAGAATGAAGGTGCGGGTCAGCAAAGGATGCGCATCGATACGAAGCAGACCGCGCGGCCGCGCATCACGCATCGCGCTTTCGGCGTCCTCGACCTCGGTGAGGATGGCGACGCAGCGGCGATAATAATCCTCGCCGTCGAGCGTTGGAGTGACATGTCGCGTCGTACGTTCCAGCAGGCGTGCGCCGAGGCGCGCTTCGAGGCCGCGCAAGACTTCGCTCGCCGTGGAGCGTGGAAGGCCAAGGTCCGCAGCCGCAGCCGTAAAGCTCCGCCGTTCGACGAGGCGGACGAACAGGCGCATGGCGTCAAATCGGTCCATGGGCGATTGTTCACCATATCCGACAAGTGATGGCAAGTCGGGGCTGATTATCCGGCCAAAGCGATCAGCTATGTCTCGGGTCGAAAGACATCGAGGGAGACCTGCCATGACCCATCAACATCAGCGTGCCGCCATCGTCACGGGCGGCTCCCGCGGCATCGGCGCGGCGATCGTCCGCCGGCTGGTCCGGGACGGAATTGCGGTTGCGATCAACTACGCCAGCGGCCGCAGTGCCGCCGATGCGCTCGTGGCCGAGATCGAGTCCGCGGGCGGACGCGCCATCGCCGTGCAGGCCGATCTTGCCGATCCGGCAACGCCGGCCCGGCTGTTCGATGCCGCCGAGCGCGCCTTCGGCGGCGTCGATGTCCTCGTCAACAATGCCGGTGTGATGGAGCTCGGGCCGCTCGCTGAAATGACCGACGAAGCATTCTCGCGGCAAATGTCGGTCAACCTCGACAGCGTTTTCCGCTCGATGCGCGAAGCGGCGCGGCGGTTGCGCCACGGCGGCCGCATCGTCAGCTTCTCCTCCAGCGTCGTCGGCCTCTATCAGCCCGGTTATGGCGTCTACGCCGCGACCAAGGCGGCGGTCGAAGCCATGACGCATGTCCTCGCCAAGGAGCTCGGCGGCCGGCGCATCACCGTCAATGCCGTCGCGCCCGGACCGGTCGAGACCCGGCTCTTCCTCGAGGGCAAGAGCGAGCAGCAGGTGCGCGCGATCGCCGCCATGAACCCGTTCGGCCGCCTCGGCCAGCCCGACGACATCGCAGGGCTCGTCGCCTTCCTTGCCGCAAGCGACAGCGGATGGGTCAACGGCCAGGTCATCCGCGCCAATGGCGGCGTGATCTGACGCGACACGAATTCAAACCGGAGAGATCATCATGCCTTTCGCCAACATCAAGATTCCCCAAGCAGCGCTGTCGCGGGCCCAGAAGACGGAGATCGTGCATCGGCTCACCGCGCTGTTCGTCGAATATTTCGGCGAAGCGGCCCGACCGCATACGATGGTGCTGATCGAGGAAGTCCCGGACGGCGGCTACGGCCGCGCCGACGAAGTGTTCGTCGTTCCCGAGGCCTGGCGGGCCAGCGACGCCGGCGTCACACCGCCTTCAGGCTGAGGTCCTCTTTCGTTAGCACGCACGTTGCAAGCCGCGCGCGGCGTGCTATCGCTCCTGCAATGACACCCAGGACCTTCGAGACCCGTTGCCTGCGCCTGCCCGCCGTCACCAAGGTGGTGCAGTGGGAGGGCACCTCCGTGTTCAAGGTCGGCGGCAAGATGTTCGCGCTCGGCGGCGGCTTTGCCGCGCGCTCCGGCGGCTACATGTTCAAGACCTCGAACATGGCCTATGCCATGCTGATCGAGCACGGCCTGGCGCGGCCCGCGCCGTATCTGGCGCGCGCCAAATGGGTGCAGCTCGCCAGCAACAACGCCCTGCCCGACGCCGAGCTCTCAACTTATCTGGTGCAGGCCCATGCATTGATCGCGGCGAAGCTGACGCGGAATATCCGCAAGGAACTCGGGCTCGACTCGCCGGACGCCCATCGGCATGACGATCACCGCGTGCAGCACATGGATCGCTCGCGGCGACATTGAGCTTTCATCCGTCCTCGATATACTGCCACTCCTGGATTCGATTTGGGACTGCGACGTGGCGATTGATCTGAAAGCGGTCGAGCAACTCGCCACCGATCAATCCTCGCTCAAGGCCGCCGCCGGCCTTGCCAAGCCCGGCAAATGGTCCGGCGTCGGCGCAAGTGGCGACGGCGCGCTGATCTGGGGTGAGTGCGCGGGCTCCGGCGCCAATCCCTATCGCGTCATGGCCGACCTGCGCGACCTCGGCAACAAGTGCACCTGCCCGTCGCGCAAATTCCCCTGCAAGCACGTGCTCGGCCTGTTGTGGCTGAATGCGGAACAGGTCCTGCCGTTCCCGCCCGCCGACACGCCGGCCTGGGTCAGCGATTGGCTGGGACGCCGGCGCGGCACGCCCGCGGCAAAACCGGCAAACAATGCGCCACAAGGCGGCGAGAAGGATCTGCGTGCCGCGCGCGCCGGCGGACCTGACGTCGCCGAGGACCCGAAGGATGTCGCGCGACGCGAGGCCCAGGCGGCAAAACGCACTGAGGAGACCGAACGCGCCATCCTCGATGCGCTGGACGCGCTCGAGCAATGGATCGGCGATCAGCTCCGCATGGGATTGGCAGGCTTCATCGACGATGCCACAGCCCGCTGCCGGCGGATCGCGGCGCGGCTGGTCGACGGCAAGGCCGCGGTGCTCGCCGGCCGAATCGACGAGCTGCCGTCCCGCCTCCTCGCATTGCCCGCAGGCGATCGGCCGCGCGGCGCCGTCGTCGAGCTCGGCAAGCTGGTCCTGCTCGCGCGCGCCTTCCGTGCCGCGCCGCGCGATGCCGAGACGAGGCGCGCCGTCGCTGCGTCCGAAACGCGCGAGACGGTGCTGGCCGACCCGCGAGCGCCGCGGGTCGATGCGCACTGGGAGGTGCTGGCCGAGCAGGTGCAGACGCGCCGCGACGGTCTTGTGTCGCAGACGGCCTGGCTGCTCAATCTGTCTGCCGCAGGTCCGCGCTTCGCAATGCTGCTCGACTTCTTCCCGGCGAGCGCCGGACGGCGCGGCTCGGTGTTCACGCCCGGCGAGCGTTTTCACGGCGAGCTCGTGTTCTATCCGTCGCAACAGCCGCTTCGTGCTCTGCTCGTCCGGCGCGATGCCGGGGGGGAGCTGCCGCCCTCGGAATGGCCCCTGGCGGATGCAACAATATCCGACGCGTTGACGCGCCCGCTGCTGGCCGAGCCGTGGGCGATCGAGATTCCGTTGCTGCTGCCGCAGGGCCGGATCGCGCGCGACGATGCCGGACATAATTGGTGGCGATCGACCGATGGCATGGCGACACTGCCGATCGCCTCGGAGGTCAGTAGCCTGCTTTGCGGCACTGACCTCACGCGTACCGCTGCGATATGGTCGGGCAACCGGCTCGCGATCCTCGCCGCGCAGACCCCTTGGGGACGGATCGGCGGTCATGACTGAAGTCATCGAGGCCGAGACGATGCTTGATGCCATGGGCGCGGTGCTGACGCGCTGGACGATGGGATCGGCGGCCGCGCCCGCGGCGTCCTTCTGGCGCGCCGAGCTCGGCGACGATCCCACTGAGGCCGAGTTGCGACTGCTCGCTCTGTCAGGCCAGTTTCTCGGCGCCGCGGTGACGATGGAGCCGGGCGCGACACTGCGCGTCCTGCCCGATGTTCCCGCGTTGACCTTGCCGACCCTGCCGGAGCCCCTGCGCCCGCTGGCGCGCCGAATCCTCGCGGCGAAGAAACAGGCGCAGTCCGGGACCGAACTCGTGCACTTTCTCGCAGCGCGCGGCTGGACCATGCATCCCGCCGACTGGATGCCCGCGGCCGCCGACGACGATGCGCCGGATGTCTACGCAACCTGGCGCGACTGGGCCGCGATCGCAGCGGCCGACGGCGCCGCGCGGCGGCAGACGAATGACCGCCTCACCGCCGACAATTGGGAAGACTTCTGGCCGGCCGCGCGCAAGGCGGCTCTGGCCGGCCTCAGGCGCGACGACCCGTCCGCGGCACGCGGGGTGCTCGAGGCAAGGCTCGCCGGCGAGACTGCGGACACGCGTTTGCGCCTGCTGTCGCTGCTGTCGGAGCGGCTGTCCGATGATGACGTCACCTTCCTCGAAGGCATCGCAGCGAACGATCGTGCGCCCAAGGTCAAGGCGCTTGCGACCTCACTGCTCGGGCGGCTCGGCCACGGCCCTGCGAGCGGCGAGGACATCGCCGAGCTTGCGGGCTTTTTCTCGGTGAGAACCAAGGGGCTGCTGCGCCGCTCGCGCGTGGTCCAGGCCGAACCGCCCAAGACGCCGGCGCAATGGCAACGACGCAAGGCACTGTTCGAGGGCGCCGATCTCGCCGCCTTTTCCGGCGCGCTCGGTCTTGCGCCGCAGGAGCTGATCGCCGCTTGGGATTGGAACGTGGACCACGCCGCCGATATGGCCCTGATCAATGTGATCGTCTCGAGCGGGACCGATGCGCATGTCACGCAGGCAGCGGACGCCATCAGCCAAGGCGACGCGACCGGCCTCATTGCTGCGCTGGCGCCACGGCTCTCCCCCGCCGAGCGCGCAAGGCATGCCGAAACTGCGCTGCACAGTCACGGCATCAGCTTTGAACTGGCGCAACAGGTCGCAGGTCCGGCGGCACGCCTGGATGATCCGCTCTCCGCACCAGCGGGCAAGACGCTGCTTGCCGCGCTTCAGCGCGACGATGCGAAGCCCTCCGACCAATTCGCAGAGCTCCACGCTCTGGGCCTGATCGCCTCGCGCGATGGCGCGCAACGATCATTGCAACGACTGACCGGCGCAGGCCTGCTGCAGGGCGACCCGCGTCTCGACATGCTGCGGCTCAACGCCGCGTTGGACGACAACGGAGCGAATCCATGAGCGAGAAACTGCGCTTGCCGGCCGAGGACAGCTACGCCGCGGAGCTGAAGGCGCTGGCCGCGGGCGACGGACATCGGCCGCCAGGCTGGACGCTCTCGCCGCGGCAGGTCGTGACCTATCTCATGGGCGGCAAGGCGGCCGACGGAACCGTGATCACGCCGAAATATGTCGGCGACAAGCGGCTGATCGAGACCGCCGTTGCGACGCTCGCGACCGATCGCGCGCTGTTGCTGCTGGGCGTGCCCGGCACGGCCAAGTCCTGGGTGTCCGAGCATCTCGCCGCCGGCATCACCGGCAATTCGACGCTGGTGATCCAGTGCACGGCGGGCACCGACGAGAACCAGATCCGTTACGGCTGGAACTATGCCCAATTGCTCGCGCACGGGCCGAGCCGCGAGGCGCTGGTGCCGACCCCGCTGATGCGTGCGATGGAGAGCGGCAAGCTCTGTCGTTTCGAGGAGCTGACGCGAATGGGCAGCGACGTGCAGGACACGCTGATCACCGTGCTGTCCGAAAAGATGATGCCGATCCCCGAGCTCAACACCGCCATCTATGCCCAGCGCGGCTTCAACATCATCGCGACCGCCAACAACCGCGACAAGGGCGTCAACGAACTGTCCTCCGCGCTCAAGCGCCGCTTCAACGTCGTCGTGCTGCCCCTGCCCGACAGCGCCGAGGAGGAAGTCGCGATCATCGTCAAGCGCGTCGGCGAGATGGCGCATAACCTCGATCTGCCGGCGCCGAAGAACGTCGCCGACGAGGTGGCACGGGTCGTCTCGATCTTCCGCGAGCTGCGCTCGGGCTCGACGGAGGACGGCAAGGTCGCGCTGAAATCGCCCTCGGGCGGACTGTCGACGGCCGAGGCGATCGCGGTGATGATCGGCGGGATCAGCCAGGCGACCTTCTTCAACGACGGCAAGCTGACGCCGGAAACGCTCGCCAGCAACATGATCGGCGCGGTCGTGAAGGATCCGGTGCAGGACACCGCCGTGCTCGGCGAATATCTCGAGACCGTGCTGAAAAAGCGGCGCGGGTTCGAGGGCTACTACGCTTCGCTGACCGATCTGATCTGACGGCACGGCGCGCGATGGCAGGCGAAGTCTCCCTCTTCGGCATCCGGCATCACGGCCCCGGCTCGGCACGGCGGCTCGTGGAAGCGCTCGATGCGCTGAGGCCGGTGGCGGTGCTGATCGAGGGCCCGGCGGATGCCTCCGAGCTGCTGCCGATGCTCGCCGATCCCGACATGGTGACGCCGGTGGCCCTGCTCACCTACGCCGAAGACAATCCGGCTAACGCCAGCTTCTTTCCCTTTGCCGACTATTCGCCGGAATACCAGGCCGCGCGTTGGGCGGTGCGTCACGGCGCGGTCCTGCGGTTCATCGATCTGCCGGCATCGGATCGGCTGGGTGCGACCGCCGGCGACATCGCGGAGGAGATCGCGGCAAGGGCCGAGGCCGACCCGGTCAGCCGCGATCCGATCGGCGCGCTCGCGAGCGCCGCCGGCTATGACGACGGCGAGTCCTGGTGGTCCGACGTCATCGAGGAAAATCCCGCGGCAGGACCGATCTTCGCGGCCGTCGCCGACGCGATGACGGCGCTGCGCGCGGACGAGAAATCGCTGCCGGCCCGCGAGGCCGCGCGCGAGGCGCATATGCGCATCGAGATCGCGAAGGCCGCAAAGGACCATGACGGCGCCATCGCAGTCGTCTGCGGCGCCTGGCACGTGCCGGCGCTCGCCGAGCGCCGCAGCCTTGCTGCAGATCGCGAATTGCTGAAGGGTCGGCCGAAAACCAAGATCAAGGCGACCTGGGCGCCCTGGACCGCGCCGCGCCTGGCGCGCGAGAGCGGCTATGGCGCGGGCGTGGTGGCACCGGGGTGGTGCGCTCACGTCTGGGACACACGCGAGCGCGATCGCTCCGCCGAGTGGCTCACCAAGGTGACGCGCGTGCTGCGCGATCGCGGCCACTTCGTCTCGACCGCCTCGGTCATCGAAGCACAGCGTCTGGGCACTGCGCTCGCCGCGCTGCGCGGCCGCCCTGGACCGGGTTTCGCGGAGCTGCGCGAGGCGGCGATCGCCTGCCTCTGCAATGGCGAGCGCGCGATGTGGGACGACATTTCCGCCGAGCTCCTGATCGGCGCCGGCGTCGGCGCGATCCCGGCGGCAACCCCGCTCGCGCCCCTGCTCGAAGATCTTCAGCGCCAGCAGAAGGCGACGCGACTGAAGCCGGAGGCGCTGGAGCGGCCGCTGACGCTCGATCTGCGCAGCGACAGCGGCTTGATGCGCTCGACGCTGCTGCACCGGCTGAACGCGCTCGATGTGCCCTGGGGACGGTTGACGGACGCAGGCCGCAGCCGCGGTACATTCCGCGAGAACTGGCAGTTGCGCTGGGAGCCCGAATTCGCGGTCACACTCGTGGAAAATCTGCTCTACGGCTCGACCATCGCGGAAGCCGCCGGCGGACGACTGAGCGAAGCGATGGGCAAGGAAGCCGAGCTTGGCCCGCTGGCAAAGCTGGTGCGCAACGCCATGATCGCCGACCTGCCGCGCGCCACTGAATTCGGCATCGCCGCACTGGAGACCAAGGCGGCGCTCACGAGCGACGGACAATCGCTGCTGGACGCGCTGCCGCCGATGGCCGACATCCTGCGCTACGGCGAGGCGCGTGCCGGAACGGTCGAGCATCTGGCGGCGCTGATGCCGCGCATTGTGGTGCAGGCCGCGCTCGCTCTGCCCTATGCAGCGCGCAATCTGGACACGGCTGCGGCGACCAGGCTGCGCGGCGCGCTGCTCGCCGCCGACGCCGCGATCCAGCTCGCCCAGATCGAGACAAGCGTGGTGGCCGGCTGGCGCGATGCGCTGGCCGCGCTGCTCAACGACAACCAGGCCACCCGGCTGATCGCCGGCACGGCGGCGCGGCTGCTCTACGAGGCCGAGCTTTTGACCGCCGATCACGCGGCGGACCTGCTGACGCGGATGCTCTCGCCCGGCACGCCGGTCGCGGAAGCCGCCGGCTTCTTCGAGGGTTTTTTCGAAGGCGCCGGCCAGCGGCTGATCCACGACGCGACGCTTCGTGGCGCGGTCGATGCCTGGTTGATGACGCTGGACGAGGAGGCCTTCACTGCGAGCCTGCCGCTGTTCCGCCGCGTGTTCTCGGCGCTGGACCGTAGCGAGCGCAGGCGATTGATGGACGCGCTGTTCGCGCGCCGCGCCGATGCCGCCAGGGGGTATCGGCTGCTCGCCGGTGCAAACGAGATCTGGCCCGCACATCAGGCGCGCGTGCTCGAACTCCTCACACAGAGAGCTGCCCGATGAGCGAGGCCGATGAGCGCAGCCGCCGCTGGACACTGGCCCTCGGCGTCGACACCGAGGGCGCCGAGAACGGCCCTGCTCTGTCCGCAAGTGATCGCCGCATGTCGGAAGCGCTGACGGCGCTCTACGGCGACGGCGACGAGGCGCCGAAAAAGGGGCGCGGCGGCCTCGGAGGCTCGGCACCACGCGTCGCCAAATGGCTCGGCGACATCAGGGAGTTCTTCCCCGCCCCTGTGGTGCAGGTGATCCAGAAAGATGCCTTCGAGCGCAAGGGTCTGCGCCAGATGCTGCTCGAGCCTGAATTCCTTGCTACCGTCGAAGCGGATGTGAGCCTGATCGCCGATCTGGTCGCGCTGCGGGGCGTGATGCCGGAGAAGACCAAGGACACCGCCCGTGTCGTGATCGCCAAGGTGGTGGCCGAGCTGATGGAGCGGCTCGAGCGGCGCACCGCGGACGCGGTCCGCGGCGCCTTGAACCGATCGCTTCGTACCAATCGCCCGCGCTTTGCCGACATCGATTGGCCGCGCACCATCAAGGCCAATCTGCGCCATTACCAGGCCGAGCACCGGACCGTGGTGCCCGAACGCCTCATCGGCTTCCTACGCCAGCAGCGTCGTATCGTCGATCTCGACGAGGTGATCCTGTGCGTCGACCAGTCGGGATCGATGGCAACCTCGGTGGTCTATGCCTCAATCTTCGCGGCGGTGATGGCGTCGCTTCCGGTGGTCGCGACCAAGCTCGTCTGTTTCGACACCGCCATCGTCGACCTGACCGAAGAACTTGCCGATCCCGTCGAGGTGCTGTTCGGCGTCCAGCTCGGCGGCGGCACCGACATCAACCGCGCCGTCGCCTATTGCGAGGAGCGCATCGAACGGCCGGCGAAAGCGCATCTGATCCTGATCACCGACCTTTACGAAGGCGGCAACGCGAACGAGCTGGTCGACCGGCTGGCGCGACTGGCAACGCGCGGGATCAACGTGATCGTGCTGCTGGCGCTGACCGACACCGGTCACCCCTCCTACGATCCCGTGCTGTCGGCGAAGGTCGCCAATCTCGGCATTCCCGTCTTCGCCTGCACGCCGGACCAGTTCCCGGATCTGATGGCAACCGCGCTGAAACGCGAGGACGTCGCCGGTTGGGCCGCCGACCAGGATATCAAGCTGATCCGGCCGGAATCCTAGAGGCGAACAGCCGGCGGAATTGACGTTGACACGATCTCTGACTAAAGTCAGATATCATGTTGGACCAGATTTCTCGCGTTCGCCGCTTCAACCGCGCCGTGACTTCCGCGGTCGGCGCGCTCGACACCTCCTTTCTGGGCCGCGGCCGGCCGCTCGGCGCGGCACGCGTGCTCAATGCGATCGGACATGGACGCTCGGACGTCGCCGAAATCCGCGACTATCTCGGTCTCGATTCCGGATTGATGAGCCGCCTCTTGCGCAGCCTGGAGGACGAGGGGCTGATCGAGACCGAAGCGCATCAGGACGATGCGCGCCGGCGCGTCGCGACATTGACGCGTTCAGGCCGGCGCGAGTTCGCGGCTTATGAGGCGCTGTCGAACGCGCAGGCCGAAGGCTTCCTCGCGCAGCATTCGCAACGCGAGGCGCTGCTGGAGGCGATGGATTTGATCGCCTCCACCCTGACGCGCGAGCGGATCGCGCTGGACGAGATGGATCCGCAAAGCGACGAAGCGCGCTACTGCCTCGGCGAGTACTATGCCGAGCTCGGCCGCCGCTTCAGCCAGGGTTTTGACGTTTCTCTTTCGAGAGATCCTGATGCCAAGGACATGCGCCGCCCGCGCGGCAGCTTCATCGTCGCGATGTCGGACACACTGCCGATCGGCTGCGTCGGCTTGAAGGGAACCGATCACGGCTATGCCGAGATCAAGCGTCTGTGGGTCGCCCCCGCCGCGCGCGGCTTGCGGCTCGGCCGGCGGATGATGGATGCGATCGAGAGTGCCGCACGCGAGCTCGGCATCACGCTGCTGCGGCTCGACACCAACAGCGCCCTGCCCGAGGCCGGCCAACTCTACCGCACGACGGGCTGGCGCGAGATCCCCCGGTTCAACGACGATCCCTATCCCGACCTGTTCTTCGAAAAGCGCCTCTGAGCGGGACCAGTTCGCGATGTCTGCGCGTTAGGGTCAAAGCCGCAAGGAGAGCTTCGACATGACAAAAGACGACCTCGCCGAGACCTACCGCGCTTATATCGCCTGCCTGAACCGGCAGGATTGGCCGGCCCTCAGCCGGTTCGTGCATGACGATGTCGTCCACAACGCCCGGCCGCTCGGCCTGTCCGGCTATCGCGCGATGCTGGAGCGGGACTTTCGCGAGATCCCGGATCTGCATTTCGACATCGAACTGCTGGCATCCGATCCGCCCACCATCGCCGCGCGACTGAAGTTCGATTGCCGGCCGGTCGGGACGTTCATGGGGCTTGCCGTGAACGGCAAGCGCGTGACCTTCTGCGAGAATGTGTTCTACGAATTCGAGAGCGGCAAGATCCGGCAAGTCGGGTCGGTGATCGACAAGGCCGCGATCGAGGCGCAGCTCTGATGCTGCGCCTCGATGGCCGTCCTCACGCCGCGGCCGGCGCCGCCTGCCCTTGCGGCTTCGCGAACGGCCTGAATGTCATTGCCATCAGGAAGGCACCCAAGCCCATCGCCCAGGAGGCGATGTAGAGCCAGGCATAGCTGGAGAAGGCGTCGTAGATCAGGCCGCCGGCGAGCGGTCCGGTGGCCATGCCGAGGCTGCCGGCCATCGCGGTGCCGCCGATCACCGTGCCCATCATCCGAAGCGGAAAGTTCTCGCGGATGATCACCGCGTAGAGCGGCATGGTGCCGGCATAGATGAAGCCGAACACCGCGCCGACCGCGTAGAAGGTCGCAAGCTGGTGCGCGAAGACGTAGGCCAGCGCGCCGAACGCCTGCAGCAACAAGCCGGACACCAGCACGCGCTTGGCGCCGAACCGGTCGCCCATCAGGCCGAAGGCGATGCGGCCGCCGAGGCCGGCAAAGCCCTCGATGCTGTAGATCGTCACCGCCGCGATCAACGGGATGCCGCAGCTCACGGCATAGCTGACGGTGTGGATGATCGGGCCGGAATGCGTGGCACAACAGAAGAAATTGGTCGCGAGCAGGACCAGGAATTGCGGCGAGCGCAGCGCCTCGCTGGTCGACATCTCAGCTTGCCCGGCGCCCTCGCTTGTCGGTGCGGCCACGGCCTGCGCGAGCGCGGGCGGACGGCGCACCAGGAACGAGACCGGGATCATGATGGCGCCGACCACCAGCGCCACGATCTGCATCGAGGTCCGCCAATCGTGGCCGGAGACGAGCCAGGCCGCGAACGGCGCCATCGTCATTGGCGCCATGCCCATGCCGGCCGACACCAGCGACACCGCGAGGCTGCGATGGGTCTCGAACCAGCCGGTAACGGTCGCCATCATCGGCGCGAAGATCGCCGCACACGATGCGCCGGTTAGAAGGCCGAACACGAACTGGAACGCCAGCAGCGAGGTCGCATGGCTCGCGGCGAACAGGCTGAGCGTCAGCACGGTCGATCCCGTCAGCACCACCGGCAGCGGTCCGAAGCGGTCCGACAGCGTGCCCCAGGCCATGCTGGTGAACGCCATCGCCAGAAAGCCGATCGTCATCGCGCTGGAGATGCCTGTCACCGACCAGCCGGTGTCCTTGGCGATCGGCTGCAGGAACACCGGCAGCGAAAACATGCCGCCGATCGCGACGCAGCCGAGCAAGCCGCCGGCGGCGACGATCACCCAGCGATAGGGGGATTGGGTCATCTTTCTTGTCTCCCGTGAGATCTGTCTTTCGTGGAAGACGAACGGGAACCACCACGACCGACAGGCGCCGTCACCCAGGAGAAAGATTTTTTACTGTCACCCCGCCCCCTGGTTCTTCGCAACAAGATCGATCAGCGCCTTCAGGCTGGCAAAGACCGGCGACGTCAACGCCGGCGCCAGGATGGCGAGGATGCTGCCAACTGTTGCCGACGTTGCGAACTGGAGTTTATCCGTCTCCTTGGAACCGGCAACCGGCGCGTTCGCAGGATCACCCCGATAGCGCTGCACGTCCCAATACCAGCCGGCCAAAGCGGGAACTGCCGCCGCGAGCAAGGCGATTGTCCCGGTTATGCCCAGATGGCCGGTCAGCGCATCTGCCAGCGGCTTCAAAGCCTCAGCTTGCGACTTGACGAGCAATGCGAGCGGCCCGTCCATCACCAGCTTGCTCGCCACGGTCGCCACCACGAGGATCGCAGAGCTGAGCACGATCATCCACTGCAGATCTGTTTTCCGCTCTTGCAAGGACTCAATTGTGGGCTTGTCCTCGGGGCTCGACGACACCGCGAACGCCAGCAGAGCGATGCCCACCGCCCAAAGTCCAACGAATGTGTTGGCGTCGATGATGCATTTAAGGGCCGAGCTGATCTGGAACGGCTTGGCACTCACGTAGTACGCATCGACCAGCGTCTTGAAGATCTCATTTTTCGCGTCGGCTTTGTCCAGCAGAAATTCGAGGAACGTCCGCCCTGCGTTGGCGTAAGCGGTGGGCCAAAAGGTGCCAAACATTGCCAGAGCACCAAAGCCGACAAGACCGGCGACCAGCAGCGTGCGGCTGCGGCGCGCGATGATGATACTGCCCAGCAACAATGTCGCCGCGCTCACGAGGTAGAGCACTCCGCTGACCGCGGCATAGTTGTACCGAGCCGTCAAAGCATCGGCGATCTGTTTTGACTGGGCAATTGTCCGGTCGGAGACCTGGCCTTGCGCCGCCCTCTTAACCTCGTCTGCGGCAATCTTTTCTTGCATATCTGCTGTCGCGACGTCATCGCTCGCCTTGTCGATCGCATCTGGGGGGCTGCCCGGCGTGGCCTTCAGTCGCTGCAAGGTGGCTTGCTTGCGGGCAAGCGCTGATTGCTTTTCCTTAAGGGTGTCGTTCTTCTTGATTGTCGTGTCCGTGTCGGCATTGAGATCCGGGAGCACGAAATCGACGATCGGCTTTTTATCCACGGGCATCAGACGGTCGGCAACCATGTTTGGGGCACCGTAACCCAGCAACAACGGTCCGACCACACAGCAGGCCGCCAGGGCGTAGGCAGCTGGAGAGCTCTTGATCCGCTTCAATAATTCCGAAATCCCTGTCCCGACCTTCTCCTTGGTCTCCCAGGTGCCGCTCTCCTCCTTGGGCCGGGACCCTCCAGACGTGGCCGTGCCAGCAGACCTAGTGTCGCTCATGCTGCCCCCAAAATGATTTGCGATCACAAATGAAAGAAATCGACAGCGTTAGATCAGCACAACCAGAGGTTATGTCAAGCAAGGTCGAATGCTTGCGACGAACTGGCTCAGGGGAACGCGCTCGATCGCACCGGCTGCATCGACCTAGGACAAGAAGCGCGACTTGCGCGGCCAAGGCGCGGTTTGACACGTCGGGCACGACACCGGCATGATGTCATCATCCCGCCAATCGGACCGCATCTGCCCGGACGTCCGCCGAGTATGACGTAGACCGCCGCGTCCGTGCGTCTTCCACCGCTGGCTTTCGAACGGAACGCTCATGCCAAAGATCGACATCGCAGCCGTGCCGGCCCGCAAGGGCTCCGGCTATCCGGCCCCCTTCAACGCGCCCTGCGCCGAACGCATCCGCAAGCGGCTCGGCGATGCCGGCGGTCTCGAGGATTTCGGCGTCAACCTGATGCGCCTTCCGCCGGGCGGCTGGTCGAGCCAGCGGCACTGGCATTCGCTCGAGGACGAGTTCGTCTACATCCTCGAAGGTGAAGTGACGCTGATCGAGGATGGCGGCGAAACCCTGCTGCGCACGGGCGATTGCGCCGCTTTCCCGAAAGGCAGCGGCAACGGCCATCACATGATCAACCGGTCGGACGCCACTGCGGTCTATCTCGAAGTCGGCTCGCGTTCGCAGGACGACCTCATCACCTGCTCCGACATCGACATGATGAGCCCGGCCTCCGACGGCCGGTTCCTGCACAAGGACGGCACGCCGTATCCGGACCCATGAACGTCCGCGGCCACACCTCACGCGGCCGCGTCACGCCGCCACGTGCTGACCGTGAGCCAGACGGCCGAGACCAGGAAGTAGAGCGCCCCGACCGCGGCATAGCCCGCGACGTTCGCGATCGACGGAGCCGCAGGCATCGTGGCCTGAAAGATGAAGAAGCCGCCTGCAAGGGCCGATTGGCCGCCGCTGAGCGCCATGGCCCATTGCGCGCCGAAACGCTTCCAGCGCCGCACGGCCGTGCCGAGCTGAAGCAGTCCGGACAGGATCGCCCAGACCCCGAAGATCCCGAGCACCCAGTTCATGCTGACCCGCAAGGCCAACACGACCGCGATGGTGGTCGCAAGGCTGACCAACACGTTCAGGGCCTGCGTGCGATTCTGGTTCAAGCCGCCGCTGCAGAGCGCGTCGAGATAATTGGCCGCGGCGTCCCATGCCGGATACGCGACCAGCAGCGTTGCAGCGATCACCGCCGACGGCGGCGCGATCGTGAAGGCCGCTATGACCCAGGCGAGGGAGCACGCGGCGCGAAGGAAATAGTACTGCTTCAGCCATTGCGCATGGTCGGCGACGTCGGGAGTCATCTGGCGATCTTTCATCGTTCTTTCTTTACCTACTAGTTGGTAGCTTAAGGTACCAGGGGTTGGCACGGAGCAGCCGCGCGCCCCGTGCCAAGTCTTGTCCGTCAATGCTCGGTGGACAGCCGGTCCAGCATTGGCCGTGTGATGGTCCCGAACGTCCTGGGATCGCCATAGGCGCGCGCTGACAGCATCGCGCCGTGAACGGTCGCCATGAATCCTTCAGCCTCGACCTTCGCGGAGCTGGACAGATGCAGCCGCCCCTTTCGCTTCCCGCGCTCCAGCACCGATGTCAGCCACGACGCCAGCACACGGAAATGCGCACGGACTTCCAGCGCGACCTCTTCTGGGAGGATCGGAAGCTCGCTGGCAAGCAGCGCGCAGACGCAGAAGGGCGCGGTCGCGTCCGTGATGCAGGCCTCCCAATAGGCGACATAGCTTTCGAGCTGGTCGCGCGCGTCCGGAATGTTGCGCTCGATTGCCGCCAATCCGGCTTGGGCCTCTTCGCGATAGCGCGACACCAGGGTGCGGACCAGATCGACCTTGCTGGCGAAATGATGATGGATGCTCGGCTTGCGGATGCCGACCACATCGGCGATGTCGGCATAGCTGAAGCCATTATAACCGCCCGCGATGATCAGCGAGCGTGCGCAAGCTAGGATGTCGTCAGCGGTGGTGGAGACGTGGCTCATGCAGTGTAGCTACCTTCCAGTTGGTAGGGCATCAAGGAGGGATGCTTCACCGATGCGTGAGTGGTAGGAGCCTCCCATGACCATCCGCTCCATTATCCGCTACCCCGACCGCCGGCTCGCGATGCCGGCTTGCCCCGTCACCGCGTTCGACGACAGCTTGCGCGAACTTGCCGCCGACCTGGTGGAGACCATGCGCGCCGCGCCCGGCATCGGCATCACCGCGCCGCATATCGGGGTGCCCTTGCGTGTCGTCGTGCTCGATCTCGACGCCGGCGAAGGTCCCCTCACCTACGTCAATCCCGTCATTGAACGGGCCTCGCCCGAGATGATCATGCACCGCGAGGGCAGCGTCTCGATGCCTGGCATCAACGACGAGGTGCAGCGCCACGCGCGCGTGCGGATCGGCTACCAGGATCTCGACGGCACCATGCAAAGCGAGGAGTCGGAGGGCTTGCGCGCCGTGTGTCATCAGCACGAGATCGACCAGCTCGACGGCATGTTCTGGATCCAGCGGCTGTCGCGGCTGAAGCGGGAGCGGCTGGTGAAGAAATTCGAGAAGCTGATGCGATCGTAGGGCGGATTAGCGAAACGTAATTCGCCATTCTTGGCAGGTCGTAGCAGGAGAATGCACCCTACGCATCGCACTCACGCCCTCTTCCCGCCCCGCTTGGTGACCGGCGCGTTGCGGCGCTCGCGTTTGCCGCGCCCGATCTCGGTCGCCAGCGCGTCCAGCTTGGGCTCCCAGAAATTCCGGAACTGGCCGATCCAGTCGTCCACCGCGCGAAGTCCCGCGACGTCGACCGAATAGAGGCGCCGTTGCGCTTCTGCCCGGACGATGGCAAAGCCGCTCTCGCGCAACACCTTGAGGTGCTGCGAGACGGCCGCCTGGGTGATGCCGAACTCGGCCCCGATGATGTCGACGACCTCGCCGGACGCCATTTCATCCCGCGCCAGCAGCTCGAGGATCCGACGGCGCACGGGATCGGCGAGGACCTCGAAGATGAGCATCAGCTTCCTGTGCCGGGATGTGCGATGTCGGGCGGCATCTCGCCACGATAGAACGCGATGGTGCGGTCCGAGCGCTGCTTCGCCTCGTCGGGAGCGACCCCGCTTGCGACGTGCGCCGCCCGCCAGAATTCGCCGCTGGTCGTCATGAAGTCCTTGCCCTCCGGCGAGCCCATCCACGCCTCGGCCGTCGCATGGTCGACCGTTGCCCCGCTCGCAAGATATCGCTCGAGCCCCGCGAGCGCGAGATCCCAGCCGATCCCCACCGCACCCGGGCCGAACTGATTCCAATGATCCTCGATGATCGCGGTGTGCTCGAGCGTCAAACGCGCCTGGTGTCGCTCCGCCGCCAGCCTGACGTCGATCCAGCTGATCGCGCCGCCGAATTCCCACGTCGCCGCAAAATGGGTCGGCGGCGCGCACCCCGTGATGGTGCCGCCCGCATTGCCCTTGAGCTGGTAGCGTCCGCCGAGCTGGAGCTCGCCCTCCACCGGCAGGAACCAACGCGGAATGCGCTCTTTGCTGGTCACGGCGTCCCAGAGATCATCAACGCTGGTATCGTAGAGGCGCGTCAGCGTCACGGCACTCGCGGGTTTGCCATCCTTCTCGAAGCTGCGCACCGAGCGCGTGACAAGGCCCAGAACTCTGGCGACGTCGATCTCCATGGCATGCCTCCCTAGCGTTTCATTCAAGGAGGAATATCGAGCTACCCTAATATAAGTCAATACTTATATTAAGACGCTGCGCTGCGTCAAACCGTCTCGCGCGGCGATGCGAACCAAGTACGGGCTGAAACGTCTATCCGTCTCACCCCGCCATCGCTGGACCAGACGGAAGGCTTTCATGAAAGTTCGCAAATTCGCCATCACCGACGCTTCGTTCGAACGCTCGCCGCGGCAGGACGGCGACATCTTCGCCGGCAATGTGATCGACCAGCGCCACGGCGGCCCGATCACCATCGGCTTCGGCCGCTACGCGCCGAACCAGAGCCTGGAGGAAAAGCTTGCCGTCGACGACGTCATGCTGGTCCTGGAAGGCAAGCTCTCGGTCGCGAGTAGCGGCAGCACCGTCACCGCGGGTCCCGGCGAGATCGTCTACATGCCGAAGGGCGAGACGGTCACGATCCGCTCGCACGAGCAAGGCGCCGTCACCGCTTACGTCACCTATCCGCATTGGCAGGAGGCGTGACGGCTGGCGTGGCCGCTGACAGCCGCTACCCGCCCGCCATCAGCGCCTTGGCCAGCGCCATGTAGGCTGGCAGCGTCACGGGATCGTTGGCGGCGTTGCCCGCGACGGGGTGCGAGGCGTAGCGCGCAATCACCATCTCCGCCTTGGGATCGACATAGATGCCCTGGCCGTAGACGCCCCGCGCCATGTAGGCGCCGTGCGCGTTGTGCGTGACCCACCATTGATTGCGGTAGGAGGCGCCGGGCAGCGTGGTGTAGCCGGCCGGCTTGAATTTTTCGGGGTCGCCGCCGCGCGCGATGTCCTCGACCACTTGCGACGGCACGATCTGGCGGCCGTTGAAGCGGCCGTGGTTGCGCATGGTCTCGCCGAACCGGGCAAGATCGCGCAGCGTCGTGGAAAGACCGCCGCCGCCGCTCTCGGTGCCGATGCGGTCGACGTGATAATGCGCGTCCTCCTCCGCACCCATCGGCTGCCAGATCCGCTCGGACAACAGGTCCGCCAGCGTCAGGCCGCTGACTCGGCGGCAGATCCAGGCCAGCACGTCGGTGTTGACGGTCTTGTAGGCAAACGCCTTGCCGTGCTCGCCCTGCTTTGTCTGCGCGATGAGGAAATCGAAAATGTTGGTCGGCCCATCATAGCCCGGCGGGATCGGCGCCATGCCGTTGGCGCGGCGGAGCGCCCACACGTCCGAATTCTTGTCGGTATAGACCTCAGTGTAGGCGAGCCCCGTGGTCATATCCATGACCTCGTGCACCCGCGCATCGCCAAACGCGCTGGCCTTCAGCTCCGGCACATAGTCCGTGACCGGCGCCTGCGGATCGATCCTGCCCTCCGCGACCAGCATGCCGGCGAGCACGCCGGTGAACGCCTTCGTCACGGACATCGCGATATGCGGCTTGTGCGGCTTCAACGCGCCGAAATAGCGCTCATAGATCAACCTGCCCCGATGCAGCACCGCGATGCCGTCGGTGTAGGTCTCCTCCAGCATCTGCGCGAAGGTCATCGGACGGCCGTCCATCGTGGTGGAAGCGACCGCGCCGATGCCCTGCTCCGCGCGCGGTAGAGGTGATGCAGGCGCTGCGCCGCGCCAGACATTCACGGTGGGCACGAGTTGGCGGATGTTGCTCCAGGCCCAGCGCAGTTCGGGGAAATCGCGGAACGAGCCGTCCTGGAAGGTGATGAGGCGGTCGGGCGCCGGCGGGAAGCCGCGCATATAGCCGAGGGTTTCGGGGTCGGTGGCGGTGGAGGTGGCGGAAGGCTGGGTGGGCGCGGCGGACATCAAGCTGGACTCCGGAAGAGCGATGCCGACGTCCTATCACGAGCGCGCGGCCCGCACATCCGATGGAAGCGCCGAGCACCTGCGCAACAATCAGGAGGGCGGTAACTTACTGAAGGGATCGAGCGCCGGCACCCCTAGTGGTTCGAAATGCCTCATATTGCGGGAGAGGATCGCAAGGGAATGCCGCCATGCCGTCGCAGCGATGATGATATCGGCAAACCCCGGCGTATGTCCTTGCCCGCGAGCCCGGTCCGATAGCTGCCCGGCGAGCCGCGCAACCGCTGTGTCGAACGCCAAGATTCGGTCGCCATGGAGATGCACGACGGCATCCAGCCATAGGGCCAAGTCTTTGCTTCTGCGCGTAGCCTTCTCGCGCCGAAGCTTTGGTACTCCGTCTTCGATCTCTGCAATCGTCACGGCGATGCCCACCAACGGCTGTTTCTGACCCAAGGGAGACCTATGAGAACTATTTCGGAAACAGCTTGTCGCGAATGTAGCGCGAGGTTGGAGTCAATTTCAGCCCGCGCGGCTTGCGCCATTCCGCCCGGTCGAGCTCCTTCTTGTCGCCGATCTTCAGGGGACCCGAGGCCTTTTTGCTCAGGAAGATCGCATCGCTCATCCTTCGGCCGGACCTGCGGTTCTTGCCGTTGACTTCCTTCCACAGCTTCAACTCACCAAGTCTGAGCTGGGGCAGCTCCTCCATGATCTCGCGATGGAGGCACTTTCTCTCGCTCTCGCCGGCCCGCCTGCGGCCGCCCGGAAACATCCAGCGCTTGTCGCGCCGCCGCCTGACCAAGAGCACCCTGCCCTTCCTCGCGACCACAAGCTTTGATGATTTCGCCATGCTCTAGTCCGCCAGCTCGATCCCGAGAGGTTGGTGGTCCGAAGCTTCTGTTTCCGCGTTGGCCTCGATGCTGCGCACGCGACTGACCAGATCCTCCGTGACGAAGATGAAGTCGCGACAGTCCGGCCCGTCGGCCCATTGCGCGCGATCAAAGATCCCGCATGTCGGCGCCCGCGGGCGACCCGGACGATTGGCGGTCCACGCATCCCGATAATTCAAGCCGGGCCTGCTGGCGCGGTCGATCAGGGCGTGCTGGGGATCGGCGACGTCGAAATTGAAATCGCCGCACATCAGGCTCGACGCCGCGACGGTCTGGCTCCCATATGGCTCATCGTGCCGGGAGCTGGCCTGCCTGGGACTCCCCGACGCGTCTTGTTGCAGATCCAGCAGCCGCGTGATCTGCGCGTGACGCTGATCGGCCGAATGAAACTCGAGATGCGTGTTGACGATGCGAACCGCGCCAAACGAGGCCTGAACCGTCACCTCCAGGGCGTGGCGGCGCATGCTGCGCACACCATCTGCGCCCGGAAATGGCAGGAGGTGATTGGCGATCTGCAACACCGGCAATCGCGACAGCGTCATGTTGCCAAATCGGTGGAGGCTGCCCGCGCGATCCATCGTCTCGATCGCCGGCCGGAAGATCGCGGAGTAGCCGGGCAGCAAGGCTGCGAGCTGGGCGCTCTGATCCGCGCCATCGCCAAATCTCGAAAAATTGGCGCTCACTTCCTGGAAGCAGAACACGTCCGCATCGAGCGTCTGCCTGGCGACGGCGACGATTCTCGCCAGATCGGTGACGCCGTCGCACCCCTTGCCGCACTGTATGTTCCAGGTGAGAAGCCGCATTACCGGATACCTGCACGCATGAATGACTGAACGAACTGGCGCTGGAACAACAGGAATGCAATCAGCAACGGCGCCATCGTCATGACGGTCGCGGCTGTGATCACCGACCAGTCCACGCCAGTTTCAGGCGCGCCGAATACCGCGAGGCCCACCGTGAGCGGCCGCGCTTCCACCGAATTCGTCACGATCAGCGGCCACAGGAAGTTGTTCCAGTGATAGCTGACGGAGACGAGGCCGAAGGCGACATAAGTGGGGCGTGCCAACGGCACATAGACCCGCCAAAGGATCACCAGCGGGCCTGCTCCCTCGACCCGGGCGGCTTCGACCAGCTCCTGAGGCACGCTCTTGAAAGTCTGCCGCAACAGGAAGATACCAAAGGCGCTCGCCAGATAGGGCAGCGCGATGGCAGGGATCGTATCGAGCAATCCCAGCCTGGCGATCGCGCGGTAGTTCTCGACGATGAGGACGTCGGGCATGATCATGAGTTGGAGCAGCACGAGCGCGAACGCAATGCCGCTTCCCTTGAACTTGAAGCGCGCAAAGGCATAGGCGGCCAGCGTCGACAGGATCAGCTGGCCGACCAGGACGAACGTCACCAGCACGATCGTGTTCAGATAGTACCGGGCGAACGGCGCCTGCTTCCAGGCCCGCGCGAAATTCTCCAGCGTCCAGGGCGCGGACAGGCTGAACGAGGTGGCGTAGGCCGCCGGATGCAGCGCGCTCCATAAGGCATAGGCCAGCGGGGCGAGCCAGATCAAAGCCAGGAGCCATGCCGCGACGGCCTCTACGGGGTGTGTCCGGCCTCTCATTGGTAGTGGATCCTGCGATCGAGATAGCCAAACTTGAGCAGAGCAATCCCGCTCAGGAGCATCAGAAGCACGACCGTCAGCGTTGCCGCGTAGGAAGAATCCTGGAACGTGAAGGCGACCTCATAGATGTAATAGAGCAGCAGCGTGCTGGCATTGTTCGGACCGCCCTTGGTCATGATGACCAGATGGTCCACCAGCTTGAACGAGTTGATGACGGCATTGATGGCCACGAACAGCGTGGTCGGCATCAACAGCGGGAACGTGATGCGGCGGAACGTGTACCACCGGCTCGCGCCCTCGATGGAGGCGGCTTCTTCGAGGTCCGGCGAGAGCTGCTGCAGCGCCGCCAGATAGAAGATCATGAAGAAGCCGGCTTCCTTCCAGATCACCATCACGATCAGGCAGCCCATCACCGTCGAGGGATCGCCGAGCCAGTTCCAGCCGCCGAGGCCGAACAGCCCGCGCAGCTGATCGAGCGCGCCGTAATCCGGCGTGTAGAAGAACAGCCAGATGTTGGCGACTGCGATCATCGGCAGCACCGTCGGTGTGAAGTACGCCAGCCGAAGAAAGCCGCGGCCGCGCATGTTGCGATTGACCCAGACTGCCATGATCAGGGCGAGCGCGATCGACGTCGGGATCGTGCCGAGCGCGAACCAGAAATTGTTGACCAGCGCCTTCCAGAAGATCGGATCGGCCGCCATGGCCCGGTAGCTGTCCGTCCCGACGAAGACCTCGCTGCCGTTCCGCTTGGTGATGAATAGCGAATGCCGGATCGTCGCCAGGATCGGCCAGTGCGTGAAGGCAACCAGCAGCACCGCCGCCGGCAACAGCAGCAGCCACGCATTCACGGCATTCCACCACGCCTGCGACCGGGCGCGGCGTTCGGGGATTGGCGATGAGGCGGCGAGATCGGTCATCATGGAGCCGGCGGGATGGCGGCGAACCGCAACCCCACCACGTCCCTTGCTTTGCGACTATTTGGCGGCGCGCAGCACGCGGTCGGACTGCGCCTGCGCGGCGGCCAGCGCTTCCTGCGGCTTCTGCGAGCCCGTGACCGCGGCCTGCACGGCATCATTCACGAACTTGTAGATGCGACCGTTTTCGTGGACTGACAGCTCCGGCACGGCATGCTCGAGCTGATCGCGCGCGACGGTCGCCTGCGGGAAGCCCTTGGCGTAGTCTTCCATCGCCTTGGTCTTGTAGGCGGCCGGCGACACCGCGACGTAGCCGGTCTTCATGCTCCATTCCGCCGCACGCTCGGGCGCCGTCATCCACTGGATGAACTTGACGGCGGCCTTCTGCTGCTCGGCCGAAGCGTTCTTGAAGATGTAGAAGCTGCCGCCACCGGTCGGCGATCCCCGCCGCTCCTTGGCGGGCAGCATGGCCACGCCGAACTGGAATTTTGCGGCGTCCTTGACGGCCGTGAGGTTACCCGTCGTGTGCCACATCATTGCCGTCTTGCCTTCGAGGAAGTCGGTGCGGAGCGTCGCCCAGTCGATGCTGCCGGTCGGCATGACGTTGTGCTTGCGCGACAGGTCGACCCAGTAGTCGAGCGCGCCGACCGTCTTCGGCGCGGTGAGGTACACCTCGGTGCCGGCCTCGTTCATCATCTTCTGGCCGTTCTCGATGGCGAGCGCCTGCAGCATCCAGTAACCGTAGCCGGTCGTCGGGATCTCGACGCCCCAGCGCGTCGTGTTGGCGCCCTCCTTCTTGACTAGCTTCTTCGACATCTCGACCATTTCGTCCCAGGACGCCGGCGCCTTCTCGGGATCGAGGCCGGCTTCCTTGAAGGCGTCCTTGTTCCAGTACAGCACGATGGTCGAACGCTGGAACGGGATGCTCCAGGTCTTGCCGTCCACCTGGCCGTTGGCCATGAACGCGGGATAAAATTCCTTGAACCAGGCCTTGTCGCCGACGAGGTCGTCAAACGGCACGATCGCGTTCTCGTCCATCAACGTGAACACGTCGGTCGACAACAGCACCGACAGTTGCGGCGGCTGCCCGCCCTTCATGGCGGTCATCGCCTTGGTCATCGTGTCCGTGTAGTTGCCGGCATAGACTGCCGTCACCTTGACGTCCGGATTGTCCTTCTCGAAGCGCGAGACCATGTCGTCGATGATCTTGGTGACGGGGCCGCCGACCGCGACCGGATAATACATGGTCAGATCCACCGCGGCAGCGGGACGTGCCCCCATCGAGAGCACGGCAAGTGCGGCTGCCATTAACATCGTTCGTCGCGCAAACATCTCTCTCTCCCTCTGTAATCCGCCGAGCGCCTGAAGCCACCGCTGCTATCCAGCAGAGGTCGCCAGCCGGCCCTCCCTGGCAGAAGTTTCCAATCGGCATTCCGTAGCCAGATCGAACCGATGCTCGTGACCGGCCTCCCAGGCCAGCCGGACATCCTCGCCGGGCTGAACCTTGCTGAACCCGTCGAGCCGCACCGAGATCGGCTGACCGTCGATGTCGCACAGCACGATACTGTCGGCTCCGAGATGCTCGACGGCCTTGACCCGCGCGGCATGATCGCCACCGGGCACGATGCGAATGTGCTCCGGCCGGATGCCGATCAGATGATCGTCCTGACGCACCAGGTTCATCGGCGGGGTGCCGATGAAACGCGCCGTAAACGCCGTCGCCGGCCTGTTGTAGAGCTCTTCCGGCGAGCCGTTCTGCTCGATACGGCCATCGCGCATCAGGACGACGCGGTCCGCCATCGTCATGGCTTCGGTCTGATCGTGGGTCACGTAGACCATCGTCATGCCAAGGCGCTGCTGCAACGCGCGGATTTCCGTTCGCATCTCGTGCCGCAGCTTGGCGTCCAGGTTGGACAGCGGCTCGTCCATGAGACAGACCCGCGCCTCGGCGATGATGGCGCGTCCCAGCGCGACGCGCTGGCGCTGCCCTCCCGACAATTGCGACGGCTTGCGATCGAGCAGATGCGCGAGACCAACGATGTCGGCGACGCGACGAAGCCGGGCGTCGCGTTCGGCGCGCGACACCCGCCGCACGCGCAGGCCGAAAATGATGTTCTCGGCCACGCTCAAATGCGGGAACAGCGCATAGGACTGGAAGACCATGGAGATCTTCCGGTCCGCCGGCGAGAGGCGGGTCACGTCCACGCCGCCGATGGCGATCGTGCCGGCATCGGCCTCCTCGAGCCCGGCGATCAGCCGCAACGTGGTCGACTTGCCGCAGCCGGACGGCCCCAGCAGCACCAGCAGCGAGCCCTCGTCCGCCGTCAGACTGATGTCATCGACGGCGCGCATCGCCCCCCACGACTTGGAGACATGATTCAGCGTAATCGCCGACATGGCCGGTTTGCTCTCAGCATGATGCAGCGACGCTGATGGCGGCTCGCTCCAACGGAGCAGCACAGTGCCGGTCAAAGACCAGTACATGCGTCCTCCCTCGAGCCACGCGCATTCATCGGCGTAGCAACTATTATGTTCATATGAACATAGTGTGACACCATATGAAACAGAAAATTGCGTCTTGGCCGTTCGAATGATACTTTTGTCGCGAACGGAGGGCTCATGGCCAGGAGCGCCACGACACGTCAGGTCCACATACTGGAGATCGTGCGCGAGCAAGGCTTCGCTTCCATCGAGCAGCTTGCGGCGCGTTTCGAGGTGACCCAGCAGACCATCCGCCGCCTTGTGAATGCGCTCTGCGACCAGGGATTGCTTCGGCGCGTGCATGGTGGGGTCAGCCTCCCCGTCCAGAATCAGAACCTCGCCTACAGCAGCAGACACAGGCTGAACGCCGAAGCCAAGCGGCGGATCGCGCATGCGACCGCCAAACTCATTCCCGACGGGACCTCGCTGATGATCGGGCTCGGCACGACGCCCGAATATGTCGCGCAGGCACTTTCCCGTCGACGGGATCTGCGGGTGATCACCAACAGCCTGAACGTGGCCGCAGCCTTCTCGCATAATCCGGACGTGGAGATCACTATCGCCGGCGGCACGCTGCGGCCGCTCGACCGCGACATCATTGGCGAGGCCGCCGTGCACTTCTTCTCGGGATTTCGCGCCGACTTCGGAATCTTCGGCGTCGGCGGCGTCGATGCGGACGGCTCGCTGCTCGACTTCCATGTCGATGAAGTCAAGGCACGCCAATCCATCGCCGCCAATTCACGAACGTCCGTGCTCGTGGCCGACATCACCAAATTCGGGCGCAATGCAACGGTTCGCGGCGGCCACCTCGACGATTGCCACCATCTCGTTATCGACGACCGATTGCCGGCAGCGTTCGAACCGAGCGCACAGCGATATAGCGGCCAGATCCATACGGCCGGCGACGCTCGCGCAGATTTCGAACTCATCGGCGACATCTAGCCGGCAACTGCATCTCATCGCTGCTCGGCCCGATCGCGCCTCCAGGAGGCGAGGTCCGCAGTCGTTCCACGCTTCGAACCAAACGGCCGGAGGACACCCAATTTGTCGCGGTTGACTTGTTATAACATTTGGGCAAATGTCCTAACTAACCGGAAGTATAAATCCGGATTTTCGGGAGGACAGCATGACGTCATTTAAGCCGACGCGACGAACGCTACTCAAAACCGGAACCGCCGCCGCCGCTTTCGCGACGCTTGGTCCGGCCTTTCTCCGGCAAGCTGCCGCGCAGGACGCCGACCTTGCACCTTACAAATCCGCCCAGATCGACTGGCAGCAGGTGTCCGGCGAGACCATCACGGTCGCCGTGATCCCGGCGAGCTATTTCGAAAACCTCATTGCACTGGCGCCGCAGTTCAAGGCGCTCACCGGCATCGACGTTCGCTTCGAGAAGATTCCGCCGGCGCAGATCCGGCAGAAGAGCGTCATCGACCTGACCTCGAAGACCGGCACCTACGCGACCCACGCCGCCGATCCCATGTATTACGCGCTCTATGCCGCGAACAAATGGGTCGAGCCGCTCGACACTTACCTTGCCGACAAATCGCTGACCGATCCGGCCTGGTTCAAGCTCGACGACATCATTCCGGCCTGGCGCAGCGCCAACGGCATCGACGGCAAGCTCTATGGCATGCCCTATGACGGCGAAGTCACCATTCAGGTCTATCGCAAGGACCTCTATGACGCGAAGGGCCTGAAGCCGGCCGACACGCTAGAGGCCTACACGTCCAATGCCGCGGCGTTGAACACACCGAACGATCGCGTCTGGGGCGCAGCGTTGCGCGGCGTCGCCGGTGCCGGCCAGAACATGTACATCTATCCGTCGATCTTCCGCGAGTTCGGCGGCGACTGGATGAAGGGCGGCAAGCTCACCGTCAATGGCCCCGAGGCCGAGGCGGCGCTCGCCTGGTACGTCGACATCATGAAGAAGTACGCGCCGACCGCGGCGGCGAACTGGAACTGGCCCGATATCGCCGACGCCTTCTCGCAAGGCACCGTCGCCAGCTACATCGACGCACACTCATCGGCTTCGGTCATCAACAATCCCGAAAAATCCAAGGTGATTGGCAAGGTCGCCTATGCGCGCTGGCCCAAGGGCCCCTCGGGCAAGCGCACAACGTCGATCTGGAACTGGGGCTTCCCGATCAATTCCGCACTGCCGGAGAAGAAGCGCAAGGCGACCTGGCTGTTCATCCAATGGGCCGCGAGCGCTGAGACCCAGGCGCGCACCGCGCACAAGTTCGCCGGTCCCACCAAACGCTCGGGCGTCAACCGCACCTCGGTGTGGAAGGATCCCGACTACATCAAGCTGATGAACGGCTTTGGCGAGAACTTCGTCGAGGCTACGATGGGGGCCCTGCAGGACGACACCGACGTCGACTGGCGTCCGCGCGTGCCGCAATGGCCGGCGATCGGTGACACCATGGCGACCGCGATCCAGTCGGCCCTCTCCGGCCAGGTCACGATCAAGGCCGCGCTGGACGATGCGCAGCGCCGCATCGAACCGATGATGCGCGGCTGAGCCATGGCGACGACAGCGGTGACATCGGCCGGGATCGCGAGCGAGGCGCCTCGCAGCGATTTCGGCCACGTCCTGGCGCAGCGCGAGCGCCGGTTCGCAGCAGCCCTGCTCGCACCGGCGTTTCTTGCGCTGCTCGCCACAACGACGTTTCCGCTGCTCTTCCTGGTCTATACCAGTGCGTTCCGGATGGATCTGGCGATGCCGTTCACCAACGGCTTCGTCGGATTCGAGAACTACCAGATGCTGCTCTCCGACGAGCGCTTCTGGACCTCGCTGCTGGTGAGCCTCGTCTATACCGGCTCGACCGTCGCGCTGCAGGTCATCATTGGCCTCGCGCTCGCCTTGCTGGTCATGGACATGAAGCGTGGCCAGGGCTGGTTCAGGGTCATCGCCATCCTTCCCGTGGTGCTGTCGCCGGCCGTGGTCGGAATGATCTGGCGCACCTTCATGCTGGCGCCGGAATTCGGCATCGTGGACTTCCTCGCCATCAATGCCGGTCTCGGCAGCAAGAACTGGCTCGGCGATCCCACGCTCGCGATGGTCTCGGTGATCGCGATCCACACCTGGCAGTGGACGCCGTTCGCGTTCATGGTGCTGCTGGCATCGCTCGCCTCGCTGCCCGAAGACATCTACGAGGCGGCGCGGCTCGACCGCGCCTCCGCCTGGCAACGTTTTCGCCGCATCACCCTGCCATTGCTGCGCCCGGCGATCGTCATGGTCATCATCATGCGGACCATGGTGGCGCTGACCGCGTTCGCGGCGATCTTCACCGTCACCGCCGGCGGCCCCGGCACGGCGACCGAGATCCTCAATCTCTATGCCTACCGGAAATCCTTCACCGAGCTGTCGATCGGTTACGGCTCGGCGCTCGCGGTCGCGCTGCTGATCGTGACCATCATCATCTCCGGCATCCTGTTCGCGATGCGGAGGGCGAAATGACCGCCAAGCGCCTCCGCATCATAACCCTGCTCGCGATCTCCATGGTCTTCCTGCTCGCCTGGGCGTTTCCGATCGTCTGGAGCGTGCTGAACTCGCTCAAGACCGATTCCGACGTACTGGCCTATCCGCCCAAGCTGGTGTTCGCGCCGACGCTGGACGCCTATCGCGACGTGCTGTTCGGCTCGGGATCGATCCTGCCGAACCTGCTCTCCAGCGTCATCATCTCGGTCGGCACCACCGTGGTCACCATGCTGATGGCCGTGCCCGCGGCCTATGCGCTGGCGCGCCTGCGCTTTCGCGGCAAGAAGTTCGCGGGCTTCTACGTGCTGGCCACGCAGATGCTGCCGCCGGTCGGCATCATCATCCCCTACTTCCTGGTGCTGCGGAACATCGGCTGGATCGACACCTATCAGGGCATCATCCTGATCTATCTGTCGTTCTCCCTGCCCTTCGCGATCTGGCTGCTGGTCTCCTATTTCGAGGACATTCCTTTCGAGATGGAGGAAGCTGCCTATCTCGACGGCGCCAGCCGATTGAAGACGCTGTGGCGGATCATCATTCCGCAGGTCCGGGGCGGCATCGCCGTGACGATCGTGTTCGTGTTCCTCAATGCGTGGAACGAATTCCTGTTCGCCGTCGTGCTCAGCGGCAACACGGTGCGTCCGGTCACGGTCGCCATGTTCAATTTCGTCTCCGTCGAGCAGACGCTGTGGGCCAAGCTCGCCGCGGTCTCGGTTCTCGCCATGCTGCCTGTCGTCGTCCTCGGCGTGGTCGCGCAGAAGCATATCGTGAAGGGCCTGACGGTCGGGGCAGTCAAGGGCGGAGGACGCCGATGAGCGGCCAGGGTCAGGTCAGTTTTCGCAACATCGTCAAGATGCACGGCGAGTTCGCCGCTCTGAAGGGCGTCAATTTCGACATCAAGCCGGGCGAGTTCTTCGCGCTGCTCGGCCCGTCCGGCTCGGGCAAGAGCACGACGCTGCGCATCCTCGCAGGTCTGGATGCACCGACCGCCGGCCGCGTGCTGATCGACGACAAGGACGTCACCTCGACCGATGCGCGGGACCGCGACATCGCCATGGTATTCCAGAGCTATGCGCTCTACCCGCACATGACGGTGGCCGAGAACATCGCCTTCCCGCTGGAGATGGCCAAGCTGCCGAAGGCCGAGATCACGCCCGCAGTGAAGGACGCGGCGCGCAAGGTGAAGATCGACCATTTGCTCGACCGCAAGCCGGGCCAGCTCTCGGGCGGCCAGCAGCAGCGTTGCGCGCTGGCCCGCGCTATCGTTCGCAAGGCTCGCCTCTTCCTGCTGGACGAACCGCTCTCGAACCTCGATGCAAAGCTGCGGCTGGAAACCCGCGCCGAGTTGAAGAAGTTGCAGCGCTCGCTCGGCGTCACCGCGGTCTACGTCACCCACGACCAGGAAGAGGCCATGACCCTTGCGGACCGGATGGCGGTGTTCATGTCGGGCGAAATCCAGCAGGTCGGCACGCCCGCGGAGGTGTTCGCCCGCCCGAACTCGATCGACATTGCCGGCTTCATCGGCAATCCCCCGATGAACCTCGTCCCTGCCCTCTACGTGGATGGCGACGTCATCATCGCAGGCCATCGTCTCAAGACGACGGCCACGACCGCGGGTGAGCGCGACGTGGTGGTCGGACTTCGGCCCGGCGCCCTCCGCATGACGGAGGGGGGCCTCGGCGCGCGCGTCGACCTGATCGAGGATCTCGGCGATACCGCCGTGCTCGACCTCGACTGCGCCGGCACCATGATCCGCATGCGCGTCGCCGACGGCAACATTCCCGGCGAGGGCGACACGATCTCGATCACGGCCCGACCGCAAGACATTCATCTGTTCGATCCAGCAACGCGCATGCGGCTCTGACACCATGGCTATTCAAACACGCAAGAAGAAGGCCGCGCCGCTCGGCAGCGATGTCGTTGCGGAAGGCTCAATGCCCCTGCATATCCAGATCCGTGAATCCATTCGCAGCCAGGTGCGCGACGGCAAGTTGATCGACGAGACCGGCCGCCTGATGACCGAGGCCGAACTCGGCCGCCATTTCGGCGTCAGCCGCATCACCATCCGCAACGCCATAGCCCCCCTCGTGAACGAAGGCATGTTCGACCGCTCGCGCGGCCGCGGCACCTTCCTGCGCTCGAACCAGCCCGAGAACTGGGTCGGCCACCTCATGGGCTTTTCGGAAACCATCCGCGATGCCGGCTACCAGGCCGGCGCCACGATCCTGCAGCAGGGCATGACCAACCGGCACGACGCCGCCGTTCGCGAGCAGCTGCGCGAGCGCGCCGTCTGGCAGCTCCGGCGCTTGCGGCTCGCGGACGACACGCCGATCGCCATCGAGCACGCCTTCTATCCCCCGGATGTCGGTCTCGAGCTCGAGAAGCGCGATCTGGTCTCGATCATCATGTACCGCGTCTTCGAGGACGAGCTTGGCCTCGCCATCAAGGACGCCCAGCAGACCATCAGCGCCGACCTCGCCGACGCCGGCAGCGCCAAGCTGCTGGGGGTCAAGGTCGGCTCGCCCCTGCTCTCCATCGAGCGCGTCACTTTCGGCAAGGACGGACGGGCGCTCGAGCTGCTGCGCGCCGTGTACTTGCCGAAATATTTCCGCCTCAGCATCAGCCTGACGCGCCGCCACTAGCAACGCCACACGTCGAGAACGAGGACACAAACATGCCGAATGGCGCAAAGACCCCCGATAGCCCCAACATCCTGCTCATCCTCAACGACGACATGGGCTTTTCGGACATCGGCTGTTACGGCGGCGAAATCCAGACGCCGAACCTCGACCGCCTCGCGGCGAATGGCTTGCGCTATTCGCAGTTCTACAACACCGCACGCTGCAGCCCGTCGCGCGCCTCGCTGCTCACCGGCCTGCATCCGCACCAGACCGGCATCGGCATCCTCACCTACAGCAACGGCCCGGAAGGCTATGCCGGCAATCTGAACAAGAGCTGCGTGACGATCGCCGAAGCCCTGAAGAGCAGAAACTACACGTCCTACCTCAGCGGCAAATGGCACATCGCCAGCAGTCTGACGGAGCCGACCGACGCATGGCCTATGCAGCGCGGCTTCGACCACTTCTACGGCACCATCATCGGCGCCGGATCGTTTTACCATCCCAACACGCTCACCCGCGGCAACGACAATATCGAGCACGAGGCGGTGAAGGATCCCTCGTTCTTCTACACCGATGCGATCAGCGATCAGGCTGCCGCCTTCATCCGCCAGCACAAGGCGCAGAAGCCCGACGCGCCATTCTTCCAGTACGTCGCCTATACGGCGCCGCATTGGCCGCTTCATGCCCATGACGAGGACATCGCCAAGTACAAGGGCCGCTTCGATGCGGGCTGGGACAGGCTGCGCGAGGAGCGCCTCAAGCGCCTGGTCGACGACGGCATCATCCATCCGAACTGGCGCCTGACCGATCGCGATCCGACCCAACCGCCGTGGACCGACGCGGAGCAGCGCGAATGGACGCTGCGCTGCATGGAGGTCTACGCGGCCCAGATCGACCGCATGGACCAGGGCATCGGCCGCATCCTGAAGGCGCTGGACGAGACCGGCCAGATGGACAACACGCTGATCATCTTCCTCTCCGACAACGGCGCCTGCGCCGAGGACATTCCGGAAGGCGTCACGGCAAAGGAGCTGGTCGACCAGCTCATGATCGCGCAGGCGAAGACGCGCGACGGCAGACCGGTGCGCTTCGGCAATGACCCGACCCTGATGCCCGGCGCCGAGGACACCTACCAGAGCTACGGCACCGCCTGGGCCAACCTCTCCAACACGCCGTTCCGTCTCTACAAGCACTGGATTCACGAAGGCGGCATCGCAACCCCGTTCATCGTGCACTGGCCGCGCGGCATTTCCGAGAGAGGCGGCCTGCGGCACAATCCGAGCCAGCTCACCGACGTGATGGCGACCATCCTCGACGTCACCGGCGCCACCTATCCCAAGGAGTATAACGGCAACGCCATCCTGCCCTGCGAAGGCGAGAGCCTGGTGCCGTCATTCGCCTCGGCATATGGCAATCGGGGCCCGCTGTTCTGGGAGCACGAGGGCAACGCCGCCGTTCGCGTCGGCAAGTGGAAGCTGGTGCGGAAGTATCCCGGCCCCTGGGAGCTCTACGACATGGAGACGGACCGCACCGAGATGAACGATCTCGCCGCGCAGCATCCGGATCGCGTCCGCGAGATGACGGCGCAGTATCAGCAATGGGCCAATCGCTGCGGCGTGATCCCGCGCGAGAAGATTCTGGAGTTGATGAAGGCGGAAGGCGGCACAGCCTTCTGGGAGGAAGAGAAGCAGAAATAGGGCATGACCGGGGATCGCTCACACTGTTGCACCCAGCGCGCCGCCGGCAGCGGGCCGGCGACGGGCGAGGATGCGCAAGCGGCGATCACTCCCAGTTCAACTCCGATCCTGCGCCGCTGGAGCTCACTGATCGGCGGAACCTTCCACATGGGATCCGCCGGCATCGGCTTCGTCGAGGACGGCGAAGGCCCGGTACGGCTGGTGACGTTGTCGCCGTTTGCCATTGCCTGCCACGCCGTGAGCAATCTGCAATTCGGCGACTTCGTCCGGGCCACGGGCTACACGACGGATGCCGAACGCTACGGCTGGAGCTTTGTCTTCGACGGGCTGTTGCCGGAAGAGAAACGTGCGGCCCGCACGACGCGCGTTCAGGAAACGCCATGGTGGGTCCCGGTGACGCGCGCCTATTGGGCGCAGCCGGAAGGACCTGCGAGCAGCATTCTGGACAGGCTCGATCATCCCGTCGTCCACGTCTCCTGGAACGACGCACAGGCCTATTGCCGATGGTCCGGCACGCGCATGCCGACCGAGGCGGAATGGGAGATGGCCGCGCGCGGCGGGCTGGACCGGGCCACCTACCCCTGGGGCGACGAGCTGAAGCCCGGCGGCGAGCATCGCTGCAATATCTGGCAGGGCAACTTTCCCGACCGCAACACCGTGGATGATGGCTATTTCGGTACGGCGCCGGTTCACAGTTTCGTGCCCAACGGATATGGCCTGCACAATGTCGCCGGAAACGTCTGGGAATGGTGCGAGGACTATTTTTCGCCGAGCTATCACCGCCTCACGCCATCGCGAGATCCCTTGAACCGCGAGCCTGCTCCCAACCGGTCGATGCGCGGCGGATCCTTCCTCTGCCACGAATCCTACTGCAATCGCTACCGCGTCGCGGCGCGAAGTTCCAACACGCCCGACTCCGCGTCCAGCAATATCGGCTTCCGCGTCGTGCGCACCGAACCGCTGCGGGATCCGGCCTAGGATGGCGCCGGCATCACATCCTGCGAAGCCGGCCGCGGCTCCCGGCATCCGCCTGCTGCCGTTGTTCCTGCGCAACTTCGTGCGCAATCGCGAGACCGGCCTTGTGCTGGTCGCGATCGTCGTCGGACTGCTCAGTGGCGTGCTGGTGGCTGCGATCTCGAGCCTCAGCCAGGTTTCTCACGCCCTGCTGTTCGACATTCCTTTCGATGCACATCTCAGCGCCACCGGCGTGATCTCCTGGCAGCGCACGCTCCTGGTCCCGATGCTGGGCGGCTTGGTGCTCGCGCTGATCGGACTGTATTTTGCCCGGCGCGTGAAGGGACAGCAGCTCGCCGACGCAATCGAGGCCAATGCGCTCTATGGTGGCCGGGTGTCCTTTCGCGGCAGCCTGCTGATCTCGATCCAGACGCTGCTGTCCAACGGGTTCGGCGGATCGGTCGGTCTGGAGGCCGGCTATACCCAGATTTGCTCGATGTTCGGCTCCCATGTCGGCCAGCGCCTGGCTGCCCGTCGCAACGACATGCGGCTGCTGGTGGCCTGCGGCGCCGCGGGGGCGATCAGCGCCGCATTTTCCGCACCGCTCGCGGGCGCCTTCTACGCCTTCGAGGTCGTGCTCGGCGCCTATACGTCCGCCGGTCTCGTGCCGGTCATCGCCAGCGCCGTCACCGCATGGCTCGTCGCGCGGCAATTGACGCACCAGTCCTTCCTGATGGTGCCTGGATTTCCCTCGCCGGTTTCCGTCGAAATGATCGGGCAGACGGTGCTGATCGGCACCATCTGCGCTTTCGTCAGCATCCTCGTGATGCTCGCCGTCGCATTCTCCGAACGCTGCTTTCAGCGCATCACGGTGTTCAAGGGCTTCCTGCGCCCAATTCTCGGCGGCCTCCTCCTCGGCGGCCTCGCCTTGCTGACGCCCACTGTGCTCGGCGCCGGTCACGGCGCCATGCAGATCCTGCTGGTCAGCAATCCGACCTGGCTTCTGCTCACGACCACAATCGTGTTCAAGATCCTCGCCTCCGCCATCTCGCTCGGCTCCGGCTTCCGCGGCGGCCTGTTCTTCGCCTCGCTGTTCCTGGGCGCGCTGATCGGGCAGCTCTACAGCATCGTGCTGACCGGCCCTCTTCCCACGCTGGCGCTTCAACCCGGCACGGCCGCCATCGCGGCGCTCGCCGCACTCGGGACGGGCGTCCTTGGCGCGCCGTTCAGCATGGTGTGTCTTGCGCTTGAGATCACCGGCGATTTCTCCGTCACCGTTGGAGCAGTGGTCGCGTCGTCGGTCTGCGCGCTGATCGTGCGCGAGCTATTCGGGTACAGCTTCGCCACATGGCGCTTCCATCTGCGCGGCGAGGTGATCCGCGGCCCGCAGGACATCGGCTGGGTACGGCAGATGAGCGCGGCTTCGCTGATGCGCACCGACTTCGAGAACGCGCTGACGACGATGCCGATCGGCGAGGCGCAAAAGCTGTTCTCGCCGGCACAGGTTCGCCAGATCGTGCTCCGCGATCCCAGCGGCATCTATGCGGGCATCGTGCCCGCCGCGACGCTTCATTCCGTCGCCAACCAGGACGACGAGCAGCTGGGGTCACTGGCCCAGCAACAGGATGAGTGCCTGCTCCCGACGACGCCGGTGCGCGAGATCCTGAAGGCCTTTGAACGCAGCGAGGCCGATGTGCTCGCGGTCGTCGATCGCACCGATCATCGCGCGACGATCGGCACCTTAAGCGAATCCCACGTCCTGCGCACCTACGGCGAGGAGCTTGAGCGCCGAAACCAGGAACTGTTCTCGCGTTGAGAGGGCTAGGGCCGCAGATCCATGTCGATCCGCACGAAGTCGCCGCGATAGGTGACTTCGCCGAGATAGATCACGGTGCGGTCCGCGGTCGTGAAGATTCGGCGGACTTCTGCCACCGGCGAATTCAGCGGCACGCGCAGCAGCCGCGCCGCTTCGATGTCCGCGGCACCTATCGTCAGCGTCTGGCGCGCGCTGGCGATGGCGGGATCCCTGAGATCGTTCAGGATCGGAATCACGGTCTCGTTGCGAAAACGCTTCGGTGACCTGCGGAAGATCTTCTCGTCGAGATAGATGGAAATGACGCAATACGGCTGCTTCTCCCGCGAATGCAGCCGACGCATGAAGACATATTTTTCGGCCGGTTTGCCGTCTCCGGGAAGCAGCGGCGCATTGGTGCGGCTTTCCGAGATATTGATGATCTCGGGCGAAGTGTCGCGATACATGTCGGCGAGATCGGACAGCGTGGTCTCGACCTTGAGCCAGCGATCCTGCCGCACAGTCCCCGTGACGAAGGTGCCGCGGCCCTGCTGCGCCTCGATTACGCCGTCGCGCGCGAGCAGCTCCACCGCCTGCCTGATCGTAACGCGCGACACGCCGAACTCGGCCGCGAGCTCCTCATTGGCCGGCAGGCGAAAGCCCTGAGTCCAGACGCCGCGCGCGATGCGCTGCCGGAAGATGTCGGCGATCTGTGCGTATTTGGGGACGTGGCTGTCGGAACTCAATTCCATCTCGTCCTCCGGAATTCCGGTCGCGCGATCAAGCCATGACCAGCGCTGCACCGCGTTCGCCAATCATGAGGCTCGTCGCATTCGTATTGGCCGAGGTAATTTGCGGCATCACCGAGGCATCGATCACTCGCAGCCGCTCGACGCCGCGCACACGCAGCTCCGGATCAAGCACGGCCTGCGCGTCGCGGCCCATGCGACAGGTCCCGACACAGTGAAATACCGTGCCTCCCGTGTTGCGCGCAAAGTCCCACAGCCCGGCATCATCCCTGGCCGCCTCGCCCGGCACCATCTCGACATCCCAGAGCGGGCGAAACGCCTTCTGCCGATAGATCTCGCGCAGAATCTTCAGGCCCGCAACAATGGTCTTGCGGTCGATCTCCTCGGCGAAATAGTTCGGCACGATGCGCGGCTGCTCGAACGGATCGGTCGAACTGATCGCAAGCTGTCCGCGCGACTTTCCGTGGCACTGCCAGACCGAGGCGGTAAAGCCGGAATAGCTGTGCAGAGGCTCGCCGGGCTTGTCGACCGAAAGCGGCATCACGTTGAACTGCACGTCCGGCCGTCCGCCGACGGCGTATTCCGTGCAGGCTGCGCCGCCGACCTGCCCCGCCCCTACCGTCAATGGACCGCTGCCCGCCAGCATCCATTGCAGCCCCATCTTCGTTAGCTCGACGGGATTGCGGACTTGATCGTTGAGCGAAATTCGCTCTTTCAGGCGAACGATCAGCCGGGCCTGATAATGATCCTGAAGATTGGCGCCGACGTCAGGGGAATCGGCAACGACGGAAATGCCGAGCTTGCGCAGCAGGTCGGCCGGACCAACGCCGGACAACTGGAGGATCTGCGGCGACTGCAGCGCGCCGCCCGACAGGATGATCTCTCGATCAGCCGCTGCGCTGTGGACCTGCCCTTTGCTGATCCACTCGACGCCGGTCGCGACGCGACCGTTGAAAATGACCCTGCTGACCTGCGCCTGGGTAATGATGGTGAGGTTCGGACGACCGGCGACGGGACGCAGAAACGCAGAGGCCGAACTGGTCCGCCAGTGCCGCCCGATGCCGAGCTGGTAGGTGCCAACGCCGAGCGTCGTAGCGCCGTTGAAGTCGGGATTGCGCGGCAGGCCGAACTGCACGCCGGCCTCGACCCAGGCCTTCGATGCCGGATTATCGTTGCGGAGATCGGAGACTTCGAACTCGCCGAGCCCCCCGTGAAACTGGCTCTCGCCGCCTCGGTAGCGTTCGTAGCGCCGAAAATACGGCAGGAGCTCGCGATAGCTCCAGCCGTCGGCACCGAGGCGTTCCCAATCGTCAAAATCCTCATGCTGGCCCCGAATGAAGATCAGACCGTTGATCGACGAGGAACCACCCAGCACGCGGCCGCGCGGCCAGACGATGGCGCGACCGCCACTCCCTTCCGAAGGCTCGGTCCTGAACAGGCGCGAGAACCGCTCGTTGTAGATGGTCCGGTAGTAGCCGACCGGAAGCTTCAGCCAGAAATTCCGATCCGATCCGCCGGCCTCCAGCAGCAGCACGCGGCAGGCCGGATCCGCAGACAATCGGTTCGCGACCACGCAGCCGGCCGAGCCCGCGCCGACGATGATGTAGTCATAACCGCGTGCTGGCATCAGATCGTCCGGTAATTTTCGATTGAGGCAAGATCGGGCGTGATGCCGAGGCCCGCTTCGTCGCCGAGCTCTATCATGCCGTCGCGGACATCGAGCACCGGACCGCAGAACCGGTCACGTAGCGGGTTTTCATTGCAGTCGACTTCGAGCAGTCCGTTGCCGCCGACGCCGGCGAGAAGATGCGCAGATGCCAGAAGACCGATGCCGGCGCCGAGATAATGCGGGCAGAACATCTTTCCCGACTTGAGGATATCGCGCGCGATGCCCGCGCAAGCCGACAGCCCGCCCCATTTGGCGATGTCCGGCTGGACGACACCGAGCACCGGCTCACGCAGCACCTCGGCAAAGCCGGCATGGCTCGCGATGTTCTCGCCGGCCGCGAGCGGAAAGCGGATGGCCTCGCGCAATTGCGCCCATTCCTGGCGGGGGCGATCGGCGCGAAGCGGTTCCTCGAGCCAGGCGAGCGCGAAGTGCTCGAGTTGCGGTGCAAGCTCCAGCGCCTGCGCCAGGCTCCAGCCCTGATTGACGTCGGCAGCGAGCAGACCTTCACCCACGAGGCGGCGCAACGCGGCGAGATTGGCGCGGTCGCCTGCCGGATCGAAGCCGATCTTCAGCTTCAGCGCGCGGTATCCGCGGGCCAGAGCCGCTTCCGCCGTCCGCTCGGACCCGACCGGATTGATGCCGCTGGCGTAGACCCTGATCGTACGCCTCGTCCCGCCGAGCAGCTTCCACAGCGCGACGTTCCGGCGGCGCGCGTAGAGATCCCAGACGGCCAGATCGATGCCGGCGATCGATTGCGCAAACGGCCCGGGCTCTCCGGATTGCAGCGCGAGCACCGACGTTCCCTGCGTCAGGTGTTCGAACGCGTCGGACGGCTCACGCGCGTTGAACCCGACGAGGGCCGGTGCCAGCACCTCGTTGACGAGCCGAACACGATGTTCGGCTCCCGGTGCAGGAAAATTGCACCACACTTCACCCCAGCCGATATTGCCGTCGCCGTCCTCGACGCGGACGAACACGGTGGGCCGATCCTTCATCCGCCCGAAGGACGTGATGACCGGCGTGATCAGCGGGTAGCGATAGCCAAAGGCCTGGACGCTTCGGAGGGTGAAAGGCGACGATGTCATGCGAGAATGCCTGCGACGCCTACGACCAAAGGCGCCGCTTGTATGGTCATCCTATTTATAATATGACCTCTGAAAACATCAACCGCAATCTGGGTGGACGCGTCGAATGAACGGAGCCGGCCTGAGACGCCTCGGTCTCGGATTGATACCGTGGATCGGTGCAATCCTGCTTTGGTACGCCGTGCGCTGGAGTGGCTTCGTCAACGTCTCGCTGATCCCCGCGCCGCACCAGGTCGCCGCCAAGTTCTTCGAGCTTCTGACCAAGGAAGGTCTGTTGATCGACATCTTTGCTTCGACTCGGCGCGTCTTTCTCGGCGTCGCGCTCGGCATCCTCGTGGCCGTGCCGGTCGGATTTCTGCTGGGCTGGTATCGCCCCGCCCGCACCTTCGCAGATCCCATGATCAACTTCTTTCGTGCACTGCCGCCGATCGCGCTGATCCCGCTGGTGATCGTCTATTTCGGCGTCGACGAGCTCGCAAAGCTCGTCATCCTGTTCTACGCCTCCTTCTTCTCCGGCGTGATCGTGATGTATGAGGGCGTGTCGCAGATCACCCCGCTCTACATCCGCGTGGCGCAGACGCTCGGAGCCAACCAGGCGGAGATCTTTCGCAAGGTCATCATTCCCCTCACCGTCCCGCACATTCTCACGGCGCTGCGCGTGGCATTGGGCGTGGCCTGGGCGACGCTGGTCGCATCCGAGCTGATCGCGGCGCAGCGCGGGCTCGGCGCCATGATCCAGAATGCCTCGACCTACTTCCTGCTCGACGTCATCTATGTCGGCATCATCTGCATCGGCCTGATCGCGCTGATCATGGACTTGATCCTGCGTAAGATCACCGCGCGGCTGTTGGTCTGGCAGGATCGGGCCATCGCATGAAAAAGCGCGCGCAGTTCGACAAGGTGTCGCTGTCTTTCGAGACGCCGAAGGGCCGCCTCTTGGTCGTCGAGGACGTCAGCTACGACATCAACGACGGCGACTTCATCGCGGTGATCGGGCCGTCCGGCTGCGGCAAGACCACGATGATGAGCATGCTCGCCGGCTTCCAGAAGCCGACGACCGGCAAGGTCCTGTTCGACGGCCGCCCCGTCGCCGGTCCCGGCCCCGAGCGCGGCGTCATCTTTCAGGAATATGGCGTCTTCCCCTGGTTGACGGTGAAGCAGAACATCGCTTTCGGCCTGACGCTCAAAGCCAACCATGTCGCGACCGCCGAGCGCGACGCGATCTGCGATCACTATCTCGGCCTGATGGGCCTGTCTGACTTCGCCAATTCCTACCCGAAACATCTGTCCGGCGGTATGCGGCAGCGGCTGGCGATCGCGCGGGCCTATGCCGTGAAACCGCAATTTCTGCTGATGGACGAGCCATTCGGGGCGCTCGACGCCCAAACCCGATCCAACATGCAGAACCTGCTGCTCAAGGTGCTGGAGACCGAAGGCAAGACCGTCATGCTGATTACCCATTCTGTTGAGGAAGCGATCTACCTCGCTTCCCGCATCGTGGTGGTGACGGCGCGGCCGGCGCGGATCAAGGAGATCATCGACGTTCCCTTCGCTTACCCGCGCGATGAATCGATCCAGGAACGTCCGGAATTCGCTGAGCTACGCAGTCATATCAGGCAGCTGGTCATGGACGAATATCGCGCCCAGCAGGCGCAGATGCGTCCGGTCTCATTCTCGGAATAACAAGTAACGGAGGACACATCATGGATCGGCGGCAATTTCTGACCACGACGGCAGGCCTGGCACTCGGCACTTTCACGGCCGCAGCCCCCGCAATCGCCCAGGCAAAAACTAAGGTTCGCGTTGGCTATCTCCACACCGTCGCCGTCGACGGCCAGATCTGGACCGGCATGGACCGCGGCTCCTTCGAAAAGCAGGGCCTCGATCTCGAACTGCGGCAGTTCAACACCGGCCTCGAAATCTTCCAGGCGCTGATTGGTGGCAGCCTCGACGTGCTGGCAACTGGCGCTGTCCTCTCGAACTTCCCGGCCCGCGGCCAAGGCAAGGTATTTCTGATCAACGACATCGAGGTGGCGACGGCGCAGCTCTGGGTTCGCGGCGATCAGGGCATCAAGTCGTTCGCGGATTTGAAGGGCAAGCGCATCGCAACCGCGACCGGCACGACGGCGCACGTGTTCCTCGACACCGCGCTCCGGGCCAACAAGGTCGATCCAAAGGAGGTCGAGCTCGTCAACCAGACGATGCCGGCGGCCGTTACTGCCTTCATCTCCGGCGCCGTGCCTGCCGTGGCGCTCTGGGTACCGTTCAACGTCACGGTCCGCGACAAGGTCCCGGGCGCGACCATGCTTGCCGATGCGTCAGCCTATTATCCCAAGGCGGCTATTATCGGCGGCTGGGCTGCGGCGAACGACTATTACGAACCCAACAGGGAGACCCTCGCCAAGCTGATCCGCGGCTGGGCGGATGCCAACGACTACATCGTCGCGAACAGCAACGAGGCGATGGAGAAGCTGCAGAAGGGTCATTACAGCCAGACGCCATTGTCAGATATCAACGAGTCCTTCAAGGCCCAGAAGATGTTCACGTCCAAGGACTGGAAGCGGATGTACTCGGACGGGACCGTCACCAACTGGCTGCAGCAGTCGACGGACTTCTTCATGGCCAATGCGGGCATCAAGGACTTCACGCCGGCGAGCAAATACTTCGATCCGAGCCTGTATTTGAAGACGATCGCCTAGATACCAAGGCCCCGAGAGACTCGGAGTTCGCGCCGGACACGTCACCTGTGCGGCGCGCTCCAATTGTCTTCACTCGGCCGATGATTTGCTGACGTACCAAGCATGTGTTGAGCACCGAAGCGAACACCCGTCCCTTCCGCACGCTCAACTACGCTGCAGCACTCCCCTGTTCAGATCGGCGTAGATTGCCGCTCCAAACAGGCTAAGCTGGTCTCATAGGTCAACTGGTCGCAGTCTTTTGGAGGGCGAGACGTTCCCAAGGCTACGCCAAGCTGCGCGATAGCTGGCATCAAGCCCCTCATTCATTCGCCTTGCGGCGCTCGTTACAACAACCGGACTTATTGAGACCAAGTAGCACAGGCACGAGCTTTGCCTCTGCGAAGCTACGACGACCGCTCGCGGTCCGGGCTGGACTACGCGACCTGCCCGCCTTCCGCAGCTCGCGCTGGCGATTTTCCTCCCGACTCACCCATTCTCTGAGCTCCTCAAGCTCCGCGAGTTCGGTGACAAGCGCTTCGAGACGATGTCGAAGCAGAGCCCGGGGATCGCCGGCTTGAACGGGGCTATTCATGACGCGCCTCCTGATCGAGCTCTTAGAACTCGACCACTTTAGGGAGTCGGGAAAAATATGCAATCCTATTCGCACTAACAGTTGGCATGTTGCGCTCGTAAAAACTGCGGCGGTGCATCAAGAGGCCGCTTTGCTGTCGGGTACGCTTGCGGCCAACGTCCGGCGCGCCGGCGCCAAGGGCCCAGCATTGCCTCGCCGCCCAGCCGCCCACCGGTGGTGCGCATCGTCGACAAGGCTCCTACCGGCCCGATTGGGTTACACTGGAAATCCGAGTACTGGCTCCGGGGCAGTCCGCCTTGCGCCTTTCCTCGTTCTCTTCGTCGGCGCAATCGACCCCACCATCAGCGGTTGGAATTCCGGAGCTGCCGCCAGTTGCGAAAGGTCCTTTGCCTCCACCACCGGATCCGCCGCCACCACCGGATCCGCCGCCACCACCGGATCCGCCACCATTGCGAGATATCCCTCCGGCGCGAGACGATCCAGTAGAGGGACCGCCCGGCGCTCCGCCACCACCTCCCGATGACCCGCCGCTGGAACTCCCCGGCCCCGCCGCGGATGGCCGACCATTATCGAAGACCGACGGCCCCCGGTCGTTCTGCGTCACTCCACGCAATCCGCCCGAACTTGCAATGGCTCTGGAAGTCAGAGATGTGGATAGAAGCAGGGTCATCACTGGGGGTGTCACGGCCGCAAATTTTCCGCAGGTCCTCAAAAACGCCCGCCGGTCGTCGTTTTCGTTGCCGTCCCGGGTCACGCTACGCACTCCTCGATTTAAATATTTCAACCCACGTTATTATAAATTAAATACCTTTTCAACCAGGAATTTTCTTTACCCGAATGGCGCTGCCGAACGTGCGCCGCCGTAGGATCGCCGGCAATTTTCGGGCTCGCCGCCTCCACTTTCCGACGCACTCTGTCGCTCCCTCGCGATTTTGAGCCACCCTCGCGATTTAATATCGCCATGATCATTTTAATGCGATTAAACACAGATGCGATATTTGACTATGTTGGATCATTGCGATGCCACTGCACTTCCATCGGTCCCTGGGCGACATGGAGATCTGGAGCGCGAGCAGCGACGGCTTCTCGTTCGTCATCAGCTTCGGAAGCCCCGGAGGTCCCGGCTTTCACGGCCGCACCGGCTATTTGGCGAGCTGGCGCCCGCTCTACGAGAACCAAGCCGCAATCAAGATTGGCGGCTCGCCGTTGCGAACGCTAGCCGAGGCCGAAGGGGCCTGCCGCACCGCAATTGGGCATCTGGCACCGCGATAAGCCCGCCGCTTTGCTCACGCTCCGGAACCGCAAGGCGCTCCCGTTAGTCCTCGACCGGATTCTGCTGCAACAGAGCACGAGGATTGAGCTCACCCGACGGTGCGTGCGGCTCGCTCCGCGAAATCGCCAATGCCGCGAGCAGTGTACGGTTGCTCACATCCAGCTTCTGGAAAATGTGATGGAGGTGGACCTTGATCGTCCCGTCGACAAGATTCAGCCGACGCCCAATCGCTTTATTCGATAGACCCTCCGACACGAGCCGCACGATCTGACGCTCCCGACCCGTGAGTAGCGTCAGAGCCTGATCACCGGCGCGGGGCTCCTCGCTGGCCCGCTCGACGCTCGGCGAGACAGCTGCTTGGTTCTGCGTAGCCTCCCGCAGGGTCGCGACCAGCATCTCCGGATCCGCGTCCTTCGGAAGGACGATGCAGGCGCCGTCCAGGGCAAGCCTTTGTAAGTCACGGTCGCTCGTGGTAGCGGCGAAGAAGATGATCGGCAGGCCTGGGCTCACAGCGCTTGCGGGAGCGAGGATCTGCTGCGGACTGACGTCGGGCAGTGCAGCGTCGACAAGCGCGATGTCCGGCAGAAGAAATCGGATGGCCTCGATGCAGCTCGCACCATCGCTGCAAGACGCGACAACCGTGAAATCACGGTGCATCGCAAGAACGCTCTTGATGCCTTGCAAGACGATCGGATGTCGATCCGCAATGACAATTCTGATGCGGCGCATGTTGCCCCTGCCTATTGCTGATAACCCCCCGTGCAGACGTTTATTCCAACGCTCTGTTCGCGAGGATAGCCAGTCCGCTCGACCGTAACGCCGCGCCGTCAGGTCTCGGCCTGCCCGGCAACATCTATGGCGCCACAGTAACTTGCGCAGCGAATGCGCGCAGCACCGTAAGAATGCGGTGCTTTCCGCAAAACTTCAGCCCGTAAATCCCGCACGTAAGGACCGCGTCTTAGACAACTTGGGGCAGAATGGACCATGAAATTCTCAGAACATGTCGTCCGTGCGCCAGTTGGTCGCCTGGCATTATTGTCAACATTCAATTAACTTCGTTGGCGTCGTTATTACGAATGATATATTGGGGCCTTCACGATTCAAATCTAACATTCGACGAAGTTTTAGCGAAAGCGAGGCCTTCGAAGGCCCCGCTTCTGAAAGGGAGAAAAGTAATACTATTCATCAAAGCAAAGCTGGGCAAGTAATTGCGAAAATGGCTGCTGCGTCTTTTCACGGCTCGTCGGTCGCAGGGGCATCGTCAGCAATGAGTAGGTGTTCACATGTATTCTTCGGCTATTTTGCGTCAAACTCATCAAGCCCTGATCATTCGATTCACTGAATTGCAGAACCTACGTAGTCGCGTGTCGATGGCCGAGCAGCGGTTGCTCGCGCCCAGGCGGCGACCCCAGGTGCGGGCGCTTGGAAGGCGATTGCGCATTCGAAGGCACGGGCCCGGCCGGTAACTCCAACCGCCCAAGTTGAAATCGGCACAGGCGCGCGCGAGTGGATCGCGCTTGCCGGACCCCCGCTGGACCTGATAATCCCCCTCTGTTTCGGTTCGGGGGCATTGGGGGACGGCTTCCATGGAGAACGACGACTGGGCGTCCATGACCACAGCCGAGCTGTGGCGACTTTACGACGAGGTCACGACTGTTCTTGGCCGCAGGATGACCGCGGAGAAGGCCAAACTCGAAGAACGGCTTCGCAGGATTGAGGGGACGGCCGCTGCGGCCCAGAACGAGGAACGTTCTCGCCGCCCCTACCCCCCAGTGTTGCCGAAATACCAGAACCCGAAAGATCCCTCGGAAACTTGGTCGGGTCGCGGTAAGCAGCCCCGATGGCTGAAGGCTCAGCTTCGAGCCGGTAAGAAGCTGCATGATCTCCTGATCGATCGGTCGTCCGCACAAAGGCGTCGCCGGACCGGTTGAGCCCGGCCCCGCTGCGGCAGCCTACGCACCCACGGCTGCCCGTTGCACCGCAGAATCTACCGGTCGTGATCTTCTTTCCCGTTGGGGCTGCCGTCACCGCCGCCATTGCCGAAGCCATTGTTGCCCCGCACAATGCGACCGCCTGAACTGGCTATCGCAGCCGAGGTCAGCGAGGTGGAGAGCAACAGCGTGACGGCTGGCGGGGTCACGGCGGCAAACTTGCCGCAGCTCTTCAGGAATTCACGACGATCGTCGCCTTCTGCATCGAAATGGGTCATAAGCTCGTCCTACTCCAATCCCAGCCCCACTCAAGATAAACCGCGGCTCACCAGCGGGCAAATTAAATATGCAAATTTTGATGGTTTAATTTCGGCCAATCCCATTTGCGCCGGGATCCAACGGCAACCTAGATGACACCCCTGTTGCGCCTGAACTCAGACTCCGATGTATTTACTTTTGACATTTAATTTTCGATGATTTAATATTACATTTAATCTGGGAGGGGGCGACAGCCCGGGGATAGCGTCCCCAGGCACAGTGGGAGTCTGCGGAATTGCATGTTGATTTCCAGCTTCACTCGCTGAGCGGCCTCTTTGCCCGCGTCGATTCTCTGCGCGACGAATATGTAGTCGCCAAACCTTGGCCCCACATAGTCGTCAACGACGCCTTTCCCGAGAGGCTGTTGGACATGGTCGCGGCCGAATGCACCGCCCTCCAAGAGGCGCGTCTGATTACCACGAATACTGATTGCTTGGTGAAGCAGGAGATATCGGATGGATTGGGGCCGGCCACCCAGCATCTGCTGAACCTGGTGGACAGTCCCCGCTTCCGAGAATTGATTTCGGCGGTCACGGGCGTTCGCGATCTTCTTTGCGATCCGACACACAAATTTGCGGGAGTACATCGAACGCCTCCAGGGGGCTTTACGAAGATTCACCGCGATTTCGAAGTTCACCCGACGACCGGGCTGTTCCACCGGGTCAATTTGCTCGTCTATCTCAATCGGGATTGGCCCGAAGCTTACGGCGGTAGCCTCGAATTGTGGCCTGCGGATATGTCCGCGCTTGGATGCCGCATCTTCCCGCGGTTCAACACCATGATCCTCTGGGAGACGCACGGCGCCACCCTCCACGGCCTTCCGGATCCGGTCACCTGCCCGCCTGGTCGAATGCGCCTTTCAGTCGCATCCTATTACTACACGACGACGCGCCGCGTCGCCGCGTCGGGCGAACGCCGCGTCCGGTATTGGGCCGCGCGACCAGGTGAGGATCAAGTGATCGAGCGAATGTGTTGGCAGGATCACCTTCGTACGCTCATACCCGACCCACTCTACAACGTGCTCCGGGCAGCGCGCGATCGGATATCCGGAGTGCGCCGGTCGAAAGAACCATGAAGCTGGCCTCTTTCAGCGGCAACAGCAGGATCGATCAATGACCGGGAATCGAACAATGGCCGTGCAGTTGCGACCTGGCGATGCGGAAACGGGGGTTCTTCGCAGGCCGGGCTTCTCGCCTGTTCGACTGCGAACGCTGATGAAGCTCGCCCTCGCCGACACCGGGCTGGATATGTCGGGAATGACTGTGCTGACCGAAGCCGCGACCGGCGCGTATGCCGTGACCCCGGTGCTTGCTGCAATGGCCGGAGCCAAGCACGTCTACGCGTTCACGAAATCTGGCCGCCATGGGACCGTGTCCGACGCCAAGCGGGAGACTTTGGAGCTCGCAGCCCCACTGGGCGTCGCTGATCGCATCGAGATTCTGGGCACGATAAGTCCTGAGGTACTCCACAGCGTCGACATCTTAACCAACAGTGGCCACCTTCGTCCTCTTACAGCCGAGTTGATCGCACAACTGCGGGATGACGCCGTGATTGCCTTGATGTTCGAGGCTTGGGAATTTCGTCATGAGGACCTCGATATCGAAGCGTGCGCACGGCGCAAGATCCCGGTGGTCGGCGTCAACGAGCGGCACCCCGCTGTCGATGTCTTCTCGTTCCTGGGCCCGCTCGCCGTGAAGCAGTTGCACGACTGTGGTCTGGCGGTCCTCGGCAACAGAATCGGCCTGCTCTGCGACAATGACTTCCTTGCCCCGGTGCAGAACGGGCTTCAACGCCTCGGCGCGAACGTCGAGGCGTTCAACAGCGTTGCGGCGGTCCATCCCGGCGCGTGGGACGCCTTCGTAGTCGCGTTGCGGCCCGCGGACTCGCCGCGCGTCGGCCAGGGAGAGGCTGCGCATCTGGCTGCATGCGCACCTGCCGGCGCGATTGTGGTGCAGTTCTGGGGCGACATCGATCGAGCGGCGCTGCAAGCCAATGGTCTCGCGGTCTGGCCCACGCAATCTGTCGGACAGGGCCACATGGGCATTCTTCTGTCCGAGATCGGTCCCGAGCCGATCGTACGATTGCAAACGGGCGGCTTGCGCGCGGCCGAATGGGTTCGCCGCGGCGGTGCCTTGACGCGAGATGGATTCGCCCAGCTCGTACCATGGCAGGGGTGACATGACAGAGCGGCTCCAGCCCGACGTCGTACTCCTCGCGGACGGACCGACCGGCTTCACGGCGCTTCGCTCATTGGCGGCGCGGTGCCGCGTAGTGCAGATCTTCCGAAAACCGAACCAGCCCGAGGCGGGCGCGCTAAGGTCATTTGCGAACAATCGCGACATCCCGATCGCGGAGCTGCAGGAACTGGCACAACTTCGGAAAGTGATCGCGGACGCGCGCCCGGCGGCCGTTGTGATTTCTTCGTTCGATAGGATCATCCCGCCGCACATTCTCGCATTGTGCCGCTTCGTCAACGTCCACTATTCACTTTTGCCGCACTATCGCGGTCGCGCCAACGTCAACTGGGCGATCATCAATGGCGAGACGACTGCCGGCATCAGCATTCATCTCGTCTTCCCGGAGCTCGACGGCGGCAATCTGCTGTTTCAGCAGGCTATCCCGATCGGTCCGGATGATACGGTCACCGCGCTCTACGAGCGCCTCAACGCGATTCAGGAACGTGAACTCGGCGGAGTCGTGGTACGAGCGATCACCGGTTACCAGGGCACGTCTCAAAATACCGACCATGCCTCCTATGGCTGCGCCCGTGTTCCGGAAGATGGAGAGATAGACTGGCGGCAACCTACCGATACCATCGACCGGCTGATCCGCGGCTTAACGCCGCCATTTCCTGGTGCCTTCACCCATCTTGGCGGCCATCGGCTCATTATTGCCAACGCTTCACCTCGGGTTGACGCGCCCTGCTATATCGGCCGCGTACCAGGCCGGATCGTCGGGCGGTCGCCTACCGATGGCTGGGTGGATGTGTTGACTGGCGACGGCGTGCTGCGCCTGTTCAGCGTCCTTTCTCCCAATTCCGAGCGGCCGTGTGCTGCCGCTTCCGTCATCGGATCGACGCGAGCGACCCTCGGGCTGTCACGTCTAGACCTTCTCCACCGGATCGTCGCGCTTGAAGATAGGCTCGCTTCGCTGGAGCAGCTCAAATGCGCTCCCGAGTAAGCACAACCGTTCGGGCCAGGGAAGGCTCAGAGCATTAGCGCTCCGGTCTCATACCCCTTCCCGTCCAACGGTGGCCCACAGCCCGTCACGGCCCGGGCTCTGCACGCGAACCCAGCGATAGGACGTCCGCGACCACGGCTTGATCTGTGACGTGAGATTGTCGAGGACGAGATCGCCGCTTCTGGTGCGCACGAGAAGCACCAGATGATGTTCACCGGAACCGACGACGACTTCGCCTAATAGGAGGACGCGCGAGGGCCAGCCGCGCCGAAGCAATTCGTGGCGCTTGCTCACCGCGTAATCGTTGCAATCGCCACGCGCGGGGTGGATAGTCCATGCCTCGCCCGAAAGACCAAGCTCGTTGCGGACCGGTTCTATCGCCAGATTGACGGTACGATTGATCTCCCGCAGGTCTGCCCATCGCTTCTCGGTCAACCGGATCGGGCCGCCTCGAAAGGAGCGTCGCGGGCGACATTCGGCCTGATAGCGCAGGCAAAACACCGTGTAAGTAAGGGGCGGCAGAGCCGGGCGCCCCAGCTCGATGTGCGCAGAATCCGTCTGGGGAACTCCTGGCATAACCAGCAAAGCCGCTCGCGACCACTGAACGCCTCCGATGACGATTGCTATGGCCGCTGCGATGACCGGGCCCGAGGTTCGCTGCATCTGCCGATCCCCCTCCGTGCGTCAAACCGTGTCGGTCCAGCCAGCGCAAACGACCGACCCCCACAATTTCCATTTAATACATTATATTCCATTATATTTAAATCGCAATAAATATTAAATTCGCCTCTCATACGACACGCAACTGTGGCGCCGCTTCAACTGACACGCGGAAAAAGGGGAACGACACCGCTTCGATCGGGGCTGTATATTCGGTTGCATAGTGTTGAAGCGGCGCGCGGCAAAGGGCTCGCCCCGCACAGCGGCGCAATAATTGTTAGCCACCAATTTAATTTAATCGTTGATTTGAATAATTACCGGGGTCAAACCATCAAACGGGCGATCTCGGGCGGGACCAGTCACATGCCGGTCGAACTACTCGTCATTCTTGGAGCTGAAGCTTCGCTACTGGGCTTCGTAGCCACAATGAGGCTGCATGCCAGGCGAATGGACGTCCTGAGCGGACGATCATTCGAGCGCCCCATCGTCTCGCGGGGAGAGAAACGACATCCAGCGCGGTCGCTCCGTCGAAAGATCCGCGATTTACCGCGGTTCACTGGGAGGCAGACGATCTCATTACGCTCGTTCCACCGGATTTTCTACAGCGCGCCGATAGCCAAAATGCTGCTACGGCTCCTTCAAACCAGAGTGCCATCGCCGGTCCGGTTTCAGACGCGCGCGCGTCGGGCCGGCGCGCCCGTCCTCGGTGCTTGCGACCGCCCGGCCGCGCCTTCTTCGGCTGGTCGCAACACCGACGCGCAGGGAAAACACGCCGGTCCCCGATCCATGCAGTCGAGCGCTACTGCCATCTTGCACCAACTCAGCGCTCCTTGAACGCCCTCCCGGCCTGATCCTGCAGCGGCTTCAGCAGGTATGAAAGCGCGGTCCGGCCTGCCGTCTTGATGAAGACCTCGACTGGCATGCCGGGCAGCAACTTTGCGGCCCCGAGCTCCGCGAGCGCTTCCGGCTTCAGCAGGACGCGGCCTGTGTAGTAACTCGTGCCGGCACGCTGATCCTGCGTGATGTCTGCCGAGACCATGCTGACCTCGCCATCAATTTCGGGCGTGGTCTTCTGGTTGAAGGCTGCGAAGCGCATTGTCGCAGTCTGCCCCACATAGACCTGGTCGATATCCTTCGGTGCGATCTTGACCTCGACCGCAAGCGAGTCCGCATCGGGGACGATCAGCATGATTTGCTCGCCAGGAGATATCACCCCTCCGACCGTATGGACGCTGAGCTCATGGACGCGGCCGGATTGCGGCGCCCTGATATCGACGCGATTCAACTGGTCGACCGCCGCTGTCTTGCGCTCGCCCAGCTCGGAGAGTTTCGAGCGCGTTTCGATCAGGTCCTTGCCGACCTCCGTTCGGAGGTCTTGGTCGATCTGAATGATCTGGAGTCCGATTTCGGAGATCTTGCCCTTCGACTGAGCGATCATTCCTGCGAGCTGGCTGCGCTCGCCTTCGATGCGGGCGGAGTCGCGCTCGAGGGAATTGAGCCGCGTGATCGGCACCAGATTCTTCTGCCAGAGGCTGCGCACACCCTCAAGCTCCTGGCGGATGAATTCGACTTCCTTCTGCTTGGCCTCGGTCTGACCCGTATAGCCCTTGATTTCGTTTTCCAGCTGCGCGCCTTTCTCCTGCAGTTGCGCTTTTTGGCCGCTCCTCGCCTGACGGCGAAGGTCGAACAGCTTCCGCTCCGCGGTGATCGCACGGCTCGCCTCGGAGTTGCTCTCCCTGGCCCGATCGAGCAGCAATTTTGGAAACACGACCTGCTCGGCACCATCGCGCTCGGCCTCGAGGCGCGCCTGCCGCGCCAGCAGCTCATCGATGCTATTGGTGACGATCGTCGCATTTGCGAGCGTCTGCGTCTCGTCGAGACGGATCAAAATGTCGCCCGCCTTGACCCGATCGCCCTGGCGCACGCGCAACTCTCCCACGATTCCGCCGGTGGCGTGCTGAACCTTCTTGACGCTCGAATCCACCACGACGACGCCTTGAGCGATCACCGCGCCCGCCAATTGGCTTGTCGTTGCCCAACCGCCGATCCCAAAAGTGACCAGACCCAACATGATCATACCGACGATCATGTAACGCTGGATCGATTGCATCGCCGGCGCCACCATGCCGCTCATCGGCTGCCTCCTTGAGCTTCCGCCACCACCTTGAGCGGCACGGGATTCCGCAAGACCTTCTTAAGGACCTCCTCTCTCTTTCCGAAGGACTGAACCCTGCCCTCCCCAAGGCACAAGACATGGTCTACGGCTTCAAGCGCCTTTGGTCGATGGGCGACAACGACGACTATCCCGCCGCGGCGGCGCACCTTTAGGATCGCCTCGGTCAGCGCCTCTTCGCCCTCGGCATCGAGATTTGACGAGGGCTCATCGAGCACGACCAGGAACGGCTCGCCGTAGAAGGCACGTGCGAGCCCGATACGCTGCCGCTGCCCAGCCGACAGCGCCAATCCCCCCTCGCCGATTTTCGTGCCGTACCCATCCGGAAGCGAAAGGATCAGATCGTGCGCACCCGCGGCATGCGCGGCCTCCAGCACTGCGGCGGCCGTGGCCTGCGGATCGAACCGCGCAATGTTCATCGCAATGCTGCCGTCGAACAATTCGACATCCTGGGGAAGGTAACCAATGTGCTTGCCGAGGGCGTCCGAAGACCAGTGCTCCAGTGCGGCGTTGTCCAGCCGTATCCGGCCTCGAATGCACGGCCATACACCCACCAGCGCTCGGACGAGTGTCGATTTTCCGGATCCGCTCGGTCCAATGATTCCGACAGCCTGCCCGCTCCGCAGTTGGAACGACACTTCATTGACGGTGGGCCTCTCCGAGTTCGGCGCGCCAATAGAGAGATGCTCGACGGTGAGAGCTTGAACAGGAGGAGGCAGTGCCAGCCGTTCTTCCTCGGTAGGCAGAAGCTTCAGCAAAGCATCGAGCCGTTGTCCCGACTGCCGCGCGGCGACGAACCCTTTCCAGTTCGCAATGGCCAGTTCGACGGGCGCCAAGGCCCGCGCGCTGAGGATCGACCCGGCAATGATGATGCCGGCCGTCGATTCCTGGTTGATGACAAGGACTGCGCCAACGGCAAGAACCAGCGATTGCAGGATCGCCCGGAAGATCTTGGAGGCGCCTCCGAGGCTGTTTGCGACATCGCTGGCGCGCTCATGGGCTGCGAGATACTTCGCGTTGACATCCCGCCACCGCAGCGCCGCCTGCTGCCGCATGCCCATGGCTTGCAGAACTTCGGCATTTCGTCGGCCCTCGAGCGCCAATGCCGTTCGCGAAACTGCGAGACGCGAGGATGCTCTTGCCGGCCCCCGCGTCCGAGTCTCCGTGAGCATCGTGATGCCGACGAGCACCAGCGCGCCGGTCAACGCGGTGACGCCGATCCAAAAGTGAAAAAGAAAGCAAACGCCGAGATAGATCGGCATCCAGGGCAGATCGAAGAGCGCCGTCGGCCCGCCGCTCGACAGGAAGCTGCGGACCTGATCAAGATCCCGCACCGGCTGCAAGCCGTCGCCATCGGCCCTGGTCTTCAAAGGCAGGCGAACAAGCGCATCGAATATGCGAATGCCGAGCCGTTCATCAAAATACCGGCCGACCCGCGCGCTGATCCTGCTCCTGACGAAGTCCAGCCCACCCTGAAACAGGTAAAGGACCGTAGCCAGAACCATCAAGGCGACCAAAGTCGGTATGCTGCGCCCGGGCAGCACGCGATCATAGACTTGCAGCATGAAGAACGAGCCGGTGAGCATGAGGAGATTGCTCATGCCGCTGAAGGCCGCGAGCGCCCAGAATATCCTGCGGCAAGACCGCAGGAATGCGGACATCTCTGACTGCGGCTCCTCATAGCTCTCCATCGGCCGGAAACGACCGACGAATATCCGTTTCCGAAGGGCTTCAACGAAGCGCCTTGCCCAGCCGACGAGCCGCGACGTCGGGGGTTCGGCCTCATTCGCCAGCCGGCGCCCGGCCGACCACAGTCCTGACAAATGCATAATTGGGATTCGATAAAGATTCGCGGGCGGGGGAATTATCCCCCGCCGTCCAGTATCAGTCATGACACCTGCCCTTTAGTCATGCCTATGCGGGGGATCCCCTGAGAGATCCCCCAAGGCAATTGTTGAGTACCAATTTTTGTCTGACGAGCCGTCCCCTACGCGAAGTGGAAGTCGTGGCTGTTCAGCTTGTCGAGCTGCGTGTTCTTCAGCGTGAGGGTGTCGCTCCCCGTCGCGATGACGACGTCGTGGCCCGACTGGGCCGCGTGGGAGAGAACGCTCGCAAAACTGTCGAATACGCTTTTGCTGAACTCGATCGTGTCGTGACTAGGTCCGCGGGCAGCGAAGTCCTTGATAACGTCCTGGCCGAAGTTCGACGCAAACTGGAACGTGTCCGCTCCCGCTTTGCCAACCATGACATCGTTGCCGGTGGTGCCAGTCAGCGTGTCGCTGCGGCCCGAGCCGATCATCGCCGCGCCCGAGCTGGTTCCGACCACGTGGTCTGCGGTGTCGACCTGCTCCGCGGTAAAGGCGTGGGACTTACCCGACAGGTCGGAGGTCTGGAAGCTCCACTTGCCGTCGGCGTCCGTCGTGGACGAACCGACCGAGGTCGAGCCGTCATACAGCTTGATCTCGCTGTTGGGATCGGCCGTGCCCTTGATCGTCGCGGTGTAATCCGAGTGCTGGCGTACATTGGTGACTTCCACCGTCGAGGTGCCGCCACCGCTGTGCGAGCCGATCGGCGGATCGATCGGCTGCGACAAGGCGCTGGTGTTGCCGGCTGCGTCGGTCGCTGTCGCGGTGAAGGTGTGTGACCCGTGCTTGAGATTCGGGGTCGTCACGCTCCAGTCACCGTCACTTGCAACGGTCGTCGTGCCAAGCAGGGTCGCGCCCTCGTAGAGCTTGATCAAGCTGCCGGCTTCCGCCGTCCCGGAGACCGTGGCGCGGTTATGCGTGGTCGGATCGCTCAACAGCACCGGGGCATCGGGGGCAGCGGTATCCACCGTCACGTCCAGCGCAGTCGATGCCTTGCTGGTGACGCCAGAGACCGTGTCGGTCGCAGTGAAGCTGTGCTTGCCGTCCGGCAGCGCGGCGGTGGTGTAGTGCCACGCTCCATTCGCATCCGCCGTGGCCGTGCCGAGCTGGGTGGCGCCGTCGAGCACCTTGACCGTGCTGTTGGCAACCGCAGTCCCGGCCAGGGTCAGCGTCTTGTCGCTCGTGATGTGATCACCGGCAGTGCCGGTATCGTTTGAGAACGAGGCGATTTTCGGCGCGGCGGGCGCTGTGGTGCCCGTGCCCGATGTGCCCGAGCCGGTGGAGCCCGTCGTCCCAGAACCAATGACCGCATCCACGGCCGTCGACGCAGCACTGACGTTGCCGGCAACGTCGGTCGCTTTCGCCGTCAGGGCGTGCGAACCGGCCGACAACGCAGACGTCGTGACGCTCCACGCACCGCTCGAGTTGGTTGTCGCCGTCCCGATCTGGGTCGTTCCGTCAAACACCTTGATCGCGCTGTTCGCTTCGGCAGCCCCCGACAGAACGACTTGGTTGGCAGCGTTGACGGTGTCGCTCGCGATCGTCGGTGCAGCTGGCGCCTTGGTGTCGACGGTGACCGCCACCGCAGCCGATGCCGCGCTGGTTTGACCCGACGAGTTGGTCGCGGTCGCCGTCAGCGTGTGCTTAGCATCGGTCAAGACCTTGGTGATATAGTCCCAGCTTCCGGCCGAAGTCGCGGTCGCCGTACCGATCTGCGTCGAACCGTCATAGACTTTCACGGTGCTGCCAGCCGCGGCGGTGCCGTGCAGAGTGATCTGATTGGCGTCCGTGATGCCGTCGCCAGTCTTGCCCGTATCGGGTGACCAGGATGCGATGCCCGGCGCTGCCGGGACTTCGGGCGTTGCGGGGGGCATTGTCGGTGAGGTCGTTGTACCGCTATTTGCCGACGTATTGAGCGTCGACGCCAGCTGCGCGCCGTCCGTGTAATTCCCGGTGAACACCGAATTGTTCCCGCGGATCAACGCGTCGCCGTACTGCGCGCCACCAACGTGATTGTTGGTGAACGACACACCGGTGATCGAGGCGGTGCCCAGATTGGAGTCCGCGTATACAGTGTAGGCGCCACCAGTTAGCAGGTTGTTGGTGACTGTGACATTCGAGACCGGCCCGAAGCCGTTGTCGATCATGACCGCCGAGGTCCACCCCCACTGGTTGATGATCGAATTGCCGGTGATCTGAATGTTGGAGAGGCCTCCATCGATCTGGATGCCGTCATAGTGAGGCGACCCGCCTGCCTGGAGATCGTGGATGTAGTTGCCCTGGATGACGGAGTTGCTCCCGGGAACGATGCCATTCTCCACGTTGAAGATGTTATTTCCGATGAACGTGCCGCTCCCCATGATGCCCTGATTGCCCGTGCCATCCGGTGCCCGGCCGGTACCATCGATGGTGCAATTCTGGACGACTGCGCCCGTGACTCCGGAATCGATGGTCACCCCGGCCCATCCGCCCGACGTGATCTTGCAGTTCTCAAGCGTAACGTTGTCTGCCTTGATGTAGACGCTTCCGGTGATGTTGAGTCCCGAAACCACCGCTCCTGCCTGCGTAATCACCACGTCTCCCGAAGGAGTGAGCGTTACCCCCGCAGGCACGCCGGTGTTCGTTGCGTCAGGCCATGCATTCGTTGTGGTAGCCAAAATTGCCTCTCCGTCTTTTGTGTATTATTCCCCGTTAATCGCCGTCAGCATTTATTGCGGATCTACACTCGCGATTTAATCGCGATCGAAATACGCCGACGACGTGCTTGCGCGGCGTTAATGGTCGTCAGCAGAAGGCCTTTTTTTGACAAGACCACGGCTCCGCCAAGGTCATTTCGCCGCAAACACCGCCAGATTCTTGTTTTCGGAAATGCGGTGCAAAAATCTACGCCACGGGAATCAAAAGCGATTTCGTTTTAGCGGCGATCAGATTGGCGTAAAATACCCCCGTCGTGCACTTCACAGAAAAATCGCTCCAGCTAGCGACCGAGACGACGAGCACGATTGACGAGCAGGCGCGAAGACCAATTTCATCGACCGCCGCGCATTAAATAAACCAACGATGTAAATAAACGTGTTAGCGCATTATTAAATGGAGCGCGCGAATCGTCGATGCAGCACGATACTCCGCACATGGTCGTCGTGATTGGCGACGCCCAAGATGACGCAGTGAATGAACTTCAATGATGGGGTGTGATCGCTTCGACTTCGCTCGAGCGCAGAACAGGAGAAGGAGTCGCCTCAAATAACGGCTCGGACGAGAGTCGGCGGCAAGAGCTGCCGCCCAACCCCGGATCGTTTTCGCCGGCGACCAATCAAAGGGCTACCGGCGTCTAAGCCCTCCGGCACAGAAATACTTTCTCACCCCGGATAAGCCCATATTGCGCAACTTGCGGCTCGACCGCGGTATATTCATCAACGACGAAGCCCGCGCGTTCCAGGCGGCGCCGGAAATCACGACCGAAGAAGCGGACGTGATCATGCTGATTAAAGTACAGAATCCGATCCTCTACTGTTCTCTGCCTCGACCGATCCTCAAACGTCTCCTGCCAACCTTCAATGAGCGGGATCATCGCGACCAAGGTGCCCCCCTTGCGCAGGATCCGGAATAGCTCGGGGATGGCCAGGCGATCGTTCACGTGCTCCAGGATGTGGCAGCAGATGATCAGATCGAACCTGTTATCCTCGAGATCGATCTTTTCGATGTTGATGTCGAGATCAGCGCCCCGCCCGCCGAATTCACAGGTGAGATAGCTGCGCGGCTTCCTCGCCTCTATATACCTCGTCACTCCCGTTTCAGGCGCGAAGTGAAGAATATCCTTTCCCGTAAACAAGTTCTGCTCGGCGTCGCAGAGCGCCAACAACCGGTGCCGCTCGTGTGACAGACAGTTCGGACAGAGCGAATCAAAGTTGATCCCCAATGCCAGCGGATTTGCGTATGCAAAGAAGCGGCCGCGATACCCGCATACCGGACAAGATCTCTCAAATCGTCCGAACAGGAAGCGGATCGTCCGTAGCCCGCTGCGCAATGACCAGACATAGGGGCGCAACCGTCCCTTGATGCTCCCAGTCGACGATGGCGCCACGTCAAAATTACTCATCTTGAACTCCCAACATCTGCCATTCCCTGAGCGAAGCACGCACTCCGATACAGACGCCCCAGAACGTCCACATGTAGTTCCAGAAATGCACCGTCAAACCTGTGAACAGGAAGACCATGCAGGCGATCGTAAAGCCCCTTTGAATCTCGGTCGAACGAAGTCCGGGCACAGGCAGCATCGCGGCGAGATTTAGGACGATAAGGAGGATGGTGACCGGTACGCCGTAATGCAGACTCGTGACGAGCCACACGCTGTCGACGGTTCGGTCGAGCAGATAATACCCGAACGTCACGAACCCCGCTCCGGTCAAGGGCGACTGCCACACCTGCGCAGAGACTGCGTCCCAGATCATGAGGCGATAGAATCCAGTCTGAGGCTCCAGGGTTGCGTGGGACAGCAGCCAGCTGAGAGGGTTGTTTGTCACAGAAGTGACGGCAACCAGGAACATGCCCGCCCCGGCCCAAAGGAGATGCCATCGCCAGGGGATGCGACACAACAGCCGATCGTAGGCGTAGCTCGACGTGACGAGGACCATTCCCATGACGGCGGCCGAAGATAGCGACAGAAATCCGCCGAAGAAGCATAGACACGCCCACGACAGACGCTCGATGGGGCTCGTCGTCGAGAACAGCACGATGGCCGCAGCCAGCGAACAGAACACGCCATAGAGAATTGGATGGTCGAATGTCGCTATTGCGCGCCGCAGACCCGCTCGCACTCCATCTGCACTCGACGTGCCGTCGTCCACGATGGCATCAGGCTGCGGCATGAGTGTCGCCACCATCTCGCGAACGACCCAATGCCCCGTCAACACGTCCGCTACCGCAACGCATATCGCAATCGCCGTGAATGCCTTGACCAGACGAATGAACTGCTGGACCGCCGGCGGCTCCAGAACGAAGGCTCGCGCGACAAAATAAGCCCCGACAAAGTCGAGGGCCTCTGCAACAGCGGAAAACGCCGATTGAGGTCCGGCGGCATAGGCGGCCGCTCCCACCATGGCGAGCGCAAGCGTCCCCGCCAACCCGTCCGACAGCAGGAGCCGCCGAGTGGGCTGCAATAACTGCGCAAGCGCCGGCATCAGCAGGAGTATGAGGGCTATCCTGGTCGGCGTTAGCTTTGCGCCCGCAATCAGCACCTGCAGCCCCGATGGCAAGACGATGCCCATGAGAAGGAGTGGGACGGCCCAACTGATGTGTTGGGGAAAGGTCGACCGGACCCCCGCCCCCGTCGCGCGCATTCGCGCGTGCCCCGCAAGGAAGGCATCGCTGGGATAGCTCATGAGGCGATCTCCCCGAAGGGGCTGACGCAGCCCATCAGGTCCGGCAGGCCCTGCGGTTGGCCAGCCACATGCGGGCGCTTCATCTGATCGCCTCCTGCCCCGCGACCTTGCCAACGTTCAGATTGCGGACCAGGTGCCAGCCGTCAGTCGCATTCCGGAGATAGGTGGGGCGATTTCTGCGAAACAAGGTTGGCCCATACTGTCCGGACCCGATGTGATTGTCAGTGATCGAAACACTCGATATCAGATTGTCGTTGAACTTCCCGTCCGAATAGATCGTATAGCTGCCGCCTGCGAGTAGATTGCCTTCGATCACAATATTGGAGACCGGGCCAAACTCATTGTCGATCATGATGGCGCCAGCCGCGCCATGCGAATTGATGATCGTGTTGTGCCGGATGACCGTGTCCGAGATGCCGCCATCGATCTGGATACCGTCGTAGTGTGGTGCTCCGCCGGCATTGAGATCGTGAATGAAATTGCCTTCGATCAGATTGTCCTTTCCGGTCAGCACGATTCCATTCTCGACATTGAAGATATTGTTACGTTGGAACGTGCCCTGTCCCATGATGCCCTGGTTTCCATTGCCATCGGGACCGGCACCTAGACCGTCGATCGAGCAATCCCTGACGACAATTCCTGTCCGATGCGGATCGATCTTGATGACGGCCCACGCTTTGGCCGAGATGCGGGACGTCTCGATCGTCACGTTGTCGGCGTTGACCGTTACGCCGCCCTGAATGTCCAGTCCCGAAATTGTCGTGCCGGCCACGGCAATCGTGAGCGGACCCGATGGCTTCAGCTTGAGATCACGAGGCGGCCCCGTGTTGCTTGCGTCCGGCCATTCTGAGGCGAATGCCGGCTTTGACGGGTTATTCGGTTCAGCTACCACACCGGCCGGGATTTGGAGCGCTGCGACCGCAGCGGCTACACGGGCAGCGTAGAGCGCAATTTCGCTCCTAGCACGCTTGCGTCCAAACGCATGCTCTCCGGCTCCTCGCCAGCTCCGCCAAGGTCCCGCTACGCCATTGGATCTCATCGTTCTTCTCACCTGCCGCAGTCCCACGCCCTCATGCCAGTTCGGCTCTCTGTACCTCGTAACCGCCAACCCACTCTCGCCGACGCCTCCAGACGGCTTCCCAGTACACCGCATTCTCCTGCCATTCCGCATTGCGCGCCAACGCGGCTGCCATGCTGTAGCCGTACCAGCGTGTGAGCGGCACGATCAGGTGCAACGCCTGCCCAATCGTCCGCGCGGGCCAGCCAAAGTGGCGGTTGATCAGGGTAATTCTCCCCTTGAACACCTTCACTCTCTTGTCGACGGGCACGACGTCCGATGCTCCGCCATAGTGGACAATGGTCGCCTCAGGAGTGATCGCAGGCCGCGCACCGAGCGATCGTGCGCGATGGCAAAGGTCCGCTTCCTCTCCGTACATGAAAAAGGTGGGGTCGAACCCGCCTAGCCTCTCCCACAGCGGCCGGTCGATCAGCAGAAAACACCCCGTAACGATGTCGACATGCCGCGAGGTATCTCGGTCCCAACCGCCATAGGCCTCGGAATTGAGAATCGGATTGCGACGACCGAAGTAGGTAAGCCCCAGCGCGAAGCACAACAAATTCCACAGACTGATTCTTCGAAAGCACGAGGTGCGATTGAGGCTGCCATCCGGAAAGACAGTGCGGCCGCCCCAGACGTGAAAGGAAGCGTTCGCGTCGGCGAACTCCAAAAGACGATCGATCGCGCAATCGAGAATGATGGTGTCAGGATTGAGGAGGAGCAATCGTCGGCCCCGCGCCTGTTTTGCAGCCAGATTGTTGGCGCGCGCAAAGCCGACATTACTGTCTAGTGCAATGAGCTTGACCTCTGGAAACTGGCGAGCAATTGCGGCGGCCGACTGGTCGGAAGAGTTGTTGTCGACGACGATCACCTCATAGCTTACCGTCACCGTCTCCGCGGCGATCGATGCCAAACAGTCGAGCGTCATCTCGCGGGTATTGTAGCTCACGACAATGATGGAGAGATCCAGCTGCCGATCCAACCCCTGACGTTCGTCATCATGGTATGCGTTGCACATAGCAGCTTCGCTCCTCTCGCCGCTCGTCGCGCTATCGCCTCGACCTGAGATCCGGTGCTGGTGTCATTTCACTCCGCTGCGCCGGCCCCGATTGTTCCTGTCAGACTGTTACTCTGCTCATGACGGCCCGCGGCTGGCTCACTCTCAACGCCTCGTCCGCTGCCTGTGCGTGCAATGTGCGATGACACCCAACGCGAAACCGACGCCTTTTGCTTCAGCGCCGGCGCTTCGACAAATCGCCAGGAGGCATACGCCAGAATGAGAGTTACCGATCCCGCTAGCAAGGCCAGCGGCCAGCCGGCTGCGAGATCAAATACCGTCAGGAATGCCAATATGACCGGTGAATGGATCAGGTATACCCCGTAGGACAAATCGTGCTTTAGTGGCACCCGGCTGGTGACCTCGGAGAGCCCGAGATAGACTACGACGTACGGTACACACAGCGGCAGCGCCACCGCACCCATCCCGCTCGCAAGACCAATCAACGCGAATCCCGAGGCGACTGCGGCTCCGATTCCGGAGAGCGGGATAGTCTGACGGTAGAGGTAGAGGTTCGTACCAGCGATAAAGTAGACGAAGAGGCCGATGAAATCCAAGAGCCGTTGCGGACAGGCGGCACGCAGCGATGGCGAGAGCGCCAGCCCAACATAGGCGAGATAGACCAGAGCGAAACTGATCACCGTCAGCACACGTTGGCGGAGAAAGCCGGCCACGCTCAGCGCCGCCAGCATCGCATATGACCAGACTTCGACATTGAGCGTCCATAGCGGTCCATTGACCTGCACCTCCTGTCCATGCCGCATCACGCCGGGCAGGTAGTGAGACATCAGGGTAAGAACGTTCTTCAGATACAGGTAGAGCTCGGCGCTACCGAAGTATTCAGCCAGGGAATAAGTCGTCAGGGCTGGCCCAAGCACGAACATGGACGTGATGACGACGACGAACAGTGCAGGCAGGATGCGCAACGCCCTATTTACGCCGAACCGGACGAGATCGCCGGATCGGGCCAGGCCAGGCGCCAGCAGGAAGCCGCTGACGCAAAAGAAGATGATGACTGCAAATAAACCAAGCTGGATGAACCCACCGCTGAACCGATAAAGGACGTCGTTCACTCCCCACCAAGCATGATGACCAACCACCACGAGTGCGGCCGCAAGTCGAATTTGATCAAAGCCGGGCCCTCGGGCCGAAAGGACGGCCAGCCGATCACCGATCGTCGTCGCCCTGACCGGAATCATCGATCTCTCGTTTCGTGATCTGCTGTCATTTTATCGGATACATTCAATGTTAAGCTGCACTAAATCGGTCCATTTTGGCCGAAATGCTGACCCTCCACCTCGGCCTTCTGATCCTGGAGGCCAGCAAATACGGCCGTCTCGTCGTCATTTGGTATCCCGCCCGAGACGGTGACGACGATCGAAGCCGCAAGGCCAAGCGAAACGAATTCCGGTGCGAAGGTACTCAGCCTAGAGGTCATGCCGAACAATCCATCGTCACGATCCGCTGGAATTCCGAACATCTTCTCAATTCGCAACCCCGCGTCGGTGCACCACCTCGCCAGCCGGCGCGCCGAAGCAAAATGAGCGCCGGCAGCGTCGTATCTGCCGCGCCGCCCGGATTGGAGACCCGCTCCGAGATAAGAACGAATGCCCCTGGGGGACATCGTATTGGGCATCTGGATCACTGCAATCGACTGCTCGTGCATGAACGTCTGCAGCTTCCGAAGCAGCTTTCGTGGATCCGGAGCCAGATGCAACACATTGAGGCAGAGGATGCAATCGAAGGCGCCGCGATTGGAATCGATGCTATCCAGATCGGCGTAGATCATCTCAATCCCGTCCCTGGCGGGCCCAGCCGCAATTACCGGATCCAGAGGGATCGCCGCGACATGCAGACCTCGCGCTTGCAGCCGCCTTTCTGTTCTGCCAGAGCCACAACCGAGTGAAAGAACGCTGCGTGCCGATACCGGCACGAGGGAGATCAACTCCTCGGATTCGGGTTCGTAATAGTTCTTGGAAAAACTTGCGCGGCGAAGGCGCGTCTCCGTTGGAAGCAGCGAGTAAGGTAGGCGACGGCCGTGCGCGATCTCCAGCAGAATCTCCTTCTGCATGCCAAGTTCGTCCAGTCCAACCCCCATCCGGCCGACATACCGGTTGGTGAGGTGATGGACCGTGAAATCGTCCAGGTGCGAGATTGGCACCAGCTTCTTCAGACCACATTGGGTGTATGGATCCGTGGCGGCCGAACAGGCGAGATCATACCTCCCCTGATGCGGAGCTACGTCGAAGCCGCCCGAACGCAGCGCCTTGCCCAGCTGCTCCCGGGTGAGAGCAAAGCAAGCGGCGTGCTCGTTGGTAAAATGCGCCAGAATATAGTCGCCACGCCATCTGACCGATGAGGGATCCCAGTGAAAGTGAGCGTGGATGTCAGGGTAGTTGCGCTGGCCGTCTTCAGCGAATTCGACCCGCAGAAATCCGGCTACTTCGTCTTCAGGCAGAATCGACGTTACATCCAGCCAGGCACGGATGTTCTTCTCTGTGATCAGAATATCGTCTTCAGAATAGATGAACAGATCGTACTGGTTATGACGTTCCACGAAGAGCTTCTTGTGTGCGAACGGCAGGGACCATGGGTCCTTGGTTGGCATGCCAACAATGCATTCCGCCCCGGCCGTCGGGCCCTTGTCGATGTTAGACAACACCACGATATCAATGGCGCAAGACATCGACCTGTACTCTCTAATGATCCGCTCGAGGTAGCGGTCATTCGACGTTCCATGGCTTGCAATCGCGACCAGCACGCGGACCGCGGTACCGCTGGTTGGGCTCGTCATGTGCTGGGCAGCATGTTCGTTCATTGCGCCGGGATCTCGGTGGAGGCGTCCAGCCATTTTCCAATTTAATATAAGCTCAGAGTATATAATAAAATTGGATCGGTCGAGATTATTGTGATTTAATTTTGGATTATTATCGCGCGACGCTCGGAGAACCTCTCGCATGAAGGTGCTGGTCTATCCGCATTCCATGGAACTGGGTGGATCGCAGCTCAACGCAGTCCAGCTTGCCGAGGCGGTTCGAGACCTGGGCCATCAGGTCACTGTGGCGTCGGAGACCGGGCCTCTTATGGACAGGGTAAGAGAGACGGGCCTCGAACACATTGAAATTCCCCGGCATCGAGCCCGCCCCTCGCCGCGTGTCAGCCAGATGCTCCGCAACATCGTTAACGAAGGCGGAGTGGACGTAGTGCACGGTCACGAATGGCCCCCTATAGTCGAGGCCTTTCTGAACGTTGGACTATCGACGCGAACTGCCGTGGTGGGAACGGTCATGTCGATGTCCGTTCCCTCTTTCCTACCTCGCAGTGTTCCCCTGACCGTGGGCACGGAGATGATCCGCCGCGCGGCCGTCGCTGCAGGACATCAAGATGTCACCCTGCTCGAGCCGCCAGTGGATACGAAATCTGACCATCCCCTCCTCGATGGCACGAGTTTTCGCGTCGCTCAGAATTTCGGACCTGACGAGATCGTCATTGCGATGGTCTGCCGGCTGGTGCCGAACCTGAAACTGGAGGGCCTGCTCTCGGCGTGTGATGCCGTCGGAGCAATGGGCCTCGATGGTCGTACGGTGCGGTTATTGATCATAGGTGATGGACCGGCCCGCCCGACCGTCGAAGCGCGGGCGGCCAGAATAAATGCGCTACTCGGCCGGACCGCCGTCATATTGGTGGGCGAGATGTCCGATCCCCGGCCCGGCTATGCTGCCGCGGATGTCATTATCGGCCAAGGTGGTTCGGCGCTGCGCGGCATGGCTTTTGGCAAGCCGCTAGTGATCATTGGCGAGGACGGGTTCAGTGAGCTGTTAACGCCTGAGAGTGCGCCGAAGTTCCTGCAGCAGGGTTGGTATGGGCTGGGAAAAGGCTCGCGTGGTGCCGGCCCCGATGCACTTCGGTCGGCTCTTGAGGTCGTTCTCGTATCAACGTCCCTTCGGCAGGAGCTTGGCAGTTTCGGCCGACGACTGGTGGAGAATCGCTTCAGCCTAGCACACGCGGCGAGGACGATAGAGCAAACCTATCTGCGCGCACTGCGCGGCAAGAGTGCGCGCGGGCGCCGACTGACAGATGCCGGTCGATGTGCTGCCAGCCTTGCCCGCTATAAGATACAACGAAAATATCAACGTTGGATGGGTTTGGCTTCCGCGGAGGACGATAATGATCGGTCGCGAATCTCCCAGGTGCTGTCCGCAGGAGCCGTCACCCCTTGTTCAGTCAGAGTCGCGCCGGATCCGGCAAGTGAGGTATCCCGGCAAACCGATTCCTGACCGGCCGCAATGGCCCAGATTCAACGGGCAAGTTCATTCTTGACCGCGTCGGCGATACGCTCCTGGTCCGCTGAGCCCATCTGCGCATAAAGTGGGAGCAGGATCGCGTGATCCTGAGCAAGCTCGGATTGTCGTAGATCATGGCACGGCTTCGCCTCCGCGTAGGGCGGCTCGCGATGCGAGCACATGATGCCCCTCCGCGTAGCGATGCCCTGGTCGAGCAGCGATTGCATCGTTGCCCGCTGATCCAATCGATCGGGCAAGCGTACACAGTAGCTCTGCCAATTCGATCGCGCCCACTCCGGTTCGAACGGCAATCGCAGCCCCTCTATATTCCCAATCAATTGATCGTAACGCGATGCCAGCGCGCGCCGGCGCGCAATCAGCTGCGGAAGCCGCTCCAGCTGCTTGCGCCCGATCGCGGCCTGCATATCCGTCATTCGATAGTTGTAGCCGACGAGGACGTACTCTTCGAAAATGACACGCTGCGAGCCGTGACGCACGATATCCGGGACGCTCATCCCGTGTTGACGTAGCAGCCTGAACTTGCGATCGAGCTCGGGATCGGAGGTGGTGAGCATTCCCCCCTCACCTGTTGTGATCACCTTTCGTGGATGAAAGGAGAAGCAGGCAATGTCTCCATGCGGCTTGCCGATCGCTTCCCATTGCCCGTTCATGCAGATCTGCGATCCCGCGGCACAGGCCGCATCCTCGATCAGGGCGATCCCGTGGCGACGCGCCACGGCCACGAGCGCGGCCATGTCGCACGGCATGCCCATCTGATGGACCGCGATGATCGCGCGTGTGCGCTCGGTGATCGCTTCTGCCAGCCGATCGCAATCCAAGTTATATGTCTCGGGCTCGATGTCGACAAAGACGGGGGTGGCGCCCTGATATCGGATCACGTTCGCCGTTGCTATGAAGGAATGGCTGACCGTGATCACCTCATCCCCCCTGCCGACGCCCAGCGCGGCCAACGCGAGCTGCAGGGCGGTCGTGCAATTCGCAACCGCGCAGGCGTGCTGAGCCCCGACAAGTGCGGCGAACTCCTCCTCAAACGCAGCTACCTGCGGACCTTGCGAGACCCAGCCCGACAGCACGACGGCGCGCGCGGCATCGGCCTCCTCGTCCGCGAGCAGCGGCATAGCGATCGGGATCACGATGCCGCTGCCTGCCGCTGACGGTCCGAAGCGACATCGCGTTCTGATCGCCACCATTTCACGAGGTCGGCGAGCCCCTGCTCAAGCGAGACCGTGGCGCGGAACCCCAGCAGACGCTCCGCTTTTCCCGTCGATGCCAGCCGCCGCGGCACCGGATTGACCGAGCGCTCAGGTGCGAATTCGGGTGTCAGGCCGCGGCGTCCCATCACCGACGCAAGCACCGTAGCCAATTCTGTCAGGCTGGTTTCAGTACCACTTCCGACGTTGAAGACCTCATCGCTAATCTTCGCCCGGGCGGCGAGGATGTTGGCGCGCGCGACATCGCGGACGTGAACGAAATCCATGGTCTGACAGCCGTCACCAAAGATAACGGGAGGTAATCCAGCCTCCAGCCGCTCCATCCAGCGGATCAAGACCTCGGTATACCGTCCGTGGATATCCATCCGGCTGCCATAGACGTTGAAATACCGGAATGCCACGTAATCAAGGCCGCAAACGTCATTGAAGGCGCGTAGCAAGCCTTCGTTGAAGGCCTTGGCTGCTCCATAGAGAGTCCGGTTGTTGTACGGATTCTGCCGCTCGGTTGTCGGAAACTCCTCTGCCATGCCATAGACGGATGCAGAGGACGCTGCGATGATCTTTTCGATGTCGTGCTTGATGCACAGCTCAAGGAGATCATAGGTGGCGTCAACCATGACCTCCTTGGCCAGGCGCGGCTCCGCCGCGCAATGCGTGATGCGCAGCGCGGCCTGGTGAAACACGATATCAGCAGCCTTCACCAAGGCTTCCATCAACTTGCGATCGCGTATGTCGCCATGAACCAGTCTCACCGGCCCGCGTCCGAGCGCGCGCCGGAGATTTTCCGGTCGGCCTCTTACCATATTGTCGAGGGCAACGATCTCAATACACCCCTCATCGCAGAGCAGATCAACGATGTGGGAGCCGATGAATCCTGCTCCGCCGGTGACGAGAACACGCTTCCCCTTAAGCTCAATCAAGACGCCCTCCTGTTGCAGGAACTCGTTAAGACGTTTTGTGAATGCAACGATCGGTCGCTGACGGCCTGGGTGGGTCGCAACGCTCCGGCGTTCCTCAAAGTGGAAACAACTGCGACCGCCCCGTCCGGCAGCAACTCCGGATAGATGGGAAGGGAGAGAAATTCGTTCGCAAGATTCTCAGTTACCGGCAGATCGCCAGCTCGACAACCGAGTTCCGCATAGGCTTTTTGCAGATGCACTGGGATGGGATAGTGAATCCCTGCGCCGATGCCGGCGTCCCGCAATATGGCCAGCGCTTCGTCGCGCCGTTGCAGTCTGACGGAATAGACATGATACACGTGGCGGGCGTGCCGGGGCGGCTGAGGACGCGCGAATGGGAGCTCAGACAGCAGTTCGTTGTATCGTTCTGCCAGCGAGCGGCGGGCCTCGGTCCAGCGCTCGATGTAGTCCAGCTTGACATTCAGTACCGCGCTCTGGATCTCATCCATGCGATAATTGTATCCGGCAATGACGTGGTCGTACTTCGCCTCCTGTCCCCAGTCCCGCAGCAGTGACACGCGGCGAGCGAATTCAGGCTGATCAGTTACAACCGCCCCACCCTCGCCGAAGGCCCCGAGATTCTTACCAGGATAAAAGCTGAAGCACCCCAGATCCCCGATCGAACCAGCACGCCGCCCCCGGTATTCGGCGCCGTGTGCCTGCGCGGCGTCCTCTATGACGACCAGACCATAACGCCGCGCGATCGACATTATGGAATCCATCTCGGCCATCAGCCCATGGAGATGAACCGGCAGGATGGCCTTGGTTCGCGGTGTTATCGCAGCCTCGATCAGACCAGGATCCATCGTCCACGTGACCGGGTCAACGTCGACAAAGACGGGTTTGGCGCCGCTGTAGAGAATGGCCGCGGTGGTTGCCACGAAGGTCATGGAGACCGTGATCACTTCATCACCCGGTCCAACGCCCGCCGCCAGCAGGGCAAGATGGAGCGCCGACGTCCCACTATTGACCGCAAGGCAATGCGAGGTCCGGCAATATTCCGCAAAGCGGCGCTCGAAGGCCGTCACCTCCGGACCGAGCACGAAGTGTCCGCTGCTGACCACTCTGGCCACCGCGGCATCGATGTCCGGTTTGATTTGACGATATTGGGCTTTCAGATCCAGGAACGGTATCAAATTGAACACCTTGGATTTGGCTAGCAATATTTAATGCTAGCTCGCATTATAATATTAAATCAAGACTTATTTTAAGAAACTAAACAGCATTTAATTTGTCGCTTTAGAGGCCTCGCTGCCGAAGGCACGATCTGCCGGAGCTCTATTTTCGGCTGCAGACATGATTCGAGCCGGAATCCCCGCAACAGTGGCACCCGCGGGGACGTCCTTCGTCACGACCGAACCCGCGCCAATTAGCGCCCGCGCACCGATTGTCACTCCACATAAGATGGTAGCGTTGGAACCGATGGAAGCCCCCCTACCGACGTGAGTGCGCTGCAACGTCCAGTCCGAGGCTTGTTGAGGACGACCATCCACCGCCGTCGCCCTCGGATGCTTGTCATTTGTAAACATCACGCCATGGCCGATGAATACCTCGTCCTCGATCGTTACGCCCTCGCAGATGAAGCTGTGCGAGGATACCTTGCATCGCGCACCTATCTTCGCTCCCGCCTGAACCTCGACGAACGTTCCGATCCTGCTCTCGTCACCAACAGTGCAGCCATACAGATTGACCAGCTCCGGATGAAGAATGCGAACATCGCGACCAAGTACAACGTCGTCTTTGATGGGCATGTCCGAACTCCGAATGATTTGGCCGAAGCCGCTATGGCGCCGTCCGCGAAGGCCATCGCCCCGGCGCCCTTCTCGCTAGGCCGGTTGCGGCATAGCGAAACTGATGCAAAAGGGGGTGCCCGGTCACCGTTAGCCCCAGCCACCAACAAAGCAGGGCGACGACAAAGGCCAATCCCAGGCCCGCAAGCGACGAAAGTCTTTGCATGTCCGTCAGTGCGGCACAGATCGATACGCCACCAATCACGAGAGCCGTTACAGCTCCGCTTCTGAAGAGGCTGCGTACCATTTCGCCGGGCCGAATACGAAGGTGCCGCCCAAGAAAATGAAACGCCACCGCAGCTTGAAACGGCAACGTCACTAGCGCGGACGCCGCAACGGCGTGTACGCCCAGAAATGATGCGCCGAAGATGACCAGAAGCGAGGGGGGCAACGAAATCAGGGATGAGATCAGCGCATCCTGCACCCTTCCGAGCGCAACAAACACCGGGTAGGTCAGGCAGGCGGCAAAAAGTGCGAGGTTGCCAATGCAGAGCAGCTGCACGAGCGGAACGATCTCCAGCCAGTTCGGACCGAGCCAGATCAGAATGATTGGCCGGGCCATGACCGCCATAAACGCCAAGAACGGCCACTGCACAGCAGAGAGCATCTGAATGGCTTCCAGATAGCCGGCCTTGAGATCGCCCCCTGCTTTATGTCGCGCGACAACCGCGGGCATCACGACCGGACTTATGACTTGCGTGACCAGCTTGTCGAATATTTGCGTCGATGCAGTTGCTCGGCTGTAAAGTCCGACGGCCGTGAAGTCGAGCACTCTCGCCAGAAACAGCTGCGGTGCCAAGCCATAGAACACGTTTACAACACTCACCGCGCCCGAGTAGAGGCCGAAGCCGACGATCTCCCGGCAGTCTACCAAGGACGGACGCATTGCGCCAAAGTCGTTCCGCAAGATGAGCAACATCACGGCCAGCACGGCGTTGCCGGCCACCGCTCCCCAGAGCGGGGCCATGTAGCTGAATTGGGCCATCGCGAGACCGACCGAAACGACCGCAATCGTCGCACCTGCCACGAAGTTGCAGATTGCGAGTGTCCCAAATTGCATCTCGCGACGGAACAAGGCGGCCATGGTTCCAGAAAATGGCAGCAATAGAAAGTTAAGGGCGGAAATTTCGATACCGTAGCGGAGGCGGTCCAGCTCGAAGAGACGTGAGATGGGCTGCGCAAACACGAATAGAACGAAGGCGGTGGCCACCGAGATCATGAGGGTAATCGTGAACGTGGTCTGCACGCTTGTCCGCGATAACTCGCGCTTCTGAATCAAATAGCTTGCGCCTGCAAACTCCTGGAAGCAGGCGGCAATGATGGATGTGATCGCGTTCACCACGGCATAGATGCCAAACTCCTCGGGCGACAGCAAACGGGCCAGCACGGCCGTCGCGAAAAAGACCACCAGCAGGCCGGTGTAACGGTCGAGCGCGGAAAACAGGATCGAGCGCTGCACGGACCTCGTTGCACTGTCTGCCATGTCGACTGGGCCCGCTAGGTCGCCGCACGTCTCATGCTATCGCTCTTGGGCGCTGCCAGATCCCATAGGGCTCTCGCAGCAATACCGGCGCCCCCTGTTTTGCGATCGAGCACGATGCCGCTTCCAGGACTTCGATCACGCGGAGCCCGGAGATACCACTGGAAATCGGCTGACCGCCTGTGCGCACGCAATCCACAAAATGCTCCACCTCCGTCTGCAGTGCTTCCGTTGGCGCAATATGCGGAGCCCACATGTCGCCGGCGCGGTACCCGATCCGGAATTGATGCGCATCCTCGGGAGGACCATCGAGTGTGATGCCCTTGTCATAGACCTTGATCTTCTCGGTCGGCTCGAGATCATCGTAGACAATCATCTTTCTGCTGCCGCCGATGAACGTTTGGCGCACCTTAACGGGTGAGAGCCAATTGACGCTGACGTGAGCGACGCACGCGTCGGCAAAGAACAGAGTGATGTGCGCCATGTTCTCTGGCGAGCCGACGACGTGGCACGAACCGGTTGCCGAGACGGCGATCGGTTCCTTATCGAGGATATGGTGGATAATCGAGATATCGTGCACCGCCAGATCCCAGATCACATTTACGTCCTTCTGAAACAGCCCGAGACTCGCGCGCGTGCTGTCGTAGTAATAGATGTCGCCGAGTTCCCGGCTCAGCAGGAGCTCTCGGATCCTCTGGACCGCGGGCGTATAGAGAAAGGTGTGATCGACCATGAGCGTCAATCCGCGCCGGTCCGCCTCCTCGATCAAGCGCGTGACGAGCTCAGCGCTCGTCGCAAGCGGCTTTTCGACCAGCACATGCTTTCCGGCTCTCAACGCCGCGAGCGCCAGCTCGTAGTGGGTATGCACCGGCGTTGCGATAGCGATGGCATCGATGCTGGTGTCCTTTAGCAGATCATCGTAGCGACTGGTCGTTTCCACCGCCGGGTAAAGCTGCTTTACGGCGCCGAGCCTTCCTGGGCTCAGGTCGCTCACGCTGACGACGCGGGTGGCGGGATTGAGCGAGAAATTGCGAACGATATTGGGACCCCAATAACCGTAGCCCACTACGCCGATTCCCAGTTGACTGTCTCGCATGCTAACCTCGATGCACCCAGAGAATACGCTTCAATCCTTCCGCCACGGACGATCAGACCAAGTCGGTCGCTACGTCCGTGCCGGCATGTCCTGCCATATGCCCCGCGTGTCTATGACGTCGAGATGTCGACGCTCTGACAGGGGTACCATCTTAAACTCGTCGTGATCGACGAGGAGAACTGCGATTTCGCAGCTGCGCAGCGCTTCATCGATGTTCACAAAGGCGACACGATGATCGGCCAACTGTGGCGGCAGACGGCGAAGATTCGGCTCAACGACCTTGACTCGTTCACCGTACTTTGCCGCGAGATGCGTGGCTATTTCCATGGCGGGACTTTCGCGCAAATCGTCGACATTGGCCTTGAAGGTCAATCCACAACAGGCGATGTTTGCATAGGGGTGATCGTCGATCAGCGCCTCGGTACGTTCGATGATCTTCTGCGTCTTGGTGTTGTTGACTTCGCGGCTGGTTCGCATCACCCGGGCGAGATCTGGCGCGGAGTCGATGATGAACCAGGGATCGACCGCAATGCAGTGCCCGCCCACTCCCGGTCCTGGCCGCAAGACGTTGACGCGGGGGTGGCGGTTCGCGATATCGATCACTTCCCAGACATTGATGTCGAACCTGTCGCAGATCAGCGAGAGTTCGTTCGCAAAGGCTATGTTGGTATCGCGGAAGGCGTTTTCCGTCAGCTTGACCAACTCGGCTGTGCGCGCCGTCGTCCCGACGCAGGCCCCGCGAACGAACATCTTGTAGAAGCGTTGAGCAAGACGCGTACAAGTTGGCGTGATGCCCCCAATGCATCTGTCATTGTTGATGAGCTCGGTGAGGATCCGCCCCGGTAACACGCGTTCCGGGCAGTAGGCGACGTAAATCGCCCCGTCTTCCTTGCCGTTGACTCCGATGTGCAAATCGGGCCTGCGGTCAATGATCCGCTTCGCGATCGCCTCGGTGGTCCCGATCGGCGACGTCGATTCGAGAATGACGAGATTACCTGGCGCAAGAATATCGACGATTTGGTCGACCGCCGCATGCACGCTCGACAAGTCCGGACGGTTCTCGCGATCGATCGGCGTCGGCACCGCAACGATGAAGACGTCGGCCGCCTGCGGCTTGGTGGATGTCGTCAGGGCCCCGCTCGACACGACCTTGGAAACGAGACCGTCGAGATCGGGCTCGGCGATGTGAATTCTTCCGGAGGCAACCGTATCGACGATGCGCTCATTGGTGTCGATCCCGACCACCTGCATTCCTCGGCTTGCAATGAGGGCCGCCGTCGGTAGCCCGATATAACCGAGTCCAACGACATTGATCTTCTGGAACTCAGGCATTGAGAAGCACCTTCACGATACGCTCGCTCGCGTGCCCGTCACCGAATGGGTTGTGCGAACGAGCCATGGCCGCATAAGTCTCGTCGTCGTCGAGCAAGCGAAATGTCTCGGCAACGATTTTGTCGTAGTTCGCACCGACGAGACGCGCCGTTCCGGCTTCCACCCCCTCAGGGCGCTCGGTCGTATCCCGCATCACCAGGACTGGTTTCCCGAAAGTGGGGGCTTCCTCCTGGACGCCGCCTGAATCCGTCAAGACCAGATGCGACAACGAGAGAAGGCTCACGAAATCCGTGTATTCCTGGGGGGAAATGAGAACGACCCTCGGGTGATCCGACAACCGGGACGCAAACAGGTCGCGGACATTCGGATTCGGATGCACGGGGAGCACCACAGCAACGTCTTCCCTGCGCAGGATGGTTTCCAAGGCGTTGACGATGTTGATGACGCCGCCGCCGAAATTCTCCCGCCGGTGGCAAGTCACCAGGATGATACGCCGGTTGCCGTGGCGCTTCTTGATGCTGTCCCAGCGGCCCGAGAGCCCCGGATCGGATTCGACCATGGCCTTTGCGAGGATGAGGGCGTCCACCACCGTGTTTCCGGTGACGTGGATTCGATCGTCCGAGACGTTTTCGGAGCGAAGCGCGCGCGCCGCGCGCTCTGTTGGGGCAAAGTGCTGATCGGCGATTGAGCCGACAATCTTGCGGTTCACCTCCTCCGGCCAGGGAGAATAGATGTCCCCACTGCGCAGTCCGGCCTCGATGTGAGAAACCGGTATCCGGTGGTAATAGGACGCAAGTGCGCCAGCCATGGCAGTCGCTGTGTCGCCTTGGACGATAACCCTGGTAGGCTTCACCTTCTCGAGGAGCTCACCGACTTCCGCGAGCAGCCGTGAGGTTAGATGATCCAGCGACTGATTGGCCGTCATGACGTTCAGATCAAAATCCGGAACCACTTTGGCGAGCTTGAGAACCTGGTCAAGCAACTGTCGATGCTGTGCCGTCGCGCAGATCGTCAAGGAAATGTCCTTGCGATTCTCGGCCTTGAGCCGGTTGATGACCGGAAAGAGCTTGATCGCTTCGGGCCGAGTCCCCAGGAGGACAAAGAAATGCTTGTGCACGTCTCACCCTCCGATCCGGCTCGGGCCCCGAGGGGCGGAGCTCGGCCCAAGCGTATGCTGAACCGCCTGCTTGACGAGCGCCTGCGCCAGGATGCCCGCAAACAGCGTGTTCGTCGTGGCATATCGCCACCACATCCGCCCGGGTTCTTGATAGACTCGGTACAGCCATTCGAGGCCCAGCCTCTGAATCGGTGCAGGCGCGCGTCGAACGGTACCTGCAAGAACATCGAACGCGCCGCCCACACCCATGATGAAGGGTACGCCGAGACCATCACGGTGAGCCGCCAGGAAGCGCTCCTTCCGCGGTGTCGGCATGCCGATGAAGAGACAATCGGCCCCGCTGGACCGAATGTCCCGAACGACATCGCTCTCCTGCTCGGGTTTGAAGTAGCCGTCATGCCAGCCCGCGAAGGCGAGTGAGGGATGCTTCTCGCGCGCGCGCTGCATTGCCAGATGCAGCACGGCCTGGGTGGCCCCCAGGAAATAAGGCTTAAAGCCTTCCCGCGCACATACTGCGAGCAATTCGACCAGGAGATCGACGCCAGCGACTCGCGACCTCGCCGGAAGCCCCACTGCCCGAGCGCCCCAGAGAATCCCCATGCCGTCTATGCCGACAATGTCACTGTTGGCGACATCGGCCGCGAGCACGGGATCGGTTCGCATCTTGACGAATTTGGCGACGTTCAGCGCAACATGCTGCACTCGGCGGCGGCTGCGCATGGCGCTGCACGCCAACTCTAGGGTCTCCGCCATTGTCAGCAGGTCGATGGGGCACGTCAGGAACGATGCACGCATTTGAATCGACCTCCAAAATGCAACTTGGTTTAAGTTCTATTTAAGAATATAATAACGATAATAAATAGCAAATATTTAAATGCAAGGATTAAATGTGCGCATCCAATTGACCGTTTGAGCGCCACCGCGCCGGCGAATACGCAATGGGCCGACGGAGATTAAATAGGTGAGATGAAATGATTTCGGTAATTATTCCCCACCTCAACCAGCCGGAGGCTCTGGAAGCCTGCTTGCAGAGCCTCGATGCACAGACCCTGTCCCGGGACCTGTTCGAAGTCATCGTGGTGGACAACGGCTCAGCAATGCCCCCGGTGGACGTCGTTGCCGGCCATCCCGATGCGAGGTTGATGTACGAACCGCATCCCGGTCCCGGTCCGGCGCGAAACGCAGGCGCGGCCTATGCGCGAGGTGATGTTCTCGCCTTCATGGATGCGGACTGCAGGGCTCATCCGGGCTGGCTGACCGCGATACACGACGCCTTCCAGCAAGTCAGGCCGGCGACGATCCTTGGCGGAGAGGTCCGCATCTGGTCCGCCGTCGAAGGATCTTTCACCGCGATCGAAGCCTACGAAAGCGTTTTCGGCTTTCGCAATCGATTGTACGTCACCAAGCACGGCTACTCGGTCACGGCAAATCTCGCGGTCCGCCGCGGCGACTTCGCGAGGGTCGGACCTTTCCCCGGCATTCAGTTCGCGGAAGACATGCAATGGGGACAAATGGCCCTCCGTGCCGGCTGCGAATTTCGCTACGTCCCTGGGATGGTCGTGTTCCATCCCGCGCGGCGCTCGCTTCGGGAGCTGTATGCAAAGTGGGACCGGCAAATCACGCACTACCGCAACATGGCACAGGGCGCGCGCGGCTGGCAGCTACGCTGGTTTGCCACGGCCCTACTCGTCCTCGTATCCCCCGCGGCCGGCGCGTTCACCGTTATGACGAGCCGGCGCCTTCATGGGATACGCGCCCGCCTCAAGGCGATCGCCGTTCTCTGCGCGGTTCGAAGCCATCGCACGGCCAAGATGCTGGCCTTGCTTCGGAAAGAGGGCGCGGTCGTCTGGAATCGCTGACTGATTCGGCTTCCGTTGCGCTACGACTGGTCACCGGGCAGGCGCGATGGCTGTTCGAAAGCGGCGTTGTGGCTAAGACCCCGCAAATCGGCACGCCGACCGAATGACCACAAGATCCAGCCGAGTTCGTAGCTGCGGCATTCGAGTCGAATTGTCACGTCGGCACTGTCGACCAACGCCTTCCCGTTTTCGAGCCAAGTGTTTCTGAGCGCGCGCAATATCCGCGGAGCCCTGGTCTTCAGTTCATGCTCGCGAACCTGCGAGCGGATTGTCAGGCTGAGTTCCGGCACGAGCATGGACCTGCACAACTGGTTGTGGCCAAGCACCCAGTTGAATCCTTTCACCAAGGCATCCCGCGCTCCCCGTCGTCCGAAGCGCTCGGCCCACTCCAGCAGCGCCGGAGCCATTCCATACTGATGGACCGAATAGACCTCGTAAAAGTCGAGAACGCGGCCACTCACCGCATCGAAGAACCACGGCCACTCACCCTGAGGTCCCTGAAGCGCGATCAAATTGCCCACGCAGGCGTCGGCCATGACGAGTGCGGATACGTCCCCGGTGAATTCTCCGTACTGATAGCAGGCGATCGAAAGATAGGTCTGCGTCGCAAATGATGCAAAGCGGCGACGGAAGCCCGACGGCGCATCGAAAAACAATCCGGACTGGCTACGGAAACGCTCCTTCAGGAAACGATAGAGCCGGCCGGCGAAGCCCAGCCACTCCCTCTCGCCTGCCCTGGCCTGCGCGATGACTCCCGTGAGCAGCATGCCGAGGTCCTGGGCTCGAAACGCTGACCATTGCGACTCATCCGAAAGAATGGCTTTCAGCTCGAACCTGACCTGCTCCGGGATGGGAAGGTGGAGCTCGGCGGCGGCCCACAACGCCATACCGAACGCATACTTGCGGACAGGAAGGGCGGTCAGACTCACGGCATTCCGTTGAAAGATCTCTGAGAGATCGATGTCAGCCGGAAGTTCCGCGACCCGCGACATCCCGAGCAAGACATTGAGGGTGTAGAACACGTCGCTATGTGCCATCGATTCGTTCGGCGACGCCCGCCCGTCGAGGTGATAAATATGCGACCAACGGCGCTCTCTCGGCAACCAACAGCGTTCCAGCCCCCTGAGCGCATAGTTCACCAGAGGCGAGTTTGGCGACAGTTCCTTCGCTGCAACGGGCAACACGAGCTTCACACTAGAATTCGGGCTGATCATCATCGATGTGTACCATGGTAAATCCGGCTCAGTACTCCCGGATGCTTTCATCCAAGCCGCGAAGCAGGGGATAGAGGAAATATGAAATCACCCTGCGTTGTCCGACCTTCATCTCGGCGGTGACCGCCATACCGGGCATCAACCGAACCCTTTCGGACGGCAGCCGAAGGTGCGTGTCCCGCAGATCGATCAGTACGCGGTAATAGGGAGCTGACGAACGGCGCGCACCTTCGGCCTTCGCGTCTGGCGAGAATGAGTCCCGGCTAATGACGCCGACCTCGCCAGCCGCAGTGCCGTACTTCTGGAATGGAAATGCCTCGAACTTGACCCGCACGGTCTGCCCGACCGTGACCTGCCCGATATCCCTGCCCTCGACGTTGACCTCTGCGCGAAGCGTCTCGTCTCGCGGGACCAGCACAAACAACGTCTCGGCCTCGCGGACCACCGAACCTACCGTCCGATTGGCAATGTCGAGTACCACCGCATCCGCCGGTGCATGCAGCACGATCAGCTGTCGACGGAGCTCCGCCTTTTTGAGCTCTTCGGCGGTGCCATCGCGCTTTGGCAACGCCTCGACAAGTTCCTGATATGCAGCTCGACGAAACTCGGCGGCGAACACCTTCTGGTCTGCACGGGCCTTGTCCAGACGATGCCTGTTGTCGACGATGCTGCCACGAACCCGCGCCAGGCTGCTTTCGACGTCCAACCGCGCATCGCGTGACAGGAGGAAGTTCAGTCTTGAACCGACCTCCTTGGCCATCAACGCGTTTCGCATGGCTTCGATGGACTGCATCGTGTCCAGCCGCTCGGCCAGGACTCCTTCCTCGTTCTGAGCCGTTTTTAGATTGGCCTGTGCCGACGCAATCTGCGCGTCATAGTTCTGGATCTGAAGGTCGTAAGTCGCCCTCCTCTGGAGAAATACCCTTCTCTGCAGAGCCTGGTCGTCGTTCGCCGTCGCCTCCGCTCCGTACTCAGTGCCGTCCAACTCGGCCCGCAGCCGATCGATGGTGGCGTCGAGACCCGCTAGGCGCCCGCGCAGTTGGGCAAGATCGGCCTGAGAGAACGTTGGGTCGAGGACCGCAAGCACGTCGCCGCGATTGACGAAATCGCCAGCCTTGACCGGAATCTCCCGAATGACCGACGTTTCCAGCGGCTGTACAACCAGGTTTGGATTCGTCGTGATCAACTTACCCTGCGCAGTCACAATCATGTCGACGCGAGATACGCAGGCGAATGTGATCGCCGCAGCGATCAGAGCGACGACACAATAGAGCGTGACCCGTCCCAGACGCGGTGGCGTCAATTGCTCGATCTCGGCTGCGTCCGACTGAAATTGCCCGACAACGCGAGACCAAGTCGGCGTAGAGCTCAAGAACCGGCGTCTCGCCCGTCGATCGGACGGAGGCCCGGATCTGCGCAAGGCTGTTTCAGACCTGGTCTTTTCAGCCGCGGTCATGCCACCTGTCTCGTCTGCTGGTTCCAGAGATGCCGGTAGAAGGTGCATTTCGACAGCAGCGCGTCATGATGATCCACATCGACGATCCGTCCACGGTCGATCACCAGAATCTGGCTTGCGTCCGACAGCATCGAAAGCCGGTGGGATACGATGATGACGGTTCGCCCCTCCGCGATACGCCGCAGATTGCGCCGAATGATCATCTCGCTCTCGGAATCCAACGCGCTCGTGGCTTCATCGAGAATGAGGATACGCGGGTTGACGATCAGAGCCCGCGCGATCGCAAGCCGCTGCTTCTGCCCGCCGGACAGGTTTGATGCCTCTTCCTCGAGCACGGTATCGAACCCTCTCGGCAGCCGCTCGATGAACTCGTCGGCGCCGGCTAGCTGGGCCGCGTGGACGATCTCCTCGAACGTGGCGTCGCGCCTCACGCAGGCGATATTTTCTCGCACGGTGCCCCGGAACAGGAAATTGTCCTGGAGCACGAGCCCGAGATTCCGCCGCAGATGGGCGAGGTCGATCTCCCGCGAATCGTGACCGTCAATGCGCACCATTCCTTGCTGCACCGGATACATTCCCGCGATGAGCCGCGTCAGGGTCGTCTTGCCCGAACCGCTCCGGCCGACAATTCCGAAGATTGAGCCGGGGGGAATCGAGAACGAAACGTCGTCCAGCGCGGGCGTTCCCTCGCCGTATCGAAACGTGACGTTTTCAAACCCGATGTGCCCGGCGAAGTCGGGCCGCAAGCCGTCGCGACGGCCGTCTCGTTCCAGCTCACTATTCATCACCTCGCCGAGCATCTTAACGGCCAGCGCAATCTCTTGATATTCGTGCACCATGGTCACCATCTGCACCAGCGGTCCCGAAACGCGTCCCGCCAGCATGTTGAAGGCGACGAGTGCGCCGATCGTCATCTCGCCGCTGAAGACGTCGAGCGCGCCGAGGGCCACGATGCCGAGCGTCATCATCTTCTCAAGGAAGCCGGTCAGGGCCTGGGCGCCTGCCGAGATCTTTTCGACGCCGAATCGCATCGAGACCGATTGCGCACAGCGATCGTCCCACGACCTGTTCTGGCTTGGCTCCATGGCCAGCGACTTCACGGTGCGCATTCCGTGCACGGTCTCGACCATCAAGGCCTGCCGACTGGCCTCGGCCTGATACAGTTGGTAGAGCCGCCGCCGGAACGGCGCCATCAAGATGGCAATCACACTGGCACTAGCGGCCGTGAAGGCTAGAACAACGCATGTCAGTTTGATGCTGTAGAGCGCGAGGATCGGCAGGATGACCACCAGCGACAACGCGTCCAAGGCGGTCAGAAACAGTCGGCCGGTCAGGAACTCGCGGATTCGCCCGGCCTGCTGCATGTGCTTCACCAAGACGCCGGCCGAGATGCGCTCGAAGAAGCTTATCGGGAGTCCCAAGAGATGCCGAAACGTCCTGGTCGCGACCCGGATGTCGATCTTGTTCGTGGCATAGAGCAGCAGATAGCGTCGCAAGAAGCTGAAGACGGCGTCGAAGCAGAGCGCAAGGATCGCGCCGACCGAGAGAACGTAGAGTGTCGTGAGGCTCTCGTGGACAAGAACCTTGTCGATGACGAGCTGAAAGAAGATCGGAAGCGCCAGCCCCAGCGCATAGAGGAACACCGCAGCAATTGCGACGTCGAAAAAGAGCCGCCACTCCCGCAGCATTTCGGGTATGAACCAGCGCAGCCCAAAGGGCCTCTGGCCCCGCGGCGAAGCGACCTCGCGCTTGAACAGAACGACCTTTCCGGACCAATTGGCGCAAAAGCGATCCGTATCGACGAGCAGGTGCTCGCCGTTCCGCTCGGCCAGTGGATCGAACACCGTTACCGCCTCGCATTCCGGCCCGGCTCCGACCACAACAACCCAATTCAGATTCGAGAGCTGAACAAGAGCCGGATAGGCTTCGCCGAGCTGGCATATGGCCTTCCAATCGAGCTGCGCCGTGCAGGCGCGAAGGCCCGCGTCATGAGCCATGCGCAGCAGGAGATCGGTCGAGATGCCGCTTTCGTCGACCGCATAGGCGTGCCGCAACCGATCGGGCGGCAGATCGATTCCGTGATGGGAAGCGACCCTTGATAGGCATTCAAGGGCGGTTTGAGCAACCCAACCCGGCCCGTCCTCCGACGACGGCGGTTCTGGTTCAAGCCTCTCGATTTCAACGGAAGTTGGCTGAAACATTGGAAGATCGTGAATTGTCCGAAACTGACGAAGCAGGCTCGACCCGCGCGCTCGCCTGCGGTGCGGCGACCGGCGTCCTCGGGCGAGAGCGCTGGACGACGCCGGCGTCGACCAGCCCCTGGAGCGCGTTCTGCATCACCTCCACAGAGTTCGCGAACGAATCCGCGGAAAAGATCAGCCTTTGCCGAAAGACCTTCTTGGGCGCGTTGTTGGCATCACGCTCCGTGGGCGAGAGACTGACCAGGTCCACCCGCACGATCGACCCGCCAATTGTGACCTCGTCAATCCCGTCTGTGTAGAGCTCTGTATGCATCGGTCCTCTCCTTTACGTCGGTTGAGATGAATGGCTTGCTCTGCGCGTGTCATTGGGGCGCATTGCTATGACGCAAAGGCAATGATGCAGATGAATGCCTTCGGAGCGATTTGATGGAATACGGGCGGCGTTGTAGGAGGCGTCCGGACGAAACGGCTCCAGGATCTGGAGGCCCGCCTCGGCGTACATGCGGCGAATGGCTCCCTCTTCGTAGGCGATTGACGCTTCCGGCTGATCGTCGTCTTTCACGCGATACTCTCCGTGATCGAACTTCCAGCTATGCTCCACGCTGCCCGTCGTCTGGGTCAGTTCGAGGGTGCGCTTGTTATAGACCAGCCAGGTCGCCACCAGCCGGCCGCCGGGCCTTAGAACCCGCGAGGTCTGCTCCAGGTAATTGCAGGCTCCGCCGGGCAAGATATGCGTGAAGATTGACCCGGCGTAAGCGAAATCAAACCGCTCATCTTGGTAAGGAAAACAATATCGATCCACCGATATCTGCTCGTTCGGGCTCCATCGCGTTGCGACCCTCGCGAGCTGGAATTGGAAGTTGGGCCGCCGAGTGCTGATCTTGCTACGACACCAATCAACCAGCTCTTCCTTGATATCGAAGCCATCGTAGCTTCCCCTCCCGTTCAGATAGCGGGAGAGCGGGATAGCCAAGCGGCCAACGCCACACGCAATGTCGAGAACGCGATGCGACGGCCGCAGGCCGGCCATCTCAACGAAAAACTCCAATTGGTCACGTCCGGTATCGTGAAAATCAAACCATGTCGGCGAGATCCAGCCGCGCAGGCGCCGCGGCGGCAGTCCGGCCACGGCATAAGAGAGCCGGTCGTACGCGGCACGCAGCACATTCCGCACGGGTTGCGGTGTCACACGTCGCGCGAGCGTAACGGGCGACGCGATCGTTCGTGATAGGCTCGACATGATCTCCCTTTCTTGTCTATGCAGCTCTATGCAGCGAGCTGCGGCCTGAAGAGTACGTCGACCGCATAGCTGGTCGCGCCGAAGCTGTTGGTCGGAAACAGGCTGCCGGATCCATACGCGTAGACTCCGTTGCCTCCGCTCGACGACGATGACGGAGCCGTTAGTGGTCCGTTCGTCACCGCATTGGCAAACAGATTTGGATCGTCCGAATAGTTGCCCGCAGTGTGGTAGGAGGCGACATAGGTCGTCCCTGCCGTGATCGTAACCGGTGTCGCGAAGTTCACCTGCTGCCAGCCGCTCGCCGTCTCGTTGGTGAACGTGGCAGTGGCCAGCAGGGCCCCTGTGGTGGTCCAGAGATCGGCGACATGCTGACCCGTGTTGGATGGCCCCTTGTAGAAGCGCAGGCCTACAATGTCGCCCGACACGGACGCCTGGAACTTCATGCCAAGCTCGACCGAATTCGGATCATTAACCGTCACGACGCTGGGCGTTGGATTGGAGCTGAACAGGCTTACGGTGGTTGCCGACGGCGCATGAACGGTCACGCTCGCACTAGCGCTTGCTGAGCCGCCCCTCCCGTCGGAAACGGCGTAGTTGAATGATGCCGGCCCGGTATACCCGTCGGCGGGAGTGAACGTCACCGTGTTGTTCTGGGCACTGAAACTGACGGTGCCGCTGACAGCCCCGCTGACGCCCGTGATTGTCAGCGCGTCCCCATTCGGATCGGTATCGTTTGCGAGAAGGGCCGACCCGGAAATACTGAGCGGCACGTTTTGGGTGGCGTTGAAGCCACTGTCGTTATTGGCGACCGGAGGCTGGTTCGTGCCGCCAGCGGCATTGCTGAACAAGACATCGACCCAATAATTGGTCGCCCCGAACGTGCTGGTCGGAAACATATTTCCCGTTCCGTAGGTGTAGACACCATTGGTGCTCGCGAAGGCCGTGAGCGGGCCACTCGTTCGCGCGGTGGTGAAATAGTTCGGCGTATCGGCGTAGTGGCTGTTGCTGTGGAAGCTCGCGACGTAGGTGGCTCCGGCCGCGATCGATACCGGGCTACTGAATGTGAGGGTCTGCCAGCCGCTGCTGCTCTCGTTGGAGAAGGTCGCGCTGGCGAGCAGCGTTCCCGTACTGCTCCACAGTGATCCGGTGTGAGTGCCTGTGTCGTTCGGACTCTTGTAGTACTTGATGCCGGTAATCGTGCCGGCAGCCGAGGACGTAAATCGGACACCAAGATTGACCTGAGATGTGTCGGACGTCGACAGCACCGAAGGCGTATCGGAAGCGGAGAACAAGCTGATGGAGGTCGCGCCCACCGCGATATTGAACGTTTCGCTCACCGTGAGACCACCGAGATCCGTCGCGACGGTCTTCAGGCTGAGCGTGCCGATGTCGGCTGAGGTCGGCGTGCCACTGAAAGTCCGTGTCGAGCCGTCGAAAGCCAACCAGGCAGGAAGCGCCGAGCCGTCGGCGGCAGTTGCCGTGTAGGTGAGTGTGTCGCCGGTATCGACGTCGGTGAAGGTGCCGGCCGGCAGCGTCAGCGAGAACGCCGAGCCCACCGTTGCGGTCTGGCTGCCGGTCTGGATCGCAAGTACCGGCGCATCATTTGCGCCATGAATGGTGATCGTGAGCGTTGTCGACGATGTCGCGCCGGCGGCATCACGCATTGTATAACTGAAGACGTCCGACAGCGTGGTGGACGCAAGCCGCAGGGCCTGCACGGCCGCATCCGTCTCATTGACCGTGTAGGTGAAGGCGCCTGACGCGTTGAGCACGAGACTTCCATGAGCGCCGTTCAGAGCGGCGCCGAGCGTGCCGGGGGTCGAACCGAAGCTGACCGCAGTCACGGTCTTGGTGTCGCCGGCATCTGGATCAGTGTCGTTGGTCAGCACGTTTCCCGCGGCGGACGCCCCCGCGGTGCTGTTGTTGACACCGCCTTTCTCGGTCGCGTCGCCCGCGTCGGCAATCGCTGTCGGCGGCGTGTTCGGGGTCGTCGTTACGGTGATATTGAACGTTTCGCTTGCAGCAAGGCTACCGAGATCGGTCGCGGTCGTCTTCACGCTTAGCGTACCAACATCGGCCGACGATGGAGTACCGCTGAAAGTCCGGGTTGATGGGGCAAAGGTGAGCCAGGCAGGAAGTGCGGAGCCGCTGGCTGTCGTCGCTGCGTAGGTGAGCGAATCGCCGGAATCGACGTCGGTGAAGGTGCCGGCCGACAGCGTCAGCGAGAACGCCGAACCCACCGTTGCGGTTTGGCTGCCGGTCTGGATCGCAAGTACCGGCGCATCATTTGCTCCATGAATGGTGATCGTGAGCGTTGTCGAGGATGTCGCGCCGGCGGCATCACGCATTGTATAATTGAAGACGTCCGACAGCGTGGTGGACGCAAGCCGCAGGGCCTGCACGGCCGCATCCGTCTCATTGACTGTATAGGTGAAGGCGCCTGACGCGTTGAGCACGAGACTTCCATGAGCGCCGTTCAGAGCGGCGCCGAGCGTGCCGGAGGTCGAACCGAAGCTGACCGCAGTCACGGTCTTGGTGTCGCCGGCATCTGGATCAGTGTCGTTGGTCAGCACGTTTCCCGCGGCGGACGACCCCCCGGTGCTGTTGTTGACACCGCCTTTCTCGGTCGCGTCGCCCGCGTCGGCAACCGCTGTCGGCGGCGTGTTGGTACTCGCGGATCCGTTGAAAATCACGTCGACATAATAATTCGTTGCTTTGAAGACGTTCGATGGAAATATGGCTCCGGCTCCGTAACTATACACGCCATTTCCCGTGGCGGCAGCGCTCAGCTGGCCATTGGAGATCGAGGTGGTGAAATAGTTCTGAGTGTCTGAATAATTGCCGTTGGTGTGATAGGAAGCGACATACGTCGTGCCCGCGGTAATGGATATCGGGCTCGAGAAATTAACCTGCTGCCAACCGCTAGCGGTCTCACTCGCGAAGGTCGCGGTGCCGAGCAGCGTTCCGGTCGAACTCCAGAGATGCGCGACGTGGGTACCTGTGTTGAGCGAGCCCTTGTAGAAGCGCAGCCCCGTTATAGTTCCGTTGGCCGATGCGCTGAACTTGAGGCCCACCTCGACCGAGCTTGTGTCGCCGGAGTTGGCAACGCTTGGCGTGTCATTGGTGCCGAACAGGCTCTGGGCGGATAGCGGATAGTTGACATTGAGGAAGACCTGGCCCGTTCCGCTGGCGCCCGAGGCGTCCGTGATCGTATACGCGAATTGCGCCGCTCCCGCGTAATTAACGGCTGGATTGAATGTCACCGTCTGGGTTTGGACATTGTAACTTACGGAGCCGTTAGCCGGATTACTTACGCCACTGATCGAAAAGGACAGACCGGCCGGATCTGTATCGTTGGCGAGCAGTTCCGATGCCGCGATATTCAGCACACCGTTCTGCGTGACCTTGAAGCCGCTATCGTTGTTGGCCTGCGGCAGCTGGCTGGTATCCTTGAAGACAACATCGACCCAGTAATTGTCAGCATCCGTCATCGAGATATTGGAGGGGAAGAGCGGTCCCGGGCCATAAGCGTAGACGCCGTTCAGGCCGCCACCTGTCGCGGTCAATGAGCCGCTGGTGTGACCTGGATTGTCGAAATAGAAATCGGTCGTGGAATAGTGGCCGGTGTTGGTATGATAGGAGGCGATGTAGGTCACCCCGGCCTGTATATGGACCGGCGTCGTGAAGTTGACTTGTTGCCAGCCGCTTGCGGTTTCGTTGGTGAATGTTGCGCTGGCGAGCAGCGTCCCGGTCGACGTCCAGAGATCGCCGAGATGCGTCCCCGTGTTTTGAGTGCTCTTATAGAAGCGGATGCCTGTGATATCGCCGGAGGCTGCTGAAACGAACTTGAGCCCCAACTCCACGGCGGCGCTGTCCGGAGTGTTGACGACCGCCGGAGTGTCCGTGGGACTGAAGATCGTCAAATTCGAAGATGGCGTTACCGTGTAAGCAACGCCCGTGCCTGGGACTTCTAGGTTTAAACTGTCGTCGACGGCCCTGCTCTGGATCTTCAACTGTCCCGGCGCGCCTGCGGCAAACGTATAGGTCCAGGTGACATTGGACGCTCCCACGGTGCTGTTGGCCGGATGCCAGGTGCTGCCGCCGTCGGATGATACTTCAACACCACCGATGACCCCACCGGCGTCGCTTGCCGCTCCAGTCACGGTGATAGACTGGCCCTCCACAACGCTTGTGGCGGAGAGATTGGTAATCGTGGAGGTCGGATTCGTGTGGTCGGTCGATTGGGTGGCAATCACCAGGCTGGCCTGCAGCGTCGCAGGCTGAACGCCCATGTCAGCGAACAGGTTGACCATGGCCTGTTGGACATTCCGATCAGTCGGCGTTAGTGGGGCTATGTTGTACTGGTCATGGTCCGATGCAAGACCCCAGGACCAGAACACGGTGCCCGCGCCGAAAACAAGGGCACCACTCACGGGATCCCGAAACTCTACGAGACCGTGGGTGGCTGTACCGTTGCCCGTGGTATTGCCGTAATCGAGCAAGTACTTCGTGGTTTGCAGCGTGGTCGAGGAGACACTCACCAGACCGGCCGGGCGAAACCCATTATCCGGTGATGCGTCCCATTCATAGCCGAGCAGGTTCGGCGTCAGAGACGCAGTCTGGCCTTGCGCGGTCCCAGCAATCGGCGCGTTGCGCCAAAGCCTCAACTGCGTCATTCCATACGGGATCCTGATCGTGCCGTAGGAATCTCCGTCGACCTGGAAGACCGTTCCGGTCAGTGCGTTAGAGGGGATACCCGACATGCCTCCGGTCGACGCAAAGCGGGCGTCCATAAACGTTCCTGTCGCAGTCCCTGTCGGGTCGATCAATTGGTTGGCATGGGTGTCCTTGTACGAGATCAAAGTCCGATTGGCCGTGTGACTGGCATCAATGCTGGCTGACAGCCTGGTCTGCCAATACACTTCGTTGCCGCTCAGAAAAGTCAGATTGACGCCGGCATGGCCGGCCGCTTGGACGTTGGCGAACTGGCTGTCGGTCCAGTACTCGTCGTGACCCACATCCATATAGATTTGATGATTGAGCAGCAGCGATCCGTTTGTGGCCGCATCGATGCCCGAAATGTAAGAAACGTCGTATCCGTTCTGCTCGAGCCAATAGATTGCCGGATATTCGGCCGAAAATACCATGTCGTTGGAAGAGCTCGAGAGTCCGCCGTCGCGCGTGGTAATGGGACGATTGTAGCTCACGGCGTAGGCGGAGCCGTTCACGCCAGGTCCGTTGCCGCTGTAGAGATTGGCTCCGCCCCAAGGGTTATAGGCCTGCCAGGTCTGATCGGCGGTCTGAAACACGATCGCGCTTTGTGACGCATCATTGCGGACCACGAATGGAATTTGGAACACCTGTGTTCCGTCGATGACGTTGGCGATGTACACGCCAGAGACCGCGTCGGCCGGCACGTTCCAGGAGTCGGTCACGCTCCAATTGCCGGCATCGACCAGGCCGGTCGAGCTGTCTTTCAACGGCGCCGGTTGCACGACGGAGGTTGCAGCTTGATGCTGCACCGTCGTGATCAGCCTGGCGCCGTTGCCTCCGTAGTAACCAAGCCGGTAGACATCGATGTGATAGTTCGGCGTGCCCGTCTGGTTGTTGATCTTGAATTGGACGGACCCGCCGACATTAGTGCTTATCGCCGTCGTGAACCCTTGGATTTTGGTCGAATTTGCGCCAACATCAATCTGCCAGATGTTCGGCGATGTGCCTTGCTTCTGATTTTCCAGAACGATCGGGTTCGTAACTGGATCTGCAACGGCTGTGCCGCCCTGCCCATCACTTGCAAAGGTCCAGTTCGAGTCCTGGCCGGAGAACAGCAGGGTGACGTTGCCAGCTCCATTGCTGAAATCGACCGTGCTGATGTTTGAGCTCCGGTCGTAATGGACGGATGCTGACATCGTCGACGTGAAGGCGAGATCCCTGAGGTCTATCAGATTACCGGCTGAAAGCGGCCGATCCGGCGACGAACTTCCGATCAGGCCATGGAATTGGGCAGAGCGATCGAGAACCAAGGTGCCGACGTCCGTCTCGAAGGAGACGGTTATTCCAGAGAATGAACCGTTGACGAGTTGCCCGGAGACCGCCCCTCTGATCTCGAGAACTGATCTGTCGGCAATCGTGAAGTGTCCCGCTCCCCGAACCTCGCCTTTGAAGTCCGCTGCAACACTCCTTTCCCCGCTGGACCGTTCGAGCTTTATGCTGCCATTGTTGACAGTGTCACCTTCAACTACAAAGGAAGACTCTCGTCCGAGCGCAATAGCCGCGCCCGCATCAACTGTCAGGCTGCCGACATCAACATTGAGCCTGGTTGTGACGACATAAGATCCCGGGGCGTCGATGAAGGCGCTGGACACGGCGTCCGGCATGCCGCGGCTCCAGTTCGCAGCGACGTTCCAATAGCCGCCGCTCGAACTGATCCAATGCGTCGCATCGGTCCTGGAACGTGAAGGCCCAATCGCTCCCCGCAGATCGGACACCTGCCGGGCGGCTAAACCGCCGCTCCCGGACGCATTCCAGGGCGGCACGAGCAAATCACTCTCGCTGAAATCACTCTCTCCCCAGAGGAGAGGCCTTGCTCGATAAAAAAAGCTCGCCTTTTGATATAGCATGGCCAGCCTACCAATCTCTCAAGGAATGCATCTAAATTAAATATGCAGCGCCAGTCAATTATTTAAAATAAAAATCACGAAATTAAATCAAGCGTCGGCTGCGACGTCGGGAGACATCCCGGGCAAGCGCAGGAGTTCGTTCAGATACCTGCCGTATCCGCTCTTCTCCAGTGGCTGAATCAGTCCGCGAAGCTGATCTTGACTGATGAATCCCTGGCGAAAGGCGACCTCCTCAACGCAAGCCACCTTCATGCCTTGCCGCTTTTCCAGCGTCTGGACGAACGTCCCTGCATCGATAAGCGACTCGACAGTGCCCGTATCCAACCATGCGAATCCCCTTCCCATGCGCTCGACGTGGAGAGCGCCGGCCGCGAGATAGCGCATTTGCAGATCGGTGATCTCGAGTTCTCCCCGGGGGGACGGTTCGACACTGCGGGCATACCGCACAACCCGGTTGTCGAAAAAATACAGACCGGTGACGGCCCAGTTCGATGTCGGCCTTCTCGGCTTCTCGTCGATTCGTAGTGGGCGGCCGGCGTCGTCAAACGTAACAACGCCGTACCGCTCAGGATCGCGCACGTGATACGCGAACACGGTTGCGCCTTCCTCGCGGGCCGCGGCTTTCACGAGCAGTTCGCGCAAACCGCCGCCGAAAAAGATGTTGTCCCCGAGTACCATCGCGACGCGATCAGTTCCGATGAAATCGGCGCCTACAATAAACGCTTCAGCAAGCCCGCCCGGGCGCGGTTGTTCGGCATAGCTGAGCCGGATTCCCCACTGGCTTCCGTTCCCGAGCAATCGCTCGAACTGGGATCGGTCCGCCGGGGTCGTGATGATCAGGATCTCGCGGATGCCTGCCAGCATCAGTGTCGACAGCGGATAGTAGATCATCGGCTTGTCATAGATGGGCAGCAGCTGCTTGCTGACCACACGTGTGATCGGGTAGAGCCGTGTTCCGCTGCCGCCAGCCAGGACGATTCCCTTCAGCATCGGTGTCTGCTCCTTCGACAAGTTGGTCGAGACAGGTTTCGAGAGATTGGCGCCAGCAGGGTAATCGAATTCCAAACACGCGTTCTGCTTTGGATGACTCCAGGCGCGAGTTTACTGGCCTGCGCGCAGCGCTCGGATACTGCGCTGTCGTGATCGCTTCCAGCGTCGGCGGTCGCCCTCCCCGACGGGATAAACCATCGAAGATTGCCTCGGCAAAGCCATGCCAGCTCGTTGTTCCCTGGCCGGCCACATGGAAGATGCCCGCCGCTGTGCGGCGGTCATCGGTGAGCGACCGCTGTGCAATTTTCAGCAGCGCTGCGGCCAGATCCGCGGCCGACGTTGGGCTTCCGGATTGGTCGCAAACGACCCTTACGATCGGGCGCGTTTCGGCCAGCCGCAACATTGTCCGAACGAAGTTGCTGCCTATCGAGCTGTAGATCCACGACGACCTGACGACGGTCGCCAGGGGATGCGCCGCCAATACGGCCGCCTCGCCGGCCAGCTTTGATGCACCGTATGTGTTCAGCGGCGCCGGCACGTCGGCCTCGTCATAAGCCTCGCGCTTGGCACCGTCGAAGACGTAATCGGTGGACAAGTGCAAAAATGGAAGGTTCCTCTGCCATGCAACATCCGCCAGCGCAGCCGCGCCGTCGCGATTGATGCTGAAGGCCTTTCCGACCTCGGACTCCGCGAGGTCCACAGCCGTATAGGCCGCGGCATTAATGATCATGCAGGGGGCGATCGAGGCGACCGTCCTGTCGATCCCGTCCCGGACCTCAAGGTCGAGCTCCTTGCGCCCGAGGGCAACCGCAGACAGGCCGCGAAGAGCAGCGGCATCACGAAGGCAGCTGCCCAATTGGCCATTTCGACCAGCAATCAGAATCGGTCGTTCGATCATTGGCAGCCTCAGTGTTGGGTGGCTGGAAGGCCAAGACGCGAGCCGTCGTAAACCATGCTGCGAGCCCGCGCCCACCAGGCGCCGCTGGCCAGATACCATTCCACCGTCTCGGCGAGACCTTGTTCGAAGCTTCGGGTCGGCCGCCAGCCCAGCTCGCTGCGAGCTTTGGACGCATCGATCGCGTAACGTGCGTCGTGTCCCGGACGATCCGGCACGAACGAAATCAACGATCGCCTCGCTGCTGGCCCGGGACGCAATCGATCAAGCGTTTCACAAATCTGGGTGACGACTTCCAGGTTGGAGCGTTCGCTGTCGCCGCCGAAATTATACTTCTCTCCGGCCCTGCCATCGCTTAGCAGCCTGATCAGGCCTGCTGCGTGGTCCTCGACATGAAGCCAATCCCGCACGTTGCTTCCGTCGCCGTAGACAGGCAACGACTTGTATTCAATCGCGTTGAGAATTGTCAGCGGAATGAGCTTTTCCGGGAATTGGAATGGTCCGTAGTTGTTCGAACAGTTCGACACGATCACCGGCAAGCCATAGGTCTTGTACCAGGCGAGCGCGAGGTGGTCCGAGGCCGCTTTGCTCGCTGAATAGGGAGAACTCGGCCGATAAGGGGTATCTTCCCGGAAGCAGTCGGCCGGCCCCAATGAACCGTACACCTCGTCCGTCGACACGTGTATGAACCTGAACTGTCTCTTCCGCTGACTCGACAGCCCGTCGTAATATCGCCTGGCTGCCTCCAGTAGAGTGTAAGTGCCGACAATGTTGGTACTGATGAACGTTGCCGAGCCGGTAATCGACCGATCGACATGGCTTTCGGCCGCCAAGTGGATAACCGCGCTCGGCTCCCATTTGTGGAATAAGCGAGTGACCGCCTCCTGATCGCAGATGTCCTGCTGTTCAAATCGATAGCGGCTGGTACCGTCGATGGAGGCCAACGAGGCCAAATTGGCTGCGTAGGTCAACTTGTCGACATTGACGACCGAGGCCTCGGCTTCCAAGGCCAATTGGCGGCAGACCGCGGACCCGATAAATCCCGCCCCACCCGTCACCAGAACACGCATGAGACGTCCTCTACTCAAACACGGGAGTAAGCTGACCGAAGGTGGGAAGCGCTCGATCCTTCGGCGAAAGCTGGGCCTCTGTGGCCTTCACCGGCCACTCAATTGCCAATTCGGGATCGGCCCAGTAGACGCCGCCATCGTGCTCCGGCGAGTAGACTTCATCGACTTTATAAAGGACGGTGGTTTGAGGCTCGAGCGTACAGAAGCCGTGAGCGAACCCTTTCGGAACGAGCAACTGCTCGTCACTCTCGCTATCCAACTTGACCGAGACGTGCTTGCCGAACGTCGGCGACCGACGCCGCAGATCGAGCACCACATCAAGGATCGCTCCTCTCAACACGCGAACGAGCTTGGCCTGCGCGAAGGGAGGCCGCTGGAAGTGCAATCCGCGAACCGTGCCGACGCGCTCGGAGCATGACTGATTGTCCTGGATAAAGTCTTGGGAAATCCCATTTTCGACAAACGCAGAGCGACGGAACGTTTCGCAGAAATAGCCCCGCGTATCGGAAAAACGCTTTAATCGGACGACCTTTACGTCCGGAATCGCCAAACTTCGCACTTCCAGCATGACCGCACGCTCCGATACGCAGCGCTATCGCTCGGACGATCGGCCTGATCCCCTAATGTCCTGAACCGAGCGCCTTCGCCAACCAGTTCCGCTTCGCTCCGTTCGCGGTAGACATCGGTTCAATCGGCCGTCGCACCCTTCCTCATCCCAATTAATTATTCCCACAATTAATGCCAAAGCTATATTTAATTGGCAATACAAATTTTATCCTATATATTATTTTAAATGTGACAGTGGCCCAATATCCGCCGCGGGATTGCTCCCGCGCGATTGCCGACAGCCGAGAGAAATGTCCGATGCTGCAGACCAATACGCTCCAGAACGATGGGTCACGTCTCCCTCCCCCCATTCAAATGCAGCTGAACCGACAGAGCACAGGAGGCATCGGCGAGCTCATTAAATTCGCGCTGGTATTTATACGGCGGCAATACCTCGTCATCATTTTCGTCACTGTCCTCGCAGGTGCCGCTAGCCTCGTTTACCTGAGACTGGTCTCGCCGGCCTATACGGCGCAGGTACAGGTCCTGTTCGAAAATCCAAGGGCGCAGTTCCTTCAGAAACAATCGCTTCTTTCCGAACCGCTCCTCGACGTTACCCAGATCGAGACGCAACTGCAGATCATCAAATCGCAGGCGACTGCTGCAACCGTGATCAAGCAGTTGAAATTGGCCGATCACCAAGACTTTAGGGAGGGCCGGTCGCTGCAGTCCTGGTTGATGGGGTGGCTTCAACGATGGCGGCCAGATCCGTCAGAAGGTGCGCCACCTGCCCCGCGGGAGCAGCCCTCGGAAGCAACGATTGCAATCTTTCTGGATCGCCTGTCTGCAGGTCGAGTTGGCTATAGTCACGTCATTGAAATCGCATTCACCGCGAGTGATCCAGCGCTGGCGGCAGAGATCGCGAACGCTATTGCGAGAGCCTACATCAATGATCAGCTCGAGGCGAAATTTGAAGCCACGCGAACTGCAACGAGTTGGCTGCAGGAACGGCTGCGGAGCCTCGGAGAGGAGGCGCTGACCGCCGAACGTGGAGTCGAGGCTTACAAATCTCAAAATAACATCGTATCGCCCGGGGGAAAGCCGATCGACGAGCAGCAGATCACAGAACTCAACACCCGGCTGGCTACCGCTCGCGCGCAGAGTTCAGAAGCCGCGGCCAAGCTGTCGCGCTACGAAGCTCTTCTCGGCGTCGACCCGGCAAAACCATCCTCGATCGGCAATCTGGACGCCATCGGCTCCGACGCGATGAACAGTCCAATCATTACATCGCTACGCCAGCAGTATCTCGAACTCGCCAGGCGTGAGGCCGAATTGTCCGCCCGCGTCGGCCGAGATCATCTCGCGGTGGTCAACGTTCGAAACAGGCTGCGCGAATTTCGCGTTTCCATTCTGGACGAGGTTAAGCGACTTTCCGAGATCAGCCGCAGCGAAGCCGAACTTGCAAAGCAGCGGCAGCAGGAGATCGAAAAGCGTCTTTCCGTGGCCATTGCGCAGTCGCGCCTCACGAACTCGGCGGAGCTGACAATAAGAGATTTGGAAAGTCGGGCGAAGAGTCTGCGGGCCCTCTACGACACATTCCTTCAGCAATATATGGGCTCGGCGCAGCAGGAGACCTTCCCGATCTCAGAAACCCGCATCATCTTCCCCGCTTCTGCCGCTCAAACCAAGAGCAAACCGAAAGCGAAGGTCGTGCTGAGCTTCGGTCTTCTGGGAGGGCTCGCGCTGGGACTGCTCCTCGGTTTCGTGCGAGACGTCATGGATCGCGTTTTCCGCACGTCTTCACAGCTAGAAGCAGCGCTGGACCTGCCTTGCCTATCTCTCGTGCCGATCCAGAGCTTGCCCAGGCAGCAAAGGTCGGCGGCTCGGCCGCAGCAGGCACAGGAAGCCCCGAACCAACGCATACTTCCGAGCGCTCCGGACATTCATCGCGCCGTCGTGAGCATGCCTCTCTCGCGGTACACCGAGGCGATCCGATCAATCAAGATCGCGATCGACCATAGCCCGGCGAAGACTCCCAACCAGGTGATTGGCGTGACTTCGGCCCTTCCAAATGAGGGCAAGACCACGATTGCCGCTTCCGTGGCACAACTTATCGGGCACAGCGGAAAGAAAGTGATCATCGTCGACTGCGATCTTCGGAATCCATCGCTTTCGGCTCGGCTCGTCCCAAAGGCCGTGGATGGCATTATTGAAGTCTTGAGGGGGACTCGTTCACTCGAAGAGGCGGTATGGCGGGATCCGAACACGACTCTTGCCGTTCTTCCGGCCGTTCAGCGTGGGTCCGTACTTCACTCAAGCGAACTCTTGTGCGACGGCTCGATCTGCAGGCTGTTTGATCGTCTGCGACAAAGCTATGACTATATCATTGTCGATCTTCCGCCGCTGAGCCCGCTTGTCGACGTACGGGTCACCGCTCCTCTGATCGATTGCTACGTTCTCGTCGTCGAGTGGGGACGCACGAAGATCGACGTCGTGCAGCATGCACTGCACACCGCCCCGACGATCTCGGACTCGCTGATCGGCGCAGTACTGAACAAGACTGACATCAAGGCGATGGCCCGATACGACGCCCACCGAAGCGATTATTACGATGACAGTCACTACGTTCGATATGGTCTTTCGAGCTCCTGAGCGGCCTTTCGCCATGCATCATGAGCCTGCCGGTCCAAGCGTTGACTCAAGCCCGAGGGGTGACGTTGTATGCTGGACAAGTTTCTGATTGTGGCACTCTTGGTGTCCGTCGCCGCGGCTTTTGCAACACCCGAATTTCCGCAAGCGCAAGTTCTTTGTCCTGCTCTTCTCGCGATCGCGGTGCTGGCAGCCGCAGTTTTCACCTCATCCTTCGCAATCGCGCGCCTGGTACGACGGTTACGACTGTTTCTGCTCGTCATTCTCGTTGTACCGGCGGTCTACATGACTGTTCAACTCGTTCCAATTCCGATCCACGGGGCCGGCAATCCGATATGGGCCGCTGCATCGGCTGCATTGAATGCCCCCCCTTCTGAACGGCTCACGGTGGACATCGATGCAACCGTGCAAGCATTCTTGCAATACATTGCTGCTGTCGCCCTCGCGCTCATCGCGGCCATCGTCGCGCTGGATAGACAGCGCGCGTGGCAACTCCTCACCATGCTGGTCTCGGTCTCAGCGATCGTCAGTGCGTACTTGCTAATGCGACAGATGATGGGAGCTGACGGTCTCTCGCCCGTCGGCACTCCCGTACCCGTCGTGACCGACGCAGCACCCTCGGTGCTGGGCTTGGTGATGTCGGCAGCGATGGCGGCCCGCGCGTTCGAGGAATGCCGCCAGGCCAAGCAACTCTCGTTTCAGCTGGCGGCGCCCTTATCGTTCGCAATGCTGGCAACGTTTCTCTGCCTGTCGGCGATCCTTGCCAGGGCAGACGGAACGGGAACTGCCATAGCTGCACTGCTTGGAGCGGGAATCGTTTTCGCCGCGTTCGCGATCCAGAACTGGTTCTATGGGGTTTGGGGAATGGCGAGCGTGTTTGCCACGGCCGCAATTCTCTTTTTGGCGGCCTTCACCCTGCTGCCGGTGCGGCCGAATACCGATCTCGCGATCGCCCTATCTGCGCAGCACCCGGCGGCGACTGAACGGATGCTGCAAGATGCCGGCCAGGTTGGGTCCGGTGCAGGAACGTACGTGGCGCTGCTGCCGATCCACCGCGATATCGGAGGGCCTTCATCGCGAGAGCGGCCGACCGCTGCCGCCGTCATCGCCATCGAAATGGGCCGCCCTTTCCTGTATGGGCTGTTGATAGTTGCGGTACTTGCCGCCTCGGCTTTGCTTAGATGTTCCCTGCAGCGAAGGCGGGACTACGCTTACGCCGCTATTGGTTCTGGTGCTGCGGCTGCGCTAGCCATGCTGGCCTTGGTCGAGGACGGTATTCTCGAGTTCGGCACATCGCTGTTGGCGGCCGCCGCGTTAGGGTTGGCAGTTGCCCAAAGCCAGCGTGATACGGCTACTGCGGCCTTGTCGCCGCAATCAACGCGCTCCGTAAGGGAGCCGGATAGCTCGGATCCGGCATCTAAGCCAGCCCGCCAACATGGCAATGTATCCATGCGTATTGGATTGGGCTCTGTCGCTGTCGCCCTGTGCGCGCAAACGGTCTGGCTATACACTCACCCGCGGTATCCGAGCGGATTGCCGCTTGAAGCGCCTTCCGTCAACCAAGCGGCACGCCAGGCGTCCGTAGGGGCGCCGCGTTCGGGCTCACTGCGCGGGGACGGCGATTTGCATCCGAGGACACCTGTTCTTGAACCGTTGCCCATCGCCAACGAAGCCGCAGCGTCAAAGCCGGAGATCGGAGCCGATCCGGCTGCGCCGACTGCATTGGCACGGGCACTGCGGTACTCACCGCTACGAGGTGATCTTTGGCTCAAGCTTGCGGCGCTCTCGAGGGAGCAGAGATCGGCGGAATACGACGTCGCAGCTCTACTGAAACTGTCGTACTACACAGCGCCAAGCGATTTGGCCCTACTTCCGCTACGACTGACTGTCGCTCTCGGCGAGGTCTCGACGGTAAACGAACCGGAACTGCGTGAACTCGTGCAACGTGACATCAAGATTGCCCTGACCAAACAGCCCAGTCTCCGCCCCGCTCTTGTTGCCGCCTATCAGTCGGCATCCGCGGAAGGAAAGAGCATGGTGAACAATCTGATTGCGGAGCGGGATTCAGCCGCTCTTCAAAGGAAGGAAATCCGGGCTCCTGCGCCCGGAACGGTCGTCTCTCCGCCGAACAGTGCACCGGGCCGCGGCACCGGTCGGTAACTCTCGAGGTATTTTGCTCGATCCGATAATGCCGCACGGGTCGAACCTCACCAAGCGCGGCCAATATTTAAGTTCTATATTTTCACTTGAAATATTCAATAAATTAATAATAGATTAAATGCTGGTCAGAGTACCTCGTCATGAACTTCGTGAACCGACACCTCCCCGATCAAATCGATACGGCTCATGTCAGTCTCGAACCGCCAATATCCTCGCATAAATGGCCCCTGCGGTATGACCGGATCGAACACGTTGCGCTCTGTGCCGATATCGCGACGATTTTGCTCGCGAGCGTCATCTCCACGGTCTTATACCGGTTCCAGAGCGTACAGACCGGGGCAGACCACGGCAACGCATTTGGCTTGGCGCTGATTAGCGCGGCTTGCGTGGCTTCCCTCCTGAAGGCTCAGGGCCTCTATCGGCCGATTGAGCTCCTTGTGCTCAAGAACCAGGTTCGGGCCGTCTGTGTCACTTGGGCGTCATTGTTGCTCTTGATCTGGGCCGCATATGGCTTTGCAATTCCCCCAGGTGCCTCTCAGAAACCAGGCCCGCTGTTCGCCATCCTCGGCTTGGCCTTGCTTGTGGCAGAGCGATGGGGGGTCAGGGCAGTGCTGATAAGGGGTCTGAGCGAAAGAAAGTTCGCCAGCACCAATATCGTTCTAATCAGCGACCAACCGCTTTCCAAAAACGCCGGCCTGCCGGAGACCTTGTCTATGCACGGATATTGCGTCAGAGCACGGTTCAGCCTGCCGCCGATCGGCTTCGGGCCCGCCGGTCGTAAACGGTTCGCCTCTCGCGTAATCGACTATATTCACAACATCCCGCTCGACCAGGTGGTGGTCGAGGCCTCTCCAGAGCGATGGCCCGAGCTGCGAGCACTTGTGGCCGACCTCCGGGTTTTGCCCTTCCCGATCATGTTCGTGCCCGTCGGCACAACATCCGAATTGCTTCGACATCCGACACGGAATCTTGGAAGTGCCGTTTGCGTCGAGTTGCAGCGGGGTCCCCTCACCTCCCTCGAGTGCGCATCCAAGCGAATGATTGATGTTGTCGGCGCAGGGCTCGCGCTGGCGATGGCTGCACCACTGCTGGTACTGGCTGCAATCGCAATCAAGCTGGACTCTCCGGGCCCGGTGTTCTTCCGACAGCAACGCTGCGGTTTCAATGGTCGGACATTCCTGATCCGGAAGTTTCGGACCATGCATGTTCTCGAGGACGGCAACGTGATCACTCAGGCCGTCCCTCTCGATCGACGGGTCACCCGCGTGGGCAAGTTGCTGCGCCGGTCGAGCTTCGATGAACTGCCGCAACTGCTAAATGTTCTCGAGGGCAGCATGTCGCTGGTGGGCCCGCGTCCCCACGCCTTGGCCCACGACGGACAGTTTGACAAGCTCGTGCGAAACTACGCCTTTCGCCGCAGGGTCAGGCCTGGGCTGACCGGATGGGCCCAGGTTCACGGTTGCCGCGGGGCAACGCCCACGGCGTCGATGATCGAAGCACGCGTCCAATACGATCTCTGGTACATCGATAATTGGAGTCTTCGGCTGGATCTTGCAATCCTGTTGCGAACTCCTGTGGAAGTATTACGGGGGCGCAACGCCTATTAGCTCCAACCTCGACCAAAGGCGCCTGCGCCAGTCCCCTGGTGCAGCTGCTTCACGCCCGCTGCCGAAGTTTCGGAGCCGCTTCCCCGATGCGAAACTCCTCGATTCGACGACCGGATTTCACCGCAGCAACCAGCCAACGAGGTCGCTTGCCACGCCCCGACCAAGTTTCGGACGTCTGCGGGTTACGGTATTTCGGCAGCACGCGCGGATATTTGCGCCTCGGCTTGCCCGTGGAAGAGATGCCCGGCCTGCCGCTTTCGGCTAACATAGCCATCCCGCCGCCGAGAACCGCCAAGCGCTTCTCCAGTTCCTGCTTTTCCGCTTTGATCCGGTCCGACAAAATGCCGCTAATTTCCTCATGAAGGGACCATAGATCATCGAGGGACATCGCTTCTAGTTCGAGCTTCTTGGTCGACATGTTAGCATCCTGTAGTTGCGCCCATTTAATATGTCCCAGCAGAGTAATCAAGCACCCAATGTCGGGCCTTAGCGAAAAATATTCGGAACTCAACAGCATTTTTATGCTCCACATAACTGCGTCGCCGGTTCCAATCAAGACTGAAAAATGCATTATTCGCTGAATTCAATAGCGGCCCGCACATAACACGCGCCCTACGTGCGCCGGCGCCGCGATTCAATCTGATTATGATTGATTAGAGCGTCGCGAGGTCGATCTTCCGCGCCGCCGCCCTCGTGAGGAACATGACTGCGGGAGGCCGCATCCCGGCATTCGTCCTGAAATGCGGATGTCAGCCCGCTGCAGCCGCGAGGTTATGATTGCGATATCTTTCAGCGCGAGCTTTCGCAGCTGGATTTGGAGCTGCAGATCCTTGAGGTCGGTCAACGGTTCCGCAGGCGCGATAAACTGCCTGATCGCAACTCGAAGACGTACCAACGGGCAGCCGATAATATCCAATGTTTCTCTTCGAGAGCGCAGCAAGCCTTCCTCGCCCAATAATAAAACAGAAAATAATCCTCGCAATATACATTTAATAATATATTATTTATTTATTATCACGTCAATTGAAAGACCGACCCTGATTCCCAGTCTTTTGTTCGCCACGCGAAAAAACCTCTATTCGGCGTCAGATACGACTGTTGGGCAGGTTGGTCGGTGACGAGAATGCTATGCGCCGGCAAGATCTCGAAGCCATGGATTTTGAGGAACTTTGGCTCCTCCACGAGGAGCTCACGAAGATTCTTGCTGAAAAGATAACAGCCGAAAAGCGCGAGTTGGAAAAGCGCCTGGCGCAGCTCAATCAGCCGGACCAGTTCGGCGAGGCGGAGGGCGAGGCGACAGAGATGGGCCCAGGCCAGTCCCCTCGCCGCAAATACCCAAAGGTCGTGCCGAAATACTTCAACCCCCTCAAGCCGACAGAGACTTGGTCTGGGCGAGGCAAACAGCCGCGCTGGCTGGTCGCAGCGCTTCAATCAGGACACACGCTCGAGGAGTTCAGGATTCGCGAGAACGGCGAAGCGTCCAACCGGAATGCTGGTAGTCGCGAGCATTGATGGCTTCATCGACGCAGACACCCGCGGGCGCGAAGCGTCTGCGAACGGATGGGAGTTACCGGTCGCTCGGCTCGCAGCGCGCTTGCGCGCCTACACCTTCCCTGTGCGCACAGCGACGGCCGCCTTCAACAAGAACTGCAAGGTGTCCACCTTCGGGAGGGACCACGATCTACGCGGATGGGCGGCGGCTTGCCAGGCGCCATTTGCCGCGTTCCGATAGTTTCCGAGATCCAGCGCCGTCATCGCGAGGAACAGCAAACGCGTGGACGGAAAACGTGCCTGCATCAACTGTCGCATGAACTGCAGGCGGGGAATCAGGCGGGAGCGCATCGTCTGCGGAATATCGACGCCAAGCAGCCCGGCAAGAGCGACCAGTTGGGTTTCAACCGCATTCTTCATCAATTCGCCCGAGACTAGCGAGGCAAGCTTCTCCCAATCAAGGCCTTCGGTGGAATCGTTTAGATCTCGCAATTCAACAAGGTGCCGCAGGTCGAGGTCGCCGAGCCAATAACCGTAGTCTTGAAATTGATCATGGATAATCAGCATGAGCGCTCGGTAGACAGGCGTGGGGATATACACGCGCCCGCTTCCCAGCGGCGCGATGACGCAATGGTTCAGCGCCTGCCCGATACCTTGGTAGAGGTACGCGGGACCCGGAGCGGCCTGCTGCAGGTCGATGGTCCCGACATCCTGTGACCGGTTCAGCTCGACGTGCCATCTCTGGCTTTCGGCGGGGGTCTGGTAATCAATATCGTAGCCAATTGCACATAGAGCGGCAATTGCCATTCTGGCCTCGTCCGGCATGACGATGATGTCCAGGTCCGACATTATCCGAACGCCTCGGCGCTCCCGGGGTGCGGTCGCCAGTGTCGATGTGCCCTTGAGCATGATCGGGGTAATTCCCAAGCGGTTCATCGCAACGACGGCTTCTTCCAGCTGAGCGAGGAGGCGATTATTGCGCAGCTCGTTTCGGCGGTGGATATTGCGGATATATGCGCAGACGTCCTCCGGCAGCATCGATGCATATTTGCCCACAAAGTCGATGAGCGCCGGCGTCGTCAGAGTCCGATTTGCGAGCCCGATTACGGACGTCCACTCCACGTCGACGGGCGGCATACCTCGCAAGCAATTGCAGAGGTTCGAGAGCGCGCTGCTATGCCTCACCATCGCACAATTCCATAAGCAAGCGCCGAGCTTCCACCGACTCGCAGTAGGTGAGTTGAAATGATCGCGCGCCTGCGACAATCCGCTTCAAAGCGAAAAAGCCGGCTTGCGATAGCCTTCCGTCAGCGGCAAATGCGTCTTCGATAAGCCGCTTCATCGCATCCAACTGGTCTATCGCGGTCAGTTCTTCCGGACCGCCCGCGACCCGTTTCAAGAAGACGATCCAGCTCGCGGAAACGCATTGGTTCTGCGCATTTGGAATGGGGACGTACCGCACCCGAACCCCGTCGGAGCGGCGGTGCGTCGCGTCATACTTGTCGCCATGCAGCCGGGAGAGCAAGTCCCACGACCCCTCCTTGACTGTGAGCGCAAAGGGAATTCCGCAGATGGTTCCGTCAGCTCCAACCAGCGCAACATCATCGCCAGCGTAGCGAAAGCCGGCGTCCACGAGCTGCAGTGTCAGGGTCGACTTTCCAGCTCCCGGCTGACCGCACAACAGCAGGCCCGCATCGTTTCTCACGAGAGTAGCTGCATGAAGGGAAAAGACCCAGCGATCGCTTCGAATAAGCCGCTCGCTGATGTGCGCCTTGATCGTCGGCGCCAATGCTTCGACTTCACATCTGGAAATTCTCGAATCCTCTCCGCGGAAGAACACTTGCTCGTCCAGCATCGTTGCCTCGACCACCAGGTCGTTGTCGCCCGCGCCCTTGTCCGCGACGCAGAATACCGAAAGCAGCCGTCTCAAGAGGTCTCGATTTGCAGTCCGGACGCCTATTTTGTGCCGACCCAGGATCACTGAGAAGGAACAGTCAATCGGCACTTGCCAGTCCGCTTGGAGTAGCGCTTGATCGGCCCAGACATTTACAACCTGGCGGGTGAACTGGCGTGACGCATCCTCGTCAATGCCTAGCGCCCCAAGCCCCTGATAGACATCTTCCAGAGAGGCACCTTGCGCCAGCTTGCACCAGATGAATGCCGCTACCTGGTCCAGCTCGAAGATCTTCTGCCCGGCTTCGCTGAAGAGCATTGATCGACCATCCAGCAGCACGAACATTGCATCTGGAGCCGGTCTCAACACCATCTCTGCCGACGATTTTTTCAGCACGGCTCCAGCCAATGTACGAAGGTTCGTCTCGCCCGACGAAGGCCAACGCTATGTCGCGGCCGCGACAGAGGGAGGTCTCGACTACGAGTTTCGATCTAACCCGGCCTGCGGCGCTGCAATTCCCGTTCAGCGGAGCACAAACCCGATCGGGCTCGTTTCGAAATGACAATCCGGCCCGTCATGCCGCCAGCTGCCCGTCCTCGCCTCCCTCCTGTGGCGCAACGTTCAAAAGCAGCTCGTCAAAAAAGCACTCTCTCGCGGTCAACCGATGAGCTTCCAAAAGGTAACGATAAGCTTCGCGATCGGCTCTCCGTTCTTTCAGAATGCGCTCCTTCTCGCCGATGCTGGCCAACTCCGCGCGCATCTGGGCCAACAGCGGTGCGTGCGAGACGAGGCAATTATTGTGATTTAATTCCCACATCGTTTCCTCCAGCCGAATGAAACTTTAATAAGCCAGAGATTACGTGATCGGCAGGATTTAACAACGCCATTTATACAATTAACCGTAAATCACAATTTGTTTCATACTTGAACCTGATGCGGCCGCGGAACACCGCTCGCAACCGCTGCAACTGCCTTCGCAAATACGAAGCGGCTGCAGCCTTACCGCGTACCCGCTTACATATTTGATTGTGGCGCGCTTCGCTTAGGCTCGCGTGAAAAGTATATCCACGAGAGTCGCAAATCGCACCGACAATGCGCTTTTCTATTTACAAATTAAATTTCAGCAGTGAATATTCAGAAGCTGCGCGAATGGGAGCCGAACTTGGTGACTGTCAAAAATGATAGTAGTTGCGCTGCCGGCGGGGCATTTCGCTCGAAGCCCGAAGAATTAAGCCCTTATATTTGTTTGCGGCTTACCCGCGACTTTACGTTGAATCTGGAACATCATTCAGAACTGCCGAGCCAAAGCCCGGCGGTATCCCACAATTCACGAAAGTAGGAATCCGGTCGGTTGGAGAAGCGCCGTCACGAGCAAGCTGCCCTTTGCTCGACAGCGACCCAGGTGCGATGCCCCCCAAGTGAACCCGCATCGACGAGAGCGCACTCCAGCCGATCGGCCCCCTTATTCGACCACACATCCAGGGAGGTTGGCGTGGGTATGATTATGGTCAAGTGTCCGCAATCCGGCCGCGCGATTCCTACCGGCCTCAAATCCGATCGTGAGACTTTCCTGCGAAGCATCGTGTTTTTCGGCAATACGCTTTGTCCCGTCTGTCAGGCCAATCACAACTGGTTTGCCCGCGAGGCCTGGGTCGAGGAGCCGGTCATCAGAACGATAGAGGTCGCTCGTACGGCGCCGACGTACTGACGCAAATGGCGAGGGCGCTTCCGCGACTCCATGCAGCGGATTCGCAACTCAAGGCATTTCTGATCACTTCGCTGCCTGGATAGAAGACTAACGCGGATGCGCGGCCTGTTCTCTGGGACTCCGCGAACTGCTGGAGCACACTTCCTTGCGACATCACGCTTGATGGCTCGCCATTCTCTATTCCGCCAATTCGATCGCAACGATTGGTGTCCAAAGCATCCGTCGCTCGGTGGACGTCGCTTCTTTGAACGTGACCGATCAAATCTTCCATCTTGAAAATGAAGTCGCGAGCCGCTGCCCATTGCGCACGATGGTAGATTCGACATGTCGGCGCGCGCAGATCGCGCTGGTCTTCGGATGAGTTCCGCGCGCGCCATCGTGACCACAAGCGCGCTGGTGGCTCGGTACGTCGGGCGCACCACTTAGGAACGATCCCCTCGAACTCTCGGTTGCACTTATGCTGGTCCACGTTGGACCCGCGGGGCGGCCCCGGGCAATGTCCCTCCCTCCAGTGCCGTACCGGGGCCGCACTCCCGCCATCGGCATCGCACTGACCATTTTCTGAGTAAAAGCCCCAAACTATGCGAGGTGCGGCTCGGATCGATGCCACATGTCTTCCAAGCTTCTTGGCTATTTCTGCCGACTTAGCGGGGTCGCTCTCCGATTCGAATTCCAATCATGCAAAGCGGAAGCACGATTTCGCGTGCCGCAGATTTGCGGATCCCGCACAACGTTTGCGATAGGAAATGGCAAATGAGCGGCCTCAGCTTCGACGGCTCAGGCCGCCGGATGTGCTGCCGCCTCAGGCGCACATCGACGCGGGGGCACAGAAACAATCGTCAAAATTGCCGATTATTCCCGATTTCTAAGACGCGGCACGAAGAATGATCTTCGCCGTGCGTTTGGCGTACGAATGCTGCTTGGCTATCCCAGCCAGTGAAGAACCGGCAGAAGCGCTCGAAAAAATTAGGTAACGAGTGCTTACTGTTAGGTTTAATCGCGATTTAATCTCGATCAGGGAACAATTTGATGAAGGTATAAGGATTCAATTTTTTACTAGCTTTTCCCGCCCGAAGGATTCAGACTTGCTTTCATTGAGAATCGTTTTTTTCGGGGAAATTCAGATGGGAAAACCTGCTGTTTCCCGTGATGCCTTCCGTGGGCTATTCGCTTTCTATGCGGCAAGGGCCCATCACGACCACGACTCCAAGGGCGAACATTGCCTCTTAAGGCTGTTCAGATCTGCAGAAGATATACCAGAAACTTTACTGCTGCAGTGGTCGGACAGAACTGAGCTACTCGGCTCCGAAACCGTCGGTCGGTTAATGGATCCGCTCGTTCGTCAAATCACAAGAGGCAACGCTCAATACGACCATGCCAGCGACTTTCTCCACACGCTACTGAGAGACCTCGGGCAAAAAGTGCAGTAATCGAGATTCGCTTCGCTATCGTCGCTGCAATCGTCAGGCGCGCGAGTTCTCCGCGCTAGCTACCTGCGCCCTCTTCGCGTGCCGCGAAATCTTCATTTTGGGATTATCGAAGTAAGGATAATTCAGTTGCTTGCTGCGAAAGTCTTCACGGACGATTTTTACTGAGCATTCGATGCCTTAGCCGCGGATCACTCGAAGGCAATCGCGGATCACAGCTGATCACTCAGCTCAGGCCGGGGCTCGTCCTGAATTTCAACATACCTGTGACTATTGCGAGCCGGAGTCTGACGTCCGTTTACGACCACCACGGAAGGGCTGCAGCGTCGCAGTGCCTGGTGGATGAGGCCTCATCAATGCGAAAGGTTCAAGGCGCACCCCCTCAACGAGTTAATCGATAGAGCGCAACGTAAGGCCGTGAGGATTGACCAAGAGCGTCAAGCAATTCCTGTCATTTTAGCCTCTTTTCAGCCAAAAAAAGTTCGTTGCTTGGCGCGGGGCAGGATCTCAGCTCGGAGTTCCTGCAATGTTCAAGCAAGTATTTTCTGCGTGTTTCCTCGTTGTCATCGGCCCAATCTGTTCAGAAGCAAGACCTTATCGCATCGTCCAAGCGCCCGAATGCAACGTCATCATGCCATGTGACTTCTCGGCCACCCAGGCGCGCCGCGAACGAACTTCGCACTACTCACTGCAGGCGTATCGCCCCAAGCAACTCGCGTTAGCCACGCCCGACAGCGTAGGCGCGGTGAGTGACCGTACTCACGGCCGGATTGTCGGCGGTCGGCCGCCCGGTTGCCCGTCTTCATTCTGTGGTTGTGGCGCAGCCCTGCGAGTGTTTGGTCGTGTCGTGCCTGAATTGAACCTTGCGGCCAACTGGCTACGCTTCCCGCGGACTTCGCCCGCGCCGGGAATGGTCGCGGCGCGGCGCGGGCATGTCTTCGTTCTGGAACAGCACCTCGAAGGCGACATGTGGATGGCGTATGACGCCAACTCAGGCGGACACGCGACGCGGATGCACCCGCGATCATTGCGTGGCTACACGGTTGTCAATCCTCGCGGTGCGGGTTGAACGGTCCCAACGACCGTTGGCCTAACGGTTGGTCGCCGCTCTAACGCCAGCCAGCAGCCATGAACGTGGGCCAGATGTTGCAATATCTGGCCCCCGAGCCCAGCCGGTGACCCGTTGCGGTGCTGGGCCGCTGCCGCTGCTTGGGCCGCTAGGACTCTGACAAGCAGCTCAATTGCAAGCGTGTCGAAGGTGAAGCAGAACTTCGCCTTCGGCCTGACGCTCAACGCCAACCATGTCTCGACCGCAGAGCGCGATGCGATCCGCGGCCGTTACATCAAGGGCCGGGCCGAGGCGAACGACTCAATCATGGCAAGAGCGCGGAAGCGATGGAGAATCTTCAGAAAGGGTCACTACAAACAGACGCCGATGGCCGACATCAATGAGTCGTTCAAGGCTCAGAAGATGCTTCACGTCCAAGGACTGGAAACGCATGTATTCAGGTGGGACCGTCACGAACTGAACTGGCTACACAATCGACAGATTTCTTCATGGCCAACGCAGGCATCAAGGACTTCACGCTGGCGAGCGAGTACTTTGATCCAGGCCTCCATTCAATGCCCATCACCTAGATATCACGAGCCTGAAGGGATGTTCGCGCCGAACACCAGTTGTGCGGCGCGCCCCAATTTCATGGACTCTGCTGTCCTATCCGGCTTGTGTTGCGCCCGCCGCTGAACACACTGTCCCTTCTGCACGCTCGACCGCGCTGCCGCACTCTGTTGTCCAGATAGCAATGGCTTGCCAATCTCAGGTGGGCTACGCCAATCTAACTATCTCGGCCAGAGCATCTGGAATGCGAGAGAAGCTCCCAAGACTACGCCAAACTACGCGATAACTGCCCGCAGCCCTACTCCCACTCAATCATTTGGGATGATCTTTCGTCGTTGATCCAAAAGCACAAATCCTCACATCTGACGGACAAATCCCGACGCTATACCCGCCGAAAATTCTCGGTCTTGAATTCACAGAATAATTTGTGCCGATCGGGATACTGGCGATATCGCTACCTATCGGAGTCAATCGGCTGAGCGACTCTGCAGGCGTTGTGGAAACGCTAACGCTAGCACCGCCGCGGCATAGTTTCATATACCGTCAGATATCGGGAAAGCGCTGGTTCGCTACGTGCTATGAGCTGCCTTTCGCCGATAACCAGTTTGACCCGAAGCAAACAGACTAAGACTGGGTGCGTCGGGCAAAATATGCCTCAATCCTCTCCTTCACTCCTTCGGCGGGTGCCTCCCTGAATTTGACGGTGCTGGGATGAAGAGGGTGCCATGAAGGTACGCGTGCGAGCCAAGTTTCAGCAGTGGGTTCAAACTTCGATGGATCATCGAGGCTGCCGACGGTAAGCAGCAGCAATTGCGGCCTTGTCGGCCAATGTGCAGAAATTTGACTGCCACAATGATTGCAGAACCCTCTCCGAAACAGACGTCCACTTTCTGCAACGGTTTCGAAGAAGGCTGGCTCTGACTTCAGATAGCGAAACCTGTCGCTCGCCACCATAATGAAGGCCGAGAATGCAGTGCCGCTTGATCGTTGGCAATCTCGGCAGTGACACATCAACTGAACAATCGGAACGTCTGTGCATTCATAGCGAACCTTTTCACACGCGCATCCGCCGGTCAGCATTTTCATCTTTCCGTACACTGAAGGAGTTGATGTAACATAGGTAAGAAGGGATCGGTCAAATGACGAGCTCCGGTTTTACTCCGGCAGACCCATCCCGTCCCATGACGCCGAGAGCCGCTTCTCGACCTTCTCCGGCTTGGGTCTCACACCTGAATGCGTTTTGCACCAAAAGGCTGCGTGTGGCTTGCTTTCGACGCCTGCCCTTCTGTCCATCGGATGCGCCGCGCATTGCGATCGATAATCGATCGCTCTACGGCGGCCTAACCGAGCGCGACTAAAAGCGTTTCGCCCGTCGCAACGAGCGACCGTTTGCCGGAACCATCCTCCGCAAACAATTCTGCCCGAGCAAAGGTCTGCTTGCGTCCGGCGCGAACCGTCGCGCCTTTCGCGATAAAACCGCGACCGACCGCGGGCCTCAAACAGTTCATGGAGAAATGCGATGCTGTCACGGGCCCGATGAGAGTCGCGGCGGCAAATCCGCAGGCCGTGTCGAGCAACGCCGCGATCGCCCCAGCATGAAGATGACCGGCATATTGTGTGAGATCATCGCTCCATGGCATTTGGAGCTCCGCCTCTCCGTCGGCGGCCAACACGACTTCGAACCTGAAGAGCCGATTTAAGTTTGCCGCAGCGTTCGCTGCCGTGAGTTCTTGGAGGTTCATTGCCGGGCCGCCTGTCATCAGTGTCTCCTTTACCAACATATCTCTTGCTCGAATTGACGAGCCCGGTGGGGGGGTCCTGCTCATCGGCAAAACCGATCTGTTCTTTGCTCGAGCGCGCATCTCCCAAAGCGGCAAGACGTCCGACGGGCCGCTGTCTCCTCCGGCTAATTCACCTCGAGACGATCGCGAGCCCCCAGTGTGACATGCACCTGCAACTACCTACGATGCAAATTTGCTCTGGCAGCAGGTACCGCCGGCACGAACAAGGTTGCCACGCTCCGTCTTTTTGATCCCGTCTGTGGAGGCCTGCGATGTCGTGTCTGCGCAGGCATCGGCCGGCGGCGCCGACGCCGTGAGGACCAAAATCAGCCGGATGAAGTGTCACAACCAGCTGCTTTAAATCGTCCTGCCTTGAGAAATGCCCGACCAAGGTCAGAAAGGGAACGAGCATGTCGAGGAATATTCTTGTCATTGGCGGAGGTTTTGCCGGCTTTTGGGCCGCGATGGCAGCCCGGCGAGTTGCGAAATCGGCAGCGGATATCACTGTTGTTTCGAGAGAGCCAAGGCTGGAAATAAGGCCGCGACTGTACGAAGCCAGGCCAGACACTCTCGCGGTCGATGTTCTTCCGTACCTGGACAAGGTCGACGTGAACTTCGTTCGTGGAGAGGCGGTCGGGCTGGACACGACTGCGAAGATCGTATCGCTCGATGACGCCACCTGCCTCACCTACGATCGCCTGATTGTCGCCACAGGCAGTCGAATGTGTCGTCCGCCAGTGCCTGGCGCCGCAGAGGCTTATTCCGTCGACACTCAAGCAGAAGCAATCGCTTTCGATCGGCGTCTGAACGAGCTCGCCCGCGACAAGAAAGACCCCACCCTCGTCGTCGTTGGTGCGGGCTTTACGGGCATCGAACTTTCGCTCGAGCTGCGCGACCGATTCGTGGCGCACGGCGCAGCCGAGGCTGCTGAACTGATGCATATTGTCTTGGTCGACCGCTCGGACGTGGTCGGACCAGAGCTTGGGCCTGGGCCGCGTTCGGAGATCGAGCGTGCCTTGCAGTCTGCGCGTATCGAGCTCCGACTTGGCGCGACAATCACGGCGCTGGCCTCAAACCGTGTAAGCTTCGCGGACGGCAGCGCTCTTTCAGCGGATGCCGTCGTGCTCGCGACGGGCATGAGAGCCTCGCCCTTCACGGGTAATGTTCCCGGCGAGCGAGATGAGCTCGGCCGGATCGTCGTCGACGCAGAGCTCCGGGCTCCCGCCGCGCCGGAAGTATTCGTCGCAGGCGACGCTGCGGCGGCCGACACTGGAGATGGACACCGGGCTCTGCAATCCTGCCAACACGCGCTGCAGATTGGACGGGTTGCCGGCGAGAACGCCGCGCGGGACCTGCTTGGGATGACCGCTGTGCCGTATTCTCAACTTAACTATGTCACCTGTCTGGACCTCGGTCGATGGGGCGCGATCAGGACACAGGGCTGGGATCGACGAGTTGAGCTGACTGGAACTGAAGGCAAGGCCCTGAAGCGAAAAATCAATACCAAGCTCATCTATCCACCAGCTAATGGCGGGACTGAAGCTTTGCTTGCAAGCTCGACCATCGATATCGTCAAACGATATGCGATCGACGGGTCGCGATAACTTACGGACGCTTTCAAAGTCGAGTTCCGCCGGGATCCAGATTCCAGGCCATAAAGAGGCCGCCACCTGAGGCGGCCTTGGCTTGTATGGGTGGCGGCCTCCGAAAACGGCTTGGTCGGGCTCTTCTTTTCATCTCCTCGGGCATCGCACCGATATATTGGTCGTTGTATCCGCAACCATTATTCATGCGACCAGTGGCGGCGGTCATGACCATCTACTCACAACGGGCGGCATTGCAGGTAACAGGATCACCTCAACCCATCCAAGAAAGGGATTGCGCGAGGAACACAGATCCGCCACTGCGCTGCCACTGCCCGTGTGCCATCACGACGCGCTCTGGCTGCCAGTTCAACACCGTCGCACGCGCTTTGCGCGCCAAACGGCGGTCGAGAAATGATAGACGGAGGTCCAGCGGCGCATGCGCACCGGTAAGTGCAGTGATGCCCGACAGACGCGCCAAGCATCGTTGCCATGGCTTCCATTTGGTCCTGAGATAATCCTCGCCAAAGGCCTGGACGAGGTCGCCGAAAATCGCCGTACCGGATGCTCTATGGAAGAATGCGACCTCGTCCAGCAGCGGCGAGCCGCGAAACCAGGCTTGATCGATGTCACGGCTCCAGGCGGCCGGCGGTTCATCTGTCAGGCCGCGTTCGAAGGTCAGGTCGGGTCGCTTGCCAATGATCGATGCCGGCCCCCACAGATGGGCCTGTGGGAAGCATTCGTGCCAACGTGACAGGAAGAGGTGGTGAAGCTTGTTCGGGCTGACGAGATGGTGCACGGGACCGAGGCTGATCAGTTTCCCGCGCAGCTCCTCGTTGAGGTCGATCGGTGACCAGATCCAGAGGTCACCACCCGAAAGTCTGACGATCACCATGCGGGTGGGATACGGAAATCCGTGGAAGCTCACGTCCGCCCCATCCGCTATCCAGATATTGTCGGCTATCGATTGAAGCATCGCCGTGCTTCCAGAAGCATTAAACGGTGAGTGAGGTCTCGAGCCAGTATGTCAAGGACGTGCTGGCACGCCATCCCGTGGGAGAGCTCTCGTCCCGCTCAGCCGAGAACTCCGCATAGCCATTCAGTCGTTCGAGCTCTCCTGTTCCCGAACCGCCCACGATCTCCCAACGGCCGCGCACGACCGGGCCCCGCTCCATGGCCCCCTCGGCCTTTAGCAGAAATGATCCCTTCAGGCCCCCGATTGAGCCTGCGATGCGCTCATAGCAGATCAAGGTGCCCGTGCCGTCGGGACGTTCGAGCCTCAAGTGCGTGGCCCTCCCTTCGCCGACGATACCGCCGATAAACTTTTCCACCAGGCGTGTCTCGACTATGGCAAGGCCGCTCGCGTCCGCCTCGCTGAGAACTGACCTGTCGTACTTCTCGACCTCGACCTTGCTCGCTACAGTGCGAGGCGCGCAGCTCCCCTCTCCGGGGGCCACCAGGCCGCCCTGAGACCTTGGAGCGGATCGCAACTCACTTTCAAGAGCAATCGTCCCTTGCCAGGCTCTCACCGTCGAGTACTCGGCGAGCACACGCAAAGCCTCGTGCATCTCGGCTGCTGTGATGCCTGCCCGAAGCGCCATACAAACGTGCGCTGCAAAGGCCTGTCCGAGAGTTCCGCTCACAACATCGATCGCAAAACTGGCAAACAGGCGCTCGCGGTGGTCCAGGCCGGGTCGTGCCCAAAGCTCAGACGATTGTTTTTCGATTGCAAGGGCAAGCTTGGGATCGGCAGATCTGAGTGCTTCAAGAGCATGTGCCGGGTATGGCGTTGCGGGATGAGGCGATGGACGGCGTGCTGCATGGCTGTCGGGGCTATGGCCGAGTTCTGCAACCACCTCCGCCAGTCGCTCGAATGCCCGCGAGACCGGATTGAGACCGGCCGCTGGCGCCACATGACGCAACAGCTCGCGCAGGTCTTCAACACACATCTCGGCCTTGCTCAAGGCCATGGCTACATGCAGCTCGAACGGGAGACCAAGCTCGTGCACCGCAACATCTCCAGCAATAAGCAGGCACGCCTTTTCACGCATTGAGAGCTGCGACAGCGACCAGATGCTGCGAGCGGCCTCAAGCCCCATGGATCCGAAAACAGGGTCAAGCCGCAGGACACGGTCGGGGGACACTAGCTCCATAACGCACTCCTTGTCGTTGATGTGACGGGGTTCGCAACGGTCTTCGATTAGTAGATGCCCGGCAACAGTCGGGCCGTGCGAACTCGATAGGTCCGGTATTGCTCACCAAACGCGCCGATCAGCAGGGCTTCTTCGGCATCCATCCGCGCGATCACCGGCACGACTGTCGCCGCTGCCAGCAACACGCCCGCAAGTGAGCGGAAGGCAAGGGCCCAGCCCAGGACACATAGAAGCATGCCGAGATAACTTGGATGACGGATCCAGCGATAGGGCCCGGTGGTGACGAGACGGTGTTCTGGCTGGATCGCGACAAGTCCACTGAAGCGATTCCCAAGGACGAATACGGGCCACAGTCTCAGCACTCCGCCCATCGTATAGATAACCACGCCACACCAGCGCGTTGTGTCGCCATCAATCGTACCCCAGTCCAATCGGTCCGTGAGAGCCGGTAGCCAGCCGATCAGAATGCCGAAGGCCGCGAAAACGGCAAGGACCCAGCGGTTTGACCGATCCTCACGCACGCCAGGGCTTAAATTGCCGGCGGTGAACATGGATGCGATCGTCAGCACGACCGTGACCACTGTCAGCACGGTGAGGGGTGCATGGGAAAAGAACGGGCGCAGCCCACCGCGCCCCAGAATGGCCAGGGCGATAAACGCGGCAGTCCCCAGCCCTGCCGTGATGAGGAGGAGCAGCGAGTGCAAATTGCTCATCTGGATCCGCTGTGAGGACGATCGAGCCTGCATTCGTCAGACTTTCCTCGTGGGTTGACTGCTCCCCCGGACTCCCGACAGGACTGCGCACAGCGCCAGCACCAACGCCAACAATGTCAGCGTCGCACTCGCCGCGTGCCCATATTCCCATTGCAGGCGGGCCACGCCGAGATTTGCCGGTATTTCGGTCCAATTCCGTGTGAGGGCGTTCATCGGATAGATAAAGCACCAGAAGATGACCTGGGCACCAATGAGTAAGGCAAGCGCTCCCAGCGAAAGCCAGCGCGCGACGGGAATGTCCCACATAGCGATGGCGTGGCCGAGCGTGCAGCCAACCGCGATGACGATCGCGACACCAAAGAAGGCCCAGCCATCATAAGCCCTTTGCATCGTCATGTAGTCGACCGACGACATCTTCAATTTGTTGAACATTTCAAAGAAGTGGGCGCCTTCCGGGATGAGGTAGATGGCAACCGAGATAACGGTCGTGATTCGAAGCAGGTCGGTCCCATATCTCCCTTGGCCGTTGGCACCCTCAGGCATCGTGGGGCCCTTTACTGTTGGCAACATGCGTCAGCTTGTCCGGATTCCGAACGACGTAAACCCTGCCGATCCTGCCGGTCACGATCTCGAGGGCGATGGTGAGAAGTTCTCCATTTGCTAAAGTTGCCACGCATCCAGGGAGCCCGTTGATCATCGCAGGACGCAGGTCGACAACAGGTTGCACGCGCTTGCGCGCCAGACCGGCGAAAAGCGCAATGATCCTGGGGCGTCCGACGATCGGATTGAGAGCGGCTCGTCGCTTGCCGCCACCGTCCGTGTACAGCACGGCGTCGTTTGAGAGGATATTCGCCAGGCCATCGACGTTGCCGGTCCGATAGGCCGTCATGAACGCCTCGAGGATTTCATTTCCTTTGTCAGGTTCAACCTCGAATCGTGGTCGCGACTCCCGGATGTGCGCACGCGCTCGCGCGGCGAGTTGCCGGCACGTTACCTGATTGCGTCCGAGCAGCCGGGCAACCTCCTCGAACTCGACATCAAAGACGTCATGCAACAGAAAGGCGGCCCGCTCGAGGGGTGAAAGCCGTTCCAGGGCCAACATCAATCCGATGGACAAATCGGAGGCATAGTCGCTCGCCGTCCCCGCGCCCAAGGTCTCGGCATCCAGCACGGGCTCCGGCAACCATGGGCCGACATAGGTCTCACGCTTTACGCGGGCGGATTTCATCTGATCAAGACAGATGCGAGTGACGACCTTTGCCAGGAACGCTCGCGGCGACTCGACCCTCGCCCTGTCGGTACCGTGCCATCGAAGGTAGGCTTCCTGCACAGCATCCTCGGCTTCAGTCAACGAGCCAAGCATCCGGTACGCCAAACCGGTCAAATAGCGACGGTGCTTTTCGAACTGGTCTGCCGCCCTGCGCCCGCTCTCTTCAGGCGAGCTTTGCTCCTGTAAGGGGTCCGTCATGGTGCACTCCCGAGGAAGTGATCGAGCTGAAACTCAGTTGGCTTGGGGTTCGTCTGGATGGTGAGCGCGCGCTCCTATGGCAAGGCGGTTGAAGGCATTGATGAGCGCGATTGCAACGGAGAGCGCGATGATCTCGTCCTGGGAGAAGCATCGCTGCACTTCTTCGAACAACTTCATCGGGCGCGTGAGTTTCTGCAATCCGCGTCAAGCTCTCCGTGCAACGCAAGCGCCGCCCGCTCCAGGTCCGAGAACAGCGCCGACTCGCACCAGGCGTCCAGCAGGAGAAGCCGGGTAGGACTCTCGCCGTGCTTGAGCGCCTCGCCGCTGTGCATGTGCAGACAGAAATTGCACCCGTTGATCTGGGAAGCTCTCACCTTAACCAGTGCGATCAGCTTCGGATCGAGAAGGCTCGCCGCCCATTGATTGGCGGCGCGCATAGCCTCAATCCCCTCATTCGGGCTTGCAAGATTGATGCGGGGTTTCATTTGGCGGCCTCCTTGACTGTCTAATGACAAAGAGACGACCGACGGCATCGATCGTGACATGTGCATTGCCTGGAAAAACAGGGCTGCTTTGCAAAACGTTCCAGGCTCATGCGGATTGCCAGGAGCCGCTTCCCTTCTCCCTCCGGCAACGCCGTCATCTTTGCCAGCGAAGCTCGATTGCAGGGTGTTAACGGATATCGTGCCGGGATCCAGCCCGTTCGGGGATCGATCTTCCCCTGGCCAATTGCCAGGCCGTTTCGGCCACCCGCCGGCCAAGGAACCTGGCCGTGTCCAAGTCTGATCGGGGCGGAGCCAGATCCGGACCCTGATCCACGTTGGATTGGGCTCCTGCTCCAAGCCAGATTCCAAGCCGGTTCCGCTCTTCGTCGGATCCCTGAGATGAGTTGTTGGCGGGAGGAAGCCCCAGATTGATCCAATGCATCCCATGCTGGGCGGCAAATAGCGATAGCTGTACAAGAGTCGAGAGCTTGTCTCCGGAACGGGCTCCAGAATTGGTAAAACCTGCAGCAAGCTTTCCGGACCAGGCGAAGCCCTTGGCCAGGACCGGCCGGGACGTGGCTTCCTGAAACGCCTTAAATTCCGCCGACGCACTTCCCATATAGGTCGGCGCACCGAATATGATGGCTTCGCACACCTCAAGGTCGATCCACCGCTGCTGCGGCTTCGATTACGTCCATGAGCAGTGCGTTGACACCCCGCACTTCCGCAGCTCCGTCTCGTACTGCTTCCGCTTGTTTTTTCGTGTGGCCGAAGCCGCTGTGATAGACGACAGCGACATTGATTGTCGATTCCATTACAGTCACCTCTTCCTGCATACTGACTGTTCAAGTACGCCGCCTTGCCGCTCTGCTTTCGTTCATCGTCATCTACGAGCTTCGGCGGATGACATTCGGCGGCGAAACTGACCAGACCGTCGGTTCTGGGCACGATCGCGCGACATGATCTATTTGCCGGGTGAAGAACCGCGTGAGGCGAGCAACTCTTCGGGATCGGCAAATTTCGCCGGCCGAACAGCCAGATTCGCAGCAACAGCCTCGATGTGATCCGGCGAGCCGATCAGGGCGTGTTGCTCCCGTCTCTCGCTCGCAAGACCCGCGCCTGCATCACAAGTAACGGCTTCGTTCAGGAGCCGCTTCGCGGCGCGGATTGCGAACGGGCTCCGGGTGGCGATTTCACGTGCGGTCTTCATAGCGGCCGCGTGGGGATTATCGACCACACGCGTGACGAGCCTGTAAGAAACAGCCTCTTCAGGACTGAAGATTCGACCGGTATAGGTCAGCTCCCTGACGACATCTTCCGCAGCAAGGTGACGCATCAGTTGCGTGCCCGACATGTCGGGCACCAAGCCCCACTTCGACTCGAGCACCGCCAGTTTGGTTCCCGGCGCCACGTAACGAATATCCGCACCGAGAGCGATCTGGAAGCCGCCACCGAACGCCAGGCCATGAACCGCCGCGATCACCGGCACGGGAAGCTGCCGCCATAACCAGACGACATGTTGAGCCCAACTAGCGATGCCGTGGGACGCTTGAGTAAGATCCGCAAACGGCAGCAAGCTTTCGCCTCGAGAAATTGCATCGAGCCGTTCGACATCCAGACCGGCGCAGAAGGCACGGCCTTCGCCGGACAGCACGACTGCTCGAACTGTTCTGTCGCGACTGAGCCGCTCACCCGCCTCTGCGAGGGCCATGAACATGGAGGGATCCAGAGCATTCATCTTTTCGGGACGATTCATGCGCACGTCAGCAACACTCTCTTCTACGACGATGGTCACGCGATCGTCCGTCATTGGGGCATCTCCGCGCTGGTACAACTCGAGCTAACTTCCTCGATGGACGAAACGATCGCGACAAGGGAACCGCCCGACCAACAAAGGGGAACAACCCGGTGAGGATGCCCTCACCGAATGCTCTCCCTCGACCGCTGTTGACCCGTCTTATCCATCAAAAACACTGACGAGGTGGACGCAGGTGCTGTGACACGCCCGCGCAAAATTTTGTCAGGCAGCGAACCCAAAAGCGCGCTCTGTCAGCACCAATCCTACAGTGAAAGGAGGGACCATCGACCCAAGGCTGTTGGCGCGTGCAATTCAGCCCCTTTGACCAGATAATTAGTCTATGCTAATCATTAGTCCCAACTTATTATCTCCTTGTATGCGGTTTGGCGGGCGGACAAGGTCCCCCTCCCCAGACTGCAGGCGTCAGAGCTTAGCCATGGTCAAAGATAGTGCGCAGCTTGCCGCCCTGGGGGATCCCACGCGAAGGCGAATATTCGAACTCGTGGGAACGCGGCCTCGCACTGTCGCTGAAATCACTCGAGAACTAACGGTCTCCCAGTCAGCCGTCTCCCAGCACCTCAAGGTTCTGCGCGAATCCCGTCTGGTTCGTGCCGAGCCGAAAGGTGCCAGCAACGTTTATCACATTGACCCGGCCGGGCTCGGCCAGATGCGCGCCTGGCTCGACCGGTTCTGGAGCAACACGTTGGCGGCTTACAAGGTAGCTGTCGAGAAATCACGAGAGGACTAGCATGAGCAGACACATATCGGCCGCACCCATCAAACAATCAATCGTGGTTGATGTCCCTATCGAGCGTGCGTTCAAGGTTTTCACTGAAGACTTCGGCAGCTTCAAACCACGCGAGCACAATCTGCTTTCTGTTCCCATAGCAGAGACGGTATTCGAGCCACGTGTGGGCGGTCACGTTTATGATCGTGGTATCGATGGCAGCGAGTGCCGCTGGGCGCGTGTGTTGGCTTTCGAGCCGCCTAATCGTGTGCTTCTGAGTTGGGACATCAGCCCACGCTGGCAACTCGAGACCAATCCCGACAAGACCAGTGAGTGGGAGGTGCGGTTCATCGCCGAGACGCAAAACCGGACCCGCCTGGAGCTTGAGCATCGTCACCTCGAACGCCATGGCGAAGGTTGGGAAGGCGTCCGCGAAGGCGTCAAGGGCGATCAGGGTTGGCCCCTCTATCTGAAAAGGTACCGCCAGCGGATCGCCGGTGAGGCTTGATGCTCGCCTTCTCCCTGCGTCCCTATCGTAATTGCGGAGGCCCTCATGGCAACTTATTCGTTGAGTGTTATCGGAGTACTTCTCCTCTGCCTCATATCCATTTTGCTGGCGATTCATTCGGGATCGTCCAAAGGCAGGGCGGGCGTCCTCTCCGGACCTGTCCTGCCGGCCGACGACGAAAACTTGTTGTACCGGATTGATCGCGTGCACATGAACGCGGTGGAGGCGCTGCCACCTTTTGTGGTCCCAGCCGTTCTGGCCATGATGGTAGGAGTCAGACCCGGCACACTTGCGACGCTCGTATGGATCTACGTTGCGATTCGTCTGATACACGTTGTGGTCTATTTGCGCGGCGGCAAAGCTGCCAAAGGCGGCAGCATCAGAACCATTCTCTATGTTTCAGGAGCGGCTGTGACTGTTATTCTAATTGCGACCACCGCCGTGGCAGCGATCGGCTGACATACCAAACAAAGCGACAGCTGAGCCCCCGAGAAATGCGGCTGCTTGCGAGCTCTCGTGGTCCAGTTGTCCCTTTTGCGCTAACAGCTGCTAATCTGTTGGCGAATGCTCGTACATGGAGTTCTAAGCGGCACCACCAGAAGTGCGAAATCGTGGAGGATCGTAAACTGGCGTACCAAATCGTACGATTGATGGCGGAGGAGTCCCCCGATTCAACTGCTCCGTTGCGAGGTGGACGGGTCAAGCTGCGCAATGAGGGAGTGACGATCTTCATCTCCGACAACTGAGTCAGCCCGTCCCTACTCTCCTGTCCCCAGACCCCGGAAATTTCTGTCTTCCAAAGCGCCAACCGAAGGGTCCCACCTTCCCATAGAAGGACTGCTGACATTGGCTTCGCAGGATTTTCTTTGATCTGCCGGTGCACACGTCGTGCACACGTCGCCTTCTAACCGTATGAAAGACTTAAACTCTCGCTCCAATCCATCATGCGGTCGCGGTGCCCCTCGGCGTGGACGATCAGGTCGGCGCCGTCAGCACGGTATAAAGCGGCTTGCCGGCCACCAAATGGTCCTGGCTGTCCTGAACCGCGCGGCGCACGCAATTCCTTTGATACGACACGGTTCGTGCTGCAAGCGTGGCATCCTAGATTCGACAATGATCGCCGACATCAGTGGCTTGGGCAGCAACTCGAGGAGTGCGCCACGGGCTGGTCATGCGAGCGGATCATCACCCATTGCTCGCCGGTCCGACATATCGATCCGCCGTGGCTTCAGAAGCCTCTCCTTCAAAAGCTCGACCTCAAGCTCAAGCGTAGTCTCCTAGACGCAACAGTAGCCAGTTTCCAACTCCGACAATTCTGTGCCCACCGTATCAGGCGCGATCCGGGGGGCAGAATTGAACGTGCTGCAACTTTGTCAGGGTTTCGGGTCAGGTAAATGGCGACGATCTTGCCGTCGCTGTGTTCGATGGCCATGGTGTCGATCGACCCGTCGCTCTCGCGCATCACAAATCCGGGGGAGCCATTGACCATAGCATCCCGCGCCGTGATGGCGGCAAGGGCCGGATTCTTGCGGGCGAGACCGTGGAGAAAACGCAGTATTCTGTCCGCCTCGAATGGGATTGAGAGCTGCAGCGCGTTTGCCGCCACTGGCCGATATACTACGACTCGCATCGTGCTCGCGCCGACTTCATGCGGTCCAGGCAAAACCGCGTCACGACTGTCGCAAGATAGCGATAGGGTTCCTTGACCTCGGTACGGTCGATGGCGTGCCACCGCAGATAGGCATCCTGCACGTCATCCTCGGCCTCGGCGCGCAACGCGAGCATGCGGTAGGCAAGCTTCGTCAGCGCGCGCCGAAGCGTCTCGAGAGCCGCGGCACCGTGGTCGCGGGTTGTCATGCGGCCGATGCCCGTCTAGGCGGCGTCACGTCTCGCATTACAGGAACTGTTTCGCCGCCGATCTCCAAACGCGTGCAAGTCCGGCCATGACCGAGTGCATATTTGATCGTCGGATACATCCGGCCTGAGAGGATGGCGAAAGAGAGAGCGACCAGCGCTCGTCTTCCGAAGTTCCGCACGACCTCTTCGCGCAACTCGTCGGCTTCCGGCGCGTGCCGCAAGGTCGCCTCTGCAAAGCGGGTAGCTAGGACCGCTTCCGGCGGCATGGCCGCGAAATCACGGGTGACGATGGCACGCAGCACCTTCGGGTCGACCCCCTCCTTCTCGGCCATGATGATGCCGAGTTGCGTGCAGGGTCCGCAGTCCTCCGCCATGACTGCGACCAAGCCGGCAGCGGTATAGGCGTTGACCGGGGCGCCGCCGCGATAGCGGCCTAGCGCCTGAAGCTTGCCGAATGCCAACATCGCCCACGGATCGATGTCGATGAGCTCGCGCATATAGCTGGCGTCGTAGTTCCACTTGCGTTCAAAGGCAGCGATCTGCCGCTTCAAAAGCCAACGCAACATACCTCTCCTCCTACGTTCGGTCCAAGCGGAAAGCCTAGGCGAGCGGTTCCAATACGCTAACTGGCCGCCATGGGCTTTCGCGTCTACGACGATGCAGGCGTTCGGTCTGTGACATGCTATCTGAAATATTTTGGCCTGTCGGGGGCTTCGCAGAGCGTCCAAGGCAGGGCCGACCCTATTCGGAGATCGCCTCGGCACGGGTCTCGTCGTGCTGATACTCGTAGACGGGGCACGAAGTCGTTAGACGAAAGTCGAGGCGCGAGACAGGAAGGAAACATCGGACCCCGCTAGGAATGGGCATTCTGATGATCGTGCAATAGCGCCGACGCGGGGCGGGTTAAGCTTCAGAGCCGATGCGGGTCACATTGGGCGCCGAATAACACCAGCGCGCTGAGCGCGGTATGCACGATCGCCGAATCGATGGACGAGGAAAACATCAGCTCGCCGATCAAGTCGTGGATGGCGTCCGCCGAATGAGAACTTCATCGGCCCGATCGCAGGCGTTCGGGAACGGCACGGCCTTCTCCACGTTGGCGCCTTCTGGCGGCCCGAAGCAACCTGCGATGGGGTCGAACGCGCACTCAATGTTTTTTGCGGAATCTTTTTGAAGCAAGTGGGCTCACTACGTGAACGAGCAATCGATATTGCTGCTTTGCGCATAGGCACCTTCAACCGCAGGCTCCAGAGCCGCTGCAACTAAGTCGGCGACCGGTAGCGTGCGCACTCGTAGAGCCTCTGTAGCTTAGAACAAACGCTCGGCAACAGCTGCAACAGATCTGCCCCGTTGGCGTCCTCAATTAACGTCATTTGCAACTGCGGCTCTCGCATGAGAATGGGGGGCCGAATGCCCAACCATACTCAACAGATGATGCTCGGATGCACGCATTCGCAGCATTTTCTGGTAAAGCTTCACGTACTCGGCTGCCATGCGCGTTGCGGAGAACCGCTCCTCGAAGCGGGCGCGGACGGCCTTTCGATCCAGCGAAAGCACTTTTGGCATTCTCTGTACGGCTTCGTCTGCGCTTTCGACGATGGATCCGGTGATGCCCTCTTCCACGATCTCGGCGACCGATCCTCCGCGGAACGCCAAGACGGGTGTGCCGCATGCCATGGCCTCGATCATGACGAGACCAAACGGCTCTGGCCAATCGATCGGAAACAGCAGTGCTGCGGCGTTTCCCAGAAATTCCGTTTTTTCGCTCTCATTGATTTCGCCGATGAACTCCACCCCCGGGCCGTCGAGCAACGGCGCAATGGTATCGCGGAAGTAGACCTCATCGGCATGATCGATCTTCGCGGCAATCTTCAACGGCAGTCCTGCTGCACGCGCGATTGCGATGGCGCGGTCTGGCCGCTTCTCGGGTGAAATTCGCCCGAGGAAGGCGAGATAGTTATCGCGCGGGTCATAGGCCGGCTTGTGCAGATCGAGCGGCAGCCCGTGGTATACAGTTGAGATGAAATTGGCTCGCGGCAGGGGCGCGCGCTGCGCGTTGGAGATCGACACCAACGGCATCTCAGGAAAATGGGCATAGAACGGCAGGTGGTCTGGCAGGTCCTGCCGCCCGTGGAGGGTCGTTAATGTCCGTCCCGCCTCGGTCCGAAACAGCGGAAAGTGCAAGTAGTCGACGTGGAAGTGGAGGACGTCGAACTCCACAGAGCGCTCCCGCACCTTGTCGAGCAGCACCATTTGATGCGGGGTGGAATTTGCAACATCCGGGTCGAGGCGCAGGGCCCGCGGCGTGCAGGGAACGAGCTCGGCGGAAGTGATGGAGTCCCCGCTCGCGAACAGGGTGATCTTGTGACCCTGTCTGACCAATTCTTCCGTCAGGTAGTGCACGGCCCGCTCAGTACCGCCATAGAGCCGGGGCGGCACGCTCTCGAATAGCGGGGCAATCTGCGCGATCTTCATTCGGTCCTCCGCATTTCCAATTCGGGACATTACTCGTCCAACATCAGGCCTGGGCGCCGCCAGCATGGCCATGCCGGCGCGCGGCAGCGCTATGAACCTCAGAAGGCATCACCCGTTCCGCGAGGGCACCATCCACTGCTATCATGGAGCGACGCCGCCTTGAGAATGGCTGTCCGCGACCAGCGGCGGTTATCTTCCGCCCGGCCCGCTCCGCAGCCGAGCGCCCGGGACTAAGCTCAAGGGGCCCGCGCGCGAGATCCCAAGCCGGCTAGGAGATCCGATGTTGACACCGAGCGCGGCGAAGCACGGCGGATCACTCGCAGGAAAGGATTCCAGAAGCGCTGTCTCGATCACAACGTCGGGGGCTGCTTGGGCCATGGTCAGTCTCACCTCAGGTAAGCTTCGAGGGACCGGCCGAGGCGCAGCAGGACGACAGGAACCCCTTCCAGATTCGTCTCAGCCGGACCCAACAAAGACATGGGTGCGACACTACAATTTTCGCAAGTCCTGGAAGGCCTTGAAACGATACGACCCGCTTCTAATTTCATGGGTAGCCGCGCAGCGATTGCACGGCAGGATCGGGCGCCTGGTACAGGGCCCGGTCAGCGGGCACCCGGCAGGTGTCCGGGGTGCTCTTATCCATGTTGCTCAATGGAGGATATGGCTATGACCACGCTTGATCTTGCCCCCCTGTGGCGATCGACGATCGGGTTCGATCGTCTGTTTGACCTTCTCGAGGACGACTCCGGCCGATGGACCGGCGGGGACAATTACCCGCCCTACGACATCGAACGTGTCGGTGAGGACCACTACCAAATCTCGCTGGCTCTTGCCGGCTTCACCCCTCACGAGGTCTCCATCACGGCCGAGCAGAACACGCTGACTGTCGAGGGTCGCAAAGCCGAAAAGGGCAGCCATCAATATCTCTATCAAGGCATCTCTTCGCGCCCGTTCCGACGGACCTTCAATCTGGCCGAGTACGTGCAAGTGAAGGGCGCCTCGTTCGAGGATGGCATGCTCAAGATCGATCTGGTTCGGGAGGTTCCCGAGGCGATGAAGCCGCGCCAGATTGCGATCGGCACACGTGATGATCACCAGCAAGGTGAGAACAAGCAAGCGGCATAACACCGCCTGCTCGCAATTGACTTTAGCGGCGTGGCTTCGCCGCGTCGCGAAGCTTAGGAACAAAAGAAAAGGAGAAGCTCTATGGCTATCACTGATCTGATCCCCTGGGGCCGCGGTCGTGATCTGACCACCCGTCGCTCCGAAAACTACAATCCGGTTCTAACCCTGCACCGGGAGATGAACCGACTATTCGACGACGTCTTCCGCGGCTTCGATGTCGCGCCATTTGGCGGCAGCTTTCTCGAGCAGTCGATGAATTGGCCGAGCATCGAGGTCAACGAGACCGACAAGGACGTGAAGGTCACGGCGGAATTGCCAGGTCTCGAGGAGAAAGACGTCCAGATCGAACTCGCTCATGGCGTTCTCTCGATCAAGGGAGAGAAGAAGACTGAGACGGAAGACAAGGATCGCCGGTTCAGCGAGCGGTATTACGGCAGATTTGAACGCCGCATCCCGATCGAAGACGTAGACCAGGACAAGATTTCTGCTGCGTTCAAGAACGGAGTGCTGACTGTCACCATGCCAAAGCTGCCGCAAGCAGACTCCAAGGTGAAGCGTATCGCGATCAACTCGAAATGACAAACTCGACGGGAGCGGCCTCCGCTCCCGTCGTGCTTCTACTAGAGCAACCGTCCCGGGGGATGTGCCCGACCATGGACACAAAGCGGAAATCGAGTTTTGCAGGCGCTTCGGATGTCGTTGCACATGCGGAGATCGCGGCTCAGCACATCAAGGAATTGAAAGTGGCCTGTGCGAATGGGGATAAGGACGGAGCCCGTCGATCGCTGCGCCAAGCGATCAGCGAACTTGAGTTGGCTCGCGCGATGGTGCGGACCGGTCTCGACTGAGAGCGAGCGGAGCTAAGTTGCGTTCGCATGCGCCCGGCTTGAGTAGACTATTGGCTGGCTTTTGTGTGTAGCATCGCTTCGATCTTGGCTGAGAGTTCCCGCGAGGAAAACGGCTTGCTGAGGAGCATACTGCCGTTCATACGTTTGCCGGTTTCTTCGATGAGATCTGGATAGCCGCTGCAGTACACGACGGGCAGGCCGGGCTGCTGCCGTTGAAGTTCAAGCCCGACGTCCAGCCCTGAGACGCCAGGCATCGCGAGGTCGATAAGCGCCAAATCGATGGCTTGATGCGAAAGGGTTGCCAGCGCAGCATCCAGATTGTCAGCCGCGATCGCCTGGTACCCGAGATCGTCAAGCATGCTCCGGGTCGTTTCGAGCACGCTGGCGTCATCGTCCACAACAAGGATGTGCTCCCTTGCGCCTACAGGTGGAGTACTCAATTGCCGATCTTCGCGTCCCACAAGTACATCGGTCGATCGGGGCAAGAGGATCCGCACAACCGTTCCCCGCCCAACCTGACTGTCAATTTTCGCGGTCCCGCCGGACTGGCGGGCAAATCCGTAGACCTGCGACAATCCGAGTCCCGTTCCTTTACCGGGCTCCTTGGTCGTGAAGAATGGATCGAAGGCTCGGGCCAGGACTTCCGGAGGCATTCCGGTGCCGGTGTCTTTCACTGCGATCGAGACATACTCACCTGGCTTGAGCTCAGTCTGCAGATCCTCCGGGACGCCGTGGAGAACGTCTGTCTCTATCGTAAGAAGGCCACCCTCGGGCATCGCGTCCCGCGCGTTGATCGCGAGGTTGAGCAACATCAGCTCCAGTTGCGTCGCGTCGACCAATGCAGGCCAAAGGTCCTTGTGTGTGACTACGTCAACCCGAATAGAGGCGCCCAAGGTTCTGGACAACATTTCTGCAACGGTGCCCACGAGCTGATTGACGTCCACCGGCTCCGGCGCGAGACGCTGCTTACGGGAGAATGTCAGCAGCTGTCCGACGAGCTTGGCCCCGCGCTGCGCTCCATGCATCGCGTTCCGGACATACCGCTGAATGCGTTCGTCCTCCACTCGGCGGGCAATCAGCTCAAGATTGCCGATGATCGCCATCAAGAGATTGTTGAAGTCGTGTGCAATCCCGCCTGTCAATTGCCCGACTGCCTCCATTTTCTGTGCCTGACGCAGCGCGACTTCAGTGCGCTCTCGTTCCACCATTTCGTCTCTCAGCCGCCTGTTCGCTTCCGAGAGCTGCTGTGTCCGCTCTTCAACACGCCGCTCGAGCGTGTCGGCCAGCTGCTTCAATTGCCTCAGATACTGTTCAGCCTGTCGCTGCCGCCTGCGACCGCGCACTGCTGCGAGCACCGCGCTCTTGAGAGAGGTGGCGGCCAATGGTCGCTCGAGGACCGTGACGTGTCCAAGCAGATCGATGAGTTCGGTAAGAGCCGAGCCATTGTTGCCGGTTCTCAGCGTTAGCAGCACGAAAGGAAAATCCGACCATGGCGGCTGATTGGCGATCCAATCGGCCAAGGCGCCACGATGCTCGTGAACGAGCGCTTCCTCTGCAATGACGGCGGCGGCAGCATCACTCAAGCTGGACACCAGTTCGGAAAGACTCGACTGCTCTAGCGCCTGAATGCCGACGTCGCGCAGAGCCGAACAAACCACCCTGGCGTCACGGCCAAACGGCGCCAGGACGAGTACCGGGCCGCTTTGGCCCTTCTCACGACCGTCCATTGGTAGCTGCCGTAAGTAGCGCGCCGTGCTGGCCGGTGTAGATCGGGGACCCCGACAAGACGCCCTGGAATTCCGCCAGCGGCGGCCCGACGCGAATACCACGGTTATCTAGCCGGTACTCTCTAATCTCGTCTTCGTGGCGTCCGGTGCGTTTCTTCAGGACCGAGATCGCGCGGCGGATTTTTCCAGCAGCTTCGAAGAAGCGCAACAGCAAGACCGCGTCGCTCAGATAGGTGAGGTCGACGCTTGATTGCATCGACCCGACAAGGCCGTGCTGCGCAAGGGTCAGGATGGTCACGACACCGCGGTGGTTCAGATAGGTCAGCATTTCGTGCATGAGGAGCAGCATGAATTGCTCGGCAGGCATGGCGTTTTGATATCCGCTCAAGCTGTCCAGCACCACGACCCGGACATTGTCCGTCTCGACCCGCCGGCGAACCATCCCAGTGAGTTCTCCGGGGGAAAGCTCTGCGGGATCGACTTGCTCGAGCACCAACTGCCCCGATGCGATCGGCTGATCCAAGTACCAGCCCATGCCGGCTGCACGTTTCATCAGGATTGCTTTGGTCTCATCAAAGGTCACAAAGAGAGCGCGCTCACCACGAGCGAGCGCCGCCATGACGAACTGCATGGCGATGGATGATTTGCCGGAGCCGGACGGCCCCATGAGCAGGGTACTCGTGCCGCGGTCCAGACCACTACCCAGCAGTTGATCCAGCTCGCTGATCCCGCTCAGAAGCGGTTCTGCGGGAGGCATGCCGTCGACGTGCTCGGACGCAATCAGACGCGGGAACAGAACTATTCCGCCCTTGCGGATGACGAAATCATGGAAGCCACCGCGGAAGCTGCGCCCCCTCATCTTGAAGATGCGCAGCCTGCGGCGCTCCGCACCATATTGCAGCGCATTATGCTCAAGCCTGACGACGCCATGGACGAGACTGTGCAGATTGAGATCGTCGGCCTGATCGGTAAGGTCGTCCAGAAACAACCCGGTGCAGCCCTCCTGGGCTAGGAAGTGCTTCAGAGCAATGACCTGCCGGCGGTATCGCAGCGGATTTTGCGCCAGGAGCCTAATTTCGGAGAGGCTATCGAAAACGACCCGCTTCGGTGCAACCCGCCTCACCTCGTCGAAGGTCATTTTCGTCGTTTCGCCAAGCTCAAGGTCAGAGGCATAGACGACGGTCTGTTGCTGCTTCGGGTCGAGGCTGAGTTCCGCCGGGACGAGCTCAAAAATCTCGATCCCATCGAGATCCCAGCCGTGGGTTTCGGCTACTTGCCGCAGTTCGTCCTTGCTTTCGGAGAGCGTGATGTACAGACGGCGCTCCCCCCTGGAGACGCCGTCGAGAAGAAACTGCAGGGCCAGGGTGGTCTTGCCGGTTCCCGGCTGGCCCTCGATCAAGTGCACGCGGTGCGATGCGTATCCGCCATCGAGAATGCCATCGAAGCCGGCGATGCCCGTAGACATTGCCTGCGTTTTGGTGCTGCCTTCAGGAATGTTCATTTGTCTTCCGATTTGCCCAAGCGCGCGCTAGCCAGCAGGCGTCGCTCCGCCCGGCCGGCATGGCTGGATGTGATTGGCGTGGTTTTCGCGAAGACAGGGCCAAGGCCCTTGAGCAGGCACCATGACTGCAAACATCTTCCTGAAGCGTATTTTCGTACGAATTTCCCACGTTCTGTCAAGCCGCTGGAACTGCCGCGGGCCGGAACCCGGACGGGAGGTTGGAGTTACCCGGCTCCCACGAAGCATCTCTGAGCACGACCCTGCTCGGCGGGCCAAAGCAAAGGGACTCGGAAGACTGTGGCTTTGAATCAGTTTGTCGGCACTATCATGCTTCTCTACGCCCTGACGAACCCGGTCGGAGCCATCCCGGTTTTCCTGGCAATGACCGGGCGCGCCGGCGCGGTGAAGACCCACCGGATCATCGTTTTGGCCTGCGCAGCGGTAGCTGTTTTCTTCGTTGGGTCTGCAATGTTTGGGAAGGAGATCTTGGCCTTCTTCAATGTGGGGCTCGATGACTTTCGGATCGCGGGTGGACTGCTCGTTCTGGTGATCGCGTTCGAAATGTTTCAGGCACATTATGGAAAGTTCATTCCTCGCACAGATGAGGCGAACTATAGCGAGGTCGACATACATGGTCTGGCCATCACGCCATTTGCATTTCCGTTGCTGGTGGGGCCGGCTGAGTTGAGCATCATGATCACCCTCTCGAACGATAACCCAGGATGGCTTGGCAAGGCCTTCTTGGCCGCCGCAGCCGTTCTCGCGACGTCGCTGATCGGTTTGACATTGTGGATGGCTGCTGCGATCGAACGCTTCCTGGGGCGAACCGGCATCAACATTATGACCCGTGTAATGGCCCTCATCATCGCGGCAATCGCCGTGAATTTCATCATGACGGGAATCAAGAGCCAACTGCCTGGCTTGGTGAGCCGGTAGGACAATCCAGTGACTGCCAACTGCGGCATGATGTCGTTTTATTTGGGCAAGTCTTGGCCACGCTGGCGCGATCGCAGCTCCATCGAAATCAATCCCTCATCTCAAGAAGACGCGCCCGGGACTACGCCGCCGAGTTGAAGTCGCTCCTCTTGGCCCGCTCAGCCGCTGCACGGCTTACCGCAATCGCCATCCAATCTCGCAACAAACCTCTGTCCTCCCTGGAAAAGGACGCTCGCCGTTTGAGATCCTCAAGAGTCTCGCCGGGATGGCATCGCTCGAAGTCCTCGCGGATCAGCGATTCGAGATATGCCGTCTCATCTTGAGCTGCACCGCCCAAATCGGAATCCGGCTCGTTCGGCATAGATGCCCCCCCTTTCCGCGGTTCTCAAAGCCTATCCGGGCTATCAACTGCGTCCAGTTCGGCATCTATTTTTTCGAGAAGACGTTCGATCTCCTCGCGCTCCCTTGGACCTGGATCTTCTTCCAGGCGGCTGATCAGGTGCTGCTTTCGCGTCAGGAGCCTTGCCACGCTCATCATCGGAGGCGTGAGTTCGGGATGCTGGTACATTGGTCGACACCCTATCTTCATTGTCGCAATGCAGCCAAGGCGACACTCCGAAGCGCTCGGCCGGGAGAGTGCCAGAGTCCGCTCTGGATACGCGCAAAACTCCCGATCGGAACGTCAGTTCCTCCAACGCTAAGAGGGATCGCTATGGAGCAGCAATCCATCCAGCGCAGGGTTGATCGCTAAGGGCAAAGGCGCGCCTTGGAACAGGCGATGTTCAGCATAGTTGCCAGCCGAATGGCGCCGAGTGCGGGGCGGCCGGCAAACGACAGCGCGGCCGTTCTTGGCTCTCGGCAGCGCTCTTAGGAAACCCGGTAGCGAATGCGATGCCAACCCTCCCGATGACTGCGGCCGGTTATGCCGCTCTTCAGACCGAATTAGCCAACCGCATACGAATTACGCGGCCCCATCTTGCCGAGCGTATTCAGCAAGCGATCGCGGACGAACCCAATCTCATTGAGAATTCTGAGTATCAGGCTGCGCAGACCGAGCAAGGCCTCAACGAGCCTCGCATAGCCGAGTTGGAAACCAAACTTGCACGTGCAGAGGTCATCGATGTCTCGAAGCTCTCCGGCGAAACCGTCAAATTCGGCGCGACGGTCACGCTGACGGATCTGGATACGGGCGAGGAGCGAATTTGCCACATCGTCGGCGAGCCGGAAGCCGATGCGGCCAGAGGCAAGATTTCAGTCAGCTCACCCCTCGCACGAGCGTTGATAAGCAAGTCCCAAGGCGCAGTCGTAGCTGTCGAGACCCCAGGAGGCGACAAGAGTTACAAGATTGAGCAAGTTAGGTGGAAAATGCAGACGGTCCGGCTTTGAGCCAATAGGGCCTGCCTGGGCATTGCTCACCTTGCGGATCTGGCTGTGGACCGGCCACATTGTCTCGCACCCGTTCGCATTAGCGCGAAAGGCGAGTGGATGTACTGCTTGCCTGGATGGGCGGAGCAACCTTCACGACTGCGGAACTGGTTTGGCCGCCCCGCACGATAGTAAGCTTCACATCCTGACCGACGCGTGAAAGGCCGATTTTTTTACGAAGTTGTGACGCGGTGCGGATCGGACGGTCATCTGCCATGACCACGATATCATCCTTTCGCAAGCCGGCCTTTTCAACCGGAGAGTCTGGCGCGACCTCCGCGATCACTGCCCCTTCGTTGCGGCCTTGGTTCGTCGACGGTTGGAGCTCGCGCAGTGAAACGCCAATGCGGCCACGCTCAACGTGTCCCTGAGCTACAATCTGCTCCATAACCAGCCGGGCCATATTCACGGGAATTGCAAAGCCGATCCCGACATTCCCTCCGCCCGGCGAAATGATCGCGGAGTTGATGCCGACCAACTCGCCGCGAAGATTCACCAATGCGCCGCCGGAATTTCCCGGATTGATCGCAGCGTCGGTCTGGATGAAGTCTTCGTAGCCGTCCTTGCTCAAGCCAGTGCGACCTAGCGCACTGACGAGCCCGGACGTAACGGTCTGGCCGAGACCAAAGGGATTTCCGATCGCGAGCACGAAATCCCCGACCTCAAGCGCATCACTGTCGCCGAAAGGCAGTCCCTGAAGGCCGGCAGGGTTTTGGATCTGCAGCACTGCAACGTCAGTCGGCGGGTCGCGCCCGATCACTTTCGCAGATAACTGCCGGCCGTCCTTGGTCGTGATCTGAACGACTGAAGCGCCTTCGACAACATGATTGTTGGTCAAGACATAGCCGCGCTTGGCATCGACGATGACTCCCGAACCGGTCGAATTGATTTCCTTCTCGACCTGCTTGGGAATGTCGAAAAACTCACGAAAGAACGGATCCCGATAAAGCGGATTGTCCTCACGGACACGGCCGTGCACGGAAATATTCACAACAGCGGGCGTCACCTGTCGAACCACCGGCGCCAATGTTGGCACAGAACCACCCGTCTTCAGGTTCGGCACTTGGGCTATAGCCGGTGAAGCCCCGAATAGCACCACCACCAGAAGCCACAATATTGTTCGCTGCCCCAACATTCCGATCACCCTTGCATGCTTGTGGGATCGTCAATCTGAAGCAGAAGCGCTCCTTCCAATGCTAGGAGCGAAATTGCCCAAGCTGCTGCGGCATGGCCAAGCAGCACGATCGCTAGAACGGCTTCCGTGACCATCACAGCGCCCTGCGCTGAGCGGCGGCAGCCCAGGGCCGCCGCAGCCGCATGGGGACGCCACCGCCACGGGGCGGATCGTCATCGCCGTCTCCGTCGAGTTGGCGCAACGCTGCCAGTATGTCTGCCAACTTCACAGCGTGGCCCGTTCCGGGGACCTCCCGCAGGTCGGGACAGGATTCCACGGCGTACATGTCCGACGCCCACGAGGACAGGATGATCCGCTTCTCAGGCGTCGAGAGCTCCTTGTCCTTCAGGACTTCCGTCGGAGAAACGTAGTGAGCGGCGGAGTGGAAGAATGGGTGAAGACCATCGCCGTCGATTTTTACGTTAGTCATGGCTCGCCTCCCTATTCACTCCTTTCCAAGGGATGGTGCTCGAGATTTGGGTGGCGGCGCAGTCGATGTCGCCACCCATGTTGAGATAAAATAGGACAGAGAACGACTTCCGTTGAGAATCGCCCGTCCATGGATCGAGGCTACTAAGCGGCCTTCTTCTGCTCGATCTGCGGTGAAGCAGCTGCTCCACTTCCGATCTGGATCTTGCGCGGCTTCATCGCTTCCGGAATCTCTCGAACGAGATCAATGACCAAGAGACCGTCCTGGAAGGATGCCTGCTTCACCTGAACGTAGTCGGCCAGACTGAAGACTCTCCGGAACGGTCGCGCCGAAATACCTTGATACAGATACTCGCGCGCAGCACCATCGGATTTCCTGCCCTCGATCGTGAGAGCATTCTGTTCAGCCGTCACCGAGATATCGTTGGCACCGAAGCCTGCCACCGCCAGCGTGATTCGATAGTGGTCCTCGCCGGACCGCTCGATATTGTACGGCGGGTAGTTGTCCTCCGTCGGCTGGCGCGACATGCCGTCGACGAGGTCAGCCAGATGATCGAAGCCGACCGTGGTGCGCCAAAGTGGTGCGAAATCAAGTGTCCTCATAGCCAAGTCCTCCAAAGAGCAATATGGATACGAAGCAAGGCAGGATCGGAGTTTCGATTATCGTCGAACACCCCGGTCCAGCGCCTCGTGCCGAGCCCTGCCTGGCGCTCGACACACCGCAGTCGCGGTCGAGAAACGAACTAGAACTGACACTCGTGAATTCAAGAGGCTGTGCACTTTTTCTGACCGAACCTCGCCTAGCGGCTCAGCGACTACGCGGCCAGGCGATCCGGGTGAGCGCCCCGGCGCAGGCCATCCATGACTCGCTGCTCTCGCTCACTCCGGGCTTGATTGAGCTGCCGCTCTTGCTCGCTCCTCGCGGTTGAGAGCAGGCTCGCGTAGTGACCGATCACCTTCTGACAGCCTCGGATAAGGAAGTCGCGGACGCCAAGCTCGACTGCTGTGCTTGAGGCTGCATCGGAGCTCCCGCGCACGGAATACCTCGCCGAATTCGCTTCAAGCATGATTGTCGCTCGCTCTTGATGACTTTGCATAAGGTAGTGAGCGGCCTTAGCGGGCCGCTCACTGACATTCAGCTAGCTGCCGCCAGTCCGGCGGGATAGGGCGTCGGCTGCGGCCAAATACCCGTCGGCGCGGAGGTCTGCGGCAGCAAGATGTCGATCTTCATCGTTGCCGCCGCAGGCTGCCACTTCAGCCACGGCATCGTGTCGAGATACGGGATTGGCGGCAGTGGCAGTCCAGTGAACGCACCCTGTGTAGCCTCGGCTCCCCGCGGGCTTTCCATGCCGTAAGCACCGAAGGCGGTCAGGGACATTGCGCTGCCCATGACCAGAGCGAGCAGTCGTCGCCGCAAATTGCGGTTGGTCTCCGTCCGGGCGGAGAACGTATGGTGATGGCTCAGCATCTATACTCCTCCCATCGTTCGAAAACAGATCCAGGCAATGGTGACAAAGCTCAGGGAGAACATGAACCAATGGATCGCGTCCTGCCTCATCCTGAGCCGACGACGATTAGACTTGTTCATGGGACACTCCATCTTTGGAAGCGGTCTTCTCTCCTCTCATCGGTGGAGCCCGGCCTTGATCGGCCGGGCTCTCTCGTTCAGAAGTCCATGGCGGGAGCGGCCGGAACTGGTTCAGCTTTCTTCGGCTTTTCCGCCACCAGTGCCTCGGTCGTGATCAGCAGCGAAGCTATCGACGCGGCGTCCTGCAAGGCGGTGCGGACGACTTTGGCGGGATCGATCACACCGGCTTTCACCAAGTCCTCGTACTCGCCAGTCGCCGCGTTGAAGCCCCAGTTGTAGCTCTGGTGCTCCAGAAGCTTGCCGACGACCAATGAACCATCCTCGCCGGCGTTCTGCACGATTTGGCGAGCCGGCACCTGGATTGCACGGCGGATGATATCGATACCGGCCTTTTGGTCGGCATTTGACGTCTTGATACCGCCAAGCGCCTTGAGAGACCGCAGAAGCGCTACCCCGCCGCCGGGGAGAATGCCTTCCTCCACCGCTGCGCGGGTAGCATGCATCGCATCGTCGACACGGTCTTTGCGCTCCTTGACTTCGACCTCCGTCGCACCACCCACCCGGATCACGGCGACGCCTCCGGCAAGTTTGGCGAGGCGCTCTTGCAGTTTTTCACGATCATAGTCGGAGGTCGTTTCCTCGATCTGAAGCCTGATTTGCTGGGCGCGCGCCTCGATATCCTTCTTGGCGCCCGCGCCTCCGACGATGGTGGTATTGTCCTTGTCAATGACCACCTTCTTGGCGCGCCCGAGCATCTTCACCGTCACGTTTTCCAGCTTGATGCCGAGGTCCTCGCTGATGACATTGCCGCCGGTCAGGATCGCGATGTCCTCCAGCATGGCCTTGCGACGATCGCCGAAGCCAGGCGCCTTGACGGCCGCGACCTTCAATCCGCCGCGCAGCCTGTTGACGACCAATGTCGCAAGCGCTTCACCTTCGATGTCCTCTGCGATGATCAGGAGTGGCTTACCGGACTGAACGACCTGCTCCAACAGCGGCAGCATGGTCTGCAAGCCGGACAGCTTCTTCTCGTGAATCAGAACGTAAGGATCCTCGAGTTCGACGCGCATCTTCTCAGGGTTCGTGACGAAATATGGCGAGATATAGCCGCGGTCAAACTGCATACCCTCAACCACTTCGAGTTCGGTATGCAGGCTCTTGGCCTCCTCGACGGTAATCACGCCCTCATTGCCGACCTTATTCATGGCGTCGGCCAGGAAGCGGCCGATCTCGGTATCACCATTGGCGGAGATTGTGCCGACCTGCGCGATTTCGTCATTGGCGGTGATTTTCTTGGCGTGGGATTTCAGATCGGTCACGATGGCCTCGACAGCGAGGTCGATCCCCCGCTTCAGGTCCATCGGGTTCATGCCGGCGGCGACGGATTTGCTGCCCTCCTTGAAGATGGCCTGAGCGAGCACGGTCGCCGTTGTGGTGCCGTCACCGGCGGCATCGCTCGTCTTTGAGGCGACCTCGCGCACCATCTGCGCGCCCATGTTCTCGAACTTGTCCTCCAGTTCGACCTCTTTGGCGACGGTTACGCCATCTTTGGTGATGCGCGGCGCACCGAACGATTTCTCGATCACGACGTTACGCCCCTTCGGACCGAGTGTGACCTTCACCGCGTTTGCCAGTGTGTCGACGCCCCGCAGCATGCGCTCTCGGGCCTCGGTTGCGAACTTCACGTCCTTGGCAGCCATTTGATCTCTCCTTTCCTCCTATGACTGTCAGCGCGCTAAGCTGCCTTCTTGACGGTCGCTGTCGTGTCGACAACACCTAGAAGGTCGCTCTCCTTCATGATCAGGAATTCTTCGCCGTCAATCTTGACCTCCGTGCCAGACCACTTGCCGAACAGGACACGGTCACCGGGCTTGACGTCGAGTTGAACGAGCTGGCCATGCTCGTTGCGTGCGCCTGGGCCAGTGGCGACAATCTCGCCCTGCTGCGGCTTCTCCTTTGCTGTGTCTGGAATGATGATGCCGCCGGCGGTTTTCTCCTCGGCGTCGAGACGTCGCACGAGCACGCGATCGTGCAAGGGACGGAAATGCATGCACATCCTCCTTGGGTAGGTTCAGCGATGTCCAAAATCCGGGTCCGTAACGGCCCCCGGGCGAAAAAGCACGTAGGAGCGAGGGATCTACTTTCAAGGGGAAGGAAGAAAATTTTTGGCGGCGAAGGCCGGCTCGTCGCTATCGCTCGCGGCTCGCATCCGGAGAGTCTTCCCCAGCGTCCAGAATCGCTCGCCGCGCGTTGAAAACTGAGATCATCAAACCGAGATGTTTTCTCGGCTGCGGAGCAAACTCTGCGCAGCAAATTGGAGCATCTTCGAAAGGAGGATAACCAGAGATGCGGACTTTATTGGTACTTGCTGCTCTACTCGGGATGGTGGTTTCGCTGCAGGCGAAAGAAGCGGATTCGTCGCGAGCGGTGCGAAGCTCCGACGCCGCGGTTAAGCAGTTTGTCAGCAATCAAAGCGGCCAGCCGCGCGGCAAGCCCGCAAGAACAAGGTCCGAGGGCGGCAAGGACCGTGAATTCTCGGCGGAAGCCATCGTGCCTGATATCTGCACCGGCTGCTGATCCATCGATCAGCAGCCGGCCAGCGGTCTTTTGTGTTCTGCTTCTAGTATGCGCTTGCTGAAGCAGCCTCAAAATCCGGAAGGCGTACGCACATCATCGTCTTGATGCGCTTCAACGCACGCTGCTCGATCTGGCGGATACGCTCACGAGAAATCCCGAAGGTATTGGCAAGATCGTCAAGCGTGCTTTGCTCTTCCGCCATGTAACGGGCTTCGACGATGGTGCGTTCTCGCGGAGAGAGCGCACTCAGCGCCTCCGAGAGTGCGGCCTTCTGCCGTTCACGGTCTCCGGCATCCACAAGCTGGGTTTCAGGATCAGGAGATGAATCGGCGAGCCTGTCTTGCCATTGCTCGCCTTCTTCGTCACTGAGCTGAACGTTCAGCGTCATGTCGCCACGGATCCGTCCGTTCATCTCGACGACGTCGGTTTCCCTAACTTGAAGATGTTCCGAGATCTGCTTCACCTGCTCCGGCGAAAGCTCGCCATCGTCCGGCGCACCAAGGCGTCTCTTCAACTTTCGAAGGTTGAAGAACAGCTTTTTTTGCGCTGCAGTTGTGCCGAGCTTGACGAGTGACCACGATCTCAGGACGAACTCCTGCACGGACGCCCTGATCCACCAGGCGGCATAGGTCGCCAGGCGAAATCCCTTCTCAGGGTCGAACCGCTTGACGGCCAGCATCAATCCGACGTTGGCTTCCGAGATGAGATCGGCGATGGGCAATCCATAGCGCCGATATTTCAGCGCGATCTTGGCAGCCAATCGTAGATGGCTCGTCACCAGACGGTAGGCAGCTTCGCGATCCCCGGAATCGCGAAGACGCCTTGCATACATCACTTCTTCGGATGCATCGAGCAGCGGGAAGCTACGGATCTCCTGCAGATACCGCGACAACCCGGCTTCCGAATGGATGGCAGGGAGGGCTGACTTGATTGACATGACCTGCCCTCCTTCAGAAGCCATCGCCGCTCTTGAGCTCTAACGAGCGGCCAGAGGGAAGACGCAGCCGCGCGGACCCACCGAGGTGAGTGGGGCTGATCGACTGCCATGCGACGATACAGGTAGCTTTCATATCCAAATCCTCCATGGAGCAAAATGGTACGAGCCGCCGTGTCGCCTGGCTTAGCTGGGCCCTGAGGCGCCCAACGGCACTCAGGCCGGCGGCGCCAAAAGAACTGCGAACCCAATGGGTTGTTCCCAGTATCAGCTAGCTAATTCGTCGGAAGCCAAGCTGCCGCGGCCCGATAAGGCGGAGGACGCGTGCGGCCTACTCTCCTGCCTGCCATGACCTTCTCGATCGAGGTGAAGTGCGAATCCGCTTGTGCCGGGAGCCTCTAGCCCGGCGCGGAGTTGCATGCTCGGGATCAGGTAATCGCCACCATTCTGTCGCCGGTACGGAATGGGCGCGGTGGTCGCGAGCGCGCGCATCCGCTCACGCAATTCTTCGGCAATAGGCGCAAAACCGGCGTCGTCCAGCCGGTCCACGCGATAGACCACGAAGGGCGGAAGGACTTCATAGCCGGGATAGTAGAGAATGCCGTGATTGATGGGGAACAGCAGGTCGTCGATCGGCCCGTTGACGCCGCGATCGGAATAGTGCTCCTCCCATCCACCGGCAGTCACGACCAGCATCGCGCGCTTGCCCTTCAAAGTCCCGTCGCCATAGCGATCGCCCCACCGCTTGTCGCTGTGTTCGCCGACCCCATACGCGAACCCGTAGGCGAACACCCGGTCGACCCAGCCCTTGAGGATCGCCGGCATCGAAAACCACCACAGCGGAAACTGCAGAATCAGGACATCCGCCCATAACAGCTTTTCGATCTCGGCTTTCACGTCGCTGGTCAACGAGCCCGCCTCGAAAGCCTGCTTGGAGGCCGCGGCCGGCTTGAGCCGTTCACCTTGCCCGAGCGACGGAAAGTCCCCCCTGCCGACCTCCGACTTCCAGCCCTGGCCATAGAGATCCGACACCTGCACGTCGTGCCCGAGCCGCTCGAGTTCCCTCACAGCGACGTCTAGCAGCGCGCCGTTCAGCGAGCGCGGCTCCGGATGGGCGAAGACAATCAATACTTTCATGACAGCACCTCCTGATGAGTGACGTTGATCAGGTGGCGCGCAAGGCGGCGATCTAGTAGATGTCAGTAATGGATATGATTATGCCGAAAAATGGATAAATCAGAAGTCACGCTTGAGCGCATGCGCACCTTCGTCCGGGTCGCCGAGCGGGGCAATCTGTCCGCGGTCGCGCGCGAGCTGGAAGTCGGGCAGTCAACGGTGACGCGCCATTTGCGGGAGCTAGAGGACGCGGTCGGCGTGCCGCTGCTCAGCAGAACCACGCGCCGGGTGACGATGACTGAAGAGGGGGCGCGCTATTATCGCCACTGCGTCCAGATCCTCCGCCAGGTTGATTTGGCCGGCGAGGAAGCGCGCAGCACACGCGGCGCGGCAGCGGGTACGGTACGCATCTCGTGTACCGCGGCCTTCGGAGTACTGCACGTCAGCCGATTCATCTTCGCTTTTCAGGACCGCCATCCGGACATCCTGGTTGATCTCAGCCTCACGGATGAGCGCATCGACCTCGTGCAGGAAGGCGTCGATATTGCCCTCCGGCTTGGGCCACTTGGTGACAGCTCGATGAAGCTGAAGGCGCTGGGCCAATCCCGCCGAATGCTCGTCGCCGCACCGAGCTATCTAGCCGAACGCGGCAAGCCGGCGCGGCCGCAAGACTTGGCAGATCACGAAGGCGTCAGGATGTCTAATATCGCAGGCAGCGATCTACTCGTACTGCATGGTCAGCGCGGCGGGCGCCATGTGGTGCCATTCGGGGGGCGCTTGCGCGTTGATCATGGACTTGCAGCAAGAGAGGCCCTCGTAGCCGGACGCGGGATAGCGCCTGCACATCTCTGGCTGGTCGAGGATCTCCTCGCCGCTAACAAGCTCGAAGTGGTGCTTCCCGAATTTTCGCCACCGTCCGTTCCGCTGAACATGCTGATCGTACCGGAACGGTTGGGCATCGCCCGAGTGCGCTTGTTGGCCGATTTTCTCTCGGCACAAATCGCGCAAACACCTGGGATCAAAAAGCCGTCGCATGGAGCCTAGCGATCGGTCGATAGCGCAGCCGAACCTGCGAGGGTGCTTCACCAGTCGTGTGCCCTGCCTGCCCTGCTTTTCCGGTAACGAAGAGACCGGGCCACGATGGAAGCCGGAGCGGCGGCCCAGCCCCCACCGATTCTGCGAAATACAGCAACCACTCCGAGACTTTCGCCGGCTCATCATCAACGTTGTTCTGCTATTCTGATTCTCTCGACCTCCATTTTCTCCGTCCCACAACTGATGACAGCGCGAGCAAGCAAGTCGCGCGCCCTGAACGAAGGCCCGGCGGGAACCGGGCCTTCTTTTCATCACCAGTACCAGTACGGATAAACCGGAGGATAATAGCGGACTACCCGGTACGGACGGCCATAGTAGTAGGGCGGGCCATAGACCGGTCCATAATAGACTGGTGGTGCAGTGGCGGCCGCTAGTCATCTGGAACGCAAGTTCGTCACATTAGTTGATAGCTCGAAGCTCTACAGAGGAGAGTGCTCGTGGCGAATGCGGGTGTGCGAGGCCGGCCGATTGCGCCGTTGGTGCTGAGTCAGCAGGAGCGGACGTACCTGGAGAGGCAAGTTCGTCGTCATCGTGTTGCCCGGTCGCTATCTGAGCGATGCCGCGCGATCCTGCGATGCGCGGATGGATTGCCTAGCAAGTCTGTGGCTGCCGAACTCGGCCTCCACGAACACACCGTTGGCAAGTGGCGTCGCCGATTTTTGAAGGACCGCTGTGATGGCCTGCTTGACGAGGCACGCCCTGGCCGCCCTCGAACCATCAACGATGATCAGGTTGCCGCGGTGATCGAGCGGACGTTGCGGACGACGCCAGCCGATGCGACGCACTGGTCGATCCGCTCGATGGCTGCGGAAACCGGCTTTTCCCACACCACGATCCGCCGAATGTGGGCGGCGTTCGGCTTGCAGCCGCACCGTAGCCAGACATTCAAGCTATCGAGCGATCCGCTGTTCGTCGACAAGGTACGCGACATCGTCGGCCTTTACCTGTCCCCACCGAACCGAGCCCTTGTTCTGAGCATCGATGAGAAAAGCCAGATTCAGGCACTCGATCGCGAGCAGCCGGTCTTGCCGATGATGCCCGGCATACCGGAGCGTCGTACGCACAGCTATGTGCGGCATGGTACGACCACGCTGTTTGCCGCGCTCGATGTCGCCTCGGGGTTCGTCATCGGCAAATGCTACAAGCGCCACCGGGCAGTCGAGTTCTTGAAGTTTCTAAAAGAGATCGATGCTCAAGTCCCTGAAGGCCTCGATGTCCATATCGTCATGGACAACTACGCCACCCACAAGACACCCAGGATCAAAGCGTGGCTCGCCCGTCGGCCGCATTATCATGTCCACTTCACGCCGACTTCCGCGTCATGGATCAATCAGGTCGAACGCTGGTTCGCTGAGCTCACCAGAAAGCAGATCCAGCGAGGTGTTCACACCTCCGTCAGGCAGCTCGAGGCCGATATCCGTACCTTCATCGACCTGCACAACAAAAATCCCAAGCCCTTCAAATGGACCAAGTCCGCAGACCAGATTTTGGCTTCCGTCAAACGCTTCTGCCACAAAGCCCAGCAGACTTTATGTGGCGAACTTTAGATTCACGTGACTAGTGTTCCAGCAAACAATCCGAGAGCAAGCCCGGGACCGATACCTGGACCGCCCCAGCCATGATGACGCCAATGGGCCGAAGCCGACGCAACTGATCCGATGAGGAGCGTTGCCGCCGCGACGACTGCAAGAGCAAGCTTTCTCATGTCGTTTTCCTCAAGTTACTACGCGCTCTGCGCACTTGTCTCCTTGTCATGGTCCACTTCGCCGAACCTCGGTTCGGCTATACAGTGAATTAGAACTGTCCGGGACGAGTTCAAGTAACTCATTGATGAGACCTGTCGATCTTTCCAGCGATTTGGCGGAGCCAAAAACCAGCATCAGGAGTTCTTCACCTGCTCCGGCGTTCTCAACGCGCTGGTGGACCAGCTCTAGCTGGGGCGCGAAAATGAGCGCGCCGTTAAACCGCCCGGAGGCCTTCCTTCGGCATCTCCCGGATCAGCAGGTCAATATCGCTCTGCTCCAGCGTCTCCTTCTCAAGGAGCTTCTTTGCCGCGCGGTCCAGGATCGGACGCCGCGTGTTCAGTATGCCTTGGGTGCGCTGAAAGACCTGATCCACAATATCCTTTACCTCGCGGTCGATGGCTGCGGCGGTCTCCTCCGCGTAGCCACGCTCGCGAACTGGATAGGGCTGCTCAGGGCCTGCGAGGAAATTGCCGGGCTCGCGGTCATAGGCAACGCTGCCGAGCTTCTCCGACATCCCATAGCGTGTCACCATGCTCCGTGCGATGTCGGTCACCCGGCGCAGATCGTCGGCTGCTCCCGTCGATAGATGACCGAACACGATGAGCTCAGCTGCACGGCCGCCGAGCAGAACGGCCATTTTGTTTTCCAGCTCCTCCTTGGTCATCAAAAATCGGTCCTCGATCGGCCGCTGAATGGTGTAGCCGAGTGCACCGACCCCACGGGGTATAATCGAGACCTTGTGCACGGGATCGACACCAGGCAAGGAAAGCGCGACCAGCGCGTGGCCCATCTCATGAAAAGCGACGATCTCACGTTCCTTGGGATTGAGCAGCCGGTTACGTTTTTCCAGGCCAGCTACCATGCGCTCCACCGCGTTATTGAAGTCGCTCATGCTTACCGCGTCGGCGCCGCGGCGGGTTGCCAGGAGTGCGGCCTCATTGACGAGGTTAGCCAGGTCGGCGCCGGTAAATCCCGGAGTCAAAGCTGCAACCGACTCCGGCTCGACGTTGCCGGCCAGTTGCACCTTTTTCATATGGACCTTGAGTATCTCGATGCGTCCCTTTTTGTCGGGACGATCGACCAACACCTGACGATCGAAGCGGCCGGCGCGCAACAGCGCAGGATCAAGAATTTCAGGCCGGTTGGTTGCCGCAAGAATGACCAGACCCGATCGTGAGTCAAAACCGTCAAGTTCGACCAGAAGTTGGTTGAGCGTTTGCTCCTTCTCGTCGTGCCCTCCAGCAAACGGGCCGATGCCACGCGCTCGGCCAAGCGCGTCGAGCTCGTCAATAAAGATAATTGCCGGTGCCTTTTCGTGTGCCTGCCGGAACAGGTCGCGCACCCGTGCCGCGCCGACACCAACAAACATCTCCACGAATTCCGAACCCGAGATCGAGAAGAACGGAACTCGGGCTTCGCCTGCAACCGCCTTCGCCAGCAGGGTTTTGCCCGTGCCCGGCGGACCAACCAGCAGCACACCTTTCGGCATGCGACCGCCAAGCCGACCGTAATCGGTGGGATTCTTCAGGAAATCGACGACCTCGCGAAGCTCGTCCTTCGCTTCGTCGACACCGGCGACATCGGCAAAGGTGACGCCCGTGTTGGACTCGACATAGATCTTGGCCTTGCTCTTGCCGATCGCCATCAGGCCGCCGCCAAGGCCGCCGCCTTCAGCCATGCGACGGCCGATGTACCACCACAGCCCGAAGAATAACAGTACGGGCATCACCCACGAGAGGAGGTCGCGCAGAAATGTGCTCTCGATTTGTCCGGTAAAGCGGACGTTGTATTTCTCCAGTTCCTGCGCCACGTCCTGGTCGACACGCGTGGTCACAAATCTCTTCTGGCCGCCTGGCAGCGGCTCCTTGAGCGTACCCTGCAGGGTGCGATCGGAAATGCCGACGGCATCGATCTTTCCTTGATGCAGTAACTGCAGGTATTCGCTGTAGGGAATGACGGCAATTTGTGTGGCCGTTGCGACAAGATACTGGATGAAGAAGATCGCGAAAATAGCGGCGATGGTATATCCGACATTGAAGCGAGTTTTGTTGGTCATGCAGAAACTCGATGCAAAGGGCCCGGAAGCAGCTTCCCCGAATCGACCGGATAATCGGCGGTTGGCGCGGCACTGCACCAAACACTCTGGCGTGGCATTGGTTTCAACCAGGTCCTGACGGAACCGGACGTAGCCCCGTCGGGCGATCTCGACTGCGGCAGTCCGCCTGGGCAGAGGCTCCGCACCTCGTAAGCCGTCGACTGCCACTTTGACTTCTGCGCGTTCGGCCCGCTCGTAGATCTCAACGTCCAGGGTCGCGTACGCGGGAGGGAATGGCTGCCGCACTCGCGGGGGTGTGGGCGTATCTCCACTGCGGCCGCCGAAAGCGAAGTTGAGCAGGCTTTGCACCAGCGGCGGCGGACCTCTTGAAACCTAACCAGTGGGTTCTAATTCAAAGAGTGCGGTGCGGATCGCGCTGCACCGGACGCCTGTCGAGGGTCCGGTTTTCGGGCGCCGGACGCGGTGTCCGGCGCTCATAAACCATGTTGCTCAAGTGGAGGATGTGGCTATGACTACCTTTGATTTTGCCCCCCTGTGGCGTTCGACGGTTGGTTTCGATCGCGTGTTCGATCTGCTCGAGGATTCCGTCCAATGGACGGGCGACAATTACCCACCTTACAACATTGAGCGGGCCGACCAGGATCACTACCAGATCTCCCTCGCGCTAGCCGGCTTTGCACCGCATGAAATAACCATTACTGCGGAGCAAAACGTACTCACGGTTGAAGGCCGAAAGGCCGATAAGGGCGACCACCAATACTTGTACCAGGGTATCTCCGTGCGTCCATTCCGGCATCAGTTTAACCTCGCCGAGTACGTGCAAGTGAAGCGCGCTTCGTTTGAAGACGGAATGCTCAAGATCGAGCTGGTACGTGAACTCCCCGAAGCTATGAAGCCACGGCAGATACCGATCCAAGCCGGCAACGACAACCAGAAGCTCGTGAACCAGCAAACGGCCTGAGTTCACTCGCCTGCTAGTCAGCGCGGTCTCCTCGCTCAGCTACCAGCGTGCACCGGACTGCGCGTGGACGCCTGATGGCAGAGCGAGCTCGCGTGGCCAGATTCAGCGAGAAAATACATGATGAACGTAATCTTAAACGATCCGCAGCAGCTCGAGCGCAGGCTGCTCAAGCTCTTCGAACGTCACGGTAGCGACGGTCGCGCGATCACCCTTGAGAGCCTCGCTGCCAATGTTGGCATGCAGCAGCAAGCGAAGGATCTTCTGCTTGCCCTGGGAAACCTCGTCACACGGGGCCTTGTTAAGCGTGCCGGCCACAATCCTATACCGGGCTCTCCTGTTGCATTCCGTCTGGTACGTGCGGCATCGCCGCATGATCTAGCAGCTGCCACGAGCGCGGCAGCCGCGATAGTGGCCCGTCCGTTAAGGGAGTCGACCAAGGGAGTTCGTCAAAGCCGTTCACGAGAGAGCACACAGCTGCCCAAAGGCATGGAGACCCTGTATTCGACTGTTCGGCAAGGTTGGTAGATCAGCGATGGACGATTATCGCGACCTCATGACGGTTGCTCTCGTGCTGTTCTTCGCGGGTCTCATGTTGGTTGTCGGCCAACTCTATCTCGAACACACCACCAGACAGGATCTCGGCACGGAGATCGAGCTACCGTATGTGCCGACTTCATCACCAATCTTGAGTTCGCGTGTGGGCGAGCATTCAGGCCGAACCCTCCGCTAGTGGTCTAGACAGATGTGTATGGTTCAAGGAGCTGGCGTTCATCAGAAACATCGGGGAGTCGAGTCACCTGGAGCGACTCGAACCGCCGACGTCGGTTTTTGTTTTCTCGCTGCGGCCCACGTGACATCTCGGCATTGACGGACGCTGAGCCCTGCTCGCGAGATTACTAGGCATCTTGGACCCTGCGCAGGTGTCCAGCCTGCGCAGCGCACCCGCACCCTATGCGCCAACGCTTTGCGGACGTCGCGCATAGCTCCGACAAAGGACCACCGACGCTAGGCTCCGATGGATCTTTTTTGATCTCCCGGTGCACACGTCGTGCACACGCCCCCTCTAACAATTTCAAAAACCTGGACTCTCGCTCCAATCCATCATGGCCAATTTGGTCTAGCTCCAGCCAACAAGACCGGGAGTGATCAATAATGGTCCGCTTTGCGCCAAAACCCGCCGCTGCGTTTGGCTAAGCTTTGAGCCCCGGCCCTTCTGTACGATACAGCTCGCTCCCATACTCCATGAGTGAAGACGCAATGGATTTCGGACTTCTACCGGGATAAGCCAAGCCCACTGCTTCAGTCAGAATTCTCAGCGCGAAGGAAGCGAGAACAACTCGACCAGACCACGCTAAACTACGCGACGGCGGCACCCCGCACTACTCCCACTCTATCATTTCGAACGACGTTTCGTCGTTGATTTGTAAGCACAAATTTTTCAAGTCTGACGGACAAATCCCGACGGTATACCCGCCGCAATTTCTTGGTCTTGAATTCACAGGAAAATTCACGCAGCTCGAAGAGACGACGCCTTCGGTAAGTATCGGGTGCAATCGACTGAATGGCCGCGTGTGCAAGGCCGGGACGGCCAGCCGCTCATACCCGCACTGCGTCGCTCCGATACCGTCAAGGATCGGGAAAGCGCTGGTTTGGTCTGTATGAGGATCGCTCACGCGCCCTAGACTTTGAGGTTCGCGCAAGAGCAACCCTCAAGACGAAGTCGAGTTCAGGTGGGGGGCTGGACCACCTGATTTGCCTGACGACACCCGATTGACAGCCATTCAAAGGCAGAGGCAAGCCAGGGCGGCCAACAAACTAGTAGCCGATTGCAGCTCCGTCGCTACGCGGATCAGACCCTCCACTCAGCATCCCGCTTTGTCGATCGACGGTAATTCCATGGGCGTGGCCCGCCATCTCGTTCCAAGCGCCCCAGCGGTTGATGATGTGCCCTCTCTGCGCCAGCGCATCCACGGCATCATCGGGAAAGCGTCCCTCCAGGTGCAGGGTGTCCCGCGCCTCGCCCAGGCCGAAACGGCCCGACAGGAAGCGCGGCAGCTCGATTGCTTCCTGAATATCGAGGCGGTGATCGATCATCGCCGAATAGAGCTGCAGCTGGATCTGCGGCTGTCCGTCCGCACCCATGCAGCCGAGCACGCTCCACAGCTTGCCGTCGCGCTTGGCGATCGACGCGATCAAGGTGTGCAGAGGAATCTTGCCTGGCTCGGGGCGATTGGGGTGATCGGGATCGAGCGAGAAATAGGCGCTGCGGTTCTGAAGCACGACGCCGGTACGGCCCGCGACCAGACAGGAGCCAAACGCGCCATACAAGCTCTGGATCAGCGAAACGGCATTCCCCTCCCCGTCGATAGCGGCGACGTAGACCGTATCACCGGCGAGGCTGCCGTAGGACGGGACCTGGTCCCATCTCAGTGCCGAGCGAAAGTCGATCAAGCCGGCGCGGCTGGCCGCATATGATTTGGAGATCAGGCTCTCAACCGGCACGTCGACGAAAGCGGGATCGGCGAGCACTCGGTCGCGGTCGTGATAGGCGATCTGCTTTGCCTGCACCATGAGGTGCACGCGGTCCGGGCCAAGCAAATCCTTCTTGTGCAGTTCATGGGGCTCGAGCAGGTTGAGCATCTCGAGCACCGAAAAACCCTGGGTCGGCGGCGGGGTGTTGTAGATCTCGACATCCCTGTAGCGGCCGACCAGCGGCGCGCCCCAATTCGCCGTCTGCTGCTCCAGGTCGGCCTCTCGAAAGAAACCGCCCCCTTCGCGCGAGAAGCGCGCGAGCTCCTCGGCAACGGCTCCGCGGTAGAAGCCCGCCCAGCCGGCATCCGCGATCGCCTGCAGCGTGCGGGCGAGATCTGGATTTGCGAGCTTCGCGCCCGCCGCCGGGGTGGCGCCACATGGCAAGAACAGCGCGGCAGCTTCGGCCTGCTGTGCAAGCTCGCCCCGCATCAGCTCAATGAAGCTTGCAAGTCGCCCGGTGACGGGAAAGCCCTCTCGCGCGTAGGCGATCGCGCTCTCGAGCACTTTCGCAAGCGGCAGGCGGCCAAGGGCCCGATGGGCTTCGGTCCAGCTTGCGACAGCGCCGGGCACGGTCAGCGTTGCCGGAATGATGCCGCGCAGCGGGATCTCGCTCACGCCCCTCTCGCGCAATGCCGTCAGCGAGGCGGTGGCAGCCGCCTTCCCGCCGCCGTTCAGGAATTTGACGGCGCCGCTGTGCCCCTCATGGATCAGCCAGAACGCGTCACCACCGAGCCCCGTCATGTGCGGGTACACCACCGCCAGCACGGCGCTGGTGGCGATCGCAGCGTCAACCGCAGAGCCCCCTGCGCGCAAGACGTCGACGCCGGCGCTAGAGGCCAGCGCATGCGGCGACGTCACCATTCCCTGTGGGGCAAGCGTGACGGGACGACCGGTGCGAATATCCATTGGCATGTCTCTGGCCGATCAGATGCCGGGCGGGCGAGCGAAGCCGCCCAATGCCTGCTCCGCGAGCTGGGCAAATCTGAGTGTGGTGCGCTCGCCGAGATACGGTCCGACCACCTGCACGCCGGCAGGAACGCGACCGACCCTGCGGCCCGTCGGAATAGCGGTGGCCGGCAGGTTGGCGACCGTGACCAGACCGGGCCACGCCAGATTGTCCATGTATGGAATCGTGCCGCCATTCACGAGGAGCCGCCGGGTGAATTGCGCGGCGAGGTCGAGGCGCTCGATGTCGTGCGGGAATGCCACGGTGGGCGTCACCGGGCAAAGCAGCACGTCGTAATCGGCAAAGAAGCGACGCCATGCGCGATAGATCTGGTGCCGCTGTTCCGCCGCCGCAAAATGCTGCGGAAGCGACTGCCGGACCGCGTCGGCGACGCGACGTGGATAGCTGCCGCTCTCGGCCGCATCCCCGGCCGCGAGCAGCTCCTCGCGCGCGGGCGGCGGCAACCCGGCGCCGATGATCCCGAACAGGGTCTGGAGATAGACGTCATGGCTTGCGGCGGGATCGATCGGGGGCCGCGCTGTTCTGTTCACGGCAACGCCAAGACGCGTCAGATCATCGGCCAGCCCGTCGATCGCGGCCGCATAGCCGTCATCCAGCGGATAGGCCTGTCCGTCGTTCCAGATTGCAACGCGGAAGGACCGGAGATCGTCGTGCCGCGCCGCCGGAAGCCACACCTCCGCGCCGGCAGCATCGAGATCGGACATGCCGAGCACCACGTCGAACAACATCTCGAGATCGAACGCGCTGCGGGCCAGTGGTCCGGCGACGCCGAGCTCGGCTGGCGCGATGTGGCCGGGCGGCGGCGGAATGTGACCTTCGGTGCTGACGAGGCCATAACTCGGCTTGTGGCCGTACACGCCGCAGAAATGCGCGGGCACGCGGATCGAGCCGCCGATATCGCTGCCGAGCTCGAGCGTCGTCAGACCGGCCGCGAGCGCCGCGGCGGAGCCTCCGGAGGAGCCGCCGACGGTGCGCTCACCGTCCCATGGATTGCGGGTCAGACCGAACAGCGTGTTGCAGGATTGGTGATCGGCGGCGCCCGCCGGCAGGTTGGTCTTGCCGAAGATCACGGCACCGGCCGCGCGGATCTTTGCAACCGCAACGGCGTCTTCATTCGGGCGATAGCCGCGAAGCTCCTCCAATCCGCAGGTCGCGGCCATGCCGGCGACGGCGAAGGAATCCTTGATGGTCATCGGCAGGCCGTGCAGCGGCGCCATCGCCTCGCCGCGCGCCAGCTTCTCGTCGGCGATGCGCGCCTGACGGCGGGCGGCCTCTTCGTCCAATGTGACCACGGCATTGCAGGATGGATTGAGGCGCTTGACCCGATTGAGCTGCAGATCGAGCAGTTCGAGCGCGCTGATGCGCCGGGAAGCCAGCAGCATTTTCTGTTCGGTCGCGGAGAGAAGGCACATCTCGTCAGCAGACATCTTGCTTGAAGGCATCACGCTCATCCCAATTGTCCGGCCTTGTCGGCGAGCGACGCGAGGTCGGGTGTCACGGGCGCCGTCCTCCCGACGCCGAGAAGCTTGAGGCCGAAGCGGTCGCGCAGCGGCGGCCACAGCCCGCGCGGCGACCAGAGCATGACGATGACGGCGACCAGGCCCAGCGCAACCAGGTACCAGCCGGCGGACAAGCCGAGCTGGTCGGTGATGAGCTCGCGCAGGCCGAAGAAGATCACCGTGCCGATGACTGGGCCTTCGAGCGTCCCGATGCCGCCGATCATCACGATGAACATCATGTAGACGACCCAGTTCACGTCGAAGGCCGCCGCCGGCGAGACATAGAGATTGCCGAGGAAGGAGACCGCGCCGGCCAGGCCGCAGCCGGCCGCCGACAGCACGAAGACGATGAAGCGGTTGCGCTGCACGTCGACGCCGACGCTCATCGCCGCCAGATCGTTGTCACGCACGCTCATGAGACCGAGACCGAAGCCGGATCGCATCAGCAGAAACAGCCCGCCAATCGTGCCCAGCGCCAGCGCGGCCGCGATCCAGAACAGCACCGGCTCGAACCAGTCGAGGTCGATGAGCCGGCTCGATTTCAGCGGCAGGCCGGAGGTGCCGCCGAGCCACCCCGCCTTCATCACCAGCGCCGCAATGATCTCGGAGAAGACCCACATCGCTATCGAGAAATAGGCCTCGCGCAGCCGGAACAGCGGCCGCGCGATCACCGAGGCGACCACCGCGCAGGCGAGCGGCGCGACGGGCAGCACCCAGTAGGGCGACAGGTCGAACGTATCGGAGATCAGGAACAGCCCGTAGGCTCCGATCCCGACGAACACCTGATGGCCGAACGACACGAGGCCGGCATAACCGGCCAGCAGATTCCACATCTGCGCCATGGCGAGGATCAGGAGGCACTCGGTCGCAAAGCGCAAACCGCCCTCGCCCAGCAGCAACGGACCCGCGGCGAAGAGCGCGGCGGCGGCGCAACAGGAGATCGCGATCGTCCTCGACATCGATCAGGCCCTGCTCGCGACAAGACCCGCGGGACGGATCAGCAGCATCACGAAGAACAAGAGGTGCGCGTAGAGCAGACCGGCATTCGCATCCCATTTCAGGCCGGCGAGCTGCGCCATGCCGAGCACAATGCCGCCGAGCAGCGCACCCCAGAACGAGCCGATGCCGCCGAGCACCACGACCTCGAAGGCGATCAGCAGGCGTTCGACGCCGGAGAACGGCGTGAAGCTCGAACGCACCGCGAGCAGCACGCCGCCGATCGCGCCGAGCGCCAGCGACAGGCCCATGACGTAGTTGTAGACGAGGTCCGGCTTGACGCCGAACATCCGGACGATGTCGCGCCGGTCGGCGGTCGCACGTACGATACGGCCGAAGGCCGTGCGCTTGAGCGCCCACTGCAGGAGCAGGAACAGCAGCACCGCCGCGATCAGCGTCAGCAGGGGCATCACGCCGATGCTCAGTCCGAACAGCCTGATGCTCGCGCGCGAGAGCTCGCCGAGCTGGAGGCCCCTGACGTCCGCGCCGAATACCTCGACCATCAGGTTGCGCAGCACGATGGAGACGCCGAAGGTCAATAGCAGCGGCGCGAGCGGATCGGGCGCCCGCGCCACCCGGTTCATGATCACAGCCTGGTAGAGATAGCCGACCGCGAAGGCCGCGATCACGACGGGGATCAGCACGAACAGCGGATGGACCTGCGGAAACAGGGCAACCAGGATCACGGCGAGATAGGCTGCGAGCACCATGAACTCGCCATGCGCGATGTTGACGAGGCGCATCACGCCAAAGACGAGCGCAAGTCCGATCCCGAGCAGGCCATAGAGACCGCCCAGCAGGGCTCCGTTCACCAGCGTCTCGATCCAGGCCATGTCCCCTCGCTCACATCCCGAAATAGGCTTGCGTCAATTCGGCGACGCTGACGTCGCCGGCATTCGCCGTCAGCGACACGCGCCCCTTCAGCAGACAGTAGATGCGATCGCTCGCACTGGCTGCGCGCTTGACGTCCTGCTCGACCAGCACCAGCGCCGTGCCCTCCTTGCGGATATCGTTGAACGCGCCATAGATCTGCTCGACCATCACGGGCGCGAGGCCCAGCGAAATCTCGTCGCAAAGCAGCAGGCGCGGGTTGCACATCAGCGCGCGCCCGATCGCGACCATCTGCTGCTGCCCGCCCGAAAGCTGCCGCGGCATGTGGTTGCGCCGTTCTTCAAGCGCCGGAAACAGGTCGAACACGCGCCGCAGCGTCCATGATCCCGGCCGCTTGCTCACCTGCCCCATCAGGAGATTTTCCTCGACGGTCAGCGTGTCGAACAGCATGCGCCCTTCCGGCACCATGCCGAGACCCAGCCGCGCGATGCGCTCGGCGGGCGTATCCACGATATCGTCGCCGTCGAACCGGACGCTGCCACGTTTGCTGTCGATCAAGCCGACCAGCGCGCGCAAGAACGTGGTCTTTCCGGCGCCGTTGGCGCCGACGAGCGCGACCGCCTCGCGCTCGGCAACCGAGAAGGCTAACGCGAAGATCGCCTGCAGGTCGCCGTGAAAGACATTGAGTCCCTCGACCTCAAGCAAGCTCATCGGTCAATCCCATGTAGATTTCCTTGACCGTGCGACTCTCCATCACCTCTCCCGGCTGGCCGTCGAGCACCTTGCGGCCGAAATTCAGAACGAGGATGCGATCGGCGACGGCGCGCAAGGCATGCGGAATGTGCTCGATCCAGATCATGGCGTGATCGGCCTTCACGCCGGCGATGATCTCGATCAGCCGCTCGACCTCCGGCTCGGTCAGTCCCGCCGCGATCTCGTCGAGCAGGATCAGGCGCGGCTTCGAGGCCAGCGCCTTGGCAAATTCGAGCCGCTTGCGATCGATCAGCGGCAGGGCGCCCGCGATGCGATCGGCCTTGCCGGCGAGCGAGGTGCGGCGCAGTACGTCCATCGCCCAGTCGCTCGCCACAGCGCCATGCAGGCCGCCGCCATAGGTCGCCGCCACCAGCACGTTTTCGTAAGCCGTGAGATGCGGGAACGGTTGCGGGATCTGGAAGGCCCGACCGATGCCGAGACGAACGCGCCGATGCGCAGGCACATGGGTGATGTCCCGGCCATCCAGCATGATCGAACCGCCGTCCGGCTTGATCAATCCCACGATCAGATTCAGCACCGAGCTCTTGCCGGCGCCGTTGGGTCCGATCACACCGAGGCATTCGCCGTGCGCGAGCGCGAAGTCGAGGTCATCGGCAACCCGGATGACCCCGAAACTCTTGCTCAAGCCTGCAACGCGCAGCACTTCGACCATTGTCATGCGTCCGCGTCGGCCTGCCGCCCGCTCAGGCGAGCTTTGACAGCAGGGCGAGATCGGCCTGCTTCGGGATGAACGGCGCGGTGCCGTTGTGCACGATCAGGAGCTCGTAGGGCGACTTTCCGCCCTTGCTCTTGCGCCACTGCCCGCCGGACAGCGAGGTGACCGCGACGTTCTTGATCGGGCTGCCCTTGAACTTGACCTGGCCGACGACCGTCTCGAGGTCGAGGCCGGCGATGGCATCGCGCAGCGAATTCTTGTCCTTGGGATCGCTATTGCGCAGCGCCGCGAAGCCGACCTCCCACAGCGCGTGGGCATAGCCGATCGGCTGCGTCCATTGCCTGCCGGTGGTCTTCTCCCATTCGGCCGCGAGCTCGGCCGCGCTCTGACCGGTGAGCGAGGATTTGAACGGATAGGCCGGCGTCCACCAGACCTCCGTCGACATGCCGTCGCCGCGATCGCCGAGCGCATTGACCGCGCTCGGAAACAGGAAGGCCGCCGCAACCGTGCAGATCTGCGGCTTGAAGCCGGCCTGCGCGGCCTGGTTCCACAGCGTCACCCAGTGATTGCCGTAAGCGAAGCCGGAGACGATCTCCGCGCCCGCGTTCTTGAAGGTGGAGACCTGGTTGGAGAAATCGTCGGTCGCGATCTGGAAGCTGCCGGTCGTGACCTCCTGGAAGCCGGCCTGCCTGATGCCGGCCGGCAGGCCCAGCTTCTGATCGGAAAACGCCGTTCCCGCCGGATTGTCGATATAGAGCGTTCCGACCTTCTTGTTGGTCTCGACCGACTGCCACATCCCGACGAAATTCTTCACGACGTCGTCGGCGCCCCAGAAGAAATGGAAAGTGTAGGGGAAGCCCTTGTCCGGCGTCGACTTGCGCGGGAACATCCAGCCTTGCCAGGGCAGCATGGTCGAGATCGTCGGCACGCCGCGCGCGTCCGCGAGCTCACCGATCGGGATCTCCGCGTCGCCGTCCTCGACCAGGATCAGGTCGCATCTTTCGCGAAGCACGAGCTCGCTGGCGACGACCGAGGAGCGGTTGGCATCGGACTGATTGTCCTTGATGACGAACTCGACCGCATAATTCTTGCCGCCGATCTTCAGGCCGTCCTTGACCAGGCTCTTCATCCGCTCGTGGATCCAGGGATCCGGCTCGGCAAAGGCGGCGCGCACGCCGGACAGGCAGCCGCACCAGCCGATCTTGATGGTGCTCGAAGCCGCGCCCGCGATATTCACCAGCGGCACGTTGCCGGCCGCGGCCAGGCCCGCGGTTCCGGCGGCCTTGAGCAGGCTGCGCCGAGTGATCTTTCCGCCACCGACCTTCGTCGCTGTGAACTTTGTGGTCTCGCTCACGACATCCCTCCTGCAAATCATCCGTTGATTGAAAACCGTTCCATGTCACGCCGCCGGCCGCGTGATGCTCTCGCGGCTGATCTCGCCGAAGCGGGCGAGCGTGCGCTCGATCGCCTCCGCGGCAATGTCGCGGACGATGAAGACGAGGCGCGAGCTGCGGTCGTCCGACGGCCAATTGCCCAGCCCGATCGGCGGGTGCAGCACGTGCTGCACGGCATGGACCACCACCGGCCCCTGCGGCCGGTCGGCGACGTTGACCAGCGCCTTGAAGCGCAAGAGGTCATCACCCTTCAGCGCAGCGACGTAATCGAGCCAGCGCGAGAACGCGGCCCAGCGGATCGGCTCGTTCACGACGAAGCTGAAGGAGGAGATACGCGAGTCGTGCGCATGATGGTCGTGATGGTGGGAGGCATGTGCGTGTGCCGTTGTTGCGGCTGCGAACCAGCTTGCGACCTGATCCGACCGCGCCTCAGGCGCGAACAGCCCCGCTCCAAACAGAGTGTTCGGTGCGATCGATCCGTGATTCACAGGCATAACCGACACGGTCGGATTGATCGTGCGAATGCGCTGTTCCACACCCGCAAGGGAATCGGCTTCGGCGAGGTCGGCCTTGGTCAACAGGATACGGTCCGCGACCGCGATCTGCTTGACCGCCTCGGCATGATGATCGAGCGAGCGGAGCGCGTTGACGGCATCGACGGTGACCACGACACCGTCGATCCGGTAGCGGGCAACAACGCCGGGTGCGGTCATCAGCGTGTGCAGCACCGGCACGGGGTCGGCGAGGCCCGTCGTTTCGATCAGGACGCGCCGAATCGGCGGCAGCGTCCCGGCGGCTTCGCGCGACGACAGGTCTTCGAGGAGAGCGACGAGGTCTTCGCGGACCGAGCAGCAGACGCAGCCATTGTCGAGCAGGGCGAATCGCTCCTCGCTCGTCTCCACCAGGAGATGATCGAGCCCGACCTCGCCGAACTCGTTGATGACGGCGACCGTCCCGTCCATGCCGGGCTGGCGCAGCAGATGGTTGAGGACCGTGGTCTTGCCGCTGCCGAGGAAGCCGGTCAGCACGGTCACGGGAATGAGCGGCGCGCGGGTCATAGGCCTCGCTCGTAGACCTTGCGACCCTCGAAGAAGGTCATCTCCACATTGGTCTCCGCGATCTGGTCGGCAGGAATGTCGAACAGCGCCTGATCCAGCACGATCAGGTCGGCGGACTTGCCGACCTCGATCGATCCCGTGATCTTGCCGAGGCCCGCGGCGCGCGCGGCATTGATGGTGTAGATCTCAATGACGGTTTCGAGGTCGAGCGCCTGTTCCGGCCACAACGAGGCGCCGGGAAAGTCGCCGGCGGGATTGCGCCGCGTCACCATGCCCTCGATACCATGCCAGGGATCGGGATTCGGGATCACCGGCCAGTCGGAGCCGCCGGCCATCAACGCGCCGACGATCTTGAGATCGCGGTTGGGCCAGAAGCGCTGCGCCCGCTCCGCGCCCATCGCGGCCTTGTGCGCCTCGAGGAACACGGTCGGAAACCAGATGATCGGGGAGAGATCGGCGGCGACGCCGAGATCGGCGAAGCGCGGGATGTCGTCGGGCGTGATGTAGCTCGCATGCGCGATGTGATGGATCAGCGCGGTCGGTCCGTTGAACGCGCGCACCACATCGATGGCATCGAGCGCCTGCGTGACCGCCGCATCGCCCGCGCAATGGATCTTGGCCGCGAGCCCGAGCGTCTCGCATTTGCCGAGCCAGCGGATCAGCTCCGGCACCGTCAGCATGGTGGTGCCGCGGAAGCAGCAGCCGCGCACGGGATCGGCGACATAGGGCTCGTGAAACGCGGCCGTCTTGGCGCCGGGCACGCCGTCCAGGAACATCTTTGCGTAGTCGGGCTTCACATGGGCGGAGCGGTACTGGTCGCGCAGCGCGAACAGTTCCTCGCCTGCCGTTCCGAACATGAAGCCGGGCTCGATGATCGGCATGGCGCAGACGGCCCAGGCCGACAGTTCGCCGCGATCGTCGAGGCCCTTCAGCGCGGCCAGGATCGGCTGCATGCTGGCGGCATCGACGAAGCCGGTGACGCCGAAGGAATTCAGCACGCCGATCGACCGCGCAACCGCGGCGCGGTCCATCTCCGGCGTGTAGTGCCCGGCCTTGGCGAGCGCGCGCTCGATGATGCCGGAGGCGGCTTCCACCATCAGCCCGGTCAAGCCGCCGCTCGCGAGGTCCCGGCCGATCTCGCCGTCGACGGGATTTTGCGTCTCCGCACCGACGCCGGCGATCCGCAAGGCCTCGGCGCTGGCCCAGCGATTGTGATAGCTGTCGTCGCGCAGCAGCACGGGATGCCCGAGGCTCGCAGCATTGAGCTCGGCCGCGGCGGCATCGGTGTTGAGCCTGGACAGGAGGTCGTTGCCGAACTGGCCGCCGACGATCCAGCTTCCGGGAGCGGTCTTCGCGGCCGCCTCCTTCACGGCGGCGGCGATCTCGCTGATCGAATGGCTCGACGGGAAGCGCAGCTCGTAGAGATCGGCCTGCCCGCCCATCATGATGTGATTGTGGATGTCGATGATGCCCGGCATGGCGGTGCGACCGCCGAGATCGACCACGTTGGTGTCGCGGCCGACGCAGGATCGGACGTCGCTCTCCTCGCCGACGGCCACGAAGCGTCCGGCCTTCACCGCCGCGCAGCTCGCCCAGGGCTGTTCGCGATCGACGGTGTAGATCCTGCCGTTCCGGAACAGCGTATCGGCGCTGGTCTTGATCTCTCTCATTCCCCGATCCCGATTGCGAGGGGAGCTTGTTCCGCGCGCAGATTGGTCACAATCAGCCGTTCGGTTGATGAGCCGGCACCATGCCCGTCAACCCCATTGCCGTTCGACGGCAAAGCCGGTTTCAGGAAGAGTCGTTCCACCATCGACCACGATGGTCTGGCCGGTGACATAGCTTGCCTGCTCGGAGGCGAGATAGAGCATGGCGTAGGCGACGTCGTCGGCGGTGCCGATCCGACCCATCGGAATGTGGCGCGCGATCCGTGCCAGGTTCTCCGCCGTGCTCAGCGTTCCCCGACCCGGCTTGGCGATGAAGCCGGGCTCGACGGCGTTGGCCGTAATCCCGTCGCGCGCGAGCTCGAAGGCGGCGCCGCGGATGAAGGCGTTGACGCCGGCTTTCGCCGCCGAATAGTGCGCGCCGCCGCCCATCGCCAGCCGCGACGAGATCGACGAGGTCGCCAGGATGCGGCCATAGCGGCGGGCGCGCATATGCGGCACCGCCGCCTGGATCAGCCAGATCGCCGCGGCGAGATTGATCGACAAGGCTTCGTCGAGCTTGTCCTCGTCGAGGTCGTCGAGCGGCGCCCAGGGGCAGCCGCCGGCGTTGTGGACGAGGATATCGAGCCGGCCGAGCCGTTCCGCGACACCGTTGACGAGCTCGGTCAAGGCGGGTCGATCGAGCGCTTCGAAGCGCGTCGTGCTCACGGCGAGACCGCGCCGGCTCAAGCCGGCGGCGAGTTCGTCGGCCACATCCTGCGAGCGATTGGCGATCACGACCCGGGCGCCCGCCTCCGCGAGGCGCGTGACGATCGCAGCACCAATGCCCCGGCCGCCGCCGGTGACCAGCGCGACGCGTTCGGTCAAGTCGAACGGTGCCATGATCAGATCACTCCCGCATCGTTCGCCAGATGAACAAAGCGCTCGAACACCTCGCCATGCCGATCGACATCGGCCGACGATGTCGCCGGACATGTCAGCAACATGCCGTGGAACGGTGTGATCAGGATGCCCTCGTTCATGTAAAAGGCATGCATCAACGTCTCGAGCTCGGGCTGTCGTCCGGCGATCACGTCGGCGCCGTTGCGCGGGGCGTCCGGCATGAACATGATCTCGATGCGGGCGCCGATCTGGGTCACGTGCCAGGGCAGATCGTTTCGCGCGATGATCTCGCGGCCGCGCGCGGCCAGCCGCTCGGCATGCGCGATCATGCCGGCATAGGCCGGCGCCGTCAGCACCTCTTCCAGCACCGCGCGCATGGCGGCAACCGCCAATGCGCCGCCCGCCAGCGTGCCGCCGAAGCCGAGATGCGCCGACTGCCGATGCCGCGGATTGACGGGGGGAACGATCCGCCAGAGCCGTTCGGCGATGGCCTGGTCGAGACCAAAGATGCCGGCAGGGATGCCGCCGGCGATCGCCTTGCCGGCGACGAAGATGTCGGGCTCGAGGCCGTGGAGCGCGGTGTAGCCGCCGGGTCCGCAGGACAACGTATGCGTCTCGTCGATGATCAGCACGGAGCCGGCTACGCGCGTCGCGTCCCGCAAACGTCGATGAAAGCCGTCCGCTACCGGGATCATCCCGAAATTGGTCATCACGGGCTCAGTAAGAACGCATGCGACATCGCCCGCGGCGAGCGCCGCTTCCACCGCCGCGATGTCGTTGAATTCGACGATCCTGGTCACGGCATCGTAATCGACGGCGTTCGGATGGATCATGTTACGCAGGCCGATCCGTCCCTCGCGGATCTCGACATGCGCCTCGTCGACGCCACCATGGTAGCAGCCAGAGAAGACCAGCACCTTGGTCTTTCCGGTGATCATGCGCGCGATGCGGATGGCCGCGCGGTTGGCGTCGGTGGCAGACGTCGTCAGCGTCCAGTAGCGGGGACCGAACCGGCGTGACAGCTCGGCGCCGACCCAGAGGCTGTCCTCGGTCGGCAACATCATGGTGGCGCCGCGCCCGATCTGCCGCGTCACCGCGCGCGTCACGGCTTCGGGCGCGTGGCCGCACATCGCGCCGGTGTCGCCGAGACAGAAATCGACGTAGTCACGATGATCGATATCGCGCAGATGAGCCCCCCACGCTGCGTCGACATAGATCGGAAATCCTCCGGCCCAGCGGCGCATCCAGTGCGACGGCGCGCCGTAGAGGAAGTGGCGCCGGCCTTCCCGCCACGCCGCGGCGGAGCGCGGATGCAGGCGCAGGAAGCGCGCCTGCTCACCGTCGATCAACCGGTCGAGCGCCGTCGTGCGCAATTCTGTTGCCACCGTCACAGCGCAATCCAGGCGGTTTTCCGGTCGGTATATTCGTCGAACGCATGCAGCGACTTGTCGCGGCCGAAGCCGGACTGCTTGAAGCCGCCGAGGGGAACCGTCACATCGGTGCCACCATAGGTGTTGACGTGCACCACACCGGCATTGATCGCGCGCACCATCCGGTGCGCCGTGCGGAGCGACCCGGTCCAGACCGCGGCGGCCAGACCATACGCGCTCGCATTGGCGAGCCGCACCGCCTCCTCCTCATCCTCGAAGCGGATCACCGCGAGCACCGGCCCAAAGACCTCCTCGCGCCACAGGTTCATCCCGGGACCCACGCCGGCAAAGATCGTCGGCGCCATGTAGTAGCCGCCACCCTCCGCGTGCAGTCGCCCGCCACCGCACAGGCGCTCGGCGCCCGCCCCCTCCGCCCGCTGCACGACATCGAGATTCTTGCGCAACTGCGCTTCGCTGTTCACCGCACCGATATCGAAGCTGAGATCGAGGGGGTCACCGATCCTGAGCTTGCCGGTCACCGCAAGCAGCTCGCTCATGAACTGATCGTAGATGCCGGACTGCACCAGCAGCCGCGAGCCAGCGACGCAGACCTGCCCGGAGTTACGGAAGATTCCATTCGCCGACACTTTTGCGGCCTGCTTGATATCAGGGACATCGGAGAACACGACGTTCGGCGATTTGCCGCCCAGCTCGAGATAGACCCGCTTCAGGTTGGAGCGCGCCGAATATTCCAGGAGCCGTCGGCCGACCGGGCCCGATCCCGTGAAGGCGAGCACGTCGACATCCATGTGTAGCGCCAGCGCCTCGCCGGCGGTCGCACCGCGCCCGGTGACGACATTGAGCACGCCATCGGGCAATCCGGCCTCGCTCGCAAGCGCCGCCAGACGGAGCAGCGTCAGCGAGGCGGTTTCCGGCGGCTTCACCACCACGGAATTCCCGGCGGCAAGCGCGGGCGCGATCTTCCAGGCGCCGATCATCAGCGGAAAATTCCAGGGCACGATCACGCCGACCACGCCGAGCGGCTCGCGGTGAATGAGGCCGAGCACGTCGCGACCCGTGGGCGCGATCTCGCCATAGACCTTGTCGATCGCCTCGGCGTAATAGCGAAGGGTCGCGACCGCCGACAACGGCTCGGCCTTGAACGCCATGCCGATCTCGGTGCCGTTGTCGCGCACGCCGAGCACGGCGAGTTCCATCGCATGGCGCTCGACGAGCTCGGCGAACCGCAACAGGATCTTCTTGCGCTCCGCAGGCGCTGCGCGCGACCAGGCACCGTCGTCGTAGACGCGTCGCGCGGCCCGCACGGCAGCATCGATGTCGGCGGCGTCGCCATCGGCGATCGTCGTCAGGCGCTTGCCGTCGATGGGCGAGATCACGTCCAGCCGCCCGCTGCCTGCGCCCTCGACCGTGGCGCCTGCGATGAAGTGTTGCTGCGGGGAAACCGCCGCCGTTCGCAGCGCGTCGATGTCGGATTGCAACATGAGAGAGCCCGGAATGAAACGGTGACTCGACGGCTGCGCAGCCGATCGCGATCATGCCCGTCATTCAGCTTCGATGCGTCGCTTCTCACAATCCACCGATAGGTGGATGTCATGCACCGCAGCAAATCCATAACGTCGGTTGCAACAATCACCCCGCGCGCAGGCATGCGCCGTTGCGCGTCCCTTTGTCCGACACCGGCATTCCGAAGACATGACCAACAGAACACGCCCGCGCATCCTGCTGATCGGCACCGGCGATACGAAATCGGACGAACTGCTGTTCATGCAGCGCTGCATCGCTGACGCCGGCGGCGAGACCGTGATGATGGACATCAGTGTTCTGGGCGATCCCCCTTACAAGGCTGCGCACGACAAACATGCGGTCGCCGCGGCGGCCGACACGACGATCGCCGCCGTGATCGCCAGCGGCGACGAGAATTCGTCGATGACGCTGATGGCGCGCGGCGCCGCCCGGCTGACGCGGCAACTTTGCGACGACGGCCGGATCGACGCCATGATCGCGATCGGCGGCACCATGGGCACCGACCTCGCGCTCGACGTCGCGCTGGCGCTGCCGCTCGGCTTTCCCAAGTTGATCGTGTCGACGATCGCATTCTCCCATCTGATTCCCCCGGAACGCATCGCCGCCGATCTGATGATGATCCTGTGGGCCGGCGGCCTCTACGGCCTCAACGGCACCTGCACGGCGGTGCTATCGCAGGCCTGCGGTGCGATTGTCGGCGCGGCCCGCGGCGCGATCAGGCCACGGCCCGAGCGACCGATCGTGGCGCTGACCTCGCTCGGCAAGAGCTGCCTCAGCTATATGGTCGAACTGAAGCCGCAGCTCGAGGCGCGCGGCTACGAGGTCGTGGTGTTCCACACCACCGGCATGGGCGGCCGCGCGATGGAATCGATCGCGGCGCATGGCGGATTTGCCGCGGTGCTCGACCTCAGCCTGCAGGAGGTCGCCAACCAGTTGATGGGCTCGGTGGTGAATTCCGGCTCGGATCGCCTGATGAATGCGGGCCGTAGCGGCATTCCGCAAATCGTCGCGCCCGGCGCCATCGACATGGTGGATTTTCCGGCTTGGCTGCCGGTGCCGGCCGAGCTCTCCGATCGTCCGTTCCATGCGCACAACCGCCTGCTCGCATCCGCGACCTCCGGTGCCGACGATCGCCGCCGCATCGCGCGCGCCATCGCCGCGAAACTTGCGGAAGCGACGGCGCCGGTTGCCTTCGTGCTCCCGGCCGGCGGCATCCAGCAATGGGACCAGGTGGGCGAGCCGCTGCATGATCCCGAGGGCCTTGGCGCCTTCGTCGCGGAAATGCGCGCCGCGATCCGTCCGCCGGTCGAGCTTCACGTGATCAAGGACCACATCAACCACCCGGGTTTCGTCGCGAAGGTGCTCGCGATCTTCGACCGCTGGGTGGCCGAGGGCGTCGTTCCCGCCGGCAAAGTTCCGGTGGAACAGACATGAGCGCGCCCGCGGCAAGCGCGCTGGTGCTGGATTTCGGCGGGGTGATCTCGAAGACCCTGTTCGAGACCCACGATGCGACCGAAGCCGCGCTCGGCCTGGCAAGGGGGACGCTGACCTGGCGCGGGCCTTTCGCCGAGGATACCGATCCGCTCTGGTCGGCGATGCAGCACGGAGAATTATCCGAGCGCGACTACTGGCTGGCGCGCAGCCGCGAGGTCGGCAGGCTCGTCGGCGAGGACTGGGACGACATGCAGACCTTCGTCCGGCGCGCGCGCGGCGCCGATCCGATGCTGGTCATCCGCCCCGAGGCCGAACGCGCCATCCGGATCGCGCGCGACGCCGGCCGCAAGCTCGCCATTCTCTCCAACGAGCTCGACCTGTTCTACGGCGCGGAGTTTCGGCGCAAGCTGCCGCTGCTTGCGCATTTCGACGTCATCGTCGACGCCACCCATACAGAGATCCTCAAGCCCGACCCCCGCGCCTATGGCGCCGTGTGCGATGCCCTCGGGCTCGGGCCGCAGGCCTGCGTCTTCGTCGACGACCAGGAACGCAACATCAAGGGCGCGATCGCCTGCGGCCTCTCCACCGTCCGGTTCGACGTTCGAGATCCCCAAGACTCCTACCGGCAGGCCCTGCACATGCTCGGCCTTGCCTTCGATTGACGACTAGCGGAGCCATCCATGCGCGAAATCAATTTCCTGGTCGAGAACAATGCCCGCCGCATCTGGCACCCGATGGCGCATCCCAAGGACATGCAGGACCATCCGCCGCGCATCATCATGAAGGGCGAAGGCATTCACGTCACCGACATCGAAGGCAAGGCCGTGCTCGACGCGGTCGGCGGTCTCTGGAACGTGACGCTCGGCTATAGCTGCGATCCGATCAAGAAGGCGATCGCCGACCAGCTCGGCGAGCTGCCCTATTATTCCGGCTTTCGCGGCGTCTCGACGGGACCCGCGATCGAGCTCGCCTATGAGCTGACCGAATGGTTCAAGCCGGAAGGCATGGTGCGCGCGTTCTTCACCTCGGGCGGCTCCGATTCCGTCGAGACCGCGCTGCGGCTCGCACGGCAATACTGGAAGATCAAGGGCCAGCGCGACCGCACCAAATTCCTGGCGCTGAAGAAGGGCTATCACGGCACGCATTTCGGCGGCGCATCCGTCAACGGCAATGCCAATTTCCGCCGCAACTACGAGCCGCTGCTGCCGGGCGTCTACCACATTCCCTCGCCCTGGACCTATCGCAATCCCTTCAACGAGACCGATCCGGCGAAGCTCGCGCAGCTCTGCGCCAATGCGCTCGTCGACGAGATCGAATTCCAGGGCGCCGACACCATCGCCGCCTTCATCATGGAGCCGGTGCTCGGTGCCGGCGGCGTCATCGTGCCGCACGAGAGTTTCATGCGACTGGTGCGCGAGATCTGCGACCGCTACGGCATCCTCCTGATCTCGGACGAGGTCGTCACCGGCTTCGGCCGCACCGGCGCCTGGTCCGGAGCGCGGCTCTGGGACGTCAAGCCGGACATGATGACGATCGCAAAGGCCGTCACATCGGGCTATTTCCCGCTGGGCGCCACCATGATCGGCGAGACGGTCGCCGAGGCCTTCGAGAGCGACGAGACGAGTTTCGGCTCGATCGGCCACGGCTACACTTATTCCGGTCATCCCGTCGGTTGCGCGGCCGGCATCGCCGCGCTTGCCGAAACGAAGCGGCTGCAGCTCGACGCCAGGGCCGCGGCCTCCGGCGCCGTGCTCAACGCGGCGCTCGCGGCGCTCAAGCAGAAGCACGAGATCGTCGGCGATGTCCGCGGCAAGGGCCTGATGGCGGCGCTCGAGCTCGTCGTCGACCGCGGCAGCAAGAAGGCGCTCGACAAGAAGCGTGTCGGAAAGATCGCGGATGCGATCTACAATGCCGGCGTGATGGTGCGCGTCTCCGGCAGCAACATCATCCTGTCGCCGCCCCTGATCATCACGGCCGATGACGCCAGGACGATCGCGAACGCGATCGACCACGGGCTTGCGGCTGGCTGATCAACAAAGCCGCGGCTGCTGGTTCGGCCGCGCCATCAGCGCCACCACGGCGGAGCGTGTCTCGACGCCGAGCTTCTCGAAGATGTGGATCAGGTGCGTCTTCACCGTCGCCTGGCCGATCTTCAGGCACTCGCCGATCTCGCGATTGGTCCGGCCGCAGCACAACAGCCGCACCACGTCCATTTCGCGGCTGGTCAGGCCATAGCGCTGCCCGTCCTCCGGCGCGGCCGCGCGGCCGACCAGGTTGAACTGCAGATACTGATGGATCTTCTGAGCCATGGTCACGGCGCCCTCGGGAATCCGCGCGTCCCGGTCCCACGCCACGCTCATGCCGGCGACGATCTGGTCGTCGCGCCGGAAGAAGAAGTCCATCATGTCGACGATGCCGCATTGATCCAGGAACGAACGGTAGAGCGCCGTCTCGCCGGCTTGCCGGCCGGCCATCGTCTTGCTCAGCCGCGCCACCGCAAGGCCGGCCGCGTGACGAGGATGCTGCGGGTCGAATGCGCTCATGCCGTCGAGATATTGCCGATGAAACGGCTCCGGAATGCCGGACAGCAGGAAGCGCCGGAGGTTGTAGCCCTCGTCGACCTCGTAAAATGCCGTCGCCGAACCATCCAGCATTGACTGCGCGAAATGCACCGCTTCGCTCGTTGCGGGGTCCGAGCGGCCCATGAGCATCAGCATGGCCTACCCTCCTCGATTCCACTCCGTTTCGGACATCTGGCGTGTCCTCGCGCAGGCGACGCTGGGACAGGCACCGCTCTTAGTCAAGCAATTTCCGGACCACGGGCTTCAACTCGGCAACGAACGCGGCTCCCGCCCGATCCGCGCCTCCACCGAAGGGTTGATTGACTGGACAGCGTGACGGCATCGGCCGCCGGCCTCCACCACCCGGTTGATTGCCGAGCGTGCAAGGTGCATCAGATCGTGACACTGCCTCGCCTGAAACCCGAGACGGAACAGGAATGAATTCGCATCGCATCATGTCCGCCTTCCCGCCCGCTGAGGATCAGCAGGTGACGCTCGCCAATTGGCGGCAGCATCCGTTCAGCACATGGGCGTTCCGCAACGTTCGCGAATTGTTGCCGACAGCCAACATCGCGCACTCGCCGGAGCCGACCACTTTGTCCTTTGGGCAGAGATATCTCGAGGACGTAGTCTTTGCCGGTCGAAGCGGCGAGACGACAAACTTCAGCGAAGCACTCCGCACCAGCCACACCGACGGCATCGTCGTGATGCACCGTGGGCAGGTGGTGTCCGAGTGGTACGCCAACGGTCTTGCGCCCGATACGCCCCACCTGATCTTCTCCGTCAGCAAGTCGATCGCCGGCACGCTGGGCGGCATTCTCGCCGAGTGCAGCAAGCTCGATCCGGATGCGCCAGTCACGCGTTACATCCCCGAAATGGAGAGATCGGTCTATGGCGGCAGCTGCACGGTCAGGCACCTGCTCGACATGAGCGTCGGCATCCGCTTCGACGAGGACTACATGGCCCGCGACGGCGACGTCATCAACTATCGGCGGTCGACCGGCTGGGAGCCGCCGGATGCGGGCGTTCCATCGTCCCATCTGCGGCAATATCTGCAAACGCTGCGGCCGAACGGCACTCCGCACGGGCAGACCTTTCACTACGTGTCGACCAACACCGACGTGCTCGGCTGGGTCTACGAGCGCGCCTGCGGCATGTCCTACGCAAAGATCCTGTCGCAGTACCTCTGGCAGCCGATGGGCGCACAGCACGACGCCTACATCACCGCCGATTCCCGCGGCGCCGCGCGCGTGGCCGGCGGCATCTGCGCTACATTGCGCGATCTCGCGCGCTTCGGCGAAATGATGCGCAATCATGGTGTCAGCAACGGGCGACAGGTAGTGCCGGCCTGGTGGATCGACGATATCAGGCGGAACGGCAATGCCGAGGCATGGTCGCGCGGAGACCTCACGAAAGTCTTTCCAAACGGCAACTATCGCAGCAAGTGGTACACGATCGATCGCAGCCAGAGCGCCTTCGCCGCAGTCGGCATTCACGGCCAGTGGATCTACATCGATCCTGCGAACGCCACCGTCATCGCCCGCGTTTCGTCGCAACCACTGCCCATGGACCTGGATTTCGATCATATGTGGCTACGAGGCTATCGTGCGATAGCAACCAGGCTGCACGAAGATGCCTGAGACCTACAAGCGCGTCCGCTTTCGACAATCGCCGTCGATCCCGAGAGCCGACCAGTTCGGCCAATGCAGTTTCGTTGATGACCCCGCTGCCATCACGAGCGCAAGATCGTCGAAAATCGTAGATTGGCGCACAAAATCGCAGACTTGGTAGCGGGGGTCCGCTACATCGCAAAACCCACTATTGCGGAGGCGCTGTTTTCTTACCGGCGAGCCGCCTAACTCGGAACGTCAGGTCTCGGTAGTCCGCCAGAAGCCGCCGCCGGCCAAATCGATCGGTGAGCAGGTTGAAATCGGGAGGCGCAACCACCGATGCCGACGTCCGCTTCGGGGTCTGATCCCACTGGAGCCGTAGCCCGAAAACAGGCGTTTGTCGAATGACGGCAGCCTCTAGATAACGGGCGTAATCAGAGCCGCGCCCACGAAATGGGCTGTAAGATTGTCCCGGACCAGCTTGCCCATGGCGCGCCGGGTCTCCGTCGTGCCCGAGGCGTGATGCGGCTGAAGCACGGTATTGTCGAGGAACCTGAGCCGTTCATCGATATTCGGCTCGTTCCAGAACACGTCGAGGCCTGCGCCCTTGATGAGCTTGGCCTCGAGTGCGCGAAGCAGAGCCGTTTCGTCGACCGTCGATCCCCGGGAGACATTGATGAGGATGCCGTCAGGTCCGAGGGCGTCGAGCACACGCCCGTTGACGATGCCTTTCGTACTCTCGCCACCGGCCAGCGTCACGATGAGGAACTCGGCGCGGTGGGCCAACTCCACAAGATCCGGGACGAAGGCGTAGGGCAGATCCACCCGCCCGGCAACATCGAAATAGGCGATCTCGCAATCGAACGCGGCGAGCCGCTTTGCGACAGCCGCACCGACGCGGCCCATCCCGACGACGCCCGCGGTCTTGCCGGTGACCCGGGTCACCAGCGGCATATTGCCCTTGGTCCAATGTCCCTCGCGCACGAAGCGGTCGGCCTGCGGTATCTTTCTCGCGACCGCCAGCAATAGGCCGACGGCCATGTCGGCAACATCGGCGGTCAACACGTCCGGTGTCTTCGTCACCCGAATTCCATTCGCCCTAGCATGGGTCAAATCTATGGCGTCGGTGCCGACGCCATAGCAGGTCACAATCTCAAGCGCCGGCAGCCGCTTCATGAGGTCAGCAGACGCCCCCAGCTCGCCCCGCGTTGCGATTGCCCGGATCGTGCTGCCGTTAGCCTCGATCAGGCGGTCACGATCTGCCGCCTCCCAGAGTTTGTGCACGATATATCGCGCGTCGAGCTCAGCCATGTCCCAGGCGGGATAGGGTCCGATCATCAGCACTTCTGGTTTGGTCGGCATGTTACGGAACCCTTTCCCGCCGGGTGCAAGGCCATGGAGTTGTTTGGGGTGCAACGGAGCGCCGGGATCACAGGGAGGTCGTGATGCCGCCGTCGACGTAGAGCGTATGGCCGTTGACGAAGGACGACGCCTCACCAGACAGAAACACGGCGGCGCCGATCAGCTCGTCGACATTGCCCCAGCGCGACGCCGGCGTCCGCTTTTCGAGCCACGCCGAGAACTGGGGATCGTCCACCAGCGCTTGATTCAGCGGAGTCTTGAAGTAACCGGGCGCGATCGCATTGACCTGGAGACCGTGCCTGGCCCAATCGGCGCACATGCCACGCGTCAGGTTCTTGATCGCTCCTTTGGTCGCGGTATACGGCGCAATGCCGGGGCGAGCGAGCTCGCTTTGAACCGACGCGATGTTGATGATCTTGCCCTTTCGGCGCGGGATCATATGGCGTGCAACCGCCTGGCCGACATAGAAGGCGCTGGACACATTGGTCTTGAGCAATTCTTCCCACTTTTCCGCCGGGAAATCCTCCAACGGCGTGCGGAACTGCATGCCGGCATTGTTGACGAGAATGTCAATCGGACCGATCGCCTCTTCAATGCGCGAGATCCCGCCGCGAACGGCCTCGACGCGGGTGACGTCGAAGCTCGTTACTGCGACGTCGTGCCCGCCGGCCCTGACCCTCGCGGCGGCCACATCCAGTTTGTCGCGATCGCGCCCATTCAGCACCACGGAGGCGCCGTGCTCGGCGAGCCCGCGCGCGATCGCGAAGCCGATACCTTGCGACGATCCCGTCACCAGCGCACGGCGGCCGGCGAGATTGAACAATTCGAATGCCATGGTGTCCGTCCGAGTTCAGCGGGCGAGCAGCTTCTTGACGCCGGCCAGACCGACACGCAGGAACGGATCGGAGTGGATGTAGAAATACCGCACACCTTGCTCGAACAGAGAGGGCAGTTCGTCCGACGTCACAAGCGTGCCGGCGACCTTGCCGGCCGCGCGGATCTTCTTCACGGCATAGGCAACCCGCTCCATCACGGCCTGCGGCCGCGGCTGCCCGAACGGCGGCGCCGGCGGATAACCCATGTTCTGCGAGAGGTCGCCGGGCCCGATGAAGAAGACATCAATCCCTTCCACGGCGACCAGCGCATCGATGTCGTCGATCGCCTTGGGCGTCTCGATCATGGCGATGACGAGCCGCTTTTCATAATCGGCCGGGCATGCGTAGCGTACCGCGTCGACGATGGCGCGCGCCTGGTTCGCGGTATCGACCATCGGCACCATGAGACCATCGGCGCCGGCATTGAGATAGCGGATGAGGAGTGGCCGCTCATGCGAATGCGGGCGGACGATGGCGGCGCCGCCTGCCCCTCGGATCGCTTGTGCGGTTACGCGCACATCCTCAAAGCTCCAGGTGCCGTGCTCGCAATCGACGAAGATGGCATCGGCACCGAGCTCGACCAGGCGGACAGCCAGCCCCGACGACGAGTGATGCGGCGTGAGCATGGTGACCGCCTCACCTTTGGCAAGGCGCTCGCGCAACTTGGCTCCATTCATAGGATATCCTCTTCTCTAGCTCTTCGGCTTGTCGGCGAGACCCGCGGGCGCACCGACCCAGCGGGCCGTCTCGATGTCCGCGGATGTATCGCGCATGAAAGTCGGGCAGATGTACAGTTCGGGGATCATCGCGCCCTTTTGCAGGCTCGCGCAGAGCAGGACCGCGCGCGCGACGTCGTGCGGATTGAGCATCACGGCGCGTTCGCTGTCCAAAGGCGGGCGGGCGCGACTATCCATGATCGGCGTGTCGGTCTCGCCCGGCAGGATCGTCGTCGCGCGAATGCCCTGATTGCGAAACGTGTTGTGCAGGAACGTCATGAAATTCTTCACGCCGGCCTTGGCCGCGCCGTAGGCGGCTCCCCCGAGCAGGTTCGGATTGACGACCGCCAGCGAAGACACCGTGATGATCGTGCCTTCCTTCCGGGCAATCATGTCCTCCAGCACGGCCTGCGTCAGATTGAACACGGCGGTGAGATTGACGTTGACCGTGGTGTTCCACTCCGCCTCGCTGATGAACCGCGCGTTCAGCACCTTGCTGGCACTCCCGGCGTTGTTCACGAGAATGTCGATCGACCCGACATTGCCCTTGACCCAAGCGACCGTCTCGAGGATCGCGTCGCGCGACGCCACGTCGAGTGCGCGGACGACAGCCTTGCCGCCGGCTTTCTCGATCACTGCCACGACTTCCTGAAGCGGCGCGATCCGGCGGCCGGTCAGCACGACCGTTGCGCCGGCCTCAGCCAGCAAGATCGAGGTCTCGCGCCCGATCCCCGTTCCCGCGCCCGTGACAAGCGCGATCTTTCCGTCGAGCAGACCCATGGTTCCTCTATTCGGCGGCCGTCGCCGCCACGTTTGAGCGCTGATAGCCGTAAATCTGCCTCGCGGCCGCGGGCGTGATCAAGCCTTCTGCAAGGTCGAATTCGATCGAGGCCGCCGTGCGCTCGGATGTACGCCCCCATCCGCCCCCGCCCGGCGTCTCGACCTCCAGGCGATCACCCATCTTCAGGACCACCTTTCCCTTGGGAAATTGCGGCTCCCCGTTCCTGTACACCTTGCCGGCACTGCCGGATTTGCCGCCGACGACGCCGAAACAGGGATGGCGCACACGCTCGGACGCCAGATAGACGTTCATCGGGTTGCGCCCGCGATTGCGCAGCACGACGCGCTGGCCGAGCCCGCCACGGCTCTTCCCAGCACCGCCAGAGTCCGGAATGAGTTCCTTGCACTCGGTGAGCGCGGGGACGGCAATCTCGAACATCTCAATCGCCGTGACCTTACAGTTGGACGGAAAGCTCAGCGTATCGAGACCGTCGAGTTCGGCGCGCGCACCCTGTCCGCCATGGAAATTCTGCACCGAGCCGTATTGCGTGCCGTCGTCGCGCCGGCCGACGCAGTTGGCGGCCCAGATCGGCGCGCCGCCGCTGTCGCCCATCACCTTGTCCGGCACCACGCCTTCCAACGCCTTGAAAATCAGCGACGGGATGACATGCCCGATCAGGTTGCGCGAATTGCCCGCCGTCCATTCCTCTGGATTGAGAATCGAGCCGAGCGGCGCCTCGTCAGTGATCGGCGTGATGCAGCCCTCGTTATTCGGTGTATCCGGGTCGAGCAGGCACTTCAGCGCGTAGACCGAATGGGCGTAGCGATAATTGGTCCGGCAGTTGATCGAGTGAAGAATCTGCGCGGACGTTCCCGCGTAATCGACGTGAACGGAATCGTCGCGCACGATCACGGCCGCCTTGAGCGTCACATCCGTGTCATAGCCGTCGAGCAGCACCTCGGCGCGATAGGTCCCGTTCGGCCATTGCCGGATCGCCCGCCGCGTCTGCGCTTCGGATCGCGTGTGGATGGCATCGGCCAGTTCGTCGATACCATCGAGATCATACTCGTCGAGGAATTTCACCAGTTCGCGGCCCATGACATTGTTGGCGGCGACCATGGATTCGAGATCGCCCATCACTTCGGTCGGCAGCCGAACGGAAGCTGCGATGATGTCGAGCACATCCTGGTTGGGAACGCCGGCCTTGTGCAGCTTCACGATCGGGAAGCGGATGCCCTCCTCGAAGATGTCGCTGGCTTCGGAATGCAGGGGAGCGCCGCCGATGTCGGGCAGATGCGCGATCGAGCCGGCATAGGCCACGACCTTGCCGTTCTTGAAGATCGGCGTGATCATCGTCACGTCAGGAAGATGGCCGGTGCCGATCTCGGGATCGTTGGTGGCAAGTACGTCGCCTTCTTCCAGGGTCTCGGCCGGAAACTTCGGCAGGAAGTATTTTTGCGCGGCCACCGGCAGCGAGGTGATGAAGACCGGGATTGACCAGGTGCATTGAGCGAGCGCGCGGCCGCGGCTGTCGAGCAGCACGGTCACATAGTCGTGGTTCTCGCGCACGATCGGCGAGAAGGCGGTGCGGCCGAGCACGATGTCGGCCTGGTCGGCGATGAAGATCAGGCGATTCCACATCACCTGGAGATTGATGGGATCGTTGAAATCGGCAGCGTTCACGGACATGAGGCGTCGTCCTTAGGCAATGTTGATCACGAGGTTTCCGTTAATGTCGACGTGAGCGGCGCCACTCGGTCCCACGACCGCGGTCGACTCACGCTGCTCCACGATCGCCGGTCCCTTGATCTCCTCGCCGACCGGCAGCTTGTAGTGATCATAGACCGGCGTTTCGACGAAACCATTACGCTCGCTGAAATAGACGGAACGCGTGCCTTTCTTGGCCTCGGCGGCATGTCGCGTGTGCGGGCGGGTCACCTGATCCTTTTGACCACTGGAGCGGAGGCGCCAGGTGATCACCTCGACCGATGAGCCTGCAACAATGCGTCCAAACAGCTCGCGGTAGAGCTTGTAGAAGTTGCCGAGCAGCTCTTCGTGGAACTGCCTGGGCGGCAGGCTTCGATCCGGCAGCGCGACCGTGATCTCGTGGCCCTGGCCGACGTGACGCATATCGACGGTATAGGTGTTGGTGATCGTCTCCGGCGCAACACCGGCGGCGCGGACGACCTCCGCGCCCTGAGCGGCGAGATCGCCGAGCAGGCGATCCATCGCAGCAAAATCCCAATTATCGACCTGCATCGGAAAACTCGCGGAGAGATCGACCGCGACCGGAGCGATCAGCAGACCGATCGCCGAGGTGACGCCGGCGCCCGTCGGGCAGATGATGCGCTTGATGCCGAGCTTGCGCGCGATGCCATAGGCATGCACGGGACCGGCGCCGCCGAACGCGACCATCGGCAGGCTGCGCGGATCGACACCGAGGTCGGTCGCATGCACCGCGGCCGCCTTGCTCATGGATTCGTTGACGAGGTCGTGGATGCCGAAGGCGCAGCGCGGCACGCTGACATCGAGGGACGCAGCGAGCTTCGTCATCGCCGCCTGCGCCGCATCCTTGGACACCTTGAACGAGCCTCCGACGAAGGATTCGGTCCCCATATAGCCGAGCAGGATATCGGCATCGGTCACGGTCGGCTCGGTGCCGCCGCGCTGGTACGCAGCCGGTCCCGGCATCGCACCGGCCGACCGCGGCCCGACATCGAGCAAACCGAGCGGGTTCTTCGCCGCGATCGAGCCGCCGCCAGCGCCGATCTCGATCATGCGGATCGACTGTATTTTTAGGGGGAAGCCCGAGCCTTTGCGGAAGCGATGATAGTGGGCAACCTCGAGATCCGTGCCGACCGTCGGCTCGCCGTTCGGGATCAGGCATAGCTTTGCGGTGGTGCCGCCCATGTCGAAGGACAGCACGCTGCCCTCCCCGGCAATGCGGCCGAATTCGGCGGCGGCGACCGCGCCTGCAGCCGGCCCGGATTCGATCAGGCGCACCGGCAATTCGGCGGCGCGGCTGCTCGGCACGAGGCCGCCCGACGAGGTCATCCAGAGTACTTGGCGATTGATACCCTTCGCGGCGAATTCGCGTTCGAGATGGGCGACGTGGCCCGACATCTGCGGCCGCGTGTAGGCGTTGACGACTGTGGTCGAGGCGCGGTCGAACTCGCGCACCTCCGGGCAGACCTCGGACGACAGCGACACGAAGATGTCAGGGTCCTCTTCGCGCAGCAGCGCCGCGATGCGCTGCTCGTGGGTCGGGTATTTGTAAGCGTGCAGCAGGCAGACGGCGACGGACTTGATGCCCTCTTCGCGCAACCGGCCGGCGATCTCGCGGACCGTGTCCTCCTCCAGCGCGGTGATGACCTCGCCATCGGCGGCGATGCGCTCGACGGCGCCAAAGCTGTTGGCGCGCGTGACCAGCGGGTCCGGGTATTTCAAGTTCAGATCGTAGAGGTCGTAACGTCCCTCGTTACGGATGCGCAGCATGTCCTGGAAGCCGGCGGTCGAGATGAAGCCGGTCTTGACACCCTTGCGTTCGAGCACGGCATTGGTGACCACGGTGGTGGCACCGAGCACCTGAAGCCCGTCGAGATCGACGTCGTCTCCGAATTGTTCGAGCAGCTCGGACACACCTCGAACCACGGCCTCGGCCGGATTAGCGGGTGTGCTCAGCACCTTGTGGAGATGCAGTTCGCCCTTGTCGTCGAGCAGCGCGAAATCGGTGAAAGTTCCCCCGGTATCGAATGCGAGCTTGGCCATCTTTGTCCTCGAAGCGATTGTCTTCGAGCGTAGGAAATGCGGTCGCGGCCGACCACCACAACTCCTGTCTGCCGCCATAGGTTTTGTTTATGGCCTAGCGAAACCGGCGCGATGCAGCCGCTGCGCATGCCGGTGCGCGAGCTTCGACCTCCAGCGGTATTCCTTAGACCGCTTTGATTCCCTGCGGATGGCTGCGCATCAGCTTCTCGACCACGGTCAAAAGTACCGATCGCGTGGCGAGCGCAGGCTCCGACAAGGGCAGATGGTCGGAGACGCACAGGGACACCGTCGCCTCGATCGCGGGACGCACCAGCCGCCGCACCTCGACACCGCCAAAGCTCGACGCGGTCGCGGCGACCGAAGCCGGCAGGATGGTCGAGCCGAGCCCCTCGGTCACGGCTGCGCCGAGCGCGGAAACGGATTCGATCTCGGAGGCGACGTTCGGCGTCACCCTCGCCCGCGCCAGCGATTCGTCGATCAGCCGTCGCAGGAAATGTCCCTGGCTCGGCAGCAGCAGCTTGACGTCGGCCAGCGCCGATAGCGGCAGCGGCTCGTCCGTCGGCTTTTTCGCCGACGGCTCCGCGCGCGAGACCAGATATAGCTCCTCGCGGAATAACGGCTGCAGCTTGACGCCCTTAATTGGACCCGAGCCATAGATCATGGCCATGTCCATCTTGCCTGTCATGATCAGCTCGCTCAATACATGGCCAAAGCTGTCGTTGATATGGACGACGATCTGCGGATGTAGCGCCGACATCTCCTTCAAGATCGGCAGCGACAGCGTGCTCGACGCCGAATAGGTCGCAAGCCCGATCGAGACCCGCCCAGCCAGCGCCTTGGTCGATTGATCGATATCGATCTGCGCCTGCTCGATCTGCTTCAGCAGCAATTGCGCATGGCGGTAGAGGATTAGGCCCGCTTCGGTCGGGACGATGCCGTGATTGCTGCGCAGAAGCAGCTTGTGCTTGAAGTGCGTCTCGAGGGCCGCGATCTGCTGCGACAACGCGGGCTGTGCCGTCCGCAACAGGCCAGCGGCGCGCGAAACGCTGCCGGCGTCAACGACTTTGACAAAGCTCTTCAGCTTCCTGAAATCGACGCTCATAGGGGCCGAACGCTGGTCCTGGAGATAAGGTCTGGAGCTGCACTATCCTTTATCTAGCCTATTGATTTCAATGAGATTCTCGCCGATGCGGCCGCTTTTCGGATGCCGCGGCGGCGCCCGCGCTCAGCGAAGCGCCTTGCAGGCCTTCTCAATGCGGTCGCAGGCGTCCTTGATCGCCTCCATCGAGGTTGCAAACGACAGGCGGAAATACGGCGAGAGCCCATAGGCCGCGCCCTGCACGGCGGCCACACCGACATCGTCGAGCAGATAGAGCACGAAATCGAGATCGTTCTCGATGACCTTTCCATCAGGCGTGGTCTTGCCGATCACGCCGGCACAGCCGGGATAGAGATAGAAGGCACCGTCAGGCACCAGACACCACAGACCCGGGATCGCATTGAGCCGCGCGCAGGCATAGTCGCGGCGCTCCTTGTAGAGCTTGACGCTGTCGCGAACGAACGACTGGTCGCTGCTCAGCGCATGGGCGGCGGCGGCCTGGCTGATCGACGACGGGCAGGACGACATCTGCGATTGCAGTTTGTTGATAGCGGCAACCAGCGGCGCGGGCCCCGCGGCATAACCGATCCGCCAGCCGGTCATGGCATAGGTCTTGGACACGCCATTAGTGAGCAGGACGCGATCCCTGAGCTCTGGTACCGCGGCCGCAAGCGTCGTCGCAGGCTCGAAGCGGTACCAGATCTGGTCATAGATATCGTCGGAAAGCACGAGGACATTCGGATGGCGCAGCAGCACGTCGCCGATCGCCTTGAGGTCCGCGCGGGAATAGGCCGCGCCGGTCGGATTCGAGGGTGCATTCAGGATCAGCCAGCGCGTCTTCGGCGTGATCGCGGCCTCCAGCGCCTCCGCCGTCAGCTTGAATCCCTGGTTCTCGGAGCAGCGTACGATGACGGGCTTGCCGTCATTGGCAATGACCATGTCGGGATAGGAGACCCAATAGGGTGCGGGAATGATGACCTCCGCGCCCTCCTCCACGCTCGCCATCAGCGCGAGGAACAGGATCTGCTTGGCGCCGCCGCCGACGCAGATCTCGTTGTCGGCATATTCGAGCCCGAGGCGGCGCTTGTAGTCGGCGATGATTGCCTTGCGCAGGGCGACGGTGCCGTTGACCGCGGTATACTTGGTTTCGCCACGGTCGATCGCCTCATGCGCCGCCGCCTTGACATGATCGGGCGTGTCGAAATCAGGCTCGCCGATTGCCATGTCGACGATGTCGCGTCCAGCCGCCTTCAGCTCGCGAACGCGAGCGGACGCCGCGGTGGTCGGAGAAATCTTGATGCGCGAGACGCGCGCGGCCGGCACGAAGATCGTCACTGTGGTCGTCCTTTTGCGTTGCGAATGGTGTCCGCGCCCGACGAGCGGGCGCCCAAATCAATGTTCGACGTCGGTCTCACCGCGCATGCGGCCGGTGAGGAAGAGCTCCCCGAGCTCGTCGTGGGTAATATCGGCGGGGCGTCCATCCCAAATCACCTTGCCCAGCCGCAGGATGACAGCGCGCTGCGCCACCGCCATCGCCTTCTTGGTGTTCTGCTCGACCAGCAGAATGGTCTGGCCAGCGGCGTTGATACGCAGCAGCTCATCGAAGACGACGCCGATCGCGGTCGGCGACAGACCGACCGAGGGCTCGTCGACCAGCAGAATCTTCGGCCGCTGCAACACGGCCATCGCGACTTCCAGCAATTGTTGCTCGCCGCCGGACATGTTGCCAGCGAGCGTATTGCGGCGCGTCTTCAGGACTGGAAAGAGGTCATAGACATAGTCCCGCTCCGCCTTCACCCTGCTGTCGCGCAGCGTATAGGCGGCCATCTGCAAATTCTCGTCGACCGTCATGACCGGAAAGTTGCAGCGTCCCTGCGGCACCCAGGAGATGCCTTCAGCCAGGATCGCGCGCGACTTCAGCGACGTGATGTCCTTGCCTTGCCAGTTGACGCTTCCGCCCTTGATGGTCGTCATGCCGTAGAGCGTCTTGAGCAGGGTCGACTTGCCGGCGCCGTTCGGTCCCATCAGCGCGACGAACTGACCCTGGGGCACGTCGAGATTGACGCCGTTGAGGATGTCGAGCGAGCCATAGCCCGCGCGCAGGTCCTTGATCGAGAGAGAGGACTCAGCCACCGAGATAGGCCTCCCGCACCGCCTGGTTCTGGACGATCTCGTCGGGTGTTCCCTCGGCGAGCTTGCGTCCCTGGTCGAGCACGACGACGCGTTTACACAGGCTCGTGACCACGTCGATATTGTGCTCGATGATCAGAAAACTGACGCCGAAGGAGGTGTTGGCGAGGCGGATGCTCTCGACCACGCGCTCGATCAGTTTCGGATTGATGCCGGCCATGGGCTCGTCGAGCAGGATCAGCTTTGGCTCGGGCATCAGCATCGAGGCGAACTGGATCAGCTTCTGCTGACCTCCGGAGAGCTTTCCGGCGGGCTGGAAACGGACGTCCCAGAGGCCGGCGATCTTGATCAGCTCGCGCGCCCGTTCCCTGAGCGCCGCCACGCGATTGCGGGCGGCGGCGCCGATGCCGAAAGTCGACCAGATTCCCGGAAAGGTGAACATCTGGCCGGCGATGACAAGGTTCTCCTCGATGTCGAGCGCACCGAACACCACCGTTTTCTGGAAGGACCGCAACATGCGGCCTTCGCGTGCGATGTCGTTCAGCGACCAGCCTGTGATGTCCTGGCCGTCGAGCTTCACTGCCCCCGCATTGGGCTTGGCAAGCCCGGTCACGCAATCGAAGAAGGTAGACTTGCCCGACCCGTTTGGGCCGATCAATCCGCAAATCTCGCCGCGATCGACATGGAGATCGACGCCATCGACGGCACGGACCGCACCATAAGACTTGCAGAGGCCGGAGATGGAGAGGATCGGGAGTCCGGTCATTTGCGCCTCTCCAGCAACGACCAGAAGCGGCCAATGAGCGGGGCGAACCCGCTTGGAAACCAAAAGACCAGCCCGAGCAGGAAGAAGCCATAGGCGATCATGCGCAGCTCCGGGGCAACGCGAAGCGCTTCCGTGAGACCGACGAACAGCAGGCTGCCGAAGATGACGCCCGAAATGGTCCCCGCCCCACCGCCGAGCACGATGATCAGCATCGTCGTCGAATAGTACATCTGGAAGGTGAGCGGGCTGACGACGGTGAGGTAGTGCGCATAGAGACTGCCGCCGAGGCCGGCGAAAGCGGCGCTGATCATGAAGACGATCAGCTTGTAGTGCCAGGTTGGGATGCCCACGGATTCGGCAAGCGTTTCGTTCTCGCGGATCGCGATCATGTTCCGGCCCGCCGGCGAACGGACAATGAGGTAGGCGACCAGTGTAGCGATGGCGGCGATCGCGAGGACCAGATAGTAGAAGCCAACCGTGCCCGACACGGTGAACGAAGCCGGCCCCAGCGCAAAGTAAGGCTTGGGAATGGCCGCCAGCCCCATGTCGCCGCGCGTCAGGCTGATCCAGTTCTTGGCGATGGCCTGCCCGATGATGACGAAACCCAGCGTGCACATGACGAACGACGTCGCGCGCAGCCTCAGCGCCGGAATTCCGAGCGGCAGCGCAATGGCGCCGGCCGCGAGACCGGCTGCCAGGAAGTTCACATAGAAGGGCGTGCCGAAATGCACCGCGAGCAGCGCGGACGTGTAGGCGCCGATGCCGAAGAAGGCGGCCTGCGCGAGCGACAAGAGCCCGGTGTAACCGAGCAGCAGGTTGAGCCCGTGCGCCGGCAACAGGAAGATCAGCGCGATAATCATCGCGTGCAACGGATAATTGCCGAGGAATAGCGGCGCGACACAGGCCAGCGCCACGAGCGCGATGCCAAAGGGAAGGCGAAGATCCCGTCCCGTGGTCGCGGCTGAGAGTTCAGCGGGCGTCATGTTCGGCTCTCGGGCGATCTCGCTCACCTGTCATCACCACCGATCTAAAAGCGCGCCTGCGCGGAAAAGAGTCCATGTGGGCGCCACATCAAAACCAGCATCAGGGTCGCAAACCCGACCGTGTCGCGGAATTGAAGGCCGACATAAGTGGCGACCAGACTCTCGGCGATACCAAGGATCATGGCGGCGACGAACGTGCCGCGCACGTTGCCGAGTCCACCCATGATGATGATCGGCAGGGTCTTGAACGTGATCAGCTCGCCCATGCCGCCGTAGACGCTCACGTTCACCGGTGCCGTCAGCACGCCCGAAAGCGCGGCAAGACCGGCTCCGATGATGAACGTCCACAGTGCGATATGGCGAACATCGATACCCACCACCGCGCAGCACTCGATGTTCTGGGAGACCGCGCGCATGGCCTTGCCCATCCGGCTGTAGGTGACCATCAGCTCGAGCCCGACGAACACGATGAGGCCGACGATGATGATCAGGATGCGCTGTTCGGCCAGCGTGAAGCCAAAAACGCTCACCGGCTCGATGTAGCCGCCCGAGAAGAACTTGTAGCTGCCGCCGAAGACCAGGATGACCGTGTTCTGCAGGATCAGCGCGACGCCGAGGGTGGCGAGGACGCCGGCCTCGGCCGGCGCTCCCACGATCCGCTGCATCACGAAGTTGCCGACGACGACAGCGATCACGGCCGTCGCAACGACGCCGATCACGACCGCGACCGGATAGGGCAGATCGAAGTACTCGATCGCGAACCAGGCCCCGAAGGTCCCGAGCATGTAGTATTCGCCGTGGGCGAAATTGATGGCCCGCAGGACGCCGAAGATCATCGTCATGCCGACGGCAACGATCGCGTAGACCGATCCGGAAACGATGCCGTTAACGACCTGTTCGATGATCGTGTAGAACATGGCGCCTACCGTTCCGCGGGTTTACTTGGGATAGTCGATCTCGGCCTTGTAGGCGCCCTTGACTACGGGCTTGCCGCCCTCGATCTCGAGGAGGATCATCGGCAGGCGCGCCTGGTTGTGATCGTCGAAGGTGACCTCGCCGACCGCGCTATCATAGTGGATGCCGGAGAGCGCGGCCCGGACTTTCTCGCGATCGATGCTCTTGGCCTGCTCGATCGCCTTGGCGAGCAGGTGCACCGTCTCCCAGTGCACATAGGCGTGATTGTTGGGAGCCTCGCGGTATTCGGCGGTGAACTTGTCGACGAAGGCCTTGCTCTTCGGAGAGTCGTATCCCGGAAGCCAGGCTGCCGCCTCGATCGCCCCCTCCATCGCCTTCGGCGCCGCCTTGATGGTGCTCGCCGTATTGAACTCGGCATTGCCGATCAGCGGGATCTTGCCTGCGATCCCGACTTCCATCATCTGGCGCCCGACAATGGGCGCGCTGTCGGCGTTGCCGTACATGATGATGGCCTGGGCGCCGGAATCGCGGATCTTGGAGAGCACGCTGCGGAAATCCACCTCGCCTTCCTTGTAGTAGTCTTCCGTCAGGATCTCGCTCTTGAAGCGCGGGAGATACTTCTTGGTGAAGTGGATGGCCGCGCGACCGTAGTCGGTGTCGACCGAGAGAACAGAATACTTTGTGAAACCCTTCTTCTCGGCCGCGTATTGCAGCACGAGCAGCGAGCGGTTCTCGTCGGTCGGATAGTTGCGGAACGTCCACTTGAAGCCACCGACGCCCGCCTTGTAGGTGATCATCGGGTTCGACGAGGCCGCGTTGAGGAGCAGGACGCCGGCGTCCTCGACGACCGGCTGCATGGCCAGCGTCACGGAACTCGAGACGTCGCCGATAATGAAGTCGACCTGATCCTGGTCGATCAGGCGGCGGGTGGCCGAGACGCCCTCGACCGGCGTGCCCTGGCTGTCCCCTGGCATGACATTGATCTTGCGTCCGCCCACGCCGCCCGCATCGTTGATTTCCTTAGCGGCCATCTGGGCACCGCGCAGCGAAAAGGCTCCGTACCGGGCGTTCGGGCCGCTCATCGGTGCGACCAGACCCAGCCTGACCGTGCCATCTTCGCTTCGCGCTGCAAAGGCACCGGAGGAAACGGTCTGCAATCCAATCAGGGCCGTTCCGATGCAAAATCCGCGTCGGCTCAATTCGATCGTCATTTCCCCGCTCCGTTGCTGCTATCAAATGATGCGTCCGCGAGCACCGCCACTTTTGTGGTCTTGCCTTGAATTTCTTTTGCCGCGTCCAACGGTAAAAATAGATTTACGTTTGATGACAGGGGAAGCACGACTGCAGTCTGCCGCCATAGCGAATTCTTATGGCGGGCGATCAGAACCTTAGCGGCCCTTCTCGACTAACGGAGATCTAGTCCTCGTGACCAGATTCCTGTGAGGTCCGCTTTGCACCAACGCCGACCTCCGCACGGCGATTGCTGGCCGATTACCCGCGTGCGACACCGGCTGCTCGTGGTATCGAGCCAACCACCCCGTCAAGCTGGCTCCACAGAATTGCCTGCCCGATTTTGCGCAGCCAGCCAATACCGTCTGCAGCTTGCAACCGTGGCCACCTGCGTCATTCATCCGAACTGATTCAAAGAATTGGAATCAGTTCAATCGCTTGGGTTTCCAAGTATGGAGGAGCTCCGTGCTTCAGTGATCACGGCCGTTGGTCGCGGTGCTCCTCGCTCAAGTGAACAATTCGCTCCAATATGGGGCTTGGCGTACACCTCGAATGCCAGCAGCACGGTCGTGGCTCTGATGGCCTTGGCCTTATCCCGCCCGACCCGCGCGATACTTTTCGGGCTAAAGCAGAGATTCGGCCCTGCCCTTCTGCACGCTGCGATACGCCGCAATGCTCCATCAGCGTATGGACGGTGGAGTATTGGTTCCGGAGAGGCTAAATCGGCAACCACCTTGACGTCCAAAGGAAGGAAGAAAACAACGTGGCCGCAAGAATACGCCAAGCTACGCGATAGGCAGCCGCGGGCCCTACTCCCACTCTATCATTTAAGAAGAGCTTTCAGCGTTGATTTTCAAGCACAAATCCTTTGAGCTGACGGTCTAATCTCGACGGTATACCCGCCCAATTTTTTCGATCTTGAATTCACAGGAAAATTTGAGTGGCTCTGACGGTTTGTACCTTCAGCAAGTATTGGCCTCAATCGACGCGCTAGACGAACGCCGAGTCGAAACGGGCTTTCTTGGGCTTTCGTTGATTTCCAGACGATACCGTCAGCAGTCACTCGGACAGGCCGCTTTTTCTTGATCTGGTTTCGGTTCGCGAGAGCCGGAATAACTTGCCGGGATTGAACGAGCCCTCGTTATCGATCGACGCCTTGATCCGGCGCATGAGATCGAGCTCAACTGGATCTCTTTTGCTTTCAAGCAGGTCGACCTTGGCCCGACCGATACCGTGTTCGGCCGAAACTGTGCCACCCAAAGAGACCACGATATCATAGATGGACTTGCTGATCTGCCTGCCCTGCTCGGCTGCTCGTTCGGCACCGAGCGCCGCGGGTAGGATGACGTTCAGGTGGATGTTGCCGTCTCCGACATGACCGAACGGAACGAGCGTGGCGTCGGGAAAGACTGCTCCGATATGGGCGCGGCTTCGGCGCAGTAGTCCGGGGACCTGCGCCACGGGCACGGCGACGTCGTGTTTGAAGTCGTAGCCGGCCTTCTTTTGAACCTCGGTCTGATCCTCGCGTAGACGCCAGATCTGCTTCTGTTGTTCTCCGCTTTGTGCAAGCGCGGCATCGGCGATGCTGCCGTCCTCGAGCCTGTCGGTCAGAAACGCTTCCAGGAAGTCCTTCAGGCCGGCTTCCGGACGGCTCGAAGTCAGTTCGACAAGGACATAGTGGTCCGCCTTTTCGACGGGTGAGCGAAGCCCCTCTCGCTTCGCCAACTCGACGCAAGAACCCGAGAGATACTCAATGGCTCGGACGTTGCCCTCTGCGGCCGCGCGGAGCTTCATCCAAAAGTCCAAGACCTGGTCCTCTGTCTTGACCGCGCAGAAAGCGACCTCGCGAGCGACGGGCAGAGGCACCAGCTTCATAGCCGCGGCCGTAATGATGCCGAGCGTTCCCTCGGAACCGGCGAAGAGCTGCCGGAGGGCGTATCCGGTATTGTCCTTCCGCAGCGTGCGCAAGCCATTCCAGACGCGTCCGTCGGGCAGCACGACCTCCATTCCGAGCAGGAGATCCCTCGCGCTTCCGTACCTGACGGCCGAGATGCCGCCCGCGTTCGTTGCCAGCGCGCCGCCGAGCGTAGCAGTACCCTCCGAGGCGAAAGATAGCGGAAACGAGGCTCGCGCCTCCGCCGCGGCGTTCTGAAGCTCGGCGACGGTCGCGCCCGCTTCCGCGACTATGGACATATCGACGGGATCGACCTTCCTGATTTTCCTCAGCAACCCGGTGCTGACGACGACCTGGAGACCCGTGTTGTCCGGCGTGGCGCCCCCAACAAGCCCGGTGTTGCCGCCCTGTGGAACGATGGCAACCCCGGATTCATGACAAATTCGGAGACTTTGCGCGAGCAAATCTGTCGACCTTGGGCGGAGAACGCACGCGGCATTCCCGTGAAACAGACCTCGCCAGTCCGACAGAAATCCCTCCGCCAATGCCAGATCGATGATGCAATCGGGGCCGAGCAGCTCACGGAGCCTTGCGATGACATCGTTCACAGTTGCTTCCAGGTGGAGGTCGCATGGGCGATGATCTCGCCGGCACTATCCGCGGCGGACGACTGGAGGAAGAAGGTCTTTCGTCCCTTCTTCAGAAATCTGGCACGACAGTTGACAATGCCGCTGCGGACCGCCGCGAAATACTGGATCTTCATCTCGAGCGTCGCGCCGGCGCCGAACTGGTGCTTGAGAAGGTGTCCCATCGAAATGTCAAGAGCAGTCGCCAGCACGCCGCCGTGAAGCGATCCCTGCGGATTGAACATGTAGGGCTTCACATCGAGAGAGACGATGCAGGCGTCGGCCTCGTAGGAGACCGCCATCCCGAAGAACCGCGACAGGAAGAACGACCCAAATTCGTGGCGGCCGTCGCCTATGGCCGCAACGATCAGTTCCCGCACCTGCGCTTCGTCCATCCCTCCTACCTCCCTACTCCGCCGATTGCTTCAGCGCGGCGTCGCCGAACGCGCCCTTCGAGGCGAAATCTAGCACTTCCCTCCGCGTCCACCCGAGCCAGCTCTCGAACACTTCGACGGTGTGCTCACCAAGCGTCGGCGGCGGTGCGGACGGCGCGGGAGGCTTGTCGTCGAAGCGCAGCGGCCGGGCAACGAACCTTACTTCGCCGGCGACCTTATGCGTCACGGTCTGGATCATGTCGCGTCGGACGAGTTGCGGTGCTTCGCAGACTTCTCCGACCGTTCGGATCGCACCACATGGAATGCCGGCGCCACCAAACATCTCGAGCCAGCGATCCCGCGGTTCTGCCTTGAAGATGGGACGAAGGATCCCGCCGAGCGCACCGCGGTTGGCCGCCCGTTTGGGAGCGGACTCGAAGCGAGGATCGGTCTCGAGGTCGCGGCGACCGATGACTGCGCAGAACAGCGACCAGAATTTGTCGTTGGCGACGCCGAGGTTGAACCAGCCGTCACAGGCCTGGAAGGTTTCGTACGGGCTAATCGTTGGGTGCACGTTGCCGCGACGCTTTGGACTTTCTCCGGACGCGAAGTACATGCCGGCGTTGAACGTCAACAGCGAGGCCATCGCGTCCAGCATGGAGACATCGACACGCCCGCCAACACCGCTCCTCTCGCGCTTCATGAGCGCGGCAAGAACCGCCTGCGAAGCATAGAGGCCGGTGACCAGGTCCGCGATAGACGTGCCGACCTTCATGGGCGGACCGTCCGGATCGCCGGTGATGTCCATGACACCGGACTCGCCCTGCAGGATCAGGTCGTAGCCGGGCCGGTTCGCGTCCGGACCGGTCCTGCCAAATCCGGAGATGCTGCACTGGATGAGCTTGGGATTGCCGGCGCTCAACGCAGCGTAGGACAGGCCCCACTTGTCGAGCGTACCGGGCCTGAAATTATCGATCACGACGTCGGCGGCCTTGGCGAGCGCGATCACCGCGTCCCGGCCGGCCGGCGATTTCAGGTCGATCGCGCAGCTCCGCTTGTTACGGTTGACCGACAGAAAGTAGGAACTCTCGCCGTTGACGAACGGAGGGCCGTAGCGACGACTTTCGTCGCCGACACGGGGATCTTCGATCTTCACGACGTCCGCACCGAGATCGCCGAGGTGCATCGTGGCGAAGGGGCCGGAGACGACGCGGCATAGGTCCAGGACCTTGATGCCGGAGAGAGCTTCCGTACTAGACGATCGCATCCGCCAGATCCTTCATCGTCTCAACCGTGACATCGGGCTTGTGCGGCGTCTCTTCAAACGGCCGGTTACGCCGGTTGATCATCGCAGTACGCATGCCCGCTGATTTGGCGCCGATGACGTCGAAGGCGTGATTGGCGACGAAGAGTATCTGATCCATCTTGAGACCGAGGATCTCGGCACCCTTTGTGTACGTAGCGACGTGCGGCTTGAATGAATTGGCCTCGGCGACAGAGATCACGTTGTCGAACGGGATCTTGTGGTACTTCTTGGCGGTCTCGAGCATGTCGCGGTCACCGTTCGAGAGCACGACAAGCTTGTACTTGGTCTGGAGCTTTGCCAGCGCCTCAGGCACCTCGGGAAAGCATTCGAGCTTCTCAATCTCGCCAACGAGATACTTCACTTCGTCCTTCGTGTACTTGATGCCCGACCGGTCCATGACTTGCGATACGGCGCGGTGACCGATCTCGCGGTAGGGCGTGTGCTCGCGGTGCAGCAGCGCGTCGATCATTGAGTTCTCGAAGTGGGTACGGCGCCACCACGTGACAAAGGAGTTCGGATTGCCCGTCCAACCCTTCTGCTTGAGAAACCGCGTCGCGATCTTGACCAGCCCCCCCTGCATATCGACGACAGTACCGTACTGGTCGAACATGCAGACCTTCACTTCGTTCTTGATCGTCTCAAAGCTCATCTGTGCCTCCTTGGTTGCACCCGAGACGTACCGACCCTGGCGCCATCCGTGAAATGGATTTGTTATCTCTCGACATTCACGATATGAATGATCAATGAACCTTCGCTCGATCGACCTCAATCTCCTCGTGGCGCTCGACGCGCTCCTGACCGAACGGCACGTGACGAAGGCCGCCGATCGCGTTGGGCTTAGCCAGCCTGCGATGAGCAACGCGCTCAATCGCTTGCGAGCGATGTTCGAGGATGAGCTTCTGGTCCGCACCACGACTGGGATGAAGCCGACCCCTCGGGCGAATGAGCTTGCCGAGCCGCTCCGTCAGGCGCTGCGGCAAGTCGAACGTGTCATGGTCAGCGATGCTGGGTTCGACGCGTCGCAGTCGGAGCGCACGTTCACCATCCGAATGTCGGACATTCTGGCGTGCCTCCTGCTTCCAAGACTTGCCGCCGCTCGCCCCGCGAATGCGCGAATCTCCTACAATACGATCCACTTGTCGCCGTCGTTGACTGTCGACGCATTGGAGCGAGACGAAATCGACGTGGCGGTCAGCATGGGCCTGGAACATTCGGCATCGATCCGCTCCGAGACATTGCTCCAAGATCGCATGATCTGTCTTATGCGGCGCCATCACCCCATCAAGCGTGGCCGCCTGACATTCGAAAGCTTCATCGCCCAGGAGCAGATGAAGGTGTCCATGAGCCCAACCGACCTTCGCTTCGTCGACGACGTGCTCGCAGAAAGGGGGCAGCAGCGACGGATTGCCTTGAATGTTCCGCATTGGTTGGTCGTCCCGCATGTTCTCAAGCAGACCGACCTGCTCGCTGTGATGCCAAGGCATCTAGCCGCGGTCCTGATGGACGACGGCTTGAGGATGGAAGACCTTCCGTTCGACTCTGCGCCGTTCGCCTGGATGTTGTACTGGCACCGACGATACGACCAGAGTAACGCGAACGGATGGCTCCGTGAGCGGATCACGGCGGTTTGCTCCGACCTAAGTTAGACGCCGACGTCTGCCGGCCGCTGGCCAAGGGATTGCGCCCCGCCGAGGCCATCCGGTACCGCAGATACATTTTCCAGCGACTGCCCCTTGGTCTCGAAGCCGAAGATCAGGAAGATCAGCGCCTGGAACACCAGAATCCCGGCCAGCGTTGTCAGCACGCCGGTAAGTCCTTGCCAGGCGAAGATTGCGACCACGACGTATTGGACGAGCGCTGTGGCTATGCGCCCGGAGGTGGCGCAAATAGCTGTACCTCGAAGCCGATAACGCGTCGGGAAGAGTTCGGGCACGTGCATGGCAAAACCAGTTGCGAGCATCACGTAGATTGCCGTGACGAGCAGGAAGCCAGTCCCGGCAAGAGCGATGCCGTCTGACATATGGGGGTACGCAATGCCGAGTACGGCCGCAGCGAGCGAAGAACACACAATCGAAAGCCTGCGCCCTAGGCGATCCGCCAGCATCAGTCCGATCAACGATCCTACCGGCCCGCCGAGCGCCATCACGCTGGTATAGCCCAAAGATGACACCACGCTATGGCCGCCCTTGATCATGAAGGTCGGAAGCCACCCGATCAATCCGTAGAGGCTGAATCCGACGACGATGTGCAATAGGCTGCCCAGCAGAGTTCGCCCAAGATAAGGGGACTGGAAAAGCCGCCACACCGAGCCTGGCTTCTCTTCCGCCCCAGCCATCTGCACGACAGGTGGCAGCGGCCCCTTCTTTGACGCCTCCGCTTCAATCTTCAAAAGGATCCTTTCGGCCTCGTCCGCGCGGCCGTTCGCCGCGAGCCAACGAGGCGATTCCGGCATCGACTTGCGGAGGAACCATACGAACATCGCAAGGATGCCGACGAGAAGGAACATGTATCGCCATCCGAGGTTCGGGATCACCCACAGACCGACCATCGAGGACACGAAGAGCGAGAAATTGGTGATGACAGCCAAAAGGCCGATCCAGCGTCCTCGCGATGAGGCCGGTACGAACTCGGTCAAGGTCGCGTAGCCAACAACGATTTCGGCGCCGAGCCCAATCCCGATTATGAACCGCAGGCCGATCAGCACCGACATGTTAGGCGCGAAAGCTGCACCGATCGATGCCAAACCGAAGATCGCGAGGTTTATCTGATACGAAAAGCGGCGACCGAAGCGATCTCCAAGAATTCCCGAGAACCAAGCACCGATGGTCATGCCAACGAATGTCGCGGAGACAAAAGCGGCGTTCAACTCTATCGTCGACCAGCCTTCCTTGACAATCGCACCGAGAACGCCGCCGGCAAGATAGATGTCGAAGGCGTCGAGGAACATGCCCGCGCCGATCAGAGCGAGTATGCGCCAATGGAAGCCGCAGATTGGCAGCCGATCGAGGCGTGCACCCGCGTTGATGTCGACGAACCCAGACCGACCCATTCTTGAACCTCCCCTACTCGGCCTCTAGGAGCCGAATGTTATGATCGACGATTGATCAACGCGCAGAGGATCGACGTCCAATCGAAATCGGAAATTCGACTATTCGGCCCAGTGATGATGGCACGGACCGCACAAGGTCGCAGCGTGTCCGAGGTCGTGGAATGAGGTGCTAGAACCCGATAGCTTGAGCCATCTTCCGACGAAAGTCGGGCCTATCAGCCAAGGGGTCCGTCGGATTGCGCTGGCAAATGATGTCTTGCATCCTCCGCTCCACCGCGCTCATCGCCTGAGGATGTGAGTAAATGTAGAATCGGTCCTCGCCGATGGCGTCGAACACCATGCGCGCGACTTCGGACGCCGATACTTTGCTGTGTTCGACAGCATGCACATTCATCTGGTGCGCGATTACCTGAGCGTTCGTCGGTGGCCGCTCGTCAACCAGCTCTTTAGGTCGATTGCGGTCGGATCGCGCGATACCCGTCGGGACAAAGAACGGGCAAAGTACCGAACAGCTCACTTGATCGGTCACCAGTGCCAGGTCGTGGTAGAGCGTCTCGCTTACCGAAACGACGGCATGCTTCGTCGCGCTATACGTGCCCATCAGTGGAGCGCTGACGAGGCCGGCCATCGATGCCGAATTGATTATTCGCCCGCGATACCGAGCATCCGATCGGGCCGCCTCTAGCATCAGCGGCGTAAAATGACGGATGCCGTGCACCACGCCCCAAAGATTCACTCCCAACGTCCAACGCCAATCGGTCTCGGAGGTCTCCCATACCAGCCCGCCACCGCCGGCAACGCCGGCATTGTTGAAAAGCAGGTGAACCGCTCCAAACTTTGACAAGGAATCCTTGGCGAGCGCCTCGACTTCGCTGGACTGCGAGACATCCACGCGGCGCGCGACCGCCGGAGCGCCCATGCGCTCAATCTCCGAAAGAGTGCCCGCCAAGGCATCGTCTTGAACGTCGGCGAGAACGACCGACATTCCGCGCCCTGCCGCTGCGACGGCGAATTCGCGGCCAAGTCCCGAACCCGCGCCGGTGATGACGGCAACCTTTCCGGCCAGGTCGTGCATTCCCATGTCAAGTTTTCCCTTCGCTGGTCAAACAGCCGTCGCCCCGCCATCTACAGCCAGTATCTGGCCCGTGATGTGCCTGCCCGCCTCGGATGCGAACAGAGCAACGGCGCCCTTCAGATCCTCGTCACCGCCCAACCGCCCCAATGGAGTGTCCTGCAGCACTCTGTCCCCAATTTGCTTGAGGACGCCGTTCGACATCTTGGACGGGAAGAACCCTGGCGCGATGGCGTTGACCGTGATGCCTCGCGGTCCCCATTCCGCGGCCAACGCCCGAGTGAAGTTGACTACCGCTCCCTTGCTGGTGTTGTACGCTATCGTCTGGTGGGTACCGGGCGGGTTTCCGATCAGGCCGGCAATGGATGCCATGTTGATTATGCGGCCGCGGTTCCGCGGTATCATGGAGCGCTTGCCGATCTTCTGGGTCAGAAGGAAAAGCCCGCGCACATTGAGATTAAAGACCTTGTCCCACGCCTCGATGGGATGATCCTCAGCGGGGGCGCCCCAGCTCGCGCCCGCGTTGTTCACCAATATGTCCACGTGTCCAAGTTTCTCGATCGCCTTGTCGGCTAGTGCCTCGATATCGCTGTCCCTCGATGCGTCGGCAGCAACCCACTCCACCGAGATACCTCTCTTAGCAAGCAGGTCACTCGTCGCCGAAAGTTCCTCCGAACTCCGAGCCGATAGCACTATTTGGGCTCCAAGATCGCCTAGTACCTCGGCAACCTGCAGCCCAAGTCCCCGCGAGCCGCCCGTCACCAATGCGGTCCTGCCCTTGAGATCGAACAGCTTGCCGACTTCCTCTTTCATGCCGCTCCCCTTCCGCTTTCGTCACACGCCACCCGCCATCCGAGTTCGGCGACTCTCGGCGGCAGTTTTCCCCTTTCCTTGGCCTTGGGACTCGATGCCGTTCCTTGTTCGACCCGGTGTGCTATGCCCTGCAAAATTGCGGCAAGGCGGAAGTAACCGAATGCCAGGTAGAACCTCCAGTGATCGTCAACGGAGAAGCCGGTTCGCTCGAGATATCTGGCGAGGTACGCAGGTTCGGTGGGGATCCCAAGGCCGGGTAGATCGGCCTCCGCAAGTCCGAGAAGGCCGTCCGGCGGGTTTCGCCAACTCATCATGTGGTAGCCGAAGTCGATCAGCGGGTGACCTAACGTCGACAACTCCCAATCTAGCACCGCCAACGCCTCCGGCTTCGTTGGATGGAAGACGATGTTGTCGATCCGGTAGTCTCCATGCACGATGCAGGTCTGATCCGACTGCGGCGCATTTGCGGGTAACCACTCGATCAACCGCTCCATCGCGGTGATCGTGCCTCTTTCGGATGCACGGTATTGCTTCGTCCAGCGTCCGATCTGCCGCTCGAAGAAGTTTCCAGGCCGACCAAAGTCGTCCAAACCCAAAGCCTGATAGTTCAACGAATGTAGATTCGCGACGACACGGTTCATCTCGTCGTAGATCGCAGCCCGTTCGCCCGTACCAGCCTCTGGAAGCGTCTGATCCCAGAATATTCGTCCCTCGACATACTCCATGACGTAGAACGAGCGGCCGATGACCTCCTCGTCCTCGCATAGATGGTACATCTTCGCTACCGGCACATCGCTGTGAGCCAGAGCGGATTGCACGCGAAACTCTCGTTCGATCGCATGGGCGGACGGCAGTAGGCTGACTTTCGGGCCTGGCTTGGTCCGCATGGCGAAGACCCTCGAACGCGTCTTCAACCGGTAGGTCGGATTCGACTGACCGCCGGCGAACTTTTCGATCTCGACGGCGCCTTGAAAGCCGTCGATCCGAGTTTTCAGATAGTCGGCCAACGCCCCGGCATCGACGGGGCGAATTGCGCTGGACATCGACGAGCTCCCAGAGGCCTAGTTGCGGCCATCCATCTCGTTGATCAGCTTCCGCGCCTCATCGCGTTCCGGAATCGGGCGTCCGCTGTCTCGCCATTCGATGGCCGCCTTGAAGCCATGCTTCTGCGAGTACCGCCTGAACCACAAGCCCTCCGGATTGTGACGCGTGATGCCGTCGAACAGGGTCGCAAGCGACTGTGTTTGCTCAAGACCCATGGTCAGCATGACTTGGTTGACGACCATCTTGTGCATGGCGAGATGGCTCTTCGGAACGCCAGCGATCCGGTCGGCAAGTTTTCGTGTCGCCGCCTCGAGCTGCTCCACTGGAACACAGACGTTCGCCAATCCCCAGTCCGCCGCCTTGCGGCCGTCGATCATGTTCCCGGTGAACATCATCTCCTTGGCGCGCGTGGGGCCGAGCTTAAAGGTCCACATCGCGGTAGTGGGGCAGCCCCACACGCGCGTAGGCATGTAGCCGATCCGGGCGTCCTCGGCGATCACCATCAAGTCGCAACACAGCGCGATGTCGCTGCCGCCTGCGACCGCGGCGCCGTGAATCTTGGCGATGGTCGGTTTGGAGCACTTCCACAAGCTCATGAAGTGTTCGGTATTTTTCTTCATGTACGCGTAGTCGACCATCGGATCCCAAGGCTCACTTTCCTGCTGGCAGGGGTGCTCGATCTCGCTTTCAGCGTAGGCGACCAGATCATATCCGCCGCAAAATCCCTTGCCTGCGCCTTCGATGACGATGACGTGCACGTCGTCGTTCTTCTCCGCCCACTCGATGGCGGACCGGATTTCTCCGGGCATCGCATCGTCGATGGCGTTGAACCGACCAGGGCGGTCGAGGACGAGACGGGCGATATTCGGCGCTTCCTCGCGGACCGCGATGCTGAGAGTCGAGAAATTCGGCATGGTGACCTCCCGGGTATATAACAGTCAGCATTGACTGTAACAGCTTTTATGATACAGTCAACGCTGACTGTTTAGGAATGCGCCATGCCAAGAATTGCGAAAAACGGTATCCCGGACGGAACGGTCGAGACTACGCGATCGCGGATACTGAACGCTGCCGTCGAAAGCTTGATCGAAGTCGGAGTCGCCGGCACGACGACCCTTGCCGTTCAGCACCGAGCGGAAGTCAGCCGTGGCGCGCTTCTCCATCACTTTCCTACGCATGCAGCGCTGTTGGCCGCGAGCGTCGCCGAACTGGTAAGCCGGAACGAAAAAGCTGTCTCGCAGGGACGTGCCGGCGCGGGGCCGGCAGACACTCTGGTCTCCGCGGTCGAAGCGCTTGCCTTCGCTGCACGTCAACCGGCCTATCTCGCCGAACTCGAACTCTGGGCTGTGGCCCGCACCGATGCCGCCTTGAAACAGGCATTGACCGCGGCCGAGCGCGGTGCGCGGCGCGATCTTGAACGGGTCTACGTCCAGCTGTTCGGCGAGTGGACGGATTCCGAAGCCTACGACGACGTCGTAGCGCTGACACTCCACTTCATTAGGGGGCTCGCGATCTCCGAGAACCTTCGAAGTTCTCCGGGACGACGAGAGCGACTTGTCACTATCTGGGCAGACGCGATGCGAACACTGCTCGAGGCGAAATAGAAGATACGGCAGAAATCAAGAACCCGAGGGAGGATAGAATGGGTACGACGAAGCTTCTGGAATCCTATTGGCCGGCGGACACAACGCGCGCCATTATCGACGCCAGCATTGGGACGACACTCGCCAAGACGGCAGCCGAAGTTCCCAATCGTGTCGCGTTGATCGAGGTCGTGCCGGCATCCGTACCCTCGCCTGTTAATGCCTCAAGAACCGACCGGCACTGGACGTACTCCCAATTGCAGGACGACGCGAGCCGCTGCGCGAGCTGGCTACTCGCAAAGTTCAAAACGGGCGACCGCATCTGCGTCTGGGCGCCCAACGTCCCCGAATGGGTAATCCTGCAGTACGGCGCCGCACTCGCCGGCGTGATCCTTGTGACGGCTAATCCGGCCTTCAAGCCTAGCGAACTGGAGTTAGTGCTGCGTCAGTCCAAGTCTTCCGCCCTCTTCCATCTGTCGAGCTTCCGCGGTGTCGATACCGGTGCGGTCGCCCATGAAATGGAGAAGCTCGGTCTCAAGTGCTACGCTTTCGAGGGGTGGCTCGACGAGATTCGGAGCACGCCGACATCGACACTGCCGACGATCGCCCCGGGTCATGCCGCTCAGATCCAGTACACTTCCGGAACGACAGGCCGTCCCAAGGGCGCCCTGCTCCATCACCGCGGCCTGGTGACGAACGCAAGCTACGTTGCGGCCAGGGCCGGACTGGAAAACAGCGTGCTGCTCAGCCCGATGCCGCTCTTTCACACGGCGGGGTCTGTGATGAGCGTTCTCGGCTCCATGACCTCGCGCGCCACGCTTGTGCTGCCGCTGTTCTTCGATCCGCCCACGGTCCTTCAGGCCATCGAAGCTACAAGAGCCGAGATCATGTTCGGTGTTCCCACGATGCTGCTCGCTCTGATCGACGCTATGAAGACGGCACCACGCGACCTTTCGTCGTTGCGCCTCGCATTGTCCGGTGGCGCTCCGGTCTCTCCGGAGATACACCGGCGGGTGAAGGACGCTCTTGGCCTTCCTGTAGTCACGGTCTTCGGCCAAACCGAGCTCAGCCCCATTATCGCGCAGACGAGTGTCGAAGACCCTAAGACAGAGCTTGTGCACACTGTCGGAAAACCGCTCTGGAATGTCGAAGTACGGATTGCAGATCCGATTGATCTGCGCGTGCGACCGATCGGCGTGGAAGGCGAGATTCAGGCTCGAGGCTATCAGACAATGATCGGCTATTTCGACGCTGCAGAAGACACGCGCCAAGCCATCACGACGGACGGGTGGCTACGAACGGGCGACCTTGGAACGCTCGATGAGCGTGGGTACCTGCGCGTTACCGGCCGGCTGAAGGACATGATCATCCGCGGCGGAGAGAACATCTATCCCGTCGAGGTCGAAGCCTGCCTTCTGAAGCATCCTGACGTGGCAGATGTTGCCGTGTTCGGGGCACCAGATGAAAAGTGGGGAGAAGTCGTAGCGGCCGTCGTCCGCTTGTCACCAAACGCGTCCGGCCGCGCGGAGAAGCTGATCGAGCACTGCCGTGGGGCAATGGCGCACCACAAATCGCCGACGCTCTGGTTCGCCTGCAACCAGTTTCCGCTGACTGCGTCCGGCAAAGTCCAGAAATTCAGACTCCGAGAGGCTTTGGCTGCCGGGGCGCTCGACAAACTGGATTAGCGAACGACACTTAGCAGAAGCGCCACGCCCAGTAGGCGTCGCCCCGATCCCGTCGCTCGGTGATGTCGATTCTCATGAAACGGTCGTGCGCCAATGCGGCGCCGACCCAGAGTTCGTTCCAGGCGTCGAACACCGCGGGCGACAGACTCTCCCGTTCCGACATCAGACGCCACGAAGTCTGACGGACGATGAAGGCGTTTCCGTCCTGGCTCAGTTCGGCATCGTCGCCCTGCCCGCGCGCGATCCGGACGAACGCCTTCGCAAATCCGGCCGCGCCCGGCTCAACGCCGCCGAGGTGGGTGGCGACTTGGTCGAACGTGTGCATACCGATCAGCCTGGCCGCTGCACCCGCCAGATGTCCGCCCTCGTCCGGCCCCAGAGCGGCAATGGTCTCCGGGACGATCGAGGTGATGTACTCCATCGAGTAGTTGCGCAGCACCTTGAGCAGGCGATCTTCGGGCCAAGTGTTTTCGGGAAGCTTGGGAGCGCGCTCGGGATCGAAGGCCGGGCAACGCTCTCCGGGGGAGAACTGTAGCCGCTCCTCTGGAGCCAGATCGCGGTCCCACTCCTTGTAATATCCCTCGAGACCGGGCTGCCCGTCGACGGTCTGCCCGGTGCATACGAAGCCCAATCTGGGATTGCCGAGAACGACGCCGTTATTGGCGTGCCATCCTCGCAGCATCGCGCGCGATACGTCGGAAGGAATGCCGCAGATCGCTGTCCCCGACCAGATCCACCGCGGGGGAGGATACCGGACCCATGCCTTCTTGTCGCTTTCGTAGATGTATTCGACCTTAACGCCGCCTACCTGATTGGACAGGTAGTGATACTGCGCGCAGGCCACGGCGTTCGGCAGACCATCGAGTCCAAGCTTTTTCAAACCGGGAAGGAACCGGGCCAGTTGCTGGCGGCGAAAGGTGCGGAACACGATTTCTGCGGCTCGCTGCGGCCCGGCTTGCGACGACACTTTGAGAATGAGCCCGGTCAGGTAGGAGTGATAGATCAGGTCTATCGCCCGATACGCCGCGACGTCAGCACTGGCTTCGTGACTTTTCGTCTTCACTTTTTTGCCTCCAGGCCGGCCGTGACGAAATCCGCGATCGATTGAGCCAACTTCTTCTTGTTTGCCTGCGTTTCGCCGTCGCGCGGCTGATACCAACGAGACGTCCAGTTCAAGGCGCCGAGCAGCGGCTTGGCAGCGAGCTTCGCGTCGACGCTGCGGAAATCTCCTGAAGCGACGCCTTCCTTGATGACGCGAATATATAAATTCTCATTGGTCTCCCGCAGCGCGGCCACTTCCGCGAGTTCCGCTCGTTCGCTCTCGTTGGTGCGCTCGAGCAGGTGCATTTCCAGGCCCTGCGCGATCACCCGAAGGTAGGGAAGATGATCGATGACCAGCAGCGTGTGCGCGAGAGCCATGCCGTGAAGGCGCTGACGCGGGGCGACTTGCAGTTCGAAGGACGGGCGGATCGCTGCGTTGGTCAGCTCCATCCCACGGCGATGGACCGCAAAAAACAACTCGGATTTGCTGCGATAGTAGTAATAAATCGCTCCCTTGGTCGAGCCGATCTCATCGCTCACCCGGTCAAGCGAGGTCGCGGCGAATCCCTGCCTCATGAACGCGCGCGCGGCTGCGTCAAGAAGTTCGACGCGCCGGTCTACCAGCGGTTCTCCAGCTTCGACCTTGCCCATCTTGCTCAACGATCTGCTCCCCTTGAACGATGTTGACAGTCAAACATACTACTCGGTATCCTGCAACATACTACTCGGTATCTAGGGAGGATGCCGCCGATGCTGGACGACTACGCCGGCGTACGCGTGCTTGACGTCAGTCAGGGCTTTGCCGGCCCCTATTGCGGCGCGATCCTCGCGCGCGGCGGCGCGTCGGTAATCAAGGTCGAACCTCCGTCTGGCGACTGGGCGCGCGCGATCGGGGGCTCCGTCGATGGACACACGGCTTTCAGCCTGGTCCCAAATATCGGCAAACGCGCCGTTTGCATCGACGGGACCAAGGAGCAAGGCCGCGCCCTGCTGACCAAGCTCGCCAAGGGCGCCGACATCGTCATCCAAAACTTCAGGCCGGGTGTCGTCGAACGTCTTCAGATCGCCGACCACCAATTGCGACCCGAAAATCCGGATCTCATCTACGTCTCGATCCTCGGCTTCGGCGCCGGCCCCTACGAAAAGCGACCGGCCACAGACACCATCATTCAAGGCTTCACTGGAATGATGGAAATGAATCGGGACGCTCAAGGCACACCACGACGCATCGGAATGTTGGCGGTCGACACGGCCGCCGGCGTCTATGCAGCACAACAGGTAGGCGCGGCCCTCTATCGCCGGCTCACTAAGCGAGGCGGGCAGCACGTCAAGATATCGCTGGTCGAGGTCGCAGCCGCCTTTCAAGCGATGCCGATCGTCGACGATGCGTTGCGTCGGCGCGGCCAGCCAAATGTGCCCTTGAGTGTTCCGATCGGAACTTTCGCGACTTCGGACGGGCACATCAATCTTTCCTGCGTTTCAAACGCGATGTTCCAAGGCATCTGCACGGCCCTCGGTAAGGCCGATTGGATTTTGGACCCAAGATTCGCAACGGAATCCAGTCGCCTCGATCATGCAGGCGAGATCACCATGGAGGTCGCGCGCATCCTCCGTACCAAGCCCAGCAAATACTGGATCGGGGCGTTCGAACGGCAAGACGTACTGTGCGGTCCAGTGCAGGGTTACAGAGAGTTCCTCGACGATCCGCACGTCCGCGGATCGGGGCTGCAGGCGACCTGCAAGGCGGCGCATTCGAAGGATTGCCCCTTACGCTGCTTCCCGGAAGCTCGGCCGTAGGCACCCGCCTGCGCGCTCCGCCCCGACTGGGCGAGCACACAGTGGAGGTGCTCGCAGAACACGGCTATTCGCAATTCGAAATTGAGCGCTTCGTCGCGGACCGGACGATCGTACAAGCTTAAAACGAAGGGAGAAGGCAATGAAAAAGAACTCCATCACTCTCACGTTCGGGGTAGGCCTGGTTGCAGGCCTTATGTCATCCTCGGCTCTCGCTCAGGTGTCGGACAATGTCGTCCGCATCAGCATCCTCAACGACATGACCGGCATCTACGCTGATGCCGGCGGCAAGGGATCCGTTGTCGCCGCCGAACTCGCAGCCGAAGACTTCGGTGGCAAGGTCGCTGGCGCGAAGATCGAGGTCGTGTCGGGCGACCACGCCAACAAACCCGACATCGCGTCGAACCTCGCAAAGAAGGCTTACGACGCGGAAGGTGTCGATGTGATTGCCGACGGCGGCTCGTCCGCAGCGGCTCTGGCGATGCAGAACGTTTCGCGCGACAACAAGAAGGTTATATTGCTATCAGGCCCGGCGACGGCGGAGATCACGGGCAAGGCCTGCTCACCCTACAGCTTCCACTGGATGTACGACACCTACGCGCTCGCTGCGGCACCACCGGAAGGCGTCCTGAAGCGCGGCGGCGACACCTGGTTCTTCATCACGGCCGACTATGCATTCGGCAAGTCGATGGAAGCCGAAGCGACGAAACGGGTCCAGGCCGGCGGCGGCAAGATCGTAGGCGGCGTGCGTACGCCGCTCGATACGCCCGACTTCTCGTCGTATCTGCTGCAGGCGCAGGGATCTGGCGCCAAGGTCATGGCGCTGGCGACCGCAGGTAGCGACACCAGCAACGCCATCAAGCAGGCGCAGGAGTACAAGGTGATCGGCCCGAACACGCAGGTCGTCACGTTCCTGATGTTCATCAACGACGTGAACGCCATGGGTCTGAAGGACGGACAGGGTTTGATCTCGTCGACGACCTACTATCACGATCTCGACGATGGTAGCCGCAAGTTCGCCAAGCGCTTCTGGGACAAGATGGGCCGGCCGCCGTCCATCGTTCAAGCCGGCGTCTACAGCTCGGTCGTGCACTATCTCAAAGCGATCGCGGCGACGAATACCGATGACGCTGAGAAGGTCGCGGCAAAGATGCGCGAGATGCCCGTCGAAGACGGATTTACCCACGGCGCAAAGATCCGGGCGGACGGTCGCCTGCTGCGCGATCTCTATGTGACCGAGGTCAAGAAACCGGAGGAATCGAAGGGTCCTTGGGACTATTGGAAGATCGTCGCGACGATCCCCGGCGACAAGGCCTGGCGACCGGTCGAGGAAAGCGAATGCCCGTTGCTCAAGACCCACTGACCTGCTGAGGTTGATCGAAGAATGGCAGACGACCCGAAGCTGTTGATCGAAAACGACGGGCCGATCACGGTCATCACCATCAATCGTCCTGCCGTCCGCAACGCCCTCGACAACGAGACCGCCGCAGCGCTCGCGAAGGCGCTGCGGGACTTCGACTGCAACGAAGGCCAGGCCGTAGCGGTGCTGACCGGTGCGGGTGGGCATTTCTGCGCGGGCGCCGATCTGAAGGAGCTCGCCGCGGGCCACGAATACAAACCGTGGGCCGGCGATCCGGAGGGACCGTGCCACGGCATCTTGTCGAAGCCCGTAATCGCCGCCGTTGCGGGCTACGCGTGCGCAGGAGGGCTCGGGGTCGCCCTTAGATGCGATCTCCGCGTCGCCGAGGAGACTGCCACCTTCGCCGTTCTTTCTCGGCGCTGGGGCGTTCCGATGAGCGACGGAACCACCGTTCGGCTACCGCGCCTCATTGGCTCCGGCCGGGCACTCGACATGCTTCTGACGGCACGAAAGGTCTCCGGGACCGAAGCTTTTGCTATAGGGCTAGCCGACCGACTTGTCCCGACGGGCGATGCCCTGAGCGCCGCGGTGGAAGTCGCACGGCAGATTGCTGCGTTTCCGCAAATCGCGATGCGTTCGGACCGCATGTCGACCATCCGACAGTGGAACCTGTCGGAGAAGGACGCCATCGCTCTGGAGACCGAACTCTCCGTCGAAGCTCGCGCCAAGGAAGCACAGGCTGGTGCCGGTCGCTTCGCCGCCGGAGCTGGTCGTCATGGTCAGTTGGGAAAGAATTGACGATGCGCGCGGTGATAGGACATCGCTTTGGTGGAATCGACGACCTCGTCTACGAGGATATCGACTCTCCGAAGATCGAGCCCGGTGCCATCCGCGTCTCGGTACGTGCCGCTGGCGTAAGCTTCGCGAACCTGCTTTTCATCGCCGGCAAGCATCAGAACAGGCCGTCAATTCCGTTCGTGCCCGGCACCGAGATCGGCGGCGTCGTCAGCGAGATAGCGCCCGACGTTAGGACCGACCTCAAGGTGGGCGACCGTGTCTGCGCGGGTCTTCCGTCCGGCGGCTTCGCCGAAGAAGCGATCGTCGATGCGGCCAATGTCTTCCGCATCCCCGATTCCCTGAGCTTCGAAGGTTCGACGCTTTTCCCGACCATTTACGCGACGGCTTATGCCGGCCTCAAATGGCGCGCGAACCTTCGATCCGGCGAAACCCTGCTCGTCCACGGCGCGGCCGGCGCCAGCGGCTTGGCCGCCGTCGAGGTCGGGCGCGCTTTAGGGGCAACGGTCATCGCGACCGCCGGAGGCGAAAAAAAGATCGAAGCGGTGAAGCGGTACGGCGCCGATCACGCCATAGACTACCGCAGAGGCGGCTTCCGAGACCGCGTGCTGGAAATCACGGGCGGCCGCGGGGCCGACGTGGTGTTCGACCCGGTGGGCGGCGACGTGTTCGACGAATCCCTTCGTTGCGTCGCTCCGCTCGGGCGGTTGATTCCGATGGGCTTCGCCGCTGGTCGTATTCCGGAGATCCCGGCGAACATAGTCTTGGTGAAGAACCTCACCGTGATCGGTCTGTACTGGGGATTCTATATGGCTTGGGGCAAAACCAAGGCTGATGCCGAGCTGCGCGAGCAGGTCCGCGCCCTTTATGGAGAGATGTTCGATCTCTACGAATCCGGCAAACTGCGCGCGCCCGTGGACGGTTCGCTGCCGCTGTCGGACTTCTCGACGGCGATGCGTCGAGTAGAAAGCCGCGGGGTCATCGGCAAAATCGTCCTGATACCGGAGCAACGCACATGACGGCATCCCTCCAGCCGACCCACGAAGCGCCGTTTCGCGGACTGCGCGTCCTCGATTTCGGTCAGGGCGTGGCATCTCCATACGCGGGCTATCTCCTCGCCGCCAACGGCGCCGACGTGATCAAGATCGAACCTCCCGAAGGCGATTGGTCGCGTCGGCTAGGGACGACCTACGGCAGTCATTCGGCATTGTCGGCAGTTTACAACCGTGGCAAGCGCAGCCTCGTTCTCGATTTAAAGAAGCCCGAGGCGATCGCGACCGCCCGTAAGCTGGCCGCAGAAGCCGACGTGCTGGTCGAAGGCTTCCGTCCGGGGGTGATGGGTCGCCTCGGCCTCGGATACGACGCGCTGAGCCGCGACAATCCCCGCCTCGTCTATCTCTCGATCAGCGGCTTCGGGCAGGACGGTCCCTACGCGCAGCGTCCCTGCTCCGACTCCGTTGGCCAGGCATTCGCCGGCCTCGTTTCGGTCAACGTCGGCGCCGACGGGATCCCGCATCGGGTCGGGGCCACGCTTTCCGACGTCTGCACGGGTCTATACGGATTTCAGGCCGTTTCGACAGCGCTGTTTGCCCGCAGCGCTGTCGGCAATGGGCGGCACATAGACGTCAGCCTCTCGCAATCGACGGCGGCCCTGTTGGGTCACAAGTTCGCGGAGCACGTTCTCGAAGGCGGCGCGCCTCGCCTCCTCAACGTGCCGGCCGGCAGCTACCGGACGAGCGACGGTTGGATCATGGTCACCCTTGTGACGGAAGCGCAGTACGGGCGGCTCTGCTCCGCCCTGCAGCGGGAGGACCTTGCCAAAGATCCGCGGTTCGCCAGCTTCGCACTGCGCGCCGATTGCGCCGGCGAGCTGGCCACCGAACTTCAAAAGGTTTTCCCGACCGACACCACGGCGTCATGGCTTAGAAGACTTCATGCGTTGGACATCATCGCCGACCGAATTCTGAGCCCTTCTGAATGGGTAGCCAACGAACAGGTCGAGGCCACCCGCGGCGCGCTCCGCACAGAAACTCCTAACGTCGGAGGCGTTGTGGCGGCACGAACCCCAGGAAAGGCGGCCGACCTCGAGGGGGATCTGCGTCCGGCTCCAGATGTCGGACAGGACTCTGCAGCCATCCTTTTGAGCGGCTGGAGTTGAGCATTGCCGTGATACCTCCACGACACGAACGCGGCCCCGGGAAAGCTTCACGAGCGGGAGCCTAGGTGTTCGGAGACCTGCTTTCCGCTGAGGCGCATCGATGCGACCGCGCCGTCTACGAGAACCACTCTCTTGATTGTCTTTCCTTGAACAAGCATTCGAGCCGCGTCGCCAACGTTTTTCCAGCGATTGGCGTCCGCCGCGGCGACTGGCCGCCCGCCTTTTCAGAACCGCGCCGAATACACGCTGGAATGCGCAACGTTACTGGCTTAGCGAAAGTAGAATGACAGCTTGATGCGATCAGGTTAAGTGAGGTCACGACTCTGGAGAGTGCCCGGCTATGAACGCAAATGCGGCGTGCCCAACTAAACTCTACGCTAAAGCACGCTGTAGCGGCCGTTTCCACTACTCCCACTCAATCATTTAGGAAGACGCTTTTGCGTTGATTTCCAAGCACAAATCTTTAACGCTGACGGTCTAATGCCGACGGTATACCCGCCCGAATTTTTCGGTCTTGAGTTCACAGGAAAATTTGCAAGGCTCTGAGGGTTGGCACCTTCAGCAAGTATCGGAATCAATCGACGCACTAGACGTACACCAAGTCGGAACGGCCTCCTCTAGGGCTTTCGCCGATTATCACCCGATACCGTCAGCGGGCACTCGGACAGTCAATTGATAGCTCGTTTGCGCCGATACCCGAACAGGCCATACCGGCCTTGCCGACCCTGACGCCGTAGCGTAGCGCCTTGCCGCGTTCCTGCATAAGTTAGAGGAAACGGTTCTTCGGGAAATTGCGTCACTCGATCGGAGTACTCACCGCAACGTCCGTCGCTGTTGCCAACAACGTTGTCACTATCCAGAGTTGGAGAGTCCATCACTTAGGCCGGCTTTGCGAAGTCCGTCTAGGAAATGATCGCGGTCGGCGGGGTCTCTATACCTGTTGGCGCGCATCCGGGCGAGGTCGAGCGTGTTGAGGGGCAGAGCTTCGCCGTTCTCACTCAATTCCAGACATCGCTCGCGAATGAATGCGTGCGCTTCGAAACTCGCTTCCGTCAGTCGATCGGTTTGCGCATAGCACGCCGCTAGGAGCGCATGGGACCAGCGGTCGCTCGATCGCGCTTCCCTGAGAACGTTGATCGCCTGTTCGTAGTCGCGAGCGGAATAGAGCGCCAGCGCGTGGTACCAATGGTATATGTTGGGGGGAAATGGGTTTAGCCGTTTGGCCGATTTGATCCATGCAAGCGCGTCCTGCCAGCGTCCCCAGTAGACCAGAATATTTGCAAAAGCGGCGGTGACATCAGCGTCGTTCGGATTGAGCGCCAGAGCGCGTTTGAAATGAGTTTCGGCCTCTTGATCGCGGTTTTGCAGGAAAAGAAGTTGTGCGAAGACGCCGTGCGACCAGGCGTCGTTCTCATCAAGATAGAGGGCGATCTCGATCTCGCGACGACCATCCTCCAGTGGAGGGGCGGCGGGTGATTCCAGAAACGCAGCGCAGACGACCGTCCAGGCTATATTGGCGTGAGCGCGCGCATAGGCTGGATCGAGCTCCACAGCCTTCCTGAAGTAGGCTTGCGCCTCATCCATACTCCTGACAGTCAATTGACGCCATTTCTCGTTTCCCAACAGGACGAGATCGTAGGCCGTGATGTTCGAGGTCTGCTTGCCCCTCGCGATCTCGCGGCCCGCGTCCTCGAGGCGGCCGGGCAGCGCCGAGACGATCTTGCCGACGATTTCGTCCTGGATGGCGAATATGTCCTCGATCTCGCGGTCGTAGCGTTCCGTCCAACGGGTGAAGGCGCTCGCGGCATCCAGAAGCTTGACGGTCACCCGCACCCGTTTCTCGATCCGGCGTGCGCTCCCTTCCACCACATATCGTACGCCGAGTTGGCGTCCGACCTCTCTGATGTCGGACGAACTTCCCCGATAAACAAAGCTGGAATGGCGGGCCACGACGAAGAGCGAACGGAAACGCGACAATTCCGCAATGACGTCTTCCGTGATCCCGTCGGAAAAGTAGTCCTGCGCGGGATCGCCGCTCAAGTTGGAAAACGGCAGCACGGCGATCGATGGTTTGTCGGAGGTCGCGGACGGGAGCCACGTTTGCCGGCTGCCATCGGGCAAGGTGGCGGCCGGCGGGCCGACATAGCGGTAACCGCGGCGTGGCAGCGTCTCGATCCAGCTGCTGCCGCCTTCGACGGCGGCAAACGTCCGGCGCAGAGCGGCTATCTGTACGGTCAGATTGCTTTCCTCGATCGCCAGCCCCGGCCAGGCCGCCTCCATCAAGGCGTCCTTGGCAACCGGCTTACCCGCTCTTTCCAGAAGCAGCCGAAGTAGCGCGACCGCTCGCCCTCCAAGAGCGACCGGCTCGGCTCCGTGAAACAGCGTGTCGGCGTCTGTCTCGAGACGAAATGGACCAAACTGGTAGATCGTCGCCATTGCCTAGAGAGACCATTTTTGGCGAAATTTGCAACTTTTTCCGATCGGATTCAGGAATCGATCCGGCGCTCCGTGAGAAGGTGGCCTGGGCATTCGTGGCGAGGAGCAAATCGGATGGAGCAGCGACAGCCATATGACGACCTGATGGGCAAATCGAACGCCGAACCGCGGTCCACCCCACAGCTACGGCTCAAGGGCAATGTGGTCCTCAAGGGGAGCGCCGGTTACGACGAGGCGCGCAAGGTCTGGAATGGCGCCATCGACAAGCGGCCGGCCATGATCGCCTATTGTGCCGGTGCCGAGGACGTCGCTCGAGCCGTCGCATTCGCAAGATCTCATCGCATCTGCATCGCGGTCCGCAGCGGCGGCCACAATGTCGCCGGCCTGTCGGTCTGCGACGGCGGCATGGTCATCGACCTGTCGCACATGAAGCAGATCGAGGTAGACCCGGTCCGCCGGGTCGCGCACGCGGAGGCCGGTCTCAACCTGGGCGAGTTCGACAGGGCGACACAGGAGCACGGCCTGGCGACCACCATGGGCGTCAACAGCGATACCGGTATCGCCGGGCTCACGCTTGGCGGCGGCTTTGGCAAGCTCGGACGCAAATACGGGCTGACCTGCGACAATCTGATTGCCGCCGAAGTGGTGACAGCCGAGGGAAAGGTCCTGAGGGCCAGTGCGACCGAACACCCCGACCTCTTCTGGGGCCTTCGGGGTGGCGGCGGCAATTTTGGCATCGTGACCGCATTCGAATATCGGCTTCATTCCATCGGCACCTCGCTGCTCGTCGCGTCAGCACTGCATCGATATGATCAGGCGCGCGAGGCCATGCGCTTCTATGATGAATTCGCCCGCCGCGCTCCTGACGAAGCGAACGTCGATGCGGCCCTGGTAACGCTGCCGTCCGGCGAACGATTCTTCAGCATCTCCGGCTGCTATGTCGGATCGCATCATGATGGTGAGCGAGCCCTTTCCCCGATCGTCAAGTTCGGCGCGCCCGTCGAGACCAGCCTCGCAAGGGTCCCTTATCTCGAGATTCAGTCGGGAGGCGATGCCCTGTTTCCGCGCGGACGTCGCTATTACTGGAAGGCGCAGTTCCTGCGCGAGGTCGGTGCGGGCGCGATCGACGCGCTGCTCGACGCCTATGCGAGAGCGCCCAACACCTCGTCGCTATTGGTTTTCCAGCACGTTGGCGGCGCAATCGCGCGGGTTCCAACGCCCGACTCGCCTTACGCAAACCGCGATGCAGCGTTCGACTGCTTTCCGGTCGCGATCTGGGAAGATCCGGCCGACGACGACGCGAACATGCGTTGGGCGCGCGAGCTGTGGAGCGCCGTCAGGCCCTATTCGACTGGCGGCGTCTACGCCAACAACCTCGGTGATGAGGGCGAGGATCGTGTCCGCGACGCCTATGGCGAGAACTATGCGCGGTTGGCCGCGCTCAAGACCAAATACGATCCGACCAATCTCTTCCGTCTGAATCAGAATATCCGACCGATGACATAGTTCGCGGTATCGGGGAAAATCCAAATGCGAAGCCGCTGGACCATTCTTGCTGCCCTGTTCATCGCGCGTGCCGCCATCGCTTTCCAGTTTCAGAGCATCGCGGCGGTCGCGCCACAGCTCAGCCAGAGCCTGGGTGCGAATCTGGCCGATATCGGCGTTCTGATCGGACTCTATTTTGCCCCGGGCGCTGCGCTTGCGCTGCCCGGCGGCGCGATCGGCCGCCGCTATGGCGACAAGATGACGGTCCTTGCCGGGCTCCTGCTGATGCTGGCAGGCGAGCTGCTGATGATCACGTCAACGTCATGGAGCACGCAGATCGTGGGCGGGCTGACGGCCGGCATCGGCGGCGCTCTCCTGAACGTTCTGATGACCAAGATGGTCGCGGACTGGTTTGCCGGTCGGGAGATCGCCACCGCGATGGCCATCTTCATCAACTCATGGCCGGCTGGCATCGCAGCCGCTCTCATGCTGTTGCCAGCAGTCGGAGCCACGTTCGGGCTCCATGCCGTCCATCTCGCCGTCGCAGGGGTGATCCTGATCGGCCTCTGCCTTATCGCTTCGGTCTATCGCACGCCAGATGCGATCGTCGCCGTTGAAGGCGAGCGCGGCAGCCTGACCGCCGATACGATCTGCGCCGTGATTGCCGCCGGCTTGATCTGGTGCCTCTACAACATCGGTTTTGCGATGATCTTCAGTTTCGGCCCGTCGATGCTCGTCGAGCAAGGCTGGTCGGGTGCAGCAGCCGGATCAACCATCAGTATCGTGCTCTGGCTCGCCGCCCTTTCGGTTCCGCTCGGCGGCTTCCTCGCCGATCGGACCAAGCGCGGCGATGCCATCCTGGCGACGGGCTGCAGCTCTTTCGCTCTCCTGACCCTTGTCCTGTCGCGAAGCGGCACGGTGCTTCCCATCGTCGTCGCTCTTGGAATTGTCTGTGGCTTGCCCGCCGGTGCGATCATGAGCTTGCCTGCGCGTGTGCTCGATCAGAAGATGCGGCCGATCGGAATGGGGATATTCTACACGGTCTTCTACGCCGGCATGCTGGCGGGACCTGCGATCGGAGGAAAGCTCTCCACGTCGGCCGGCTCCGCGCGCGCCGCGCTCGACTTCGGCGCTGTCGTGCTCCTGGCTTGTCCGGTCGTCCTCTGGCTGTTCCGCCGTATCGTTGCCCGCCGGGATCGGCAGGCCGTTTCACCGACGTCCGACGAAAAGCGGGACCTCCTCACAAATGAGGCGGGTCGTTCCTGAGCAGACAACGGCGCATCCGCGCCAAAACAAACACGTCCCTGCAGTTCGCGCGGTCTTTGCAGGTCGCCGGCGGTCAGAGATGTAAGCTCGTCGAAACCCGGGCTATTCCGGCAATCCGGCATCCCGCAGTGCGCCGCCGAGAGCCTCCGCGAGCGCTGGCGCACAGTTTACACCAGCAAACTGACGGCTGTAGCGAAAGGCCGGCTGGAGCTCGAGCACACGCGCGGCGGCCGCCCTCGCTTCGTCGAGCCGGCCAAGTTTGGCCAGTGCGGCGGCCAATTGCACATAGGTGATGCTATGTGCCGGATTGGCTTGGACGGATCTGTAGGCCGCACGACAGGCTTCGTCGTAACGTCCGCGCAGCAAATGGCTCATTGCTTGCGCGTCAAACGCGGCCCAGGCCCACGAGTCGAACGGGCTCAGCCGCAGACCCTGCTCGCTCCATTCGATCGCGCGCTCCGCTTCGCCGCCCCATCCCAGAATAACGCTGCCGAGAATGTAGGTCAGCGCCGATGAGGGGCTGATGGCGAGGGCAGCTTCCAACGCTGCAAATGCGGCGGCGCGATCGTGCGCATCCATGCCGATGGAAAATCCGGCCCATGTCAGAGCGAGTGCATCGTCTTGTCCATGGACAATGGCCGATCGGGCGTGGCGGATCGAAGCGGCACGGTTGACCTCCTGCAGGCCGGCGCGAAGGAACAGGCAATGGTGACACATCGCGGCATTGCCATGCGCCAGCGCATAAGCCGGCTCGAGTGCGATCGCACGCTCGAGAAGCGCAAGCGCTCTCGTCACTTGCTCCGGCATGCCTGAATCGACGTCAGGCTGGGCTCGCAGCACGAGATCGTAGGCATCGAGACTGTCAGGTCGTTTCCGCCTGACACGTTCGATTTCGGCTTTCCGCACGCTCGGCGCAATCGCGCCCACCGCCGACAGCGCGATCTCGTCCTGAATTGCGAAAATATTGTCGGAGCTGCGGTCGTAGCGCTCGGCCCAGACGTGGGCGCCGGTCGAGGCGTCGATCATTTGGCTGGTCACGCGCACGCTGCCGCCGGCCTTGCGCACGCTGCCTTCGAGCACATAGCGCACGCCAAGCTCGCGGCCGACCTGCTTCACGTCCACGGCACGGCCCTTGTAGTTGAAGGTCGAGTTTCGCGCGATGACGAAGAGCCAGTTGATGCGTGCGAGACCGGTGATGATGTCGTCGACCATCCCATCGGCGAAGTACTCCTGCTCCGGATCGCCGCTCAGGTTCGAGAACGGCAGAACGGCGATGGACGGTCTGTCGGGCAAGGGCGGTGCCGATGCGGCGCGGGCGGCAGCCGACGCATCGGGAACATTGGTAACAACGGCCGGTCCGATATACCGATAGCCGCGCCGCGGCAGCGTTTCGATCCAGGTCTCGGCATCCGCCGCCTCCGCCAGCACCCGGCGCAAGGCGGCGATCTGAACCGTTAGATTGTTATCGGCAACCGCCAATCCACCCCAACCGGCCTCGACCAAGGCGTCTTTGGACACCGGTACGCCCGCGTTTTCGAGCAGCCGGCGCAGCAACGCGACGGCGCGCTGCCCAAGCATGGTTGGTTCGGCCCCTCGGTATAGAATGCCCGCCTCTAGGTCGAGGCGGAACGGGCCGAACTGGTAAAGGTCGCCCCTGACTGTCATTCGGCGATTTTAGCAGATTTTTGGGAACGGATTCACGACATCCCGGCACGGACGGCCGATGTTGCACAAGTGCTTGCAGGAATTAGCATTTGGTCAATGGAGGATCACATGAGCGCCGATGCCGTCATTCGCATGCCCGATGAGACGAAGGGGGTCATCCTGCGTGGTCACCCTATGGTGTTCCTCGTCACCAGCGAAAATACCAAGCACACGAGCATGTTCGACTGGACGATCCCGGCGGGGTTCGCCACAGGGCGGCATGTTCACCGGGTGCAGGAGGAGACCTTCTACCTGCTCGAAGGCGAGTGTGAGTGGCATGTCGGCGACAGGACAATCCGCGCAACACCCGGAACCTATCTGTTCATCCCGCCGGGAGTGCCGCACAACATCACGAATATCAGCGAGAAGCCGGCTCACGTGCTGATGACCGTTTCTCCGCCCGGCCACGAGCATTATTTCGAAGAGCTCGCGAAACTCGCAGCGCAGGGGGCGCCGGATCCAAAGGTGCTCGCCGATCTGCGAAACCGCTACGATACAGATCAGCTCTCGGCTTTGACGACTCGCGCGTAAGCCTACGTCCCAGCGTTCGAAGGCAGCTTTGGCCCGCTGGCGACCTCACGATGGGCGCCGATGTCCGGTTTGCCCCAAAACCCGTCGGTGCTCCTGGCCAGGCCTTAAGCGCCCGACCCTTCTGTACGATCGAGCGCGCTGCGATACTCCATCAGTGAAGACGCAATGGATTTCGGACCTCTGCTGGGATAAGCCAAGCTCACTGCTTCGGTCAAAATTCTCAACGCGAAGGAAGCGAGAACAACTCGACCAAACTACGCCAAACTGCGCCACAGCCGCCGACTACCCTACTCCCACTCAATCGTCCCAGGCGGCTTGCTCGTCACGTCGTACACCACCCGGTTCACGCCCTTCACTTCGTTGATGATGCGCGTCGCGGTCTCGCCGAGAAACTTCATGTCGAACTGGTAGAAGTCCGCGGTCATGCCGTCGGTCGACGTCACGGCGCGAAGGCCCACGACGTAGTCATACGTGCGGCCGTCGCCCATGACGCCGACGGTCTTCACCGGCAGCAGCACGGCAAAAGCCTGCCAGATCTCGTCGTAGAGGCCGTGCTTGCGGATCTGGTCGATATAGACGGCGTCCGCCTTGCGCAGGATGTCGAGCTTGTCCTTCGTGATATCGCCGGGGCAGCGGATGGCAAGGCCGGGGCCCGGGAACGGGTGGCGGCCGACGAAGATTTCGGGCAGGCCGAGTTCGCGCCCGAGCTTGCGCACCTCGTCCTTGAACAGCTCGCGCAAGGGCTCGACGAGCTTCATGTTCATGCGCTCTGGGAGACCGCCGACATTGTGGTGCGACTTGATGGTGACGGAGGGGCCGCCGGTGAAGGAGACGCTCTCGATCACGTCGGGATAGAGCGTGCCTTGCGCCAGGAAGTCGGCGCCGCCGATCTTCTTGGCCTCGGCCTCGAACACCTCGATGAAGAGGCGCCCGATGGTCTTGCGCTTGGTTTCGGGGTCGGTGACGCCTTCGAGCTCGCCCAAAAACTGTTTCGAGGCATCCACGTGCACCAGCGGGATGTTGTAGTGGTGGCGGAACAGGTCGACCACCGTCTTGGCCTCGTCGAGGCGGAGCAGGCCATGATCGACGAACACGCAGGTGAGCTGGTCGCCGATGGCCTCGTGGATCAAGACGGCCGCGACGGCGGAATCGACGCCGCCGGACAGGCCGCAGATCACCTTGCCCTTGCCGACCTGCTGGCGGATCTTTGCGATTTCCTCCTCGCGGAAGGCGCGCATGGTCCAGTCGCCGCTGAGGCCTGCGATCTTGCGCACGAAGTTGCGGATGAGTTTCGCACCGTCGGGCGTGTGCACCACTTCCGGGTGGAACATCAGGCCGTAATATTTGCGCTTCTCGTCCTGGATGATCGCGAACGGTGCATTCGGCGAGGTGCCGGCGACGGAGAAGCCCGGCGGCATCTTGGTGATGCGGTCGCCATGGCTCATCCAGACCTGGTTCTTGCTGCCTGAGGACCAGACGTCCGCGAACAGCTGGCTCTCGGCCTTGACCTCGACATCGGCGCGGCCGAACTCGCGGTGATGGCCGCCCTCGACGGTACCGCCAAGCTGCTCCGCCATGGTCATCTGGCCGTAGCAGATGCCCATTACGGGCACGCCGGAATCGAAGATGGCTTGCGGGGCGCGCGGCGAGCCGGCCTCGTGCACCGATTCGGGACCGCCCGAGAGGATCACCGCTTTCGGCTTCATTTCGTTGAAGGCGGCTTCGGCCTTGTTGAACGGGACGATCTCGCAATAGACGCCGTCCTCGCGCACGCGACGCGCGATCAGCTGCGTCACCTGGCTGCCGAAGTCGACGATGAGAATCTTGTCGTGCGCCGAGGCCACGGAGGGCGTCGACGCGGAGCGGTCGTTCTGTGCTGCTGTCATGGCCAGCAAATACGCTGGCGCGGCCCTGCCCGCAACCGCGCCTGTCGCGCGCCCACATGCTTCTTTGGGCATGGACAAACCCATATAGGGTAAGTATTATTGACCTATTATGCCCCGCTCTTGAACAGGGGCGATCAGGGAGAACGCCATGTCTTCGCAACACATGTCCTCGCATCACCAGCCATCGACGCTGGCCGCGCTCGGCCGGACCTGGGTCGAGGCCTGGAACGCGCGCGATCTCGAGCGCGTGCTCACGCTCTACGACGAGGCGGCATTGATGACCTCGGACCGCATCCCGATGCTGGGTTTCGATGCCAGCGGCACCGTGCTCGGCAAGGATGCCTTGCGCACCTATTGGGGCAAGGCGCTCGGGCTGGTGCCGGAGCTGCATTTCACGCTGATCGACCTGTTCGTCAGCCCGGACAGCGTCGTGGTGTTTTACGCCAACGAGCGGGGCAAGAAGATCTGCGAATATCTGCGGGTGAACGAGGCGGGGCTGATCGTGCAGGGCTCGGCGAACCATCTGGCGGGGTGACGGTGCTCTCTCCTCGTCATTGCGAACGCAGCGAAGCAATCCAGACTGTCGCCGCGGATGCATTTCTGGATTGCTTCGCTGCGCTCGCATTGACGGAGACTGGCGCGACGGCGTGCGCTAACGACAAAACTGCCGGCTCTCACGACAGGACTCCCCCATGAAACTCCCCACCTCCCCCTTCACCGTCACCGACTGGAGCAAGGTCGAGCCGACCAGGCATCCCGGTGAGACCGGGCAGGCCACGTGGCGTACGCTCAATATCGGCGATCTCCGGGTCCGGATGGTGGAATATTCACCCGGCTACCTGGCCGACCATTGGTGCGATCGCGGCCACGTGCTCTACGTGCTGGAGGGCGAGCTCCGTTCCGAGCTGCGCGATGGCCGCACCTTCAAGCTGACGGCGGGCATGAGCTACCAGGTCTCGGATTTCGGCGACGCCGCGCACCGGTCCTCGACCGCAACCGGGGCGACGCTTTTCATCGTGGATTGAGGTGCATCCGGACCGTTACTTTGCACCGCAAAATAGAAAAGTCGGACGACGTTTCGGACCACGGGTGGTGCCTTGAACTGGCCCCAAATTCTCGCTATATTGTGATCATCGATACTTGGCCGAACGACTGGGCCGCTTCGCCTCGTTGCTAACGGGCGCGCACGCTTCAGATGACTTCTCCAAACATCGACTGAACAGGGCTATGGGCGCAATGCTGCGTACCGGTCCACGTGCGTACTCTCTCTAACTAACTAAAGGAAATTCCCATGGCTATGGGCACCGTGAAGTGGTTCAACACCCAAAAGGGTTATGGTTTCATCCAGCCGGACGACGGCCAGAAGGACGTGTTTGTGCACATCAGCGCCGTCGAGCGCGCCGGCCTCTCCTCCCTCAACGAGGGTCAGAAGGTCTCGTTCGACATCGTCGCCGACCGCCGCAGCGGCAAGTCGTCGGCTGACAATCTCCGCGTCGGCTAACGCCCACGCAGCGTTCTGACCACGGACGAACCGGCAGAACGCCAGAGTTAAAAGGCCCCGCGACCGGGATCCGGTTCGCGGGGCTTTTGTTTTTGGGGTGTCCGACACGGTGCCGTAGGGCGGAGTCACCGGGGATCGCAAGGTCATGGTGGGCACGGCGCAAGAGCGCCTTTGCCCGGGACAGACCCGGGCATGACGACTTCTCTTGAGAGCTACACCTACACCGTGGGCAGCACCGAAAACGCTTCCCCTGCCCTGCGCAGATTCAATTCGTCCGCTCCGGCGGTCTCGCTGGTCACATTGTCGACGCGCGAGGATGGCGGACCGTGGCGGCACAGCGCGACCATGTCGGCGACGTGCTTCGGCGTGCCGGCAAACAGTGCTTCCACGCTGCCGTCGCGGCGGTTGCGAACCCACCCCTCGAGGCCGCTCGCCGTCGCCTGATACTCCACCCAGGCCCGATAGCCGACGCCCTGCACGCGCCCGCGGATCATCACCTGGAGGATCGCCCGGCTCATTTTTTCAATCCGAGGAATTCGGCGCTGCGCGCCTTGACGTCGGCCTCGCGCATGACGCGGGCCGTCAGTTCCGACGATGCGAGCCCTTGGAGGTCTTTCGGCGATGCACCGTCGCGGAGCGCCTTCTGGGTCGCGTACACGGCCTGCGTCGCGGCGGCGATCGGTGCGTGGCCCTGCAGCGCGATACGCACGCGGTGGCTAGCGAGGTAATCGAGCGCGCTCAAGTCCTCGGGCGCCCCGCCGAGCACGATCGGCAGGCGCGTCGCAGCGCTCACCGCCTCGAGTTCGGCCCGCGACTTGATGCCGGTGAAGAACAGCGCATCGACACCGGCGGCCTCATAAGCCTTGGCGCGGCGTATCGCGTCCTCGATCGAGGTGATTGAAGCAGCGCCCGTTCGCCCCATGATGACCAGCGAGGCGTCGCCGCGGCCGCTCAGCGCGGCCTTCATCTTGCCGACACCTTCCTCGAGCGAGATCAACTGCGTCTTCGCTTCGCCAAAGGCCGCCGGCAGCAGGGTGTCCTCGATGGTGAGGCCGGCGGCGCCAGCCGTCTCCAGTTCCTGCACGGTGCGGCGGACATTGAGCGCGTTGCCATAGCCGTGATCGGCATCGACCAGCACGGGCAGCGCGGACGCGCGCGACATCCGCCGCATCTGCTCGGCAAGCTCCGTGAGCGTGATCAGTGTGATATCGGGATCGCCAAGCACGGCGAGCGAGGCGACCGAACCGCCGAACATGCCGAGCGGAAAGCCGAGATCCTCGGCGATGCGGATCGAGATGGCGTCGTAGACCGAGCCGGGATGGACGCAAGCAGCGTCCGACAGAACGGAGCGAAGTTTCTCGCGGCGGGAACGAAAGGCCATGGTGCCTCACTCTCAATTTCTCATCCTGAGGAGCGCGCTCTTGGCGCGCGTCTCGAAGGATGAAAGGCCGGGCTGGTGGCCTCGCCCTTCGAGACGCCGCGAAGGCGGGACTCCTCGGGGTGAGGGTCTCCTGTTGTGCCCGAAGCGCTCTTACGCAAACTCCAGGATCAGCGCGTCCACGGCCAGCGTCGCGCCGGCGCTGGCGTGAACCTTCTTCACCGTGCCGTCCTGCTCGGCACGCAGCACATTCTGCATCTTCATGGCTTCGACCACCGCCAGCGTCTCGCCGGCCTTGACCTCCTGCCCCTCGGTCACCGCGATCGAGACCACGAGGCCGGGCATCGGACAGAGCAGCTTCTTGCCGCTGTCGGAGGCCGTCGTCACTGGCATCAGCCGCGCGGATGCGGCTTCCGCTTCGGTCCAGACATAGACCGGCACCTCGACGCCCTGATGCGCGAGGCGGATGCCGTTCGGGATCGGCCGCGCCTGCAGCGCGACGAACTGGCCGTCGATGGTGCCCTGCCAGACCGCATCGCCCGGCTTCCATGGCGAGGCCAGCAGATGCGCGTTGCCGGCCTTGCCCTCGGCATCGATGAAGCGGATCGCGATCGCCTCGCCCTCGCGCGCGACCTCGAGCTGGATCTCCTGGCGGTCGAGCCAGACCGCGCGGCGCCGCTCGCGCTGCACGATGCGGCCGCCCATCTGGCCCGAGATCTGCCGCTTGCGCTCTCCCAGCACGTGGTCGATGGCGGCGCCGACCGCGGCGATGCGCCGCGCGACCTCGCCTTCCGGCACGCGCACCGCAAAGCCCTTGGGGAATTCCTCGGCGATGAAGCCGGTCGAGAGCCGGCCCTCGCGCCAGCGCGGATGATGCATCAAGGCCGACAGGAATGGGATGTTGTGGCGGATGCCGTCGACATAGAACGAATCCAGCGCGGTCGCCTGTGCCTCGATCGCGGCCGCACGCGAGGGCGCGTGGGTGACGAGCTTGGCGATCATCGGATCATAATGGATCGAGATCTCGCCGCCCTCCTGCACGCCGGTGTCGTTGCGGATGGTGATGCCGTCGTGGCTGGCTTCCGCCGGCGGACGATATTTCACCAGACGTCCGATCGAGGGCAGGAAGTTGCGGAACGGGTCTTCGGCGTAGAGACGCGATTCCACCGCCCAGCCCGTCAGCGTGACGTCCTTCTGAGCGATGGCGAGCTTCTCGCCCGCGGCAACGCGGATCATCTGCTCGACGAGATCGATGCCGGTGACGAGCTCGGTGACGGGATGCTCGACCTGCAGGCGCGTGTTCATCTCCAGGAAGTAGAAGCTCTTGTCCTGCCCCGCGACGAACTCGACGGTGCCGGCGGAATCGTAGTTCACGGCTTTGGCCAGCGCGACCGCCTGCTCGCCCATCTTGCGGCGCGTGGCCTCGTCGAGCAGCGGCGACGGCGCCTCCTCGATGACCTTCTGGTTGCGGCGCTGGATCGAGCATTCGCGCTCGCCGAGATAGATGACGTTGCCGTGCTTGTCGCCCAGCACCTGGATCTCGATGTGGCGGGGATCGACGATGAACTTCTCGACGAAGACACGGTCGTCGCCGAACGAGGCCTTGGCCTCGGCCTTGGCGAGATTGAAGCCTTCGGCGACCTCGGACTTCGAATGCGCAATGCGCATGCCCTTGCCGCCGCCACCCGCGGAGGCCTTGATCATCACGGGGTAGCCGATCTCGTCGGCGATCCTGACCGCGTGCTTGTCATCCTCGATGACGCCGAGATGGCCCGGCACGGTCGAGACCTTGGCCTTGGCGGCCGCCTTCTTCGACTCGATCTTGTCGCCCATCGCAGCGATCGCGCCCGGGTTCGGGCCGATGAAGACGATACCGGCCGCCTCCAGCGCGCGCGGAAATGCCTCGCGTTCGGACAGGAAGCCGTAACCGGGATGCACGGCCTCGGCGCCCGTCTTGCGGCAGGCCTCGACGATCTTCTCGATCACCAGGTAGCTCTCGGCGGCCGCGGGCGGGCCGATCAGCACGGCCTCGTCGGCCATCTCGACATGGAGGGCGTCGCGATCGGCCTCGGAATAGACCGCAACCGTCTGAATTCCCATCTTGCGGGCAGTCTTGATGACCCGGCAGGCGATTTCGCCGCGATTGGCGATCAGGATGCGTTTGAACATGCTTTTCTTGAGTCTCGACCTTGGGCGGGACCCTTCCCTGGCCGTTGGGGCCTATGGGACGGGCCGTGTGGCTTCCGTGGTACATCAAAATGGGCCGGAGGCAACGGTCTAAATCCGGCCCGTTCTGGCGTACCAGCGCAAGACCAAAGGGGGCTCGACACGCCTCTAGCGACGGCCCGAGACGTCCTGGGCCTTGCTGGCCTCCCTGGCTTCCTTGGCTTCCTTGGCGTCCTTGGCGTCCTTGGCCACGTCCCTGACCAGGCCGTGAATGAAGCCGAGCTTGCTGACCACCGCGGGCGACAGGATGAAGGGATAGAGGTCGCGCAGGCCCATGGCGCGGTTGACGCTGTTCATGGCGAAGGTGAAGGGCAGCCATGCGCTCAGCAGCGCGTCGACGTCGCGGGCCTCGTAGGGATTGAACCGGATCCGCGCCGTCAACTCCCCGTCACGGTCGACCTTGGGGCGCACCTCCATGCCGAATTCGCCGGCCATCTCCAGGGCATCCACGATGTGGAGATAGTGCGCCCAGGTCTCCGCGAAGTCTTCCCAGGGATGGGTGGTGGCATAGGCCGAAACGTAGCTCTGCTGCCAGTCGGGTGGCGGCCCCTCGGCATAGTGGCGCTGTAGCGCCTGGCCGTAATCGACAGAATCGTCGCCAAAGACCGCGCGGCATTCTTCGAGCTTGCCGCCGTCCCGCACCAGCACGTCCCAGAAATAGTGCCCGACCTCGTGGCGAAAATGCCCGAGCAGCGTCCGGTACGGCTCGCCCATTTCGAGCCTGCGCCGCTCGCGCTCGATGGTGTCGGCCTCAGTCAGCGCAATCGTGATCAGGCCGTTGTCGTGGCCCGTCAGGATCCTCTCGCCGCTGTTCGGATCGTCGGCCAGGAAATTGAAGATCAGACCATGCTCGGGGTCGTCCTGCCGCGTCCGGAGCGGCAGCTTCCAGCGGATCAGGGAATAGAACAGACGGTGCTTCGCCACCTCCAGCTCGCGCCAGCCGGCGAGCTGCGCCGGATCCGAGAGGTTCGGCACCATCCCATTATGGCGGCAGGCGCGGCAGTAGCCGGTGGTATCGCCCGCGTCCGTGAGCCAGTTGCAGGCATCGTACCCAGCGTTCCGGCACAGCATCCGGCTTTGGCCCTTGTCGGCCAGCATTCTCCAGGCCTCTCCGTCCGGCTCGATCGCCGACATCGTCTCCTGCTCCGGCAGGAAAGCGACCCGATGACCGCATCGTTCACAGGCGCGGTTCTCGAAATAGAGGACGTTGCCGCAGGCCTGGCAGAGAAAGAGCTTCAAGATTTAGCCTCTTCGGAAAGGAGAGCTTCATGGCAGCCCGTCATGGCGCCTCGCGAAGACGCATCCGCAGGCTGATCGTTCCAGTCTCTGGAACAAATAGCCAGACCAGGAATTGGAGAGACGTATCTTTTCCCGGTCCACGCAAGCCCACATTTCCCGCCAGGCGCTCCCTTGTAGGCAATGGCCATCACGCTCCGTCTGTGTGAATATCGCTTCGGCACGTGCGCTCCCGCATGACAACGGCCGATGCCTTGAACGATCCCTTGAACGATCCTTTGCCCGAGACCATCGCTGCCGAAAGGCTGCGTCAGCACCTCGAAGACGTCGCGCGCGAGCGCGACAACGCCTATCGTGCGCTTCAGGAGCGCGAGACCGAGCTGGCGCGCATCCAGCGCATCGGCAAGGTCGGCGGCGTCGAGGTCGACTTCCGCGAGGGCTTCAAGAACCGGCGTTCGCCCGAATATCTGATGCTCCACGGCCTGCCGCCGGAGGCGGCCGAGGAATCGCACGAGGATTGGGTCAATCGTATCCATCCCGACGACCGCGACGCCACCGTCAAGCACTTCATCGATGCACTCGCCGGCACCAGCGAAGACTACACCGCCGAATACCGCATCATCCGTCCCAATGACGGCGAGACCCGCTGGATCCGGGTCGTCGCCAAGATCGAGCGCGACAAGGACGGCCGCGCCATCCGCCTCGTCGGCGCCCATATCGACGTCACCGACCAGATGCTCGCGCGCGAGACCCTGCGCGAAAGCGAGGAACGCTTCCGCCTGATCGCCGACAGCGCCCCGGTGCCGATCTGGGTGACCAAGCTCGACCGCACGCGGTCCTTTGCCAACCAGGCCTATGTCGACTTCGTCGGCCTGCCCTACGATCAGGCGATCGCCTTCGACTGGCGCAAGGTGCTGCATCCGGACGACCTGCCGCATGTGCTGCAGCAATCGGTCCAGGGCGAAGCCTCGCTGAAACCCTTCGTGCTTGAAGCGCGCTACAAGAATGCCAGCGGCGAATGGCGCTGGCTGCGCTCGGAATCGCAGCCGCGCTGGGACCCCACCGGCAAGCATATCGGCTTCATCGGGGTCGCCCACGACATCACCGTCGCCAAGCAGGCCGAGATCGAGCTCCGGCGGCTCAACGAGACGCTGGAAGAGCGCATCGCCGAGCGCACCGCCGAGCTCGAATCCAACGAGGCGCGGCTGCGCGCGATCCTGGAGACCAGCAACCAATATCAGGGCCTCGTCAATCTCAGCGGCGAACTTCTCTACGCCAACAAGACCGCACTCGACGGCATGGGGGCTCATTCCTCGGAGGTGATCGGAAAGCCGCTGTGGGAGACGCCCTGGTTCAGCGCGACGGAGGGCATGAGCGCGCTGGTGCGCGAAGCGTTCCACACCGTACTCAAGGGCGAAGCCGTGCGGCTCGAGATGCGCCTGCGCCTTCCCATCGGCGAGCGTGATTTCGACTTCGGCATGCGCCCCGTGCTCGACCGCCACGGCAACATCACCGGCGCGGTCCCTGAAGCCGTCGACATCACCGAGCGGCGCCGCGGCGAGGAAGCATTGCGGCAGTCGCAGAAGATGGAGGCGATCGGCCAGCTCACCGGCGGCGTCGCCCACGACTTCAACAACCTCCTCACCATCATCCGCTCGGCCACCGATTTCCTGCGCCGCCGCGAGCTGCCGGAAGAGCGCCGCCGCCGCTATGTCGATGCCATCTCCGACACGGTCGAGCGTGCCTCCAAGCTGACCGCTCAGCTTCTGGCGTTCGCGCGCCGGCAGCCGCTGAAGCCGCAGATCTTCAACGTCGGCAGCCAGGTCGAGGGTGTCGCGCAACTGGTCCGGCCGCTGGTCGGCGGTCGCATCGAAATCGCGGTGGAGATTCAAGACGCCGACTGCTTCACCATCGCCGACATCGCCCAGTTCGAGACCGCGCTGATCAACCTCGCCATCAACGCCCGGGACGCCATGGAGGGCGAAGGCAGCCTTACCATCGCGGTGCGCAAGGTTTCCGGCATCCCCAGCTTGCGCGCGCAGTCTGCGCGCAGCGGCGACTATGTCGCGATCTCGGTCACCGATACCGGCAGCGGCATCGCGCCGGAGCATCTCGATTCGATCTTCGAGCCGTTCTTCACGACCAAGGAGGTCGGCAAGGGCACCGGCCTCGGTCTCAGCCAGGCGTTTGGCTTCGCCAAGCAGTCCGAGGGTGACGTCGCGGTGACGAGCACGCAGGGCAAGGGCGCAACCTTCACGATCTACCTGCCGCAGGCCCAGAGCCCTGTCGCCGAGAAAGAAGCCGCGGCACTGATCCACGAGGCCGCCACCACCGGGCGCGGCTACCGCGTGCTCGTGGTCGAGGACAATGACGATGTCGGCCAGTTCTCCACCGAGCTGCTGGAGGATCTCGGCTATGTCGTCCGCCGCGTCGCCAACGCCAACGCGGCGCTGGCGATCCTCGGCGAGAACGAATTCGCCGTCGACCTCGTGTTCTCCGACGTCATCATGCCCGGCATGAACGGCGTCGAGCTCGCCGGCATCATCCGCGAGCGCTATCCGGGCCTGCCCGTAGTGCTCACCTCCGGCTACAGCAACGTGCTCGCCGAAAACGCCCATCGCGGTTTCGAGTTGATCCAGAAGCCGTATTCGGTGGAATCGCTGTCGCGCATCCTGCGCAAGGCAATCACGGAGAAGTTGTCGGTGGCGCGGTGAATGTGAGCGAAGCTTACCGCTGTCGTCCCGGACAAGCGCGCAAAAAGCGCGCGCCTATCCGGGACCCATACTCCGAGACGGACGTTGTAGCGTGAGCTCGTAGCCGGCAATCTTCGCCAAACTTCATCCTGTGGTTATGGGTCCCAGACCTGCGCTTACGCTTGCCCGGGACGACAGCGAAGTGCTTGGCGCGCGCTGATAGACACAACGACGATCGAGAAACCGATGTCCAGCGAAACTCCCGATCGAGCAAGGCAAGCCGGCCGGGCGCTGGATGCGGCCAATTTCTTCCTCGCCGACGTCCGCGACGGTCTCGGACCTTACCTCGCCGTCTATCTTCTCACCGAGCAGCACTGGGACGAGGCGCGCATCGGCCTCGTGATGTCGGTCGCGACCATCGCCGGCATCGTGGCGCAGACGCCGGCCGGAGCGCTGGTCGATGCGACGCGGGCGAAGCGGCTGATGATGGTGATTGCCGCGATCATGGTGACACTGGCTTCGTTGTCGCTGCCGCTGTTTCCGAGCTTCCTGCCCGTCGCGATCTCGCAAGGGATCGCGCAGGCCGCCGTCGTGATCTTTCCACCTGCGATTGCCGCCGTTTCGCTCGGCATCTTCGGCCGCGCCGCCTTCACCCGGCGGATCGGCCGCAACGAAACCTTCAACCACGCCGGCAATGCGGTCGCGGCCGCATTGGCGGGCGTCTCCGCCTATTGGTTCGGCCCGACCGTCGTCTTCTATCTTCTGAGCGCGATGGCGATCGCGAGCCTTCTCAGCATCCTCGCGATCCCCGCCCGCGCCATCGATCACGACCTCGCCCGCGGGCTGCACGATGCGGGTACGGATGCGCAACAGGACACGCCGTCAGGCATCGCCGTGCTTCTGACTTGCCGCCCCCTCCTCGTCTTTGCCATCTGCGTGTTGCTCTTTCACCTCTCCAACGCGGCGATGCTGCCACTGGTCGGGCAGAAACTGGCGCTGCAGGACAAGAACATGGGCACCAGCCTGATGTCGGCCTGCATCGTCGCGGCGCAAGTCGTGATGGTGCCGTTTGCCATGCTGGTCGGTGCCAGGGCCGACCGCTGGGGCCACAAGCGGTTCTTCCTCGCGGCCCTGCTGATCCTTCCTATCCGCGGCGCACTCTACACGCTCTCCGACAATCCTTTCTGGCTGGTCGGCGTGCAGCTGCTCGACGGCGTCGGCGCCGGCATTTTTGGCGCGATCTTTCCCGTCATCGTTGCCGATCTCATGCGCAACACCGGCCGCTTCAACGTCGCGCAAGGCGCGGTCATCACCGCCCAGAGCATCGGCGCGGCGCTGTCGACGACGCTGGCCGGCTTCGCCGTGGTCGGCGCGGGCTACAGCGCGGCGTTCATCAGCCTGGGCCTCGTCGCTGCGATCGGCGCCGCCATCTGCATTCTCGCCCTGCCCGAGACGCGACATGGGGCCGCCCGCGCCCAGGGGGAGACAGCGGCACCGGCATCCGCTATCGCTGCCGAATGAACTCATTTCACGTCAAGGACTGAACGTGCCGTCTGACGCCATCTGGGCCTGGAGCATCATCGTCGTCGTGACCGCAGGCGTCATCATCCGGCCGTTTCGCCTGCCCGAAGCGGTCTGGGCCGTAATCGGCGCGAGCGCGCTGGTGCTATCAGGCCTGCTGCCGTGGCAGGACGCCCTCGCCGGCATCGCAAAAGGCCTCGATGTCTACCTGTTCCTGATCGGCATGATGCTGATCGCCGAGCTGGCGCGGCTCGAGGGCCTGTTCGACTATCTCGCCGCGCTCGCGGTGGAATATGCCGCCGGCTCGCCGCAGCGGCTGTTCCTGCTGATCTATCTCGTCGGCACGCTGGTGACGGTGCTGCTCTCCAACGACGCCACCGCGATCGTGCTGACGCCCGCCGTCTATGCCGCGACGCGCGCGGCCGGCGCGAAACCGCTGCCCTATCTCTTCGTCTGCGCCTTCATCGCCAATGCCGCGAGCTTCGTGCTGCCGATCTCCAATCCGGCCAATCTCGTCGTGTTCGGCGCGCGGATGCCGCATCTGACGGAATGGCTGCGCCTGTTCGCCCTGCCATCGGCGGCCTCGATCCTGCTGACCTACATCGTGCTGCGCCTGACCCAGCACCGCGCGCTGAAGGAGGAGACGATTGCCCACCGCGTGCCGCATCCCGAGCTCGGCCGCGGCGGCAAGCTGACGGCGATCGGCATCGTCGCGATCGGCATCGTGCTGGTCACGGCGTCGGCGCTGGACAAGCAACTCGGCCTGCCGACCTTCATCTGCGGCGGCGTGACGGCCGCGATCGTGCTGCTGCTCAGCCGGCAGTCGCCTGTGCCGGTGCTGCGCGGCGTGTCGTGGAGCGTGCTGCCGCTGGTCGGCGGGCTGTTCGTCATGGTGGAGGTGCTGATCAAGACCGGCGTGATCGCGCAGCTCAGCGCGCTGCTGCACCAGGCGGTGGCCCAATCCGTGCCGCAGGCCGCCTGGAGCGTCGGCATCGCGACCGCGCTCGCCGACAACATCGCCAACAACCTGCCGGTCGGTCTCGTCGCCGGCTCGGTCGCCGCCAGCGATCATTTGCCCGCACCTGTCGTCAGCGCCATCCTGATTGGCGTCGACCTCGGCCCCAATCTGTCGGTGACCGGCTCGCTCGCCACCATCCTCTGGCTGGTCGCGCTTCGCCGGGAAAAGATCGAGGTCGGCGCCTGGCCGTTCCTCAAGCTCGGCCTGCTGGTGACGCCGCCCGCCCTGATCGCGGCTTTGGCGGCGGCCATCCGATAAACGTGCGATCTTTGCGGCGCATCAATGTCGCCGCTGAGGCCGGAGCTATACTTCAACTTGTCGCGCAGCCTGATAGGGCGCGGCAAGGAGATCCATCACGCAGATCCAGTCAAAGGCATTGCCGCAGAGCTTTTCCCTGCGTCGTTCGTTTCAGAGTTTCACCGCGCCACGCCAGGGCCAGGCGGAAACGTCCCACCCATTGCTGCTCCTCGCGGTGGTGGTGCTGGTGACCCTGTTCGCGATCGTGGAGGTCGACCTGCACAGCGCTCAGTTGCAGGCGCTCGGCCTGCTCGGCCATGGCGCCGGGATTGATCCGGTCTTCCTGAGCCCGTAGTCCTGGGAATGGAGCCCGATCGCGGCCATGGTTGCGACCGGGCAACGCTTCGTCAGTCGTTCTCGTAGCCGTAGACTTCCGGCAGGATGAAGATCGCGGCGAGCAATCCCATCAACGGAAAGATCGCGACCATTAGCGTGGCGTTCGCCTGCCCGATCGCGGCGAACACCGTCGGGAACAGGAAGATCGCCAGGAACGACGGCAGCTTCACGAACATGTAGGCGAAGCCGCTGGCGGTGCCGCGATATTTCGGCTTGGCGACCATGGTCGGGATCGTCATGCAGTTCGACGCGTCCCAGTAATGGCCCCACAGCATGGCGGCGGCCGCGAACGGCAGCAGGATCTTGTTGTCGGTATAGAGCGCGAAGGCCGCGACCAGCAGCGCGGCCAGCACGATCGAGAAGCCCGCGATCGAGATGCCGCGGTGACCGATCTTCGGCGTCAGGAGCGGGCCGACCCAGCCCGACAGAGCGGCGAAGGAGAACAGCGCCATCGTCACCAGATTGATGCCGAGCACGCTCGACACGCCGACCATGACGAAGAGCACCGGCAGATAGAACGCGAAGGTCGAGAATTCGCTGGCTTGCACGAAGCAGGCGATCCAGCCGTAAAGCGTGGCGCGCCAGCGGATCGGATCCTTCTTGAGGTCGGCAAGGAATGCGCGGGTCGAGACTTTCGGCACTTCGACGTCCTGGTCCGGCAGCATGTCGAGATTGTCGTTGAACATCTCGCGCGCGACCTGCTTGGCCTCGCGGTAGCGGCCCTTCTGCACCAGCCACACCGCCGTCTCCGGCACGTCGTGCCGCATGATCAGGATGATCAGCGCCGGCAGCGCGCCGAGGCCGAGCGTCACGCGCCACAGCGTCTCGTGGTTCATGTCGATCAGGAGGAAGATCACGATGACGCCGATGGTGAGCACCTCGCCGACCGCGAACATGAACTGCCAGCGGTTGCCCATGACCTCGCGCTCACCCTTGGCCATGGATTCCATGATGTAGGTATAGCCGGTCGAGATGTCGGAACCGAGCGGAATGCCGAGCAGGAAGCGGATCACGATGAGCCAGGTGATATCGGGCACGAAGGCCTGCGCTAGCGCCAGCACGATGAACAGCACCATCGTGGCCAGGAACATGACGCGGCGGCCGATCTTGTCGGAGAGCCAGCCGCCGAGCAGCGCACCGATCAGGGCGCCGCCCTGCGTGCCGGCCGCGGCAAGGCCCAGCATCAGCGGATCAGGATTGAACTGCTCCTTGATGAAGATCAGCACGAAGGCGATCGAATAGAGATCCCAGGCCTCGACCAGGATCGAGGCCATCATCAGCCAGCCGACCTTGTTGCCCTTGGGACTGTAGTTCGTGATGAGGTAGCGGACCGCGGCTTCGCTCGCGGTCGGTTGTGGCATCGCCGTCGTTGACATGTCTGGTCCTCTCTTCAAGACTTTCAAAGCATGATCCGGATCCGAAGGGCCGCGCTAGCGCAAAGTGCGCAGCGGTTTTCCGAGCGGATCATGCCCAAACAACAAGCTAAAGCGCGATGACGATCCATCCTGATCTCATCGCGCTTTACGTGCCGAGCAGCGGCTCGATGCTGCAATCGAGCAGGCGCGGGTCGATCCCCACCTCCATGCCGTTGAACATCTCGCCCATGTAGTCGATCAGTGCATCGCTCGCCTTGACCGCGTCCTCGACGCGGCGGTTGGCGACTGCGTTGAGAATGCCGAGATGATGGTCGATCGTGCCGGATAGATCGGCCTGTCCCGGCATGAAGCGGTGGTGGATGTAGCCGATGCGGCGATACAGCGTGTGCAGCGGCCGCAGCGTGTGCACCAGGAACGGCTCGCCGGCCGCCTCCAGCACCAGCGCGTCGATGCGGCGGTCGATGCTGTTGAATTCGTCAAGGGTCAGGCTGGCGCGGCGCTCACGCAGGAGCCGCTCGATATGCAGCGCCTGATTGCGATGCGAGAGGCTGGCGCGATCGGCCGCGAGGCGAACCACGAAACGCTCCATGTCGCGGCGCAAGGCCAGCAGCATGCGCTCGCGCGCCAGATCGATCGGCGCAATGTGCAGGCCGTGGCGCGGACGAATGACGATGAGCGTGTCGGCGGAGAGACGGTTGACGGCGTGATGCACCGGCGTGCGGCCGAAGCCGGTGATCTCCTGCAATTCCAGCATGGTCATGAACTGACCGGGCTTGAGCTCGCAATGGACGAGGAGCTCCTCGATCTTCTGATAGGCCAGCTCGAAGAAATTGACGCGGTTGCGCCGGGAGGGCCTGCCCTCGCCGTCGTCGCTCCTCACCACTTCGAGCGCGCGTTTGCGCCGTGCCATGTCGTCCTCCCGTCCACCCGCGTTCTCGGGCGGGGCGCCTCGCTCCGAGGCGTCGTGTTTGTGACATCCTTAAAACATGTTGTGATATATTACAAGCGGGCGTAAGACTGCCCTCGCCCCGCCGCCAAGCGCGGCCCGAAGATGACAAACAACAGGGCGCTAAGTGCCCGACGGGAGGATTGTGACCGTGAAGATCACGTCGATCGAGACGCTGCGTACCGAAGAATTCTCCAACGTCATCTGGGTGCGCGTTCACACCGACACCGGCGTGATCGGTCTCGGCGAGACCTTCTACGGCGCAGGCGCCGTCGAAGCGCAGATCCACGACACCTTTGCCGGCCGCCTGCTCGGCCGCAATCCCCTGCATATCGAAGCGATTCACCGCGATATGCTCAACCTGCCGATGGCGCAGTCCTCCACCGGCGTCGAATATCGCGCGGCGTCCGCGATCGACATCGCGCTGTGGGACCTGTTCGGCAAGGTCTGCGGCCAGCCGGTGCACCAGATGCTCGGCGGCCTCTGCCGTGACAAGCAGCGCATCTACAACACCTGCGCCGGCACGCAATATGTGCGGTCCACCAATATCAGCCCGGTCTCGAACTGGAATCTCGGTGCTGCCAAGGGACCCTACGAAGACCTCGACGGCTTCATGAACCGTGCCGATGCGCTGGCCGAAAGCCTGCTCGAAAGCGGCATCTCGGCGATGAAGATCTGGCCGTTCGATCCGGCGGCGCAGGAGAACAAGGGCCTCTACATCACGGCCGCGCAGATGAAGCAGGCGATCGAGCCGTTCGAGAAGATCCGCAAAGCGGTGGGCGACAAGATGGAGATCATGGTCGAGCTCCATTCGCTGTGGAATCTGCCGACCGCCAAGCAGATCGCGCGCGCGCTCGAGCCCTACAAACCGACCTGGTACGAGGACCCGATCCGGATGAACTCGCCGCAGGCGCTGGCTGAATACGCCCGCTCCACCGACGTCTGGGTCTGCGCCAGCGAGACGCTGGGCTCGCGCTTCCCCTACAAGGACATGCTCGACCGCGACGCCATGCATGTGGTGATGGCGGACCTGTGCTGGACCGGCGGCCTCACCGAAGGGCGCAAGATCGCGGCCATGGCCGAGACCTATCACCGCCCCTTTGCTCCTCATGACTGCATCGGCCCGATCGGCTTCATCGCCGCCATCCACATGTCGTTCAGCCAGCCCAACACCTTGATCCAGGAATCGGTGCGCGCCTTCTACAAGGGCTGGTACAATGAGCTCGTCACCACGATGCCCGTGATCAAGGATGGCTATGTCTTCCCGATGGAAGGCCCTGGCCTTGGCGTCGACCTTCTGCCCGCCGTCTTCGAGCGCTCCGATCTCATCGTGCGTCGCTCCAACGTCTAAGGACCTTCCGACATGAGCACTTCCCTGTTCGATCTCTCCGGCCGCACCGCGCTCGTCACCGGCTCGTCCCGCGGCCTCGGCCGCGCCATCGCCGAGGGCATGGCGAGGGCCGGCGCGAAGATCATCATCAACGGCGTCGATCCCAAACGCGTCGAGCAGGCCGTCGCCGAGTTTCGCGCCGCCGGCCACCAGGCCGAGGGTGCCGCGTTCAACGTCACCGACGAGCCCGCCATCGTCGCCACCTTCAACGATTTCGACAAGAAGGGCATTGCAGTCGACATCGTCGTCAACAATGCCGGCATCCAGCACCGCAAGCCGCTGGTCGAGTTCACCACCGACGAATGGCGCAAGGTGATCGAGACCAACCTCACCAGCGCCTTCGTGATCGGCCGGGAAGCTGCCAAGCGCATGATCCCGCGCAAGCACGGCAAGATCATCAATATCGGCTCGCTCGGCAGCGAGCTCGCCCGCCCCACCATCGCGCCCTACACCGCGGCCAAGGGCGGCATCAAGAACCTGACCCGCTCGATGGCGGTGGAATGGGCCCAGCACGGCATCACGGCCAATGCGATCGGCCCCGGCTACATGCTGACCGACATGAACGAGGCGCTGGTCAGCAACGCCGACTTCAACAACTGGCTGATGGGCCGCATTCCCTCCAAGCGCTGGGGCAAGCCGGACGAGCTGGTGGGCGCCGCGATCTTCCTGGCGTCGGATGCCTCAACCTATGTTAACGGCCAGATCATCTATGTCGATGGCGGCATGATCGCCGCGATGTGACCTGCGAACAGGAGCAAGCCATGCGCGCCGTCGTCATCCATGCCCCCAAGGATTTGCGGATCGACAGCTATCCCGACCCAGCGCCCGGCCCGGGCGAGGTCCGCGTCAAGATCGCCAATGGCGGCATCTGCGGCTCCGACCTGCATTACTATCATCACGGCGGTTTCGGCGTCGTGCGCATCCAGCAGCCGATGGCGGTGGGCCACGAGATCGCCGGCGTGGTCGCTGCGGTCGGTGATGGCGTCACGGCGGTAAAGCCGGGCACGCGCGTCGCGGTCAATCCAAGCAAGCCGTGCGGGATGTGCCTGCATTGCCAGGAGGGCATGCGCAACCAGTGCCTCGACATGCGCTTCCTCGGCAGCGCGATGCGCTTTCCCCATGTGCAGGGCGGCTTCCGCGAATTCATCACGGTCGACGCCACGCAGGCCGTGCCGATCGCGGACAAGCTCTCGCTTGCGGAAGCCGCGGTCGCCGAGCCGCTCGCGGTGTGCCTGCACGCCGGCAAGCAGGCCGGCCCCCTGCTCGGCAAGCGCGTGCTGATCACCGGGTGCGGCCCGATCGGCGCGCTGATGATTTTGGTGTCGCGCTTCGGCGGCGCATCCGAGATCGTGGTCACCGATGTCGCCGAGGCGCCGCTCGCGGTTGCGCGAAAAGTTGGCGCGACGCACGCCATCAACGTCGCGGCCGATGCCACGGCGCTCGATCCCTGGCGCGCCGGCAAGGGCGTGTTCGACACGCTGTTCGAAGCCTCCGGCAATCAGGCCGCACTTCGCGCCGCGCTTGACGTGCTCAGGCCCGGCGCGACGCTGGTGCAGCTCGGCCTCGGCGGCGAGATGACGCTGCCGATCAATTCCATCGTCGCCAAGGAATTGCAGCTGCGCGGCACCTTCCGCTTCGACCCCGAGTTCGAGCTCGCGGTGCGGCTGATGGGCGAAGGCCTCATCGACGTCAACCCGCTGATCACGGCCACCATGCCGTTCGAGAACGCGGTCGCCGCCTTCGAGCTCGCCAGCGACCGCTCGCAGTCGATGAAGGTGCAGCTTACTTTCTAGCTCCTTCCGCGGCCTGCTGGCTTTCGATCAGCCGGTCGCTGACCAGCCGAACCGCACCGCGTTTCCAGGAATAGTCCGCGCCGAGGCGCAAGCCACTGTCGCCGCGCGCTAAAACCGCGCCGGTGCCGGCATCGCGCAGCTGGAAGCCGAGCGTGTATTCGGTGCGGCTGACCCGCCGCACCACGCCGATCAGCGATTGATCCGCACCGAGCTGTTTCGCAATCGCGGCCTCGCAACCACCGCAGTCGCGCAAGGCGCGCGCCTTCACTGCCTCGCCGCCCGCGCCGCCGACGTCGACGATGCGGTAGCGGCCGGACTGGCCGAGGACGTCGCGCACGCCGCCGGTGACGTCGGCCAGGTTCGATACATCTGAAGCGGCCAAGGCACCGACTGACGCGGCCGTCATGTCCTCGAGCTCGAAATCGAACACGGCCAGCGCAACCGGCGCGGGCGTTGCAAGCGCCGCCATGACCTCGCGGGAGACGAAGATCTCGGCGCGCTCCCATGATTCGTCATTGTCGCCGCGGAAGGTGTAGAGCTTGTCCATCACGAGCTTCCTGGCGCCGACGTCGATCACCGCGATCTTGGCCCATTGCACCAGCGTGCTCGTCTTCTGGATGCCGCCGATCACCTTGAACGCGGCCCCGTCCTGGGCCGAGGCCACCAGCCGGTAGCGCCCGCCCTCGCCAATATCCCGCCTGAGCGCGGCCATGAACGCGGACAGCCGCCGCTCGTGGGCCGCGGTCTGGTTGGCCGGCTCGGCCGACGTGTCGGTATAGCTGAAATCGTCCATGGCAACGCCGATGGCGGCCTCGGCGGCAGCCGGCGCACACGGCAGGACGAAGAGGAGCAGAGCAGGAAGGATCGATCGGGAGAGGTGCATGAGCGGGGCCTCGCGAGAACAAGCGGTTCGCAAAATCTCCGCGGCAGGCCGGGGCCCTGCAACGGCCGGCGTCCCGGCGAGCCCCGGGAAAATTTCACGACATTGCACTGCGGTAACGCGTGGTGCTTTGCGTGGCTGGCGTTCTGCCGTTTAATGCAGAGGCGACAAAACCGTTCGCGCAAGGTGCTCCCCCGATGTGGAACCGCCCGAGGTTCGATCTCAAGGTCCGTCTGACGTTGCGCGTGGCCGCCATAACGGCTGCCTGCTTCGCCGCGATCTCCGCCTATTTCCTGATTGCCGCCGACCGCGACGCCCATGCGCGCATCGACAGCATCGCCGCGATCGTGGCGAAATCGCTGGAGCTGCAGCAAGGCAAGATCCAGTGGGTGGCCGGTCCGCGCGACTTCCCCAACCTCGACCCCGTCGCCGCCTATGTGATGACCCCCGGCCTCTGCCTGGCCTTCCGCGGCGCGAGCGGCGAGATGCTGCAGCGGTTCTGCAGCGGTGCGCCGGCTCCGGCGAGCCCGCCGCCGCAGGCCTTTACCGCTTTCTATCGCAGCCTGTTCGACCCAGGCCGCGAGGCGGCGCGGCCCGTGATCGTGCGCGGCGCCAAGCTCGGTGAGACCGTGGTGTCGGTCGATCCCGCGGTGCAGACGGCGGAGGCCTGGCACGAGGCCGGCCGTCTGATGATTGCGCTGGCGATCGCGCTGCCGCTGTTGTGCCTCCTGGTCTACGCGGCGCTGGCGCGCGCGCTGCGCCCCACCCGCCTGATCTGCACCGGCCTCGAGCGGATCGCGGCCAACGACCTCGCGGCGCGGCTGCCGCCGTTCGATCTCGCCGAGCTCTCCGCGATTCGCGACGGCTTCAACCATCTCGCCGAAAGCCTCGACAATGCGCTGGCCGAGCGCAGCGAGCTGACGCGCAAGCTGATCGCACTGCAGGACGACGAGCGCCGCCATCTCGCCCGCGAGCTGCACGACGAGTTCGGCCAGTCGCTGGCTGCGATCCGCGCGCTCGCCTCCTCCGCCCGCCAGACCGCCGCGCAGGACTGCCCCGCCCTGCTCGGCGAATGCGACGGTATCGCGCGGACCGCGACGGACATGATGGAGACGCTGCGCGGCGCGCTGTTCCGGCTTCGGCCTCCCGATGTCGAGGAGCTCGGACTCGTTGCCAGCCTCGAGGGCCTCGTCGCGGGCTGGAACGGACGCAGCCGCGGCGAGACGCGCTTCACGATCCAGTTCGAGGGGGCGTTCGAGACCCTGCCCGCCGCGATCAGCGCCAACCTCTACCGCATCGTGCAGGAGGCGCTCACCAACGCCGCCAAGCATGCCGGTGCCACCAAGGTCGGCCTGCATCTGACGATGGCAGCCGACGAGATCGCCCTTGCCATCGACGATGACGGCCGGCCCAGCGATGCCTCGAGCAAGTCAGGCATGGGCCTGCTCGGCATGCGCGAGCGCGTTGCCGCACTGCGCGGCCGCATGACCTTTGAAGTCGGCCAGAACGGGGGCTCGGCGCTGCGCGTCGTCATTCCGCTCGCCGCCGGCGAGCCGCAGGTGCTGGAGCATGCGGCATGAGTGCTGCCGATGCGTCGATCCTGCTGGTGGACGACCATTCCGTGGTCCGCGAAGGCTATCGCTCCGTGCTCCAGAAGCAGCCGGGCCTGCGTGTCATTGCCGAAGCGGCCGACGGCGCGGAGGCCTACCGGCTGTATAAATCCGAGACGCCCGATCTCGTCATCATGGATTTGAGCATGCCCGGCATCGGCGGGATCGAAGCGATCAGGCGGATCAGGCAGTGGGACAAGGGCGCAAGGATTCTCATCTTCACCATGCACCAGAATGCCGGCTTCGCCGTGCAGGCGATCCGCGCCGGCGCGAGGGGCTACGTCACCAAGACCAGTCCGCCGGAAACGCTGGTGCGCGCCGTGATGGACGTGCTCGCCGGCAAGATCGCGATCAGCCCCGACATCGACCACGAGCTGGCGCTGAGCCGGCTCGGCGGCGAAAGCTCGGCCGCCGACGTCCTCACCGCACGCGAGTTCGAGGTGCTGCGGCTGCTGCTCGCCGAGAAGACGACCGACGAGATCGCCGAGACGCTCCATGTCAGCCCAAAGACGGTGGCGAACCTGCATTCGCTGATCAAGGACAAGCTCGGCGTCGGCTCCGACATCGAGCTGGTCCGCCTCGCGCTGCGCCAGGGCCTGTTGACGGAGCCCGATCTCGGCGAAGCCTGAGCGGTCACCTGCCTAAGGCGCAAGCCGCGTTCCATCGGGTGCAAATGCCTCGACCGTGTCGCCGATCGCGAACGACATCATGTCGCGCCCGACGAGCAGAGGTCCCTTGTAGCTCGTACGGGTGCGCAGGATCAGCGGCTCCTCCGGAATGTCGGCGACGGGCTTCACCGTGCCGAACACAATGTGGGAGTATACGGCGAGCTTTGGCCTGGCGGACGCAAAGATCAGGCCCGCCTCCTCTGGCGAGGTGTGGTGCGCCTGAATGTCCTTGTAGACCGGACTCCTGACCAGCAGCTCTGGCTCGATCACGGCGACCTCGTGGATCAGCAGATCGGCGCCCTCCGCCGCCTTCGCGACCCGCTGATCGTACTTGGTGTCGCCTGACAAAACCACTTTATGGCCGCCATACTCGACGACGTAGCCGAACGACGGTTTGATCTTCTCGCCGTGATTGACCTCGATCGCGGAGACCCTGACACCGTTGCTATCGTAAACGGGCCCGGCTTCTATGTCCTTTGCGGCAAATCTGATTGCTTCGGGATCGAGGTGCTCGTCATCGATACGAATGCGGATGTCGTCGGCAAAGGCCTTTGTCAGGTTCTCCGCCATCGCGACGGAGCCCTTGGGCCCATAGAGCTTCATCGGTCCCTTGCGGGACGCCCAGGGCGTGGCGAGCCAGCCGGTCAGCCACATATCGGGAAGGCCGACGAGGTGGTCGGAATGCAGATGGGTGATGAAACTCGCCGTGATCGCGCCGAGCGGGATCTTCAGCTTGTAGAGCTGCATAGTCGAGCCGCGGCCGAGATCGAACAGCAGCTTCTCGTTGCCTGCCTCCACCAGCGTCGAAGCACTGAAGCTGGTCGGACGCGGAGTCGGAACCCCGGTGCCGAGCAGCGTCACCTTGATCGGTTCGGCCGAGGCGGCGATCGTCAGCGCGAGCAGCACGACGCCTGCCCGCAAAATAGTCTTGAGCATAGTCTTGTTCCCCGAGAGTCAGATTATTGCAGTGTCGCCACGTTCATTCGCGCGCGACCACCTGGTCCAGCCACGCGCAGTTCAGCGGCGGCACGCGCGGGTCGGCGACGCGGACGCCGCGGGCCGCTGCATCCAGCCGCATGTCGCGCAGGCGCTTGCGCTGCTCTTCCGGCATATGGAGCCGTTCGTGTCCCCACAGGGACGGGCCGTCAAAAGTCTCGTGCGGCTGCCAGGTGTCGGGATCGATGACGCGCGCGCCCCAGCCATATTCGATGAAGAAGCCGGACGGCGTGTTCACATAGAATGAGGTCATGTGGTCGTTGGTGTGCCGTCCCAGCGTGTAGGCGACGCGGCCCTCTCCGAGCTGTGCCAGATCGTAGCCCTGCCCGACATCGTCGAGACTTCCGAGCTCGACCATGAAGTGATGCAGTGCCTTCCGCCCGGAGCCGACCATCGCAAAGCTGTGGTGGCGGCCGTTGACGTGGAAGAAGTACAACCCATAGGGCTTCAGCCCGAAATCCGAGACGTGGAAGCCGAGCACGTCGCGATAGAACGGCAGCAGCGGCTCGACATCCTCCACGTTCAGCACGACGTGCCCCATGCCGAGCGCACCAGTGCGAAAACCCGAGATCGGGCGGCCCGGCTTGAACGGCTCGATCGCCAGTTCCGGCTCGCAGAAAGCCTCGAGCCGATTGCCCGCGGGGTCAGTGAACCAGATCAGCTCGGTGACATGCCGCTCGTCGGCGAGCGCGCGCGCCCCGCGCGTCACCTTGACGCCCTGGCTTTCGAGCCGTCCCGCCAATTGATCAAGCTCTGCCGTGGACGGAACTTCCCACCCCATCACCGCAAGGCCTGCGTCACTGCTGCCATCGACGATGAGCCGCTGCTTGCGGTCGTCCATGCGGAAAGCGCGCATCTTGCCGCCGCGATCGACCTGCTGCATGCCGAGCAGCCCCGTTGCCATCTGGCCCCACTGGTCGAGCTGCGATGAGTTGATGCCGATATAGCCGAGCGCGGTGATTTCCATCGAAGTCCTCCAGAAGGCATCGCGCCGCAAGACGGCGAACTTGATACCGGCTGCGCGCGATCTTAACGTGGTGTTCCGCAATCGCTTCGCGTTCGCAACGATAATCGCGGGACCGTGCACCACAAGGGAGGAAATGCGAAGTGTCCAAGGAGCGGACGGGGCCGGGCGCGCCGCGGCAGTCGGAGGGCGTCCGCGCCTTCAAGCGCGGGCTTGACGTACTGCGCGAGGTCAACCGCTCCGGCGGCATCCGCGCAGGCGACGTCGCCCGTGCGCTCGACCTGCCCCGTCCAACCGTCTACCGCCTGCTCGAGACATTGGAGGAACTGGGATATATCGCGCGCAGTGCCAGCGATGACCGCTTTCGGGTGACCCGGCGAGCCCTGAGCCTCGGCGACGGCTACGATCCCGGCGTGGTGATTTGCCAGGGGGCGGCGCCCTACCTCGCCGAGCTCAGCAAGACCCTGGTCTGGCCGGTCGATCTCTCCACGTATGAGAACGCTGCGATGGTCGTTCAGGAGACCACCCACGCGCGCAGCCCGCTCTCGATCGACCGCGGCATGATCGGCAAGCGCCTGCCGATGCTGCGCACCTCCGCCGGCCGGGCCTATCTCGCCGCCTGCCCGCCGCGCGAACGGGACCTCATCATCAATCATCTGCGCCGCATCGACGAGGCCGACGACCGTCCGTTTCTCGATGCAGCGCGGCTCGATCGCATGATCGCCGAGACGCAGGCGCGCCGCTACGCGATCCGAAGCGAGGGCGAGTTCAACCCCAAGACGGCGTCGATCGCGGTGCCGATCGTGCGGGATGGAGCCGTCTTCGGCTGCATCTCCATCATCTGGATTCGCTCGGCGCTGCGGATCGACGAGGCAATTGCGCAATTTGCAGCGCAGCTTCAGGAGACGGCTGCGGCCATTCCGGTCGACGTCTAGGCCGATCCGTCCGCTGGGCGGACACTTCGGCCAGCGGCGTTGATGCTGCGACGCGGCTTGGGGAAGAAATAGCCCCATGCAGAATAAATCCGCCCCCGAAGAGTTCGATGTCGCGATCGTCGGCCGTGGTCCGGTCGGCGCCACCCTCGCCAACCTGCTGGGCCTGTGCGGCATCCGGACCTTGGTGCTGGAGCGCGAGGGGCAGACCTACCATTTGCCGCGCGCGGTCCATTTCGACGACGAATGCATGCGCGTGTTCCAGACCATCGGACTCGCCGACGCCATCCTGCCCCACGTGATCCTCAGCCCCGGCATGCGGTTTCTGGACGCGGGCGGCAAGATGCTGTTGGACTGGTCGCGGCCGCAGAATTTGACGCCGATGGGCTGGCATCTCAGCTATCGCTTTCACCAGCCGGATCTGGAGGATGTCCTGATCGGCGGTCTTGCCCGCTTTCCCCACGTCATCTTGCACGGCCGCTGCGATGTGTTCGCACTCGATCAGGATGAGCATGGCGTGCGTGTCCGCTACGAAGACCTCACGAACGGACAACTCACCGAGGTCCGCGCCCGCTATGTGATCGGCTGCGATGGCGCCCGGTCTCTGGTCCGCCGCTTCATCGGCTCCGGCATGGACGATCTCGGCTTCCACGAGCGATGGCTGGTTATCGACGTGCTACTCAAGCGAGCGCGTGACGATCTAGGCGATTACAGCTTACAGCATTGCGATCCCAGACGGCCCGCGACCTATGTCCGCGGCACCGGAACGCGGCGGCGCTGGGAGATCACGGTTCTCGCGGACGAGGATTCTCACGAGATCGCGCAACCGGCAAAGGTCTGGGAATTGCTGTCGCGCTGGGTCACGCCAGATGATGCCGAGATCGAGCGCGCCGCGGTCTACACCTTTCATTCCGTGATCGCAAAGCAATGGCGGCATGGAAGATTGCTGCTCGCGGGCGATTCCGCGCACCAAACCCCGCCCTTCCTCGGCCAGGGCATGTGCGCGGGCGTCCGCGATGCCGCCAACCTCGCCTGGAAGCTCGACGCCATTATTCGGGGCGCCGCCACGGCCGATCTGCTCGACACCTACCAGAGCGAGCGCCTTCCGCATGTGCGCGAGTTCATCGAACTCGCCATCCGTCTCGGCGGCGTGATCAACACCAAGGCCATCGAAGCGGGTCTCGCTGCGGGCGAGGCTCGCGAGAACGCTCCGGTGAAGCTCGAGGTGAGGAAGCCCCTGCTCGGACCTGGACTGGCGCCCCGCGACATGCCGCTCGCGGGAGATCTGGCGCCGCAATTCGAGCTTCGGGACGGCAGCCGCAGCGACGATCGGGTGGGCTACGGCCATGCCCTGCTCGTCGCAGACACGTCGGCCCTTTCCTCGCGGCCGGCGCTTGTGCAGGCGGGACTCAAGATCCTGGCCAGCGACGATGCCGACGGCATCGGCGAGTGGCTGAGTCGGCACGGCATCATCGCCGCACTGGTTCGTCCCGACCGCTATGTGCGCGGCGCCGCGCGGAACGAGATCGAAGTCGACCAGCTCATCGGCGCCATCACGCCTCTCACCCACGTGCCGTCCGCGGCCTGACCAAGCATTTCTCAAGGACATCTCATGAAGCTCCTCTCTTTCACCGCTAGCGGCCGCGCCTCGTTCGGCGCCGCCAAGGACAACGGAATCGTCGATCTCGGCGCGCGCATGGCGCCCTGCTCCGCGCTGCGGCAGTTGCTTGAATCTGACGGCCTCACCGAAGCGGCAAAGCTCGTCGCCTCGACGGCGCCCGATCATCCGCTCGACAAGGTCAGCTTCGCTCCAGTGATCCCCGATCCCGGCAAAATCATCTGCGTCGGCCTGAACTACCGCGACCACGTCGCGGAGACTGGCCGCACGGTGACCGAGAAGCCTGCGCTGTTCGCGCGCTTCGCCTGCAGCCAGGTCGGCCATCTCCAGCCGATCGTGAAGCCGAAGGTGAGCGACGATTTCGACTATGAAGGCGAGCTCGCATTGGTCATCGGCAAGGCGGGCCGCCACATTCCGGCGACCCGCGCGCTCGATCACGTCGCCGGCTATTCCTGCTACAACGAAGGCAGCGTCCGCGACTGGCAGCGCCACACCAGCCAGTTCCTCTCCGGCAAGACCTTTGCCGAGAGCGGCAGCTTCGGCCCGTGGCTGGTGACGGCGGACGAGATTCCGGATCCATCGAAGCTCAGCTTGCAGACGCGCCTCAACGGCACCGTCGTGCAGGACACCAGGACCGACCTCCTGATCACCGCGATTCCCGAGTTGATCGCCTACATCTCCACAATCTGCCCGCTCGTCCCCGGCGACGTCATCGTGACGGGCACTCCGGGCGGCGTGGGCGCCAAGCGCACGCCGCCGCTGTGGATGCGGCCGGGCGACACCGTCGAGGTCGAGATTTCCGGCATCGGCACTTTGCGCAACACGGTGATCGCCGAACCGGCCTGAGCTTCGTGACCGACCAACCAACATAAATCAGGAAACGCCATGAACTCTTCTCGCTCGCTGTCTACCGCCATCATGCTGACGACGCTAGCGCTCGCATGCCCTGCCGCGCGCGCCGAGATCAAGGGCGAGACCATCCGCATCGGCCTGCTGACCGACATGAACGGCGTCTTCGCCACCGCGATGGGCCCGGGCTCGGTCGAGGCGGCGCGGATGGCCGCGGAGGAGTTCGGCGGCAAGATCAACGGCAAGCCGATCGAGATCCTGCAGGCCGATCACCAGAACAAGCCGGATCTGGCGGCATCGCTCGCCCGCAAATGGTTCAGCGACGGCGTCCAGGCGATTGCCGACGGCGGCAGCTCCGGCGCCGCCCTCGCCGTGCAGGAGCTGGTCCGCGGCAACGGAAAGATCTTCCTCGTCTCCGGCGCCGGCGCCAACCAGCTCACCGATGAGGCCTGTGCGCCGACCAGCGTGCAATGGACCCAGGACGCCTATTCCACCGCGACCGCCGTGGTCTCGGGCATCATGCAGACCAGCAAGGAGCCGTGGTTCTTCATCACCGGCGACTACGCCTTCGGCCATTCGATCGAGGCGACGGCACGAGCTCGCATCGGCGAGCTCGGCGGCAAGGTCGCCGGCGGCGTCAAGGCGCAGCTCGGCACGCCCGATTTCAGCTCGTTCCTGCTGCAGGCCCAGTCCTCGGGCGCGAAGATCCTCGCCATCAACGTGGCCGGAGACAATGCCACTGCGATCAAGCAGGCCGAGGAATTCGGCCTCGCCGATCAGGGCATCAAGATCGTGCCGATGTCGTTCCAGAACGTCGACATCGAGGCGGTCGGGTTGAAGGCAACCCGTGGCGACCTCATCGTCACCTCGTTCTTCGAGGACGTCTCGCCGGCAGCCAGGAAATTCTCCGATGCGTTCTTTGCGCGCCGAAAGGCGATGCCGTCGCAGATCCAGGCCGGCGTCTATTCCGCCGTGCGCCATTATCTGCAGGCGATCAAGGACACCGATTCCGACGACAGCGCAACCGTGATGGCCAAGATGAAGGCGACCCCGGTGTCGGACGCCTACACGCCCAACGGCCGCATCCGCGAGGATCAGCGCATGGTGCACGATCTCTATCTAGTCCAGGTCAAGACGCCGCAGGAGTCCAAAGGCCCCTGGGATTTCGTCAAGCTGGTCGCGACCATCCCGCCCGACCAGGCCTTCCGCCCGCTCGACCGCAGCAAATGCGGCTTGGTCGGCAAGTAGCAGCTTACGCCAGATAACGCACCAGCTGGCCTTCCATCGCATAGAGCGCGCAGAGCGCCAGGCTCGACCACACCGCGGCGCTGAAATACAGGAACATCCAGGTCAGCTCGCCTTTCCAGTGCGCGATGTCGTGGGTCACCACCCAGCGCGTCGAAACGTCATGCAGGCCTTCGAGGAAGCCGAGAAACCTGTTGCCCTCGGCGTGCCCTGCCCGCCAGCGGCTGAGATACATGGGAACGTCGACGGTGACGAGAAAGGCCAGGAAGCAGGCGATGCCGACGATGCCCGACATCAGCGCCCAGCGCACCACGCCCTGGAATTCCGGCATCAGGCGGCACAGCGCGATGCCGGCGAGGAAGAAGGTCACGGCCCACAGCGAATTCTCGATCGCGTTGAAGAGGAAGTTGGTCGTCACCACCGCGTACCAGGAGAAGCACTCCGCGATGATGATGATGGGCACGATCACGAGCGCGATGTTCACCGCGGTCTCCGCGCCCGTCATCTTGCCGAGCTGATGCAGGATAATGGCCCATTGCGCGACGAAGCAGAGCTCGGCCACGGTCGCGACGGTGCGGCCGACCACGACGCTCGACAGCCAGGTGTCGAACAGGCAGATGCGCTGCACGTCCGCGCGCGGCAGGAACGAGCGGAACGCGCAGCCGAACACATAGCCGGCGCAGAGCAGGAACATCAGCCCGATGTCCGAGCCGCCACCCGCACTTCCTGCGACCGTCGGGTAGAACTCGCGATACAGCATGAACCAGACCAGGATATTGGCCGCGCTCACGAGCGTGAGAGATCCCCACCACCACGCGAGGGGATTTGACCGCGCCTGCCACTGCAACATGAGCCGCTCCAGAAATTATCGATGAATTATCGATCTGACATGTCGACGTAATAATCCTGTCACAAGACGGCATGCAATCACGACAAAAATCCGTGTGGTCGCCTCGCTCGCGCGCGTTCTTCAGTGAAATTTCGATGCAATTCTTATGTCCACATATCGGACAATTTCTGTACCGTCATCGAATATATTGGACAGAAGCGACGCTTCCGTTCGATAGTCAGGAATGGCCCCGAAAGACTCATCCAAGCCGCGACATGCGCCCTCCTCCGCTGCCGCCGTGCTGGCGGAGAGCGTCGATGACGCCGCCTTCGCCACGACGCTGGCGAAGGGGCTGGTCGTGCTCGAAGCGTTCAAGGCCGGCAGCACACTGCTCGGCAACATGGAGCTGTCGACGCTGACGGGCATTCCGCGGCCGACGGTTGCGCGGCTCACCCACACGCTGGCCGAGCTCGGCTACCTCCGTTACGACGCTGAACGGGCGAAGTACCGCGTCGCTGCGCGAGCGCTACGGATCGCGCATCCGCTGCTTGCGGGCATGCAATTCCGCCAGGTGGCACGGCCCATGATGCAGGAGCTGGCGCTCAGCGTCCGCGGCACGGTCTCGATCGGCCTGCTCGACGCCACCTCGATGATCTATGTCGAGACCGCACGCTCCGGCGATGTCGGGCCCCACGCGCCCGACATCGGCATGCCAATTCCCGTGGTGATGACCGCGATGGGACGCGCCGCGGCAGCGACCTTGCCGCCGGCCGATGCCGAGCGGCTCGAACGCAACATCGCCGCCGAAGACGCCGAGTTATGGTCGGCCTTCCGTGACAAGTACCGCGCCGGGATCACGCAATGCAAAAGCCGCGGCTTCTGCACCTGCTGGGGCGAGTACATGGCTTCGATCCATGCCGTCGCCGCACCGCTGTTCCACGTCAGCGAATCCAGGCAGTCGTTCTCGATCAATTGCGGCATCCCCGCGTTCCGCCTCCAGCCGGGCCAGCTGGAAGGCGAGATCGGTCCGCGCATCGCGGCGCTCGCCGACAGCATCCGCGCCATCGTCGGAAAGGCGGCCCCCGCGCCGCCGGCGCGCAAGACCAAGAAAACCAACACCGGGACGTGAGATGGCTGGGCCGCTCGAAGGTTTGAGAGTTCTCGACATCGCGACCATCATCGCAGCGCCCTTTGCCGCGACGCTGCTGGCCGACTACGGCGCCGAGGTGCTCAAGATCGAGATGCCCGGCCAAGGCGACGGCGTGCGGGCGTTTCCGCCATTCAAGGACGGCAAGCCGCTGTGGTGGAAAGCGGCCAACCGCAACAAGAAATTCGCCACGCTCGACCTGCGCGCACCGGATGGGCTTGCGCTATTCAAGCAGCTGCTGCCGCGCTTCGACGTGCTGATCGAGAATTTCCGTCCGGGAACGCTCGACCGCTGGGGCTTGCCCAAGGAGGTGCTGTGGTCGATCCAGCCGCGCCTCGTGATCCTGCGCGCCACCGCTTTCGGGCAAGATGGCCCCTATCGCGAGCGGCCCGGCTTTGCCCGCATCTTCGAGGCCATGGGCGGGCTCACCTACATCACCGGGGAGAGCAAGGGCGAGCCGACCCACCCCGGTTATCCGATCGGGGATTCGATCGGCGGCCTGTTCGGCGCCGTCGGCGTGCTGGCGGCGCTGTGGAAACGGGCGCGTGACCCGAATGCGCCTGGCGAGGAGATCGATCTTTCGCTAACGGAGGCGACCTTCCGCCTGCTCGACGTCCTCGCTATTGAACACGACCAGCTCGGCGCCGTTCGCAGCCGGATCGGCAATGCCAACGGCTATTCGGCGCCAGCCGCCGTGTTTCGCACGCAAGACGATCATTGGGTCACGCTCGCAGGTTCGACCAACGCACTGTTTGCGGCGAACTGCCGGGCGATCGAACGGCCCGACCTCATCGACGATCCGCGCTTCGCCAGCAACGACCGGCGCGTCAAGCACGCTTCCGAGCTCAACGACATCTTCGCCGGCTGGTGTGCCGCCCATCCCCTCGATGACGTCCTCGCAAGGTTCAACGCAGCGCAGGGAACGCTCGCCCCGATCTATTCGATCGACCAGATCGTCGACGACCCGCAAATGAAAGCGCGCGAGATGATCACGCGCGTGGCTGACCGGGATTTCGGCACGGTCGCCATGACCAATGTCGTTCCGCGCTTCACCAATGATCCCGCGCAAATGCGTCACGCCGCCGGCGACGTCGGCCAGGACAATGACGAGGTCTTTCGCGATTGGCTCGGCCTGACCGAGCAGGAGATCGAACGGCTCACCGAGCGAAAGGTGATCTGAACTAACAAGAAGACTGACAATAAAGGGAGGAAGAGATCGTGGCATCGCACGACGTCACACGACGAACCCTGCTGGGCACAATCGCAGGCGGCCTTCTTGCCGGCTCAAGCCTGACGGCACGGGGCCGAGGATGCATGGCCTTCGCGCATGGTGCGGCTGATTTCGCCCTACGGCCCCGGCGGCTCCAACGACATTTCGCTGCGCCTGCTCGTCGAAGAGTTCGGCCGCAATCTCCGTCAGCAATTCATCGTCGAGAACAAGCCGGGTGCCGGCACCCGCATCGCGAACGACATGGTCGCCCATGCCCCGGGCGACGGCTACACCCTGCTCTACGTCGCGGCGCCCTACGCGACCGCCGAGGCGCTGTTCGGCAAGCTGACCTATGACCGCAAGGATCTGCAGCCGGTCGCGATGGTCGTGGTCGCGCCGCTGTTTCTCATCATCAGCGCCGACGCACCATTCAAGACGCTTCCCGAATTGATCGCCTACGGCAAGTCGAAGCCGGATGGGCTGACCTTTGCTTCGCCCGGCGCCGGCTCGCAGCCGCACCTCGCCGGAGAGCTGCTGTTCCGCGACGCCGGCGTCAAAGGTCTCAACATCCCGTTCCGGGGTGATGCGGCCTCCTACACGGAGCTGCTCGCCGGACGCGTCGATGCCACGCTGACGGCGCTGCCGACCGCCCTGCCCTACATCCAGAGCGGAAAGTTCATCGTGCTCGGCGTCGCCTCGCCCGAGCGCAGCGCACTCTATCCGCAGGCACCCACGCTGCGCGAGCAGGGCTTTCCCAACGTCGCCGCCGCCGGCTGGTACGGCTTCATGGCGCCCGCCACGACGCCGCGCGCGATCGTCGACAAGTTCCAGGCCGAAGTCCTGCGCGCGCTGGCAGAGCCCGCGATCAAGGACAAGCTGACCGCTCAAGGTCTGGAGGTGCGCGCAGGCACTGCCACCGAGTTCGGTCAGTTCATCGATGCCGAGACCCAGAAGTGGACCAAGCTGATCCGCGATGCCGGGCTCAAGGGCGAATGATCGCAGACAACAGGGAATGGAAATGAAGAACCGTCTTCTCGATCGCGTCGCGGTCACCGCGCTTGCCCTGGTGATGTCGCTCGCACAGGCTCATGCGCAGAAGAAATACGATCCCGGCGCCTCCGACACTGCGATCAAGGTCGGTCAGACCGTGCCGCTCAGCGGCCCGGCCTCGGCCTACGCCGTAATCGGCAAGACCCAGGCGGCCTATATGAGGATGATCAACGACCAGGGCGGCGTGAACGGCCGCAAGATCGAGCTGATCCAGTATGACGACGCCTATTCGCCGCCGAAGACGGTCGAGCAGGTCCGCAAGCTCGTCGAAAGCGACGAGGTGCTGCTGACCTTCCAGATCATCGGCACGGCGCCGAACGTCGCCGTGCAGAAATATCTCAACGCCAAGAAGATCCCGCAGCTGTTCGCTGCCACCGGCGCGGCACGCTTCACCGATCCAAAATCCTTTCCCTGGACCATGGGCTTCAATCCCTCCTACCTCGTCGAGGGCCGGATCTACGCGCAGTACCTTCTGAAGAACCATCCGAACGCCAAGATCGGCGTGCTCTACCAGAATGACGACCTCGGCAAGGACTATCTTGCCGGCCTCAAGGCGGGCCTCGGTGACAAGGCAAAGATGGTGGTAGCCGAGACCTCCTACGAGATCTCCGAGCCGACCATCGACTCGCAGATCCTGCGCTTGAAGGACGCCGGCGCCGACGTGCTGTTCAGCGCCACGACGCCGAAACAGGCGGCGCAGGCGATCAAGAAGGTCGCCGAGATCGGCTGGAAGCCGCTGCACATCATCGACATCAACGCTTCCTCGCTCAGCGCCGTGCTGAAGCCGGCGGGACTGGAAAATTCCAAGGGCGTCGTCAGCGTCGGTTACGTCAAGGATGCCGCAGACCCCGACTGGAAGGACGATCCCGGCATGAAGCGCTACCTCGCCTTCATGGCAAAGTACTATCCCGACGGCGACAAGGATTCGAACCTGAACGTCTACGGATACATCACGGCCCAGCTGCTGGTGCAGGTGCTGCAGCAATGCGGCGACGATCTGACCCGCGAGAACGTGATGCGGCAGGCAACCAGCCTCAAGCACGTCGTGCTCGATCTGACGCTCCCGGGAATCTCGGTCACGACCACACCGACCGATTATCGCGTCAACAAGCAGTTCCAGATGGTGCAGTTCGACGGCCAGCGCTGGCAGAAGCTCGGCGACATCGTGACGGACGAGGCGAAGGAGTGAGAAGAGCCAGGCTTCGAGACGGCGCTCAACGCTGGCCGGCTCGCCGACCGCCGTTGCGGATCAAAGGGTCGCTCTCCCGGACATGGTGCTGATATTGGGAGATGGCGCGATTGGCCATGCGGATCCGGTTGGTTTGCCCCTCCTCGACCATCCCGGTGATGCGCTGTGCCAGGAATACGCAGGCTTCGAATTCGTCGCGGATCGCGCCTGTGCGGTCGAGAAAATCCCAGGCAATCTCGTAGGCCTGCTCCGCGGCGGGATTGCGATAGTCGCTGAAGACAATGTGCGTCATCACCGGCAAAGCCGGAGAAGCGCGATCGTTCCTGCGGCCCCCCTCGTGCGGCAGAAAGCCCGCTAATCCCGATAATGTTCCGGTCGCGGGAACGACGCCCCCGCCGCAAGTCATCGCACGTCGGCACCACGCCTTGCCAATGTCAGCGAAAACGGTCCCGGCGGCTCTGCGCCGGGACCTCATGTCTTCACCGCTTCATGCCTGCGACATAGGCCGCGAGCTTGTCGAGCGTCTGATAGCCGTACTCGACGGCGCCGAAGCCGATCATGCCGTCGCGCTGCTCGGTGCTCGAGGCAAGCTGGCGCATCATCAGCACGGTCTTGCCGTTGCTCTGCTCGGCAAAGGTGACGGTGAAGCGGAACATGCCGGGATCCTCGTCCTGGTCTGTGCCGTGATCCATCTCCATCAGCGACGGCCGCTCGATGCGGCGGAAGCGCATCCGGTTCGGATAGACCGTGCCGTCGGGGCCGATCATGTTGAAGCGCCAAACGCCGCCGACCCGCACGTCGATCTCGAAGGTCTCGACCTTGAAACCCTTCGGCCCGAACCATTGCGGCAGATGCTTGGGGTCGGACCAGGCCTCGAACACCAGATCGCGGGGCGCGTCGATCACGCGCGACATCACGATCTCGCGGTCGAGCGACCATTGCGACAGAGCGGGGTTGGCAGAATTCGTCATCGTCAAGAACCTTTCTTCTTGGTTGTGCGGGACGGCCGTTTGGCGACCGCCTGCTCCTTCTCTTTCTTGAGCTTCATCACATAGGTTTCGAACCGGTCGAGCCGCGCCTCCCAGATCGCGCGCTGCTGCTGGAACCAGTCCTCCGCCCCGAGCAGCGCATCCGGGCTGAGCCGGCAGGTCCGCACGCGGCCGGATTTCTCCGATTGCACGAGCCCGCTCGTCTCCAGCACATGGATGTGTTTCATGAGGCTCGGCAGCGCCATGTCGAAGGGATCGGCGAGCTCGCCGACCGACGCCTCCCCCGCACACAGCCGCATCACGATCGCGCGCCGCGTCGGATCGGCAAGCGCTGCGAAAACCTGGTCGAGGCGGGATAATTGGTTAGCCATGAAGCTAACTATAAGCGACGTGGACGCCCGCGTCAACAATTGTTATCCGATTGGCTTAGTTTTGTACCGCCGACTTCGATGCGGAACCTGCGACGCGCAATTGTGAATTGGGCCGCGGGACGCTTCCGGCTAAAGCAGATCGGGGGCGCGTCAGAATCGCTCATCAGAGCCCGTGCCGCCTATTGTCACCTCATCCCCCATCACAAGGCGGACCTTCGCCCGGGCCGTCTTCATTCCGGCTGCGCTCGCGCTTTGCTCGCAACCCGCCTCGGCGGATTCCGACATGATCGCGCAGATGCGCGACATCGTCGCGAGCGAGCTGGCACCGACCGCGACGCCGGACTCTGCGGGCGGCCTCGCTGCCGCCCTCTATGCCGGGCGCCATGTCGAGTTCTTCAGCTACGGTTTTGCCGATGATGCGACCGGCCGGAAGGTGACGCCGGATACCTTGTTCAACCTCGCCTCCTTGAGAAAACCGTTCGAGGCGGCTGTTGTGGCGCTCGGCGTGCTGCGTGGCGAGCTGCGGCTCGACGACCGCCTGCCGAAATACCTGCCCGAGCTGAACGGCACCTATATCCCCAACGTCACCGTCGGCCAGTTGGTGACACACACATCGGGACTTTTGCTGCCGACCGACCATCCGCCATGGCCGAACGATGAGTACACGCGCGCGCAGTTCATCGCCATGCTGAACGCCTTCGCGCCGGCGGCGAGCGTCGCGCCCGGTCGGCAACGCATCTACACCCATGCCGGCTATGTGCTGCTTCAGCTCGTGGTCGAGCGCTGCTACGACTTGCCGATCCGCACGCTGATCGAGGGGCGCATCCTCAAACCGCTCGGCATGCACTCAACGTTCATTCCTGAGCGCGGCGCAGACAATCGCGCCGTCATGGATGCCGCCTGGATGCAGCGCGCGGTCCAGGGCTATTCCGACCAGGGCGCAGCCGTCGGCCCGATCGGCGATCAGCAGAGCTATTTTGCCTTTCCCGGCACCGGCCAGATGTTCGCCTCGGTGCGGGATCTTGCCACGTTCGCGGCGGCCTGCGTCGATGGCCGGACCATCGATCCGCATTTGCGCGAGGCGCTGCGGATGACGCAGCGCGAGGCCTTCCGCGTCGACGAGAAATTCGGACAGGGCATGGCCTGGGAGACCGTGCGTCTTCCGGGCGTCACCATCGTCGACAAGCCCGGCGGCCTCAACAACGCCTCCGGCTATATCGGCCTGGTGCCGGCGCGGCGGATCGGCATCGTCCTGCTGGCCAATCGCGGCGAGTATCCGCACGAGATCGCCCGCTACAAGATTCTTCCCGCGCTGGCACATCTGCTGGCATCGCACGCAGGCTGAGCTTCAAAACAGAAAGCCCCGGCCGAGCCGGGGCTTTCCACGCCAGGATCGGACCGGGACAGATCAATACCTGGCGACGACGGGTCCGCCGAACTTGTAGTTCACGCCGACGCGCACAATGTTCGACTTGAGGTCGACCGAATGGGTGAAGGTCTGCACCGGCAAAGCCACACCGACGCTGAAATTGTTGCTGGTCATGCTGCTGCGGCCGAGATCGACATAGAGATATTCGGCCTTCAACGACCAGCCATTGCCCACGGCGTATTCACCGCCGAGGCCCGCGGTCCACCCGACGCGGGTGTCGCGGATCGTTCCGGATTCGGTCGCGCCTGCGAAGGTATCGGTGAAGCTGAAATTGCCCCTGACCTCTGCGATGGCGGCACCGCCGGTGGCGTAGATCAGCCAGCTCGGCGTCGCGAGGAAGCCGATGCGGCCGCGAATGGTGGCGAGCCAGTCGGCCGAGACCGACGAGTTGACGGTGAAGGTGGTCGGCGCGCAGCAGGGATACACCGCCGTGCTGCTCGCGCTGCCCTTGAAGCCGAAATAGTTGATGTCGCCCTCGAGGCCGAGCACGGCGTTGTTGACCTGCCAGTTGTAGCCGGCGGTGAAGCCGCCGGTCACGCCGGAGCTGTTGATGTGCTGGGCGCCGACCGTTCCGATGGCGGTCACGCTCGAATCCGCGAAATAGGCGGCCACCGGAAACAGCGTGGTGGTGGCCGGGTTCGCGCTGCCCCACTGCCCACCGACATTGCCGCCGACGTAGAAGCCGGTCCAGTTATAGACGGGCGCCATTGCCGGCGCCTTGGTGTAATGCGCCGCGAGGTCGGCGGCCTGAACGGACGCGGTCCCCAAGACAACCGACGCGATCGCCAGCAACAACTTGTTCATTCCAGTCTCCTTGCCCCACGCGATGAACTCGCGTTTCGATTGCCCGCCGATAAAAACCGGCGCAGTGAGGGCATACGGCGCGCGCCGCTCCTCGTCTTGGGCTGCGGCGAAGTTCATCGGGACTGTGACGTAGTGTGCATCGGAGATCGTACAAACGGATGAGCAGTGTGACTGGAGGGCCACAGATCACCCCTCATCAACGGCGTGCAGCGCACGCCGCTGTCGCATGACGACAAGGCCGCGAGGCCGCGACTCGGCTCTGCTTGCCTCAGACCGAGCGCGTCAGTCCGCCGTCGACGCGGATGTTCTGGCCGGTGATGTAGGCGGCGCCGTCGGAGGCCAGGAACGAGATCGTCGCCGCGATCTCCTCGACCTTGCCATAGCGCTTCATCGGCACGCTGTCGCGGCGTGCATCCTGCTGCGGCAGGCTGTCGATCCAGCCCGGCAGGACGTTGTTCATGCGGATGTTGTCGGCGGCATGGGCATCGGTGAAGATTTTTGTGAAGGCGGCGAGCCCTGCGCGGAACACCGCCGAGGTCGGGAACATCGCGCTGGGCTCGAATGCCCAGGCCGTCGAGATGTTGATGATGGTCCCGCCCTTCTGCGCCTGCATGATCGGCGTCACCAGCCGCGTCGGGCGGATCACGTTCAACAGATAAGTGTCAAGGCCGGTGTGCCACTGCTCGTCGGTGATCTCGGTGATCGGCGCGCGCGGGCCGTGGCCGGCGCTGTTGACGAGCACGTCGATCCGTCCCCATTTTGCCATCGCACCGTCGACGAAACGCTTCAAATCGTCGTTCGACTTGTTCGAGCCGGTGACACCGAGCCCGCCGAGCTCGGCCGCCAGGGCCTCGCCCTTGCCCGAGGACGACAGGATCGCGACACGAAACCCGTCCGCCGCCAGCCGCCGCGCAGCCCCTGCCCCCATGCCGCTGCCGCCGGCGGTAACGAGCGCAACCTTCTCTGCTGCCATGACCGATGATCCCTTCGAGTTGAGGCGAGCCGCAGGCTCGGCCTATCATGAGGCCTTCTACAGCCAGACCTGTCGGCAGGTCCATGGTCGAAGGTCACAGTCATGAGCAACGCGAGATGAGCGAGCTGTTGATCCGCAATTTGCGCCCCGAGGAAATCTCGCTTGCCATCGGCTGGGCCGCGGCCGAGGGCTGGAATCCGGGCCTCTCCGATGCCGCCTGCTTTGCCATCCCCGACGCGCAAGGCTTCTTCGTCGGCGAGATCGATGGCGAGCCGGTCGCGACGGTCTCCTGCGTCAATTACGACGATCGCTTCGCCTTCCTCGGCTTCTACATCGTGCGTGCGGGTCTTCGCGGCTCCGGCCACGGCCTGCGCATCTGGAACGCGGCGATCGCGCATGCGGGCACGCGCGTGATCGGGCTCGATGGCGTGGTGGCGCAGCAGGGCAACTACAGAAAGTCAGGCTTCCAGCTTGCCTACGCCAATATCCGCTATGGCGGCATCGTCACTGCGCCTGCGAGGCCGCCCGCCGATGTCGTCGCACTCGACACAATCCCGTTTACGCTTGTGGAAGCCGATGACGCCACGGTCTTCCCGGCCCGGCGCAGCGCTTTCCTGCGTGCCTGGACCAACACGTCGGGCCATGTCGGCCGCGCGCTTATGCGTGACGGCGAGCTCGCCGCATGGGGCGTGATCCGGCCGTGCCGGACCGGCTACAAGATCGGCCCGCTGGTCGCCGACGATCGCAGGGCGGCGGAGGCGATCGTGCAGGCCCTGCTGGCAAGCGCGGATGGCGAGGTCTTCCTCGACGTCCCCGCCGTCAACCGTGACGCCATCGCGCTCGCGGAGGCGCTCGGGCTGAAGCCGGTGTTCGAGACGGCGCGGATGTACACGGGCGCGATCCCGCCGCTGCGGATCGACCGCGTCTTCGGCGTGACCAGCTTCGAGCTGGGCTAGACCCCAATCAATAGCAGCGCGTGATGTTGACGGTGTGCTCGCTGCCGCCGCGGCCGGGCACCGTCACCTGCTCCGTCGGGCAGCTCGGCACGTAGGGCCGGTCGGAGGGCACGACGTTCGGCGGGAAACGATGCGACCAGTCCCAGGGGACGTCATAGGTGTAGGTGTAGCGCACGTCAGTGGAGACCGGCTGCGCCGCATCGAGGAAGGGCTGGCTGTAGCCCGCGCTGTCGTAGAAGAAGCCGCCGCCTCCCGGCCAGTACACGAAGGGGTTATTGCGCCGGTGGAACCGGGCTCCCGGCGCGATTGGCGGACGCGCCGCGACGCCGGACGGCGCAGCAGTCATGCCATGCGGCGCGGCGCCGCCGGGTCGTGCAAAACTGTCGCTGAGGCTAAGGAGCAGCGCGGCGGCGCTGAGCGAGGCGAGCATCGCCCCATATGATCTGGACATCATGATACGCACCAACTCGTTTGGCTTCGGCGGCTCCCCGCAGCTACGCTAGGCCGGGCCGTCGCCCAGCCGCAAACGTATAATTAATATTTGGTTAAGGCACGCGATTAACCGGGGAGCCGGTGCGGCAAGAGCGCCCGGGATTGCCGCCTCTGTCGTTTCGTTCCGGGACAGGCGATTCATAACCAGTTGATCGGAGTTGATCGCTCTCGCCGGACCGGTTCCGGAACGCTCCCGCAGTGCAACCGTTGGCTCCCGACACAAGCAAGGAGCATCTCCAATGCAGAACAAGTCGAAACTCCTCTGCCTGATCACGGCATCGCTCGTCGCCGGCACCGCGGCCGCCTCGGCGCAGGGCTACGACTGGAACGGATCGCGCATGGGCTGGGACCGCAGCGCCCCCGCCTACGAGCCGGTTCAGCCGCGCGCCTACTATCCTGATGTCGCGGGCCCCTATGGTGCAATCAACGGCACCAACCATCCGACGCCGAGCTCGACGCAGGGTGACGTCGGCCCTGACGGCAACAACAACGGCACGCTGACCGGCGGCTATCGCTGGTAAGATCCGCGCGCGGCGAGGCCCACCGTCCAGAGCGGACGGTGGGCCTTCGTGCGTCACCGGCCCTGCTGCTTGCGCAGCCAGTCGAGCATGTCCTGCGCGTTGCCGGTGCCTTGTCCGGTGCTTTGCGTCACGATGGCGGTGTTGCCACCGCTGCGGCGATAGACCGTCGTGCGCCCGGGTTCCTTCTCGATGCGAACCTCGGCCTGCGCGGGATCACCGCTCTGTGTGATCACCGACGTGCCGTTCTCGTCCTGGACCGTCGTGGTGTGACCATCGCCGGCTTCAGCCGGCGCCATCGCAACCACGCCCATGAGTCCTATTCCGGATGCGAGCAGGAGCAACCTCATGTCACACCTCCATCATCGGCTGAACTGAAAGATCGCCAGCCAGTTGAAACGCCCGAACTGCCTCACGGCTCCTGAGTTCATGTCGCCGATCTGAAGCAGAAGCGTGTTGGTGGAATTGCCGATCTGGGTGATCTCGGCGGTGTTGCTCACCCCGGATTGACCGATGACGGCATTGGTGGTGCCGCCCATTTGGATCACATTGGCATAGTTGCGCGTGCCGTTCTGGATGATGGTCGCGTCCACCGTCCCGGTCCCGCCGATCTGGATCACCCGCGCGATATTGATCGGGCTGTTCTCCTCGATCGTGACAGGCTGAACATTGTCGCCGAACTGTACGACAGTTTCAATGCTCACCTTCCCTTTCGTCACGCTGTGCTGCACCGACCCGGCGCTCGCCTGCGTCGCCGTGCCGACGGCGGTGAGCAACACCGCCAGCGCCAAAGTGTGCCTCAAGATCTGGCTGCCTCGCATCGTCTTCCCCCGTTGCTTGCCGACGCCGATGAGTTCGCGCGCGTTTTAGGGGCCGGTCTGGACGACGGTGGAAGTGTTGACCGCGCCGAACTGCGCCACCGTGCCCGCATTCATCGTGCCGAGCTGCGATATCAGGCTGCTCGCCGACTGGCCGGTCTGACCGACGAAGGCGAGATTGTTCGCGCCCGCCTGCCCGACCGATGCGGAATTGGTCCCGCCGAATTGCAGGACGCCCGTGGCATTGTTCGTGCCGTTCTGGGTCACGGTCGCGCTGGTGCTGCCGCCGATCATGAACACGCCCGCCAGGTTGAGCTGACTGTTCTGGTTCAGCACGACGGGCGGACCGCCGACCGAGACGATGGTCTTGATGTCAGCGGTCTGGGCGCGGGCTGGCCCCGCGCCGACCGGGCCCAGAGCGAGCAGGACTGCGCCCGCGCATCCCAAATGATGTTTCATGACATGCCTCGCACTTCAGATCCGCTCACGGAGCCTGCTGGATGATCGTCGAGCCGTTCAGGATTCCGAGCTGACCGACGCCGGCCGTGTTGTTGGCGCCGATCTGGCCGATCAGGCTCGAATTGCTGCCACCGACCTGGCCGGCCAGCGCGGTGTTGGTCGCAGTCGGGGTGGTGCCGCCCTGCCCGATCACCGAATTGTTGACGGTCAGGAGCGAGCCCGTCTGCAAGGTGATCGCGGTGTTGGTGGCGCCGAACTGCAGCGTCGTGGCGCTGTTGCTGGTGCCGCCACTCTGCGAAATGAACGACGTGTTGGTGTTTCCGAATTGCAGCACGCTGGCCGTGTTGCCGGCCTGTGCATCGGCGGCCGTCAGCGTGGCGAACGCCGCAAAAGTTGCAATGAAATAGGTGATCCGCATGTCAATTCCTCCGCGAGAATGAGCGAGCCGTCGCAATCGATCGGCCGGCCGGTAGCGGTGTATTCGAGATTGGCGCGGACGCACCGCAACTGGATGCGTCCGGCCGAACGGTTGCGTGGTTCAGTGCGCCGTCTGCGAGACGGTGCTGCCGTTGACGCCGAACACGCTGAGCTGGCCGACGGCGGCGGCGTTGTTCTGCAGCGCGGGCGGCCCGAACGAGTTCTGGGTGATCGCGCTGCCGTTGTTGCCGAACGCCACCTGGCCGGTGGTCGCCGAGTTCTGCACGCCGATCTGGTTCACCGTGCTCGCGTTGTTGAGCGAGGCCGAACCGGTGCCCTGCATCGTGGACGCAGTATTCACGATGCCGAGCTGGCTGGTCGACGAGCTGTCGTTGGTGAGGCCGTTCTGCGTGACGGACGAGCCGTTCACGACGCCGACCTGCACCGTGGTCGAGGTGTTGGCGGCCTGCGCCGCGGAGGACAAGGCGAACAATGCAACGGAAGCAAAAAACAATTTGCGCATGGAATATCCCTTTCTGGACAAGTTGTCTGACTTGAGTACGGATGCCGTCTTGGAAGAGGCCGACATCGTAGGGATACTTTGAACCGATCGCGGCCTGCGCGACAGACTGCCATTCATGCTAATCGGTACGGACTAGACGCCTGCGATGAAATGCGGCACGTGACAGCGCGCGAGCCGCGCTATCCCGCGCCGGCGCGCGGCGTCTCCGCTTCACGCCCCATGCTGTCGATCAGCCGCACCACCTCGATCGGCGTACGCAGCTCCAGCTTTCGCATCATCCTGGCGCGATGCACTTTCGCCGTCACCTCGCTCACGCCGAGCCGCGCGGCGATCTGCTTGGCGATGAGCCCCTCGGCCATCAGCAGCATGATCTCGCGCTCTCGCGCCGTCAGCGTCTCGACGCGCTGGCGCGCTTCGCGCACGACGTCCTCGCGCTCGAGGCGCCTGCGATCGCGCTCGATGCCATGCCTGATCGCGTCGAGGATCTCCTGCTCGCGAAAAGGTTTCGGCAGAAACTCGACCGCGCCGCGCTTCATGGCCTCGACCGAGACGCGGACGTCGGAATGGCCGCTGATGAAGACGATCGGAATCGGCACGCCCGTCTCGGCGAGGCGGCGCTGCAGTTCGAGTCCGGTCGGCGACGTGCCGGGAAAGCGGACGTCGAGCACGAGGCACGAAGGACCGGGCGAAATGCTCTCCGCGAGAAACGCCTCCGTCGTGGCGAACAGCTTCACCTGGTGTCCGGTCTCCTCGCAGAGATTTCCGATCGCAGTTCGAATCTGAATTTCGTCGTCAACGACATAAACTGTGGCTTGACCTGAATTCATGAGCAACGGGCTCCCCGGCTTGCGGCTCGATGAAAAAACCGAGCCGTCCATTCTTCTTGCAAGCGTGATCAAGGTGCTTGGATAAAATCGCAGCGATCGAACGAGGCGCATCGCTCCGCCGGTTCGACCTCTTAGAGCCAACTCGCGCCTGAGACGAGTGAAGGCGTTCACATATCGGGCTTCGTGATTGAAGTGATTCGACCTCGCCGCCGCCGGCATCGAGGCGGGCTGATCTCGATAATGCGACGTTCCTGCGTCGTGGTATCGCCAGTTGCGTCATGCATCGCCACTCATGGGCCGGCTTGAACGCCCTGCACCGGCCGCTTCGGCCAGAGCAAACGGGACGTTCAGTCAGCTTGTCGAGTTCGATACCGCGCGCCTCATATCGATACGCTTCGTATGCATCCGCAGCAAATCACGAAAATTCGCGGCTTACGATTTTACGTCTGGATCATCAGCCGCACCCGACCGTCGCCCCATCAGCGGCGACATACTGACGATCGATATCGCTTTGGGGGATTTACAACCATAGCGCGATCTTTTGTTCGTGCCGCCAGCCATTATTCGAGAGGCGGGTTTTTGATATGCGATTTGTACCAATCATTGCCTTGCTTGGAACTGCCTGCAGCCTCGCCGCGGTCTATGCCGCAGGGCCCGCCGTCATCGGCGCGGCCGGGAGCGCTGCGGACAAGGCCTCGCACGCGCTGGAATCGACCCGACGCCTGCTCGTGCCTGCCGGACGCAATGCCGCGTCATTCGGGCCCGATTCGCCCGTATTCCGCTACGCGTCGATCCAGCGCGGCAGCATCGAGCAGACCGTCACCGTCACGGGCGCCCTGCAGCCCGTCAAGACGATCGAGGTGGGTTCCCAATTGTCCGGGCAGCTCGCCCGGGTCTATGTCGATTTCAACGACACCGTCGCCAGGGATCAGCCGCTCGCCTTGATCGATCCGCGCAGCTTTGCCGCCAAGGTCGACGAAGCCAAGGCTTCGCTCGCCGTCGCCAATTCCCTGGTCGACATCGCCAGGGCCAAGCTCGATCGCGCCAAAATCGACCTGCAAAACGCCAGAGGCAGCCGGGACGTGCTCGCCGCCAAGCTCGAGAGCGCCCAGGCGGTGAAGAGCTCGGCGCAGAAGACCCTGCAGCGCAAGCTGGCGCTGCAGTCGCAAAACGTGGTGGCGACGACGGCGGTTGACGACGCGCAGACGGAGTTCACCGCGCGCCTCGCCCAGGAGCGCGAGGCCGAGGTCCTGATGTCCCTCAACTCCTATTCGGTGGAAGGTGCGCAGGCCGATGTCCGCCGCATCGAGGCGGAGCTGCAACAGGCGCGAATGGCCGTGCCGGAGAAGGCGGCGGTGCTCGCCGCGGCGCAGGCCGATCTCGACCGCACCGTGATCCGCTCGCCGATCGACGGCGTCGTCGTCGGCCGGTTCGTCAACGAGGGCCAGACCCTCGCGGTTGGGTTGGAATCGCGCACCACCTTCGTGGTGGCCCACCGCCTGGAAGACATGGAGATCCATGCACAGGTCGACGAGGCCGATATCGGCCGCATCGCCCCCGGCCAGCGCGCGCATTTCACCGTGGACGCCTACCCCGACCGCCGCTTCGAGGCGGTGGTGCGACAGGTCCGCAAGGCCCCGCAGACCCAGCAGCACGTCGTCACCTACACCGTCGTTCTTGCGACCTCCAATCTCGACGGCGCGCTGCTGCCCGGGATGACCGCTTTGGTGAAGATCGTGATCGAACGGCAGGACGATGTTTTGAAGGTGCCGCTTGCGGCGCTGCGCTTCCAGCCCTCCGGCACACGGCCCGATCCGGCCGGCACGCACAGCGGCGTGTGGGTGCGCACCGCAAGCGGCGCGCTCCAGCGTATTGCCGTGACGGTCGGCGCGGCCGGCACCGAGCAAGTCGCACTCAAGGGCGGAGACCTCGACGAGGGCAGTCAGGTCGCGATCGGCCAGGCGATCCGTCCAGCGGGCTTCGAATTTCTCGGCATCAGGTTCGGATCATGACCTCTTCCCCGCCCCTTATCAGCCTCCGGTCGGTCAGCAGGACCTACCGCACCGACGGGATCGCGGTGACTGCGGTGCGCAATGTCAGCTTCGACATCGCGCAAGGCGAGATCGCGGCCGTGATGGGGCCGTCCGGCTCCGGCAAATCGACACTGATGAACATGATCGGGCTGCTCGACCTGCCGAACGAGGGCGCCGTCTATCTCGAGGGCGCCGACGTCGCCGGTCTGTCGGAAGATCGCCGGTCGTCCTTGCGAGCGCGCAGCATCGGCTTCGTGTTCCAGTCCTACAATCTCCTGGCCCGCCACAACGCGCTCGAGAACGTCGCGCTGCCACTGGTCTATTGCGGCATCAACCGCAGGGAACGCCTGGCGCGCGCGGAAGCGAGCCTTCAGGCCGTCGGCATGCTGCACCGGGCCCATCATTTCCCGCGGCAGCTCTCGGGCGGCGAGCAGCAGCGCGTCGCGATTGCGCGCGCGCTGATCGCCTCCCCGCTGATCGTGCTCGCGGACGAGCCGACCGGCGCGCTCGACAGCCGCACCGGCGCCGAGATCCTGGCCTTGTTCGCCGCGCTCAACCGGAGCGGCCAGACCATCGTGATGATCACGCATGATCCGGGCATCGCGACGCAGTGCCGCCGCACCATTCGCCTGCATGATGGCGAGCTTGTCAGCGACGAAACGCTGGCTCCGATCCTGCCGAAACGGAGCGCTCTGTCATGACGATGCTCCAGGCCTTTCAAATCGCACTGCACGCCTTGCGGCTCAATCCGCTGCGCAGCTTCCTCACCATGCTCGGCATCGTGATCGGCGTCGCCTCCATCGTGACGGTGTTCGCGATCGGGGCCGGCGCGCAGCTGCGTCTGCAGGAGCAGATCCGCTCGATCGGGGCCAACGTGCTGATGATCACCCCCGGTGCGGTCTACCAAGGCGGCGTGCGTCTCAAGGACGGCAGCAAGCTGACGATGACTGAGGGCGACGTGCAGGCCATCCTCGAACAGATTCCGGAAATCCAGGCCGCCGCCGGCTCGCTCGCCGGAACGGCGCAGGTCATCCACGAGGGCAAGAACTGGAATACGACCATCAACGGCACCACGACGGGGCATTTCATGGTCCGCGACTGGCAGCTCGCGAGCGGTCGCTATTTTTCCGGTTCCGAAGAGGCCGGCGCCGGCAAGGTCGTGATCCTCGGAAGCACGGTCGCACGCGAGCTGTTCGCGGACGGCGACGACCCGATCGGCGCGCAGATCCGGATCATGAAGGTGCCGCTCGAGGTGGTCGGCGTTCTCGACCGCAAGGGCCCCGCGCAGGACGACGTCGCCTTCGTGCCGCTCGCCACCGCCAAGCTGCGTTTCCTCGGCAGTGCCAGCAACATCAACAGGGATTCGGTCGCGTACATCATCGCCAAAGTCGCCGGTGACGGACAGATGGCGGGCGCGCGAGCGGAGATCGAGAATTTGCTGCGGCAGCGCCACCGTATCCCCGCCGGCCAGGAGGACGATTTCAAGGTCCAGGATCCGGCCGCCGCGATGGAGGCGCAGCAGGGCGCGATCCGCACTGTCGCGCTGCTGCTCGTCGCCATCGCCTCGGTCTCGTTGCTCGTCGGCGGCATCAGCATCATGAATGTCATGATCGTGTCGGTCACCGAGCGCACGCGGGAGATCGGAATCCGCCGTGCGCTGGGCGGGCGGATGCGGGACATCCGTCTGCAGTTCCTGTGCGAGGCACTCGTGCTCTGCCTGCTCGGCGGAGCCATCGGGGTTGCCGGCGGCGTCACGCTCTCGATGACGGTCGCCCGCATGGCAGGATGGGTCACCTCGATCGACGGTCAGGCGATCGGCCTTGCCCTCGTGTTCTCGATCGCCACCGGCCTCATCTTCGGTTTCTATCCCGCCCACAAGGCATCCAAGCTCAGCCCCATCGAGGCGCTCAAAACGGAGTGAGAAGATGCTGGAAGCGGACCATTCAGCGCGTAGCCCAGGGAGGAGCCCATCATGAGCCCGGATCCGAAGGATTCGATAGCACCGACGCCGCGCGAGCGCGAGCTGATGATGTTGATCGCGCGAGGGCTGCAGAACAAGAACATCGCCTACGAGCTCAAGATCTCCGAGAACACGGTGCGGGCGCATATCGGCAACATCATGCGCAAATACCGGCTTCAGAACAGGACGCAGATCGCGATCGCGTTTGCCCTGCACGCGGCCCCGTTGTCGCTACGCCGCGATCTCGCCAGACCCGACCGCCATCCGCAGGCGCCAAAGCCCGCTTAGGCCGCTGCACAAAGTCCGGCGGTGCTTCTTGCTCCGTCATTGCGAGCGCAGCGATTTGCCCGCCGAAGCCTAGGTGAAGGCGGAAGCAATTCAGAGTCTTTCCGCGGAGGAATTCTGGATTGCTTCCTGCGCTCGCAATGACGAAGTTGAAGCAGTGATGCGCTAAACACCGCTCTCGTACCCCAAACACAGCGCAGCGCTTCCCCGGCGATGCGAAGCATCGTCCGGTTCAGCGGTGCGCTGCCGAGCCGGGGCCCATGTTGTAGCGGGCCGTGCAGCCTGCTGGGTCCCGGCTCTGCGCAGCAGCGCGAAGGGCGTTGCAGCGCGTCCGAGACACGAGACCAAGCCCCCTCCCCAGCCCTCTTGCATGGCTCTCAGCTCTTGTAACACAACCGTCATGCAGCGAAACTAAACGAAGCCGGGGCCGCGGGTTGCGGCCGTGCCGCCTCACCGCAGGGAGAGATTTGATGCGCCGTTCACTGCTGTTGCTGTCCGCTGGATTGACAATCTTGTCCACCGGATTTGCCTCCGCCCAGAACAACACGCCCCGCAATCTGATCCTGTTCATTCCGGACGGCCTGCGCGCGCTGAAGGTCAATCCCGACACGGCGCCCGCCATGGCCGAGGTCCGCGACAAGGGCGTCAATTTCAAGAATTCGCACTCGCTGTTCCCGACCTTCACCATGGCCAACGGCTCGGCGATGTCGACCGGCCATTATCTCGGCGACACCGGCGTGTTCTCCAACACGATCTGGACCAATTACACCTCCGTTCCGGCAGGCAATACGGTCGTCCCCTTCATCGAGAACGACGCCGTGCTCGGCGATATCGACGAGCATTTTAGCGGCAACTACCTCAACGAGGACACCCTCCTGAAGCTGGCGCGCGACAAGGGCTACAGCACCGCCGCGCTGGGCAAGCATGGTCCGACCTATCAGTTCGACCACACCGACAAGCCCGAAAAGCCCGGCCTGCATTCGATCGTGTTCGACGACGCCACCGGCGGCAAGAACGGAGTGGCGCTGTCCGACGAGGTGAAGGACGCCCTCACCAAGGCGGGCCTGCCCACCACCACGCCGCCGCGTGGCGACAATGCCAAGGCGGGCGATGCCAAGACGCCCGGCACCACGTCCGCCAACGTCGCGCAGCAGGCCTATTTCGCCGACGTCGCCGCCAAGGTGGTGCTGCCGATGTTCAAGGCGCGCAACAAGCCATTCGTGCTGGTGTTCTGGTCGCGCGATCCCGACGGCAGCCAGCACAACACCGGCGACAGCCTCAACCAGATCAAGCCCGGCATCAACGGTCCGACCTCGTTGGCCGGCATCAAGAACGCCGACACCAACCTCGCCCAGCTCCGCAAGGCGCTCGACGAGCTCGGGCTCACCGCCTCGACCAACATCATCGTGTCGGCCGACCACGGCTTCTCCACCATCTCCAAGGAAAGCAAGACCAGCCCCTCGGCCAAGGTCAGCTATGACGACACGCCGGCAGACTTCCTACCGATGGGCTTCCTGGCGCTCGATCTCGCCAAGGCGCTCGACCTGCCGCTGTTCGACCCCAACGACAAGAACGCGAAGATCGAGGGCAACAAGCATCCCAAGGCCGGCAACGGCGTGCTCGGCAAGGATCCGGAGAAGCCCGATCTCGTCGTCGCCACCAATGGCGGCTCCGACCTCGTCTATCTCCCGAACAAGGACAAGAAGCTGGCGGAGAAGACCATCAAGGCGCTGCTCGCGCAGGACTACGTCTCCGGCCTGTTCGTCGACGATTCGCTCGGCCGCTTCCCCGGCACGCTGCCGCTGTCGAGCCTCAATCTGCGCGGCAAGGCCGCAACGCCGACCCCGTCGATCGTCGTCAACTTCCGCTCCTATGCCAGCGATTGTGGCGAGGCGCCGACCAATTGCTCGGTGCAGGTCGCCGACACCGTGCTGCGCCAGGGCCAGGGCATGCATGGCAGTTTCAGCCGCGGCGACACCATGAACTTCATGGCCGCGATCGGTCCGGATTTCAAAGCCGGCTTCGTCGACGAGCTGCCGGTCAGCAATGCGGATGTCGGCATGACGGCCGCCCGGCTGATGGGCCTGCGGGCGACGCAGAAGGGAGAGCTGGTCGGCCGCGTGATGTCGGAAGCCATGCCCAACGGCCCCGTGCCGAAGGCCTATGCGGGCACGCTGAAGTCCAAGCCGGCCGAGGGCGGCCTGACCACCGTCCTGAACTTCCAGCGCGTCGGCAGCCAGCACTATTTCGACGCCGCCGGCTTCCCGGGCCGCACGCTCGGCCTCGAGCCGGACGCCGGCAAACAAAAAACGGCGGGGAAATAACCCCGCCGTTCGATCTCGTCAGAGACGCTGAGACGTTACATCCCGATGTCGAACACGTTCGGCAATTGGCCGGCCAGAGGCAGCGCGGTGGCGCCGAGGAACGTCGCCACCATCGCCATGAGGCGACGGTTGTTGTGGCGCTTGCCGCGCATCTGGGCGGCGATCCACTCCAGCATCTCGCTGTTGACCTTGGAGGCATAGGACGGCGCCCAGCTCTCGATCTCGGTGTCGGCCGCCAGCGCGACGCTGCGCGGCGGCACCTTCAGGCCCGATGCGCTTGCGGCATAATGGGCGACGGCCTTGGCGAGCAAATCGTCGAACCGGCCGGCATCGGTGCGCTCGGTCGCGGCCTCGTTGATCTCGAACAGGATCTCGGCCTCGGCGCAGCTGACCGGCTGATCGTTGACGGCGGTCGCGGTCAGGATCCGCGTGCACCAAGCGGTGTCATCGGCATCCAGCGAACGGGAGAAATGCACCCTTCCCTTGGTGGTCGGGCCTTCGCCGGTGATCACGCCGTCGCGCACGATGGAGAGTGCGTGGGCCGCGGTATCGCGGCAGGACGGTTCGAGAGACGGCGACTCGACAGATTTAGGCGCAGCGGCAGACATAGTTCACTTCCAGACTTCTTCTGATCGGCCAGCATTTTCATGCCGGCGTAAAGGGGTGGTTAACGATTCGATACGGGGATCGCGACTTTTCTAGATGGTTGCCAATTGGTCGCTGTCAGGACCGTTTTGGTTCTAGGACGCGCCGGGCGAGCGTGATGGAAGTCATAAAAGGCATAATCGGGGCGAGCGAGACCGTGTGACCCCGGGTGGGGATGTTTCGCCGCAGGTGCCGCTGTAACAATAAGTTGCTAGAAAATCGGGCCTTCAGGCAAGGAATTCACATTTTACTTGAGCGGGTTCAGTTGCCGTTCACTTGGCACTGCAAGGCCCTTATAATGAGCAGGACGACCCGCGAGAATTCGCCAGTTAATTCAATACGATGAGGTAAGATCATGACACTTCCGATCGGCGCCACCGCACCCGACTTCGAAGCCGAGACCACCGAAGGGAAGATCAAGTTCCACGACTGGATCGGCAACAGCTGGGCGCTGTTGTTCTCGCACCCCAAGGACTTCACGCCGGTTTGCACGACCGAGCTCGGGGCCCTCGCCAAGCTGAAGCCGGAGTTCGACAAGCGCGGCGTCAAGCTGATGGGCCTGTCGGTTGATCCGGTCGACCGCCATGCCAAATGGTCGGAAGACATCAAGGAGACGCAGGGCGCAGCTCCGAACTTTCCGATGATCGGCGACACCGATTACAACGTCTCGAAGCTCTACGGCATGCTGCCGGCCGCCATCTCGGGCGATCCCCTCACCCGCACTGCCGCCGACAACCAGACCGTCCGCAACGTCTTCATCATCGGGCCGGACAAGAAGATCAAGCTGGTGCTGGTCTATCCGATGACCACGGGCCGGAACTTCCAGGAAATCCTGCGCGTCGTCGACTCGCTCCAGCTCACCGCCAAGCATCGCGTCGCCACCCCGGCCGACTGGTCGCAGGGTGACGACGTCATCATCGCGGGCTCGGTCTCCAACGACGAGGCCAAGACGATCTATCCGCAGGGCTGGAAGGAGCCGAAGCCCTACATCCGCATCGTGCCGCAGCCGAAATAGTCGACAGTCATTCCGGGGCGGTCCGAAGGACCGAGCCCGGAATCTCAGGATGCTCTGGTGCGCAATTGCGCACCAGAGTTCGGTGCTTCGCACCGCCCCGGGATGACAACGCTGGCTTACGCCGCCCGCACGCGGTCGAGGAAACCGTCGACCTCTGCCTTCAGATGCAGGCTTTCGCCCGATAGCGCCTGGGCCGAGGCGAACATCCGGCTCGACGTCTCGCCGGTCTCGCTGGCGCCCTTGGCCGCATGGCGGACGTTGACGGCGACATCGGCCGTGCCTGAGACCGCCGCGCGAACGCTCGCCGCGATGTTGTGGGTTGCGCTTTTCTGCTGCTCGACCGCAGCCGAGATCGAGCCGGCAATCCCGCTGATGCGCTCGATGGTCTGGCTGATCGCCTTGATGGCGGCGACCGATTCCTCGGTCGCGAGCTGCATGCTGGCGATCTGGTTCGAGATCTCGTCAGTCGCCTTGGCGGTCTGGCCAGCCAGCGTCTTGACCTCCTGAGCCACCACCGCGAAGCCGCGGCCGGCATCGCCCGCGCGCGCGGCCTCGATGGTGGCGTTCAACGCCAGCAGATTGGTCTGCTCGGCGATCGAGGTGATCAGCTTGACGACGTCGCCGATCCGCGCGCCGGCCTCCGACAGCTGCGCGATGCGCTGGTCGGTCGCCTCGGCCTGTTGCACCGCCTCGGCCGAAATCTGGTTGGATTCCTGCACGCGCCGGGCGATCTCGGAGATCGATTGAGACAGCTCGTCCGAGGCCGATGCGGCCGAACGCACGTGTTCGGAAGCATTTTCGGAAGCCCCGGCGGACTGCGCCGAAAGATCGGCGGTGGAGCGGGCGACGTCGGTCAGCTGACGCGCCGCGCGCTCGAATTCGCTGGAGGAGGTCAGCACCTTGTCGAGGATGCCGCCGACGCTGCCGCGGAACTCCTCGACGAAGTTGCGCAGGTCGGATTTGCGCTGCTCGACCGCCGCGGCCGAGGCCGCCGCCTGCTCGCTACGCATGCGCGCGCGCTCCAGCGAATTGCTCTTGAACACCGCGACGGTGCGGGCGATCTCGCCGATCTCGTCGGCGCGATCCTCGCATTCGATCGCGACGTCGCTCTGGCCGTTGGCAAGCGCCGTGAGCGAGCGCGTGACCGAGGTGAGCGGCCGGGTGACGCGGCGGACGACCAGCATGGTCAGGACCAGCACCAGAAGCGCGGCAAGGCCGGCGGCCACGGCCATGCTCTCGATGGCGTGGGCCAGCATGCTTTCGTACTGGATCATGGGGATGCCGACATAGAGAATGCCGACGACCTTGCCGGCCCCGTCCGCGATCGGGAAATAGGCGGTCATGAATGTCTTGCCGAACAGCGTCGCCGGCCCCTTATAGGCCTCGCCCCGGCGCAGCGGCGCCTGCCCCGGATGGTCGGCGGCCAGCTGGGTGCCGACGGCGCGGTCGCCATTTTCCTTTTTCACGTTGGTGGAGCGGCGGACGAACTGCCCGCTGGCATCATCGTACACGAACAGGGTCGCATTGCCGCCGACATAGGACACCGCGCGATCGACGATGGCGTGGTCCGTAAAGCTGGGCATCGCGGGGATTTCGGCACGCACCACCGCGCCATCGCGCATCGTGATCTTGGCGGCCGGAACGATCTCGGTGAAGGCCAGCGCCAGCGTGCGCAGATTGACCTCGATGTCGCGCAATGCGCGATCGTTGAAGGCGGAGGTCAGCGACCAATAGCCGGCGCCGACCACGAGTGCCGTGTTCACGGCGATCAGCAGCACGGCGCACAGAACCGCCTTGGTGCCGAGCTTGAACTGCGGCAACAACTTCCCGGTCAAAACGTTGGACATGAATGGAATTACCCCCGTAATTCCTGCATATTCGTGCAACGCCCTTACGGTCCCATTAACGACGGTTCATACCGCCGGGGGCCGGCATGCCTTCCAAATCGTAAACGAGGACACTCCTGACCCCGCCCAGCGTGCCGCCCATCATCGTCTGGTTTCGCGACGATCTTCGCTTGTCCGACCATCCCGCCCTGCACGCCGCCGCGACATCAGGTGCGCCGGTGGTCTGCCTTTATGTCCTCGACGACAGCGTCGCGCGCCCACCCGGCGGAGCAACGCGCTGGTGGCTGGCGCAGTCGCTGCGGGCGCTCGGCGCAGCGATCGCTGCGCGCGGCGGATCGCTGGTGCTGCGCCGGGGACCGGCGGCCAGGATGATCCCGGAATTGGTCCGCGAAACCGGGGCCCGCTCCGTCTACTGGAATGGGATCGCGCAGGCGCCGCATCAGGCCGTCGAGCGCCAGCTCGAGGCGGCACTGGCAAGGCTCGGCGTGGACTCGCAGAGCTTCCCTGGCGATCTCCTCGTCCCGCCCTCGGCCATCCGCACCAAGGAGGGCCGCGGCTTGCGCGTGTTCACGCCGTTCTGGCGACGCGTGCTATCGCTCGGCGATCCACCCAAGCCCTTGCCGGCACCGAAGGAGCTTCGCCCGCCTGCGATGGTTGCGAGCGACAGGCTGGAGAGCTGGAAGCTCGAGCCGGCCAAGCCGGATTGGGCGGGCGGCCTGCGCGAGACATGGACACCGGGCGAAGCGTCCGCCCGGGCGCGCCTGCGCGACTTCCTTGGGCATACCGTGCGCGGCTATGTCGGCGACCGCGATCGACCGGATCGCGAAGGCACCTCCGGCCTGTCGCCGCATTTGAGGTTCGGCGAGCTCAGCCCGCGCCAGGTCTGGCATGCCGCGCAGTTCGCCGCGGACGAAGATCCGGCACTCGGCCCCGGCATTGAAAAGTTCCTGAGCGAGCTCGGTTGGCGCGAGTTCTGCCGCCACCTCCTCCACGACCATCCCGACCTCGCCAGCGAAAACCTGCAGACGAATTTCGACGGCTTCCCCTGGAAACGCGACGCCAAGGCGCTCGCCGCCTGGCAGCGCGGCCGCACCGGCTATCCGATCGTCGATGCCGGCCTGCGCGAGCTCTGGCACACCGGGGTGATGCACAACCGGGTGCGGATGGTGGTGGCGTCCTTCCTGGTCAAGCACCTCCTGATCGACTGGCGCGAGGGCGAAGCCTGGTTCTGGGACACGCTGGTCGATGCGGATGCCGGCAGCAATCCCGCCAATTGGCAATGGGTCGCTGGCTGCGGCGCCGACGCCGCGCCCTATTTCCGCGTATTCAATCCGCAGCTGCAGGGCGAGAAGTTCGATCCGGATGGAACCTATGTCCGGCGCTGGGTGCCGGAGCTGCAAGAGATGCCGGCCAAGCTGATCCATCAGCCTTGGCAGGCCACGCCGATCGAGCTTGCGAGCGCAGGCATCCCGCTCGGCAAGACCTATCCGCACCCGATCATCGATCACGCGAGAGGACGCGAACGTGCGCTCGCCGCCTACGCAAAGATCCGCAAAGGTTGAGCGTTGCTTTGACACAAATATGAAACGCGCTATCGTCATCGCTCCATACAACCGTGGGGGACGACATGGACGACGACAAGCCGATCACCGAACAGGCGATGGAGACGATCACCACAGCCGTGGAAGCGACCAAGGAAGCGGCGGTCACCGCCGTCAAGAAGGTCAGGAAAGCCGCCAAGAAGGTCGCGAAGAAAGTAGCGCCGAAGAAGGCTTCCAAGAAGAAGGCCAAGAAGGCCCCGAAGAAGAGTTCGAAGAAGGCCGCCAAAAAGGCCACCAAGAAATCTGCGAAGAAGGCGGCCAAGAACACCGCAAAGAAGGCCGCCAAAAAGACCGCCAAGAAAGCTCCAAAGACAAAGAAGAAGGCCAAGAAGGGCAAGCGCTGATCGCGGCGCTCTGACCGGGTCTCCGGATGCGAGCGCGTCCGGAGACCTGTCCTCACCGCGCTAGACGCGCCGGTTGACCACGAACACCGCAGCGGCGCACATCGCCATGCCGGCGATCGCCAGCGCATCGAGCTTCTCGCCGAACAGCGTGTAGGCCATCAGCGCCGTCACGGCAGGCACCAGATAGAACAGGCTAGCGACCGAGGTCGCCGCCGCGTGGCGGATCAGCCAATAGAGCAGCCCGATCGATCCGATCGAGAGCGCCACCGCGAGCCAGGCGAGCGCGAGCACGAACTCCTGCGTCCAGTGCACCACGCGGTCTTCGAACAGGAAGGCCCCGATCGCGAAGAAGATGGTGACGGCGACATATTGCACCAGATTGCCGGCGCGCCAGTCGATCTGGTTGCAGTAGCGGCGCTGATAGAGCGTACCGAGTGTGATGCTGATCAGCGAAACCACCGAGGCGAGCCAGCCCAGCCCGGCCTCCCCCGTCATGGGACGGTTGTGCAGGATCATCACCACGCCGCCGAGGCCGAGCACGAGCCCGGCCCATTGCACCGGCGTCACGCGCTCGCCGAGCCAGCGATTGGCAATCGTCGAGGTCAGGATCGGTTGGAGGCCGGGGATCAGCGCGGAGAGCCCGGCGGGAATCGAATGCGCGATCGCGATCGCGGTGCCGCCGAGATAAAAGCCATGGACCAGGATGCCGGCGACCGCGCTGTGCGCAATGCCGGCGCGATCGGGCCATTTCGGCCGTGCGAGGCCGGCGATGATCGCCATCAGGCCGACCACGATCGCCATGCGGATGGCGAGATAGGTCAAGGGATCGGCGTTGTTGACGACGTATTTGGTGCCGATGAAGCCCGTGCTCCAGAGCAGGACGAACAGGATCGGCGCGGCGCGGGCGGTCAGGGCTTCTTGATTATGGTTCATTGCCGCCCTCATTGCCCCAGCGGGGGCCATGCGGCAATGCGAATTTGGTCCTGATGATGCTGCGCTGCGACGGACGGTGGCGGCTCAGCCTAGCGGCTCACCACTCTTCCGGACAGGGGTCGATGATCTTCCAGAGCTCGACGCCGTTCTTAATCTTTTTCATGTCGGTGGTGAGCCCGCCATTGCGACGGATCCAGTCCTTCACCGTGTCGGGGTAGTAGGACATCAGGTCGGACGTCCCCTCGGAGCTGGTCACCTTGATGCCGAAGGTGAAGGCCTTGTCGTAATAGGCCTGATGGAAGCCAAGGCTTGCGCGCGGTGTCACGCAGATCTTGTTCATCGGCACGATACCGAGCACCAGCGTGCAGGCCGAATTGCAGATGCCGTCGATGATGACGCGCTCGCCCTTCTCGCGGACGCGCTTGTACTTGGCCTTGTATTCCTCGACATAGCCGCCGTGGTCGCGGGTGATATGCAGCTCGGCCCGCGCCGGCGTGGCGGCGGCGAGGCAGAGCAACAGCAGGCTCAGGAGCGTGATGCGCATGGCGAGGTGACGGCGAAAGCCTTCAGGAATGTACCGGCCTCGAAGGAGCCCCGAGGGCCGGCGACAGGATTCTTAACCGAATAGTCTTTGGTCATACTTGTGTGGGGAATTCGTTAAGCATCCCGAAAAGGCCAAAAATGGGCAGGCTTGACCGCCATACCCGGCAATTCTGTCACACCGGCCCCGGAATCTGCGGGATCAGCCCCGATTTCGGGGGGCCGGACGGGTGCCCTGGCGGTTTGAAATGGCTATAGATGACTGATCTATTCGTGCGGGTCCGGAGAATCGAGATGAGCAAGTTGACGCTAGTCGCCGCAATTGCTGCCCTGTCGGCCGCCATTCTAGCCCCTGGCCTGGCCGAGGCGCGGGGCCATCACCGGCACTACCGCGCCTACGCCAACCCGCTGCCCTACCCGATCAGCTATATCCACAATTACGGCCCCGGCATCACCCCCGGCACATTCGCCTTTTACGACGGGCCCTCGACCAACCATTGCTACCAGAGCGCGGCCGCCTATGTCGGCCAGGACCGCCGCCGGCACCCCTGCTACTGAGGGACGCCGGCGCCGGCCAATGTCAGGACGCCCCTATTTGGCGGCGCCCGACAGCAGCAATTGCTTCTCGATCTCGTAGACCGGCAGCTTGACGAGATCCTTGCCGACCTCATTCTGGATCGCCTTGCGCACGACGTCCGAATAATCGGCGCGGATCATGCCGAGCGCGCGCGGTGAGGCCACCATGGTCAGCGCCGTGGTCTCGCCGGAACTGACGGCGGCATCGAGCCGGCCGGCCAGGTTTCGCAGGAAGGTACGCTCGGCCTCGTCGTGCCAATCGGTCTGCTCGGCGGAGCTGCGGACACCGCCGGCCGCGGCATGCAGGCGCCCCGGCGCATCGGTCCCCTGCGCACTGGTCGAGGGATTGGGCTGCTCGTGCACCTCCTTGGTGTGAAGGTTCGGAAACATCTCGTCGCCGAGGTTTTCCAGAATCAGCGCCTTGCGCCCGTCGCACACCACCAGCCAGTCGCCCTTGTCGATTCTCATTTTATCCATTGCAACTCTCCTTGAAACTTACGGACGCCCCGTCCCGCATCAGAGATGTTCTTCGAATTCCTCGAAGGACTTGCCGAACTGCGCCATCGCCTCCTCCAGGTAATCGGCGAGCATTGGCGTGCCGATCAGGTAGGAAGCGGTGCGGTGGTTGTGGGCCTGCGCCGCCTGGGTATGCAATTCGCGCCAATTGGAGAGATCGCCGTCGCCGCGACCAAGCCAGGTCAGCGCCACGAGGTCGATCTGCTCGTCGACATTGAGATCGCGGATGAAGCCCGCGAGCTCCGCACGGTCGGTGGTGTCGCCGCGCCCGCCGCGGCCATAGCTCATGTCGTCATCGCCGAACTCCAGGATGACGCCACCTCCGGCCGCCTCGACGTCGGACCGGCGCGATTTCGAGATGACGAAGAAGACTTTCTCCGGCGAGATCGACAGATTTGGAATGACTCGCATCCAGTTCACCTTGCCCGGCAGCACGCACCATGCTGCTGCCACGCAACAACACTATGAGCCGAGGCAGAGTTGCGAATTGCGCAGGATCAAGGTCTAGGCATGGTGATGCGGCCTACGCCGGCTCGCCGGGCGAATTGCTGAAGATCTGTTCATCAGCATTACATTTCGGCTCCGCCACAATTTGATCAGAACAACTTCGATATCCTGTCTTGAGTAAGCGGAGGAAGACATCATGACTCTCAAGATCGGCCTCGTTGCCGCAGCCCTCTCTGGTGCCGTGTTGGGTACCCTGGCGGCGTCGCCGGCGGCGTCCGCCATGCCCATCGCGCCCGCGCCTGCGACGTCGCAGGTCTCCGGCGTCGAGCAGGTCCGCATGGTCTGCGATGCCTGGGGACGCTGCTGGTGGCGCCCGAACTATTATGGGTATTACGGTCCGCGGCCGTATTACGGCCCGCGGTATTATGCGCCGCGCTATTACGGTCCACGTTATTACGGCTATCGCGGCTATCGCCGCTGGTAACATCTGAAGGGGCCCTCGGGGCCCCTTCGCTTTTGCGAGATCACGTCTCGCACGGTCGTCGCCCGTCTGGAGCGATTCCAAAACTGATCTAGATCAAAGCTGAAAACCGCCCGCACCGTCATTCTACGGGAATGGTCGAGCTGATCGTTTTTCGATGCCCGCAGACGGGCATGAACGTGCAGACGCATCTGGAGAAGCAGCAGAGCCAGGAGGGACGGAGCTTTTCGTCCTTTGCCTGTCCCGCCTGCACCCGGCTGCATTTCATCGACCTCGCGTCCGGAAAGCCGATGAGCCGAGAACGTTGACGGTGGCATTGATCAGACAGGCATCATGGCATGATGTCCGCAATACTACGGCCTGGAATTCGATTTACTGGAACGCGATGTTTCGCCATTGATGGCGATGCATCGACGTTCATTTGATTGTCACATTTCAGCAGCCGGCCAGATCATGTTGTTCGACGCCCTCGTTCCATCCTCAGCGCTTCAGCTCATCGGCTTTGCCAATGTCGATGCGTTTCGGCCGGTCGAGACGATGGAGGATGCCAGAAGCATCCCGCTCGACGTCTCGAACTTCGCGGCGGCCCGCGCCGTCGTCTCTCTGCCCGCGTGCCGCATCATCATGATGAGATCGTTCGCGCGCATCCTGGACACCGCCTATCGGGTGCCGGGCGGGATGGTGATCCTGTCCATGACCGACGACCTCCAGGTCAACCTCAAGGGCCTGGACCTCGATGCGCGCTTCTTCGTTACGCTCTGCGGCAACGACGAATGCCATTTCGTCGAGCCGCAAACCAATCATTATGCAATGATCATCTTCTCTCCCGAGCTGAAGGACCGGGGCTGGTTCGATCGGGCCGACGATTTGCGGGCCCATGGTGCCAACCGGCCTGCCCTGCTCCACACGCGGCAACTCCTGCTCGACATCCTGCGAACCGCCTCAGTGCAGCCTCTCCTGTTTGGGACCACCGAGGTGGCGGCCCATCTCCAGGAAGGCCTGCTGCTCGCGCTCGACGATTTGTTTCAGAACAATTCGACGCCGGATCGCGCTGCCTCGCTCCAGGGCGAGCGTTCGATCAAGCTCGTGCAGCGGATCGACGATTACGTCGCGGCCCATCCGACCGCACCGATCTATACCGCCGATCTCGCCGGCGAGTTCGGCGTCTCGATCCGGACGCTCGGCGGCGCGGTGAGCAAGGTGCGGGGCATGAGCCTGCATCAGTATATCCGCCTCAAGAGGCTGTGGGCGACCCGCGCCCGCCTTCTCAGGGGTGGCGGCGCCACCGTCGCCACCTGCGCGCGCGCCCAAGGCTTCCATCATCTCGGTGAATTTGCCGCGGCCTACCGCGCGACGTTCCACGAGACCCCCTCCGACACGCTCGCCCGCGGGCGGCAAGGCAATCTCCGTCAGGGCTGACTGACGCGGCCCTCCCGGCCCAGCGCCGGTTCGGAACAGATCTGGAACGCGGGGAAAGACTGGCGCGCTCGGAAGGATTCGAACCTCCGACCCTCGGAATCGAAATCCGATGCTCTATCCAGCTGAGCTACGAGCGCCCTGGCCTCGTTTGACCAGAACCGAGAAACACCGCAGGACGGCTGGCAAGCCAGCGCGCCGATGGGCGTTCGGATGGGGTGGAATTAGCAGAGAGGCTCACCAATAAAAAGCCCTCCCCGCTTGTTTCCAGGCGGGGCGCGGCCGTTCCTACCAGGTGTTGCCGAAGAAGCCGAACTGCGGGCGCTGCGCCACCATCATCGGCCGGTCCTGCTGTTGCGGCACCGAATGCGCCCTGGCGGTCTTGCGCTTCGGCGGCTGGGCTTGCGCCTGAACCTGCCGCTTGGCGTCCTTCTTCCCCGCGGCAGCGTCGGCCTTCGGTTCCGGTGTGAACTGGGCGAAGGTCTCGCGCACCCGCGCCTTGGCCGACATCTCGGCGAGCGCAGCCGCCGAGGCGATATCGGCGGGCTGAGGCGCGACGACGGCCGCGGTCTTCACTGCAGGCGGGACGATCGTGGGCTGGGTGGTGTCGAGCACGACACGCTCGGGCAGATGGCGGTCGGAGCGGATCCGGATCAGCGGCTGATCATTGCTGACCGTGGTGACGGCCTGGGCGACCGGCTGCGATGGCAGAGCGAAGTTCGCTGCGAACAGCAGTGCGAGCAAAGCTCCACCGACAAAGACGAAATATCGAAAGATGGGCATTGGCCGCGCTCCGCCCCCCCGCATCCCCGCGTGGGCTCTCCGCCCTCAACAGGCGATCTCTTAATTGGTTCCTGGCCCAGCCGTTCGGTTCAAATGGCGACGCGAGGTTTTTTGGCCAAGGGGTCGCGGAGTGCCGCGGAGGGTAACTTTTCCGCTACCGGAACATGCCGCCTCTACGCGCGGCGCGCCGCAACCAGAGAGCATTTCGCCTGATCGGCATTCACGTTGACGAAGCCGACGGGAATCCGCGCAAAGGTCTTGCGGCTCTTCATGCTGACCTGATCTGCCAGCACGCGATTGCGATCGGTGAGATGGCTGCCATCCCGCCGCGCAAAGGCGCAGACGATTTCGACATCCTTTACGGCATAGTCATTGTCGTTTCGCAGCGTGAACGTCACCAGGGCTTTTGAGCCAAGACCGCCGCGGCGCCAGGTCTGGGACGAGATCCTGAGACGACCAAGATCTGCCAGAGCCGGGACCTGAGCTTCGAACGCCGGGGATGCCGACGCTGCAGGATCGCTCGAAGGCGCAGTCTCGACGGCGGCCACCTCGGACGTCACCTGCTCAGCGCTGTTGCCTTTGGACAGAGGCAGCAGCATCCAGACGCCGCAGCCGACGATGATGGCGGCCAGCAACCACAACAGGCTGCGGCCAAATGAGACGCTGGCGATCGTGACGGCCCGCGCCAGCCGCTCGCCGGTCCCGGCAAAGCGTCCCAATCCGATCCGATCGAACCTGGCGTTCATGGTTGCATCACCAATCGCGGCCGAACCTCGTCGAGCGACGGAATAGGCCACTGCTTACTTAAATCGGGAAGACGACCTAAGGTTCCCGCACAGTTGCGAATCGGCGAGGACGGTGGCGATCACCGATCACGGCCGCTAACATGCGCTGCAACATCGCGAACGACCATCGGGAGCATCGAAATGCCAGTCGTCACTTGGGATCACGTCCATCTGCGCAGCCCCGATCCGGAGGCGACCGCAGCCTGGTTGCGGGACATCCTCGGTGGCGAGATCGTACGCGCGCCAGGACGCATCGACGTGAACCTTGGCGGTGCCAGGATCTTCATCGCGCCGCTCGAGGGCGACGGCGCGGTCAACCCGCCGCCTCCGCACCCGCATCAGGGCCTCGACCATTTCGGGTTGACGGTGAAGGACATCGATGCCGTCGCGGCCGAGATCAAGGCCAAGGGCGTCACCTTCACGCGCGAGCCGACCACGATCCGGCCCGGCGTACGCATCTGCTTCATCCGCGGCCCCGAAGGCATCTCCATCGAGCTGCTCGAGCGCGACCAGAAATATACCTGACGCCGCGCGCCGGACCCGACGAGTTGCCGGCGGCGTGGCTAGGTCATGCTGCCGGGCATGAAGCAGCGGATGGAGACGCCCATATAGCCGTAGATCGGCCAGACCATGGTGCGCCCCACCCGGTTCGGCTCGGAGATCACGGCCTCCGTGGGAACGTCGACCCAGACGAGCTCCTGCGGCTGCCCTTCGAGGCCGGAGGCATAGCGCGGGAGGCGGACACGATAGTGTCCGTCCTTGCTGTCCCAGTCGGTATCGGAGAGCGCCGAACCGTCGGCATCGGAGCAGCACGGCCCCTTTCCGCTGCGCAGGCCGTCGAACCAGGCTTTCAAATCCGCATTGGTATTGGCGAACTGGCCGCGATTGCGCGCATGGCCGATGGGGGCGGCGAGCGCAATCAAGGCCAAAACGCAAGCCAGCCTTGCTGTCGTGCTTCGCCAGCGTGTTGCGCTGCCGGAGCGCCCTCGTTCGCTTTTGCAATTGGTGGGACGCGCACTGTACAGACGCGGCTCATCGCCGCCGGAATCGATCCAGTTGCTCATCGTCTTGCTCCAGCACCCCGCGGCCAGTGCAACAAATGTTATGCATTTCGCGGGCCAAACCTGATTCGCAACGACCGGCCTCGCCCCATCATCAGGCCGTCATGAGGGCGTCACGCACAAGCCGGGACAAATACGGCTCGCGGCGGCGGCCGGCCGGGAAACTGCCGCGTTGCGCGAGGCGACACGCTTTGGCATAAAAGCCGGACCGGTTGCGCCATTGGGCGATGGCGGCCGACTGCGGGACGTTATGAAGAACGGCCTTTATTCGATTCACGTGACCCTGCTCGATGGTCGAGTCGGCAAGGGCAGCGGCGTGATTCTTTTTCGCGACGGCAAGATTCTTGGCGGCGATGCCTACCTCTATTACACCGGCAGCTACGTGGTGAAGGACGACACCACCTTCAAAGGCGAGGTCTTGGTGCAACGGCACACCTCGCCGCGGGGCGACGACAATCCGCTGTTCGGCGGCCCCGCTCCGGTCGGCATCGGTGTCAGCGGGACCTATACCGATACCCGTGCGGAGATGACGGGCACGGCACTGGTCGGCAAGGCCAGCCTGATTTTCGGCGCAACGCTGCACAAGCTCGCCGAGGCCGATTAGAGCATCATCCGGAAAACTGTGCTGCGGTTTTCTCTCGCGACAAACGCGGAACGCGTTTGCGCGGAGATCATGCTTGGACAACAGAAGCTATTCCGCAGCCTGCTCGAGCGGCGCCACGCGCGGCAGGATGATCTGGATGCGCGTGCCACTGCCCGGTTCGGAATCGAGATCGAGCCGCCCGCCGAGCCGGTTGGTGACGATGCTGTAGACGATGTGCAGGCCGAGGCCTGTGCCGCCCTGGTCGCGCCGCGTCGTGAAGAACGGATCGAAGGCGCGGCGGCGGACGTCGAGCGACATGCCGCAGCCGTTGTCGGAGAAGATGATCTCGACATTGTCCTTGCCGGACTCCCGCACCTGGATGTCGATGGTCCCCGGCCGGCCGTCCGGGAAGGCGTGCGCCACCGAGTTGAGAAACAGGTTGGTCAGCACCTGGCCGTACGGGCCGGGATAGCTGTTCATGGTCAGATCAGGCTGGCACTCGACATTGAGCGTGAGGTTGTGCTTGCGCAGGCCCGGCCGCAGGCTCATCACCACCTGCTCGGTGAGGTCGCCGAGATCGAACGTGCGCTGGTCCGAATAGTTGCGGTCGGCCGCGACCTGCTTGAACGACTGGATCAGTTCGGCCGCGCGGTTGAGGTTGGAGACGAGCTGCGAGGACGCATCGCGGCTGGTGCTGAGGAAATCGTTGAGCGTGGAGCGGCGGAGCTCGCCGCGCTCGACCTCAGCGGTGAAGATCGCGGTCTTGCGCTCCAGCGCGGATGCGACCGTGAGGCTGATGCCGACGGGATTGTTGACCTCGTGCGCGACGCCAGCAACGAGGCGCCCGAGCGCGGCGAGCTTCTCGGCCTCGATCAGCGAGGCCTGCGTCTGGCGCAGATTGCGCAGCGCCGTCTCGGCGGCTTCCTTGGCCTTGCGCATCTCCTGCTCGCCGCGCTTGCGCTCGCCGATGTCGAGCGCGACGGTGACGATCCGTTCGATCTCGCCCTCGGCGTCGAGCAGCGGCAGCTTGTTGACCAGCCATTGCCGCATGTTGCCGGAGGCGTCCTTGTACTCCTCCTCGTAGAAGCCGAGCCCCTTGCGGATGCTGAGCACGCGCTTGTCGTTCTCGTCGGTCTTGGCCGCGCCATAGCGCGACATCAGGTCCGCCGTGGTGCGGCCGAGCGCGTCGCCGGGCTCGATGCCGAAGATGCCCGCCATGTAGCGGTTCATCAGCACATAGCGAAGGTCGCGATCCTTGACGTTGATCACCGCCGGCACGGTGTCGATGACCTGCTGCAGCAGGCGCCGGCCTTCGGCAATGGCGTCTTCCGCCCGCTTCTGGTCGGTGATGTCGCGTAGCGTGCCCTCGTAGCGGACAATGTGGCCCGCTTCGTCCCGCACGCCGGTGGCGCTGTCGGAGAGCCACAGGATGTCGCCGCTGCGCTGGCGCACCTGATACTCGAACTCCCGCACCATGCCGTCGCGCGCCATCAGCCGCTGGTATTCGACGCGCGCCTCGGGATGGACGTAGATGGTATGGGCGATGTCGCTGATGCTGGCGATGAGTTGCTGCGGGCTGTCGTAGCCCATCATCCGCGCCAGCGCGGGATTGGCGTTGAGCAGATCGCCGGCCGGCGTCGTCACGTAGATGCCGTCGATCGAGCCCTCGAACAGTTTGCGGTAGCTCTCTTCGGCGAGGCGCTGCTCGGTCAGCGCGCGCACCGCCGCCTCGCGTGCCGTGTCGGCCTCCTCCAGCGCGCGGCGGAACACTTCGGCGGCACGCGCGATGTCGCCGATCTCGTTGTCGAGGTCGGCGGACGGAATGGAAGTGTCCTTGCGGCCGGCGGCGAGCGCGCGGATCGAGCGTGCGATCTGGGCGAGCGGACGGACCGTCCTGCGCACAACGAACAAGGCAGCCCCGATGCCGATCAGGACGCCTATGGTGCCGAGCACGATGCTCTGCCAGCGCGCCTCCGTCAGCGTCCGGGCGAAGTCGCGCGACAGCACGTGGCCGCGCCGGTCGCTGACCTCGCGCAGCAATTCGGTGACGCGGCCGATCAGCCGGCCCTCGGTTCCCAGCACCTCGCGGTCGATGTCGGCAATCTGCCGCTCGCGCACGGCCACGGCCATGATGGCCTCGGCATAATCGTTCACCGCCGAGCTCAGCCCGGCATCGGCGATGTTCAGTGCCCGCATGCTCTGGGCGGCCTGCTCCGCCGCGGACGGGTTGCGGGCAAGCAACCCGAGCGCGATGCGGCTCTGCGCCTCCGACAGGCGCGAGGCGAGCTCACGGTCGGCCGTGCCGGAGACGGCGACATCGAACCGGTCGCGCAGCGGCGGCAGGCCGGCGAGCAGCTGGGCGCGGCGGTCGATCAGGGTCGAGATCCGCTCGAGGCCGGTCCGGTAGGTCGCGAGGCGTTCGGTGACGCCGTCGATCATGTCCTGCTGCTCGGGCGCGAGCTCGATGCGGGTCTTCTTCAGGATCTCGCTGAGGGTCGAGGCCGCCTCACCCACCTGCTTGAACTGGATGCCGGCGCCGGGATCGGTGACGAAGTCGCGCGCGGCGAGGCGCAATTCGTTCATGCGGCGGTCGATGTCCTCGGCGAGGTCGCCGACGCTCTGGAGCCGCTGCAGCTCGGCGAAGGTCGTGTCGATGTGCCGGATCGCGATCACGCTCGCGGTCGAGGTGACGATGATCACCGCCAGCACGAGCAGGAAGCTGCCGAAGGTGAGCTGGCCGATGGAGAGCGAGAAGGTACGCTTTTTCTCAGGGATCGGCGTCAATTCGGCGGACATTGGTGATGAGAGGACCGGGCTACTGGGGGTCCAATATACGACGTATTGCCGCCCGGGGGGAACATGCCTCCGGACGCCGTTTATCCCAAATATCGCGGTCCCGGAGCCCTCTTCCCCCGGCCTATGACGGTTTGACGCTCGCCAGCCGCCGGGCCGGAATGGTCATGGCGGCGACGCCGAGGACCACGCAGGCCAGCCCCATCCAGGCGGTCCGACTCAGGCTCTCGCCGAGGAAGGCGACGCTGATGGCGACGCCGATGGGCACCCGGAGATAGGCCTGCGCGGTGGTGCCGACCGAGCCCAGGGTCTGGATCAGGCGGAAGTAGATCACGAAGGCCGCGGCGGTCGAGAACAATGCGAGCGCAAGCAACGCCAGCACGGAGCTCAGCGACGGCGACAGCGTCCAGGGCTGCTCGACCGCGAGCGAGGCCGGAAGCAGGACCGCGGCCCCGGCCAGCAGCGAGCCGGCGGCCGGCGCCATCGGATCGAGGCCCTTGAAGCTGCGGCCGAAGATCGCGGCGCAGGCGTAGCAGATGGTGGCGGCGACGATGGCGGCCTCCGCAATGAGGCCGCCGCCGATGTCGTGAAAGGCGTCGACGCCGACGATCAGCAGGATCCCGGCCATTCCGGCGACCACGCCGAACAGTTTCCGCGGGCTCGTCGCCTCGTGGCGGGTGACGACGGCCGTGAGCAGGAAGGTGAAGATCGGTCCGGCCGAGTTGAGGATGGTGGCGAGCGCGGCGTCGACATGGCGCTCGCCCCAGGCGATCAGCGTCCAGGGGATGACGCTGTTGAGCACGGCCTGGAAGCCGAAGCGCCGCCAGGTCGCGGCATCCGCGGGCATCTTGATGCCGCGCGCCCACATGACGAGGACGAGCAGCAGGCCCGCGATCGTGGTTCGCGCCGCGATCAGCGTGATCGGTGGGATGGTGGCAACGCCGAGCTTGATGAAGGTGTAGGAGCCGCCCCAGAGCGTTGCGAGCGCGAGTAGGAGCGCTAGCTCGACCGCGATGTTGGTGTCCTGCCGGTTGTCCATTCGGTGCGTCCCGTCCATTCCACGATGGACGGAACCTAGCGCGCCCGCAGGCGAAAATACTTCGTTGCTTGTCGAAGTGTATTAGCCGACCGCCCCGACCTCGAACACCTCACCGTCATAGCCGGCCTCGCGGGGGATGTGGAGCTGGCGGCCGGTTTCGGTCTTGGTCATGACCGGCATTACCGTAACGATCGACATGCCGCGGGCATGGTCGAGTGCAGCGCTCACGTTCGGCTGCTTGGCGAGCCGGATCAGATTGCGCGTGGTCGGGAACGGCAGCTTGAAGCGGCCGCTCTCGCCGCCCTCCACCGCCTCGCGCGCTGACAGCCAGATCGAGTCGGTGGACTCCCTACCGTCATGGGCTCCGAGCTGGTCGGGCGGCGCGGCGGCGAGGAAGAACCAGGTGTCGAAACGCTTTGGCATGCCCTCCGGCGTGATCCAGTGCGCGTAAGGCACCAGCGTGTCGAGCGCCAGTTGGAGGTTGTTGTCAGCCAATATACTGAGGAAGCTGACCTTGTGCTCGTTGAGCGCGACGCGATGCGCATCGGCGATCTCGCCGGCACGCCGGGCATCGACAGGCGCGCCCGTGTCTTTCGCGCGCGCCAGCAGAATGCCGCTCTCCTCGAACGTCTCGCGGATCGCGGCGATGCGAAAACCGCGGTCCGCTTCGCTGAGACCTTCACCGCCGGAATAAAGGTCGGCACGGGCGACGATCTCCTTGTCGCCGGCATCGACGCTGCCGCCGGGAAACACCAGCGCGCCCGAGTTGAACTCGATCTGATGATGGCGGACCATCATGAAGATTTCGATGTCCTTCTCGCCGTCGCGCAGCAGGAGGATCGTCGAGGCCGGGCGTGATGCTGATGCTTCGGCCATGCAACTAACCCGCGGCGCTGGATTGCGGGCCGAGATTGGCGCGCTTGTCGACCCGGGCAACACGCGACAAGAGGTACTCGACCTCCGCCTTCGCTGTCGCCGTGATCGTCGCGCCCGGCTTGCGCTGCGCGCTGGAGGCGATGATGCCGCGCTTCTGCAGCACGTATTTGCGGATGGTCAGGCCGACACCGGGCTGCTGCTCATAGCGGATCAGCGGCAGATGCGCGTCGAACAGATCATGCGCGGCATCGCGCTTGCCGGCCTTGGAGAGATTCACGACGTCGATCAGAAGCTCCGGGAAGGCGTAACCGGTCATGGCGCCGTCGGCGCCGCGCTCCATCTCGAAGTCCAGGAAGGTGCCGCCATTGCCGCAGAGGATCGAGAGCGGACGGAGCGAGCAGTCCTTCTGGAAGCCGCGCAGGGTCGTGATCTTCTCCAGGCCCGGCCAGTCCTCGTGCTTGAGCATCACGCAGTTCGGATTGTCCATGACGATCTTGCGGATCACGGCCGGCGTGAACACCACCGAGAGCGTCAGCGGATAGTCCTGCAGGACCCAGGGCACATCCGGGCCGATCGCCTCGGCCGCCTGCTTGAAATAGGTGACGATCTGGTCGTCGGTGCGCAAGGACGGAGGCGGCGCGATCATGACGCCGGCCGCGCCCGCGTCCATCGAGGCCTTCGCCAGCGAGCGCATGGTGGCAAAGCCCGGCGCGGAGACGCCGACGATCACCTGCATTTTCTTCGCGCGCTTGACGAAGCGCACCGCCACCTGCTCGGCCTCGGCGGCATCGAGCTTGGGGGCCTCGCCGAGGATGCCCAGCACCGTCACGCCGTCGCAGCCGACCTCTTCGTAAAAATCGGTCAGGCGGTCGATCGAGCGCTCGTCGATGCGGCCGTCGTCGTGGAATGGCGTCGGCGCGATTGCGAAAGTGCCCTTGGCGTCGGCGGTGAGTTTCATCAGTCCATTATCCCTTGTTCGTCATTCCGGGGCGGCTCGCAGAACGGAACTCTGGTGCGCAATTGCGCACCTGAGAATCTCGAGGTTCCGGGTTCGCTTCATCGAAGCGCCCCGGAACGACAACAACGGCTAAAACCGTCGCGCGCCCATCTTGATCTGCTCCTCGGAGAAGAAGATCTCCTTAGCATGATCGGCGATGTCCTGGGCCTTCCAGCCCGTGTGCGGCGGTTTCCAGCCTTCCATCTCCATCATCCGCATCTCGCGCACGCCGCGGGGCCCGGACACGCCCAGCACCTTGCCGGTCTGGTCGCCCGACAAGTCGCTGACCATGTATAGCACGGCCGGCGCGATGCCGTCCGGCCCCAGCGCCGCCCCCGGGTTCTCCTTATAGCGGGGCAGGTCTGCGGTCATGCGGGTCAGCGCGCCCGGAGCGAGCGTCCAGATCCGGATGTTGTATTTGCGGCCCTCGATCGCCAGCACGTTGGACAGGCCCCAGATGCCGCCCTTGGCCGCGCCGTAATTGGTCTGGCCGAAATTGCCGATCAGGCCTGAGGTCGAGGAGGTGTTGACGATCACGCCGCCGCCGTTTTCCCGCATCCAGCGAAACACCGGCATGGTGCAACAAAAGGTGCCCTTCAGGTGGACCTTGATGACCTTGTCCCAGTCGGATTCGGACGCCTTGTGAAAGGTCTGGTCGCGCAAAATGCCGGCATTGTTGACCAGGATGTCGGCACGGCCGAAATGCTTGATGGCGTCGTCGAAGACGGACTGGCCGCCCTCCATGGTGGAGATGTCGGCGCCGTTGGCGACCGCCTTGCCGCCCTCGGCCTTGATCGCATCCACGACTTGCTGCGCCATGGAGGTGTCGGCGCCGGAGCCGTCACGGGGCCCGCCGAGGTCGTTGACGACGACCGAGGCCCCTTCCCGCGCGAACAGCTTTGCGTAGGCCTCACCGAGCCCGCCGCCCGCGCCGGTGATCAGCGCAACCTTGCCGTCGAGTAGTCCCATGGTGGCGTCTCCCTGTTTGCTTCTTTCGGGTCCCGGCTCTTTCTTCGCCTGGTACTCTGGGCCCCCGGCTCTGCAGCGCACCGCTGAAGAAGCGCTGCGCTGCGTCCGGGGCACGAGAGAGTCCTAGCCCAGCACCGTCCTGCCGTTCTTGATCACCGTGACGCCCCTCGCCTTCACCTTGGCTTCGAACGAGATCGTGTTGCCGTCCTTCCAAAGGTCCATGGTCACGGTCTCGCCGGGATAGACCGGCGAGGAGAACCGAGCGACGTGCTGGCGGAAGGCGCTGGCGTCGTAGTCGGCATAGGTCTGGAGCACGCCGCGGCAGGTGATGCCGTAAGTGCACATGCCGTGCAGGATCGGGCGCGGGAAGCCGGCCTTCTTGGCGAACTCGGGATCCGAGTGCAGCGGGTTGCGGTCGCCGCAGAGGCGGTAGACCAGGGCCTGGTCGGGGCGGGTCGTGATGTCGATGGTCTTGTCAGGCTCGCGCGATGGGATCTTGTGCGGATCGGGCTGGGTCAGGTTCGGCCCGCCGAAGCCGCCATCGCCGCGGGCGAAGCGCGAGGCGACCAGCGTTGCCAACTTCTCGCCCTTCCCGTTCTTCAGCACGGTCTGGTGCACGATCACGACGCCCTTGTCCTTGCCCTTGTCGTAGACCTCGAGCACGGAGGAATCGGCGGTGATGTTGGCGGCCACCGGCAGCGGCTGGTGGAAGGTGATGTCGCGCTCGCCGTCGACCACCATGACGCGGTTGAGGTTCATCTCGCCCGGCCCCGAGCCCCACGCCGCGACGGAGGCAAAAGTCGGCACCACCTTCAGCGGTCGCGGCGTAAACGTGCCCTCGTTGACGAAGGCGAGCTCGTTCTCGTCCATGGGGTCAGCGCCGAGCCCGATGCCGTAGGCGTAGAGCATCACCTCGCGATCGCTATAGGCGTATTTCTGGCCGAGGTTCTTGAGGGATTTGAGCTCTTCGTATCGGGCGGACATTTTTCTGGTTTCCTCTCCGGATTCTTATGCGCCGCTGCCAGTCGAAGTGCCCTCTTCCCTTGTGGGAGAGGGCTGCGAGAGCCATGCGGCAAACTCGTTTGGGTGAGGGGTTGCCTCTGCAGGGAAAGTCTTTCCGCGGAGCGATACCCCTCATCCGGCGCCAAAGCCGAAGCTTCGCTTCGGCGTCCCTGTTAGAACGGCCGCTGGAGGCGGCCTACGCCACCTTCTCCCACAGGGGGAGAAGGGAAAAGGTCAGGCCACCGTGAAGAACGGCAGCGGGGCGCCGTCCGTCGGCTTGAACACCACCTTCACCTTCTGGCCGATCTTCAGCGTCGTCAGATCGCAGTCGACGAAATTGGTCTGCACCGACGGCCCCTCCTTCAGCGTGACGTAGCCGATGGCGTAAGGACCGGTCGGCGACTTCCGCATCAGGCTGTAGGTGTAGATCGTGCCTTCACCCGACGCCTCTTCCCACACCGTCTTGTCGGAGTAACAGAACGGACAGATCGAGCGCGGGAAGTAATGCGCCTCGCCGCACGCCGTGCAGCGCTTGATCATGAACTTGCCCTCTTTCGCCGCGTCCCAGAACGCAGCGGTCTCGGGGTTGGTCACCGGGGCCGGATACTTTTTCGTCTCGCTCATCACACGCGCTCCAGAATGGCCGTCGAGGCGGCGTGGCGAACACCCAAGAGGCCGCCGGTGCCGTGGGCGATGGCGAGATCGCAATTCGGAACCTGCACCTTGGGATGCGCCTCGCCGCGCAGCTGGCGCACAGCCTCGAGGATCTTGGTCATGCCGCCGCGGTTGACCGGATGGTTGCTGCAGAGGCCGCCGCCGTCGGTGTTGAACGGCAGCTTGCCGACGCCCGAGATCAGATTGCCGTCGGCGACGAACTTGCCGCCCTCGCCCTTCTTGCAGAACCCGAGGTCCTCGAGCTGCATCAGCACCGTGATGGTGAAGCTGTCATAGATCGAGGCGTATTTGATGTCCTTCGGCGTGATGCCGGCTTCCTCGAACGCGCGCGGGCCGGACCAGATTCCGGCCGAGTACGTGAGGTCGAGATCCTTTCCGCCGCGCGGGCCCTTCATCGCTTCGCCATGGCCGATCAGGCGCACGAGCGGCTTCTTCAAGCTCTTGGCGATCTCCGGCGTCGTCACGATCAGCGCGCCGCCGCCGTCGGAGACGACGCAGCAATCCATGCGATGCAAGGGATCGGAGATCATCGGCGAGTTGAGGACATCCTCGACGGTCACGACGTCCTTGAGCATCGCATGCGGATTGTATTGCGCGTGATGCGAGGCTGCGACCTTGATCCAGGCGAGCTGCTCCGAGGTGGTGCCATAGTCGTGCATGTGGCGCATGGCACACATGCCGTAGGCATTGTGCGTGGTCGCCCCATAAGCCGACTCGAAATCAGCTTCCGCGCCGGCCGCGCGCGGCGGCATCACACCGGTGCGCGGCTTGCCGGCCAGCGTGATCAGCGCGATCGAGCATTTGCCCGCGGCGATCGCCTCGGCGGCATGGCCGAGATGGATGATGTAGGAACAGCCGCCGGTCTCGGTGGAATCGACGTGCCGCAGCTTCTTGGTGTTGAGGCCGAGATAGTCGACCATGGGCCAGGCGCCGCCGGGCGCATCGCCCGCGCAGAAATAGCCGTCGACATCGTCCTTGCTGAGCCCGGCATCCTCGATCGCCCCCTTGGCGACCTCGGCGTGGAGCTGGGCGGTGGATTTGTCCGGCGCATGCCGGGTCGGGTGTTCGTAGATCCCGGCAATGTAGGCCTTGCCCTTGATGGTCAAAACAGAAGTCTCCGCTCGCGTTTTTTATTGCCCCGTTTTTCTGAACCGCGGTGGGCGGATTGGCAAGCGCGGAAATATTCCGCCCAGCGAGAGAGCAGCGGGTTGGCGCAACTGGGACGAACAGGACCGAGCTCACAGCGGCTGCGGCTTTCCCATTTCTCGAAAACAACCTCATGCACAGTAGAACGGGGATTGATTCCACTTGAGAATTCGCAAGGCAGAAAAGCGACTTTGCGAGCTCATCATGGTGACGCGGTGTAGAGCGGATTAGCCAAAGGCGTAACCCGCCACGTCGATCTCGACCCTTATGGTCGTGGCGGATTACGCTTCGCCAATCCGCCCGACGAGACCGCCCTACTCCGCCGCTATCTGCCTTGGCGCGGGCGGCGGGCTCGCCAAATCCGCCGCGAGCTGCGCGTAACGCACCTTGGCATCCGCCACGGCCTTCTCCTTCACCGGGCCGTAGCCGCGGATGCGGTCGGGCAGCGACAACAGCTCGACGGCGGTGTCGATCGTAACAGGCGACAACAGGCCGAGCACGGTGGCGACGTCCTTCTCGTAGCCGGCGATCAGGTCGCGCTCGAGCTTGCGATCGGCGCTGCGGCCGAAGATGTCGAGTGCCGTGCCGCGCAGGAACTTGAACTTTGCCAGCACGCGGAAGACGTTCAGCATCCACGGGCCGAAGGCGCGCTTCTTCGGGCGGCCGAGCGCGTCGAGGCCGCCGCCGAGGATTGGCGGGGCAAGATTGAAGTTGAACTTGAAGTCGCCCTCGAATTGGTCGCGGAGCTGCTGCTCGAAGGCGCCGTCGGTGTAGAGGCGCGCGACCTCGTACTCGTCCTTGTAGGCCAGCAGCTTGGCATAGTTCACGGCGACCGCGCGCGGCAGCGCATCGCCGTAGCCACCCTTCACCGCGGCATCGCGAACCTGCTCGACCAGCTTGCGATAGCGTTTGGACAGACGGTTGTTCTGATAGGCGGTCAGGTGCCTGGCGCGATGCTCGATGACTTCATCGAGCGTCATCGCGTCCAGCGTTTTGGGCGCAACGACCTCGTCGGTGCCTTTCAGCATGTCAGCAAGACGTTGGGGATCGGCGACCGCGAGGCGGCCGAGGCGGAAGGCTTCCTTGTTCATCTTGATCGAGACGCCGTTGACCTCGATCGCCTGCTCGATCGCTTCAGCCGACAGCGGGAACAGTCCCTTCTGATAGGCATAGCCCATCATCATCATGTTGGTGGCGATGGCATCGCCGAGCAGCTGCTCGGCGGGCTTGGTGAAGTCGAAGAAGACGGAGTCCTTGTGCAGAGCCGTCTCCAAGAGCCCGGTCAGCTTGCGGGTCTGGAAGTTGAAGTCGCGGTTGAGCACGAAATCGGCGGTCGGAATGACGTGGCTGTTGATGACGCCGCGGGTGCGGCTGGAGTCGCAGAGCGAGATCGTGTCCTTGGCGACGGCAACGACTTCGTCGGCGGCGAGCACGAGATCGGCCGTGCCGGTGACGATGCGCGAGCACGTCACCTCCGCCGGATGATCGGACAGGCGGACATGGCTGAGCACCGCGCCACCTTTCTGCGCAAGACCCGACATGTCGAGGATCATCGAGGCCTTGCCCTCGATATGCGCGGCCATGCCGAGCAGCGCGCCGATGGTGAGCACGCCGGTGCCGCCGACGCCGCCGACCGCGATGTTATAGGGCTTGTCAAGCGTCGGCCGCGACGCCGGCTCGGGCAATTCGCCGATATCGGCGAGCTCCGCCGGCGCGCGATGGCGCGGCTTGCCGCCGTCCACGGTGACGAAGGACGGGCAGAATCCCTTGAGGCAGGAATAATCCTTGTTGCAGGAGGACTGGTTGATGGCGCGCTTGCGGCCGAACTCGGTCTCCAGCGGCTCGACGGAGATGCAGTTCGACTGCACCGAGCAGTCGCCACAGCCTTCGCAGACGGCCGGGTTGATCATGACGCGGCGCGCCGGATCCTCCATCAGGCCGCGCTTGCGGCGGCGGCGCTTTTCGGCCGCGCAGGTCTGCACGAACACGATGGCCGATGTGCCCTTGAACTCGCGGCACATCTTCATGACGTTCTGCAGCTCGTCGCGGTGATACAGCTTCACGCCCGGGGCGATGGTGTCGGCCGGATAGGAGTCGGGCGCCTCCGAGACCAGATAGATCTCGCGAATGCCTTCGGCATGGAGCTGGAAGGTGATCTGCTGCGGCGAGAGATCGCCGTCATGACGCTGGCCGCCGGTCATGGCCACCGCGTCGTTGTAAAGGATCTTGTAGGTGATATTGGTCTTGGAGGCGACTGCCTGCCGGATCGCCAGCAGCCCGGAATGGAAATAGGTGCCGTCGCCGAGGTTCGCAAAAATGTGGTTCTCGTTGGTGAAGGGTGCGATGCCGACCCACGGCACGCCCTCGCCGCCCATATGCGTGAAGGTCTCGGTCGAGCGGTCCATCCACAGCGCCATGAAGTGGCAGCCGATGCCGGCGAGCGCGCGGCTGCCTTCAGGGACTTTCGTCGAGGTGTTGTGGGGACAGCCGGAGCAGAAGTAAGGCGTGCGGGAAACGGGCGCGACCGCCTGCATCTGGGTCGCCTGGCGGCCGTTGAACCAGTCGGCCTTGGCGCGGAGCATCTCCGCGATCTCGGGGTTGAGATCGAGCTTGAGAAGTCGCTCGGTAAGCGAGGTCGCGAGCGAGGCGACGCTGAGCTCGGCAGCGAAGGTCAGGAAGCGCTTGTCGTGCTCGTCCATCTTGCCAACGATGCGCGGACGGACGTCGTCGCGCCAGTTGAACAGCACCTGCTTGACCTGGTTCTCGACGATCTCGCGGCGCTCCTCGACGATGAAAATCTCCTCCAGGCCGACCGCGAATTCATGCACACCTTCCGGCTCCAGCGGCCAGGGCATGCCGATCTTGTAGAGGCGAAGGCCGATCTTGGCCGCGACCTGCTCGGTGATGCCGAGTTCGCGCAACGCCTGGCGCACGTCCTCATAGCTCTTGCCCGAGGCCATGATGCCGAAGCGAGCATTCGGCGAATCCATGGTGACGCGGTTGACCTTGTTGGCGCGTGCAAAGGCGATCGCGGCGAAGCCCTTGTAGTCCTGCAGGCGGCGGTCCTGCTCGAAGCGGTCGTCGGGCCAGCGCAGGTTGAGGCCACCGGGCGGCAGCTCGAAATCGGCGGGGATGATGAACGGCTTCATCTCGTCGGTGAGGTCGATCTCGGCGGTGGTCTCCACCGTCTCCGTGATCACCTTCATGCCGACCCAGCAGCCGGAATAGCGCGACATCGCGATGCCGAGCAGGCCCATCTCGATCATCTCATGGATGCTCGAGGGATAAAGATACGGCATCAGCGCGGACATGAAGGCGTGGTCGGACTGATGCGGGACGGTCGAGGATTTGGCGCCGTGGTCGTCACCGGCAAGGCACAGCACGCCGCCGTTCTTGGCCGAGCCTGCCGCATTGCCGTGGCGGAACACGTCGCCGCAGCGGTCGACGCCCGGGCCCTTGCCGTACCAGATGCCGACCACGCCGTCATATTTGGCGCCGGGCGAGAGGTTGAGCTGCTGCGAGCCCCAGACGGCTGTCGCCGCGAGGTCCTCGTTCACGCCGGGCTGGAACTTGATGTTGTACTGCTCGAGATGCTTTCGCGCGGCGAACAGCTGCTGGTCGTAGCCGCCGAGCGGCGATCCGCGATAGCCGGAGATGAAACCCGCGGTGTTGAGGCCGCTGGCGCGGTCGCGCCGGATCTGGGCCATGGGCAGGCGGACCAGGGCCTGGATGCCCGTGGTGAAGACGTGTCCGGTTTCCTGGGTGTATTTTTGATCGAGACTGATCGGACCCTGGTTGATGCCCATGCTGTCCTCTTTTGCCGCCCTGTTCAGGTCTTTGTCACTTCGCGTCGCTTAAGCCGTTGCCGTCCCGTTGTTTTTAGCTAGGGCGCGCCGACCAGTTTCGCCACTCTATGTCGGATAATTCACGATCCGCATCACAAATCTGGAGCAAAGGGAGGCCCGGGTAAAAATCGCAATTTCGTGGCCTGAAACACGCATGCCATTTTCAATTTGTGTCACCATACCCCCGCCATCGCGAAATGAATTGATGGCGCGCTTGCGTCGGTGCGGTCGATTGGTCGCAGGAGAAGCTTGGGATGCGGACGATTCTGACGGGCTTGGCTGTTGCGGGCGTGGCGTTGTGCAGTGCGGTTGCAGGCATGGCCCTCGCCGCCGAGCCGTCGCCGGAGCTGATCGCCTACGGCAAGACGCTGGTCGAGGCCGGCGACTGCGCGGGCTGCCACACCGCCGATCCCGCAAGACCGTTCGCGGGCGGCAAGCGCATCGACACCCCCTTCGGCGCGATCTATGCGCCGAACCTGACCCCGGAGCGCGACACCGGGATCGGCGCCTGGACGGACGCCGACTTCGTGCGCGCCGTGCGCACCGGCATCGCGCCTGACGGCTCGAACTATTACCCGGCCTTTCCCTATCCCTTCTTCACGAAGATGACGAAGGACGACACGCTGGCGATCCGCGCCTATCTCGGCACGCTCGCGCCTGACGTGAGCCGCAACAAGCCGCCGGAGCTGCGCTGGCCGTTCGGCTATCGCGGCCTGATGCGGATCTGGAACGCGATGTATTTCAAGCCCGGCCTGTTCGAGCCGGACCAGAGCAAGAGCGCGGCCTGGAACAGGGGCGGCTACCTCGTCACCGGTCTCGGCCATTGCGGCGCCTGCCACACCCCGAAGAATTATTTCGGCGCGGACAAGAGCGCGCAAGCCTTGTCGGGCAGCGAGGTCGGCGGATGGTACGCGCCGCGGCTCGATGGCGCGGCACGCACGGGATTGCAGTCGTGGAGTGCGCAAGACATCGCCGAATATCTGCAGAGCGGGCGCAATGCCAAAAGCCATGCCGGCGGACCGATGGCGGAAGTCATCGTCAACTCGACGTCCAAGATGAGCGAGGCCGATGTGCGCGCCATCGCGGTTTACTTGAAGGGCCTGCCGCCAGCGCGACGCGAGACCATCGTCACGCCGCCGGATGAGGCCGAGATGAAGGCGGGCCAGGCGGTCTATGCAAAACTCTGCATCGCCTGCCACGAAGCCGACGGCTCAGGCGCCCCGCGCATCTATCCGCCGCTGCCGGGCAATGCGCTGCTGCAATCCAACAATCCCTCCTCCACCTTGCGCATCATCCTCGACGGCGCCCACACCCTGACCACGCCGCGCGCGCCCAACACCGGTGAGATGCCGGGCTATGCCAAGCAGCTGTCCGATGCGGAGATCGCGGCCGTGACGAACTACATCCGCAATTCCTGGGGCAATGCGGGTCTGCTGGTCACGCCGGCGCAGGTCGCGAAGGCGAGGATGCGAGAGGCGAATGGCGAGTAGTGATTGGCGAATGGCCACCTCTATTCGCAATTCGCCGTTCACGCGCGACAGCGCTCACCTCTCCTCATCTCCCGTGAACACGAATTTCGGCATCTCCCATTTGTAGCGCACTGCCAGCAGACGGAAGCCGATGCCGAGCGCGAAGGTCAGGAGGGTCGAGAGCTCGGGGTTGAGCTTGAGGCCGAACGCGGTCGCATAGAACAGGCCGGTCACCACCGAGACGCTGGCGTAGAGCTCGGATCGGAACAAGAGCGGCACGTCGTTGCAGAGCACGTCGCGGAGCACGCCGCCGGCGCAGCCGGTCACCATGCCCGAGACGATGACGATCGGCAGCGAGGCATCCATCTGCCAGGCGACGTCACAGCCTGCCATGGTGAAGACGACGAGGCCGATGGCGTCGAGCACGATGAAGGCGACCTTCAGCCGGTGCACGAGACGCGCGAACAGGATTGTGAGGAAGGCCGCGCCGCCGGCGAGCGCGAGATAGGTCGGGTTTTGCACCCAGACCAGCGGATAATGCCCGAGGAAGAGATCGCGCAGCGTTCCGCCGCCGAGCGCGGTGATGCAACCGAGGAAGCAGACCCCGAGCCAGTCCATGCTGCGCCGCCCCGCGGCAAGCGCGGCCGTCATGCCTTGGGCGGCGATCGCGACCAGGGACAGGAAATGCAGCACGCTATCTGTCGGCGGCAGACTCCACATCGGTGTTTCCCCCGGGCTTGTTCCCTCGTCGCGACCATGGAACTCGCGCTCGGTTCCCGGAAGTGACAGGTTCCCGATTCCCGGTGGCGGAGCAACATGCGACGAAAGCATAAGGCGGGGCGGAACGGAACTCGCATCCACGGGTTGTCGAGGCGTCTTAACCGAGGAGATCCAATCGATGGCTGACGACCGTTTTCCCAACGATCCGTACCGCCCGAACCTCGCCGACGATGAGTATCTTCGCGCGGCGCGCCGGGATGCCGACCTACAGGCCGATCCCGAGCTTGGCGAAGGCCCCGCCTCCAGCGGCAAGGTTGCGTTGTTCGCCGTTGCGATCGCACTGGTGCTGGGTGCCGTGTTCTACGGCCTGAACAATACCAGCACCGGAAATCAGGCGAGCACCACGCCCGCAACGCAAACCGCCCAGCAGGCGCCCGCGACCAATCCCGCGGCACCTCCCGGCATGCGCGACGTGACGCCGCGCACCAACACCTCGCCGGGCGTGACCACGGGTGCGGCACCAAGCAAGCCGGCCCCGGATACGCAGACGCCGTCTGACGGCGCGAAGTAAGAGATCACGACGAGTGCGAAGGCGGCGGGACGCAAAGCCCCGCCGCCTTTTCGTTGTGCCGCTAGCTGAACATCTTGTTGAGCTCGCCGCCGGGATAGCCGCTGCCGAGCTCGGTGAACGTGCCCTTCTCCGCCATCTCTTTGGCCGCGCGCATGAAGCCGCCCCAGGCGGCGCGGGCGAGCGAGCCGCCGACGCTGATCCGGCGCACGCCGAGATCCTCGGCCTCCTTCAGTGACAGGCCGGACGCGCCGATCAACAGGTTGAACGGCTTTGGCGCGACAGCCTTCACCACGGCGCTGATGTCCTCGCGGGTCTTCAGGCCTGGTGCATAAAGGCAGTCGGCCCCTGCGTCGGCATAAGCGGTGAGCCGGTCGATCACCAGCTTGAGATCGGTCACGCCCCACAAATAGGCTTCGCAGCGGCCGACCAGCAACGTGCCGCTGTCGCCGATCGCCTTGCGCGAGGCCTTGATGCGGTCGACCGCGAGTGCGCGCTCGTAGATCGGCTTGTCCTTGTCGCCGGTGGAATCCTCGATCGAGAGGCCGGCAACGCCGGTGCGCACGCAGCGCTCGACATTGTCAGCGACCCTGTCCGGCTCGACCGCGAAGCCCCCCTCGAAATCGGCGTTCACGGGAATATCGACCGCCGAGCTCAATGCTGCCAGATGCTGACAGATGTCCTCGACGCTGACATGGTTGTCGGCCTTGCCGATGGTCCAGGCAAAGCCCGCGCTCGACGAGGCGATCGCCTTGAAACCGAGATGCTGCAACGCCTTGGCGCTGCCGACGTCGACCGGATTGGGCAGGATGAAGCAGCCGCTCTCGTGCATCTTCTTGAAGGTCGCGCGCTTGTCCGCCGTCGTGACGTGCATTTTTGTTCTCCATTGTTGGCCGCGCAGAGATAGGCGCGCATGAATGCCTACGCTAGTGCGCGTCGTGCACGGCGCGACTGTCCTTGGGCGCTTCGTCCCGGTCGGTCATGCTGTAGTCCCTGACGATACTCGCAATGCGCAGATGATAGTCGGCAAAGATCTGCGCCCTGCCCTTGGCCTGGGTGCGGCGGTGCTCCATCGTGTTACGCCAGGCCGCAACCGCCGCCTCGTCCCGCCAGAACGACACCGACAGGATCTTGCCCTTGTCGGTCAGGCTCTCGAAACGCTCGACCGAGATGAAGCCGTCGATGGTTTGCAGGATCGGCTTCAGATCGGCGGCGAGGTCGAAATAATCCTGGCGATGTTCGGGCTTGGGCCAGACCTCGAAGATCACGGCGATCATGGGCGTCTCCTTTTGTTTGAGCATGATCCGGAAAACCGCGCTGCACTTTGCGCGAACGCGGCCCTTCGGGTCCGGATCATGCTGGCGTGGCCTACAATACCACCTGACGCAGGAAGGTGCGCTCTTCGGCGAGGATGAATTTGTGCTCCTCGGCGAAATGGAAATTGGCCATGCCCTCAGTGTCCTGTCGCAACCGGGCGCGATAGGCCTCATAGGCGGCCAGACTCTCGAAGGTGATCAGCCCAAAGGCGATGTTGTTGGTGCCCTCGTGCGGCATGAAATAGCCGATCAGGTCGCCACCGCATTTCGGGATGATGGTGAGCCAGCGCTTCGAGTACTCCTCGAATTGCGCGCGCTTGAAGGGATCGAGCTGGTAGCGGATGAAAACGGTGACGGACATGGTGGGCTCCTTGTTTCCACGCCGTCATTGCGAGCGCAGCGAAGCGATCCAGGAACCTCACCGCGGAGACAGCCTGGATTGCTTCGTCGCCCCGTGCAAATTGCTTCGCAATTTGTCACGGGCTCCTCGCAATGACGAACTGGTGACACGCTACGGCCTTGCCCGACCACAATGCTTCGGCTACCATCGAAGCATGAAATCAGGCCCCGACATCGCCATGGTCGCCTCGCTGGTCGGCGACCCCGCCCGCGCCAACATGCTCACGGCGCTGATGAACGGACGCGCGCTGACGGCGAGCGAGCTGGCGCAGGAAGCCGGCATCACGCCGCAGACCGCGAGCTCGCATCTGGCCAAGCTCGAGGCCGGCGGGTTGGTCGAGCCGGAGAAGCAGGGCCGCCACCGCTACTATCGCCTCACCGACGACGACGTCGCGGGCGTGCTCGAAGGTCTTGCAGGGCTTGCCGCGCGCACCGGCCATATGCGGGTGCGCACCGGACCGAAGGACCCGGCGCTGCGGCGCGCGCGGATCTGCTACGACCATCTCGCCGGCGATCTCGGCGTGCAGATGCTCGATTCCTTGCGCGAGCGGAATCTGGTCAGGCAGAAGAAGCAGGACATCGAGCTGACCGCCGAGGGCGAGCGTTTTCTCGCCAGGCATCTGCAGATCTCGCCCGACATGCTCACCCATCCGCGGCGCCCGGTGTGCAAGGCGTGCCTGGACTGGAGCGAGCGGAGGCATCACCTCGCCGGCACGCTGGGGGCTGCCATGATGCAGCGCTTCGCCGAGCTGAAATGGGCGGCGCGCGACGCCACGCCCGGCAGCCGCGTCGTGAACTTCACCCGCACCGGCGAGAAGCAGTTTGCCGCGCTGTTCGGCAACGTAAGGGACTGACCGGCGCGCGCTCCCATTGCGTCCTGGAGTGCTCCGGCGGCACGGCAGCTTGGAGGCCCCCGGCCGCCGGCGCCATTTCTGTCGCCTCAGGCCCTGTGCGAGGGAACGTTCATGCCGCATTCAGGTCATGATTGGCAGGTTTGGATCGCGCTGTGCCGATATGTTGCAAGATTTGACATGTCGAATCGCGTCTTTTGATTCATTGTGCGCCGCGAGCGCCGCCCCCAAAGACTTTCCCCCAAGGACGAGAAGGAAGATCAAATGAAATACCTGTTCGCCGCCGCCGTGCTTGCCACCGCTGTCGTCGGATTCGGTGAGGCGGCCAGCGCCGCTGAGGGCTGCGGCCGCGGCTTCTATCGCGGTCCCTATGGCAATTGCCGCCCGATGCGCGGCGCGGTCGTGGTGCGCCCCGCCCCGGTGGTGGTCGCCCCGCCGGTCGTGGTCGTGCCCCGCGCGCGCGTATGCCCCTATGGCTTCCGCTGGTACGCCGGCCGCTGCCGCCCGTTCTGATCTCTTCGCATCGCAAGATGGCCGCGCGGCGAAAGCCTGCGCGGCCATCTTCGTTTCGCGGCTCACCTGACGATTCGCATCGAAATTGAAGCACCTCCGAATCGAAACGGGGACCGCTGGCTGCGATCCCCGTCCAATTCACGCGCTCTGGCGAGCTTACCAGTAATGGCGGCGGTGCCAGCGCCGGTGATGCCGGCGCCAATGACGGCGGCGCCATCCCCAATGGCCGTGATGGCCATGCCAGTGCACCTGCTCGGGCGTCAGCTTGGCGGCTTCCTCACTGGTGGTGACGGCGGGATGAGCGTCGGCATTGCCTTGCGGCGCACGTGCGGGATCAATGACGGGCTGCGGTGACAGCGGCGCGGCCCGCGCGGTCGCGGCGAAGGCGGCGGCGCCCGCCGTCACCCCCAATGCAAGCTTCAAAAAGTTCCGGCGCTCCATGGCTTCTTCCTCTTGGATCTTCGTGCAAGTGATGCAGAGGAAGTGTCGCGGCCACGACATGAACCGAAGCTGAATCGCATGTTCAGACTCGGTGCGAAGCGAACATTCGCTGTGCCTCACGTGGAAACTTCCTGCGCCAGCACCAGCGTCTCGCGCGAGCGCTTCACGTCGGGCCAGTCGCGGTTGAAATCGACGACGAGCTTCTGCAACGCATCACCTTCCAGCATGGCCGCAAGTCTGGCCTCGTCGTCGAACTGATACATCGCCACGTGCAGCGAGGGATCATCGAGGCTCCAGAACCGCGACGCTCGGCTCACGCCGAAGGTCTCCATCGCGTCGGGCAGATGTTCCGTCTCGTACCATTTGTCGAAGGCAGCGCGCTTGCCGGCGTCGGGGACGATGGCGCGGACGACGAAGAAGGCGGCGGGCATCGGGTTCCTCCTGGTGTTGGCGCGAGCCTAACCGGTCAAATCGCCGGCGGCAAAAAGAGTGGCACCGGTGTCGGAACGGGCGCCCTTCGCTCGTCCTTTGTTCGAACCAGGACACGGAGACAGCAAATGGCCGACCTCACCCTCACCACCTTCAATTGGGTTCCGGAACCGCCGCGTGGCCTCGTGCGCGATCTCAGAGTGCGCTGGGCGCTGGAAGAAGCCGCCTTGCCCTATCGCGTCGCCAGCACGCCGTTCGACGATCGCAGGCCTGCGCACCTCGCGCACCAGCCGTTCGGCCAGGTGCCGTGGCTGACCGACGGCGACATCTCGATCTTCGAGACCGGCGCAATCCTGCTTCATCTCGGCGAACGCAGCGAGAAGCTGATGCCCACAGATCCGCGCGGCCGCGCCGAGGCGACGGCTTGGGTATTCGCGGCGCTCAATTCGGTGGAGATGGCCAGCCTGCCCTGGGGAATGTCGAAGTTCATGGGACATCCGACCGACACGGCAGCCTGGAAATTCGTCGACGACTTCCTCAAGCTTCGCTTGAAGCATCTCGAGCCGGTGCTAGCGGGGCGCGAATGGCTGGCGGGCTCCTTCTCGGTCGCCGACATCCTGATGGCGGACGTGCTGCGTCTCGTCGACATGTTCGGCGGGCTGGCGGACAGCCCCGCCTGCCGCGCCTACGTCGCGCGCGCCACCGGCCGCCCGGCGTTCATCAAGGCGCACGCCGACCAGATGGCGCATTTCGCGGCGGCGGACGCTGACCACAAGCATTAGGCAAAGGCAGCAATTTGCCGTTCCATCACCTAGACGAGCGCGGGTCGCGTCGGCAGATGCCCGCGCTCCAGGGATGACTGCTCTAGGTCGCCAGGCCGGCGAACGCCAGGCGATCGGTCTCCTCGCGACTTCCGGACTTGTAGTACGGGTCCGTCCAGCTATCATCCTTCTTCAATCCCGCGATGCGCGCCTCGACGCTCTTTTTCTTCTTGCCGCCTTTGGTCTTTCCCTCCACATGCGCGCGAAACCAATAGTGCTCGAACATGCGCATGAATTCCGTGATGTAGATGTCCATCACGGCGGTATCGCCACGAATGATCAGGCTGTTCTCGTCGTTGGTTTTCGTCGAGTTGTTGGAGAAATTGGCTGACCCCGTGACCAGGATCGGGTCCTGCCCAAACGGATCGATCGCGATGATCTTGGAGTGGATGTGAACTCCGGAATGGTGGAAGCTCTCCTCATGCTCGAGCAGCCGCCCCTGGAAATCGTGCAGCGCCGAGCTCAGCGTGGTTGCAACCGAGACCTGGTTGGCAGCGTCGTGCTCGAGCAGCTTCACGGCTCCCGCCTTGCCGAACGAACTGCCCTTGTCCGCCATCAGAAAGCGCAGCGTGCCCTTCGGCGTCTTCTTGAAGGTTGCGAGAATCTTCGGATGCAGGACGAAGGGCGCACTGACCATCACGATCTTCCCGGTCCGGCAAAGCTCCGCGTAGAGATCGATCATCTCCAGCTTCGACTGGGGAGAGAAGATCGGCGTGACCCCGTGTGGAATGCTGTCGCGATCCCTCGGCACCGGCGTCAAGAACTGGGTGTGCTTCTTGATGTCCCTGGCTGAATCGTTGTTGTACAGCGACTGGAAATAGTCGTTGTACGCCGTGGCGATCTTCACATTGTAGCTGGCGTGTCCCAGGTTGAGCTGGCCGTAGATCGCACCGTCGGTCCAGTTTGTCGATCCGGTCCACACCGCGATCGGCTGCATCGATCCATTCGCCCCCTTCTTCAGCAGAACGACGAATTTGTTGTGCATGATCGCGCCTTGTGGATCCGCATCGCGAGGTTTGGCGAATGTGATCCCTGCCGCCGCGATGGCCGCGCGATTCCTGGCCGCCGTCTTGTCCGCTGGATCAGGCTTGCCCTGCTTGCTCTTCTGTCGCGCGTGGTAGGCGACCTTGACGTCCACGCCACGGCCCGCCGCACGCGTCAATGCTTCGAGCAGCTTGGGCTTCTGAAATTCGTAGATCGCGGCATGAACGGCATAGCTGGAATCGACCGCCTGGCCGATAAACCCGATCAGCGCTTCCTCGAGCCCGCGCGAAAGCCACCATAGAGCGTCGGGGATCCTGGCGGGGTCGTTGTCGCCATAGCGGCTATTATAGGCGCGGCTCGCGGCAGCTCCGCGATTGAAGAACACCGAAGCATCATGGCCGTGGTTGTTTTCCGTTTTGACCTCGACCGTCACGCCGCCCTGAATGGTGTCGAATTCGCGGCGCCGCTCGGCTTCCTTGCCATCCTGGACGATCTTCGCCGCCGGATCGTAGCGCGGAACGACGCGGTAGCGATAAGACTTTCCGGGATCGACCGTGTAGTCGCCCCAGCGGAATTTCTGCAACGGAGCGCGAGCGGTCGACACCATCGGAGCGTCCTGATCCGGCGCCCGCGGCGCAGCGTTCTTGGCTGCTCCCCTTTTCTTGGCGGCCTTCTTGGCGGCCGGCACCGGCTTCGGGTCCGCCTCGACCGCTGGAATGGCGGCCTGCGCGATGTCGGCTGCGTCGAGCGGATCGACGTCGAACCGAAGCATGTTGGGCAGCCAGCGCCGCGCGCCGGTGTCGACATCCGTCCGCTCAATGGTGAATCCGAGGCAGCCCTTTCGCTTCGGCTCCTCGAGATCCATCGCCAGCAACACGTTGTTTGAGCCAGCAATGACACGCAGTGTCAGTCCATCCTTCGATGCCCGCGCTCGCATGGGAAAATTCCTTATGAAAAACTCAAAATCTACCCCTAGGTTATACGATTTATCATGTGTCGCAATACGTGTGCATTCTTCCGCCGCGGCGACAAGGCCCGCGGAGCGTGATCCGCCTCACATAATCAATCCAGCACCCGGCCTACGGTCGCCAGCACCGGACGGAAGCAATTGGAAGGTGACCCATGGTCCGCATCGAATATCTCAAGCGACAGATCGCCCGCGCCGAGCGGCTGGCCAAAGCCATCCTCGACCGCCAGACCGCCGACCGGCTGCAAGCCTTCGCCGCCGAATGCCGCACGGAATTGTCGGAGCTGACGCTCAAGACCGCCGCGTGAGGCGTGTTGACGCTGGATGCGTCGGGCGGATTAGTGCCAGCGTAATCCGCCACTTCCCCATCCAATAACGCAAACCTTGGCGGATTACGCTATCGCTAATCCGTCCTACACCTCACACCAGCTTCAACGGCGCATCGGCAACGACGCGCAGGTCAATACTGCCGATCAGCGCCGCACGGCGCGCCTCCGCCGCGCTGATGGCCTCGTCCGTCTGCCGCAGCGTCGAGACGTTCGAGCCGAGCGAGACGATCCCGCCGAGCACCAGCGCGATCGATCCGAGTGCGGCGGTCTGACCGAACCCGAACACGCCGAGGATCGTCACCACCAGCAGCGCCGCCCCTGCACCGATGGCGATCTTCGACGCCAGGATGTACTTGCGGCAACGCTCGGCGATCTCGGCGAGAGCCTCGATGCGATCTTCAATGTCGGAGATTTCGTCGGTCGGATCGTCTTCGGTCATTGGATCGAGGATGCCGATTGTAGGGCGGATTAGGCGTAGCCGTAATCCGCCGCGTTCGGATGAGTGGCGGGTTACGCTTCGCTAACCCGCCCTACGCGGTCCTCACAAGGGCAAATTGTCGTGCTTCTTCGCCGGCGCTTCCACCTTCTTGTCCTTCAGCATCGCCAGCGCTCGCGCGATCCGCTTCCTCGTCGAATGCGGCATGATGACGTCGTCGATGTAGCCGCGTTCGGCGGCGATGAACGGGGACAGGAAGCGGTCTTCGTATTCCTTGGTGCGGGCGGCGATCTTGTCGGGGTCGCCGATGTCACTGCGGAAGATGATCTCGACCGCGCCCTTGGCGCCCATCACGGCGATCTGGGCGGTCGGCCAGGCGTAGTTCATGTCGGCGCCGATCTCCTTGGAGGCCATGACGTCGAAGGCGCCGCCATAGGCCTTGCGGGTGATGATGGTGACCAGCGGCACCGTGCACTGCGAATAGGCGAACAGCAGCTTGGCGCCGTGCTTGATCAGGCCGCCATATTCCTGCGCGGTGCCCGGCAGGAAGCCTGGCACGTCGACGAAGGTGACGATCGGGATGTTGAAGGCATCGCAGAAGCGCACGAAACGCGCGGCCTTGCGCGAGGCGTCCGAGTCGAGCACGCCGGCCAACACCATCGGCTGGTTGGCGACGAAGCCGACGGTGCGGCCCGCAATGCGGCCGAAGCCGGTGACGATGTTCTTGGCGAAGCTCTCCGCGATCTCGAAGAAGTCGCCCTCGTCCACGACCTTCAGGATCAGCTCCTTCATGTCGTAAGGCTTGTTCGGATTGTCGGGGATCAGCGTGTCCAAGGACATGTCGACACGGCCGATGTCGTCGAAGCTCGGCCATTCCGGCACGCCGTCGGTGTTGTTGGACGGCAGGAAGTCGATCAGACGCCGCATCTGCAGCAGCGTCTCGACGTCGTTCTCGAAGGCGCCATCGGCGATCGAGGAGCGCGTGGCGTGCACCGAGGCGCCGCCGAGCTCTTCGGCGGTGACGACCTCGTTGGTGACGGTCTTCACGACGTCGGGGCCGGTGACGAACATGTAGCTGGTGTTCTTCACCATGAAGATGAAGTCGGTCATCGCGGGCGAATAGACGTCGCCGCCGGCGCAGGGGCCCATGATGACGGAGATCTGCGGGATCACGCCGGAGGCGAGCACATTGCGGCGGAACACGTAGGAATAACCGGCGAGCGCGGCGACGCCTTCCTGGATGCGGGCGCCGCCGGCATCATAGAGGCCGATGATGGGCGCCCTCGCCTTCATCGCCATGTCCTGGAGTTTCGTGATCTTCAGCGCGTGCGTTTCCGACAGCGAGCCGCCGAACACCGTGAAGTCTTTGGCGAAGACAAACGTCTTGCGGCCGTTGACGGTGCCCCACCCCGTGACGACGCCGTCGCCGGGGATCTTGTTCTTCTCCATGCCGAACTCGGTGGAGCGGTGCTGGACGAACATGTCGAACTCCTCGAACGATCCCTTGTCGAGGAGCAGCTCGATCCGCTCGCGCGCGGTCAGCTTGCCGCGGGCGTGCTGCGCCTCGATGCGCTTCTCCCCGCCGCCGAGCTTGGCGCCGGCGCGACGATCTTCAAGGGCGTCCAGGATGTGCTTCATTTGCTCCCGCCAGTTCTTAAGCCTAAATGCGATTGCCGGGGGTTCTAACACGGCATTTTGCAAGCCGGAAAGCGCCTTTCGGCGCCGCAGGGCTGCCTTGAAGCAGCGGGAAAGCGCAAGGAATTCCAAAGTTTTGCCGGCTAGCCGATGGCGGACGCGGGAATGGCCGGACGGCCCGGCTTCCCCATTCACCCGGCCCGGCCGGGGCGGCTCGCAGAGGCGCGCCTGATCCCGGCCGGGGCCTCGCAAATTGGTGTCCCCGCCCGGTTGACCGGGCCTGCCGATTCAGGCTTGCTCCGCATTCGCGATCAGGCGCCGAATGTTGCGTGAGCCCAGTCGGTACGGCGGCGGTCACCACAGCCTGGCTCAAGCGTCACACATGTCTGCGACGGTCGTCCCCCTGCCGCCGAACTCATCGTCAGATACCGTCGACTTCCTGCGGCGCATGGCCAGCATGGTGTCGGGGCGAAATGGCGAGATGCTGCTGCGCGCCGCGAGCCTGATCGAGCAGCTCGGCCAGCGGGCGATGTCGGCCGAGCGGCTGTATCACCAGCAGCAGATCGAGAGCACGCGCAACGCCGAGCTGCGCGAGGCGGCCGAGCTCGCCTCCGATGCCATGGTCGGGCAGATCGACGTGCTGCGGGCGCAGCTTGCCGAGGTCACCGCGGCAGCCGCCGCCGAGCGCGCCGCCTTCGATGCCGAGCGCGGCAAGCTGATCGGCCTGATGCAGAATGCCGAGAGCCATATCGTCAAGCTAACGACCGAGCTGCACAGCTTGCGCGCCTCCGTCGACAGTTTCAACGAGACCGCGGTCTCGGTGCCGATCGAGGTGCTGCGGCTGGCGCGGACGCAGTTCGATTTCCTCTCCGCCGGCTTTGCCCGCAAGGGCGACGTGATCTCGCAGGCGATGAGCGAGATCGGCGGCTTCGCGATCGACCAGGCGCTGACCGCGAAGAAGACAGCCGACGAGGGCTGAAGTCTTTCAAAGCAAGGTGTCCGGGCTTGTCCCGGGCATTCACGTTCTTTGGCAGCGTCCGATAGACAAGATCGTGGATGGCCGGGACAAGCCCGGCCATGACACCGTGGAAGCAGGCGGCATCAAAATTGACAGCCCGCAAGTCCGTTGGTCTACTCCCTGAAAATCACACGGGAGGATCCGATGCCGACGGCATTCCGCGCCGCCATGGCGCTCATTGCGCTCTGCGCTGCCACCGGGCTCGCTTATGCGCAGTCGCTGCCCAAGGAAGTCGCCACCCGCGCCGAGATCTACCCGATCCCCTCTCTCACTCTCTCCGACCAGAAATTCCTCAGCGGCGATGCGGCGGCCGGCAAGCCAGTGACGGTGGCCGGCGAATTCCGCGTGGCGCAGGGGACCGGCAAACTCCCCGTCGTGGTGCTGATGCACGGCTCGAGCGGCGTCGGCGCCACCACGGAAGCCTGGGTGCACGCCTTCAACGCCATGGGCATCTCGACCTTCGTGATCGACGGTTTCACCGGCCGCGGGCTGACGGTGGTCGGACCGAACCAGGCGCTGCTCGGCCGGCTCAATCTGATCATCGACATCTACCGTTCGCTGGAGATCCTGGCGAAACACCCGCGCGTCGATCTTGACCGCATCGTGCTGATGGGCTTTTCCCGCGGCGGACAGGCAACGCTCTACGCAAGCCTCGACCGCTTCAACAAGCTCTGGAACAAGTCGGGCATCCAGTTCGCGGCGTACGTCCCGTTCTATCCGGACTGCTCGACGACGTATGTTGGTGACAACGAGGTCGCCGCGCGCCCGATCCGCATCTTCCACGGCACGCCAGACGACTACAATCCCGTGAAGAGCTGCAAGGCGTTCGTCGAACGGCTCAAGGCAGCGGGCCGTGATGTCGTGCTGACCGAATATCCCGACAGCGCACACGGATTCGACAGCGGCCTGCTCGGCGTCAGCACCGTTGCGGTGTCAGCCAATGCGCAAACCGTGCGCAACTGCCGGATCAAGGAAGGCGACGGCGGCGTGCTGATGAACGGCGAGACCAACGCGCCCTTTACCTATAAGGATTCCTGTGTCGAGTTGAACCCGCATGTCGGCGGCAATCCAAAGACGGCCGCCGAGGCGCGCAAGGCGGTGGAGGAGTTCTTGCAGGTTTTGTTCAAGCTGGGGTGAATGCGCCTGCTCCGCGCGCGGTGCCGTAGGGTGGGCAATGCGAAGCGTGTCTACCTAACAATCACGACAGAGAAACAATCGTGGGCACACGGCGCTACGCGCCATTGCCCACCCTACGGCAGCTGCGCATGTGCGCCACATACTCCGTCATTGCGAGCGCAGCGAAGCAATCCAGACTTCCTCAACGTAAAAACTCTGGATTTCTTCGCATCAGCGAGCTCCTCGCAATGACGTGGTGGGAGCGCCGTTCGCAATGACGGGCCGAGAGAGTGAGACCTACGGCTCGCCCGGCTTGAACGGCTCCTCCTTGCCCGGCGGCACGGTTTCCTCCGCCATGGCCAGCAGCATTGCGACCATCACGTAATTGCCGGCGAGTGCGGTGAGGTCGACGATCTGCTGATCATTGAACACCTTCTTCGCCCGCGCGTAAGTCTCGTCGGTGACCTTCTTGGTCGTGGTAAGCTCAGTGACGAAATCGTAGACCACGGTCTCGTCCTCGGCCATCTTCGACGGGCGCTTGTTGGCCTTCAGCTCCGCGATGATATCGGAGGAGAGGCCCGCCTTGGCTGCCAGCGGCGCATGCGCGAACCATTCCACCTGCGAACGCCATTGCCGCCCGATGATCAGGATCGCGAACTCGTTGAGCTTCAGCGGGACCGAGGTCTCCCAGCGCAGATAATGGAACAGGTCGAACAGGCGCTGGCCCAACACGGGGCTGCGGATCATAGGATTGTAGGGACCGCCGATGCCGACGCTCGACACCTTCATGATTTGCTCGCCAAGCGGCTTCTGCTTGGCGTCGAGCTGGTCCATGGTGAGCTGCGGAAAGCGCGGCTCCTTGCTGGTTGCGGGGCCGGCAAACATGGTGGCGGCAAGCCAGCCGCCGGCTGCAGCGAGCGTAAGCGACGACAGCCAGATTGGTGTTGAGTTCATTGTTGTCCTCCCGGTTATCTTTCTTGCCCGGAAGGATGCTAGTCGAGCGGCGCTGGCGCGACAGCGCTAGATCGCGCCGATCTCGGCAAGGCAGGCTTGCGTCAGGCTCATGCGCTCGCCGATGAGGCGCGGCTCCTTGCAATCCATGTTGAGCGCGAACACCGTGTGCACCTCGCCCTTCTCGGCCCAGCCGACCATCCAGCCGAGCGACGGCTCGCCGCGCTCGGCTCCGAGCAGGCCGGACTTGGCGCGGATGATGGCCTCGCCCACCTTGGTCACCGGCAGGATGTCGGCGACCAGATCCTGGCTGCGCTTTGAGATCGGCAGCGCGCGGCGGCGCAGCCGGTCGACGAAATCGATCTGCTCGACTGGATCGATGCGTAAATTTCCGGTGAGCCAGAACTGGTCGACGCCGCCGCCGATGTCGCGATTGCCGTAGTCGAACTCGTCGACATATTTCTGCATGCGCTCCTGGCCGATGCGCCGCGCGATCTCCTGATAGACCGGCACCGCGCTGACCGCGATCGCGCTGCGCAGCGTGTGATCCTTGTTCCAGGCTTCGATCGGCCGCTTCACGCCATCCCACGGGAAGACGTCCTTGTCGGGATCGGTGACGACGCCGGTCTCGAGCGCGATCAGCGAGTTCGGGATCTTGAAGGTCGAGGCCGGCAGCTTGCCCTCGCCCGAGCGCTCCTTGTCGCTGGCGACGATCAGATAGTCCTCGACCTTGTAGCCGACGAAGGTGCCTGATGTGCCGAGGTCGGTGAAGCGCTTTGCGAGACTGTCACGGATCTCATTGCGCGGCGGCGCGACGTGGGCGAGCGCGCGCTGCGGCAGGATGGCAGATGCGGCAAGAAGGCCGAGAGTGGAGCGGCGGGTGAGCAAGAGCGATGTCCATTGACTGATGAAAGCGGCCGCGACCATGCAGACGCTCCATGGTGAAACGATGACAGGTAGGACCTACCGCCCCCGGCCCGACAGCCGCAGCACGAACACCAGGACCTCGGCGACGGCCTTGTAGAGGTCCGGCGGGATCTCCTCGCCGAGCTCGACCTTGGACAGCGCGCCGGCCAAGACCTCGTTTTCCTCGATCGGGATGTCGTGAGCCTTGGCGATCTCGACGATCTTCTCGCCGATCGTGCCTTTGCCCTTGGCGACGACGACGGGCGCGCCAGAGCCCTTCTCGTAATGCAGCGCGATCGCGAGCTTGGATGGATCACTCATGTGGCGCGATCCAGGAAGTGGCCGGCGCGGGCCGGTGCCGGCTGCGGCGGCGTGCCGTCGCGGACCAGGATGTCGCCGGGGTTGAGCTCGGCCCTCACCAGGGCCTGGTTGAGCTCACCGATGCCGGCGCGAAGCTGCTGCGCGGTCGCCGTCCGCTCCGCCCACATCCGCACGAAAGTCTTGTCGCCATTCAACGTGATCAGAGCATGCACCGGGCCGGCGGGCTCGACATTGAGCGTGAAGCGCGCGCGCCAGGCTTGCTTGGCGGGATCGGCGGATTCGCCAGCACCATCGCGCGAGATCTCGAACTGCGCCATCGCGGTGCCTTGCGGCGTTGCAAAGGGTATCTCGAAATTCCACTGCGGCACGCTGGGATCAACGCGGTGACCGCTGGCATCCGTGCGATCGGGGAGCGAAGCGACCTGGAGCAGGGTCTGCCGCGCGATCGCGGCATCGGTCTCGTCGAGCAGGCGATGCACGGTCGCGGAGAGCGGCGCATCCGGCGCGAGCGATGGCGTGGCGATCGATTGCGCAGATGGCAGCGCGCCACGGAACGGGGGCGGTATCGCGCGGGCCGCGGCTTCGAAGAGGTGGCCATCGGGCACGGCCTTGTTGGAGCCGGGCACGTTACCGGTGAGGCGCGGCAGGTTTTGCGTGACCTCCTGCAGCAGGCTTGCGGCAAGGCCGGCGGACATGCGCGGCAGCGCCATTTGCGGCGCGTCGGCCGCCATATCGGCCAGCACCGCGGCCGCGGGATTGGCGTTGCGCGGCGTTTGCGGCTGCTGGGCAATGTCGGGGGCGATCGACGGCGAGACGGTCTGCGCGACCTCACCCGCTGGCTGCGCCGGCGCGGCGGCGACCTGCGGTGTCGCCGTGGTGCCGGCCGGAATCGTGGCGCCCTGGCTTTGCGGTGCGGCCGTCTGGATCGTCGCCAAGGTCTGGCGCAGCACCAGCAGCGCCGCCTTCAAATCCGGAACGCTACCTGAGGACGGGGTCGTGCCTGCAGCAAGTGATGCCTCGAGGAATAGTCCTGACTTCTGGAAGGCGGATTCGATGTCGCCGCCATCGAGGGCGCCGTTGAGCTGTGTCTGCTGTGCCAACACGTCCAGCACCGCCTGCTTCAACCCCGCCGGTAAATCGCTGCCGGTGACGACGGCCGCCAGATCAGCGAACAGCGGCGCCTGGCTGCCCTGCTTCGTCACGGCCTCGGCCGCTGCCGCGGTGACGGCGACCTGCTCCAACGGCGTGAGCGTATTTCGCGGCACGCTCGCCGACGGCGCCAGCGGCGGGCTTTCCACCAGCGAGGCGGCGCGGGGCGTCAGCGTGATCTGATCAGTGGCGGCCTCGCCTGCCCCGCTCATGACCGCAAGGCGGATGGTGCCGTCGTTCTGCGACACCGCGAGCTGCAGATTCTGCCCCGGCGTCAGCGCCACCTCCGACATCACGTCCATCGAGAGGTTGGCGATCGCGATCCGCACCAGATTGTCGGCCATCACGCTGACGACCCTGGCATCGACGACGCTGCCGGCCTGAAGCACGAGGTCGGGCGTCGTCGCATCAGCCGCGGGGCTGGGCGCACTGACGGGAAGGATGGACGTGACGGGCGTCGGCATCTCAGGGGGCCCAAGGAAGCACTGGAGCGAGCACGGGAGCGAGCACTCTCCCCACCCTAGCGTCTACGTCGTAAACCTCTCGTTAAGGACCTTTGGCCACGGCCGCCCTGACCGCCGCCAAGACCGTCACGGCGGCCTCGAAATCCCGGAAGCGCGTGGCCCGGCGGGTAGCTGCCTCCTCGTCCACGCCCCATTGCTCGGCGTTCCAGTCCTCGTCGACATGGGCGGCGGCCCAGACCTGGTCGGCATCGTGCACGTCATGGGCCAGCGCCAGGGCCAGCAGCGCCGAACCAGTCAAGGTGGTCACCACGTGGAGCGCGGCGACCGACCAGGCATCCTCGGGCAGCGCGGCTCGTGCCGCCTTCAGCGCTTCGTCCGGCTGCCTCACATGCATGACGCCCTCGGACAGGATGAAATGCGCCCCCAGCGTCTCCGCGGCCCAGAACAGCACTGGATCCCAATGCGCGGCCTCGCGGGCCACGAGCCCTTCCGGGTGGCCGGCGCGATAGAACAGCAAATCGGACTCGAAGTACTTTGCAAGGTCGTCGCTGACGATCTCGACGCGGTCGACGACGCCTTCGACCACGCTGTTGGCGATCCGCGTCAGCGGCATGGTCACGGGATCGATGCTCGCACCCTGGGCAGCCCATTCCGCGGCGACGCGATCTGCGAGCGTCCGCGCAGGGATCACGACCTGGCGGCCAGACGGCGTGCGGATCGGCTTGCCATCGAGCGTGATGGCAAAACCACCCTCGGCCTCGGTGACGCCGGCCTCCTTGTAGAAGCGCTTGCGCAGCGGCGTGCGCGCAGACGCGCGCGCCGATTCCCGCGGATCGGGCGGAGGCTGGCCTGCGGCTTCTTCGAACAATTCGCGCATGTGAGTTTTCGGTCCCGGTCCCTGGATGCTAGGCTTTTAAGATAAGACCGGGAGCCGATAAAGCGAGCGGCGGGCATGAGGGAACTTGCGGGCATTGCGGCCCTGCTGGCCGGGGTCTGGCTGGCCGCGGCGGAGGCCGGCTTTCGTACCCCCGAATCGCTGGTCCGTAACATCTATGCTCATTACGGCGATGGCGCGCCGGAGCTGTCCAAAGGACTGCCAAGGGATACGGCGACCGCCCGGCAATTCTTCGATCCGGCTATGCGCAAGGCCTGGTCCGCGCCGCGGGCCGAGCCTTACGACTTCCTGGTGCAGAGCCAGAGCTGGAAGCTCGGCCCGGTCGCCATCGCGGTCGTTCGCAGGCAATATGACAAGACCTATGTCGCGGCGAATTTCGACAACCGTGGCAAGCCCGTGACGCTGAACTTCATCGTCGTCAACGGGCCGGAGGGCTGGTTGATCACGGATGTCGAGAGCCCGCATGACAGTTTACGGATGTTTCTGGAGCAGTTTCGGAAGTGAGGGGTGAACCGATCGCTGCTTCCCCAACGTCATTGCCACCGCAGCGAAGCAATCCAGACTGCTGCCGCGGCGGCAGTCTGGATTGCTTCGTCGCGAGGGCTCCTCGCAATGACGAGGTGGAGGCGAGCCGTGCGCCCCCTACTCCTCCGGCGCGTTCTCGATCGGGTCGAACCGGCTGGCATCGAGTCCGAGCAGATTCCACGACTGCTGCATGTGCGGCGGCAGCGGCGCGGTGGCGTCGATCACGCCGCCGCGCGGATGCGGAATGACGATGCGGCGCGCGAGCAGATGCAGCCGGTTCTGCAGGCCGCCCGGCAATTGCCAGTTCTCGATGTTGAAATATTTGGGATCGCCGACGATGGGATGGCCGATATGGGCCATGTGGGCGCGCAGCTGGTGGGTGCGGCCCGTCACCGGCTTCAGCGACACCCAGGTGAGCTTGTTGCCGGCGGTCTCGACCATCGCGTAATAGGTCACCGCGTGGCTCGCGCCCTCGTCACCGTGCTGGGCAACGCGCATGATGGTGTCGTCCTCGCTCTCCTCCTTGGCGAGGAAAGTCGAGATGCGACCCTGCTTCGGTTTCGGCAGGCCCGGCACCAGCGCCCAATAGGTTTTCCGCGCCGACCGCGAACGGAACGCGCCGGTCAGATGCGAGGCGGCAAAGCGCGTCTTGGCGATCAACAGACAGCCCGACGTCTCGCGATCGATGCGGTGCACGAGGCGCGGCTTCTGGCCCTTGGCATCGCGCATCACCTCAAGCATCTGGTCGATGTGCCGCGTCATGCCCGAGCCGCCCTGCACGGCAAGGCCGGCCGGCTTGTTGAGGACGAGGACGTCGTCATCCTCGAAGATCGTCATCTCCTTCAGCGCCTTGAGCGTCTTCTGCGCAGCCTCCGAAAGCTCGCCGACGACCTTCGGCGCGTCGAGCTTCAGCGGCGGGATGCGGACGCTCTGGCCCTCCTCCAGGCGATCCTTGCTGTCGACGCGCTTGCCGTCGACGCGCAGCTCGCCTTTGCGGACGACGCGCTGGATGTGGGAGAACGACAGGCCAGGAAAGCGCGCTTCGAGGAAACGGTCGACGCGCATGTTGTTCTCGTCGGCCGTCACCTTGACGGTCTGCACCTTGGTCGGCAGCAGCGGCTCGACGGGTTTTGCCGGCACAGCCCTCTCCGGCTCAGCCTTGGGCGGACGCCGCTCGGCGCGCTCGGGGGCACGCCGCTCGAAGCGCGGCGGCTTGCCGCCGGGCTTGCTGCTCGGACGCGGGCCAGCTTTCTTTGCGCCCCGCGCCTGATGCGGACGTGAGTCTTCGCGCTCGTCACGCGAGCGCGGCTTCGGGTTCATTCTCTTGATGCGGCGGCTCATGGTTGCCTGCCTACCCTAAAAGGCGGCTCCCGTCACGGCGAAATGGCCGTTTCTAGCCCGAGCCGCCCCGCTCCTTACGCAGCTTGGCCCAGTAATCCAGCCGCTTCCGGATCTCGCGCTCGAAGCCGCGCTCGGGTGGGTCGTAGAAGGTCTGGCGGCCCAGGGCTTCGGGGAAGTAGTCCTGGCCGGAAAAGGCGTCGGGGGCGTCGTGGTCGTATTCGTAGGCCGCGCCGTAGCCTTCCGACTTCATCAGCTTGGTCGGGGAATTGAGAATGTGCTTGGGCGGCAGCAGCGAGCCGGCTTGCTTGGCGACCTGCATCGCCGTGCCGAAGGCGGTGTAGACCGCGTTCGATTTCGGCGCGGTGGCGAGATAGACCACGGCCTGCGCGATGGCGAGCTCGCCCTCGGGATGGCCGAGGAAGTCGAAGGCGTCTTTCGCCGCATTGGCGATGACGAGCGCCTGCGGATCGGCCAGGCCGATGTCCTCGACTGCCATGCGCACGACGCGGCGGGCCAGGAACAGCGGGTCCTCGCCGGCGTCCAGCATCCGCGCAAGGTAATACAGCGCCGCATCGGGATCGGAGCCGCGCACCGACTTATGCAGCGCGGAGATCAGGTTGTAATGGCCGTCGGCCGATTTGTCGTAGATCGGCGCGCGGCGCTGCAGGATGTCCTGCAACTGCGCGGCATTGAAGATCTCGTCCGCCCGTGCCGAGCGCCAGACCTCTTCGGCGAGCGTCAGCGATGCCCTACCGTCGCCGTCGGCCATGCGCACCAGCACCGCGCGCGCCTCGTCATCGAGCGGCAGCTTCCTGCCCTCGACGTCCTCGGCATGGGCGAACAGCTTTTCGATCGCGGCTGCGTCGAGCGAACGAAACACCAATACGCGCGCGCGAGACAAAAGCGCCGCGTTGAGCTCGAAGGACGGGTTCTCTGTGGTGGCGCCGACCATCACCACCGTGCCGTCTTCCATCACGGGCAGGAAGGAATCCTGCTGGGCACGGTTGAACCTGTGCACCTCGTCGACGAACAAGAGCGTGCCCTTGCCCATCTCGCGGCGGGCGCGGGCGGCGTCGAACGCCTTCTTCAGGTCGGCGACGCCGGAGAACACTGCGGAGATCTGCTCGAAATGCAGGTCGGTCGCATCCGCCAAAAGCCGCGCCACCGTGGTCTTGCCGGTGCCGGGCGGCCCCCAGAACACCAGCGATCCCAGCGTGCGGGTCTCCAGCATGCGTGTCAGAGCGCCGTCGGGACCGAGGATATGGTCCTGGCCGACGACCTCCGACAGCGTGCGCGGGCGCAGCCGGTCCGGCAACGGATGCGGAGCTTCCTGGTCGAGCCCGGCCGCCGCGAAGAGCGTTGGCGTCTGCTGTGGTCGCTTTGGACTCATCCGCCCAGCGTAACGTTGATCTGCTGGCCGCCGCGCACCACCGTGATGCGCCAGAGCCGCGGACGTTCTGCGGCAGCCTTCTCGAGGTCTCCGGTCTTGCTGATCTTCTGGTTGTTGACGGCCAGGATGATGTCGCCCTTCTGGAAGCCGACATTCGCAGCCGCGCTGTCGCCGCCGAGATCGGTGATCACGACGCCTTCGGTGTCGGCGTCAAGATGCAGCTCGTCGGCGACCGCCGGCGTGATGGTCGAGACCTTGGCGCCCTGGAACGGCGAACGCGCAGTGACGACGAGTTCGTTACGTCCCGCATCGGGCGCGGTCTCCAGCGCCACCGTCAGCTTCAGCGGCTTGCCGCCGCGCTGCACGTCGATCTGCGCGGTGCCGCCGAGCGGACGGGTGGCGAAGCGATAATCGAAAGCGTTGGGATCATCCACGCTCTGGCCGTCGATACCGATGATGAGATCGGAGGATTTCAGGCCGGCCTTCGCCGCGGGGCCATTCGACACCACGCTCGCGACCAGCGCGCCAGTCGGCGAGCGCAGGCCGAGGCTCTCGGCGATTTCCGGCGTCACCGCCTGCAGTTTCGCACCGAGCCATGGCCGCTTCACAGCCTTGCCGCCGCTTTTGGCGGAGGCCACGACGACGCGCACCATGTTGGCGGGGATCGCAAAGCCGATGCCTTGCGAGCCGCCGGAGCGCGAATAGATCGCGGTGTTGATGCCGGCGAGCCGGCCGTTCATGTCGACCAGCGCGCCGCCGGAATTGCCGGGATTGATCGCCGCATCGGTCTGGATGAAGAACTGGTAATCGGTAATCCCGACCTGCGTGCGCGCCAGCGCCGAGATGATGCCGTGGGTCACGGTCTGGCCGACGCCGAAGGGATTGCCGATTGCCAGCACGACGTCACCGACCAGCAGCTCATCGGAGTTGGTGAATTCGAGCGCCGGAAACTTCTCCTTCGAATCCTTCAGGCGCAGCACCGCAAGATCGCTGCGGGAATCCTTCAGCACGATCTCGGCCTCGAACTCGCGCTTGTCCGACAGCGATACCTTCACCTGGTCCGCGCCTTCGATGACATGGACGTTGGTGACGACGAGGCCGGACGTATCGACGATGACACCGGAGCCGAGCGAGCGCTGCACCTGCTCCTGCTGCTGGCCCGGCACACCGAAGAAGCGGCGGAAGATCGGGTCGTCCAGCAGCGGGTTGCGGTTCTGCACCACCTTGGCCGCATAGACGTTCACCACGGCCGGCTGAACCCGCTGCACGATCGGCGCATAGGACAGCCGCAGCTCGGCCGGCGAGGACGGGACCCGACGGTCCTGCGCCGCAGCCGGATTGAATTGGGCGGAAAAGGCTATGCACGAGGCCGTGACGGCGGCGGTCCAGATCGATCGAAACATTCCTACCTCTTGGAAAAGACGCCGGAATATAGGCGCGTTCGCCCCCCAATAGAAGGGCGCAGGGCGGCTATATTCGGCCCGCCCCTGACGTCGGAAGCATGCAAGCCTGGCGTGCGGACCGGCCATTTGCCTCGTGCCAAATGATGACCGCGCATCCATTGTCGTGCGACAGATGTTCCCGACCTAGGCTGCGCGCTTACGCTTCTTGACCGGCTCCATTTCGGGCGCAGGCCCGCAGGACAGGAGCCGTTGGTGGTTCTCGCCCCAGGCCTTCAAAATATCGATCACCGGCTTGAGGCTCTCGCCGAGCTCGGAAAGACAATACTCCACGCGCGGCGGCACCTCCGCATAGACCTTGCGGATGACGAGCTTGTCCTCCTCCAGCGCACGAAGCTGTTTCGTCAGCATGCGCTGGGTGATCCCGGGCATCCGGCGGCGCAATTCGCCGAAGCGCTGGGTGCCGCCCTGCAGATGATAGAGGATCACGCCCTTCCACTTGCCGTCGATCAGATCCAGCGTCGCCTCGACCGAGCAGCCCGGGCGCCGGGCAAAGTCGCGCCTTTTCATGCGTGTTTTCCCAATAGTATCCGAACAGGGACTATATCCCCGAATTTACAGTACTTGCCAAATTGGAGCCAGAGCGACAGTTAGGACGCCAGGCGAGCACGCCATCTGATGGAGACAAGCCATGAAGGCCGTCGGCTACACAAAATCGCTTCCGATCGAGGACGCGAATTCGCTGATCGATTTCGAGACTGCAAAACCCGAACCCCGGGGGCGCGACATCCGCGTCGCCGTGAAAGCGATCTCGGCCAATCCGGTCGATTACAAGGTGCGCAAGCGTGCAGCGCCGCCCGAGGGCGAGACCAAGATCCTGGGCTACGACGCAGCCGGCGTGGTCGATGCCGTCGGGCCGGAGGTCACGCTGTTCAAGCCGGGCGACGAGGTGTTTTACGCGGGCTCGATCCTGCGCCAGGGCACCAATTCCGAATTTCATCTGGTCGACGAACGCATCGTCGGCAACAAGCCGAAGAGCCTGTCCTTCGCGCAAGCGGCCGCCCTTCCCCTCACCTCCATCACCGCCTGGGAATTGCTGTTCGACCGGCTCGGCGCGGTGCCCGGCAAGAGCGTCGATCCGCGGACGCTTCTGATCACGGGCGGCGCCGGCGGCGTCGGCTCGATCCTGATCCAGCTCGCGCGCCGCCTCACCGGCCTCACGGTGCTCGCGACGGCGACGCGGCCGGAATCGCAAAAATGGTGCCTCGATCTCGGCGCGCATGCCGTGATCGACCACGGCAAGCCGATGAAGGAGCAGATCGAGGCATTGAAGCTGCCGCCGGTCGCGCTGGTGGCGAGCCTCACCTTCACCGACCAGCACTACAAGGCGATCGCGGACTTCATGGCGCCGCAAGGCAGGTTCGGCCTGATCGACGATCCGCCGGAGTTCACCATGAGCACCTTCAAGGGCAAGGCGATCTCGGTGCACTGGGAATCGATGTTCACGCGCTCCTCGTTCCAGACGCCGGACATGATTGCGCAGCATCGTCTGCTGAACGACGTCTCCGACCTCATCGACAAGAGCGTGCTGCGCACCACGCTCGACCAGACCTTCGGCACTATCAACGCCGTCAACCTCAAGCGCGCGCATGCGCTCCTGGAGAGCGGAAAATCGCGCGGCAAGATCGTGCTGGAGGGGTGGTAGCAGTTGCAACATCGGTGCATAGGGTGGGCAAAGCGAAGCTTGCCCACCCTTGTCGCGATGAGAGAGAGATGGTGGGCACGGCGCAACTGCGCCTTTGCCCACCTTACGGCATCTTGTCCAGTGCGGGGCGCGTCGCCCGTTCGACAAAGCCTTTAGCCAGCGCGTGATAGATGCCCTCCTCGCAGATCATTCGCGAGGTCACATGCGCGATCAGCGCGGCCCCCATCAAGGGCACGACCATGCCGTGATTATCCGTCATCTCGGTCACGATCACGAACGCGGTGATCGGCGCCTGCACCACGCCGGCGAAGTACGAGACCATGCCGAGCAACATGATGGCGCCGAGCGGCGCATCGTGGAAGAACGCGGCGACGTTGCTGCCGATGCCGGCACCAACGGCCAGCGACGGCGAGAAAATGCCGCCCGGTATGCCGCTGATCGCGGCAAAGGTCGTCGCCAGGAGCTTGAGCACACCGAAATCCCGCGGCAACGGCGCGCCGTGCTCCAGCGCCGTCTTTACCTGGTCATAGCCGGTCCCGTAAATCGTATCGCCGGAGACCAAGCCGCAGATCGCGACAGCGATGCCGCACGCGAATGCGAACCAGAGCGGATGGCCCTTGATCGCGCGTCCGAGTGGATTGCTGAATCCGCGCGCCATCGCGATGACGATGCGGCTGAACAGGCCGCCTGCGAGGCCGCCAATCACGCCACAGAGCGGAACGGCCAGCCAGTCCGCGCCGCGCCCCAGCGACATCGCGCTGCTGCCGAAATAGGCGTAATTGCCCGCCAGCGCCAGCGAGGTCAGGCCGGCCGCGATCACGGCCGCAATGATGAGCGTGGAGGTGCGGGTCTCAAATGCGCGGCTCATCTCCTCGATGCCGAACACGATTCCGGCCATCGGCGTGTTGAACGCCGCGGCAACGCCCGCAGCGGCGCCTGCCAGGATCAACCCCGGCTGGCGGCGCGGCGAGACGCGGCCAAGCGCGAACATGATGGAGGCACCGACTTGCACCGTGGGTCCTTCCCGGCCAACGGAGCCGCCACACAGCAGACCGAACAGAGTGAGGATCACCTTTCCGATCGCGATCCGCATCGAAACCAGACTTTCGCGTGCCGTCTGGTCGGTCAGATGGCGTGCGGCGATCGCCTGTGGAATCCCGCTGCCCTGCGCGTTGGGAAACAGCCGGATGGTCAGATAGGCCGAGAGCATGAAACCGAGCGGGGTCACGGCCAGCACGGCGTAGCGGGACTGCGCCAGCAGCAGCGCGAAAGCCTGCTGCGCCAGATCGGCGAGTTGCGCCAGCGCCACCGCCGCTGCGCCAACCCCGATGCCACCGAGCAGGAAGATCGCCTGCCGCTGCCATCGCGCGGAGGTCAATCTGAAGAGGCGTTTATGGCGGGTCGACAGAGGCCTGAGCATGAACGCCCATCCTACCCGACGGCGCGCCAAATGGAACCCGCAGGGGCGGCAGACCAGCTAGGCTTCGACGACTCCCTCGACGAACAGCAGCCGCCGCTCCAGCGCCGTCTGCCGCAGCTTCAGCGCCTCGGCATATTCCGGCGAGGCGTACCATTCCTTCAATCGCGCCATCGATTCGAATTCGACGATAATGACGGCCTTCGGCGGGAGGTTGCCTTCGGCAAGCTCGGCTTTGCCGCCACGGACGAGATAACGTCCGCCGTACTGCGCGATCGTCTTCGCGGCGAGCCTGCGATAGGCTTCAAAGCCGTCCGCGTCGCGCATCTCGACTTCGGAGATCACATAGGCTGTCATGCACGACCTCACGCAATGGTGTTGACGATGCCGCCTTCCGCGCGCAGCGCCGCGCCGTTGGTGGCAGATGCCTGCTTCGAGGCGACATAGACCACCATGTTGGCGATCTCGTCCACGCCGGCGAAACGCTGGAGTAGAGAGCTCGGGCGATGCTGCTTGACGAAGTTGGCGGCGGCCTCGTCCACCGACTGTCCGTTCTGCTTGGCGAGATCCTTCACGAAAGTCTCGACGCCCTCCGACATGGTCGGGCCCGGCAGCACGGAGTTGACGGTGACACCGGTGCCGCGCGTGAGCTGCGCCAGACCGCGGGCGACCGAGAGCTGGGCCGTCTTGGTCATGCCGTAATGGATCATCTCGACGGGAATGTTGAGGCCGGACTCCGAGGAGATGAAGACGATGCGGCCCCAATTGCGCTTGAGCATGCCCTTCAGGTAGGCGCGCGACAGCCGCACGCCGCTCATCACATTGACCTCGAAGAAGCGGCTCCAGTCCTCGTCGGGAATGTCGAAGAAGTCCTTCGGCTCGAAAATGCCGGCATTGTTGACGAGGATGTCGACGTCCGGCAGCGCCGAAACAAGCGCCCTGCAGCCCGAAGCGGTCGAGACGTCGGCGGCGATGCCGCGGACCTTGGCGCCAGCCCCTTCCAGCTTGCGCACGGCCGCATCGACCTTGTCCTGGCCGCGCCCGTTGATCACGACGCTGGCGCCGGAGGCTGCAAGGCCCTTGGCGATGGCATGGCCGATGCCGGCGGTCGAGCCAGTCACCAGCGCGGTTTTTCCGGAAAGGTCGATGTTCATGTAGTATCTCCATCAAATCGATGAGGGGAATATCGGACGCGATGGACCGCGCCGCAATTGGCGCTCACCAATCGGTGAGACGGTCACGAGCTGTTCCGGGTGCAGCGAGGGAGGCATACAACCAGTCTCGATCGCAGATGGAACGATTATTGCTAGCCACACCCGGGCATCTTTGCTCATGCGAACACGGAAGGACCAAGCGATGAAGAGAACCGCCCTCACTGTTGCGCTCGGGTTGCTCGGCCTGATCGGCGGCAACTCGCCCGCGCCGGCTCAAGCGGTCTATCCGGACAAACCGCTGCAATTGATCGTGCCCTTCCCGCCCGGCGGCGCCTCCGACGTGGTGGCGCGCATCATCGGCGGCGAACTGGAGACGCGGCTCGGCAAGCCCGTAATCATCATGAACCGCCCCGGCGGCGGCACCACGATTGCCGCCAAGGAGGTCGCGCGAGCGGCGCCTGACGGATACACCCTGTTCTTCAGCTCGAACTCGAGCTTCACGCTGCCGGCGGCCGTCAAGGAAAGCGTGCCCTACGACGCCGCCAAGGACTTCGAGCCAATCGGCCAGACCGGCAAGATTACGCTGGCGCTGGTCACCTACCAGGACAATCCGATCAAGGACGTGGCCGCGCTCGTCGCTGAAGCCAAGGCCAATCCCGACAAGCTCTCGCTGGCGTCCTTTGGCGTCGCGACCGTCTCGCATTTTGCCGGCGAATTGTTCAAGTCGGCGGCGGGGATCAAGATGGTCCACCTGCCCTACAAGGGTAGCGCGCCGGCGATGAACGACCTCATCGGCAAGCACATCCAGTACCACGTCGACACGGTGATCGCGGTCAAGCCGCAGATCGAAGCCGGCACCGTCAAGGTGCTCGCCGTGTTCTCGGGCAAGCGCACGCCGTACCTGCCCGACGTGCCGACGCTGGCCGAGCTCGGCTATGGCAACATCGATTTCGCGTCATGGGGAGCGGTGGTCGCGCCGAAGGGGCTGCCGCCGTCCGTTCGCGACAAGCTGTCGGCGACGCTGGAGGAGATCATCGGCAGCCCGTCCGTCATCGAGCGCTTCACCAAGGTCGGCTTCGAGCCCGGCTTCGCGCGTTACAGCGATTGGGCGGGCGCCATCGGCAAGGAGACCGCCGAAATGAAGGACATCGCGCAAAAAGCGGGGATCAAGGAGGAATAGTCCCGGCGAATCTGCGCCAGCCCAACAACAAAAACGGCGCCCGAGGGCGCCGTTTTCAATCCGTATCCGCTGAGTGGCTTACGCCGCCTCGGCTTCCTTCTCCTGCACGGGGCCGGAATCCTGGCCCTTGGCATCGACGTCGCGATCGACGAACTCGATCACGGCCATCGCGGCGTTGTCGCCGTAGCGGAAGCCGGCCTTGATGATGCGGGTGTAGCCACCCTGGCGGTCCTTGTAGCGGGTCGCCAGGACGTCGAACAGCTTCTTGACCTGATCCTTGTCGCGCATCTCGGAGATGGCCTGGCGGCGCATGGCCAGCCCGCCCTTCTTGCCGAGGGTCACGAGCTTCTCGACGATCGGGCGAAGCTCCTTGGCCTTGGGCAGCGTGGTGACGATCTGCTCGTGCTTGATCAGCGCGGCCGCCATGTTGGCGAACATCGCGCGGCGATGCTCGGCCGTGCGGTTGAGCTTCCGATGAACCTTGCCGTGACGCATGTAACTATTCCTTACGTTAGAACTGCCGCGACGGTTCGTCGGACCAGTTGCACAGGTGGGCTTCCTGCGTTCGCCCTTAAAAATGACGGCCGGGGACGCCGGCCGTCACGGTGAAGTCAGATCAGTAATGATCCTCGAAGCGCTTGGCGAGCTCGTCGATGTTCTCCGGCGGCCAGCCGGGCACTTCCATGCCGAGATGCAGACCCATCTGGGCCAGCACTTCCTTGATCTCGTTCAGCGACTTGCGGCCGAAGTTCGGGGTGCGGAGCATTTCCGCTTCGCTCTTCTGCACGAGGTCGCCGATGTAGACGATGTTGTCGTTCTTCAAGCAGTTGGCCGAACGCACCGACAGCTCGAGCTCGTCCACCTTCTTGAGGAAGGCCGGGTTGAAGGCGAGGTCCGGGATGATCTCCTGGGCGACTTCCTTGCGCGGCTCTTCGAAGTTGACGAACACGTTGAGCTGATCCTGCAGGATGCGGGCGGCATAAGCCACCGAGTCATCCGGCGAGATCGCGCCGTTGGTCTCGATCGTCATGGTCAGCTTGTCGTAGTCGAGGATCTGGCCCTCGCGGGTGTTCTCGACCTTGTAGGAGACCTTGCGGACCGGCGAGTACAGGCTGTCGACCGGGATCAGGCCGATCGGCGCATCCTCGGGACGGTTGCGCTCGGCGGGCACGTAGCCCTTGCCGGTCGCGACCGTGAACTCCATGCGGATCTCCGCGCCCTCGTCGAGGGTGCAGATCTGCAGGTCCGGGTTGAGCACGACGACATCGCCGACGGTCTGGATGTCACCGGCGGTGACAACGCCGGGGCCCTGCTTCTTCACGACCATGCGCTTGGGGCCTTCGCCCTGCATCTTGATCGAGATGTCCTTGATGTTGAGCACGATGTCGGTGACGTCCTCACGGACGCCCGCGATCGAGGAGAACTCGTGCAGCACGCCGTCGATGTGCACCGACTGCACCGCCGCGCCCTGGAGCGAGGAAAGCAGGATGCGGCGCAGCGCGTTGCCGAGGGTCTGGCCGAAGCCGCGCTCGAGCGGCTCGGCGACGATGGTTGCGAAACGCGAGGAATCGCTGCCAGGCATCACCTGGAGCTTGTTCGGCCGAATCAGTTCTTGCCAATTTTTCTGGATCGTCACTGTTTCACCCATACAGGCCAGCCAATTTGAGGCATCAAATACTGGCGTTGGAGAAAGGCCGCAGGTCGCACCCGCGGCTTCTTGCAAAGTCATTGCGGGCGCGATGCGCCCGCAACTCGTAAAAAATCAAACGCGACGACGCTTGCGCGGACGGCAACCGTTGTGCGGGATCGTGGTCACGTCGCGGATCGAGGTGACGGTGAAGCCGGCGGCCTGAAGCGCGCGGAGCGCCGATTCGCGGCCCGAACCGGGACCGGCGACTTCGACTTCCAGCGTGCGCATGCCGTGCTCCTGCGCCTTCTTCGACACGTCCTCGGCGGCAACCTGCGCGGCGTACGGGGTCGACTTGCGCGAGCCCTTGAAGCCCATCGTGCCGGCGGAAGACCAGGCAATCGTGTTGCCCTGCGCGTCGGTGATGGTGATGGTCGTGTTGTTGAACGACGAGTTCACATGCGCGACGCCGGAGGCGATGTTCTTGCGCTCACGACGACGAACGCGGGTGGCTTCCTTACCCATTGAGTACCTTTCCTGGAGATCTCAAACGCCGCCGTAATGCCAGCGGCTACACCTGTGGAACGAAAAGCGCGTGGCGAACGGGTCATGCCCGTGTTCGCCACACGCCGTGATTGGATTCGAAAACTTACTTCTTCTTGCCGGCGATGGCCTTCGCCGGACCCTTGCGCGTACGCGCATTGGTGTGGGTACGCTGGCCGCGCACCGGCAGACCGCGACGATGACGCAGACCGCGATAGCAGCCGAGGTCCATCAGACGCTTGATGTTGATACCTACTTCACGGCGCAGGTCGCCCTCGACGAGATAGTCGCGGTCGATCACTTCGCGGATCTGGAGCACTTCAGCGTCGCTGAGCTGATTGACGCGACGATCCACGGGGATCTTCACCTTTTCCAGGATCTCACCGGCGATCTTCTGACCGATGCCATGGATGTACTGGAGCGCGATCAGCACGCGCTTGTTGGTGGGAATGTTCACGCCGGCAATACGGGCCACGGCCTTCTCTCCTGTTGCCGATCCTCGTCAGGATCGGGCTTTAAGTGCTTGTGTTCTCGGGCAGGTGTTCACAAACGCGAACACGACGCCCTCCCCCGGTCTTCCTGGGGCCCGGCATCGTCTGAAACTATCCGACTTGGATGCGGGGCTTATTAGGGGATTCCAGGGGCTTTCGTCAACCGCTGCTAGCGCTTGGCTCGCTTTTTCGTGACCTTTTTTGCAGCCTTCCTGGCACCCTTTTTGACGGCCTTCTTGGCGGTCTTTTTGGCGGCCTTTTTGGCTGCTCTCCTACCGGCTTTCTTGCCGACCTTCTTGACGGCTTTCTTGACAGTCTTCTTGGCTGTCTTCGGGCCCTTTACCGCCTTGGCGGCCTTTTTCGCCGATTTGGCGGGCTTTTTGGCCGTTTTCGCCGGCTTTTTGGCGGCCTTTGGGGTCGCTGCCTTGGCCGCCCTCGCCTTCTTGGCCGGCGCCGCCTTGGCTACGCTCTTGGCGCGGGTCGCGGGCTCGACCGTCCCTAGAGCCTGTAGCTGGCGGTCAATGGCGCGGGTGACCTCGTCGATGGCCATCATACCGTCGATGGTCGAGAGCTTCCGCCGCTCGGAATAGTAGTGAATCAGCGGTTCCGTCTGGCTGCGGTAGCTGGCCAGCCGCTTGGTCAGGACCTCCGGGGTGTCATCGAGTCGGACTTCCTCCCCGCGCTCCCGCATCTGGGCGACGCGGGTCTCGACGCGGTTCAGAAGCGCGCTTTCGTTGACGCGAAGCTCGATCACGGCGTCGAGCTTGAGGCGCTTGTTCCTCAGCAACTCGTCCAGAGCTTCGGCCTGCGGCACGGTGCGCGGGAAGCCGTCGAGGATGAAGCCGTTCCGGGCGTCCGGCTGGTCGATCCGGTCGGAGATGATTCCGACCACGACCTCGTCGGGCACGAGGCCGCCGCTGGCCATGATCTCCTTGGCCTTCAGGCCGACCGGCGTTCCGGCCGCAACCGCGGCACGCAGCATCTCGCCGGTCGAGAGCTGGACGATGCCATAACGCTGCACCAAGAGCTGCGCCTGGGTCCCCTTGCCCGACCCCGGCGGTCCCAGAAGTATAATTCTCATCGGCGTACGCCCCCCGGATTGGTGAGCGATACGTCGCGCACCTGTGTTTTGATATCAAGAGCAGTGCAAACCACTACCACCGCCGCACCACCATTGACGACCATACTATAAGGCAGTCCGATCCCGTAAAGCTCGAACACCTCCGGAATCAACTGCAACGCAGTCAGGTAGACGGCTCCGACGACCGTCGTCAATGACACGACGCGATCGAGATGGGCAGCGGTCACCTCGCCGGGCGCGACCCCGGGAATGATACCGTCACGCTGCGCCAGAGATTTCGCCGTGTACTCGGGATCGACGACATAGGCCGTGTAGATGAAGGCGAGCGCGAACACGGCGATCGACACCAGAATCATGTGCACCGGCTGGCCCAGCTGAAGATGCTGATACGCCGCCGCGACCAGCGGATGATCACTGCCCAGAACGACGCCGGCAAAGGCAAGCGGCAGAAAGAAGATCCAGGGCGCCACGGTGGCCGGAAGCAAGAACCCGGCGCTGTTGAGCTTGATCGACAGCGTCGCATCCCGTCCCGGCAGTTGCCGCGTGCCGACGTTGCGTGCGGCGAACCGGACCTGGATATTTCGCCGCGCACCTTCGACGAGCACGATCACGACAACGGCCGCGACCCAGAACACCGCATGGCCGAGGACGAGGCTACCCGAGATCATGCCCTGCCGGAAAGCATCCATGATGCCGGCGATGTTTTGCGGAATCGCGACCAGAAAGCCGGCGCTCAGGATCAGCGCCAGGCCGTTCCCGATGCCGTGGCGTGTGATCTGCTCGCTGAGCCAGACCAGCACGAAGACGCCGCCGACCAACGAGGCCGAGGCCGTCATCACGAACCAGCCGTCGGGATTCCTGACGAGGCCCGGGATCGACGTGAGCGTCGAGGCGAAGCCGTACGCTTGAAAGGCTGTAAGTCCGAGCGTCAGGCCAAGCGTGGCACGCGCAATCTTGCGCCGTCCGCGCTCGCCTGATCGCTCGGGGGAATTCAGGCGACGCCACACCACGGACAGCAGCCGGATCAGGATTGCTGCCGTCAGGTAAGGAATGAGGCCCAGCGCAAAGATCGAAAGCCGGGAGACGAGATCCAGCGTCGGCGAGACGTCGAAGACATCAACCCCGGGAATCGGGATCTGCGTGCCCAGCCTGAAAACGAGAAGCGCGCCGATCGTGATAGCGATGCGGCGCGCGAGCTCGATGGTCATTTGCGGGCGGGCTTACCTGCGGCGGCCGCGCAGCTTCGACTTGCGGATCAGGCCTTCATACTGGTGCGCCAACAGATAGCCCTGCACCTGTGCCACCGTATCCATGGTGACGCTGACGACGATCAGCAGCGAGGTGCCGCCGAAGTAGAACGGCACCGAGGCGTAGGAGATCAGGATCTCCGGGATCAAGCAGACGATCGCGAGATAAATCGCGCCCAGCACGGTGATGCGCGAGAGCACGTAGTCGATATATTCCGCGGTGCGCTCGCCGGGACGGATGCCCGGAATGAAGCCGCCATGCTTCTTCAGATTGTCCGCGGTCTCGGTCGGGTTGAACACGATCGCGGTGTAGAAGAAGGCGAAGAACACGATCAGCGCCAGATACATGATCAGGAACAGCGGACGGCCGTGGCCGAGCTGGGTGGTGATCCACTGGAACCATTCCGGCCCACTGCCCGCATTGAAATTCGCGACCGTGGTCGGCAGCAGCAGCAGCGAGGACGCGAAGATCGGCGGGATCACGCCGGAGGTGTTGAGCTTGAGCGGCAGATGCGAGGACTGGCCCTCGAACATCTTGTTGCCGACCTGGCGCTTCGGATACTGGATCAGGAGCCGGCGCTGGGCACGCTCCATGAACACGATGAAGGCGATCACGGCGACCGCCATGACGATGACGACCAGGATCAGGCCGGTCGACATCGCGCCCTGACGGCCGAGCTCGAGCATGTTGGCGAGCGCCGCGGGCAGCTCGGCGACGATACCGGCGAGAATGATCAGCGAGATACCGTTGCCGATGCCGCGCGAGGTGATCTGCTCGCCCAGCCACATCAGGAACATGGTGCCGCCGGTCAGCGTGATCGCGGTGGACAGGCGGAAGAACATGCCGGGGTCGCTGACGACGTTGCCGGCGCCCTCGAGGCCGACCGCGATGCCATAGGACTGGAACGCGGCCAGGATCACGGTGAGATAGCGGGTGTACTGGTTCAGCAGCTTGCGGCCGGACTCGCCTTCCTTCTTCAGCGCCTCGAGCTGCGGCGAGACGGTGGTGAGGAGCTGGATGATGATCGAGGCCGAGATATACGGCATGATGTTCAGCGCGAAGATCGCCATGCGGTGGATGCCGCCGCCGGCGAACATGTTGAACATGCCGAGGATGCCGCCTGCCTGGGAGCGGAACACCTGCTCCCAGATATTGGGATCGATGCCGGGCAGCGGGATGTAGGTCCCGAGCCGATAAACGAGCAGCGCACCCAGTGTAAACCAGATGCGCTTCTTCAGTTCGTCAGCCTTGGCAAACGCACCGAAATTGAGATTGGCTGCCAGTTGTTCCGCTGCAGAGGCCATCTTGGACTTTCTCCCGCCGCCTATTGCGCCGTCATGCCCGCGGCCGGGCTACTAAAGCGCGATGATATCGCGCTTTAGGCTATCGTTTGAGCATGATCTTTCCGGAAAACCGCGTCACACTTTTCCGGATCATGCTCTCGCGGACGCCGGACATTATCTGGGGCTCGGCTTCGATAAGTCCACGTCCCGCATGCGTAAAGGCCCGCGAGCCGCGGGCCAATGACGCAGTTGTTACGCCGCCTCGCCTTCTTCCTTGGCAGGGGCGAGGATCTTCACCGAGCCGCCGGCCTTCTCGACCGCTTCGATCGCGGTCTTGGTGGCGCCGTGCACTTCGATGTTGAGCTTGGACTTGAGCTCGCCACGGCCGAGCAGCCGCAGGCCGGCCTTGGCGCGGCGCAGCACGCCGCCCTTCACCAGGGCCTCGACGTTCACGACGCTGCCGGCGTCGATCTTCTTGGCATCGACCGCTTCCTGGAGCCGGTCGAGATTGATCTCGGCGAACTCGACGCGGAAGATGTTGTTGAAGCCGCGCTTGGGCAGGCGGCGATGCATCGGCATCTGGCCGCCTTCGAAACCCTTGATGCGCACGCCCGAACGCGCGGTCTGGCCCTTGCCGCCGCGGCCGGACTGCTTGCCCTTGCCCGAACCGATGCCGCGGCCGACGCGCATACGCTTCTTGCGCGAGCCGGCGTTGTCGGCGATATCGCTGAGCTTCATCGCCCTTCTCCTTGTTTCTTGCGCCTGATCTTCGCCGAGAACGGGTAGCCCGCTCTCGGGATCACGCGCCTTTGCTTACTTCTCGTCGACGATGCGGACGAGATGGTGAACCTTCTCGATCATGCCGCGGACCGCCGGGGTATCCGGCAGTTCGCTGGTGCGGCCGATCTTGTTGAGCTTGAGCCCGATCAGCGTCGAGCGCTGCGAGTGATGGCGGCGGATCGCGCTGCCGGTCTGCTCGAGCTTGATCGTCTTTGCGGCCTTGGCCATGGGAGTCTGCTCCAAAGCTGTCGTTAGTCGGCAGCCGCCTCGGCATCGCCACCGATACGGCGCGACTGCAGAGTGGACACCTTGATGTTGCGGCGGGCTGCGACCGAACGCGGCGAATCCTGATGCTTCAGCGCGTCGAAGGTTGCGCGAACCATGTTGTAGGGGTTCGACGAGCCGATCGACTTGGCCACCACGTCTTGGACGCCGAGCGTCTCGAACACGGCGCGCATCGGACCGCCGGCGATGATGCCGGTACCGGCCGGAGCTGCACGCAGGTAGACACGGCCCGCGCCATGACGGCCGGCGATGTCGTGATGCAGCGTGCGGCCCTCGCGCAGCGACACGCGGGTCAGGTTGCGCTTGGCGGACTCGGTGGCCTTGCGGATCGCCTCCGGCACTTCGCGCGCCTTGCCGTGACCGAAGCCGGCGCGGCCCTTCTGGTCGCCGATCACGACCAGCGCTGCGAAACCGAAGCGCTTGCCGCCCTTGACGACCTTGGCCACGCGGTTGATGTGGACGAGCTTGTCGACGAACTCGCTGTCGCGCTCCTCGCGCTCCCTGCGTTCACGTCCGCCGCCGCGTTGATCGCGTCCACCACGCTGTTCGCGTTCTGCCATGGTTTTTCCAATCCTTCAGAGGCTTACGCCTCAATCCTCAAATTCCGTTAGAAGCTCAGCCCGCTCTCACGCGCGGCGTCGGCGAGAGCCTTGACGCGCCCGTGATAGAGATAGCTGCCGCGATCGAACACGACTTCCTTGACGCCCTTCTCGGCGGCCCGCTCGGCCAGCAGCTTGCCGACCGCCTTCGCCGCATCGATGTCGGCGCCGGTCTTGCCGCCGTCGCGCATCGACTTCTCGAGCGACGAGGCAGAGGCCAGCGTCTCACCCTTCAGGTCGTCGATGACCTGGGCGTAGATGTGCTTCGACGAGCGGAATACCGACAGACGCGGACGGCCACCACCGGAGCGGCGCAGCTTCAGCCGCACACTCCGCTTGCGCCGGGCATTCGTAACCTTGGCTTTGGACATGACCGGCTCCGTTACTTCTTCTTGCCTTCCTTGCGGAAGATGAATTCGCCAACATACTTCACGCCCTTGCCCTTGTAGGGCTCCGGCGGGCGATAGCTGCGGATCTCGGCCGCGACCTGGCCGACGCGCTGGATGTCGCTGCCCGTCACCGTGATCTCGGTCGGCTTCGGCACCGTGATCGTGATCCCTTCCGGGATCGCATAGACCACGTCGTGGCTGTAACCGAGCGCGAGCTGCAGGTTCTTGCCCTGCATCGCGGCGCGGTAACCGACACCGGTGATCTCGAGCTTCTTCTCGAAGCCCTTGGTGACGCCTTCGACCAGATTCGCGACCTGGGCGCGAGCGGTGCCGTACAGCGCCCGCGCGCGATTGGTCTCGACCCGCGGGTTCACCTTTACCTGGCCGTTCTCGAGCTTCACCTCGACGTCGTCATGGACGACGAACTGAAGCTGGCCCTTCGGGCCCTTCATCTTGACGGTCTGCCCATCGACGGTCGCGGTCACACCCGACGGAACCGCCACAGGCCTTTTGCCAACACGTGACATGGATCAAAAATCCTTCTCAGAACACCGTGAAGAGGACTTCACCGCCCACATTCGCGTCGCGCGCGCTGTGGTCGGCCATGATCCCCTTCGGCGTCGACAACACCGAAATGCCGAGCCCATTGTTGACCCGCGGCAGGTTCTTCACCGAGGCGTACACGCGACGCCCGGGCTTGGAGACACGTTCGATCTCGCGGATGACGGGCTCGCCGTCGAAATACTTCAGCTCGATCTCGATCTCGCTGCGGCCCGAGGAATGCTCGAGCGTGGCGTAGCCGCGGATGTAGCCCTCGGTCTTGAGGACCTCGAGAACGTTCTCGCGCATCTTCGAGCCGGGCGTGGAGACCTTGGTCTTCGCGCGCATCTGCGCGTTGCGGATACGGGTGATCAGATCGCTGATTGGATCGTGCGTAGACATCTAAACGACCCTCCTTACCAGCTGGACTTCACGAGGCCCGGGACCATGCCCTTGGAGCCAAGTTCGCGCAGCGCGATACGGGACAACTTGTTCTTGCGGTAGTTCGAGCGCGGGCGGCCCGACAGCTCGCAACGCAGGCGGACGCGGGTCGCCGACGAGTTGCGCGGCATTTCGGCCAGCTTCAACGTCGCAGCGAAACGCTCCTCCATCGGCAGCTTCTTGTCGGCGATGATCGCCTTCAACCGCTCGCGCTTGGCGGCGGCGTTCTTCACCATCCGCTTGCGCCGGTTGTTCTTCTCGACTGAACTCTTCTTTGCCATGCTTGGCTCCTGGGTATCCGCGTTTGAGAGGCTCTAGGTCAGCGTCTCACTGCCGGAACGGGAAATTGAAAGCGGTCAACAAGGCCCTCGCCTCTTCGTCGGTCTTGGCCGTGGTGCAGACGGTGATGTCCATGCCGCGGGCTTCCGTGACCTTGTCGAAGTCGATCTCGGGGAAAATGATGTGCTCCTTGATGCCGAGCGAGTAGTTGCCGCGGCCGTCGAAGCTCTTCGGGTTCAGGCCGCGGAAGTCGCGGACGCGCGGCAGCGCGACCGTCACCAGGCGATCGATGAACTCGTACATGTGGGCCTTGCGCAGCGTGACCTTGCAGCCGATCGGCTGGTTCTCACGCAGCTTGAAGGTCGCGATCGCGATCCGCGAATAGGTCACGATCGCCTTCTGGCCGGCGATCTGGGTCAGCTCGGCAGCGGCGGTCTCGGCCTTCTTGCGGTCATTGACGCTGTCGCCAACGCCCATGTTCAGCACGACCTTGTCCAGGCGCGGAACCTGCATGACGTTCTCATAACCGAACTTCTCGGTCATGGCCGTGCGGATCTTCGCGTCGTATTCCGCGCGCAGGCGCGGCGTGTAAGCGGCCTCAGCCATCGATCTCAGCTCCCGAGCTCTTGGCGATGCGGACCTTCTTGCCGTCCGCCAGAATCTTGAATCCGACGCGGGTCGGCTTTCCGTCCTTGCCGACATACGCGATGTTGGACAGTTGGATCGGCGACTCCTTCGAGATGATGCCGCCCTCCTGGGCTTGCGTCTGCTTCTGGTGACGCTTGACCATGTTGATGCCGCGCACCAGCGCCGTACCGGCGTCGGGACGCACTTCGAACACTTCGCCGGTGCGGCCCTTGTCGCGACCGGTCAGCACGACGACCTTGTCGCCCTTGCGGATCTTCGCAGCCATCACAGCACCTCCGGCGCGAGCGAGATGATCTTCATGTGGTTCTTGGCGCGCAGCTCGCGCGGCACGGGCCCGAAGATACGGGTGCCGACCGGCTCGGACTGGTTGTTGATCAGAACGGCGGCGTTGCGGTCGAAGCGGATGACCGAACCGTCGGCGCGACGGATGTCCTTGCGGACGCGCACCACGACGGCCTTCATCACGTCGCCCTTCTTCACCTTGCCACGCGGAATTGCTTCCTTGATCGAGACGACGATGATGTCGCCGATCGTGGCGTAGCGGCGCTTGGAGCCCCCGAGCACCTTGATACACATGACACGGCGTGCGCCAGAATTGTCGGCCACGTCGAGGTTGGTCTGCATCTGAATCATTGATGCACCTCGTCCTCTTCTATTTGCGCCAGCCCAGCCGGCGCTCAACATTTCCCTGAAGTCAGTCGGCTAAAGCCAACAGATCAGGCGCTTTTCTTGTGTTCGCCCCGGATCACGACCCAGCGCTTCAACTTCGAAATCGGCTTCGATTCCTCGATCCACACCATGTCGCCCGGCTTGAACTGGTTGCTCTCGTCGTGCGCGTGGTAGTTCTTCGAACGGCGGATCGTCTTCTTGTAGATCGGGTGCGTGAAGCGGCGATCAACGCGCACCACGATGGTCTTGGCTTGCTTGTCGCTGACGACCACGCCCTGCAAAGTACGTTTCGGCATCTTCGTAAGCCTCTTACTTCTTCTTCGCGCGCGTCTGCGCGGCGACGGTCTTGATCCGGGCGATGTCACGGCGGGCCTCGCGCAGCCGCGAGGTGTTCTCGAGCTGCCCGGTGGCACGCTGGAAGCGCAGGTTGAAGCGCTCCTTCTTCAGGTTCAGGATGGCGTCATCCTGCTGGTCGGGGCTCATCGCGCGGATGTCTTCGATCTTCATCTGGGCCATGGCCATTACTCCGCAATGCGCTCTACGAAGCGCGTCTTGATCGGCAGCTTGGCGGCCGCCAGGGTCAGCGCCTCACGCGCCGTCTGGGTGTTGACGCCGTCGATCTCGAACAGCACCCGGCCCGGCTTGACGCGCGCGACCCACAATTCCGGCGAACCCTTGCCGGAGCCCATGCGGACTTCGGCCGGCTTCTTCGACACCGGAACGTCGGGGAACACGCGGATCCAGACGCGGCCGGCGCGCTTCATGTGGCGGGTCAGCGCGCGGCGAGCGGCTTCGATCTGACGCGCGGTGACGCGCTCAGGCTCGGTCGCCTTCAGGCCGAACTGGCCGAACGCCAACGTCGCGCCCGAAGACGCGACGCCGTGGATGCGGCCCTTATGCGCCTTCCGGAACTTCGTTTTCTTAGGTTGCATCATGGCTTTGAGCCCTCAAATTCCTGTGCGGCTTTAGGCTGCAGCCGTATCGCGGCGCTGACGGCCACCACGATCGCTGCTACCACCCGTCTCGCCTTCGGCCATTCTCTTGTCCTGGGCCATCGGATCGTGCTCCAGGATCTCGCCCTTGAAGATCCAGACCTTGACGCCGCAGGTGCCGAAGGTCGTGAACGCGGTCGCAACGCCGTAGTCGATGTCAGCGCGCAGGGTGTGCAGCGGCACGCGACCTTCGCGGTACCACTCCATGCGAGCGATTTCCGCACCGCCCAGACGACCCGAGCAGTTGATGCGGATGCCTTCCGCGCCGAGACGCATCGCCGACTGCACGGCGCGCTTCATGGCGCGGCGGAACGCCACGCGGCGCTCCAGCTGCTGTGCGATCGACTCGGCCACCAGCGTCGCGTCGAGCTCCGGCTTGCGGATCTCGACGATGTTGATGACGACGTCGGACGAGGTGATGTCCGCAACCTTCTTGCGAAGCTTGTCGATGTCGGCGCCCTTCTTGCCGATCACCACGCCCGGACGGGCCGAGTGGATGGTGACGCGGCACTTCTTGTGCGGACGCTCGATCACGATGCGGGCGACGGCCGCCTGCTTGAGCTCCTTGTGCAGGATCTCACGGATCTTGACGTCCTCGTGCAGCAGCTTGCCGTATTCCTGCTTGCCGGCGAACCAGCGGGAATCCCAGGTACGGTTGATGCCAAGGCGCAGACCGATCGGATTGATCTTTTGACCCATCGTGTTCTCCTGCGCCCTTAAGCGGCGGCTTCAGCTTCGACCTGACGAACGATGATCGTCAGCTGCGAAAATGGTTTGTAGACCCGGCCCGAACGGCCGCGGCCGCGAGCGGCGAAGCGCTTCATCACGAGGCCGTTGCCGACGAAGGCCTGCGCCACGACGAGATCGTCGACGTCGAGGTCGTGGTTGTTCTCGGCGTTGGCGATAGCCGATTCCAGGCACTTCTTCACGTCGACCGCGATCCGCTTGCGCGAAAACTGCAGGTCGGCGAGCGCAGCAGCCGCCTTCCGGCCGCGAATGAGCTGGGCGACCAGGTTGAGCTTCTGCGGGCTCACCCGCAGCATCCGGGCGACCGCCTTGGCCTCGTTCTCGGCGAGGCTCCGTTCGCGCTTAGGTTTGCTCATCGTTTAATCCTCAAGCCTTCTTGGCTTTCTTGTCGCCGGAGTGGCCATGGAAGGTCCGGGTCGGCGAGAACTCGCCGAACTTGTGACCCACCATTTCCTCGTTGACGGCGACCGGTACGTGCTTCTGACCGTTGTAGACGCCGAAGGTCAGGCCGACGAACTGCGGCAGGATCGTCGAGCGACGGCTCCAGATCTTGATGACGTCGTGACGGCCGGACGCGCGCGCGGCATCTGCCTTCTTGAGCAGAGAACCCTCGACGAACGGGCCTTTCCAGACTGAACGAACCATGTCCGGCGTTCCTTACTTCTTCCGCTTGTGGCGGCTTAGGAGAATGAATTTGTTGGTCGACTTGTTGGTGCGGGTCTTCTTGCCCTTGGTCGGCTTGCCCCACGGAGTGACCGGGTGGCGACCGCCCGAGGTACGACCTTCACCACCGCCGTGCGGATGGTCGATCGGGTTCATCGCGACGCCGCGGTTGTGCGGCTTGCGGCCCATCCAGCGCTTGCGGCCGGCCTTGCCGATCGAGGTGTTCATGTGATCCGGGTTCGACACCGCGCCGATGGTGCCGCGGCAACGGCCGTGCACCAGGCGCTGCTCGCCCGAATTCAGGCGGATGATCACGTAGTCCTGGTCGCGGCCGACGAGCTGGGCATAGGTGCCCGCGGAACGGGCGAGCTGGCCGCCCTTCCCGATCTTGACCTCGATATTGTGGATGATCGTGCCGACCGGCATGTTGCCGAGCGGCATGACGTTGCCCGGCTTCACGTCGACGTAATTGCCGGCGACGATCGTGTCACCCACGGCCAGGCGCTGCGGCGCCAGGATGTAGGCCTGCTCGCCGTCCTGATACTTGATCAGCGCGATGAAGCCGGTGCGGTTCGGATCGTATTCCAGCCGTTCGACGGTCGCGGGAACGTCGATCTTCTCACGCTTGAAATCGACGGTACGCAGCGTCCGCTTGTGACCGCCGCCGCGGAAGCGCACGGTGATGCGACCGGTGTTGTTGCGGCCGCCCGAGGAGTGCTTGCCCTCGGTGAGCGCCTTCACCGGCTTGCCCTTGTACAGGGCCGAACGATCGACCATGACCAGCTGGCGCTGGCCCGGCGTCGTGGGATTGAATGTCTTCAGTGCCATCGTCGTACGACCTTACAGACCGGTGGTGACGTCGATCCGGTGGCCCTCTTCGAGGGTCACGATCGCGCGCTTGGTGTTCGACTGCGAGCCGAGATTGCCGCGGAAGATCTTGGTCTTGCCCTTGCGGACCAGCGTGTTGACGCTCTTGACCTTGACGTCGAACAGCTTCTCGATCGCTTCCTTGATCTGCGGCTTGGTGGCCTTGGCGGCCACCTTGAACAGCACCTTGTTGTGCTCGGAAGCGATCGTCGCCTTTTCGGTCACGACCGGCGACACGATCACGTCGTAGTGGCGAGCCTCGATGTTCTTCGTCATTTGAAGCGCGCCTCCAGCGCATCGATGGCGGCCTTGGTCAGAACGAGCTTCTGACGGCGCAGGATGTCGTAGACGTTGATGCCCTGGATCGGCAGCACGTCCATGTTCGGGATGTTGCGGGCCGCAGCGGCAAAGCCGTTGTTGAGCTCGGCACCGTCGATGATCAGCGCGTTGGTGAGCCCCAGGCCCGAGAAGTGGCCGAGCAGCGCCTTGGTCTTGGCGGCTTCCAGCGCGGCCTTCTCTATCACGACGAGATCGCCGTCCTTGGCCTTCGCCGAGAGCGCATGCTTGAGCGCCAGCGCGCGGACCTTCTTCGGCAGGTCGGTGGCGTGCGAACGCACCACCGGACCGAAGGCACGACCGCCGCCGCGGAACTGCGGCACGCGGGCCGAGCCGTGACGAGCACCGCCGGTGCCCTTCTGCTTGTACATCTTCTTGCCGGTGCGCCAGATCTCGGCGCGGCCCTTGGCCTTGTGCGTGCCGGCCTGGCGCTTGTTGAGCTGCCACTGCACGCAACGTGCAATGATGTCCTGGCGCGGCTCGAGGCCGAAAATGGTGTCGGACAGCTGGACCGAGCCGGCTTCCTTACCTTCGAGGGTGGTGACCTTCAATTCCATCTCACGCACCCTCCTGCTGGGCCGCAGCCTCGGCTTCGCCACCCGTAACCTTGAACTTGCCGGGCTTCGGAGCTTCCTTCGGCAGCGGCTTCTTGACGGCGTCGCGCACGCGAATCCAGCCGCCCTTGGAGCCGGGAACGGCGCCTTCGACGAGGATCAGGCCGCGCTCGACATCGAGCTGAACGACGCGAAGGTTGAGCGTGGTGATGCGGTCGACACCCATGTGGCCGGGCATCTTCTTGTTCTTCCAGGTCTTGCCGGGGTCCTGACGACCACCGGTCGAACCGATCGAGCGGTGCGAGACCGAGACGCCGTGGGTGGCGCGCAGACCGCCGAAGTTCCAGCGCTTCATGCCGCCGGCGAAGCCCTTACCGACCGAGGTGCCGGTGACGTCGACGAACTGGCCGACGACGAAATGATCGGCCTGGATTTCGGCGCCGACCGGGATCATCGCATCCGCGGTAACGCGGAATTCCTCGACGCGGCGCTTCGGCTCGACCTTGGCGACCGCGAACTGGCCGCGCTCAGCCTTCGGCATGTAAACGGTCTTGCGGGCGCCAGAACCGAGCTGGAGCGCGACGTAACCGTTCTTCTCTTCGGTGCGGTGGCCTACGACCTGGCAATTGCCGAGCTTCAGCACGGTCACGGGGATATGTTCGCCGGCCTCCGTGAAGACCCGCGTCATCCCGACCTTTTGTGCGATCACTCCGGAGCGCATCGGCTTGCTTCCTGTTCTTTCTGTCCGCTTGCGCGAACGGGATCCAAAAATCTTAGAGCTTGATCTCGACGTCGACACCGGCGGCCAGGTCGAGCTTCATCAAAGCATCGACGGTCTGCGGGGTCGGATCGACGATGTCGAGCAGGCGCTTGTGAGTGCGCATCTCGAACTGCTCGCGGCTCTTCTTGTCGACGTGGGGCGAACGGTTGACGGTGAACTTCTCGATGCGGGTGGGCAGCGGAATGGGTCCGCGGACCTGCGCGCCGGTGCGCTTCGCCGTGTTCACGATCTCGCGGGTCGACGTATCGAGGATACGATGGTCGAACGCCTTGAGACGGATACGAATATTTTGGCCGTTCATTGCCGTGCTTTCTCTAGTGAGTGGCGAGTAGCGAGTAGCGAATAGAATTCCCTATTCGCCACTCACCATTCCCTATTCGCTTGTTACTCGATGATCGAGGCGACGACGCCGGCGCCGACGGTGCGGCCGCCTTCGCGGATCGCGAAGCGGAGTTTCTCTTCCATCGCGATCGGCACGATCAGGTGCACTTCCATCGCGATGTTGTCGCCCGGCATCACCATTTCGGTGCCTTCCGGCAGATGCACGACACCGGTCACGTCGGTGGTGCGGAAGTAGAACTGCGGACGGTAGTTGGTGAAGAACGGGGTGTGGCGACCGCCCTCTTCCTTGGTGAGGATGTAAGCCTCAGCCTTGAACTTGGTGTGCGGCTTGACCGAACCCGGCTTGCACAGCACCTGGCCGCGCTCGACGTCTTCACGCTTGGTGCCGCGAAGCAGCGCACCGATGTTGTCGCCGGCCTGGCCCTGATCGAGCAGCTTGCGGAACATTTCGACGCCGGTGACCGTGGTCTTCTGCGTGGCGCGCAGACCGACGATCTCGATTTCCTCGCCGACCTTGACGATGCCGCGCTCGACACGGCCGGTCACAACAGTGCCGCGGCCCGAGATCGAGAACACGTCTTCAACCGGCATCAGGAACGGCTGGTCGATCGGACGCTCCGGCTGCGGGATGTACTCGTCGACGTTCTTCATCAGCTCGAGAATGGCGTCGTGGCCGAGCTTCTTGTCGGAATCTTCGAGAGCGGCGAGCGCCGAACCCTTGATGATCGGGATCTTGTCGCCCGGAAAGTCGTACTTCGAGAGCAGCTCGCGGACTTCGAGCTCGACGAGCTCGAGCAGCTCCGGATCGTCGACCATGTCGCACTTGTTGAGGAACACGACGAGCGCGGGCACGCCGACCTGGCGGGCGAGCAGGATGTGCTCGCGGGTCTGCGGCATCGGGCCGTCAGCGGCCGACACGACCAGGATCGCACCGTCCATCTGGGCGGCGCCGGTGATCATGTTCTTCACGTAGTCGGCGTGGCCGGGGCAGTCGACGTGGGCGTAGTGGCGGTTCGGCGTCTCGTACTCGACGTGCGCGGTCGAGATGGTGATGCCGCGCGCCTTCTCTTCCGGCGCCTTGTCGATCTGGTCGTACGCGGTGAACGTCGCACCGCCGGCTTCGGCGAGGATCTTGGTGATCGCCGCGGTCAGCGACGTCTTGCCATGGTCGACGTGACCGATGGTGCCGATGTTGCAGTGCGGCTTGTTACGTTCAAACTTTGCTTTGGCCATTTGACTCTCCGTTCAATCGTCAGCTCTAGACCGACGACAATCAGGCAAACTTCTTCTGGACTTCTGCCGACACGTTGGCCGGCGCTTCTGCGTAGTGGTCGAACTGCATGGTGAAGGTTGCGCGACCCTGGCTCATCGAGCGCAGGTTATTCACGTAACCGAACATGTTCATGAGCGGCACCATCGCGTTGATGACGTTGGCGTTGCCGCGCATGTCCTGACCCTGGATCTGACCGCGCCGGGAATTCAGGTCGCCGATGACCGAGCCGGTATAGTCTTCCGGGGTCACCACTTCGACCTTCATGATCGGCTCGAGCAGGACGGACTTGCCCTTCTGCAGCGCTTCGCGGAAAGCCGCGCGCGATGCGATTTCGAAGGCGAGCGCCGACGAGTCGACGTCGTGATACTTGCCGTCGACGAGCTGAACCTTGACGTCGACGACGGGGAAGCCCGCCACGACACCAGAGCTCATCACGCTGTTGAGGCCCTTTTCGACGCCGGGGATGTATTCCTTCGGAACCGCACCGCCGACGATCTTGGACTCGAACTCGTAGCCCTTGCCGGGCTCGTTCGGCTCGACCACGATCGACACTTCCGCGAACTGACCGGTACCGCCGGTCTGCTTCTTGTGGGTGTACTTGACCTCGGCCTTCTTGGTGACGCGCTCACGGAACGCAACCTGCGGCGCGCCGATGTTGGCGTCGACCTTGTAGGTACGCTTGAGGATGTCGACCTTGATGTCGAGATGGAGTTCGCCCATGCCCTTGAGGATGGTCTGGCCGGACTCCTGGTCGGTCGACACGCGGAAGGACGGATCCTCCGCGGCGAGCTTGGCCAGCGCCACGCCCAGCTTTTCCTGGTCGGCCTTGGACTTCGGCTCGATCGCGATCTCGATGACCGGCTCGGGGAATTCCATCTTCTCCAGGATGACCTGCTTGTCGGGATCGCACAGAGTGTCACCGGTGCGCGCTTCCTTCAGGCCGGCCAGCGCGACGATGTCGCCGGCATAGGCTTCCTTGATGTCTTCGCGGTTGTTCGCATGCATCAACAGCATGCGCCCGATGCGCTCCTTCTTCTCGCGGGTCGAGTTCACGACGCCGGTGCCGCTCTGCAGAACGCCGGAGTAGATGCGGCAGAAGGTGATGGTGCCGACGAACGGGTCGTCCATGATCTTGAACGCGAGCAGCGCGAGCGGCTCCTTGTCGTCCGCCTTGCGCACGACCTCGTTGCCGCGGTCGTCGGTGCCCTTGATCGCGGGCACGTCGATCGGCGACGGCAGATAGTCGACGACGGCGTCGAGCAGCGGCTGAACGCCCTTGTTCTTGAAGGCCGAGCCGCACAGCACGGGATAGAACGCACCGGTCAGAACCGCCTTGCGGATCAGCCGCTTCAGCGTCTCTTCGTCCGGCTCCTTGCCGTCGAGATAGGCGGCCATGGCGTCGTCGTCGAGCTCGACGGCGGCTTCCACCATCTTCTCGCGGTATTCCTTGGCTTGCTCGACGAGATCCTCGGGAATGTCGACATAGTCGAACTTCGCGCCGAGCGATTCATCGTTCCAGATGATGCCCTGCATCTTCACGAGGTCGACGAGACCCTTGAAGTTGTTCTCGGCACCGATCGGAAGCTGGATCGCGATCGGCTTGGCACCGAGGCGGTCGACGATGTCGGCCAGGCACTTGAAGAAGTCGGCGCCGGTCTTGTCCATCTTGTTGGCGAAGACGATGCGCGGAACCTTGTACTTGTCGCCCTGGCGCCAGACGGTCTCGGTCTGGGGCTCGACGCCCTGGTTGGAGTCGAGCACGCAGACGGCGCCGTCGAGCACGCGCAGCGAACGCTCGACTTCGATGGTGAAGTCGACGTGGCCGGGGGTGTCGATGATGTTCAGGCGCTTGCCGGCCCAGAACGCGGTGGTCGCAGCCGAGGTGATCGTGATGCCACGCTCCTGCTCCTGCTCCATCCAGTCCATCGTCGCGGCACCTTCGTGCACTTCGCCGATCTTGTGGCTCTTGCCGGTGTAATAGAGGATGCGCTCGGTCGTCGTCGTCTTGCCGGCATCGATATGCGCCATGATACCGAAGTTGCGGTAATTCTCTATGGCATGAACGCGGGGCATAGGCTGTTCCTCAGATTCCGTGTGTCGCCGTTACCAGCGATAGTGCGAGAAGGCGCGGTTGGCTTCCGCCATCCGGTGCACGTCTTCACGCTTCTTGACGGCGTTGCCGCGGTTGTTCGAGGCGTCCAGCAGTTCGGCCGAGAGCCGCTCGGTCATGGTCTTCTCGTTGCGCTCGCGCGCAGCCGAGATCAGCCAGCGGATGCCCAGCGCCTGCCGGCGGGTCGAACGAACCTCGACCGGGACCTGGTAGGTCGCGCCGCCGACGCGGCGGGAGCGAACCTCAATCGTCGGCATAACGTTCTCGAGCGCCTGCTCGAACACGCCGAGCGGGTTCTGCTTGGTCTTGCTTTCGATGATACCGAACGCACCATAGACGATGCCTTCGGCGACCGACTTCTTGCCGGCGTACATCACCGAGTTCATGAACTTCGTGACGATGATGTTCCCGAACTTCGGATCGGGAAGGACTTCGCGCTTTTCCGCTGAGTGGCGACGAGACATGGACCTGGTTCCCGCTTACTTCGGACGCTTCGCGCCGTACTTCGAACGACGCTGCTTACGGTTCTTGACGCCCTGGGTATCCAGAACGCCGCGGAGGATGTGGTAGCGCACGCCGGGCAAGTCCTTGACGCGGCCGCCGCGGATCATGACCACCGAGTGCTCCTGGAGGTTATGGCCCTCGCCGGGGATGTAGCCGATCACCTCGAAGCCGTTGGTCAGGCGCACCTTGGCGACCTTACGAAGCGCCGAGTTCGGCTTCTTCGGGGTCGTGGTGTAGACGCGGGTGCAAACACCACGCTTCTGCGGCGACTGCTGCAGCGCCGGCACCTTCTTGCGCGACTTCTGCACTTCACGCGGTTGAGCGATCAGCTGGTTGATCGTCGGCATCCTGGCCTTACCCTTTGTTCTGTCGCGAACCCTTTTCGGATCCGCTGTCTTGCCGCAGCCCGTTGCCGGGACTGCAAATTCTTTCGAGCTACCCGCCCGACGAGGTCGCCTTCCGCGGAACAATCCGCACAAAGCGAAATTGCGCCAACCGCCCCATCAACGGGCGGAAAGCGCTTCGACGCCACAGAGGACCGCAGTATTGAGGCCGATCAGCATAAAGCCGCGGCCCGCGCACTGAGGTCATGCATCCGAATTCGATCTCAAGAGAATAAGCTCAAGAGAACTAGAATCGCACTGGCATTGCCTAGCTATGATCGACAGCGTTTGAGCGGCATTCGTCGAGGTTGGTGCCCGTCTCGCGACCCTTGTGGATCTAGTCCTTGCGGCTCTAGTCTTTGGGGGTCTGACGGGTGGCCCGTTCCGACGCTGGCGATGCTCACCGCCTGTCGTTAAGTGAGGCGCTTTCTATAAGTGGGAATCGGTCAAGTCAAGGCGAAACGACAGTCACAACGCGCTCAGGAGCCTGTCAAAATCGCTGTTTGCCGCCCTCGCCGCCTCACCCGGATATGGGTGCACAGCCGGCATTTCGCCAGCCCGCCGAACATTTATACCCGGAATTAAAGTAATTTTATAACGACCGGAACGGGTTTTTCGAGCCTCGCAAGCGTTAAGGGGCGTTAATCTCTCTTTCCTTCGACAGCCATCGTCCCAGGACGTCACTGAGATCGGAGGAAGATCGCCCGGGCAACAACGTCTGTGATGTCCGGCCCGACCGATTTCACACGAGAGCGATCCGGCCGAATTTTCGAATCGAAGAACTGATCGTCGCCTGAGGATCGAGCGAACACCCATGGCCGACTCACAGAATCGGTCCGGCTCCGATCACTCCTCCTCCTCCTCATCCTTGTCCTCGTCTTCCTCGAGGTCGTCTTCATCGTCATCGTCTCTGCCATCGTCGGCGGGGACGGCGCCATGCGGCTGGTGGATTTGGTCGTTCCACAGCTTGCGATAGGTCCCGTTCTTGGCGAGCAGCTGGGCATGCGAGCCCCGCTCGATCGCCCTGCCCCCGGAAATCACGATGATCTCATCCATCTCGACCACCGATGTCAGCCGGTGGGTCGACCAGATCATGGTGCGGCCCTTGGCGACCTTGAGCAGCGTGCGGTTGATCGCAGCTTCCGTGGTCTGGTCCAGTGCCGAGGTGGCTTCGTCCAGCAGCAGCACCGAGGGATTGCGGATGATCGCGCGCGCGATCGCGATGCGCTGGCGCTGGCCGCCCGACAGGGTGTCGCCGCGTTCGCCGACCGGCGTCTCATAGCGCTGCGGCAGGCTCATGATGTAGCGGTGGATCTCGGCCTTCTTGGCGGCCTCCTCCACCTCCTCGTCGCTCGCGCCCTCCTTGCCGAGCCGGATGTTCTCGCGGATCGACATGTTGAACAGCATGTTCTCCTGGAACACCACCGCCATGCTCCGGCGCAGCGAATCCAGCGTCACCCTGCGGACGTCGACGCCGTCGATGGTGACGCGCCCCTCGTCAGGCACGTAGAGCCGCAGGATCAGGTTGAGCAACGTGCTCTTGCCGGAGCCGCTCGGGCCGACGATCGCGATGCGCTTGCCCGCGTCGAGCCTGAGACTGAGATTGTCCAGCACCGGCGTCTGACTGCCCTCGTACTGGAAGGTGACGTGGTCGAAGGTGATGTCGTTGGTGATGCGGGGCAGATCTGGCGCGCCGGGACGGTCGGCGCCGCGGGTCGGCTCGTCCAGCAGCTCCTGGATGTGGCGGATCGCTGCGGCCGAGGAGATCGACACCGGGATGAAATGCATCACATGGGCGATGTTGTAGGAGACCTCCCAGAACGCGCTCTCGAAGGTCACGAAGGTGCCGATGGTGATCTGGCCCTTGGTCGCCAGATACGCGCCGATCGCGAGCACCACGAGGTGCAGCAACAGCACCGAGATGGTCACCGTCCGCTCCACCATGGTCGACAGGAATGCGGCGGAGGCGATCTTGTCGCGGGTCGCGTCGTTGCGGAAGGTGAAGAAGTTGAACATCTTGCGCTGCAGGCTGAACGCCTTGATCACGGCCTGCGCCGCCACGTTCTCCTGCACCATGCCGAGCAGCGCGCTCTCGTTGAGCTTCTGCTCGTAATTGGCTTGCACCGCCTTGGGGGTGAGAATGCGCGGGCCGATCAGCGTGATCGGGAACACGAGCAGCGCAATCACCGCGAGCTGCCAGTTCAGGAACACCATCAGGATGATGCCCGCGATCAATTCCAGGAACGGCAGCGCGGCGCTGTTGGCGAAGGTCTTCACCGAGCCTTCGAACGCCGAGAGGTCGACCGAGAAGCGCGACAGGATCTCGCCGCGCTTGGTGCGGCCGAAATAGGCCGCCGGCATTTCCTGGACATGCTCGAACAGGCGCTTGCGGACGTCCGAGATGATGCAGGCCGCCAGCCGCGCGTCCCAGCGCTCGTACCAGACTGCGACGACCGAGGTGAAGATGCCGGCGACGGCGAGCACGCCGAGGATCTTGTACAGCGCCTGGAAGTCCTCCTCGCCGAGCGCGTCGTCGATCAGGAACTTGAGGCTGAGCGGCATGATCACGTTGAACAGCGTCTCGACGAAGACGCCGAACGCCACGAACGACAGCATCCGCTTGTAGTTCGTCAGATGGGGCTTGACGAACCCGACGATGGTCGCGAGCGCGCCGGCGGCCTCGCGGGCGGTAAAGACGACGAGATCCTCGTCCTCATCGTCGTCGTCGAGTTCCAGTTCGTCATCCGCCTCGTCTTCGTCGTTCTCGTCGTCTTCGAGGTCCGGCTTGGCGGCGGCGAGCTTGTCGTCGAGCTCGGCCGCCTCTTCCGCGGCGAGCTTCTGTTTGTCGGGCGGGAGGGGCTTGGACGCCATGAAACCAATCGATGCTGACGGCCGGCATGACCGCAGAGAAGCAGGACATAGCGGAGAGCGCTATCGTGCCGATTCTATGCGATCAGGATGAATTCGGCAAAACAATTGGCGAATGCGACGCGCGTCCGCGGCTAGTCTTCGTCCTCGTCCTCGACCTTGTCGAAGAAGGAATAGCGCAAGCTGTCCGCGTCGGCGTACCACTGCCCCGGCCCCTTGTTGGCGGCGAGCGTCGCCTCCCAGAGCGCATCGGTGCAATCCTTGCGGTGCATCGAGAGGTCGAACCCGTTGCCGAAGAACAGTTCGGACCACTCCCACCAGGTGCCGAGCTTCTTGACCCCGCGCAGCAGGTCGTAGCGGTCGATCAGAGCCGGCGCCATGTCCGAGGTGATCGAGCCGAACACGAGGCCGGACTTGACCACGCGGTTGAGCTCGCGGATCGCGCGGACCACCTGCTTCGGCGAAACGTGGCACAAGCTGGTCTCGAACACGAAGTCGAACGCGCCGTCCTTGAACGGCATGTCGGTGATCGAGCCGAGCTTGTTGTACTTCTTCAGCGCCTTCGGCGTCTTGGCGTGGATGGCACGGTTGTTTTCGATACCGTAGGCATCGATGCCGCGTTCGCGCAGCGCGCCGACCAGCTCTCCGCTGGCGGAGCCCGCGACGAGCAGCTTGGCGCCCTTGGTCTTGCCCCAGACGATGCCGAGCAGCCTGGTGAGATAATCGGGGTCGGTAAAGTGGCGCCATGCCTCCTGATAGGGACCGAGGCCGCGATAGTTTTCGAAATAATCGCGATCGATCTTGTTGGAGAGCGGCTTGTCCTCCTGCGCGCGTTCCCGGCGCAGGCGCATCATCTCGGTCAGGATGATGTCGGTCGCCGCGTCCGAGGAATCGAGCAGGCCGTTCAGCGTCGAGTCGAACAGATAGTCGCCGACCACCACGATGCCGGGATGCTCCTTCGGCTCCGGCCGGTGGTTGGTCATGACGTCGCGCACCGGCAGGCCGCCCGGTATGGCGTTCACCGACGACAGCCAGCGATGGATCTTGCCTTCCACGAAATGCGAACGCGCATCGCCGAGCGCAGCCGGCAGCGACTTCAGCGCGGCGTCGATCAGCTCCTGGTCCGACAGATTGGCGAAAGCCAGCGCGTCGGAGCCGGGAATCAGCCAGTTCAGCACGCCGTGCTTGCCGACGTCGTGGCGCGCGCCCTCGTTGTAGACGCAGCAGCCGCCGAACGCTTCCGACATGAACCAGGCGCCGGGAATCTTCTCGCCCCAGAACGGGGTGTCGAACAGGATCGAGACGCGCAGGTAATGTGCAGGACGGTCGAAATAGGAGACGTGCTTGACCATCGACTTGCGCAGCTGCTCGCCTTCCCACCCCATGGTGGCGAGCCAGGAATGCGGCAGGCAGACCAGCACCAGATCGAAGTCGCGGGTCTCCGGTCCCTTGCCGTTCATCATCTTGAGCTGGTAGCGGCCGGTCGGCGCCTTGCCCACGGTGAGCACGCGATGATTGAGCTGGATGTCGGCGTTGACCTCCGACTGCAGGCACTCGATCAGCTGCTCATTGCCGTTCTGGATGGAATACAGGCCGATATAGCCGTCGACATCCATCAGATAGTTCTTGAGCGCGTTGAGGCCGTTGGTGTTGTGGCTCTCGGTCGCGATGTCGGAGCGCGCCATCACCTTGAAGAAGCGCTTGGCCGTTTCGTCCTCGACCTCCTCGTCGAGCACCTGCTCGGCGGTCTTGTAGGCCCAGGGGTTCTCGTTGTCGTGCGCGCCGACGCCCTCGTAATATTCGATCGGCGACATCACCTCGCTGCAACGCTTGCGGAAGGCCTCGATCGCGGCCGCGGTCTTGGCGCCGTATCGGCGGCGCATGCCGGGCACGTCGTTCAGCAGCTCGCCGCCGAGATGCACCTGCTCGGCGTCCATCGGAATGGTCTGCAGCCCGAAATGCTGGATCAGCTCGCGCAGCGGGTCCGGGCCCGTCATCGAGTAATCATAGATCTCGGCCACGCCGGCCTCATACATCGCGGGCGCGGAATCGAACTTGCGCGTGACGACCTTGCCGCCGAGCCGGTCGGAGGCCTCGTAGATGGTGACGCGGCAGAGATCGCCAAGCTTGCGCTTCAGATACCAGGCGCTCATCAGCCCGCCGGGGCCGCCGCCTACGATTGCCAGATCAAGCATGCGAGTTCCGTGGTCTCCGGCCCTGCCCCCGTCACGGGATCCACCGGTCTAAACTCCCCTAGCAGAAGCGCTTTTGCGCCTGAAGGAAAGATGAACAAAGGTTGATCGTGCATCGCAGCAAGCAAAGAAAGCAGCAAAAAGGCCGGCTTGCGCCGGCCTTTCCATTATCCTCGGTATTCCTACGGATGAACGATCATTCCGCGGGAGGCAGCGCAGGAAGCTCAGCTTCCGGCGCGGGCGACACGACGGCCGCCTGCTTCTCGCGCTCGTCCAGGATCAGCTTGTCGCGCTTCATGGCGACTTCGCGGATCTTGGCCATGGAGGCGCCGGTGCCCGCCGGAATCAGACGGCCGACGATGACGTTCTCCTTGAGGCCTTCGAGCGGATCGACCTTGCCGTTGACCGCCGCTTCCGTGAGGACGCGGGTGGTCTCCTGGAACGAGGCCGCCGAGAAGAACGAACGGGTCTGGAGGCTCGCCTTGGTGATGCCGAGCAGAACCGGCGTTCCCGTGGCGGGCTTCTTGCCCTCTTCCTTGGCCTTCTCGTTCAGCGCGTCGAACTCGATCTTGTCGACCTGCTCGCCCGAGATCATGTCCGTATCGCCCTGGTCGGTGACTTCCACCTTCTGGAGCATCTGACGGACAATCACCTCGATGTGCTTGTCGTTGATGAGCACGCCCTGGAGCCGGTAGACCTCCTGGATCTCGTTGACCAGATAGGCCGCGAGCTCCTCGATGCCCTTGACCGCAAGAATGTCGTGCGGTGCCGGGTTGCCTTCGACGATGAAGTCGCCCTTTTCGACGACGTCGCCGTCCTGAAGGTGGATGTGCTTGCCCTTCGGGATCAGGTACTCGCGCGGCTCGTCGGTCTTGTCCATCGGCTCGATCGAGATGCGACGCTTGTTCTTGTAGTCGCGCCCGAACCGGATGGTGCCCGCGATCTCGGCGATGATCGCCGCATCCTTCGGACGCCGAGCCTCGAACAGTTCCGCCACCCGCGGCAGACCGCCGGTGATGTCACGCGTCTTGGCGCTTTCGGTCGAGACACGGGCGAGAATGTCGCCCGGATTGACCTTGGCCCCGACGTCGACCGAGAGAATGGCATCGACCGACAGCATGTAGCGGGCATCGCCGCCGCGGGCGAGCTTGAGCACCTTGCCGTCCTTGCCCTTGACCACGATGGCCGGACGCAGATCCGAGCCGCCGCGGGTCGAGCGCCAGTCGATGACCACGCGCTTGGCGATACCGGTCGCTTCGTCGAGCGTTTCCGAGATCGACTGCCCCTCGACCAGATCCTCGAAGCCGATGGTACCTTCGACTTCGGTGAGCAGCGGACGGGTGTAGGGATCCCACTCGACAATGCGCTGGCCGCGCTTGACCATGTCGCCCTCGTCGACGTGCAGGCGCGAGCCGTACTGGACGCGGTGCGTCGCACGCTCGGTGCCGTCGGCATCGACGATCGCCACCACCATGTTGCGCACCATCGCGATCAGGTGACCTTCGCTGTTGCGGGCGATGGCCTTGTTCCGGATCACGATCTTGCCGTCGAAATTGGCTTCGACGAAGGACTGCTCGTTGAGCTGCGCCGCACCGCCGATGTGGAAGGTGCGCATGGTGAGCTGGGTGCCCGGCTCGCCGATCGACTGCGCCGCGATGACGCCGACGGCTTCACCGTGGTTGACCGGCGTGCCGCGGGCGAGGTCGCGGCCGTAGCACTTGCCGCAGATGCCGTTGACGAGTTCGCAGGTCAGCGCCGAGCGAATCTTCACCTCCTGCACACCACCCTGCTGGATGGCGTCCAGATGGCTCTCTTCCATCAGCGTGTCGCGCTTGATGATCACCTTGCCGGAGCTGTCGCGGATGTCCTCGCAGGCCGTGCGTCCGAGGATGCGCGAGCCGAGCGAAGCCACCACGGTGCCGGCATCGACGATGGCGCGCATCTTGATGCCGAGCTTGGTGCCGCAGTCGCTCTGCGTGATGATGCAGTCCTGCGCGACGTCGACCAGACGACGGGTCAGGTAGCCCGAGTTCGCGGTCTTCAACGCGGTGTCCGCGAGGCCCTTACGGGCACCGTGGGTCGAGTTGAAGTACTCGAGAACCGAGAGGCCTTCCTTGAAGTTCGAGATGATCGGCGTCTCGATGATCTCGCCCGACGGCTTGGCCATCAGGCCGCGCATGCCGGCGAGCTGGCGCATCTGGGCCGGCGAACCGCGGGCACCGGAGTGAGCCATCATGTAGATCGAGTTGATGTCGGCATCCGCCCCGCTCGCCGTCTTCTTGGTCGAGGAGATCTCCTTCATCATCGCCTTGGCGATTTCTTCCGTGGCCTTCGACCAGGCGTCGACGACCTTGTTGTACTTCTCGCCATGAGTGATCAGGCCGTCGTTGTACTGCTGCTCGAAATCCTTCGCCAGCGTACGGGTGGTGTCGACGATCTTCCACTTGCCGTGCGGCACGACCATGTCGTCCTTGCCGAACGAGATGCCGGCCTTGAACGCGTTGTAGAAGCCGAGCGCCATGATGCGGTCGCAGAAGATCACCGTCTCCTTCTGACCGCAGTGACGGTAGACCTGGTCGATCACGCCCGAGATCTCGCGCTTGGTCATCAGCTTGTTGATGATCTCGTACGAAATCCGCGGGTTCTTCGGCAGGAGATTGCCGAGCATGACGCGGCCGGCGGTGGTCTCGATCCAGCGCGTCGAGACCTTGCCGGTCTCGTCCATGCCCTGCCACCGGTACTTGATCTTGGTGTGGAGGTGGATGACCTTCGCATGCAGCGCGTGCTCGAGCTCGGCCATGTCGCCGAAGATCTTGCCCTCGCCGGGCAGGCCTTCGCGCATGATCGAGACGTAGTAGAGGCCGAGCACGATGTCCTGCGACGGCACGATGATCGGTTGACCGTTGGCCGGATGCAGGATGTTGTTGGTCGACATCATCAGGACGCGCGCTTCCAGCTGCGCTTCGAGCGACAGCGGGACGTGCACGGCCATCTGGTCGCCGTCGAAGTCGGCGTTGAAGGCCGAGCAGACCAGCGGGTGAAGCTGGATCGCCTTGCCTTCGATCAGCACCGGCTCGAACGCCTGGATGCCGAGGCGATGCAGCGTCGGTGCGCGGTTCAGCAGCACCGGATGCTCGCGGATCACCTCATCCAGGATGTCCCAGACCTCGGGCCGCTCCTTCTCGACCAGCTTCTTGGCCTGCTTCACGGTGGTGGACAGGCCCTTGGCGTCGAGCCGCGAATAGATGAACGGCTTGAACAGCTCGAGCGCCATCTTCTTCGGCAGGCCGCACTGATGCAGGCGCAGCTCGGGACCGACCACGATCACCGAACGGCCCGAATAGTCGACGCGCTTGCCGAGCAGGTTCTGGCGGAAGCGGCCCTGCTTGCCCTTGAGCATGTCGGCGAGCGACTTCAGCGGGCGCTTGTTGGCACCCGTGATGACGCGGCCGCGGCGGCCGTTGTCGAACAGCGCATCGACCGCTTCCTGAAGCATGCGCTTCTCGTTGCGGATGATGATGTCGGGCGCGCGCAGCTCCATCAGCCGCTTCAAGCGGTTGTTGCGGTTGATGACGCGGCGGTAGAGATCATTGAGGTCCGAGGTCGCGAAGCGGCCGCCGTCCAGCGGCACCAGCGGACGCAGGTCCGGCGGGATCACCGGGACCACGGTCATGATCATCCATTCCGGCTTGTTGCCGGAGTGGCGGAACGCTTCCACGATCTTCAGGCGCTTGGCGAGCTTCTTGTGCTTGATGTCGGAGTCGGTCTCCTGCATCTCGACGCGAAGCGAGGCCTCGAGCTTCTCGAGGTCCATGCCCTTGAGCAGCTCGCGGATCGCTTCGGCGCCGATCATGGCGGTGAAGGAATCCTGGCCGTACTCGTCCTGCGCCTTCAGATACTCGTCCTCGGACAGCAGCTGACGGTCCTTGAGCGCGGTGAGACCCGGCTCGAGCACGACGTAGTATTCGAAGTAGAGGATCCGCTCGAGATCCTTCAGCGTCATGTCCAGCAGAAGGCCGATGCGCGAGGGCAGCGACTTCAGGAACCAGATGTGGGCGACGGGGGCGGCGAGCTCGATATGGCCCATGCGCTCGCGCCGGACGCGCGACAGCGTGACCTCGACCGAGCACTTCTCGCAGATGATGCCCTTGTACTTCATGCGCTTGTACTTGCCGCACAAGCACTCGTAATCCTTGATCGGCCCGAAGATGCGGGCGCAGAACAGGCCGTCGCGCTCGGGCTTGAAGGTGCGGTAGTTGATGGTCTCCGGCTTCTTGATCTCGCCGTAGGACCAGGACAGAATCTTCTCTGGAGACGCGATCGAGATCCGGATCTGGTCGAAGACCTGAGCCGGCGTCGTCGGGTTGAAGAGATTCATAATTTCTTGGTTCATCGTCTTCTCCTCGCGCGCCGGTCGCCTCCGGCCGCAAATTCGAAAATCACTTCAAGCAGGGCGCCCTGCCCTCAAGGCATCGGGAGGGGCGCCGATGCCCGGCCGTGAAGGCCGGGCATGAAAGGTCGTGTTACTCGGCCGCTTCCGACGTCGGCGCCGGTCCAACCTTGGAGTTGTGCAGGTCGACGTTGAGGCCGAGCGAGCGCATTTCCTTGACCAGCACGTTGAACGATTCCGGAATACCGGCCTCGAACGTGTCGTCGCCGCGCACGATCGCCTCGTACACCTTGGTACGGCCGGCGACGTCGTCCGACTTCACCGTCAGCATCTCCTGGAGCGTGTACGCCGCGCCGTAAGCCTCGAGCGCCCACACCTCCATTTCGCCGAAGCGCTGGCCGCCGAACTGCGCCTTGCCGCCCAGCGGCTGCTGGGTGACGAGCGAGTACGGACCGATCGAACGCGCGTGGATCTTGTCGTCGACCAGATGGTGCAGCTTGAGCATGTAGATGTAGCCCACGGTCACCTTGCGATCGAACGGATCGCCGGTGCGGCCGTCATAGACGGTCGACTGACCGGAAGCGTCGAGACCGGCAAGCTTCAGCATCTCCTCGATGTCGGCTTCCTTGGCGCCGTCGAACACCGGCGTCGCGATCGGAACACCGCGGCTGAGGTTATGGCCGAGCTCGATCAGTTCGTTGTCGTTGAGCGACTTGATCGTCTCGTCCTCGCCGTAGACCTTCTTCAAGGTCTCCTTCAGCGGCTTGATGTCCTGCTTCGACAGATACGCATCGACCGTCTGGCCGATACGCTTGCCGAGGCCGGCGCAGGCCCAGCCGAGATGGGTCTCGAGGATCTGTCCGACGTTCATGCGCGAGGGCACGCCGAGCGGATTGAGCACGATGTCGGCATGCGTGCCGTCTTCGAGGAACGGCATGTCCTCGATCGGCACGATCTTCGACACCACGCCCTTGTTGCCGTGGCGGCCGGCCATCTTGTCGCCGGGCTGGATCTTGCGCTTCACCGCGACGAAGACCTTGACCATCTTCATCACGCCGGGCGGCAATTCGTCACCGCGCTGCAGCTTCTCGACCTTGTCGAGGAAGCGCTGCTCGAGCCCCTTCTTCGACTCGTCGTACTGCTTCCGCATGGCCTCGATCTCGGCCATCAGCTTGTCGTTCGGCGAGGCGAACAGCCACCACTGCGACTTCGGGTACTCCTCGAGCACCGCACGGGTGATCTTGGTGTCCTTCTTGAAGCCCTTGGGACCGGCGATGCCCTGCCGCCCTTCGAGCAGCTCGGCAAGACGGTTGTAGACGTTGCGGTCCAGGATCGCCTGCTCGTCGTCGCGGTCCTTGGCCAGACGCTCGATCTCTTCCCGCTCGATCGCCAGCGCACGCTCGTCCTTGTCGACGCCGTGACGGTTGAACACGCGCACTTCCACGATCGTGCCCTGCACGCCCGGAGGAACGCGCAGCGAGGTGTCGCGAACGTCGGACGCCTTCTCGCCGAAGATGGCGCGCAGCAGCTTCTCTTCCGGCGTCATCGGGCTCTCGCCCTTCGGCGTGATCTTGCCGACCAGGATGTCGCCGGCGCGCACTTCCGCACCGATGTAGACGATACCGGCTTCGTCGAGGTTCTTCAGCGCTTCTTCCGAGACGTTCGGAATGTCGCGGGTGATTTCCTCAGGCCCGAGCTTGGTGTCGCGGGCCATCACCTCGAACTCCTCGATGTGAATCGAGGTGAAGACGTCTTCCTTAACGATCCGCTCGGAGAGCAGGATCGAGTCTTCGAAGTTGTAGCCGTTCCACGGCATGAACGCGACGAGCACGTTGCGGCCGAGAGCGAGCTCACCGAGATCGGTCGACGGACCGTCGGCGATGATGTCGCCCTTCTTGACGATGTCGCCGACCTTCACCAGCGGACGCTGGTTGATGCAGGTCGACTGGTTGGAACGCTGGTACTTCATCAGGCGATAGATATCGACGCCCGACTTGGTCGGATCGAGATCTTCCGTGGCGCGGATGACGACGCGGGTAGCGTCGATCTGGTCGATCACGCCCGAACGGCGCGCCGCGATCGCAGCACCCGAGTCACGCGCAACCACGCCTTCCATGCCGGTGCCGACGAACGGCGCCTCGGCGCGAACCAGCGGCACCGCCTGGCGCTGCATGTTCGAGCCCATCAGCGCGCGGTTGGCGTCGTCGTTCTCGAGGAACGGGATCAGCGCCGCGGCGACGGAGACGAGCTGCTTCGGCGAGACGTCCATGTAGTCGACCTTGTCCGGCGTCACCGGCAAGACTTCGCCGGCGTGACGGCAGACCACGAGGTCTTCGGTGAAGCGGCCCTTCGGGTCGAGCGGCACGTTGGCCTGCGCGACCGTGTAGCGGCCCTCTTCCATCGCCGAGAGGTACACGACCTCGTCGGTGACGCGGCCATCCTTGACCTTGCGGTACGGCGTCTCGACGAAGCCGTACTTGTTGACGCGCGCGAAGGTCGCGAGCGAGTTGATCAGGCCGATGTTCGGACCTTCCGGCGTCTCGATCGGGCAGATGCGGCCGTAATGCGTCGGATGCACGTCGCGCACCTCGAAGCCGGCGCGCTCGCGGGTCAGACCGCCCGGTCCAAGGGCCGACAGGCGGCGCTTGTGGGTGATCTCGCTGAGCGGGTTGGTCTGGTCCATGAACTGCGAGAGCTGCGAGGAGCCGAAGAACTCGCGCACGGCGGCAGCCGCCGGCTTGGCGTTGATCAGGTCCTGCGGCATGACCGTGTCGATGTCGACCGAGGACATGCGCTCCTTGATCGCGCGCTCCATGCGCAGCAGGCCGATGCGGTACTGGTTCTCCATGAGCTCGCCGACCGAGCGCACACGGCGGTTGCCGAGATGGTCGATGTCGTCGATCTCGCCCTTGCCGTCGCGCAGATCCACCAGCGTCTTGATGACGGAGAGGATGTCTTCCTTGCGCAGCGTGCGCTGGGTGTCGGGCGCATCGAGGTCGAGGCGCATGTTCATCTTGACGCGGCCGACCGCGGAGAGGTCGTAGCGTTCGGCGTCGAAGAACAGCGACTGGAACATGGCCTGCGCCGAATCCAGCGTCGGCGGCTCGCCCGGACGCATCACGCGGTAGATGTCGAACAGCGCGTCTTCACGCGTCATGTTCTTGTCCGCCGAGAGCGTGTTGCGGATATAGGGGCCGACATTGACGTGGTCGATGTCGAGCAGCGGCAATTCCTTGTAGCCGTGCTCGTTGAGCACCTTCATCGACTTGTCGGTGATTTCCTCGCCGGCCTCGGCGTGGATCTCGCCGGTCTTCGGGTTGACGAGGTCCTCGGCGATATAGTTGCCGACCAGCTCCTCATCGGACATGCGCAGCGCCTTCAGCCCCTTCTCCTGGAGCTGGCGGGCGGCACGGACGGTGAGCTTCTTGCCGGCCTCGAGCACGACCTTGCCGGTGTCGGCATCGATCAGGTCGTTGACGGTCGAGTAGCCGCGGAAACGGTTGGCGTCGAACGGAACGCGCCAGCCTTCCTTGGTCCGCTTGTAGAGGATCTTCTTGTAGAACGTCGACAGGATCGCTTCGCCGTCGAGGCCGAGGGCGAACATCAGCGAGGTCACCGGAATCTTGCGGCGACGGTCGATACGCGCATAGACGATGTCCTTGGCGTCGAACTCGATGTCGAGCCAGGAGCCGCGATACGGGATCACGCGGGCGGCGAACAGCAGCTTGCCCGAGGAATGGGTCTTGCCCTTGTCGTGGTCGAAGAACACGCCGGGCGAGCGGTGCATCTGCGAGACGATGACGCGCTCGGTGCCGTTGACGATGAAGGTGCCGTTCATCGTCATGAGCGGGATGTCGCCCATGTAGACGTCCTGCTCCTTGATGTCCTTCACCGACTTCGCGCCGGTTTCCTCGTCGATATCGAACACGATGAGGCGCAGCGTCACCTTGAGGGGAGCCGCGAAGGTCATGCCGCGCTGGCGGCACTCGTCGACGTCGTATTTCGGCTGCTCGAACTCGTAGCGGACGAATTCCAGCATCGAGGTGCCCGAGAAGTCGGAGATCGGAAACACCGAGCGGAACACCGCCTGCAGACCCTCGTCGAGTCGGCCACCCTGGGGTTCGTCGACCATCAGGAACTGGTCATAGGACGCCTTCTGAACCTCGATGAGGTTCGGCATCTCTGCGACTTCCTTGATGTGTCCGAAGAACTTGCGAACGCGTTTGCGACCGGTGAATGTCTGCTGCGCCATCGTGGCCTCTCATTTTCGTCGCCCCATCTGGGCGCGCCGTCCAGGGCGCGGCTGCCACCGCTCCCCGGGTTGAATTTTTCGAACCCGTTTTGGGGGCCGCAGACTCAGTTTCAGGCGAGAATGTCCTGAATCTGTTCTTCAGACCTTCAAAACGCAAAACGACGTGCGGGGCGCTGGTGCGCGCCCGCCCGTCACAACGATCCTCTTCACGGACTGCAAAAGCCCGAAATAGCCTGCTCTCCCAACGGCTTACAGGGGGTCCGGCACCCCTGCCACCGCGCTTTCGTGCTGCCGACCCGATATGGGGCGACAATAGTGCAGATTCGAGGGGTAAACCTCGAAATCCCCACACTTTTTCGTGTTCAGCCCACGTCGGGACGTTCCGTCGCACGCCTTTTGCATCACGCCCACCCTTGGTCGAGGGGCAGGCCAAGGTCCCGGGCTCGCTGACGCGCGCCCGGGACCTCGCGAGTAAGCTGCGCTTACTTGAGCTCGACCTTCGCGCCAGCCTTCTCGAGCTGGGCCTTGATCTTGTCGGCTTCTTCCTTGTTCACGCCTTCCTTCAGCGGCTTCGGAGCACCCTCGACGAGGTCCTTTGCTTCCTTCAGGCCGAGACCGGTGATGGCGCGGACTTCCTTGATGACCTCGATCTTCTTGTCGCCGGCCGAGGCCAGGACAACCGTGAACTCGGTCTTCTCTTCAGCCGGAGCGGCGGCAGCGCCACCACCAGCCGGGCCGGCCACGGCGACAGCCGCGGCAGCCGAAACGCCCCACTTCTCTTCGAGGAGCTTCGCAAGTTCAGCGGCTTCGAGCACGGTGAGGCTCGAGAGGTCGTCAACGATCTTCTGCAGGTCAGCCATTGTTCAGTTTCCTTAGGTGTAAGTCTGGTTCGGGTTTGAGTTTTGCGAAGGGCGTCAGGCCGCTTCGCCCTTTGAGGCATGAGCCTGGATGACGCGCGCGAGCTTGCCCGCGGGCGCGTTGGCGAGCTGGGCCAGCTTGGTCGCCGGGGCCACGATGAGGCCGACGATCTTGCCGCGCAGTTCGTCAAGCGACGGCAGTGAGGCAAGCGCCTTCACGCTGTCGACATTCAGGACGGTCTTTCCCATCGAGCCGCCAATGATGACGAACTTTTCGTTCGCCTTGGCGAATTCGACGGCGACCTTTGGCGCCGCTACCGGATCGTTCGAAGTGGCGATCACGGTCGGTCCCTTCAGCATGGGGCCGATGGCAACGACGTCAGTGCCTTCAAGAGCAATTTTGGCGAGACGGTTCTTCGAGACCTTCACCGAGGCACCAGCCTGCTTCATCTGCATGCGCAGCTTCTGCATCTGGGCAACGGTCAGGCCGGAATATTGAGCAACGATCGCGACGCTCGTGGTCTTGAAGACCCCATTGAGCTGTTCGACCGCGTCCTTTTTTGCCGCTCGTTCCACAGCAAGCTCTTTCCGGTTGGCAGCCTTCGCGAAAAGCGGGACCGCCGGGTTGCACCCATCGCCCCACCCAAAACCTGAACCTCCGGGCCAAAACCCATCGGACACGCGCCGGGCGAGACGACAATTCAAAGCCTGCCCTCCGGGAGCCCGCTAAGGCCCACGGCGTGTCGAGGTCCGAACCAGACCCGTTCCGCAACCACCCGTTAAGATGGAAGGCGAAGTGAAATCCGGTCTTCACCCGTCTATGCAGGCCATGCGATTAAGCCGTTGAGAAATCGAAATTTCCCGCGGGCGCCTGCAGTCTTGGACAGGACAGGGTCAGCCGGCGAGCCGTCCAACCCCTGCCCGCATCCCACCAACCGACAGGTTTTCCCTCCATTTCGGGCAAATCCTCACGGACGTCCTGAAAAGGAATGATCTCCTGTCGTGTCGGGTTTTCGGAATGCGTGCACGAACGCGCCAGCCGAAGCCGGCACGTCCGGAAGCGGTTCTTTAACTGCTCTCTGCCTGCTTGCCAAGAGCAAAATTCACACCAGTTCCAATCCGTTGCCGATGGGGCTTGACCCAGGCCGATAAGGGCCGATTCAGGTCAAGTTCACCCCATAAGGCAGCGGCTTGCCCTCGAAGAACGCGGTCAGGTTCGCCAGCACGCAGCCCTGCATGGCGACATGCGATTCGAGGGTGTGGCCGCCGATATGGGGGGCGAACACCACGTTGGGGAGCGCGGTCAGGGCGTCCGGCGCGTGCGGTTCCTTCTCGAACACGTCGAGTCCGGCCCCCGCAATGGTCCTGTCGGTCAGCGCCGCGACCAGCGCCTTCTGGTCGATCACGGAGCCGCGGGAGATATTGACGACATAGCCGTCCGCCCCGAGGCGCCTCAGGATGTCGGCATTGACGACGTGCTGGGTGTCGGCCCCTGCCCGCACGGCGATCATCAGGACGCTGCACCAGTCGGCCAGCGCTTCGAGCGTCGGGAAATATTGATACGGCAGATCGTATTTGGTCCGGCTGAAATAACCGATTTCGCTCTCGAAGGCGGCGCAGCGGGCGGCGATCTTGCGGCCGATCTCGCCCATGCCGTAGACGCCGATGCGGCGGCCGGGCATGCCGGTCTGGGGACGCATCATCGGCGATTGCTTGGAGGCGGCCCAATCGCCGCTGCGGACATATTGGTCGGCAACCAGGATCCGGCGCGTGGTCGCCAGCATCAGGGTCATCGCGATGTCGGCGACCGAGGCCGCGTTGGCGCCCGGGCTGTGGCCGACGGCGATATTGCGGCTGGCGGCCGCCTTCAGGTCGACGCCGTCATAACCGGTGCCGTAGCAGACGATGGCGCCGAGCTTCGGAAACAGATCCATCGCTTCTGCTTCCAGCGGTGAACCGCCCGCGGTGAGCAGCGCACGGATGCCACCGAGCTCTTCGGGCGGAAACACCTCCGTTGCCTTCTTGCCACCGGTGTCGAGCAGCTCGAACCGCTCGGCGAAACGCGCCATCATCGTCTTGGGAAAGCGCGAATAGATCAGGACCTTGTCAGCCATTTTTCTTGTTTCCGGTGAGCGCCGCCACAAACGACGAGGGGCGGAATCGGTTGCCCAATTCCGCCCCTCGCCTCATGCAATTTTCAAACCTTAGCCGAGAATGGTGCCCGGCTCGACCTTCACACCGGGGCCCATCGTCGAGGACACCGCAACGCGCTGGATGTAGGTGCCCTTGGAGCCAGCCGGCTTCGCCTTCGAGACAGCATCGGCGAGAGCCTTGATGTTCTCGACCAGCTTCTCCTCGGAGAACGAGGCCTTGCCGACGCCGGCCTGCAGGATGCCGGCCTTCTCGACGCGGAACTCGACCGAGCCGCCCTTGGCACCCTTCACCGCACCGGTGACGTCCATGGTCACGGTGCCGATCTTCGGGTTCGGCATCAGGCCGCGCGGGCCGAGCACCTTACCGAGACGACCGACCAGCGGCATCATGTCGGGGGTGGCGATGCAGCGGTCGAAATCGATCGCGCCGTTCTGCACCTTCTCGACCAGGTCTTCGGCGCCGACGACGTCGGCACCTGCGGCCTTGGCTTCATCAGCCTTGGCGCCGCGGGCGAACACGCCGACGCGGAGCGTACGGCCGGTGCCGTTCGGCAGGGTCACGACGCCGCGGACCATCTGGTCGGCGTGACGCGGATCGACGCCGAGATTGATCGCGACCTCGATGGTCTCGTCGAACTTCGCTTTCGCGCGTTCCTTGACCATCTTGATGGCGTCCGCGAGCGGGTAAAGCTTTTCGCGGTCAACACCTTCGCGGGCTTTGTTCAAACGCTTTCCGATTGCCATGACCGCTTACCCCGCAACTTCCAGACCCATCGAACGGGCGGAGCCCTCGACCATCTTCATGGCCGATTCGATGGAATCGCAATTGAGATCCTTCATCTTCTTCTCGGCGATCTCGCGCACCTGCGCCTTGGTCACCTTGCCGGCCTTGTCACGGCCCGGCGCCTTCGAGCCGGACTGGATCTTGGCAGCCTGCTTGAGGAAGAACGACATCGGGGGCGTCTTCATCTCGAAGGTGAACGAACGATCGGCGTAGATCGTGATCACCACGGGAATCGGGGTGTTCTTCTCTTCCTTCTGGGTCTGCGCGTTGAACGCCTTGCAGAACTCCATGATGTTGAGACCGCGCTGACCGAGCGCGGGACCGATCGGGGGCGAAGGATTCGCCGCACCGGCCGGGACCTGAAGCTTCAGGTATCCGGTCACTTTCTTTGCCATGTATCACTCCTGTTGTGCCGGCCAGGCCGGCGGTTTCAGGTTCGTGGTCTGGGTCGGATGCGGCTGGCAACCGCCCTCTCCCTCCCACGGCCTCTTCATGCGTGAGGCTGAAGCCTCCCGCGTTACCCGGTCAGACCTTCTCGACCTGACCGAATTCCAGCTCGACCGGCGTTGCGCGACCGAAGATCGACACCGCGACCTTCACGCGCGAGCGCGCCTCGTCGATTTCCTCGACAACGCCCGAGAACGAAGCGAACGGGCCGTCGGCCACGCGCACGTTCTCGCCGATCTCGAACGACACCGACGCCTTCGGCCGTTCCACGCCCTCCTGCACCTGATGCAGGATGCGCATGGCCTCTGCTTCCGAGATCGGCATCGGCTTGTTTTCGGCGCCGAGGAATCCCGTGACCTTCGGCGTGTTCTTGATCAGATGAAACGCTTCGTCGGTCAGCTTCATCTTCACCAGCACGTAGCCCGGGAAGAACTTGCGCTCGGCGTCGATCTTGCGGCCGCGGCGCACTTCCGTGACCTTCTCGGTCGGCACCAGCACCAGCTCGAACAGCTCCTCGAGCCCGCGCTGCTTGGCCTGCTCGCGGATCGATTCGGCGACCTTCTTCTCGAAGTTCGAATAGGCGTGGACGATGTACCAGCGCTTGTCGGACAGTTGAGCGGTTGCTGTTGCCATCAGTGAATGCCCAGAAGGAAGGTGATGAGGTAACGGATGATCTGGTCGGCGGCGAAGAAGAAGATCGAGGCGACGGCGACCATGACGAACACCATGATGGTGGTGATCGTGGTCTCACGCCGGGTCGGCCAGGTGACCTTGGCGGTCTCCGAGCGCACTTCCTGCAAGAACTTGAACGGGCTGACTGCCATCGTTTTGAGGTCCAGCGTCCGTCGACAGACGCACATGAATTTCAGGGATCCGAACAGCCGCCGTTGGCCCAGCCCTCTGTTTCGAAGGATGAGCCGGAAACCGGGCTCGATTGTTCGGGGATTTCAAAGCCGCGCCGGAGATCCGCGTCTAACGGGCCGGCTGCGAGTGCGGGGTATCTACTGCGGATGGGACCAAAGGTCAAGATAGAGAGGGCTCGCCCGGGCGAGCCGACCTCCTGGGGCGGGAGAGCAGAGCCAAGGCAGATCAAAGGCTTATACGCCCCACCCTGGCACGGCGTGACCGCTGCGTCCCATCGCCTCCTTCGGAGCGCCCGCCGGGGGGCCCGCCGCCTCGGCCGCCGCGCGATCAGTCGGCCCGGTCGACCATCGAAATGCCCGGCAGCGGCACCACGAACTTGCCGCCTTCGGCGAAATAGCGGGCGTGCTTGGCCCGGATCGGGTCGACATAACGCCAGGCGAAGACGACGACGAACGCCGGCTTGCGCTCGTAAAGGGCGGCAGGCGGCAGGATCGGGATGTCATAGCCTGGGCCTGCCATTACGTTGCCCTTCTTGGGGTCGTCGTCCACCAGGAAGTCGATCTTGTTCTCCAGGCCGAACTGCGGCAGCAGCGTCGTGGTGCCGACCGAGACGCCGTAGCCGGCGACCGGCTGACCGCGCGCATGGGCGGCGTCGGCCATCGCAATCAGCTCGTCGCGGATGGCGGCGATCCGCTTCACGTAGGGCGCATAATAGGCCGGCCGGTCGACGCCGAGACGGTCTTCCTCGGCAACGAAGCGCGCGACCTCGGCCGATGGCTTCTTCGCACCACCGGCGCGCTGCACGGTCACGCGGATCGAGCCGCCCTTGGTCCAGATGTGCTGGACGTCGATCAGCTCCATGCCGAGCCGGGCAAAGAAACGGATCAGCGGCTTGATGTTAAAATAGGACAGATGCTCGTGATAGACGGTGTCGAGCAGGTTCTTCTCGGTGACGTCGACGCCGTATTGGGTTTCGAACACGAACAGCCCGTCCGGCGCGAGCACGTCGCGAACGCCGATCACCAGCGGATCGAGATTGTCGACATTGGCGATCATGTTGTTGGCGATCACGACGCTCGCCGCGCCGTGGCTCTGCAGGATACGGTGACCGATCGCATCGGTGAAGAAATCGCCGATGGTCTCGATCCCCGCCTCGGTCGCGCGCTTCGCGATGTCGACGGCGGGATCGACACCGAGCACCCGCATTCCACGTTCCTTGAAGAAGCCGAGCAGCGATCCGTCGTTGCTGCCGAGCTCGACGACCAGGGAGCCCGGAGCAATGCCGAAGCGGCTGACCACATCGTTGGCATAGCCGGCGAAGTGCTCGCGCAGGCCGAGCGAGAGCGAGGTGGTGTAGACGTAGTTGCGGTACTGGATCTCGGGATTACCGACATGGAGAATCTGGAGATGGCCGCAATCCCTGCACAGATGCAGCGCCATCGGCACCGCCGCGCGGAAGACCGGATCGTCGACGCTGGCATCCGGCACTTGGAAATTCGGCGTGCCGATGGGCATGCCGGCCATCGGGACGACCAGCTCTTGCTTGTCCGAATGACAGAGGCGGCAGGTGTGGCGGACGTAGAACAGATTTTTCATCGTGGAACCGGAAAAGGGAGACATGCGCGCAGGTGAGGCAATCCCACCCTGTGAAAATCAGATCGAGAGTCGCGGTCCAAGCGAATCAAGGGTGGCTCGATACCTCCTCGGCCGCCGGCCCGTAGTTCGGGAATTCGTCCGTAGCCTTCGTAGCTTTCGCCGCCCTGTCCGCTGAATACAGGCCGCGCTCCGGACTTGCCAGCCAGATCGCGCCGCCGACGAGTCCGATGATCACGCTGATGGCGCCCAGCAGGAGCGAAACCGACAGCGCTTGCTCGGAAGGAACACCCGCCAGACCGAGACAGGCAACCATCGCTCCCTCGCGAACGCCCCAGCCGCTGATCGAGATCGGGACCGCCGTCAACAGCACCACCGGCGGAATCAGGATGCCGGCGTCCACCATCGAGAGCTGCGCTCCGACACCGTGCGCCAGGGCGTAGCAGGCCGCCGCGGTCACGAGATGGATCAGCAGCGCCGACCCGAACAGCAATACGCGGCGCTCGGATTGCAGGAGAAGAAACCTGACCAGCGTTCCGAACCGGACGAAGCTTGCGATCGCCGGATGCGCGATGAGGCGCATGGGCAGCCGGTCGAGCGTCAACAGAACCGCAGTGCCCGCGATGCCGGCCAGCGTCAGCCCGCCGATGGCCAGGATCGCGGCCTGATTGGACACGCGTGACATGAGGAACGGCAATCCGGCGACCATCAGCACGATCAGCCCGATCAAGGCGGTGAAACGATCAGCCGCGACGCCCTTGACCGCGTCCGGCCACTGCACGCCACGCTGGCGCAGCAGCCACATCCGCACAGCGTCCCCGCCGACCGACGACGGCAACACCTGATTGAACCAGAGGCTGATCATGAGAATGCGCCAGCCCGCGAACCAGTCCAGCGAGACGCCGAGCGCACGCATGATCAGCGCCCACCGGCCGTTGAGCACGAAGGTCTGGAAGAAGATCAGCGTCAGCGCGAGGACGAACAGGAGAGGATCGACCGAGACGAGATGGCTGCGCAACTGTTGCAGGTCGAGACCACGCACGATGTAGACCAGCACCGCGATCGACAGCAGCAGCTTTACCGAAAACAGGGCCGCCTGCTTGAACCGCGACTGCATCGGGTGCCCGCCTCAGGATGCCGGATATTCCGCACGACCGATGACGAGGTCGATCGCGGCCATCATCCAGAACTGGTGCGTCGTCTCGACAATGTTGTAGCTGCGGCTGTCGACGAAGAAATTGACGTCGCCGAGATTGCGCAGAGGATTGTCCGCATTCATCCCCGACAGCGTGATCACGTCGAGCTTCATGGTCCGCGCCTGCGCAACCGCATTGAGAATGTTCTTCGAGCGTCCCGACGAGCTGATCGCGACCAGGCAGTCGCCGGCACGCGCGTTCAATCGCACGGCGTGCGCGATCCAATCTTCGAAGCCGTAATCGTTGGCAAGGCACGACATCATGCTTGCGTCGCTGAAGCAGAGCGCGGGCACCGCAGCGTTCTTCGAAAGGTCGATCGCCAGATGCGAAGCGATTCCGGCGGAGCCGCCATTGCCGATGAAGATGACGCGGCCACCCTGCTCGCGCGTGCGCAACCAGACGGCGCGGGTGGCGGAGATCCCAGCAAAGACACCGTCGTCGATCGCCGTCGCGCGATGCAGGCGCCCCACATAATCGTCGAGGAAAGCCTTGTGATCGGGATCGACGGACTCGACAGGCATGGGCTGGCGGCTCGGCTGCAACATGACGTCCTGATACCGGCTATCACCAGGGATTGCAAAGGCATAATGCTTGCAAAGTCGGCGAGCGGCTGATAGTCGGCTTTCGGGTTTCACACAACATTGGCCGGCCTGTTTCGCTGGGCATTCGCGTCACGGATGTTCCCCATGAAATGCATTGTCACTGGCGGCGCAGGTTTCATCGGAAGTCACCTCGTCGATCGACTCATCGACGATGGCCATGAGGTCGTCGCGCTCGACAATTTCGTCATCGGCCGCCCCGAAAATCTGGCCTCGCGCGCCAAATCGAGCCAGCTGAAGGTGGTGCGGGCTGACGTCACCGACCTCGAATCGATCAAGCCGTACTTTCACGGTATCGACTGGGTCTTTCACCTCGCGGCGCTGGCCGATATCGTTCCCTCGATTGAGTCGCCGCTCCCGTATCATCGCGCCAATGTCGACGGCACCGTCAACGTCCTCGAGGCGGCAAGGCACGCGGGCGTCAAGCGTTTCGTCTACGCCGCCTCATCGTCCTGCTACGGCATTCCCGACGTCTACCCGACGCCGGAGAGCGCCGAGATCCGGCCGATGTACCCTTATGCACTGACCAAGAATCTCGGCGAGCAGTGCGTCATGCATTGGTGCCAGGTCTACAAGCTGCCCGCGGTCGCGCTGCGCCTGTTCAACGTGTACGGGCCGCGCCATCGCACCACCGGCACCTATGGTGCCGTGTTCGGCGTGTTCATGGCGCAGAAGCTTGCCGGCAAGCCCTTCACGGTGGTCGGCGACGGCGAGCAGACGCGCGACTTCACCTTCGTCAGCGACGTCGCGGATGCCTTCGTGACCGCCGCGCGCTCCGATATCTCGCAGGAGATATTCAACGTCGGCTCGGACAACACCTACAGCGTCAACCGCCTGGTCGAGCTTCTCGGCGGCGACAAGGTCCACATCCCCAAACGTCCGGGCGAGCCCGATTGCACCTACGCCGACATCACCAAGATCAAGCGTGTCCTGAACTGGGCGCCCAAGGTGAAATTCGAGGACGGCGTCGCGACCATGCTGAAATCGATGGATCAGTACAAGGACGCGCCGCTGTGGACGGTCGACAAGATCGCCGACGCCACCAAGGACTGGTTCAAATATCTCGGTGACGACAAGGGCTCACCGAAGGCAAGCTAGTGAACAGGTTCGCGGGATATCCTTGCCGCGATTCGATCATTTCCGGGCGGCCATTCGAGACCTACCGGCGCTTTGGGTGATTCACATGGCTAATGCACGCACAGACAGGCCGGCCGTCCATCCGGCACCGCACGACAAGATCAAGACGGTCGAGCAGCTTGGCGAGGTGGCCCGCGCCGCGCAGGCCAAGGGCCTGACCGTCGCGCTCTGCCACGGCGTGTTCGATCTGGTGCATCTCGGCCACGTCCGGCACATCCTGGCGGCGCGCAACGAGGCCGACGTGGTCATCGTGACCATCACTGCCGACCGATTCGTCAACAAGGGCCCGGGACGGCCGATCTTTCCGGAGAACATGCGCGCCGAGATGCTGGCCGCGCTCGGCACGGTCGACTGGGTCGGCATCAACCAGACCTCCAGCGCCGAGCCGGTCCTCGATACCGTGCGCCCCGACATCTATGTGAAGGGTTCGGACTACGAGAACCCCGAGGATGACGTCACCGGCAAGATCGCGGTCGAGCGCGAGGCCGTCGAGCGTCACGGCGGGCGAATCGTCTTCACGCGCGACGTGACCTTCAGCTCGTCGTCGCTGCTGAACCGCTACTTCGACATCTACGATCCGCCGCTGCGCGACTACCTGCAGAAGGTTCGCGAAGGCGGCGGCGCCGAGCGGCTGCTGAAGCTGATAGACAAGATCCAGGACATGCATGTCGTGCTGGTCGGCGATACCATCATCGACGAATACCAGTACGTCACGGCGCTCGGGAAGGCGTCGAAGGAGAACATCGTCGCCACCCTGTTCAAGAATGGCGAGCAGTTTGCCGGCGGCGTCATCGCCGCGGCCAACCACGTCGCGAGCTTCTGCAAGTCGGTCGAGATCGTCACGACGCTGGGCGGCAACGACTACCCCGAAGAGTTCATTCGCGCGCATGTCCGCCCGAATGTCACGGTGACGCCGATCCGCATTCAGGGCCGCCCGACGACCCGCAAATTGCGCTACGTCGAGATGGGCTATCTCCACAAGCTCTTCGAAGTCTACACCATGGACGACACGCCGCTCGACGAGACCACGCGCAAGGAGATCGACCGCGTCACCGCCGAGCGCGTGCGCGGCGCGGACGTGGTCATCGTCACCGATTTCGGCCACGGCATGATCGCATCCAGCACGATCGGGGCGTTGATCGCGAACTCCAAGTTCCTGGCGGTCAACGCCCAGAGCAACAGCGGCAACCACGGCTACAATCTGATCACGAAGTATCCGCGGGCCGACTACATCTGCATCGACGCGCCGGAAGCGCGGCTGGCCGCCACCGACAAGTTCAACGACATCGCGTCGGTGATCGAGGACGGCCTGCACCGCGAGATCGATTGCGACAACATGATCATCACGCACGGCTCCTTCGGCTGCTACCCCTTCTCGTCGAAGACCGGCGTCGCGCGCGTGCCCGCTTTCACCAAGACCGTCGTCGACACGGTCGGCGCCGGCGATGCCTTCCTGACGATTACGGCGCCGCTGGTGGCGGCCGGCGGCAACATCGAGGACGTCGCCTTCATCGGCAATGCGGCGGGCGCGATCAAGGTCGGTATCGTCGGCCATCGCAGCTCGGTCGAAAAGGCACCGCTGGTCAAGTTCGTCACCGCGTTGTTGAAGTAGCGCGAACGGAAAATCTGGAGAACGACAGTGATTGATCAGAAATGGAACGTGATGGTCACCGGTGGCGCCGGCTATGTCGGCAGCGTGCTGGTTCCCCAGTTGCTGGCGGCCGGCCACAAGGTCACCGTGCTCGACCTGTTCATGTACGGCGACGACGTCTTCAGTGGCGTTCGCGACAATCCTAACCTTCGCCTGATCAAGGGCGACATCCGCGACGAGGCCGCGATCAACGAGGCCCTGCGCGGCAACAATGCGGTGATCCACCTCGCCTGCATCTCCAACGACCCCTCGTTCGAGCTGGATCCGGCGCTCGGCAAGTCCATCAACTACGACTGCTTCCGGCCCATGGTGCGCGCCGCGAAGAAGGCCGGCATCAAGCGCTTCATCTACGCCTCCTCGTCGAGCGTCTACGGCATCAAGGACGAAGCCGAGGTGACCGAGGAACTGTCCTGCGAGCCGCTCACGGACTACTCCAAGTTCAAGGCGATGTGCGAGACCGACCTCGCCGAAGAGGCGGCGTCCGGTTTCGTCACCTGCACGGTTCGTCCCGCCACCGTCTGCGGCTACGCTCCGCGGCAGCGGCTCGACGTCGTCGTCAACATCCTGACCAACCTCGCGGTCAACACCGGCCGCATCCGCGTGTTCGGCGGAACGCAGAAGCGGCCCAATCTGCACATCCAGGACATGTCCGCGGCCTATCTGTTCCTGCTGCAGCAGGATGACGCGAAGATCGACGGCAAGACCTACAACATCGGCTACGAGAACCACTCGCTGATGAAGATCGCCGACATCGTCAAATCGGTGGTCGGAGACAACGTCGAGGTAGCCGTCGAGCCGACCGACGACCTGCGCTCCTACCACGTCTCCTCGGAGAAGATCCGCCGCGAGCTCGGATTTGCGCCGACCCACACGATCGAGCAGGCCGTGTCCGGCCTGGTGGACGCCTTCAGGGGCGGCCGCCTGCCGAACTCGCTGAACGATCCCCGGTATTTCAACATCAAGATGATGCAGAACATCAGCCTGAAGTGAGCGGCGTGCGGATCGGCATCGATTTCGACAACACGATCATCTGCTACGACAAGGTCTTTGCCGCCGTCGCACGGCAGCGTGGGCTGGTGCCGGAGGGCTGGGTCGGCCTGAAGACCGAGGTGCGGGATCACTTGCGGTCCCGCGCCGGCGGCGAGCTGGCCTGGCAAGGGCTGCAGGGCTTCGTTTACGGCAAAGGCATCGGCGGCGCCACGATCTATCCGGGCGTGCGCGAATTCCTCGCGAGCTGCCGCAAGGCCGGTGCGCGTGTCTACATCGTCAGCCACAAGACGCAGTTCGGCCATCAGGACCCCGACCGCGTCGATTTGCGCGAGGCCGCGCGGGACTGGCTGAAGAGCGCGGGCGTCATCGACGCCGCCGATGCGCCGCTGGCGGCGGGCGATGTCTATTTCGAGGACACGCTGGCGGCCAAGGTCGAGCGGCTCGCGAGCCTGAAGCTCGACATCTTCATCGACGATCTCGTCGACGTGTTCGAGCAGCCGCATTTTCCCAAGGCGACGCGAGCGATCCTGTTCACGCAGTCGCAGCCGCCTCATCCCGGTCATTGCGAGCCGATCGCGAGCTGGGCGGAGATAAGCCGCGGAGTGTTCGCGCAATGAGCGGGCCGGAGCTGAGCGCGCAGGATGCAATTTCGATCGGCAACCGCCTGGCCGGGGCGCAGGTCGTCGCCGCCCAACCGGCGCGGTCCGGCGGCAACAACCGGGTGTTCCGGCTGGAGATGGCGAAGGCACCGCCCCTCGCCCTCAAGCATTATCCGTCCGACGGGCGTGATCGCCTCGGACAGGAATACGACGCGCTCACATTTCTCTCGCGACACGGCATGACCACGACGCCGCGGCCGATCGCAAAGGACACAGATGCGTTCTGTGCGCTGTATCAATGGTTCGACGGAGACGCGGCGGTGCTGCGTCCCCAGGAGAACGATGCCGACCAGCTGGCCGATTTCCTGATCGAGTTGCAGAAGCTGCGCGACGCCGAGGGTGCTCGGGCTCTGCGCAACGCCTCGGCCAGCATCTTTTCGCCCGAGGAAGCCATCGCCCAGTACGAGCAGCGCCTCGACGGGCTGAGGCGGGCCTCGGACGATCATCCGGAGCTGCGCGCGTTCATCGACGGCAGCCTGGTTCCCAGCACGACCACCGCCATTCGACGGCTTCGCCAGCGCTATGCGGAACTGGGCCGGGATCCCGCAGCGGAGCTTGCGCCTGCGCATCGCGCGCTCAGCCCGTCCGACTTCGGGCTGCACAACGCCCTGCGCGGCGACGACGGCCGCCTGCGCTTCATCGACTTCGAATATTTCGGCTGGGACGATCCCGTCAAACTCCTGTCCGACACCGCGATCCACCCGGGCAGCGATCTGCCGGCGGCAAATGCGAATCGCCTGATCGAACGCCTCACGCAAGCCTTCTCGGCTAGGGATGACGCGTTTGCGGTCCGCCGTGACGTGCTGTATCCTCTGTTCGGGGCGATTTGGTGCCTGATTGTCCTGAATGCCTATTTGCCCGAAAGCCGCTCCCGGCGCGCCTTGGTTGCGCAAGGTGGCGATCTGACGGTCCGCCTTGCCGGTCAGCTCGACAAAGCCCGCCGGCTTCATCAGACGATTTGCCAACGTGATCCAGATCTCACCCCACGCTGAAGCTGCCCTCACCTGCACGCTGGACGAGCGCAGCCTCTATCTGCGCCGCCTGGTCCTCGGTTCTGTACGTTTAGCCGGACGCGGCCATGTCGGTCCGGCCCTTTCGCTGATCGAAATGGTCCGCGTGCTCTACGACGACGTGCTGCGGATCGACCCGACGAACCCACGCGACCCCGATCGCGACCGCGCGATCCTCAGCAAGGGGCACGGTTGCCTCGCGCTCTACGCGCTGCTCGCCGATCGCGGTTTCTTCCCGCTGTCGGAGCTGGACGGCTTCTGCGGCCCCGACAGTATTTTGGGCGGACATCCCGAATACGGCATGGTGCCGGGCGTCGAGGCATCGACCGGCGCGCTCGGCCACGGCCTGTCGATCGGCGTCGGCCTTGCGCTCGCCGCCCGAATGCGCGAGCGCAGCTACCGGACCTTCGTCCTGCTCGGCGACGGCGAGATCAACGAGGGATCGGTGTGGGAAGCCGCCATGGGCGCGGCCAAGCACGGGCTCGATAATCTGGTCGCTATGATCGACTACAACAAGCTCCAGAGCTACGGGCCCACCGACTATGTGCTGCCGCTGGAGCCGCTCGCCGACAAGTGGCGCAGCTTTGGCTTTGCCGCGCAGGAGGTCAACGGCCACGACGTCGGCGCCTTGCGCACGGTCCTGAAGCAGGTCCCGGCCGTTCCAGGCAAGCCCACCGCGATCATCTGCCATACCGTCAAGGGCAAGGGTCTGCCGGCCGCGGAATCCAACGCCGACTGGCATCACAAGAACAAGCTGACCGACAGCGAGCTCGACGCCATTCGCGTCGCCGTCGGCGATTTTTGATCGGCTCCCCATGCGCAACACCGCGATGAACATGGTCCACAAGCTCGCTGCGCAAGACGAGCGGGTGCTCTACATCGGCTCCGATCCCGGCGCCGGCACGCTGCGCGCGATGAGCAAGGAGTTTCCCAAGCGCCATCTGATCGAGGGCATTTCGGAAGCGCACATCATCGGCATGTCGGCCGGTCTCGCGATGGAAGGTTTTGTTCCTTACGTGAACACCATCGCGACCTTCCTGACCCGGCGCTGCTATGAACAGGTGGCCGTGGATCTGTGCCTGCACAATCTGCCGGTGCGGCTGATCGCCAATGGCGGCGGCCTCGTCTACGCGCCGCTCGGCCCCACCCATCAGGCGATCGAGGACATCGCCATCATGCGGGCGCTGCCGAACATGACGGTGATCTGCCCGTGCGACGCCGACGAGGCCGCGCGCATGATGGGGCAGACACTGGACTGGAAGGGCCCGATCTACATCCGGCTGGGTAAAGGCGGCGACGCCATCGTCTCGAAGGCCGAGCACGGCTTCGACATCGGCAAGGCCATCCTGATGCGGCCGCCCGGCGACGTCGTGATGGTCACCACGGGCATCATGCTCCAGCGTGCCCTCGCTGCGGCCGACCTGCTGGCCGCGCAAGGCATTCGCGCCGGCATCCTGCACATGCATACGGTCAAGCCGCTCGATACCGAAGCGCTGCTGCAGGCGGTGCGCGCGACGCGCCTGCTGGTGACGCTCGAGGAGCACGTCCCCTCCGGCGGCCTCGGCAGCGCAGTCGCCGAGACGTTGATCGACAAGCTCGGTTCGGGCCTGCCTGCGATGCTGCGGCTGTCGTTGCCGGACCGCTTCATGCACAATTACGGCTCGCAGGATTCGCTGCTGAAGAAGCATGGACTCTCCGCTAACGCCATCGCGACCTCGATCGAGCGCACGCTTACCGCCTCGCACCCCTCCTCTCCTCAACTCCATTCCACCTGACGGGTCACATGTACGACGTTCGATATTCCTATCTGCTCGAGCAATTCTCCGACCCCGCCCCGATCCTCGCCGAGATCGGCCGGCTGGTGGCGACCGGTGACTTCACCCTTGGCAAGCCCGTTGCCGAATTCGAGAAGCGCTTTGCCGAACTGATCGGCGTGCGCCACGCCATCGGCGTCGGATCGGGCACCGACGCGCTCAAGCTGCCGCTCAAGGCGCTCGGCATCGGTCATGGCGACGAGGTCATCACCGCCGCCAACACCTTCATCGCCACCGTCGGTGCCATCGCGGAAACCGGCGCGACGCCGGTGCTGGTCGATTGCGACGATTCCTTCTGCATGAATGTCGACCAGGTCGAGGCCGCGATCACTGCGAAGACCAAGGCGATCATGCCGGTGCAGTTGACCGGCGAAGTCACCGACATGGGCAAGCTGATGCCGATCGCGCAGCGTCACAATTTGCCCGTGGTCGAGGACGCCTGCCAGGGCATCCTGTCGGAGTTCGCGGGCAAGCGCTCCGGCACCCACGGCATCGCCGCCGGCTTCTCCCTGCATCCGCTGAAGAACCTCAACGTCTGGGGCGATGCCGGCGTCGTCGTCACCAACGATGACGGCATGAACGAGAAGCTTCGTCTCATCCGCAATCACGGCATGAAGAACCGCGACGAGATCGCGATCCTCGGCTGCAATTCGCGGCTCGATTCCTTGCAGGCCGTCGTCGGCAACTGGCTGATCGGCCAGACCAGCGAGATCACGCGGCGCCGGATCGAGAACGCCGCCTATTACGACGCGGGCCTTGCCGGCCTGCCTGGCCTGCGCGTTCCCGCGCGCCGGCCCAACGTGAAGCACGTCTACCACCTCTACATGGTGTTCGCCGAGCGCCGCGACGAGCTCTACAAATACTGCCTGGACAACGGCATCGAGGCCAAGATCCACTACCCGATCCCGCTGTATCAGCAGGAAGGCCTGAGGCATCTCGGCTACGCGCCCGGCACCTTCCCGGTCACCGACCGCCACGCCAAGGAGGTCATCAGCTTTCCCGTCGACCAGCACCTGACTCGTGCCCAGCAGGATCGCGTCATCGAGACCGTCAGGAAGTTCTGCCATGGACGCTGACACCGGCCGCCGGCGCATCGGTTACGTCAATCTTCCCGCGCAATTCGAGGAAGAGCGCGCCGAGATCATGCAGGCGGTCGAAGGCGTATTCCAGCGCGGCGACTTCATCGGCGGCGCGGCAGTCGGAAAGCTCGAAGAGGAATTGTCGGCCTATCTCGGCTCGCCCCATGTGGTGACGCTGAATTCCGGCACCGACGCACTGATCCTCGCCTTGCGCGCGCTCAACATCGGGCCCGGCGACGAGGTGATCACCCCGCCGAATTCGTTCGTGGCATCGACCGCCGCAATCATCGCGGTCGGCGCCACGCCTATCTTTGCGGATGTGCTGCCGGACCAGAACATCGATCCGGCTGCGGTCGAGGCCGCCGTCACGACGCGCACCAAGGCGATCATGCCGGTGCATCTGACCGGGCGCATGGCCGACATGAACCCGCTGATGGCGATCGCGGACAAGCACGCGCTCGCCGTGATCGAGGACAGCGCGCAAGCCGTCGGCTCGACCTATGACGGCCGCATGAGCGGCACCATCGGAACGTTCGGCTGCTTCTCCGCCCATCCGCTGAAGAATCTCAACGCTGCCGGCGACGCCGGATTCCTCGTCACTGCCGACGCCGACCTCGCCGCCAGGATCCGCCGGCTGCGCAATCACGGCCTGATCAACCGCAGCGACGTCCAGGAATGGGGCATCGTGTCACGGCTCGACACGGTGCAGGCCGAAGTGCTGCGCATCCGCCTGCGTCATCTGCCCTCGGTGATCGACCGCCGGCGGCGCAACGCCGCGCAATATCGCGCCGAGCTCGAAGGACTTCCTCTGTTCATTCCGCCCTGCCGCAACATCGAGTTCAACACCTTCCATACTTTCGTGGTGCAGACCGACCGCCGCAACGACTTCCAGAAATATCTCGCCGACAAGGGCATCGAGACCGCGATCCATTATCCGGTCCCGATCCACCTGCAGCCGGCCGCGGCGCATCTGGGGCACGGCCGCGGCGCGTTCCCCGTAACCGAGCGGCAGGCGAACCAGATCCTCACGCTTCCCATCAACCAGTTCCTGTCGGCCGCCGACATCAGTTACATCTGCGCGACCGCCCGGGAGTATTTTGCATGACGGATACGGACTTCCTTCAGGCCGATGAGCAGGCGCTGGCGCAGCGCTTCATCGACAACGGCTTCGTCACCACGCCGGCCGACGATCGCGCCGGGCTCGACCGCATCCAGCGGCGCGCCGCCGAGCTCGCGGCGGACTATCTGAAACTGCCGCACAGCAACGATCCCTACGCGATGCTGGACAGCATCCACACGCGCGTGAGCGTCGACGATCTCAATGGCCTGCGGCTGCATGTCTTCAACGGCCTGAACGCCGAACCATGGTTCCGGCCGACCTATTTCCGCCTCGCGCGCTCGACCATCGAGACCATCGTCGGCAACGAGCTCTGCATGCAGCGCCGCGTCAATCTCAGCATCCAGATGCCTGGCGACGATTCCTCGCTGCTCGCCACCCATTCCGATGTCTGGTCGGGCGACTCGCCGTTCGAGGTCGTGGTATGGGTGCCGCTGGTGGACGTCCACCGCACCAAAGCGATGTATCTGCTGCCGCCGTCGCTGAACGGCGACATGCAGGACAAGATGGCGTCCTTGCGCAGCGCCGAGGAGCTGTACAAGACGATCAAGCCGCACGCGACCTTCATCGAGATTCCCTACGGTCACGTGATGCTGTTCAACCAGACGCTGATGCACGGCAACCGCGTCAACGAAGAGCGCGGCACGCGGTGGAGCATGAACTGCCGCTTCAAGAGCATCATGTCGCCTTACGCGGACAAGCGCTTCGGCGAGTTCTTCGAACCGATCCTGCTGCGCCCGGCGACACGGGTCGGCATGCAATACAAGCTACCGGGAGGCTTCCATGGCTGAGCGAGCCGGCCATCGCGGCTATATCGGTGCCCGGCCGCTGAACGGCAGCCGCACCCCGCAGCACGTCCAGAACATCGTGATCCGCGACTACGCGCGGCGCAAGAACCTGCAGTTTCTGCTCAGCGCCGTCGAGCACATCATGCCCGGCAGCTACATGGTGCTCGAGGATATCCTAGACGAGCTGCCCCGCCTGAACGGCATGATCCTCTACAGCATCTTCATGCTGCCACCCGACGAGGCTCGCCGGCGGGAAATCTACGACCGCGTGCTGCGCGAAGGCTGCGACCTCCACGCCGCCGTCGAGGAGATCACGTTGTCGTCGCGGAAGGACATCCAGGCCGTCGAGGACATCCTGCTGGTCAATCAATACGCGACCATCCTGTGACGACGCCGCGAACGGGTTGACGATCATGGCCGAGGTCAACCTGCTCCAGCCGATGCACGCCTCGACCAGGCGGAACTACGTTCAGCGCGTGGTCGAGCACGACAAGGCGGAATCCGCCGCCGTGGCACGGCAATGGGGCCGCGACTATTGGGACGGCGATCGGCGCTACGGCTATGGCGGCTATCGCTATGACGGACGCTGGCGCCCGCTGGCCCAGACCCTGATCGATCGCTACGGCATCAAGCCCGGCATGAGCGTGCTCGACGTCGGCTGCGGCAAGGGTTATTTGCTCTACGAGTTCACCCAGCTCGTCCCCGACCTCACCATTGCCGGCATCGACATCTCCGACTACGGCATCGCCAATGCCAAGGAGGAGGTCCGGCCGCTTCTACAGGTCGGCAGCGCCGTCGAGCTCCCCTACCCCGATCACAGCTTCGATCTCGTGGTGTCGCTCGGCGTGCTGCACAACCTTCCGCTCGAGGACGTGTTCCGCGCGGTGCCCGAGATCGAACGCGTCGGACGCGGCACCTCGAAATATCTGATGGTGGAATCCTTCCGCAACGAGCGTGAGAAGGCCAATCTGCTCTACTGGCAGCTCACCTGCCTGAGCTTCCACGGCCCGGAGACTTGGGCGTGGATCTATGACAAATGCGGCTATCGGGGCGACCATGGGTTCATCTTCTTCGAATGAGGCGACGGGCCGGCGCCGGCCGGCCTCGCTGCGCGCGCAAAATCCCGAAGTCTATTATTCGGACGACGCCATCGTCACGGCGGATGACGCCACGATCGCCGAGCTCAAACGCATCGCCGCCGGCAACCCGCGTCTGCGCAGCCGGCTATGCACGCACCCCGACCCCTCGTCCGGCCTGCACGAGATGCTGATCGTGCATCATCGCGAGGCCTATGTGCGGCCCCACAAGCATTTTGGCAAACCCGAATCGTTTCACGTGATCGAGGGCACCGCACAGGTCGTGATCTTCGAGAACGACGGCCGCATTCGCGACGTACTCGAGATGGCGCCCTACGGCCAGGGCAAGCGCTGCTACTACCGGATGCCTGAACAGGTCTTCCACTCAATCCTGATCACATCGGAATGGCTGGTGTTCCACGAAACCACCGCCGGGCCGTTCGATCCCTCCGGCACGGCATTTCCCGATTGGGCACCCGACGGCAGTGACGCTGCCGCGGTGCAGGACTACGTCACAAGGATTGGCGCCCTCACCGCGGAACAGCTGGCGAGGCAAGGTTGAGAGCCGTGACCGCTCCGCTGGTCCCGATCACCTTCACATGACGGCGAGCTCGACTGGTGGAACGGGCTGACGATGCGACCTGGGAAGAAGACAATCATTGTCCTGACCAAATTCATGGTCTCCGCCGGCATCATCGTTCTGGTCGTGCGCGACCTGGATCTTTCGTCGCTCGAGGCGGACCTTCTCGCTGTCAAATTGCACATGCTCGCGCTGGCGATGGCGCTGCTGTTCGCGCAGACGTTCGTCCTATGCAACCGCTGGATTCTGATCCTCCGCGCGATCGGCGTGTCTCTGGATTGGGTGGCCGGATGGCGCATCGTTCTTGCCAGCGCCTGGTTCAATCAGGTGTTGCCCTCCGGCGGCGAAGCGGTCCGCATATGGATGTTGCGGCGGCATAGAATAAAGTGGTCGCAGACGTTGAGCAGCATTGTCGCAGATCGGTTCATCGGACTTCTGACCCTCGGCTTCCTCATCTTGCTGGGAATGCCGCTCTTGATTTCGCGCATCCATGACACCGTCCTGCTGTCCGCCGTCGCAGCGATCGTCGCTGCCGCATATTTCGGCGCAATTGTCCTCATGACGTTGGGCAGGTTGCCGGGCCGCATGACTGCCGTTCTTCCCGTCCGAATCATGCAGTTTGCGGCGCTTCTCGAAGCGCCGCTACTTGCCAGAGCCGGACGCAAAGCCTTGTTCAGTTCGGCCATTGTTGTTCACCTTCTGACCGTTACGGCTTCTTATACGCTCGCGATTGGCGTGGACGCCGGGTTGTCCGCACTCGACGCATTCGTCCTCGTGCCGCTGGTCATCATGGCAGCTGCCGTTCCGCTCTCGATCGGAGGATGGGGCATTCGCGAGGGGGCGATGGTCGGTGCGCTCGGGCTCGTCGGCATCGCATCCGACAAGGCGCTCGCGATATCGATCTTGCTCGGGCTCTGCAATCTCGTCGTCGGCTTCATCGGGGGCGCGGTGTGGCTGCTTGCACCGGAGCGTGCGACTTACGGCGCCGAACCGGATGACACCGCAACATCGCTCCGCCAGCGGTAATTGCGCGAATCTGTGGGGGACGTGCACCGCACGGAACTGCCGCGGTAACCGGAGAAGCCGGATGCCATTGATCAAAGACGACCGTGCTGAGGCGCGGAGCTGTTCCGGCGCTGGTGGCGCGGGAGGACAGGGCAAGTTAGGAATTGTGGCGCAGGCGGCGCCATTATATAGGCTTGAACCAGTTTGAGTCTCGCCCGGGGGCCATGTCCCCCCTGTTCTTCCTGCAAAGAGCCAGACCATTGACCGACCATTGCCGCCTTTGCCATTCGACCAACCTGCGTCCGGTCATCGACCTCGGACTGATGCCGATTGCGCATCGGCTTCGGCATAGCCGAAACGAGCAGGACGAGCGCTTCCCGTTCGAGGTGTTGGCCTGCGGCGATTGCGGCCTGCCCCAGATCGTCAAACCGATCGATCCCGAGATTTTGTACCGCCAGTTCAACTACAATTTCAGCAGCTGGAAGCCGGAGCCGCATCAGGCTGACGAGCTCGACACCATCGCGAAATTCTCCAAGCATCAGTCCGTGTTCGAGATCGGCTGCAATGACGGCCTGTTCATGGACAAGCTGCGCGAACGCGGCACCAAGGTCATGGTCGGCGTCGAGCCCAATCCGGTGTCGGGCAAGATCGCCCGCGAGCGCGGCATCAAGGTCTATGCCGACATGCTCAGTCCGGAGATGGCCCACGACGCAGTCGCTCAGTCCGGAAAGTTCGACCTCGTCATATCGCGTCAGGTGCTGGAGCACATCGTCGATTTCGAGAACTTCTTCGACTGCGTCAAGATCGCGCTCAGCGACGACGGGCTGTTGTTCATCGACGTGCCCGATTTCGCCCCCGGCTCGGCGGCGGGAGACCTCTCCGTCCTCTGGGAGGAGCATGTCAGCTATTTCACCGAACCGACCCTGCTCGCACTGCTGGCGCGCCACGGCTTCGAGGCGGTGTCCGTGAAAAAATACAATTTCAGCGGCGGCAGCCTTGCGATCGCAGCCCGCCGTGCCGCGGGCACGGTGACGGTGCCGCCTGCGCCGTCCGGCGTCGGCGAGAAATTCGGCCAACGCGCGAGAGAGTATGGCGCACGTCTCCGCCCGGTTCTCGCCAAAGCCCGCGCCAACGGCGCGGAGGTCGCCATCTACGGCGCCGGCTGCCGTGCCTGCACTTTCACGAACGCGCACGAGCTGGCGGATCTCGTCGACCTCTCGGTCGACGATCAGAAGGAGCGTCAAGGGCTGTTCCTGCCCGGCACCGGCATTCCGATTCGCTCACCGGAGGATCTCGCCGGCAAGTCGGGGCCACTCGTCTGTCTTCTCGCCGTGAACGAGGAAAACGAAGCCAAGGTCAGCAAGCGGCTGCGCGAAAATGTGAAGCGTCCGCTGCAGATCGTTTCGATCTTCGCGCCCTCCGACATCTGGAGTGAGCTCGATCGTCTCGAGGCGGCGCTAAGGTCGTAGCATGGCTGAGGACAAGCTCTTCAACTATTACGAACGTCAGGACGTCTTGCCGACGTTCGGGAATTTCAAGTCCTCCACCGAGCTCGAAGCCTACGCGAGCCAGCGGCGCGAACTGTTCTCGGACAAGCTGGCGTTGCCGCCGCGGCTGTTCCGCAATGCCGAGGTGCTCGAGTTCGGCCCCGATTCCGGCGAGAATGCGCTGGTGTTTGCCGGCTGGGGCGCGAACATGACGCTCGCCGAGCCGAACCGGCATGCCCACCCCAAGATCGAGGCCTACTTCGCGCATTTCGGCCTGACCGAGCGTCTCCGCGAGCTCGCCCTGGCGGATGTCGAAGGCTTCCGCAGCGATCGCCGCTTCGACATCATCGATGCCGAAGGCTTCATCTACACCGTGCAGCCGAGCGAAAAATGGCTCGGCATCTTCCACCGCCTGCTCAATCCCGACGGTTACGCCGTCGTGTCCTATTACGAGCGCTACGGCGGCTTCTTCGAGCTCGCGCTCAAGGCGATCCATGCGGCCGGCAAGGCATTGACCGGTCGCCCCGCGCTGGAGACGGCGAAGATGCTGTTCGACGCGAAGTGGAACAGCATCCCGCACACCCGCAGCTTCGAATCCTGGCTGATGGACGTGCTGGAAAATCCGTTCGTCAGGTATCGCTACTTCCTCGACGCGGCCGCCCTGTGCGCGGCGGCGCATGAACAAGGTTTCGACATCCATTCGGCATGGCCCGCCTACCGCGACAGCCTGGACATCTACTGGCACAAGAAGGTCCTGTCCGGTGACGAGAAGCTGCATCGCGCGAGGCGCCATCTCGACCGCAGCCGCCTGAGTTTCCTCGGCGGGCGAAAGCTGTATCTGGTCGGCACGTCCGATGCCGTGCAGGCAATCTCCGCGTCGATCGAGGCGCTGGTGCTCGACGTCGATGGGATGATCGACGATCCCTTCGGCGAGAGCCTGCCGCGCGTGGTCGCGGGCCTCGCGTCCCTGCGCGAGACGATCCGCACCGCAGACGTACTCGCCGACGACGCTGCGGACATCGAAGCCATCACGGCAACGCTCGACAGTTTCCATCGCATCTTTGGCGCGATCGGGCGACGCGATGCGTCCGCGGTCACCGCCCTCACCCAGTCGGATCCGGCGTTCATCAACACATGGGGACAGCCGGCGCATTTTCTCGTCGTCCGGAAGCGTCTCGAGGGATCGTAGCCAGTGAAGCCAGGCATTGGCATCATCGGAACGGGCATGGTCGGCCAGATGTGCCACCTCGCCAATTTCGCTGCCAATCCCGCTTGCCGCGTCGTCGCGATCGCCGATCTTCGGCCGGACCTCGCTGCCGCCGCAGCGCAGAAGTTCGGCATCCCCAAGGTTTACGGCACGCACCGGGAGCTGCTCGCCGACAGCGCGGTGTCCGCCGTCGTCGTCGTGACCAAGCGTCGTGCCACGGGCCCGATCGTGCTGGAGGCGTTGAACAGCGGCCGGCACGTGCTGTCGGAGAAGCCGATGGCCTACACGACGGCCCAGGCCATTTCGCTGGTCGAAGCCGCGCGGCGGCAACACCTCGTCTACGGCATCGGCTACATGAAGCGTCACGATGCCGGTGTGGCACGGGCGCGGCAAGTGCTGGCACGCCTGCGTAGCGACCAGTCACTCGGACGCATCGTCCGGGCCACAGGCTGGTGCTTCGGCGGCGACACCGGCCGGTCGCAGGACAATTTCGTGATGACCGGCGAAGCGCGGCCGGACGGGCTCGAGCTCTGGCAGGATGGCCCCGACTGGATGCCGAGCACGATGCGTCCCGGCTACGACAATTTTCTGAACGTCTTCAGCCATGTCATCAATCTCTCGCGCGACCTGCTCGGATCGTCGCCGACGGTCGGCGAAAGCACGATCGAGACTTCGGGAGCCGCGCGCATCACGCTCGACTTCGACGGCATTGCCTGCGCGCTGGATCTCGTGAACGGCTCTGAAGGAGCCTGGCGCGAGGGACTGACGATCAATTTCGAGCGCGGCGCGGTGACCTTGGAGTTGCCCCCACCCTTTGCCGAGCAAGAGGCAGAGGTCATTATCGACCATGATGGTCAAAGCACGCGCTTGACGGGTGAAACGAGCTGGGCATTTCGGCGCCAGGCCGACGCCTTCGTTTCCGATGTCGCCGCGCTGAGCACACCGCTCGCTTCCGGCGAGGATTCGGTGATCGATATCGCGCTCGCGGAAACAGTCTGGAAGCGGCTGGCTAGCGGCTAGGCTCAGCACTCTTGCTTGCACCATCGAGCGGCAGGATGCCGGGGATCGGACCCACCTTGATCGTGACCTGCGCAAGTCGAGACAGGAACTCTGCAACATCGCAGCGCGCCAGCAACCGGCATGCATAGTACTTCCGCACCAAAGCCTGGTTTGGCGCGGCGCCAGGGCCCGGTTGGAACGAGATCGTCGCCTGCGGCCCCGACGGATCGAAATGATGGAATGCACTTCCTGGTGCCGTCCGCGCCTCCTCCATTTTCCGCAGGATGTCGGGCCGCTCGGCACGCAGTGCAAATCCGAAGAATGGCTGATTGCCCCAGGCAAGGCGCAGCATGCCGGTGACCTCGGCAAGGCCGAACAGCATGTGCCGGGACTTGGAGTCGAAAAAGCCGTCGTCGAGCGCATAAACCGTCGCCGCCGGCTGGACCCTGGCGGCAAGGTCGCGCGCCAGCGCCTCCTGCTTCAGCGCTCTCGCCTGCATGAAGAGGTAGCCGCTCCACAGCATGCTGATCGACGTGATCAGGCCCAATCCGAACAGGAGCGCGAACGCGGCGGTGGGACCGGTCAAACGTTCGAGCAGCCGCTTCAATGCAAGGAGCGTCAGCGCAAACGGCACACCGAACATCAGCAGATGACGGCTTTCGTAGAAATGAGTGGACAACGGCCGGAGGCCGGCGATCAGATAGGGAGACGACAACGCCAGGAACAGAACCACGGCGAGCACCAGCGGCAAGACGGTCGCTATTGCGGACGTGGCCCGCTTCGGGTCGGGACGCAGCAGCAGGACGATGGCGACGAGCACCGCCGCTGGAATGAAGAAGGCAGGGACCTCCGTCGCCACGCTGAACGCATGCTCCCCGACGTCCCAATAGCCGGCGGCGAAAAACGCACCCCATCCGCCTGCCATTTCGCCAAACGTCGGCAGATGGGCGTCATAGTGCTGGGTGTACACGCCGATCCGCTTGAACCAGATATTGAGCACGCCCCAATAGATCAGAGGAAGCACCGCCAATTCCGGATAGCGCAGGGCGCAGCGCCAGCAAGCGAGCCATGTGCGGCGCACGAAGCCGTCCGCCGCGCTCCCCTCCCGCCATATCGCGACGAACAGGCCGAGCACAACGAAGGCATAGAGCACGATCGTCGAGTTGAGTGCGAAGCTCAGCAGGAACACGAGCGCACAGGCCACGCGAAGCAGCACCCGCCGCAGGCCGTGAGCGCCGAAGGCCAGCGTCAACAGCCATGCACCGATGAACAGCAGCCCGAAGCTGAAGACATAGACCGCGTTCGCCTTGCCCGCCCAAAGCTGATAGCCGGGATAAGTCCAGACGATCAGCGCGAAACCGACCGCCTCGGCGCGGTCGAGCAGGCCGAGGCGCGTCGCGGTCAGTGCGAGCGATATGGCGCCAAACACAATTCCGGCGAGCGCCAGCGATACCATCACGACAACCGGGGCGCCCGTCCAGTTCGCGAACGTGTCGTAGCTGTAGAAGATCGGGTGACCGGCGCCATTCAGCAGGAAGTCGATGTCGATGAAATAGTCCGGACGGGGCTTGAGCACCAGCCAGTCGTCCATGAAGAGACCGTCGTTCAGGAGCATCGGCGCATGCGCAGCCAGCAACACGATGAGGAGGACGACGATCGCACGCAGCAATGGGGACATCTCGGACGGAGGAAGGGCGCGGGCTTAGGATTCGCACGGCCAACTGACGTCCGCAAGGGCGGGATGACGGGCTCCCTTGACCGAAAAAATACGACCTCCTATAGACTTTTGCTGTGGCTAGGCCTGAGAGGCATCCGGGACGATGAACATGCTACCGGGCCCGGCGCAAGCCGCAGCGATTGGTCTCAGTGTCGCGTTGCCGTTGCTGTTGCTGTGCTACGCGCGCATTGCCGCCACCGGCGGATCCGGCCGCCGCTTCCGGCTCGGCTGCCTCAGCGTCATGGTCCTCTACGCAATCGCCTGCATCGCGCTCCCCGGCGAGCGCCATCTCGCCGACATGCTCGGCGGCCTGTTTCTGTTGGCGACGGCGATGATGCTTTGGTACATCCTGTTCAGCCTGCTGGCCTGGGGCTTTACGCTGACGCTGCTCACCGCGCTCGTCCAGGCCGGGCATCCCCTCACTCTGGAGCAATGGGCCGTCGCCTACATGCAGGGCGGAGATCTCGGCACCTTCACGCACAACCGCCTGAAATTGCTGGTCCGCGCGGGGATGGTGATCACGGCAGACAGCAAGCTGGCTCCGACGGCCAAGGGGTTGGCTGTCGCGCGTCTCGTCAAACTCGTTCGTCTGTCGACCGGGCTTGGGTGAGCGGCTGTGATGTCCTTCGCTATCGGCCTCGCCGCCGCCGTCGCCTTCGCCCTGCTGGCGCCTGTCCTGCAACTCATGGCCCGCGCTCGCGGATGGACGATTGGACCCGTGGTCCTGCTCGCGATCGCTGCGATCGTCACCCATGGTCTCGGCGTGACGCTCGGAATTTTCGTCGTTGCGCAATTTCAGTATTGGGACGCCGCGTCGATTTTCGGGTTTTGCGTCATGGCGTACGTCTTCGCTTTTGGCGCAGTGTACAAGTCGGTTTCCTTGGACATTCTCCTCGGCGTCGTCGACCGGCCCGAGCGGCGAGCTCCGCTTTCGGAGATCGTTGAACAGCAGGTTCCAGATCTGTTCCAGGGACGAATTCGGAACCTGGTCGATGGCGGCTTGGTCGAGCGCACCGGTTCACACTTCGCGGCGACGACAGCGGGCCGGACGATGGCGCGCCGCGTCGGGCAGCTGCGCCGGGCCTTCGGCATTGGCGACACCAGCCTCTATGATTTTCCCGACTAGTTGCGCGGAACACACAGATATCCCCGGTTTCGTGCCGGTTGTGCGGATCCGATCTGCGGACGCCTTGTTGTTCGCTCGGCCCGGATGACCTACAGTTGCACCAGGGTTCCACCAGTCAGGAGTGGCCGGCAACGGGCGGCATAGGATGACACCTTCCAGGGCAGCGAAGAGGCTTACGATCGTCATCCCTGCTCTGAACGAGCAGGACAAGATCGCCGACACCATTGGCGGGGTGCTGCCGCTTGCCCGCGAGCTGCTCGACGACTTCGAAATTTTCCTGATCGACGACGGCAGCACCGATGCCACCGGCGCGATCATGGACGAGTTCGCGGCCGGCGAACCGCGCATCATCGTGCAACACAACGCCGAGCGGCGCGGCGTCGGAGCCGGCTTCGAATACGCGCTCTCGCGCGCGAAATTCGATGCCATCACGCTCATTCCCGGCGATCATGCCTTCCAGAACGAAGGCGTTGCCCGCATGTTCAAGGCGGCGGGCGCCGCCGACCTCGTCATCACCTATCGCGACAACCAGTCGGACCGCTCCGTCAACCGCTCGCTGCAGTCGCATTCGCTGCGGTTCATCCTGAATTACCTGTTCGGCTTCTGGCTGTCCGACTACCACAGCATGATCGTCTACCCCGTGAAATGGCTGCGCCAGATCGCGGTGAAGGCCGACGGCTACGGTTATCAGATCTGTGCGTTGGTCTCGCTGCTCCAGCTCGGCCTCACCTACGTGCAGGTGCCTGTCAGCCTGAACGCGGAGCTGAAGGGGTCATCCCGTGCCCTGCGGCTGCGCACCTATTTCGAGCTCGGCGGCACCATCGTCTCGCTGCTGCGCCGCGTTCCCATCCGGAACGTCGATCTCAGCCAGGTTTCCAGCGACGCAGAGCGTGTTCAGGCGCGCTAGGCAAGGCCTCTTGGGGCTTGGCACTGGACAGCGGGCGTCGCAGGCCGGCGCATGGCGATTCGCCTCAGGGACGTCCCTATCCCCCCAGCACTGATCTAAGTCGTTGATTTAGCTGGCAGGAGTGGCAGGGCTCGAACCTGCGACCCCCGGTTTTGGAGACCGGTGCTCTACCAATTGAGCTACACTCCTACAGACCCTGCGTCGCCGCTTCGGATCAGGCCGCTTTCAAGCACAGGGGGCGGCCGGATTGCAAGGGTGAACCGCGCCGGCTTCGCTTGTTTGTGCTGGGGTTTCTGGGCCACAGTCGCTTTCCGACAATGAAAAACAATTGGGAGCGCCCATGACCGCCACAGCGACCGCTTCAGCCGGCCCACAGGCCTCGATCGGGCCCCACACCCCGCCCCTGCCGGAGGGCCGCCCGGAGACGCTCGGGCTGTCGAGGCCGCGCCTGCAGGCCATGTCGGACGCCTTTAAGCGCGAGATCGACAAGGGAACCGTTCCCGGGGTCACCGTGCTGGTGGCGCGTCGCGGCCAGGTCGGCTGGTTCGAGGCGCTCGGCCGGCAGAGCCCGGCGGCGGCAGTCTCGATGGCCCGTGATTCGATCTTCCGGATCTTCTCGATGACCAAGCCGATCGTGTCGGTCGCAATCATGGCGCTGGTCGAGGACGGCCACCTGCTGCTCGGCGATCCCGTCGCAAAGTTCATCCCGGAATTTGGCGGTCAGCAGGTCGGCATCGTCAAGGACGGCAAGCTGGAGCTGGTGCCGCCGGCGCGGCCGATGAGCGTGCAGGACCTGCTCCGCCACACCTCGGGCCTGACCTACGAGCACCAGGGCGACGGCCCCGTGCACAAGCTCTATCAGGAGTCCCGCGTCCGCAGCCGCAAGATCAGCAACGCCGAGCATGCCGCGCTGGTGGCGAGCTTCCCGCTGGTCTGCCAGCCCGGCGCGGAATTCAACTACAGCCGCTCCACCGACATCCTCGGTCGCATCATCGAAATCGTCAGCGGCAAGTCGCTCGGCGCATTCCTGAGCGAGCGCGTGCTTGCCCCGCTGCAGATGACCGAGACCGGCTTCTCGACCTCCGAGGCCAATGCGGGCCGGCTCGCCGGGCCGTTCGCAGCCGATCCCTGGACCGGCGACAAGGTCGCGCTGTTCAACATGCTCGAGCAGCCGGTGATGGAGTCCGGCGGCGGCGGCCTGGTCTCGACCACGATGGACTATGCCCGCTTCTGCCTGATGCTGCGCAACGGCGGCACGCTCGACGGTGTCAGGATCATCGGCCGCAAGACGCTGGAGCTGATGGCGTCTGATCACCTCGGGCCGCACGTTCAGACTAACGGCACCCTGCTCTCGCCCGGCCACGGTTTTGGTCTCGGCTTCGCCGTGCGCCGCGAGGCCGGCATCGCGCCCTTCCCCGGTAGCGTCGGCAACTATTTCTGGAGCGGCATCGCCGGCACCTTCTTCTGGATCGACCCGAAGGAGGATTTGTTCGCGGTGTTCATGAGCCAGGCGCCGGGCCAGCGCGACTACACGCGGACGCTGGTGAGGGATCTGGTCTACGCGGCGGTGGAGTGAGACTCTACGCTTACGCGCAACGCTGCATCTCCACGCTCACTGTCATGCCCCCGGCTTGACCGGGGCATCCAGTACGCCGCGGCGGATGTTCGTTCACACAATTACGGCCGCGGAGTACTGGATCGCCCGCCTTCGCGGGCGATGACACCGATGTTGGAGCGACGTCGTCGCCCTCTCCCGCTTTAAGACTCTCAGCTGATCGTCGCGCCGCCGTCGATCACCATGGTCTGGCCGGTCATGAAGTCGCCGGCCTTCGATCCCAGGAAAACCGCCGCGCCCGCGATCTCGTCGGGGATGCCGATGCGCAGCAGCGGCGAGCGCGCGGTCGAGGCTTTCAGGTTCTCCGGATTGTCCCACAGCGCCTTGGCAAAGTCGGTCTTGATCAGGCCGGGCGCGATGCAGTTCACGCGGATGTTGTGCTTGCCGTATTCGCAGGCGAGGTTGCGCGCAAGCTGCATGTCGGCGGCTTTCGAGATCGCGTAGGCGCCGAGGATGGTCGAGCCTTTCAATCCGCCGATCGAGGAGACGATGATGACGGAGCCGTCCTTGCGCTCGATCATCTGCGGCACCACCATCGAGATCAGCCAGTTGTTGGCGACGATGTTGTTGTCGAGGATCTTCCTGAACTGATCGTCGGAGATGCCGGCGAGCGGACCGTAATACGGGTTCGAGGCGGCATTGCAGACCAGCACGTCGATCTTGCCGAAAGCGCGGTTGCTCTCATCGACGAGGTTTTGCAGATTCTCCTTCGACGAGATGTTGGCGGCAATCGCGACGGCAGTGCCCTTGCCGAACTTGTCGTTGATGCCCTTTGCCACCTGCTCGCAGACGTCGGCTTTGCGCGAGGAGATCACGACCTTGGCGCCGTGCTCGGCCATGCGTTCGGCAATGGCCAGCCCGATGCCGCGCGTCGATCCCGTGATAACGGCGACTTTCCCCTTCATGTCGAACAAGGTCATGTGTTCCTCCCAGATTGATGTTCTTGTCACATCGAGATTTCGGGTTCGATGCTTCGCATCGCCCCGGAATGACAGCTTGGCTTACGCCAGCTTCTTGACTTCCGGCCCCGCCGGCTGATGCATCGCCGCGTGCGCGTCATCGGCGATCCAGGGCTGCTGGTTCACCATCGGAAGCCGCCAGACCGTGCGCTCGGGACTTGCGAAATGATCGAGCCGGGTCACGGAGCAATTGTCGATGTCGAACGACAGTCCCCGCTCCGGCTGACCGTCGAGCGCGAGCCCCAGCGCCGCCTTGATGGTGCCGCCATGGGCGACCGCGATGATGTCCTGCCCGGCCGCCTCGTTGTTGATGCGTTCGACGGTGCGGCGCGTGCGGTTGTAGAGATCCATGAAGCTTTCGCCGCCGGGCGCGGGCTCGTTGATGTCCGCGAACCAGCTGGCGCCGACGGGACGGCTGGCGATGAACTCGACCCGGTTCATGCCCTGCCAGCGGCCGAGATTCTGTTCGGCAAGGTCCGCCTCCCATTTCATCGACGCAGGCCGCGGGAAGCCCGCCTCCCAGATCGCTTCGGCGGTCTGGTGCGTACGCTTCAGATTGCTCGAATACCACACCGCCTTGCGTGGCAGCACCTTGGCAACAGCGTTGAACACATAGGTGTCGCTGGTGTCGCAGGCGATGTCGCTCTGTCCGTAGATGTTGCCGCCGTCATTGCGCACCGGCGCGTGGCGGACCCACCACCATCGCGTGACGACCACATTGGGCTTGTCTGCATCCGCCATCGAAACCCTTCCATCCCGTTTGATGTCGCTGTACGTCAGGTGTGAACGTGTCTCAAGACACTTTACCGTTTGAAATCTTGTTTGAAATTCCGTCGCGCGGCAAGCGTCGCGCGAGGCACCACAGGGAGAAGCGCATGGGCCGCCTGCAAGGCAAATCCGTCATCATCACCGGCGCCGGCAGCGGCATCGGTCGTGCCGCCGCACTGCTGTTCACCCGGGAGGGCGCCAAGCTCATCGCGGTCGATCGCAGCGAGGCGGTGAAGGAGACCGTCGACGAGATCAAGAAGGCCGGCGGCGTCGCGGAAGCCATGATCGCCGACGCGGGTTCCGAGACTGACGTCATCGCCGTCATCGACAAGGCGGTGAAGGCCCACGGCCGGCTCGACGTGATCTGGGCCAATGCCGGCGTCTCCGGCGGGCTCATCCCACTCGGCGAGCAGACCGTGGAGCATTGGCAGGAGGTGTTGCGCGTCAATCTGATCGGGCCGTTCCTCGCCGTGAAGCATGCGATGCCGCACATGGTGAAGCAGAAGTCCGGCGCGATCGTGCTGACCGCATCCGTCGCGGGCCTCAAGGCCGGCGCCAGCGGACATCCGTATGCGGCGAGCAAGGCGGGCGTGATCAGCCTGGTGCAGACCACGGCGTATTCGCTCACCGGCACCGGCGTGCGCATCAACGCGGTGTGCCCGGGCCTGATCGAGACCGGCATGACCAAGCCGATCTTCGACCGCGCCAAGGAGCGCGGCACGCAGGGCAAGATCGGCCAGCTCAACCCGCTTCAGCGCCCCGGCCAACCGCACGAACTCGCGGCGATGGGCTTGTTTTTGGCGAGCGATGAGGCGTCGTATGTCAACGGTCAGGCATTCCCGGTGGACGGCGGGCTGACGGCGTCGATGCCGTATACGGGCAAGCCGGTTTGACCCTGCCGTGTCCCGGACGCGACGCAGCGCGCAAGCGTTGCGGCGCAGAGTCGGGACCCAGCAGGCTGCACGGCCCGCTGCCACCTGGGCCCCTGCTCTGCAGCGCATCGTCGAAGGGACGCTGCGCTGCGTCCGGGGCGCGAGAGCGGTGGTGAATGACTGACATGGGACGACTGACATGGGATCGCGTCCTCGCGGCGCATCTCGCCCGAGCTTTGCTTCGTTGCCTTGCCCTCGATCGAACAAGGGCGCAGGGAAGGCCGGGAGCCGGTTGGCTCCCGTGGACCGCCATGCCAAAAGCAGACTGCGTGTGCTGCTGCATAGCGGAGAACAGGGCAACCGGAGACATCCCGGCCTTCCCTGCGCAGTGGTTGGAACGGCTTATGTCGCGCTCTCCTCGGGAGCGTTGCACTATTGCCCCGTCGCCTTGCGGATGGCTGATGTGTGGCCCGGTCGGGCCGCACTTCACCACAAGACTTGACGCCAGACTGCGGGCGCCAGGACCACACGATTTTGCCGTACGCTGATCACACCGGTCGTGTGCGCGACGGCTCTGCTCACGGTTGCCCGCCCTGCAAGAGCCCTTCGCGCCGGTATCATCAGCGCCCACCGCCGCCCGGCCCGCGTTCGTGACGATCGCGATACGCCCCTTGTGCTTGGGCCGGGTTGCCGCGATGGATACGCCATTCCCGAATTTCGGTAAAGCGGAATATTTTTGCCAGCGCGGATTGACCGATGGCTCGGGTGTTTTGCCCGACGGGCAACGCAAGGGATTGTGGTTCTCCCTCGTCATTCCGGCGCGCGACGAAGGCGCGAGCCCGGAATCCATTTTCGCAGCGTGTGATGTGGGCCGATGAATTCCTGGCTCGATGCTGCGCATCGCCCCGGAATGACGGTGTGCGATGTTGATTTGCCCCGTCGGGCCTCACGTTGGTATGGTTCCTGCAGGCAACCTCAGCCTCCATCCTCTGAAGAAACGTGCCAATGCCAAGCTCAAGACCCGACCGTATTCGCAAACTCCTCGCCGATCTCGTCGGCTTCGACACCGTCAGTGACCGCACCAACTTGCCGCTGATCGCCCATATCGAGAACTACCTCGCCGCGTTCGGCGTCAAGAGCGAGCGCTTCGTCGACACGACCGGGCAAAAGGCCTCGCTGTGGGTCACGATCGGCCCCGACGGCCGCCCCGGCTTCGTGCTGTCGGGCCATACCGACGTCGTGCCCGTCGTAGGCCAGGACTGGAGCCACGATCCGTTCAGGCTGATCGAACGCGACGGCAAGCTCTATGGCCGCGGCACCACCGACATGAAAGGGTTTGTCGCGGTATGCCTTGCCATGGTGCCTGAGATGGTGGAGGCGAAGCTTGCAACGCCGATTCACCTCGCGATCTCCTATGACGAGGAGATCGGCTGTGTCGGCGTACGGCCGATGCTCGGCGAGGTCGCCAAGAAGAAGGTTCGGCCGCTCGGCGCCTTCATCGGCGAGCCGACCGAGATGAAGGTGATCATCGGCCACAAGGGCAAGCACGGCGTGCGCGCGACCTTTCGCGGGCTCGCCCGCCATTCGTCGATCGCGCCCGACGGCGTCAACGCGATCGAATATGCGGCCGAGCTGATCGTCGAGATCCGCCGCCGCGCCGTAGCGCTCGCGGCCGCGCGCGCAACGAACAGTCTCTACGACGTACCGCACTCGACGCTGCTCACCAGCATCGTGCATGGCGGCGCGGCGCTGAACATCGTGCCCGACACCTGCACGGTGGATTTCGAATGCCGCGGCATCGGCATCACCGAGTCACGCGAGGTCACCGATGCGATCGTCGCCTGGGCGAAAGCCGAGCTCGAGCCGGCGATGAAGGAGAGAAGCCCGGAGTGCGGCATCGACTTCGAGGAGATCCTCGATTATCCCGCGCTCGACACGGCGGCCGATGCCGCCATCGTCACGCTCGCCAAGAGCCTCGCCGGCCGCAACGACCACGCCAAGGTCGCCTTCGGCACCGAGGCGAGCCTGTTCGCCAGCATGGCCGACATCCCGTCGGTGGTGATCGGCCCCGGCGCGATCTCCCAGGCGCATACGCCAGACGAGTTCGTGGAGATGGCCGAATTGGAGAAGTGCGCGGGATTCGTGGAGAGGCTGATCGCGCATTGCGCGAAGGGGTAGTCGCAGTTCAGCAGCTGGCTGGGTCCCGGCTCTGCGCAGCAACGCTACGCGTTGCAGCGCGTCCGGGACACGAGAGGCGTGCGCCGAGAAAGAGCGCGGCCGCAGGCCGCGCCTTCAACTACACCGCGCCCGCCTTCTGCGCGTACTCCCACGATGCCTTCGACAGCGGCACGGTGCGCTTGGCGGATTCCAGCGCCTTGGCGTTGGCGGCGGTGCCGTCGCGGACGCGGCCGGCGATGCCTTGCGTGATGCCGGCGAGACGGAACAGATTGTAGGAGAAGTACCAGTTGAGATCCGGCACTGTCATCTTGGTGACATTGCAATAGATCTGCGCCGCCTCTTCCAGGCTCGGGATGTTGAGCGCCTTGAGATCGGCGCCCTCGAGGCCCGGCATGATCCACTGCATCAAGAGATAGGTGAAGTCGGCCATGGGATCGCCGAGCGTCGACAGCTCCCAGTCGAGGACGGCCTGCACGCGCGGTTCCGTTGCGTGGAAAATCATGTTGTCGAGGCGATAGTCGCCGTGCACGATCGAGACGCGCGCCTGTTCCGGTACGGTCTTCGGCAGCCATTCGGCGACCTTCTCGAACTCGGGAATGTGCTGGGTCTCGGATGCGCGATACTGCTTGGTCCAGCGGTCGATCTGGCGCGCGAAATAATTGCCGGGCTTGCCGAACTCGCCGAGGCCGATCGTAACAGGGTCGTACATGTGGAGCTTCGCCAGCGTCTCGATCTTGCTGGTGAAGATCTTGCGGCGCGACTCGGCATCCTGGCTCGGCAGCGTCGGGTCCCAGAACACCCGCCCCTCCTCCATCGACATGATGTAGAAGGCAGCGCCAATGACGCCATCGTCCTGGCAGAGCGCATAGGCGCGCGCGACCGGAAAGCCCTGTTTTCCAAGGGCCGCAATGACGCGGTATTCGCGGTCGACCGCGTGCGCCGACGGCAGCAATTTGCCGAACGGCTTTCTGCGCATCACGTAGGAACGGTTCGGCGTGTTCAGCCGATAGGTCGGATTGGACTGGCCGCCCTTGAATTGCAGCACGACCAGCGGCCCCTCAAAACCTTCGACGTGCTCGCGCATCCAGGCTTCGAGGCGCAGCTCGTCGAAACGATGCCGCTCCTCGACCGGCTTGGTGCCCGAAAACTCTTCGTCTTTCCTGACGCCGTCGGCCATGACGCTCCCTCTTCAGTCCTGACCTTTTTCAGGTCGAGCATGATCCTAATCGGTAACCGCTGACGCACTTGCGTCAAGCGGTCATTGCGAATGGGACCATGCCCTGTCGTTTCTTCAAGTCGGGAGCGCCGCCTGGCGCTCCCTCTTAATCAATGACTGGGAGAGTTGGCATACTTCCGAACCTCAAGCCTGGCAATGGCGCGATTGTGCACCTCGTCCGGACCGTCGGCGAGACGGAGCGTGCGGATGTGGGCGTAGTCCTTGGCAAGACCCGCCTCGTCCGACACCCCGGCGCCGCCGAAGGCCTGGATCGCCTCGTCGATGATCTTGAGCGCCATGTTGGGGGCTGCGACCTTGATCATCGCGATCTCGGCCTGCGCGGTCTTGTTGCCGACCTTGTCCATCATGTCGGCGGCCTTGAGGCACAGAAGACGCGTCATCTCAATGTTGGTGCGGGCTTCGCCGATGCGCTGCTCCCATACCGAGTGCTCGACGATCTTCTTGCCGAAGGCGGTGCGCGAGGTGAGCCGCTTCACCATCTTCTCCAGCGCCTCCTCGGCCTTGCCGATGGTGCGCATGCAGTGATGGATACGGCCCGGGCCGAGGCGGCCCTGCGCGATCTCGAAGCCGCGGCCTTCGCCGAGCAGGATGTTCTCCTTCGGGACCCGGACGTTGTCGAGCAGCACCTGGGCGTGGCCGTGCGGGGCGTCGTCGAAGCCGAACACGGGGAGCATCTTCTCGACCTTGATGCCTGGCGTGTCGAGCGGAACCAGGATCTGCGACTGCTGCTGGTGCTTGGCCGCCTTGAAATCGGTCTTGCCCATCAGGATCGCGATCTTGCAACGGGGGTCGCCGACGCCGGACGACCACCATTTGCGGCCGTTGATGACGTAATGGTCACCGTCCTTCTCGATACGCGTCTCGATGTTGGTGGCGTCGGACGAGGCGACCGCCGGTTCCGTCATCAGGAAGGCCGAGCGGATCTCGCCGTCCATCAGCGGGCGCAGCCATTTGCGCTTCTGCTCCTTGGTGCCGTAGCGGATGAACACTTCCATGTTGCCGGTGTCGGGCGCGGAACAGTTGAACACTTCCGAGGCCCAGGTGATGCGGCCCATCTCTTCCGACAGCAGCGCGTATTCCAGATTGGTCAGTCCCGCGCCGCGGAATTCGTCGTCCTCATGCTCGCTCGGCGGCATGAACATGTTCCAGAGGCCTTCGGCCTTCGCCTTCTTCTTGAGGTCCTCCAGGATCGGAATCACCTTCCAGCGCTCGCCGGCGTGATCCTGCTGGTCGTAGATCGGCACCGCCGGGCGCACGTGCTTGGCCATGAAGGACCGCACGCGGTCGAGCCATTCCTTCTGCTTGGGGGACAGATCGAAATCCATGGGACGCTCCTCGTCTCTCTTTTGCAAACCTGTTTTGTGCCGGACTGTCCTCCCGCATTGCGCAGCCCGCAAGCGAGACTTCGCGCGCCTTGCGAGGCTTTCCGAGCCGGCCGCGAATTGCGAACGAGTCTCGAATGCGGATTGACATCTCCGACCTTCAAACGATAGTTTCATACAACTGTTTGAATTGCAACTCCCTCGCCCACGACGTCATTCCAGGGCCGCCCGCAGGGCTCAACCCGGAATCTCGAAATGTGGCGCGAGATTCCGGCTCGGCGCTTCGCGTCGTCCCCGGAATGACGGGAAAAGAGCCATGGCCAGCGATCATACGAGGTCTGCCATTCTGACCGCCGCCGAACGGCTCTATGCCGATCGCGGCTTCAGCGACGTGACGCTACGCGACATCGTCGCCGAGGCGGGCGTGAACCTCGCCGCAGTCAACTATCATTTCGGCTCGAAGGACGAGCTGATCGCGGAATTATTCGTCACGCGCTCGATCGCCACCAACCGGGAGCGCCTGCGCGAATTGAAGGCGGCGGAAGAGCAAGGCGGCGGCCGCGCGCCGATCGAGGTGATCCTGCGCGCCCTCGTCGGGCCGACGCTGCGCGGCTGCCTCGGGCCTGAGAACCAGCGCTCGACCGCGGCGCGCTTCATGATCCGCGCCTCGATCGAATCCGTGCCGCCGATCCGCCGCATCAAGAACCGCGAGATCGACCATTTGCGGAAATTCGCAGGCGCCATGCGCCGCGCCCTGCCCGACCGCAGCGACGTCGACATCTACTGGGGCCTCAACTTCGCGCTCGCGATGGCGCACCACACCATCCGCGAGAGCGAGCGGCTGACAAAACTGTCGGAAGGAAAATGCGACCTCGACGACGTCGAGGATGTCGTCGCGCGCGTGGTCAGCGTGGCAACAACGGCGCTGACGGCGGGCAAGGCGGAGACGAAGCCGGCGGCGAAGGTCGCGGCGCGCTGACCTTACATCATCGCGATGCAGTCGATCTCGACGTCGAACGGGCCGAACCATTCCGGCGTGCAGACGAAGATCCGCGCCGGCGGATCATCAGGGAAATAGCGGGCATAGACCGCGTTGAACGCGGCGAAGTGTCTGGTCGAGGTGCAGTAGACGTTGCACTTCATGACGTTGTCGAGCGAGGCACCGGCCGCCGCGAGGCACAGCTTCATCTGCTCCATGATGATCTCGCTCTGCCGCTCGATGGCCATCCCGCCGATCTCGCCTGTCTCGGGGTCGAACGGCGGCAGGCCGGCGACGAAGATCATGTTTCCGGCGCGCGTCACCGGCGAGGTCGGCGCTTTCACGCGATCGAGAAAGGTCGAGATCGGCTCGACACGGAGCGCTTCGCGTTTCATGGCCGGCCACCTTCGATTCGAGCGAGAGTGACGGCTGACTACACTATTCGTCAGCCGACATGCTTCGCTTCCGATCGAAGTGTGGTGGAGCGGCGGTGTCAGGCCCGCTGCGGCATCTCCTCGGCCTCTTCCTTGGCGAGCAGCAGCAGCATCTCGATACCCATCTCGCCTTCCTGCGGCGAGCGGATGAACTTGATCTCGTCGGCACTCTGCCGCAGCGCGGCGACGATGGCGACGGCCTGATTGGCGGTGGCCGCCTCGGTCGCTAGAATGGACTTCTGGTTCTTCGCCTGGAACCCGATCGTGTAGGACATTCTATTCCCTCCCCGAACTCAAGTGGAGAGATCGAATCAGAGTCGCGCGCAAAGCGGAAGCCTGTGCGACTACGGACCGGACTTATCTGGGGATGGCCCGCAAGCCTCAGGCAAGGCCGAGCGTCGCTCCCCTTTTCGCGTTACGGGAGAAGGGGAGAAAAGCGCTAGATGATCCCCTGCTTTTTCAATTCCTCGATCTTCCCGGCATCATAGCCGAGCTTGCCGCCCAGCACTTCCTGCGTGTGCTCGCCGAGCAGCGGCGGGGCGCGGTATTCGGTGATGGGGGTGCCCGAGAGGGTCAGCGCGTTGCGGATCAGGGAGAGCTCGGGCTCGAACTTGTGCTGCGTCTTGACCCGCATGCCGCGCGACTGCACGTGCGGATCGGAAAACACCTGCTCGAAATTGTTGATGGGACCCGAGGGCACGCCGGCCTCCTCCAGCTTCTCCAGCCAGTAGGCCACCGGCTGCTTCAGGAACAGGCCGGCGAAGATCGCCATGATCTCCTTGCCGTGCACGACACGGTCGTTGTTCTTGACGAAGCGCGGATCGTTCGCGAGCTCCGGCTCGCCGAGCACGGCGCAGGTCTTTCGGAACTGGCCGTCATTGCCGACCACCAGCATCAATTCGCCGTCGGTGCAGCGGAACACGCCGGCCGGCATGCCGCCATTGCCCCAGGTGCCGCGGCGCGGCGGGGTCTTGCCGTTGACGAGGTAGATCTGCAGCCAGTGTGACAGCGACGCGATCACGGTGTCGAACAGGCAGACGTCGATGTGCTGGCCCTGCCCGTCATTGGCGTCACGGTGATAGAGCGCGGAGAGAATGCCGATCGAGGTGTTCATGCCGGTCATGTAGTCGACGATGGAGGGGCCGACCTTCATCGGGCCCTCGCCCGGCTCGCCGTCCATGTGGCCGGTGACGCTCATCAGCCCGCCCATCGCCTGCAGGATGGCGTCATAGCCGGCGCGCGGCGCGTAAGGTCCGGTCTGGCCGAAGCCGGTCACCGAGCAATAGATGATGCCGGGGTTGATCGCCTTGATGGTCTCGTAGTCGAGGCCGTAGCGCTTGAGATCGCCGACCTTGTAATTCTCCATGAAGACGTCGACGTCTTTGGCGAGCTCGCGGATGATCGCCTGCCCTTCGGGCTTGGCGATGTTGACGGTCACCGACTTCTTGTTGCGGTTGGCGCAGAGGTAGAAGGAATTGTTGTTGTTGGCCTTTCCTTCCGGGTCGGTCAGGTAGGGCGGCCCGAAAGCGCGCGCGTCGTCGCCGGTGCCCGGCCGCTCGATCTTGATCACCTCCGCACCGAGATCGCCCAGCATCTGGGCCGACAGGGGCCCGGCAAGGACGCGCGTGAGGTCAAGGATCTTGATGCCTGAGAGCGGCAGGGCCGACATGTAAGCTTCCTCCGGGGAACTGGATCTTGGTGCGGCGGCTCGAAGCGGCCGTATCCCTTGCGGATACACCATTTTGGCGCGCTGAGCCCTGCACTGGCGGCATACGGCTATCTCATGCCGGGTACGGGAGCATTCCATCAGCACTTTCCGCGCCACGATATTGGCTCAGGTTATGGCCGCAACCACCCGCGGCCGGCGCCGTGCGAGCAGCACCAGGATCAGCACCGTCGCGCAGGAGAATACCAGCGTGAGACCGAGCGCGCCGCGGCTGCCGAATTCGGTCAGCAGGCCGACGAGGAGCGGCGGCGAGATCGCGGACGCCAGATTGAGCGGCAGCGCGATCATCGACATCGCCTTGGCGAACTCGGCCTGGTCGTAGAACACGAGGGGAATGGTGGCCCGCGCCACGGCCATCGCGCCGCTGCCGGCGCCGTAGAGCAGGATGAAGGCCGCGACCGCCCAGGTCGCGCCCTCGCTCAGCATCAAGAGCAGCATGGCCATTGGCAGCGCCGCGCCGGCCACGAGCCCGGTCGTGATCCCGTCCCACCGCCCGCCACCGAGAAGATCCAGCCCGCGGGCGCTGACCTGGATCACGCCCAGCATCGAGCCGAACAGAAGTGCCTGCGCCGGCGCCAGCCCTTCCGTCCGCAACAATTCGATCATGATGGCACTGATGCCGAAATTGACGAAGGCGTTCAGCGTGATCGCGGCGACGACGAGGCCGAAGGTGCTCCTGGGAATCGCGGACGGCAGCGACGACTTGACCGGCTCGCCGGCACCATCCCCCACGACCTTCCGGCGCGGTGCGAGTGCGTAGAGCGGCAGGCTGACGACGAGCATCATCGCGGCATAGACGAGGCACGTCCCGCGCCAGCCGAGGTGACCGCTCAGGAACGAGGTCGTCGGCCAGAAGATGCTGCTGGACAGGCCCGTCACCAGCATCAGGGCGCCGATCGCATTCTTGGCCTGCCGCCCAGCGATCTCGTTCAGCATGATATAGGCGCCGGTCGACAGCGTGGCGCTGCCGGCAACGCCGAGCACGATCCAGGCGGCGAAATAGAGCATCGGCTCGCGCGCGAGGGACAGCAGCACGAAGCCCGGTGCGGTGACGACCGTGCCGACCATCATGACGATCCGCGCGCCATGCCGTGCGAACGATTTGGCGAGCCAGGGCGCGCACAGGCCCATCGCGACATAGAGAACGGATGTCCCGGCGAAAACCGCCGGCAGGCTCATGCCGAGATCGGCGGCGAGATCGCGCCCGACGATGGCAGGAAGCCCGATCGTGCCCCATCCGATCAGCTGCGTGATGGCGAGCACCAGCAGGACGCCGATCAGCCTGCTGTCAGATTTCAAGAAACGCATTCCAAACGTTCGCCTGCCCGGCAGGCGCGATCGCGCCCGTGACACCTCTCTTAGCCCGAGAGTCAGGACGCGGGAACGCCGGCCGCCGAATGGCAGAAGGCAGCCGGGAGCATGTCAGGCGGAGGAGCGCCGTCCCTTACGCCGCGATGCCGAGCAAGGATCGCGCCTCGGCCGCGGTTGCGACGCGCCGGCCGTGGCGCGTGACGGCCTCACAAGCGATGGTCACGAGCTCGGCGTTGCTGGCGGCGAGGCGCGTCTTGTCGACCCTGATATTGTCCTCGAGCCCGGTCCGAACCGCGTCGGCGCCCAGTGCCAGCGCCCAGCCCATGACCTCGGCCTGATGACGTCCGATCCCGGCCGCGGTCCATGTCGCTTTCGGAATCAGCCGCTTCAGCTCCTGGAGGAGAATGTCGAGGACATGCTCATCCGCCGGCATCGCGTTCTTGACGCCCATGACGAACTGCACATGCGGACGCGGATCGATCAGCCCCGCCTCGATCAGGCGGCGCGCACCATGCAGATGCGACAGGTCGAAGATCTCGATCTCCGGCAAGACGCCATTCGCCTTCATGCCGGTCGCGAGAGTCTCGACCAGAGCGGCGCTGTTCTCGTAGACGATCGTCGGAAAGTTCACCGAGCCGGTGGATAGCGATGCCATGTCCGGCTTGAGGTAAAGCGAGGATCCACGTGCCGAAGGATCGCGGCCGCGCCCGCCAGTCGAAAACTGGACGATCATGCCAGGACAATGCTTCCTGATCCCCTCCTGCACCAGGGCAAAACGCTCGGGATCCGAGGACGGCGTCTCGTCGTCGTTGCGAACATGGATGTGGGCAAGCGTGGCCCCGGCCTCGAAGGCTTGGTGCGTCGATTCGACCTGCTCGGACGGCAGGATGGGCACCGCCGGATTGTCCTTCTTGCGCGGAACGGAGCCGGTGATGGCAACAGCAACGACGACGGGGTTCATCCCTGGACCTCATGATGATCGCGCTCGCGCGCACAAAGTCGAATAGATCGTTAAGTAGCGCATGAAGCCCTGCCGCTGCAAACATCATGGCTCGCAGCGGCTGCCTCGTCACTTCGCCATCAGGTCGGAATTGCGGCCGCACCGCTCGCCGCTTCCGCGCGCTGCCGCTCATAGTCCGCCCGCGGCATCGGAACGGCCTTGGGATTGCCGAGATCGTCGATGCTGATCCGATAGGTTTCCCGCGCCGAGACCGCCGCCAGCGCGGCGATCACCGTGATGCCGAAGGCGATCGCGCCCACCGTCAAGGGGATATTGGCCGAGCCGGGAGGCGCCACGGTGGCGAACAGGGCCGGAAGCAACGCGGTGATGGTGGTCCCGATGTTCTGCGAGATCGCCATCGCCGACACCCGCGTGCGCGTCGGAAACAGCTCCGGATAGAAGCTCGGGAAGATCGCGTTGTAGCCCTGATAGACGACGCCCCACATCAGCAGCGAGAGCGTGATCGCAAGCGGCACGTTCCTGATGCTGATGGCGTAGAGATAGCCGATGGCAAGCAGGCCCGAGAGCAACGCGCCCACGATGATCGGAGGCTTGCGACCGACCTTGTCGGAGAGATGGCCGACGAAGGGAATGACGAACACGGCCAACATGTTTCCGAGCACCGGGATCCAGAGATAGACGTCCTTGGCGAAGCCGATGCCATAGGCCGGCTGCACCGCGTAGGCTGCGCCGAAGATGGTCGCCACCACCGGAATGACGTTCATCAGTGCCATGCAGATGACCCTCAGCATGTCCCGCCAGCTCAGCTTGATGGCCTGGACGATGGGCGCGCGCGGCGTTTCGCCCCGCTCGCCCTCGCGGGCAAAGGCAGGGGTCTCATCGACTTCGCGGCGAATGACATAGCCAGCGACGATGACGAAGAAGCTGAGCAGGAAGGGAATCCGCCAACCCCAGCTGTTGAAGGCATCGGTGGGCATATAGGCGGCCAGCGGCAGGAAGACGGCTGCTGCGAGAATCTGTCCTGCCTGCACCCCCTGAAGCGCGAAGCTTGCATAGAAGCCGCGCCGGCCAAACGGCGCGTGCTCCAGGATCATCGAGCTCGCGCCGGAGATTTCACCGGCGACGGCAAATCCCTGCACCAGGCGCAGGATGACGAGGAGGATCGGCGCCAGCATGCCGACTTGCTGATAGGTGGGCAGAAGACCAACGGCCATGGTCGAGATACCCATCAGGAACATGCAGACGATGAGCACCGTCTTGCGGCCATGTGTGTCGCCCCAATGACCTAACACGAAGGCACCGATCGGCCGGGCCACGTAACCGACGCCATAAGTCGCCAGCGACGCGACGATCGCGACGGTGGGATTGTCCGACGGGAAGAAGATTTGCGGGAAGATCAGCGACGCCGCGGTCGCGTAGATGAAGAAGTCATAATATTCGAGGGCTGATCCGATCCAGCCGCTGGCAGCAGCCTTCCTGGACTGACTCATATCGTGGGTCGCGCGAGCTGTTGTCATCTCGAAGATTTCCTCCCGGGTTTGCTGATGTCCCGTTGGCGGGCTTCACTGGAAATTGGGCAGCATTCTCCCGGCGCTCCGCGGGACTTTCGCGAGCGCTTGTCACTGCCGATGGATGTCTGATTGGTTGCGACAATAGGCTATCGCCCGGGTAACACAATTACCCTGTTATGCGATAAACCTAACATGATGTTATCTAGGTCGGAGCGCTGCCCCGCGCCGCGGTCGCGCTCGCCGAATGGCAGCCCGGCATGTCGCCGCGAGATCATTCCGGCGGATTGAACGTCCGCACGAAATACACAGGCTCGCTATCCTTCTTCAGGCGATAGAGCTGCGCCGGGCGGTTGGCGCCGCGCCTCATCCTGGCCACCGGCTCGATCATGTCGGCTGACAGGATGCGGGTCCGGAAGGCGCTCTTCTCGAGCGGGCGATCGAGCACGATCTCGTAGACCCGCTGCAGATCCGGAAGGGTGAATTCCGCCGGCATCAGATAGGCCGGAAGCGAGGTGTATTCCACCTTGTTGCGCAGGCGCTGGATTGCGGTTACCAGGATCTCGCCGTGATCGAAGGCAAGCTTGTCCTTGAGCCTGCCCCCGCGAATTGGAAACCAGCGCGCATCCGGCGCAAGCACGCCTGCCGCCTCCGGGATCAGCGCGAAATAGGCGTGCGTCGCCGACCAGCCGCGCGGATCGCGCGTCGCGCTCCCCCAGCTTCCGAGCTGCTCGAGATAGGGGCTGGTGACCCCGGCCTTCTCCCTCAGCTTCCGGGCCGCGCAGGCCGCGAGGTCGCTGTCCTTGGCGACATCGACGAAGCCGCCCGGCAAGGCCCAGGCCGACGGAAACGGCTCGCCCTCGTCCGCCGGTCGCTGCACCAGCAACACCTGAAGACTGTCATCCAGGATCGCGAAGATCACGACGTCCACCGTCGTCAGGGGACGCGGAAAGTCCAATTGCCGCGCCTTTCCAAGGTCCTTGCCAACGCCTTTGCCAAAATCCTTGCCAAGACCCTTGCCGAGCGCCTCGCCTGCCATCGCCAAACTCCGCTGCCAGGACTTGACACTAGCATAGTTAGTTGTACAGTCCAACTTACTTAGTTGCTCAGACACACTTATAACGCTCACCGGAGACAGGCCATGTTCGGCGTCAGATACATCAAGGCTCAGCCTACCACCTATCTGATGAAGTACCGCGGCGGTGCTATCGTCGCCGAGGGCCCCGGTCTTTCCACGCTGTATTACGCGCCGGCGACCATGCTGGTCGCCGTGCCGATCGGCAGCCGCGACGCCTCCTTCATCTTCGAGCAGACCGCGCGCGACTTCCAGACGCTGACCGTCCAGGGTCAGGTGACTCATCGCATCAGCGACCCGACGAAGGCGGCCTCGATGCTCGACTTCACCCTGAAGGCGGACGGCAAGACCTATGAGAGCGACGATCCGGAAAAGCTGCCGGAACGCATCCTCGGCACAGTCGAGGTCCTCGCCCAGCAAGCGGTGAAGGAACTGACGCTGAGGGACGCGTTGCAGGCGTCCGACCGCATCGCCGACATCATCGCGGGCGGATTGAGGCAGCGCGCCGATATCGCCTCCCTCGGGCTCGAAATCCTCGGCGTGTCGGTTCGCGGCATCAAGCCGACACCGGACACCGCGAAGGCACTCGAGGCGCAGGCCCGCGAAGCGATCCTCAAGACCGCGGATGAGGCCATCTTCGCCCGGCGCAACTTCGCCGTCGAGCAGGAGCGCGCCATCCGCGAGAGCGAACTCGACACCGAGATCGCGGTCGAGCAGAAGAAGCGGTCGATCCGCGAGACCCAGATGGACGCCGAGGCGAGCGTGGCCGCCAAGCGCAACGAGCTGCGCGAGGCCGGCATGGCGGCGGATATCGTGCTGGAAGGCAAGCGCAAGGATTTCGTCGGCCTCAACGCCGAGAACACCAGGACGCTGGCCGACGCCGAAGCCTATCGCGTCGGTGCCTTGATGAAGATCTTCGAGGGTGTCGACACCCGCGTGATCCAGGCGCTCGCCGCCGCCGGCATGCAACCGGGTCAGCTGATCGCGCAAGCCTTCTCCGGCATCGCCGAGAAGGCCGAGAAGATCGGCCAGCTCAACGTCTCTCCGGACCTGCTCAGCCAGTTGATGGAGAAGCCGCAGCCGATGGAGGCCGCCAATGCCCGCCGCCAATGACCGCAAGGTCGTGCTGGTGACGCGCAAGACCAGGCTGGAGGACCTGATCGCGCGCCACCTGACGGCGGCGCAGGCGCGCTTCTATGTTGAGCATCTCGGCGCCGACTTCTCCGACTATGAGCGGGAGCACGAAGTCTATCGGGCGCAGCATCGCACCACGCTGCAGGTGCTGGAGCAATGGGGGCGCTATCAGATCATCGATCGCAGCTTCCTGCCGAATTTCATCTTCGGGCCCGACGACATCGTGGCCGCGCTCGGCCAGGACGGCCTCGTCGCCAACACGATGAAATATCTCAACGACCATCCGCTGATCGGGCTCAACCCCGACCCCGCGCGCCACGACGGCATTCTGCTTCCTTTCGCGCCGCGCGACCTCGCGAAGCTCCTGCCGGAGGTGGCCGCCGACAAGCGCGGCAGCCAGGCCGTGACGATGGCGGAAGCACGGCTCGGTGACGGCCAGGTGCTCTACGCCGTCAACGACCTCTTCATCGGCGCCCGTACGCATGTCTCGGCGATCTACGAGCTCACGGCCGGCGGTGCCATGGAGCGGCAGTCTTCCAGCGGCCTGATTGTTTCCACCGGGCTCGGATCGACCGCCTGGTTCAAGAGCATCGTCACCGGCTCGCTTGCCATTGCCGGCAGCTTTGGCCAGCCTCCCCTGCTCAGCGGCTACGAGGCGCTGCCCTGGGACGCGGCCGAGCTGCGCTTCGCGGTACGCGAGCCCTTCCCCAGCCGCCATTCCAAGACCAATCTCGTCTGCGGCCGGCTCGCTCCCGCAGAGCAATTGCGCATCCGTTCCTTGATGCCGGAAAACGGCGTGATCTTCAGTGACGGCGTCGAACCCGACCGCCTCGATTTCAATGCCGGCGCCGAGGTTGCAATCGGAATTGCCGGGCGGCGCGGCCGATTGATCGTGTGATGGCTAACTGCCCAGCGCATTCTCGCCGGCTTCGCGGCCGGGCACGCTGACATGGACCTCATGCCCCTCACGAAGCGCGAGGGATGCGGCCGCGACCGCCGATTCAAAGGCAGCCTCCTTGGTGGCATATTTGCTCCTGACGTCGCCGTCGTGCAGCACGCCCCATTCGTCCTGCACCGGCACGATGGCATATTGAGCGAGGCCCATTGTCCAACTCCTGGGTTTCAGAATCCATCTGCCGGATAACGCGCCCGCGCGTCTAACGTTGCGTCAGTTGCGGATGCGCGGCGGTGACGCGCCACACCGTGTTGCCGCTGTCGTCGGCGACCAGCAGCGCGCCTGATTTGTCGATGGCAACGCCGACGGGCCTGCCGCGTGCCTTGTTGTCGCTGTTGAGGAAGCCGGTCACCACGTCCTGCGCCGGTCCACTCGGCTTGCCGTCCGTGAACGGCACGAACACTACCTTGTAGCCGTTCAGCACCTGCCTGTTCCAGCTGCCGTGCTCGCCGACGAAGGCGCCGCCGCGATAGGCCGCCGGCAGAGCGGAGCCGGTGTTGAAGGCCATCCCGAGCGGTGCGACATGCGAGCTCAGGGCGTAATCGGGCGCGATCGCCTTGGCGACGAGATCCGGCCGCTGCGGCTTGACGCGGGGATCGACGTGCTGGCCGTAATAGCTGTAGGGCCAGCCATAGAAGCCGCCGTCCTTCACCGAGGTCATGTAGTCGGGGACGAGATCGGGACCGAGCTCGTCGCGCTCGTTCACGACCGTCCACAGCGCGCCGGTCTGCGGCTCGAAGCTGAGCCCGTTCGGATTGCGCAGACCGCTTGCGAAGATACGCCAGCGCCCGCTGGCACGGTCGACCTCGAGGATGGCGGCGCGATTGTGCTCGGCCTCCATGCCGTTCTCGGTGATGTTGCTGTTGGAGCCGACGCCGGCATAGAGTTTCGAGCCGTCGGGGCTGGCGACCAGGCTCTTGGTCCAGTGATGGTTGATCGGCCCGCCCGGCAGCGGCGTCAGCACCGTGCCCGGCGCGGTGATCTTGGTGTCGCCTTCCTTATAGGGATATCTGACGATCGCATCGGCATTGGCGACATAAAGCTCGTTGCCGACCAGCGCGATCCCGAACGGCGAGTTGAGCTGCTCGAGGAAGACGCTTTGCGTATCCGGCACGCCGTCGCCATTGCTGTCGCGCAGCAGTGTGATGCGGTTGCCCGGCCCGGTGTCGTTGCCGCCCGAGGTCGCCCAGGACTCGATATATCCCATGACGATCTCCTTGGGTCGCTTGATCCCGGCCCCCTTCGGCGCCTTGGATTCCGCCACCAGCACGTCACCATTGGGCAGTACATAGAGGAAACGCGGATGCTGCAGGCCGGTCGCGAAGGCCTTGATCTGCAAGCCCTCCGCCACGGAAGGCGTCTCGTCCTTCTTCCAGCCGACGATGCGCGCGATGTGCATGGGCGGCAGCAGGTATTGCTGGATGTCGGGCAGCTTAGGGTTGGCGCCGATTTGCGCCTTGGGATCGCCGCTGCCGTCATCGCAACCAGCCAGGAGCAGCAGCGAGGAGCACAGCAGCGCGCGGGCAAGCTTCGATCTCATCGCGCAACTCCTACGCCGTGGCGGTAGACCAGGGCCCAGCCGAGCCAGCCGGTGATGGGCAGGATCAGGACGGTGAGCACCGACAGAACGAGCCCCGTCGGCCACACCGAGGTCCAGGCATCGCGGGTGTGGATCAGTGCGTTGACGATGGCGAGGATCAGCGCCAGCGCGTTTCCGATCAGATGCGGCCAGGCCGGCGTCTGCGCCCGCACCAGGCGGTTGCCGAGGAAATCGGTCAGGCCCGCGATCGCCGCCAGCACGCCGAAGACGACGCCGACGAGCAGAAGCCATGCGGAAAAATCCGCCCACATGATCTCGGCGCTGGCGACATAGGCGATGTCGGTCAGGAGCGCGCCGACGAAGCACGCGATCGGGATCGGCACGAGCATTGGATGAATGGGATGACCCGCGATCTGCGCGGTGGTGCGCACGCGCACGTCTTGCTGCACGGTCGGCCTCGTGTGAGTTTCGGTCCTGCCCGACCGGCCAACTCGTGCGCGGGGTGATGGTTCCTAGCTGCGCGGCAGGCCCAGCCGTTGCCGGACCTCATCATCCTCGATCACCTGATCCAGGCGCGAATCCTTGCCGGCTTCGAGATCTTCCGCGATCGTCTCGAGCACCCGAAATGCGTCCCCGGCGCTCGGTGCCGTCGCGATGTGCGCGATCGACCGGCCGTTGACGGTGAGATCGGCCTCGCCCCAGGGCGTGGTGTCAATCTCCAGGCGGTCGCCGCCGGCATTTGCGATGAAGTGCTGGACGGTGGATTTGGAGGTCGGCAGAGAAAGGTCTGGCGTCCAGTCGATCGGCTTGTCGGTCATGTCGTGGTCGTCCCGAAGTTGCGACCGATGGATAGACCATCCGGCGCGCGGGACATTGACCTGGATCAGGCCTGCTGCGTTGATGGTTGTAGCGGGTGAAGAGGTCACCATCGCGAATCGGCACGCTGGAATCCCAGCCCAAAAGTGCTATATTATTGATGTGGATAAGGTAACCGCCTCCTCGACCGCAGAGCACATCCGGGCACTCGCCCGGACGTTCCACGTGTCCTATTCCGAGGGCCCAAACGACCGCTTGGCACATCATATCTCGCGCCTGGCCGGGGATCCCGTCGAGTTGGACGAGATCGAATTGTTGCTCATCGGGTTAGTGCGAGCCGAACGAATTACGCGCCCGGAAATGATCCAGCTGCAGGCTGCCTATTTGCGTGAAGTCAGGCCGTGACCTTCGATCCGTTCGGCGACTTCGAAGCGCACGGATATCTACGCAACCTTGCTCAAGAGAAAGATCCAGCGATCGTAAAGAGGCTCGAACATGCTTCCTTCACGACCGGCATCGATGAAGCATTCACGGCGCTTCAGAAAAAGCAGGCGCTCACCTACGCGGACGTGCTCAGTACCCACAAGACGTTGTTCGAGGCCATGTACCCGTGGGCTGGTCAGGATCGCGCCACGACGGCACCGGATATCGCCGTGAGCCGGGACGGCGTTTTGTTCGCCCATCCGAAGTCTATTCAGAAGGCAATCGACCATGCGCTGAAACTGGGCAACGATCCCAAAACCATGCGCGAGAAGCCGGGCGAAGTCATGGGCTATTTGGCCCACGGCCATCCGTTCCTCGACGGCAATGGCCGCACGATCATGGTCGTCTACTCCATACTGGCGCAACGCGCCGGCTTCAGCATCGACTGGGCTGCGACCGATAAGACCGAATACCTGCAAGCGCTCACCAGGGAACTCGACGATCCCGGCAAGGGCATCCTCGACACATATCTCGAGCCTTACATCCGCCCGGCTGTTAGCGATCTCAAAGAGCACATCAACGCTGCCAAGGGACTCGATGGCGGCAGGGGCGAGACGGACACCGTTCGCGGGAGCAACGACGATCCGGCTGTCCAAGCAGAATACGAGCAGCAACGGCTCAAGCGCGATGAGCAAAGCAAAGGCGCTTGATAAGAGGAATCCTGAAGCCAACGAAGGATACTTCGCACGGCTCAACCAGATCGCCGACCATCACCCTCTTAGGGAATGGCTGGAGCGGGTGAAGGGAATCGAACCCTCGTATTCAGCTTGGAAGTCTCGAAATACCGCAGTGTTTTCAAAGGTCATTCTGACATTTTCAGTGTTTTTGGCTCATTGAGATCACTACAGAATTACTCGTTGTCAGAATGGCGGCTGCGAGCCTCGTCCGGCTTGAACTCATCAGGCAAGGGCTCGCTCAGCGATGTTCCCCCATCAAGCCGATCGCAAAGCTGGTCGGTTTACGTTGCCGCTGAATGACGGGATTACCGTCCGTTCCCGAGCTAGGATTTGTAGCGAAGCGCTGCGATGAGTGCGGACAGTGCGGGCGGCGTCTGTCGCCGACTGGGGTGATAGAGATAATAGCCGGGGAAGGTCGGGCACCACCTCTCCAGAATCCGCTTGAGCCGCCCGGCCTTGACATCAGGCGCCACCTCATCGTCGAAGACATAGGCGAGCCCTTGGCCGGCCAGCGCGGCCTCGCGGATCAGGTCGCCATTGTTGAACGAGAGCGGACCTTCGACGCGAACCTGGAACGGTCGTCCTTTGTCCTCGAAATCCCAGGCGTAAACCCAATCCGACTTGACGCGCCGGTAGTTGATGCAGCGATGGCCCGCGAGTTCGCGGGGCGTTCGGGGCACCTTATGGTCCACGAAATACGACGGCGCACCGACGACGGCCATCCGGATGTCCGGCCCGATCCGAACCGCGATCATGTCTTTCTCGACGATGTCGCCGAAGCGGATGCCGGCGTCGATGCGTTCCGCGACAATATCAATCAGACTGTCGTCGACGATCATCTCCACCCTGATATCGGGATGCGACGCCAGGAAGCGTGGCAGCCTGGGCATCACGACCTTTGAGACGGCATGCCTCGTCGCGGTGACGCGAACGGTCCCGGACGCCTTGCCGCGCATAGCGCCGAGCGCATCTACTCCGGAGGCGATGTCCTCCAGTGCCGGGCGTAACGAACGAAGCATCGTCTCGCCCGCTTCGGTCGTCGAGACCGAGCGCGTGGTCCGCGACAGCAACCGCACGCCGAGCCGCTCTTCGAGCGATTTCATGGCGTGACTCAACGCCGACTGCGACATGCCGAGCTCAGCCGCCGCTCGGGTAAAACTGCCCTGCTTCGCGACCACCGCAAAGGCGGCAAGGTCATAAAGATCGTCTCGCTTCATTTATGTACCGGTTACATAAGCCCTAGTTAATTATAGCGGCTAATCGATAGTGGCGGCCAGTGCTATCTGGTCGTCAGCGTCCCGGTATCACCCGACAGACAGCCCGCAAGGAGCAGACGGATGAAACTTATTGTGAACAACCGCGAGTTCGCGATCGATGCCGATCCCGCGATGCCCCTGCTCTGGGCGCTGCGCGACGTCATCGGGCTGACAGGCACGAAGTTCGGCTGCGGCGCTGCCCAGTGCGGCGCTTGCACCGTGCATCTGGATGGCCAGCCGGTCCGTTCCTGCATCACGCCGATTTCCGAGGCTGAGGGCAAGAAGCTCACCACCATCGAAGCCGCGACCGACGGCTCCGACCGCGTGGGAGCCGCCGTGCATGCGGCATGGCTCAAACACGACGTGGCACAGTGCGGCTACTGCCAGAGCGGCCAGATCATGAGCGCGATCGCATTCCTCAAGTCGCAGCCCCGCGGCAAGGCGCCGACAACAGCCGAAATCGACGCCGCCATGGACGGCAACATCTGCCGCTGTGGGACCTATGCCCGCATCCGCGCTGCTGTAGCCGACGCCGCCCGCACGATTGCCTGAAGGAGCCGCCATGTTACCCAACATCGACTACCGCGATCTGCCGCGTGCCGCGCAGCGCCTGATGGCGCGCAATCAAAATGACGAAGCGGTCACGCTGCCGCGCCGCAGTTTTCTGAAACTGGCCGGTGCAGGTGGCCTGGCACTCGGCGCTTTTCCTCATTTGGTCATGGCGCAGGCTGCCGGCCAAACGGCGAGCGCGCTTAAACCGACCGAACAGCCATCAGCCTTCGTGCAAATCGCTGCCAATGGCGAGGTGACTGTCACGATCAACCGGCTGGAGTTCGGACAGGGCGTGCAGACTGCATTGCCGATGATCCTAGCTGAAGAGCTTGACGCCGACTGGAGCCTGGTGCGCAGCCGGCATGGCTCGAACGACGGTGCCTATATCGACCCGAAATTCGGCATTCACATCACCGGCGGTTCCAATTCGATCAAGAACAGTTTTACGCAGTATCGCGAGCTCGGCGCGCGGGCACGGGCAATGTTGCTCGGTGCCGCGGCAGCGCGCTGGAAGGTGGACGTCGCCACCCTGCGCACGCAGTCCGGCACGGTGCTCGGTCCCGATGGCCGCAAGCTCGGCTACGGCGAACTGGCCGAGGCGGCGATGGCACTGCCGGTGCCCGAGAAGGTGACGCTGAAGGATCCGAAGGACTTCCGCATCATCGGCCGCCCGACGCCGCGTCTCGACGCGCGTGCCAAGAGCAGCGGGCAACAGAATTTTGGTATCGACGTTCGCCTGCCCGGTCAGTTGACCGCCGTGGTCGCGCGCCCGCCGGTATTCGGCGCGCGCTTGGCCTCCGTTGACGACGCCGCCGCGCGCGCCATCAACGGCGTGAAGGCGGTGCTGCGCGTGCCGCTGGACGGTGGCGCCGAAGGTGTGGCCATCGTGGCCGACGGATATTGGCAGGCTACGCAGGGCCGCGAGGTGCTCAAGCTGCAATGGGATACTTCCGCCGTCGAGAAGGTGGATAGCGACAAGCAACTCGCCCAGTACCGCGAGCTAGCCGCGCGGCCGGGTCCGCGCAAGTTCGATGCCGACATGGCGCCGCTCGGCACCGCACCCCGGCAACTGGAAGCCGAGTTCGTGTTTCCGTATCTCGCCCATGCGGCGATGGAGCCGCTGAACTGCACCGTTCAGCTTTCCGAGGGCCGCGCCGAGGTGTGGACCGGCAGCCAGTGCCCCGGTCTCGACGGCGCCGCCGTCGCGCGCGTGCTCGGCCTCAAGCCGGAGCAGGTGGCGGTACATGTGCAGATGGCGGGCGGCGGCTTCGGCCGGCGTTTCGCCGCCAGCAGCGACTTTGTGGTCGAGGCCTGCGAGATCGCCAAGGCGGCGCGTGCAGCCGGCCTGAACGCCCCGGTGCGCACGCTTTGGAGCCGTGAAGACGACATGCGGGGCGGCTATTACCGCCCGATGCATTTGCACCGCGCGCGCATCGGCTTCGATGAACGCGGCAAGGTGCTGGCCTGGGATCACGTTATTGTCGGCCAGTCCATCACGACGGGCACGGTATTCGCAGGTTTCCAGATCAAGGACGGCATCGACGCCACCGCGACCGAAGGCATGCGCGATCCCTATCCGCTGCCGATGCGCCTGACCGTGCATCACCCAAAACTCAACGTACCGGTGTTGTGGTGGCGCAGCGTCGGTTCTACCCATACCGCCTTTGTGATGGAGACCTTGATCGACGAGATCGCGCGGAGCACGAAACAAGATCCCGTGGTCTACCGAATGGATTTGTTCGGCGACAAGCACCCGCGCCATCGCGCAGCGCTCCAGATGGCCGTCGACAAGAGCGGCTACGGCAAGACGCAGTTGCCCGCCGGTCGCGCCTTTGGCGTCGCGGTCCACGAGTCCTTCCAGACCGTCGTGGCCTATGTGGTGGAAGCCTCGGTGGTGAATGGCCGCCCGATGCTACATCGCGTCACCGCCGGCGTTCACTGCAATCTCGCCGTCAACCCACGCACCGTGGAGGCCCAGTTGCAGGGCGCGGCGATCATGGGCCTGTCGACGTGCCTGCCGGGTTCGGCGATCACACTCAAGGACGGCGTCGTCGAACAGGGCAATTTCGGCGAATACTCGGTGGCGCGAATCACTGACATCCCCGCGTTCGACGTTCATATCGTGCCCAGCGCCGAGGCGCCCACCGGCATGGGCGAACCTGGCTTGCCGCCGCTGGCGCCAGCATTCGCCAATGCCATCGCTCAACTCACCGGCAAGCCGCTGCGCCAACTGCCGTTCAACATCAAAAGCAAGAGCTAAACATGAGCAAGGTCTGGTTCATCACGGGTGCAGGCAGCGGCATTGGCGCTGCAACAGCCCGGGCGGCGCTGAATGCCGGCGATCGCGTGGTCGCGACTGGCCGCAATCTCGACAAGGTCCACAAAGCGCTGAACGATGTCGCCGGCGAACGCCTCGCGTTCGTCCAACTCGACGTCGCCCAAGAGGCTCAGGCGAAGCCGGCGGTCGACTCGGCGATCAAGGCGTTCGGGCGCATCGACGTTCTCGTCAACAATGCCGGCTACAGCCTGCTCGGCAATTTCGAGGAGTTGGGCACCATCGAGATCGAAAGCCTGATGGCGACCAATTTCTACGGCGTGATGCACGTGATGCGCGCGGTCCTTCCGGTCATGCGGCAGCAGCGATCCGGCCGGATCATCAACGTCAGTTCGCTCGCGGGCATCGTCGGTTTCAAGCATTGCGGGGCCTACAGCGCCGCGAAATTCGCCGTCGAAGGCCTGTCGGCATCAGTGGCCCATGAGGTCGAGCCGTTCGGCGTCAGGATCGTGACAGTCGAACCGGGTTTCTTCCGAACCGATCTCCTCGATGCCAACAACGCCAAATATGCCGACAGCACCATCAAAGACTACGCAGGCGAAGGCAAAGCCGAAGCCATGTGGTCAGGCTATCACGGCGCCCAGCAGGGTGATCCCGCTAAACTCGCTGATGTCCTTGTGAAGATCGCCGGAATGGACAATCCGCCGAAGCAGTTCGCGGCCGGCAGCGACGCGCTTGCCGTGGTCAAGCCGGCGCTCGAAGCACGCCTTGAGGAACTACGTGCATACGAGAACCTGTCAAAGTCGACAGATGGCTCCTTCTGAAATCAAGGAAAGAGTCAATACGGCCATGCCTCTATGGAAATCCGTGAAGTAACGGCGGCAGCGCCTGTATCAGCAACACGGTGCTTCCGCCGAATACGGTGGCACCCACGACAAGCAGGGACACGACCCGCTGCCAAAGCTTCTCGTTGCTGGCAATATCATTCGAATTTGGCATATGCGTGCACCCGCATTCTTCGTGCGACGAACACGTCATAGACTGAGTCGCAGGGGCACTGAGCGGCGAAATTTGCCGGAAAATTAACGCCTGATTCACCGACTCGGACGCCCTGCCCCGATGGGTGTGGGTGGCGGTTTGAACCACCTGCGATTCGGTCCTGATCAGGCAGTCCCATGTAGGCGCTACCGCACGGCATCCAGGAAAACAGGGATCAGTACATATCCCTATTCCGAGGTCGGCTTACAAGCCACCCGCATCAGCTCACGGCCGAACCGACATTACCGACAATGCGTGGGAGGTGCTCGCTCGGGAGAGACGTCCATCGCCGGACGTGAGCCACATTTGAAGCACCAAACCACCAGATGTGAGCGACGAGTTCCGCCGATTTGACGGGATGTTTTCGTCGACGTGGCTTCAAGCTGTCTCAACAGAGATCACGCCCAACATTTCCACCGCTTTCGCAACGGCCGTATGATCCTGACCGGGCCCGAGCACACGCGCGGCCTCTTGCCAAATCTCCGCGCAGCGGATTGAGATCGGCGCATAGACCCGATGCTCATTGACGATCGCCATCGCGGCGTTGACGTCCTTGACCATCAGGTCGAGACTGAAGCCGGAGTTGAACGCTCCGGAGAGCACAAATTGATGCAGTTTCTTCTGCGACGAGTTGCTCATCCCTGTCGATACATTCAGGATATCGACGACCCTGGCCGGTTCAAGGCCCGCTTGCCGACCGATCAGCACAGCCTCAACGGTCGCGAGTAGAGTAGTAGCCGAAACGAGATTGTTTAGCGCCTTCATAGCGTGACCGCTGCCAAGCGCGCCCGTAATCAAGATCGTCGATCCCATCTGCTTCAGCACCGGCTCGGCTCGCGCGATGTCGGTAGCCGAGCCACCGACCATGATCGACAGCTCGCCGGTTCGCGCACGTGGCACCCCGCCGGACACCGGTGCATCGATCATGCAGCAGCCCGCATCAGCCGCCTGAAGACCAAGGAGTTTTGTCTGCTGCGGCGCTCCAGAGCTCATTTCGATGATGAGAAGGTCCTTTCGGCAATGCTCCAGAACGCCGTCCGCGCCGGTTAGCACCGCCTCGACCTCGCGGCTGGTCGGAAGCATCGTGATGACGATATCCGAGGCGGCGGCAAGCTTTGCCACTGAGTGCGCCGCGACTCCCCCAACCTGCCCAGCGAACCGCTCCGCATGCCCGACATCGATATCGAAGAGAAAGAGCCGGTGCCCGGGTGCAAGACGTGCCGCCATGGGCCAGCCCATGGCACCAAGGCCGATGAATCCGATGGTTGGCGATGTCATCATGGCACCTTCGCTTCTGCTTCAGGGGTCTTGGCCGGAATCATGCCCATTTCGGTCAGGACTTCGTTCGCCGCCCTGAAGGCATCAAGTCCTGCAGGGATTCCGCAGTAGACGGTTGCGTGGAGAAGAGCCTCCTTGATCTCATCGACCGTCAAGCCGTTGTTGATCGCGCCCCTGACGTGGAGCTTGATCTCGGCGGCGCGGTTGAGAGCTGTCAGCATCGCAAGATTCAAGAGGCTGCGCGTCCGGCGATCGAGGCCGGACCTGCCCCAAGCGTATCCCCAGCACCACTCCGTCGTAATCCGCTGGAACGCCATGGTGAAATCGTTGGCATTAGCCAGCGATTTATCGACGTATTCGGCCCCAAGCACCTCCCTCCTGAGCTTCAATCCTTCGTTGAAAATGTCTTCGAGCGCTTGATGCGTAGCCATCAACGACCTCCTTTCCAGATTGTCATACAGAATGGCAATCATCCAAATGAGTTGCAAGCCGGATTTGCGTTGGCTAAGGTGATTTTCACGCGAGTCTAAGAGGTTGACGGATGGATCGGCCGACCAGGCGCTATGCAGATCAAACGAAGGTAGCGGCGAGCCCGCAACAGGCGTCACTGCACGTCGCCGCGCCCCCCACTCTTCGGCACCAGATCGTCGAACGACTTAAGGAGGCGATCGAGCTTGGGCAGTTCCCGCCGGGCGCGCGGCTGATCGACCGTGAGCTTTGCGAGCGCATGGGAGTATCCCGCACCTCCATTCGCGAGGCGCTGCGTGAACTGGAAGCGGCCGGGCTCATCACCACTTTGCCCAACAAGGGCTCGATCGTTTCAGTCGTGACGCCCGAAATGGCGCGCTCGATCTACGAGATTCGCGCCGTCCTCGAGGGACTGGCCGCCCGGCTATTTGCTCGCCGGGCCAGCGTGGACCAGATCGCCGCTCTCAAGAAGGCCGTCGACGACCTCGCTTTGATGTACACGAACTATACGCCGCAAAGCATGATGCGCGCGAAGACCGAGTTCTATGGCATTCTGCTGGAAGGATCCGGCAACCCTATTGTCGCGGATATGCTCCGCATCATCCACACCCGTGTCTCTCAGCTTCGCGCCACGTCGCATTCCAATCCCTCGCGCGCCAAGCAATCGATCGCCGAGATTCGTGAGATCGTGGCGGCGCTCGAAGCCCGCAACGACGAAGCGGCCTGGTACAAATGCGTGAGGCATATCGAGAATGCTGCAGAAGCGGCCCTCTCGGTGCTGGCGACGCCACAGCCCTCGAAATCGAGGCCGGGAAAAACCGCGGCCAAACGGAAACCCCGTAAATCGTAGAGGTTGCCGCGCGCTAGCCGCCGCGATGCAAGCCTTGAATTACCCTGCGCTTACGGAAATGCCTCCATCCACATGGAGGACTTCTCCGGTGATGAAATTTGCCTCCGGCGACAAAAGAAAGCACATCGCCTGCGCGACGTCCTGCTCGGTGCAGAGCCTGCGCAGCGGTGTCTTGGCCTTGCGCAACTCATAGCCCTGCTCATCGACGATCGCGCGCGCGCCGGGCGTCGGCACCGCGCCCGGGGCCACCGCATTGACCCGAACGCCTTGCGGTCCGAGTTCGACAGCCAGCGCGCGGGTCAGGGCGACAATGCCTCCCTTCACGGCCGCGTAGATGGCGGTGTTTGCATAACCCTGATCGGCCGCGGGCGAAGCGAGGTTGATGATCGAGGCCGGACGTGCCGCATCACGGTGGCGCAAAAGTGCCTGCGCGCCCCAAACCGGGGCCTTCAATCCGATCGCCAACATGCCATCCATGGTTTCGGCCGACACCTGTTCGATCGGCTCGTAGCGGATCCACATCGCATTGTTGATCACGGCATCGATACGCCCGTAGCGATGCGCAAGCTCCGCCGAAGCCGCCGCGAAGCCTGCTTCGGTCGCAAGGTCGGCGGCCAGCGGCACGGCCTTTCCACCCTTGTCTCCAATTCGGCGCGCGACGATTTGGGCATTGTCGCCTGCGACATCGGCAATTCCGACCGTCGCTCCGGTGCCCGCAAGCATTTCGGCTGCCGCCTGCCCGATGCCGCGACCGGCGCCGGTCACCAGGATGATTTGGTCAGACACGCTCATGGATATCCCTTCGCCTTCTCGATAAGGTATTGACTGTCTATCATACAATATGTTCAAAACTGGAAACAATCCTGATCAAACAAGCGCGGGGAGGAAAGAATGGGATTTGCCAGGCTGAAACTCATGGCGGCGGGGCTGGCGTTTGGTGGGCTGTTTTCCAGCGCAAATGCTCAGACCCCTCCCCCCATCCGGATCGGCGTCATGGCGAAATTCGCGCAGATCAACGGCGCCGCCATCCTCAACGGCGCCACGCTGGCGACCGAAGAAATCAACGCCGCCGGGGGCGTCAAGGGACGCAAGGTCGAGCTGACCACCTATGACGATCAGGGCTCGGCCAGCGACGCCGTTCTGGCGTTTCAGCGCGCCGTCAAGCAGGACAAAGTCCAGGCGATCGTCGGCACCTTTCTCAGTGAGATCGCGATCGCACTCACCCCCTGGGCCGCCCGCCTCAAGGTGCCCTACATCATCACGGGTGCCGGCGCGGATCAGGTCGGTCTGCTCGTGAAGCAGAATTATCCGGCCTACAAGTATGTTTTTCGCTCGATCCTTCCGGCGAGTTCAACCGCGCGCGGCGTCTGCGAGTCGATGGGCGATATCGGCGTCAAACAGCTCGGCTATGCAAGCGCCGTTCTCATGACCGAGGATGCGGCCTGGACCAGGAGCTACGATGAGTTCCTGAAAACATGCCTGCCGTCGGTCGGTCTGAAGATCGTGGATGCGATCAAGGTCGCGACCGACACCAGCGACTTCACACCGATCTTCCAGAAGATCGAAGGCGCCAAGCCCAATGTCATTGTGACAGGCGTCGGAATCATCGGCAACAAGCCGGTCGTGCAGTGGCACAATCAGCAAGTTCCTCTGTTGATGATGGGATATAACGCGCAAGCCGGCGCCAGCGCGTTCTGGAAGGAAACCAGCGGCGCAACGAATGGCGTCGTTACGTTCACCGCCGCATCGGAAGATTCCCCGCTTACGCCAAAGACGGTGCCCTTCGCGAAGGCTTATCTCGCGCGCTTCAACACCACGGCGGCGGCACACTCCTTCGCCACCTATGATGCGATCTATCTTCTCAAGGACGCGATCGAGCGCAGCGGCACCACGGATGCCGACCCGCTCACCGACGCGCTGGAAAAAGCCGACTATGTGGGCGCCAGCGGCCGCATCGTCTTCCAGGGGCCTGATGATCCCCTCACCCACGACATGAAATACGGCAACGGCTTCGTCACCGGCGTCAGCATTCAGTGGCAGGAAGGCAAGCAGGTCACGATCTGGCCACCGAATGCCGCCACCGGCAAGGTGGCGAGCTCGCCTTTCGCATCGAAGTAGTTTTCATCACAGGAACTGTGCGGCCGGTCGATGATCGGCCGCACCGAGAGGTCGTTCGTCGCATGTTGGTTCAACTGCTCATCAGCGGATTTCTCATCAGCGCCATCTATGCGCTGGCGACAACCGGCTTTACGTTGCTGTATGGCGTCAGCGGAATTCTCAACCTCGCACACGGCACCACGCTGGCAACGGCCGGCATCGTCGCCTGGTATGTGGCCGGCCTGACCTCGTTCGGACCCATTCAGATCATCGTCGCCGGGGTAATGGCGGGTATCGTTGTCGGTCTGCTGACCTACGCGCTAATCGTGCGGCCGATCCAGCGCCTGAATGGGCTTTCCGAGGCCGATGAGCACGTCTTCATGCTCGTCGGCACGCTGCTGTGGACCATCATTCTGCAGGAAATACTTGCCAATGTCTTCGGCGATGTCCCGGTGAGCGTCCCGCAGATCGTGAGCGGTGTCGTCAATGTTTTCGGCGTCAGGACGCCGATATCGAGCCTGCTGGTTGCGGCAATCTCGTGGGGTATTCTCGGGGCCCTGTGGCTCTATGTCGGCTTCACCAAGTCGGGCCGCTCGCTGCTGGCCGCCTCGGTCAATCCCCGCGGCCTCGTGCTGTGCGGCTTCAATCTAACCTCGATCCATCAGGTCGTCTGGATCATCTACGGTCTGTTGGCAGGCGTCGCGGGCGTCCTGATTGCCATGGTCCATGGCGTATCGCCAAGCGGCGGCCTCGAGCTCACGGCGACCGCGTTCTCCATCGTCATTCTCGGCGGTCTCGGCAGCGTGACCGGGTCGCTGATTGCAGCAAACATCATCGGCTTTATCGAGACGGCGACCGCCTATCTCGTCGGTCCGTCGCTACGGAGCCTGCCTTCGCTCATCATCCTGGTCGCGGTGCTCTATTTCCGCCCCCAGGGACTTTTCGGGCGCCGGTGACGCCATGGATCATCTGGCAGTGCCGGCCACTTCGAACGTGAGACGTTTTTCATCGCCAGCAACCATTCTGGCATGGCTCGCCGTGCCGTGCCTGATCGCACTTCCCTTCCTCGGGCTCTCCGAATACGCGATCGGCATTTTCACGTTGGGACTGTTCTTCGCGGTTTATGCGATGGGATGGGACCTGCTGTTCGGCTACGCCGGAGAGCCGAATTTCGGCGCGACATTTCTGATCGGTGTCGGCGCCTATACCGCTGCGATGCTCAACAGCAACGGTCTCGCGTCGCCCTGGATCTGCGTCATCGCCGGTTCGCTGATGTCCGTCATCGCCGGGGTGCTTCTTGCACTGCCGGCTCTGCGGCTGCGCGGCCCCTATTTCGGCCTCGTGACGCTCGTGGCCGTGCTCATCCTGCGACAGTTGATCATCCTGTTCTCGCATCAGACCGGTGGCGAGATCGGGATAGCCGTGCCTGACGTGCTGACGTTGAGCGCCGTTGCAAATTACGAGATCGCACTCGCATGCGCCATCGTCAGCGCCGTCATGATCATCACGGTTGCCCGGTCGCCGTTCGGCCTGATCCTTCAGGCGATCGGCCAGGATCCGCTCAATGCCCAGGCCATGGGGTTCAGCATCGTCAAGTACAAGCTCGCCGCCTTCTGCTACAGCGCGTTCTTTTCCGGTTTAGCCGGCGCTCTGATGACGTTCTATATGGGAACCGCATCGCTCAACGTCTTCGTCGATGCGTCGGTTGGGGTCCAGATCATCATCGCCGCCATCATCGGCGGCCGCCGAACCATTATCGGGCCCGCTATCGGCGGCGTCTTTCTCATCGTGCTCGGCGAATATATGCGCCCGTTCGGCCGGTTGAGCGAACTGGTCGTCGCGGTCATCGCACTGCTCGTGCTGCTGTTCCTCCCCAACGGCCTGCTCGGCCTGTTGAAGTTGAAGAGAAGCGCACGCTGATGCTGCTAAAGGCCACGGACCTGCACAAGCGTTTTGGCGGCCTCCAGGCCGTCAGCGGCGTCGATCTTACAGTCGGCGAGCGCGAGATCGTCGGCCTGATCGGACCAAATGGATCAGGCAAATCCACGCTTCTCAGCCTGCTCATGGGCATCCATCGGATCGACGGCGGAACGGTGCGGATCGGCGATACGGACATCACCGGATGGCCCCCGCACCGGATTGCCCGATCGGGAATGAGCATGATGTTCCAGCATTCCCGGCCGCTGCTCCAGCAAACCGTGCTGGAGAACGTCCTGCTCGCGCTGCTTCCCGACAGCATGCTCAACTTTCGCTTTTCCGAGACGCTGCGCGGCCGCGCGCGGGCTATCCTGGGTCAGGTTCATCTGACTGACGTGGCGGACCGGTTACCCGGAGAGTTGGCCTTTGCCGACCTTCGCAGACTGGAGCTCGCCAAGACCCTCGCCGCGCAACCCAGACTGATGCTGCTCGACGAGCCGTTTGCGGGCCTCAGCGCCACGGAGGTGCGCGAGTTCTCCACCTTGATCCGCACGATGCGCGACGAAGGCCGCTCCGTCATTCTGGTCGATCACAATGTGAAGGGCGTGCATGCGCTGGTCGATCGCATGGTGGCCATGAGCAGTGGCGCCAAGATCGCCGACGACCGCCCCGATCGCGTCCTCGCTGATGAGCAGGTCCGCAGGGTCTATCTTGGCTCCGGCGCGACCGGCGCGGCAGTCGCTGCTTCGCAGACCAGTTCCGCGCCCATCCTCGAGGTCGCCGACCTGACCGTTCGATACGGCAAGGCCAGCGCGCTCGACAAGGTGTCCCTGACCGCCCGGCAGGGTGAAGTGACCGCGATCGTTGGCCTCAATGGCGCCGGCAAATCCACGCTATTCCATGCGGTCTGCCGGCTCGTTCGGAGCACGGGGACCGTCAGCTTCGACGGGCACGCCATCGCCGACAACACGGCCCAGATCGCCAGATCCGGTGTCGTCCTGTGCCCCGAAAAGCGCGAGCTGTTCGGCGACATGACGGTGTTCGAGAACTTGCGGATCGGCGGCAGCCATTTGCCGACGGCGGATTTCCGCCAAAGGATCGATTTCGTCGAAACGCTGTTTCCCCGCCTCGCCGAGCGCCGCAAGCAGAATGCGCGGACGCTGTCGGGCGGTGAGCAGCAGCAATTGGCCATCGGCCGGGCGCTGATGATGAAGCCGAAGCTGCTTTTGATCGATGAACCGACGCTCGGGCTTGCCCCCGTCGTCCTGGATCTGATCTCGGAGACGATCGAGAAGCTGCGCACCTCCGGGGAATTGTCCCTGTTCATCGCGGAGCAAAACATCACCTTCGCGCTCCGGCATGCCAATTCGATTCACCTGCTCGAACAAGGACAGATCGTCTGGTCGGGCCCCACACACCGGTTTGTCGACGAGGTCGGCCACAAGGTGCTGTAACGCGTCGGAGGAATGACTGATGAGGATGGAGACCACAACAACCACCCAGGCGCGGGGCAAGACATTCGCCATTCACGGCTTCTGCGAGCCTCGATTTGCAGGTGTACGAGAGGCGTTCATCGAGAACTACCTGCGTGAAGACGAGATCGGCTCCGCGTTCAGCGTCGTGGAAGATGGCAAGACGGTCGTCGATCTCTGGGGCGGCTGGAAGGATGCCGGCTGCACGAAACCCTGGGAGCGCGGCACCATCGTCTGTATGATGTCGGTGGTGAAAGGCCTCGGCGGCATTGCCTTCAACATGCTGATCGATCGTGGCCTTGTCGATCCCGATGCTCCCGTTGCCAAATACTGGCCCGAATTTGCCCAGAACGGCAAGGCGACTCTCCCGGTTCGCTTCGTGCTCGATCACCGGGCGGGGCTGCCCGTCGTCACCGCGCCGCTTCCTCGCGGCGCCATGTTCGACCGTGAAGCCATGACGACGGCGCTCGCCGCGCAAGCGCCGCTATGGGAGCCCGGAACCCAGGCTGGATATCACATTCACACCCAGGGCTTCCTTCTCAGCGAAATCTGCCGGCGCGTAACCGGCAAGACGATGGCCGGCTTCTTCCGCGACGAGATCGCATTGCCGCTCAAAGTGGATTATCAGATCGGTGGTTTAAACGAAGTCGATCAGATGCGGTGTGCGGAACTTCAGCCCGTGCTTGAGGGCACGCTGTTCGCCGTCAAGGACCGGGAGCCGGATACCTTGCTCGGCAAGGCCTTCGCGCAGAATCCGGACGAACCCTGGCCGGTGACGCTCAATTCGAAGGCGTGGCGCGAGGCCGAGATCTCCAGCGCCAACGGCCACGGAAACGCGCGCGCCGTTGCGCGGATCTATGGGACGGTCGCAAGGGGCGGAGAACTCGACGGTGTTCGCCTGCTGTCGCCAGCGGGAATCGAGCGCATGCGCACCGAACAGCACAACATGACCGAGGTCATGCAACAACGCCCGTACCACCAGGGTCTTGGCATCCTGCTCAACACGGCGGAGGCGGTGTGGATGGGACCTAACCCGAAGGCATTCGGTCATCACGGGATTGGCGGATCACTTGGAATGGCCGATCCCGAGGCGAAACTGGGCATCTCCTACAGCGTCAATCGGATGCACGCGCGAGGAGACAATGGCCCGCGTGCGCGCCGGTTGATCGAAGCCGTTTACACATCGCTATAAGGGAGTTCTGGCATGGATCGCACAACAAGCGCAGACGTAGCCGTGATAACCGGCGGCGCCGGCGGCATTGGCGCCGCCACGGCAGCGATCCTGCGCGAAGACGGCTGGCGCGTGGTTATTGCCGACCTCGATCTCGACCGCGCGCAGGCCGAAGCCAGTCGCATCGGCGCGTCCGCTTGCGCCATCGACATCGCTGACAAGCAATCGGTTGACGAGGCAGCGGCTTGGGTCGAACGCGAGATTGGTCCCTGCGGCGCCCTCGTCGCCTGCGCGGCACATCTGGAAAATCCACACCGGCCAGAGGCTCAGGACATCGCGGAGTTTGACCGGATCGTCGCGACCAACATTCGTGGCACATTCGTCACCCTAACCGCCTTCGGCGCGAGCATGCTGCGACGCGGGCGAGGTTCGATCGTCACCATCGGCTCCATCACGGCGCTCAATTCATCCCCTCTGGTGGCCTACGGGCCGTCCAAGTCGGCCATTCTGGCGATGACGCGCGATTTCGCTGGTGCTTGGGGACGAAAGGGAATCCGCGTCAATTGCGTGTGCCCGGGGCCGACGCGGACGCCTGCTGTCGAAGCAAGCTACGCCAGAGGTGAACGCGATCCCGGTATCATGACTGCACAGACGGCGTTGGGCCACCTCGTCGACCCCCGCGATGTCGGACATGCCGTCGCGTTCCTGCTGTCGGAAAGAGCCCGCTCGATTACCGGGACTGTTCTTCCGGTGGATGCCGGTACGCTCGTAAGCCAGTTGTGGTCGCTGTACGGCGGCCTGCCCGCTTAGAGCGCCGGCAACTCGATATCGAGAGCAATGTTCGCGAAAACAGCCTGACCGGCTGACGTCTGGGATCACGCATTCGTGCACATCGCTGCGCCGCTGGCAGCCAGCAGCGCCGGTCACTGGCTTGGATTGCACGGCTCGCGGGGAGCACTATCAGAACGCCACCTTGACGCCGCCATTGACTCCGAAGTCATTGCCGTCCGCCCGTGCGAAAGTGCTGACCACATTGACCGTTGCGCTGACCTTGTCGGTGATGACGGCCGCGACACCGGCGGCAATCTTGCCGTATGTCTGGTTGCGGTTATCGATCGGGGTAAGGACCGGCAACAGCGGTGTCGTGACCTGCGTCGTGATAAGCGTGCGGCCGGAGCCGATGAAGTCATGCTCGGCCGTCAGGTTCACGAACGGGCTATACAGGCCCTTTCCGATCAGCAAGGGAGCGCGCAACTGGACACCCGCACTGCCCGTCAGGTTGTCGAGCTTCTGCTTGTCGACGATGTTGGTCAGCAGAATATCGCCGGTTTCGGTATAGCCCGCGATTTGCGCATTAATGTAGGAAAATCCCGCGATCGGTCCGACCCGCAGTATGCCGGTGTCAAACAGGTAGCCGGCCTTGCCTGCCAGTGTGAACGTATCGGCATTGGTCGAGCCACGGATGGTGTCGATGATGCCCTGGCGATCGGTTGCAAAGTTCTGGCGTCCGTAGGCGGCGAGACCGTCGGCAAACCAGTTGGCGGCGGTATAGGACGCATAGCCGCCGAGCTGGAAAGCATCGATCTTGTAGTGGGCGTTCTGTACCGCAAGGTTCACGTTCGGCTGCGCATAGCCGAACACGGCGCCGACGCGCAGATTCGGGTTGATCCTGTACTCGACCCCGATGCTGCCGCCGGGCGATCGGTAGTCGTAGCTCGACAGGAACGCCTGTGCTTCACGGTTGCCACCGGCGTAGCTGGTCTCGCCATATACCGACCATGGACTGGCAGCGACCTGCTGCAGCGGACGGGCCTTGGCTGGCACTTCCCGATAGGCCGCCATCGCGTTCATCGCGTTGCCCATTCCATACGGTGCAAACGACCGGTAGCCATCCAGCCTGCCGAATACCGCATTCGCGAAGCTGTTGGCGCTTGCCAAGGCGACGTCGGCTTGCGGCGCGACGGTCAGCGGCGCATCCATCTGGTTTGCCATGTAGCGGGCGATCAGCGCGAAGCCTGCACTGGTCGGATGAATGGCGTCCCAATAAAAATAGCTATTCTGGACGGCCGTCGAGGCGGCGAGGCAGCCCGGAGTGCCCAAGGCGACCAGACAACCGCTGGCGCTGGCAAAGCCATATTGACCGGGATTGGCCACGATCCTGGCCTGCAGGGTCTCGTAATCGAACAGGAAGATGCGCGTCCCTGCCCTCGCCGCAGGCGCCAGCAATTGCTGGACCTGCTGGTAGTAGGTGTGCGCCCACGCAGCGCGTTGGGCAGGCGTTGTCGCAGGATCGCCGAATGGCGCCGGGAAATAGAAGGGATTGCCGGGGCTGACCCAGGCGATGTTATGCGCGCCCAGCGCGATCAGTTGTTGCACGCCGGTGGCCGCATTGCCCGCTGACGTGGTTGCCAGCGCCTGGATCTGCGCGATGCTGTTGGCGCTGCCGAATTGAGCCTGATCGTTTCCGCCGATCGACAACGCGACGAGATCGCGCGAACCGAACCTGCGGCCGCTGGCAACAAAGGCCGCTACTTCCTGGCTAAAGCCGGGAAGACCGGGAATGACGTTGGTGTTGCCGGTCTGCGCGCCGCCGATCGCATAGTTGGTGAGCGGCGCAAGGTTATAGGTCGACTGCAGTGAGTCGACGAAGTTGGTGCCTTGGCTGAACCGGCATGTCGGATTGGTCGGCGGGCCCGCTGGACAGGGAAAGCCGAGCAGGCGAAACGCGCCGCCCGGCGCCGAGCCCGTATCGGCGTAACTGTCGCCGAAGCCGGTGATGCCGGTGAATGGCGTTGATTGCGCCAACAGTGGTGCCGGAGCCCCCACGAGACCGATTGCCGCGACCGCAAAACGCAGCGCGCGTCGCCACTGCGAACCGCCGCGGGCGGCCGATATGGGCCCCTGCGAAATAAATCTGTGCAAGCGGTTACGCTTCCCCATGGCGCCGTCCTCCCCCTAAAGCCCCGCGTATCCGCGTCTTTTGTGGGAGATATTGTTCTTATTATGAACTGTTCTTGTCAAGAACAATTCGACAAATGAATTGCACTGCGCAATCCGGCAGGCGAAGAAGGACACCCGATCGGATCGATGAGAGAATGAGCTTGGCGGATCAACTGTTTCGAGCGCCGCGCGCGGCGCCCCCTTCCCGGAAGACTGCGGCCGCTGAGAGAAAAAGGCGGCCATTGAAACAGCCGACCGAAGCGGGCGCGTCGGTCAGTCTGGAGCGACTCACGAGTCTCGCCGGCTATTTGATCCGGCAAGCACAAGTGTGGGTCTTCCAGGATTTCAATGCGACGCTGGCGCCCCTGGATATTCACCCCGCACAGTACTCGATCCTAACGGTGATAAGAGAAAACCCCGGACTTTCGCAGATGGCGCTGTCGCAGGCGCTTGGCATCGTGCGGTCCGGCGTGGTGCCATTGCTTGATGGCCTCGAGTCAAGAAAGCTCCTGAAGCGAACCGCCCACGTCTCGGATCGGCGCTCGCACGCGCTGCACTTGACCGCGGAAGGCAACGCACTGCTCGCACGAGCCGATGCTTTGGTGCAGCAACACGAGGATCGCCTGATCCAAAAGGTCGGTGCGCGTGGTCACAAGCAGCTCATCGATATACTCAAGGTGTTCGGGCGCAACTGAGATTTGGCGAAACACAACTTATGCAGCCATTGCATCAATGAATCGAAACCAGCTCAATGATCTCGCAACCTTCAAAATCGCGGCTGACGAAGGTAGATTCAAGCGGGCAGCGGCGCAGTCTGCTACGATAGGGCTGCTTACTGAAGTTCGTGGTCATTGATGCGAAAAGGGTGTGGCGGCCTTCGCAAACCCGAAGGTGCGGAATACTGTGGCCCCATGCGTTCCATCACCGTCGGTTGCAACCAGATAGATCTCGTTTGTGCCAGGCTTAAACGCCATGCTGGTCGTAAGGAGAAAGCGACCCTTGTCCCTCCCTGGTATGAGGATCTGGCCAATAGGCAATCCGTTCCGATTGAAGACGAGGACGCGGCCTTGATGGAACATGGCAGCGTAGACATTGCCGTCGGCATCCACCCGCAAACCATCAGGTGACGGCCCGGTGAAGTGATAGGCGGTCGCTGTGCCCAAGGGCGCTACCGTCGTGGCGTTCGCAAGCGTTACGCGGTGCAGCACATTCCGGGCGTATTCGGTGACCCAGAGGGTCTTTCCATCCGGCGACAACGCAACGCCGTTCGCGGCAGCAAGATTTGGCAAGATCGGCGAGATCCGCCCGTCAGGGGAAGCGTAATAGACACCCCCGCTAGGTTGGGTGGATGTACCCTTGAGGTCCGCGAAGTAGAACCCGCCCGCGCTATCGAAGACCAGATCATCCGGGAGGTAGCCGGCGCTCGGCGGGATGACCTCGGCACGACCGCGGCCATCGGGCTCGAATGAGACAATGCTCCCGGATGTCATGTTTCCAACACCGGCAAGGAACAGACGGCCGTCCTTGTGAACGGCAAGTCCTGTCGGAGCGATGGCGTTCGGATCAACTACGGTCGTTACGGCCTTGTCCGGCGCGACCTTTAAAACCCGGCCGGTGAACATGTCCACGAACAGCAAGTTGCCCGCTTTGTCGAAGACTGCGCCTTCCAGAAAAAGTCGCTGATCGGTCAGTTCCAGCCACGGCTCCGACGTGACCGTCTGTAAACCGATTTCCGAGGGCGGTATCGGCACGGGAGTTCGGCTCGCGGTGGTGTAGGCGAGCGCACGAGAACCTTCGCGATCAGTGGCCTGGGCGTGTGCGACGCCGAGCACGAGAAGGGAAAGGACGGCGGCCGTGACGCACCATTTATGACGCTTCATCAGTCAGTATCCCGCAGCGCTCATAATATCTGTCCACTTCAATCGCGGAAGGCAACGCACCGCCACACGAACCGATGCTTTGGTGCAACAACAAGCAGATCGCCTGATCTAAAAGGTCAGTGCGCGTGGTCACAAGCAACTCATCGAGATTCTCAAAGTTTTCGGGCCGCTGGTTACTAGCGAGGAGTTCCTGAGAAAACGCTGTGACCCGTGGTGAGAATAGTGCCCACATCGCTGTCCGGCTAAAGCGCTCTACTCGCAGGCCTATGCCTTCGGGAGAGCGCTTCGGTCATAACAGTTGACGCCTTCAGTCATCGACAAGTTCCAAGGCCGCTTTATGGAGGCGTTCACCCTGTATGGGCGTGCTTGAAACGGCTCCTTCGATCGCCTTGATGTCGGACGTGGTCAATTGGACGTCGACGGCACAGAGGTTCTCTTCGAGCCGGTGCAACTTCGTAGTGCCCGGGATCGGAACGATCCAGGGCTTCCGTGCCAGAAGCCAGGCGAGCGCGACTTGCGCCAGCGTTACCCCCCTTTGTTCTGCGACCTGATTCAACGCTCCAACCAGCGCCAAGTTTGCTGCGCGCGCTTCCGGAGCAAAGCGTGGAACGTTGCTGCGGAAATCGGAAGAATCGAGCTTGGTGTCCGCGGTGATTGCACCCGCCAGAAACCCCGCACCCAGAGGGCTCCAGGGAACGAACCCGATTCCCAGCTCCTCGCAGGCCGCAAGAACACCGTTGTGTTCAACATTTCTCGTCCATAGCGAATACTCGCTCTGGACAGCCGTGATCGGCGCAACAGCGTGGGCGCGGCGAATGGTTCCGGCGCTCGCTTCGGAAAGGCCGTAGTGCTTCACCTTACCTTGGTTGATAAGCTGGCCGAGAGCGCCGGCCACGTCCTCGATTGGCACGGCGGGGTCGACACGGTGCTGATAGAACAGATCGATGACATCCGTCTTAAGACGCTTCAGCGACTGATCGACCACCGCCAGGATGTGTTCCGGGCGGCTATCAAGGCCGTACCGCGTACCGTCCGAGTTGATGCCAAAACCGAACTTCGTTGCTATGACCACCTTGTCTCGAAAGGGCGCGAGCCCCTCGCCCACGAGTTCCTCATTTGTGAACGGTCCATACACTTCGGCCGTATCGAAGAACGTCACGCCGCGCTCGACTGCCGCGTGGATCATCTTGATGGCTTCGGCTCGCTCCAACGGTTTGCCATAGGTCGAATTAAGCCCCATGCAGCCGTAGCCGAGTGCGGACACCTCCAAGCTGCCCAGTTGACGTTTTTTCATCGGAATCTCCATCGCGATCATCACTTCAAACCGCGCTTAGCTAGTTGTTCGCATGACGCAGATATGGTCCGACAAACGCACTTTGATTAGACGTTCAATCTTGCATGCAGTGATGCGTGATATTCACAAGTGGATATGTTGCAGTTGGGACGAGGCAGCGAGGCCGCGGATACCAAAAAGCGCGGTATGCCTGTCCGAAATCTCGACGAGCGGGCCTCGACCACCGCCGCTGCGCTACGCCGCCCTGATTCTGTCCCACGCCTTTCTAGGTCGAAGCCAATTCGTCGCGTAGTAGATCGCGACAACGTAGAGCCCTGCGATCGTCATGCAGTGGATAAAGAAGGCCGCCACCGACTCCTCGAAATTCCACCAGTCGAGCGTCATCTGCATCGACAGTTTCGTGCCGACGCCTAGCTCGAAGGAGCTCCAGACTCCGTGGGCGGCGACGACCACGGCGATTGCGCGAAGCATGACGGTTCGTATCGCGCTCGCTCCGGAGACGCCTAACAAGCTGCGAGCCACGCCCATGATCATCGACCAGCGAAGGCCGAGATGAATGGCAACGATGACGAGTGACCAGTAAGCCGCTAGTGTATGGATCTGCCGCGCCTTGAAACCGCCGTCGAGCGGCATGAAGCCGGAAAGGCTTCTGGAAATCAACACGCTGGTGATGAGCAGAACCAGCATGGTAATCAGTAGCAGCACTGTGACGCCGGTGTTGATCAGCCCGCGTACCTCTCGCGTCCCAGCGATCCTACTGTACCAACGGCGATTGAAGACGTTGTGAACGATGACCAGCAAAAACATAGCGGCGCCGACCAATTCGTGAATGGCGTTGTCCAGCCAGTAGTAGGCAAGACCGATCAGCAATAGACCAGCAGCCATAAAGGCAATCATTAGCCGCAGTACGAATACAAATGCCAAAACTTGGCCCTCTCAGCGCTAAGGGCCTATTCGATCGGCGTTCCAGAGAAATCGGGAATGCGGTTGGACGTAAACAGGTATTCGTTGTTCTCGCGCCCCTGATGGCAGGACTGGCAGCGGCCGGTGTTCTCACTCACGTTGACCGACCTATCAGGCCAGAACCACTGAAACTGCCAGTCGCCGGTGCGGCGACGTTCGTCATAGTCCGCGGCCCATCCGTCGCCCTTCTCCATGACGAAGTAACGGTAGAGCTTACCATCCCGGTAGTCGACCAACACAAAATGCGTCCCGCGCGGGACCGGTTGACCATTCTTTACGGCTTCAATCGCCTCCCGGGTGGTCATGATGTGCTCGGTGACATTGCCGCGCCTCACGGTGGTGTAGTGCACCAACTGTTCGAGGTTCTCGGGAAACTTCACCCGATTTGTCTCGGCACGCACCTGCCAACCGACTAGAAGTACGATCCCGGCCGCCAAAGCGACCAGCGTGCTGCGCCTTGCAACTCTTTTCATGAACAAGCTCGCTCAATTTCGAAAATTGCAGATCAAAGTGGATCAGTTGCGGCGCTCTAACGCATCGTCTTCGCAAGGCTGTCCGTCAATTCAGCGCGACGATGTTTCTGCCGCCCATTGCAAGACAATCGACGACGTCGACACCTGCGGGAACGACAGTGGAGATGCCCGCGGCTGAACGAGGGGGACCTGGCGGGAAAGGGTTCTTACGCGCCCTTCCCTGCCGCCACTACGCACGACGTCCCGTCAGGCCGACGCCAGATGCTGGCCGAAGAACTCGGCCAGTTTCGAAACGGCCGGTCCAACGAACTGAGGCTTGTCGTAGAGATCGACATGTGTCGCGCCGTCGACCACGAACAGCTCCTTCGGCTCCTTGGCCTTACCGTAGACCCGATCGCTCCAGAATTTCGTCTCGGCCTTGGAGCCCGCGATAACCAGCAAGGGCCGGGGTGAGATCGTCTCAATCATCTCGAACGGGTAGAACGCCATCTGCTGGGGCAGGCTGGACAACATATAGCGGTTCACCGAGTTGGGATGCTGCCCTCGTGCCGTACGGTAATATTCGTAGCCTTCCCTGTACATCACAGGGGTCGCCGCCGTGAAGTCAGCCGGCGAATTGGCCACGATGGGCACCAGGCGTACGGGCTCTCCGCGCGCCTCCCGGCTGCGCTGTTCGCCGGCATCCTTGAGCCGCTTGATCCGTTCCTCATAAGAAATCGAACCCGAAAGACCCTCCCGGCGGCCTTCGCCGATATCGAACGTGCTGACGGCCGCGACGGCTCTGACACGATGTTCATGCTGGGCGTGGTTCAGGGCGTAGCTGCCGCCGATACAGATGCCCAGAGAGCCAATCCGCGTCGGATCGACCTGCGGATACTGAGCGAGGAAGTCGATGGCGCAACTGATGTCGTCCACGCGCTGCCCCGGCACCTCCATGAGGCGCGGTTCGCCGCCGCTTTCACCTTGGTAGGACGCATCATAGGCCAAACCGATAAAACCCGCCTCGGCGAGACGCTGGGCGTAGAGGCCGGAGGATTGTTCTTTGACGGCACCGAACGGATGGGTCACCACGATCGCAGCATACTTCTTTGTGCTGTCGAAGTTTGCGGGCTTGAACAGATTAGCGACGATGTTTGTCCCCATGTTCCTCGCAGGATAGATGACGCGTTCGATCGTAACGCCTTTCTCGTTGGGATAGTTGACCACTGCCGGTCCCTTCACGACGGTGGCTTGAGCCGACACAGAACTGGTTCCAACCAGCGCTGAGCTGGCCACGACAGCGCCCGACAGCAAGAATGCAGAGGTCCCGAGGAACTGGCGCCGCTTCGCGTCGACGATCCTATTATCCATCGCATAGTCCTTTTGCGTAATAGAGACTGGCAGGGCGGTGTGTCACCTGGCCCGCGCAGCATTTTCTCGGAGCTGGAAAACGTTGTGGCAAATGTGCCACTTCCCATCCTTCAGACCGTTCGGATGCTCAAGCGCGTCCCACGCTCAAGCGACGTCTCGGAGCAAGTCTAGTGAAACTTGGACACCGCGATTAGCCGGCTAGATTGGCATGCAGTACTGAACAGGATTCATAAATGCAGGAGCAATATCTGCGAGTGACGGGGTTTCTCCCCATCGCAGGGGAGCGCAGTTTCATAAGAGAGGCCGCCCCAGCCTGCCTGTAAGCGTCATCCTTCCACGCCGCCAGCTTCCAAGGCCCATCTAGCGCAACTGGATTGGTCGTACTAGGTTACGCAATTAGCCTCCACTACTGAACAGGATTCAATAATGGCGCGAGACAACATCGGCGACTTGACGACGTTTCTCGCTGTCGCACGCGAGCGCAGTTTCACGAAAGCGGCAGCCCAACTCCGCCTGTCGCCGTCATCCCTTAGCCACACGATCCGGGGCATGGAAGAACGACTCGGTGTTCGGCTTTTGACGCGGACGACACGGAGCGTCTCACTTACAGACGCTGGCGAGCGCCTGGTCCAGACAGTCGGCCCCCATTTCGAAGAAATCGATGCCGCGCTGTCGGCGCTGACCGAACTCAGGGATAAACCTGCAGGCAGCGTCCGCATCACGGCTGGTGAACACGCTGCCGTCGCGGTCATTTGGCCTGCCGTCGAAATGCTCCTGCCGGACTATCCCGACATCCAGGTAGAGATCGTTATCGATCACGGCTTCACGGACATCGTTGCTGAACGTTTCGACGCCGGCGTGAGGCTCGGCGAAGAGGTCGACAAGGACATGATCGCGGTGCCTATCGGTCCCGAAATGCGGATGGCTGTGATCGGGACACCATCCTATTTTAGCCGGCACCCTAAACCGTTGACCCCGCAGGATCTGACCGCCCACCGCTGCATTAACATTCGCCTGCCAACCTTCGGCGGCTTTCATGCCTGGGAATTCGAGAAAGACGGACGCGAGCTTCGAGTGCGTGTGGATGGACCTCTTGCGTTCAATGGATCTCGATTGGCGTTGATGGCGGCCCGCAGCGGCGCAGGATTGGCCTACCTCTTTGAAGACCATGTCCGGGAGGACATCACCAACGGGAGCCTGATACGCGTCCTGTCCGATTGGTGTCCGCCGTTTTCCGGTTATCATCTCTATTATCCAAGCCGCAGGCAGCTCTCGCCTGCCTTCGCCGTTTTGGCGGATGCTTTGCGGAACCGATCAACCGTAGGAAGTTAGCTGCACAAGAACTCGGCGGAAGCCACATTGCTCCTGTGCGTGGAGTCCAGATCGCAGATAGTCCGCTCGCTCTCGCCCTTCACGTCTGAGTTTCGAATTGTTGCTGCCATCGCAGCAGATAGGACTGAAGCGAACGGACGAGGAAGGCGAGCACCATACCTACCACCATCATCACGAAGATAGCGACCATCATCTCGCTGGCGTTGGCACGGGCCTCCGCTTCGATGATGAGCTTGCCGAGCCCGCGTTCCGCGCCGATGAATTCGCCGACGATGACCCCGATCAGCGCAAACGAGACCGCCGGCATCAGCGAAGCGAATACCCAGGCCAATGCCGACGGGACCACAACGGTTCGCAGGATGGCCCATTCGCTGGCGCCGAGCAGACGCGCCGCCGCAATCTGATCGCGGTCGACCGCCCGCGTGCCCTCGAAAGTATTGAAGAAGACCACGAAGAAAACCACGATCCAGGCCGTCGCGATCTTCGACATGTCGCCGAGCCCGAACATCAGGATGATCAGGGGCACCATGGCAATGCGGGGAATTGAGTTCAGCGCGACGATGTAAGGTCCAAAGATCCGCGCCAGCAGATCGGACCGGCCGAGGATCAGCCCCGCGGCGATGCCCGAAACAGAACCGGAGATAAATCCCCACCACGTGTTCTTCAGCGTCACCAGCGTGGCGAACCAGAGATTGTTTTCGTCGGCGCCAAGGCACGCGACAAAGCCGTCTTGCGGCCGCAGGCAACCGAGTTTCAGGAAACTCTGCCAGATCGCCGACGGCTTGGCGATGAAGTATGGATCGAGGATCTTTGGCACATAGGCCTTGGGCAGCAGCGCCTTGCTCCATTCGAAACCCCACTGCCAGATGACGAGCAGCGATACCAGGATTGCTAGCTGCCAGAACAGAATGACGGCGCGGCGGGTCATGATGCATCGGCCTTTGTGCGTCGAAACTCTTCGCCGAGGGAATGCCAGATGCGCGAATAGAGCCTGCCGAACTCGTCCGTTTCGCGCAATTCCACGGGATCGCGCGGCCGCGGGAAGGAGACGTCGAAATCGTCCTTGATGCGGCCAGGACGCGCCGACAGCAGAATAATGCGGCTAGCCAGCGTCAGCGCTTCGCCGAGGTCATGGGTGACGAACAGCACCGTCTGGCGTTCACGCTCCCATATCTCGAGCAAGGTTGCGTGCATCTCGAGCTTGGTATGGGTATCGAGCGCGCCAAAGGGTTCGTCCATCAACAGGATCTCGGGCTCCATGATCAACGTGCGCATCAGCGCCACGCGCTGGCGCATGCCACCGGACAGGGTTCGCGGAAAACTCTCGCCGAACCCGGTGAGGTCGGCGGTAGCGATCGCCTTGGCGACGCGCGTTTTGCGCTCCGCTCGGGGCAGGCCCGCGATCTCCAGACCGTAGCCGATATTGGCTTCGACAGTTCGCCAGGGGAAAACCGTGTCGCGCTGGAAGACATAACCGACCTTGCGGTTCACCTTGCCGGGCTCGACGGTGTCTTGGTCGATCAGAATGCGCCCACCCGAACGCGGCAGCAGCCCGGCCACCATGTTGAGGATAGTGCTCTTGCCGCAGCCGGACGGACCGAGCAGCGCCACGAACTCGCCCTCTCGAACGTTGAACGAGACGTTATCGACGGCGGTGAATTCACCGCCGCGCGCGCCGAACCGCTTTACGAGACCGTCGACCGCAATACGAACGGGGCCGCTGGCGGAGGACCCGACCGGCACCATCGAGGACAATGGAGCGGTGCTGACCTCGGTCATTTGTATTTTGCCTGCGCTGCGTCGAGAAAGCTCATATCGACGATGTCCTGATATTTCGTCTCCGGAATATCCGTGCCCTTGCGATACCAAGGTTTTGCGCCGCGGTCGTAGGCGGCCTGATCGATCCGCCCGTCATAGGCCCAGGTCGATTTGTCGAAGCCGAGTTCGGCCTTCACCGCGACCGGATCGACCCCTGCGAAGTATTTCTCCGCGACCAGCGCATAGACCTCATCGAACGGCGCCGTTTTCACCCAGCGCATGGAACGATAGATGGCATTTACAAATGCCTGTACGGTCGCCTTGTCCTGATCGATGGTGTCCTGCAGCGCGTAGATGACGAGCACCGGCATTGTGCCGCCGAAATCCTTCTCGAAGACACCGGGCTGCGCGGTATCGTAGATCGCCTTGCCGAAACCTTTGGCCTCGGTTTCGACGATCCAGCTCGGGGGCGCCATGATGGCATCGAACTGCTTGGTCTCGAGCGAGGGGAACATGGTGTTCGGCCCGCCGCCCGCGACCCAGTTCACCTTGTCGGCGAGCCCGCGGGTCTCGAACACATAGGTGCCGAACACCCAGGTTCCGGACCCGATCGCCGTTGCCGCGATGATGGGTTTTGCGCCGTCCGGCCGCTTATAGGCCGCGAGCTTTTCGAGCGAGGTAATGCCAGAATCATATAAATCCTTGCGCACGACAATGCTGGCGTAGGACGCGACCGCTTCGGTCGCCAGCAGGATCTTGCACGGCTTGCCGCGCGCAGTGAGCTGCAACGCGTGGCTGGCATCGCCATGTGCGAACATCACCTGCCCGGCCGCCAGCGTCTGACGGCCAAAGGTGCCGGCATTGCCGGTCACCAGCTTCAGCTTGACGCCTTCATCCCTAAAGTAGCCTTTGAGTTCCGCGACCATGCCGATGGCGTAGACTGGAGAGACCGGCCCAAAGGCGAGCGTGGCAAGCTTGTCTTCAGCGTGCAGGGTCCGGGGCAGAAGCGGCGTTGCGGCCACGGCCGCTCCCGTCATGATGGCCTGGCGGCGTGTAACGCGCATGCATTCCTCCCGATCGTTTGTCTTCTTTTTAGCGTGGTGACCGCAATTTCATCCCGCCGTCGTGGCGATGACGCCCGATCGCGCAAGCTTCGCAATGTCGGTCGCAGAGAAGCCGATCTCATTCAGGACTTCGTTTGTGTGCTGACCGATCTGCGGCGGATCGCGCCGGTTCTGCAGCCGCTGACCATCCATGGATACCGGTAGCAAGGGTGTCCTGGCGCTACGACCGTCGGTGAGATGAATGTCGGCGAGCCCGCCCGAAGCGTTAAGATGCGGATCATCAAAGAGATCGCCTGGCTTGTTCACCGGCGCGTAAGGCAAATCGAGTTTCTCGAGTACGGCGGACAGATCGGCCCTGGTCCATTGCCTGAATATCTTGGCGATCTCCGGAATGAGCCAGCCGCGCTGGTCGACGCGGTCCTGACCCGTGGCAAAGCGCGGATCGCTGAGCCAGCTCGTGCGATCGAAGGCGCCGCAAAAGGCCTGCCATTGCTCCTCGCCCACGATGGTGACGAAGAGTTTCGAGCCGTCGCTGGTGTCGAACAGGTCGTAAACCGGCCACGGACTGTCCTTGACCGAATAGGGAACCGACGGCTGGCCCGTGACGGTTTCGTACATCATCGCCTGCGCCATCAGGAATACATTGTTCTCGTAGAGTGCGCTCTGGATGTGGCGGCCACGGCCGGTGCGTTGTCGTTCGGCAAGTGCGGCCTGAATGGCGATCACGCCGAACATGCCGCCCATGATGTCGTTGACCGATGCGCCGGCGCGCATCGGTCGATCGGGCAAACCGGTCATATAGGCAAGCCCGCCCATCATCTGCACGACTTCGTCCAGTGCCAGACGGTTCTCATAGGGACCCGGCAGGTAGCCCTTCAGCGAGCAATAGATGATGTGAGGCGCAAAGCCTGCGACCGACTCGTAGTCGAACCCGGTACGCTTGAGCAGGCCGGGCCGAAAATTTTCGATCAGCACGTCGCACTTCTCAATCAGGCGGCGTGCGACCGCCTGGCCTTCCGATGAAGCGGTGTCGATCGCCACGCTGCGCTTGTTGCGGCAATAGGTACCGAAAAAGCCCGCCGCCGGTCCCTTGAAATAGCGGGTGCGATCGCCCTTGGGCGGCTCCACCTTGACGACGTCGGCGCCGAGGTCGGCGAGGATGAGCCCACAGGTCGGCCCCATCACCATCTGGCTGAACTCCACGACGCGCAGGCCCGCGAGCGGCCGGATGTCGTCGCGCGCGATCGTGCTCTGGTCCGTCATGCTCACGCAGCCCTCCGCAGCGCCTTTGGAATTCCCGCCTCGTGCAGGTGGCCGGTCAAGTGCTTGGCCGGAATGTGCGGGCTGAGAATGGCGCGGGTCGCCATCAGCCGGTCGAGGTCGATGCCGGTGGAGAGGCCCATTTCCTCCAGCATGAAAACGAGATCCTCGGTCACGATATTGCCCCGCGCGCCGGGCGCGAAAGGGCATCCGCCAAGACCCGACACCGCCGCATCGAAGCGGCGGATGCCGGCTTCCAGACCGGCGAAAGCATTGGCGAGGCCCATCCCGAGGGTATCGTGCAGGTGCAGCCGCAAGCTCATTGTCGGGCCGAGATCGCGGCGCACACCCTCAACAATCTGTTTAATCAAGGGCGGGGTCGCGTATCCTACGGTGTCGGCCAGTCCGATCTCGTCGGCGCCCGCCTCGGCATAGGCCATAGCCAATCGGCGGACCGCACCCTCGCCGATGCGGCCTTCCATCGAGCAGCCGAAGGCGGTCGAGATGCCGCCCGAAAGGTGCGGGCGATCGCCGGCCGGCCTGGCGTCGATCGCGGCCCGCACCGCGCGAAAGCCCTCCAGTTGCTGGTCGATGGTGCGGCGAACATTGGCCTGGTTGTGAGTTTCGCTCGCCGAGATGACGAAATAGATGGCGTCGACGCGGGCGGCGATGGCGCGCTCGGCGCCTTTGAAATTCGGCACCAGCGCGCCGATGGTGATGGCTTTGTACGCGAGCGCGTGCGCCATGACCGCGTCGACATCTGAAAATTGCGGAACGACCTTGGGTGGCACGAACGAGCCCGCATCGATCTCGCGCACGCCCGCCGCGGCGATGGCGTCGATCAACGCGCATTTTGCCTCGGTCGGCACGAACAGATCGAGGTTCTGCAGTCCGTCGCGCGGACCGACCTCGCAAATGTGGACGTCGGGCGCATTCGCCATGGCCTTCGACCCTCCCCGGGTCAGATTGTTATTTATTGCAACAACGAACAATCTATGAAACGCTCTGTCAAGTCCAATCGCCACGGTGTCCTTGTGCCGACCCTCGATATTCCAAGAAAGCGCCCGGCCAGGAATGGCGGCGCCAGGGCAACATCAAGCCGTGCCGAGCTCACGGCACACCGAATTCTGGCGGTGGCGCGACGGGACGGGATGCAGCCGGGCGACCGGCTGATCGAGCAGCGCCTGGCGGACGAACTCGATCTGTCGCGCGGGCCAATCCGGCTGGGTCTGAAAGCACTTGCGGTCGCAGGGCTGGCGAAGAGTGAGCCCAATTGTGGCTACGTCCTCGCCAAGGACACGCGCAGCGTCGCAGCCCAGTCGGCGCTAGCGACGTTCAGGCACGGCGACGAAGCGTATGCCGCGATGGCTGCCGATCGCCTCGGCGACCGCTTACCGTCGAACGTCACCGAATCCGAGCTTATGCGTCGCTATGGGCTGAGCCGGCCGGAGCTGCAGCGCCTGCTCGACCGCACGGCCGCGGAAGGCTGGATGGAGCGGATGCCGGGCTATGGCTGGCGTTTCACCGAGACGCTGTCGAGCCCCGAGGCTTATGAACAGAGTCTGGCTTTTCGTGCCGTCATCGAGCCGGCTGCGATAGCGCAGCCGGGCTATCGCCTCTCCCCTAAAATCATGGAGCGTTTGCGCCAGCGCCAGCTCCGAATCCTCGGAGGCGAATTCGAGCGAATGTCGCTCAGCGAGGTCTTTCAATCAGGTTGCGAATTTCACGAAGAGATCATGCGCGGCACCGACAATTCGTTCTTCCTGGAAGCACTGAAACGGGTGAACTCAATTCGCCGCCTGTTCGCCTACCGTACGTTTGCCGATCGACCGGGAATGCGGCGCCACATCAAGGATCATCTGCGCCTGCTCGACCTGCTCGAAGCCGGACGCAACGCCGATGCCGCAAAGCTCATGGTGCGCCACCTGCAACGTTCACCACTCACAAGCGGCGGCTGAGCAAAGCAATCAACAACGTTGGCTCGAAAACAAGTTACCCCTAAGGATTGGTGAGGCGGCCTCCAATCGAAAACGCCTCGACGGCGCGATCACGCCCCGCCACGCTGAGAGCGCCGATCGATTGCGCATCCGCGGCGCTTAATCGTGCAGACTCGAACGTCTTTCCACATATCATGCAGTCTGTGTTGAAGTCCTTGTTCATCCGCTCGAGTCGCTGGGCCACATTCACCGTGTCACCATAAAGCGTGTAGGACTGGCGCTCTGCAGAACCAACGGTGCCGGCAGCCACCGACCCTGTCGCGACACCGATGCGTAGCCGCAGTCGATGGCCCTCGAATTCGCGCGATGACACTAACGATAACAGGTCGCGAGCAGTGCTCACCGCGCGTGCCGAATAGTTCTCGACGGGAAGCGGAGAATTGAACGCTGCGATCAAGGCATCGCCGATATAATTCACAACCACGCCGCCGTGCTTATCGACGATGGCCGCCGCCTCACTGAAGAAACTGTTTAGCAGCCCGATGATCTGCGAAGGCGTCAAGGATTCAGAAAGACGGGTGAACCCTTCGAGATCGGCAAAGATCAGGCTTGCCTCCCGGGTCTGCGGCGCTAGTTGCTCGGAGTTGACAAGCTGCTCGGCGACCTGCGCTGGCACATAGCGTCCAAAGAGCTGCTGGATACGACTCCGCTTCAGTTCGACGACGGCGTGCGCCCAGACCACGGCGCGCGCTCGGTGGACGGCAAGAGCGACGATACCGGTAACGAGGACAAGCTTTACCCCTTCGCTAATACGACTCGAAATCGCGATGAAGTCAGCGTCGAGTACAACAGACAAAAAGGCTTCGCGCGAGGGCGAGGCCGGCAAATCACGAAAGCTGACAATGCGGTCCATCCCGGCCATGATCCAGGCTGTCGCCCCGGCAAGGCCGACCACCGAGCAAAGGCCCGTCCAAAGCACGAGGGCCGGTGATAACGCAAGAGCTGATACCGCAACCACGACAAAGTAATACTCCCCACGACTAGAGATGAAGACCATGTTCTGGGGAATGTCTCCACCGCTGCTGAGTGGCGCAAGTGCAAGCAAAGCGCTGAGAACTGCTACATCGAATGCAAACAAAGCATAGCGCGCAATGCGCTCATAGCGGCTGCTGACAAGTGCGAGCGGTGCAAGACCGACTAACGCGGCTGCCATAATCAGCGCCGCTATGTAGATGTTGATGGGATAGCGGTTGGATACCAAATAGAACAAGGCGATAGGAACGAGAACGAAGGTCCGGCCTACCATGCCAAGCCGGAAGCCCTTGCGCTCTGCCTCGGCCAAGGAGGCATCAACCCCAAAAGCTTCCGTCATGATTTAGCCTCCTAAGCCGACTCCAATGTAGGCACTGTCACGATCGTCCTTGATTCGGTTCGTTCCATGCCGAGTCGCTGGAGCAACTGATGGTCCTTGTCTTCGCTGGGATTCGTCGCGGTCAAAAGCGTATCGCCGATGAATATCGAATTAGCGCCGGCTAGAAAACAGAGCGCCTGCATCTCATCGGTCATCGCTGTGCGACCAGCAGACAAGCGGACGTCGGACATCGGCATCAGAATTCTTGCCAATGCGACGGTACGAACAAAAGAAATCGAATCGATAGGTTCTGCCTGAGCGAGCGGCGTTCCCATAATCGGGATCAGCATGTTGATCGGCACGCTCTCCGGGTGCTCTGGCAGATTGGCCAGCGTACGCAACATCTCTGCACGATCGCTCGGCTGCTCGCCCATACCGAGAATGCCGCCGCAACAGACTTTCATCCCAGCGTCGTGAACATGCCGCAGGGTTTCCAGCCGGTCGCCGAAAGTGCGGGTTTGAACGACAGAATCGTAGTACCGTTCGGACGTGTCGATGTTGTGATTGTAATAGTCCAGTCCGGCAGCGGCCAACTGCTTCGCTTGATCCGGCGTGAGCATGCCGAGCGTCATGCAAGTTTCCATGCCAAGCGCCTTGACGCCTTTGACCATTTCAATCACCGGACCCATGTCACGGCCCTTCGGCGACCGCCAGGCCGCGCCCATGCAGTACCGCGTCGCGCCGGCCGCTGCGGCCACTTTGGCTTCCTCAATGACCCGCGCCGGATCCATCAGCCTTGACGCCTGCAATCCGACATCGTGGTGAGCGGACTGACTACAATAGCCACAATCCTCGGGGCAGCCGCCTGTCTTGATATTCAGGAGCCGGCTGAATTGCACCTTGTTGGGATCGAACACCATGCGATGGACGGCCTGCGCTCTAAACACCAGATCCATAAAAGGAGAATCATAGATCGCAGCGACTTCTTCGCTCGACCAATCGTGGCGAAACACGAACGATTTCACTGCTCCCGAATCGTCCCTCTGCTCAGAACAACCATCGCCGTTCAGGATAGATAGTGACTGCATCGCATTCACTCGCTGTGTCATCGCAAATCCCCATCCGATAGCAACAAAATCCAGTTACCGCAGTGCATTGAGTTTGGCGATGCCAATACCGGGCCGCGCCGTGTCATTCGCGATAGCGGTGAGCCCGCGCACTCGACGCTCGACGAGGCCCGCAGCACGCGACGCCGCGAGTCGACGCCCATGAAGCCGCCGATCATCGCGGTAGCACCATCGGCCACTAGCGCTTCTACCGCGCTTGGATCGAGAGCGGACCTCATGTCGTCAACCCCTGTTATTGCCTGCAACTCGTGGCGCCCAACCGTTATCCCTAGGGGCGCCCTACGGCCGCTTTGATCCAAGCCGCGATCTCCCGAATCGCAGCAAGATCGACGCCCGTTTCGCAACCAAGCCCCTCCAGAAGATAAACAACATCCTCTGTCGCGACGTTGCCTGTCGCGCCCTTCGCGTAGGGACAACCGCCGAGCCCACCGACGGCGCTGTCGAAGGTACGAAGTCCGAACTGGTACGATGCATATATGTTGGCGATCGCCATGCCATGCGTGTCATGGTAGTGGCCGGCTAGATACTCGACCGGCACATCATTGGCTACCGCGTCGAGCATGCGCAAGACGGACGCCGGCGTGCCGACTCCGATCGTGTCGCCGAGTGATATTTCGTAACAACCGATTTCCCTCAGCCTAGCCGCCACGTTCGCGACGTCCTTCGGCTCGATCGTACCGTCATAAGGACAGCCTACGACGCAGGAGACGTAGCCACGGACCTTCACGCCAACAGAACCCGCAACCTCCAAAATCGGAATGAAGCGATCAATCGATTCGGCGATCGAGCAATTGATATTCTTGCGCGAGAAGCCCTCCGAAGCCGCCGCGAAGACCGCCACTTCGCTGGCACCGGCCGCAAGCGCGGCCTCGAACCCTTTCAGATTGGGCGTCAAAACCGGATAAGTGACGCCGGCATGCTTGTGCAGGCTCTTCACGATGTCCGCATGATCGGCCATCTGCGGAACCCATTTTGGCGACACGAAGGACGTAGCCTCGATGTCCCTCAAGCCTGCAGCGGCAAGGCGCCCGATCAGTGCGAGCTTCGTCGCGGTCGGGACGATCTGCTTTTCGTTCTGCAGTCCGTCGCGCGGGCCCACCTCGACGATGCGAACATCGGTCATGCTTCGGCCGCCACGAATTCAACAAGCTCGGCGCCGTCAGCGACCTGATCGCCCGCCGCCACATGAAAGCTGATGACTTTGCCCTTTCGTGGGGCGGTAATGGTGTGCTCCATCTTCATGGCCTCGAGAACCAGGAGCGGCGCTCCCTTCTCAACGATCGAGCCGGGCTCGGCAATCAGCGTAACGACCTTGCCGGGCATGGGCGCCCGCAGCCCTCCCTCGACGTCTTCGCCCTCTCCGCCGACATAGAGCGTATCGACGAGCGCGAGCGGCCATGAGTGCCCTCGATAGAAGACGTGGCGGCGCTCGCCCGTGATCACGACCGCAGCATTGACACGGGAATCGTCGAGATAGGCGTGGACGGTCCCGCCCCGGCCCAGCGTTCCGGATGCACGCACACTTCGTCCGTTGAGCACAAGCTGATAGCCTGCGGGGATGACAAGGACGACAACCTCCTGCAGCTTCTCCAGCAATCGCAGCACCAGCTTTCGTTCCGCTCTACCATTAAGCCGCCAACCGTCAAGCGCGCGCCATGGCGAACCCCGATCGGCCGCGGTCCCAAATTTCGAATTTGCCTCGCGCTGCTCGTGCAGAAGCTCGGCAAGGGCAGCCACGAGCCACACGTCGTCGGGGACCGCTTCCTGAGGTGGGAACAGGAGCCCCTGTTCGCGTTCGATCAATCCGGTATCGAGTTCCGCATTGACGAATGATGGAAGGGCCACGAGGCGGGAAAGGAAATTGATGTTGTTCGAGACGCCGACCACTCTGTACTGAGCTAAGGCTCGCCGCATGCGGGCCAGCGCCTGCTTGCGATCGGCTCCCCAGACGATCAGCTTGGAGATCATAGGATCGTAGTACGGCGTGATCTCGTCGCCCTGCTCTACCCCGGTGTCAACCCGAACCGAGTCGCTCTCGGAAGGCGGAACAAGATGAACGAGGCGACCGGTCGAAGGCAGGAAGCCCTTATCGGGATCCTCGGCATAGATTCTTGCTTCGATTGCATGGCCGTCGATCTCGAGTTGCTCTTGGGTCAAGGGCAAAGACTGGCCGCTGGCGACACGTAGCTGCCATTCGACGAGATCGAGCCCGGTAATCATCTCCGTAACCGGATGCTCGACCTGGAGACGTGTATTCATCTCCATGAAATAGAAGCTGCCATCCTGGTTCGCGATGAACTCGACGGTCCCCGCGCCGACATAGCCGACCGCCTTCGCGGCGTTCACGGCCGCCTCACCCATTGCTGCGCGTCGCTCCAAGGTCATGCCGGGTGCCGGCGCTTCCTCGAGTAGCTTTTGATGGCGACGTTGAAGGGAGCAGTCGCGCTCGAACAGGTAGACGCAGTTGCCGTGTTTATCGCCGAACACCTGGATCTCGATGTGACGAGGCTTCAATACGTATTTCTCGACCAGAACCTGTTCGTCCCCGAAGGCGTTGGCCGCCTCACGTTTGCATGAACCGAGTGCGGTCTCGAAATCGGCAGCGGCATCAACGCGACGCATGCCTTTGCCTCCGCCTCCGGCGCTGGCCTTGATCAGCACCGGATAGCCGATTTGGTCCGCTTGCCGGGCCAGGAAAGCCGAATCCTGATTGTCGCCGTGGTATCCAGGCGTCAACGGTACGCCCGCCGCTCCCATGAGTGCCTTTGCAGCCGATTTCGAGCCCATCGCTCGAATTGCGGACGCTGGCGGCCCGATGAAAACCACACCGGCCTTCTCGCAGGCTTCGGCGAATTCCTCATTCTCAGACAGGAATCCGTAACCCGGATGGATCGCCTCCGCCCCGGTTCGCTTGGCGACGTCCAAGATCCGCTCGCCGACAAGATAGGATTCACGCGCTGCGGCTGGTCCGATGAGGACTGCCTCGTCCGCCAGTCGAACGTGGCGCGCATTGGCATCGGCCTCCGAATACACAGCAACAGCGGCTACCCCAAGCCGTCTAGCGGTTTTGATGACGCGGCACGCGATTTCACCGCGGTTCGCGACTAGGATCTTCTTGAACATCTCGACCTCCCAGAATTCATGCGCGGTTCCCGCACGAGCGTTACGTGTCCGTCCAGACAGGGCGACGTTTTTCGAGAAAGGCGCTGAGACCTTCCCTTGCCTCGGCCGACGCGCGCAGCGTGGCGATCCGCCGCGCGGTGTCCTCGATCACCCCATCGTCGATTGGCCTGTTGGCCACCGCGCGGATCAGGCAGGTCGCAGCAGATTGGGCACGCGGGCCTCCGGTGAGGAGAGCCGCAACGATCTCGTCGACTTTCGTGTCCAATTCCTCGGGCGGCACGGCATCGTGGACGAGACCGATTTCAAAAGCGCGGACAGCGGTGATCCGCTCGCCGGACTGGAAGTACCGGTAGGACTGACGCTCACCGATAGCGCGCACCACATAAGGAGCGATCACCGCCGGAATGATGCCGAGCCGCACCTCCGAAGTTGCAAACTGGGCCTGGGTCGAGGCGACGCAAATGTCACAGGCGGCAGCCAGCCCCATGCCACCGCCGAGCGCAGCGCCGTGCACGCGCGCCAGCGTCGGGGTGGCGCACAGGGCGATCGTGTCAAACAGTTCCGCTAGACGACGTGCGTCGGCGAGGTTGTCCGCGGAATTCGCTGTTCCCTGCCGCTGCATCCAGTTGAGATCAGCGCCGGCTGAAAAGCTCTTTCCCTCGCCGGCGAGCACGATGGCCCGGACATCCCGGTCCGCATCAGTCGCCGCGAACGCAGCCGTGAGATCGGCGATGAGCGTCTCGTCGAAGGCGTTGTGCACCTCGGGACGGTTCATCCAGATCCAGGCCGCAGGTCCGCGGCGCTCCAGTCTCAGTGTTGGATAGGTCATCGCTATGCCTCACATCCGGAAGACGCCGAACTTTGTCGGCGGGATCGGCGCGTTTAAAGTCGCCGCGAAGGAGAGGCCAAGCACTCTGCGCGCCTGGGCCGGATCAACGATGCCGTCATCCCACATCCGCGCAGTCGCATAATAAGGGTGGCCCTGCGTCTCGTACTGCGAGCGGATCGGGGCCTTGAACTTCTCTTCTTGCTCCGCGCTCCATTCGTCGCCCTTCAGGGCCATGCCGTCGCGGCGGACGGTCGCCAGCACGCCGGCGGCCTGCTCTCCTCCCATGACGCTGATGCGCGCATTGGGCCACATCCACAGAAAGCGCGGCGAGTAGGCCCGGCCGCACATGCCGTAATTGCCGGCCCCGAAACTGCCGCCGATCAGCATGGTGACCTTCGGGACCTGCGCGGTCGCAACCGCGGTCACCATCTTGGCGCCATCCTTAGCGATCCCTCCGTTCTCGTACTTCCGTCCCACCATGAAGCCCGAGATGTTCTGCAGGAATAGGAGCGGCACACCGCGCTGCGCGCAAAGCTCGATGAAATGGGCGCCCTTCTGGGCCGACTCCGAAAACAAGATGCCGTTGTTGGCGACGATGCCGACCGGCATGCCGTAGAGCCGCGCGAACCCGGTAACCAGCGTCGTGCCGTAGCGCGGCTTGAACTCGTCGAAACGCGACCCGTCGACAATGCGGGCGATGATCTCGCGCACGTCGTAAGGTTTGCGGGTGTCTTGCGGGATAATGCCGTAGAGTTCGTTGGGATCGTAGAGCGGCTCCTCGCTCGGCTCCATGGCGACCCGCACCTGCGGCATGCGGTTAAGGTTAGCGACGATCCGGCGCGCCAGGTGGATGGCGTGGGCATCGTTCTCGGCGAGTTGGTCGGCTACGCCCGAGATTCGCGTGTGAACGTCACCGCCACCGAGGTCCTCTGCGCTGACCTCCTCTCCTGTCGCCGCCTTCACCAGCGGAGGGCCGCCTAAGAAAATCGTACCCTGGTTGCGGACGATGACCGTCTCGTCACTCATGGCCGGCACATAGGCCCCGCCCGCCGTACACGAGCCCATCACCATCGCCACCTGAGGGATGCCTTTGGCCGACATGTTCGCTTGATTGAAGAAGATGCGACCGAAATGATCGCGGTCGGGAAACACTTCGTCCTGCTTTGGGAGAAATGCTCCGCCCGAGTCGACGAGATAGATGCAGGGCAAGTGGTTCTGTTCCGCGATTTCCTGCGCCCGAAGGTGCTTCTTGACGGTCATCGGGTAGTAGGTGCCGCCCTTCACGGTCGCGTCGTTGGCGACGACCATGCATTGCACGCCCTGAACACAACCGATACCTGCGATGAGGCCCGCCGCGGGCGCATCGCCATCGTACATCCCCAATGCGGCCAACTGTCCGACCTCTAGGAAGGGCGTACCGGGATCGAGCAATTGAGAGACGCGGTCGCGAGGCAGGAGCTTGCCGCGCGCGGTGTGTCTGGCCCGCGCGGTCTCACCGCCGCCTTGGGCCATATCCGTCACTTTTGTCTTCAGGTCCTCGACCAGAGACCGCATCGTCTCCGCGTTGGCGCGGAACTCCGGTGACTGCGGATTTATTTGTGTCTTCAATGCCTGCATTTGCGCTTCCTCCCGATCGTCACGCGACCGTTTGCAACGATTCCTCGTAGCACTGCATCCAGCTCTGCCCGTTGTTGACGCTAGAGCCGATCCGGCGCAACAGACCATCGTCCAATCCGTAAACGAGGCCGTGTACCTCGATCCGCTGTCCGCGATACCAAGCGCGCCGCATAATGGTAGTGCGGCACACATTGGCGACTTGCTCGATGACATTGAGCTCAACGAGACGGGCCCCACGCTGTCCTTCGCCGTTGGCGCGAGCGAGGCGCTCATCGTGCTTGAACGAGATATCTTCGATATGCCGGAGCCAATTGTCGGCGAGGCCCGTCGAGCGTTTCTCGGCCACCGCCTGCACGCCGCCACAACCGTAGTGTCCGACGACCATGACGTGCTCGACCTTCAGCGTCTCGACGGCGTATTGCAACACCGACAGGCAGTTCAGGTCGGAATGCACGACAAGATTTGCGATGTTGCGATGAACGAATACTTCTCCAGGATCGAGCCCCAGTATCTCGTTGGCGGGTACACGGCTGTCCGAGCAGCCGATCCACAGATATCGAGGCGACTGCTGACGAGCGAGACGCGTGAAGAACTCCGGATCCTGCGAGCGGCGCTGAGCCGCCCAGGTGCGGTTGTTGGCGAATAGTCCGTCAAGACTGCACATGGCACCCTCACGCCGTCTCGGCGAACAGTTCGCGGCCGATCAGCATGCGACGGATCTCGCTCGTGCCAGCTCCAATCTCATAGAGCTTGGCGTCGCGCCACAGGCGACCCGTCGGATACTCATTGATGTAGCCGTTGCCGCCGAGCGTCTGGATCGCTTCCCCGGCCATCCAGGTCGCCTTTTCGGCGGCGTAGAGAATGGCTCCGGCCGCGTCCTTGCGAAGAGTACGCGCATGGTTCGAACGGTCGCAGGCCTGGCCGACCGCATAAACATAGGCCCGGCTGGCTTGCCAGGTGGTGTACATGTCGGCGATCTTGCCCTGCATCAGTTGAAACTCGCCTATGGACTGGCCGAACTGCTTGCGGTCGTGCACGTAGGGGATGACGACGTCCATGCAGGCCGCCATGATGCCGAGCGGGCCTCCCGACAGAACGGCTCGCTCATAGTCGAGGCCGCTCATCAGGACGCGCACACCGTCACCCACCTTGCCCAGGACGTTCTCGGCCGGAACCTCGCAATCCTCGAAGAACACCGGATAGGTGTTCGAACCGCGCATGCCCAGCTTGTCCAGCTTGGTGCCGAACGTCAGTCCTTTGAATCCCTTTTCGACGATGAAGGCGGAGATGCCTTTCGGGCCCGCGTTGGAATCCGTCTTTGCGTAGACGACAAGTGTCTCGGCTTCACCACCATTCGTGATCCACATCTTCGAGCCGTTCAGGACATAGCGGTCGCCGTTCTTATCGGCCCGCAGCTTCATGCTGACTACGTCAGACCCAGCATTAGGCTCGCTCATCGCAAGGGCGCCGACATGCTCACCTGAGACGAGTTTGGGCAGATACTTCGCCTTCTGCTCGGCGTTGCCATTTCGGTGCAATTGGTTGACGCACAGGTTCGAATGAGCACCGAAGGACAACCCGACTGCTGCTGAGGCCCGCGAAATCTCCTCCATGGCGACCATGTGGGCGAGATATCCGAGCTGGGCGCCACCGTATTCCTCGCTGACGGTCAGCCCAAGGACACCGAGGTCTCCGAGCTTGCGCCAGAGATCGTGCGGGAAAAGGTTCTCCTCGTCGATCGCCGCTGCACGGGGAGCAATCTCATCCGTCGCAAATCTGTTGACCGTCTCGCGCAGCATGTCGATATCCTCGCCGAGCGAGAAGTTAAGCGTCTGCAGATGGCTCATCGGAATCTCTCCCAAGACTTGTGTGTCAATACCTCTGCGCCTGCGCGCTTGGGCGCAGCAGCAGCGAGTCACGGAATCAGTCGCGGGCCGTAGCTCTCGCTTTCAGAGCTACCGTTTCTGATGCTGGGTCGAAGTGCAGTGATGCGAAAAGCCCGTGGTTAATCATCGTGACGGCGAAGGCTCCGATCAGGCCTGCCACCCCGATGGCCATGAAGTTCTGTTCGAGCGGCAACTCCAATGCGACCAAGCCTCCTATCAGGATCGGTCCGAGAATCGCGCCAAGGCGCCCGACACCGCCGGCAAAGCCAACGCCGGTGGATCGTACGGCCGTCGGGTAGAATCCGCCTGCATAGGCATAGGCAAGTACTCCCGTGCCGAGCGTGGACGCACCGACAACAAAGACGACCACGAAGAGCAGTTCGGTCGACTTGGTGTAGCCCATCAGGGCCAGCGAGGCGGCGCCGAGGGCGTAAAAGGCGACCAGCACGTACTTGATGTTGAACTTGTCGCCCAGCCATGCGCCGAACACCGAACCGACGATGGCACCCAAGTTGTACAGCAGCGTAAAGGTCAGCGCGGAGCCAAGGCTGTAGCCTGCCATCGCCATCAGCTTGGTCAGCCAGGAGCTGAGTGCGTACACCATGAACAGCGCGGCGAAGAAGGCGATCCAGATCATCACTGTGCTGAACCCGCGTCCGTCCCGAAACAGGTGCCGGATGGGGGTCTCGTCGACCTTTTCGCCGGCGGGAACAACGAACTGCGCACCCTGTTGTAAGCGGAGATTCGGCGCCAGCTTGCCTGCTATGCTACGCAGTTCGGCATCGCGCTTCTTCTTGATCAAGAAGGGCATCGACTCCGGCATCGTCTTCACGATGAACGGAATTAGCAGCAGCGGCAGACCAGCCGCAAAGAACACCGACTGCCAGCCGTACATCTCAATCAACTGTTTGCCCATCAGTGCGACCAAGATTCCCCCAAGGGAATAACCCATGAACACAAGGACGATCAGGCGCGCCCGGATCTTGAGCGGCGAGAACTCTGCCATCTGTGCGGTCACAACAGGGAGTACGCCGCCGATACCCAGGCCGGCGAGGACGCGCATGACGCTGAAGGTTACGGGATCGCTAGTCAGGCCGGCGGCCGCGGTGAATATGCTGAACAGCGCGACGCAGATCGAGATCGTCAAGACTCGACCGATCGTGTCCGCCAGAGTGCCGAAGACGATGGCACCGAACATCATGCCGAACAAAGCCGAGCTGGCCATGAATCCGGCGCTGCCTGCGCTCACGCCCATATCCTTCATGATCGACGGCAAGGCCGCGCCGACGACAGCGAGGTCGTAGCCATCGAAGGTCAGGATCAGCAGACCCCAGAAAAGAACGAGCCCGTGAAAGCCGTTGAACCGGGCCTCGTCGGCTAACTGGTGAACGTCGATGCGATCCATCTTTCTTCCTCGCTTGGCTCGTGCTGCATTGGTGTGGTTGCGTCGCTGGGTGCGATCTGCCGCACCGGTTAAGCGGTTCGGGTTTCGGTCAAATTGAGTTCTTTGACCATCAATTCACGCATCACGAACTTTTGGGCCTTGCCGGTGACCGTCATCGGCATTTCTGCGACAAAGCGAATGTATCTAGGCACCTTGTAGTGCGCGATTTGATTGCGGCAGAACTCGCGGATATCGTTTTCACTGCAGTCTTGGCCTGGCTTAAGCACGATCCAGGCGCAGATCTCTTCACCGTATTTCTGATCCGGAACGCCGAACACCTGTGCAGACTGCACCTTGGGGTGCCGGAACAGAAATTCCTCGATCTCGCGCGGATACACGTTCTCGCCACCGCGGATCAGCATGTCCTTGGCCCGCCCTACGATGTTGCAATATCCTTCGTCGTCGATGACCGCGAGGTCACCGGAGTGCATCCACCCGTCCTTGATGACTTCGCCCGTCCGCGCGGGATCGTCCCAATAGCCGCGCATTACGGAATAGCCGCGCACGCACAACTCGCCTGTCTCTCCGCGCAGAACGAGTTGGCCGTTCCGGTCGATCACCTTCGCTTCGAGCCATGGCTGAATGCGCCCGACCGTCGCCACACGTCGTTCCAGCGGGTCGGTCGTCGAGCTCTGAAATGATACCGGCGACGTCTCCGTCATGCCGTAAGCGATCGTCACCTCGCTCATGTTCATCTCGGAGACTACCTGCCGCATGGTTTCGATGGGACATGGAGAGCCGGCCATGATTCCCGTGCGCAGCGAAGACAGGTCGAAGGTCTTGAAATCCGGATGCGCAAGTTCGGCGATGAACATCGTCGGCACCCCGTGCAGCGCCGTACAGCGCTCCTCCGAAACCGCCGCCAGAACCGCGGCAGGATCGAACGCTTCGCCTGGGAATACCATGGTCGCGCCCGTGCTCACGCAGGCGAGAACGGCAAGGACCATTCCAAAGCAATGATAGAGCGGCACCGGGATGCAAAGCCGATCCGTCTCACTGAAATTCAATGCTTGAGCGATAAAGCGCGCATTGTTCACCACATTATGATGCGTGAGCGTGGCGCCCTTCGGGCTGCCGGTTGTTCCGCTTGTGAACTGGATATTGATCGGGTCGTGGCAGTCGAGGGGTTCTTCGCAAGTTTTAACGCGGCGCCCGGTCGCCAGAATATCCACATAGTTCAGCATGTTCGGCGTGCGACTCTCGCCCATCCGAATGATCCATTCGAGCCCTGGCAATTGGGGACGAACCGTCTGGAGCATGTCCAGGTACTTCGATGACTTAAACTCTTGGGCGGAGACGACGGCCCGGCATCCCGATACGCCAAGAGCGTATTCCAGCTCGGAGAGACGATAGGCAGGATTGATATTGACGAGGACGAGGCCGAGCCGTGCCGTTGCGAATTGCGTCACCAGCCACTCGACGCGGTTGGGCGACCAGATCCCGACGCGATCGCCTTTTCGTAGACCAAGCTCCTGCAGCCCGGCGGCGAAGGCCTCGATCTCGTTCGCGAACTCCTCCCAATTCCAACGAACGCCCTGTTCACGGAATACGACAGCGAGACCGTTCGGGACCCGCGCGGCCGTCTCGGCGAGCAACGCCGAAATCGTAAGATCGCTGAGTGGCGAATCTACCGTGCCGCGGACATACGAGTGCGCCTCCGTATGAGCCATCTCTCCTCTCCCTCCCTTTGGCTTATTGCCTATGAAGGAGCCGTACGACGCGACCGAGCACTTGTGTTGCCAACTAGGTCGCAAATCGTGCCAAGATGAAGGGATGAAGCGGGTCGTTGCCACGCCGGTCCCTTCGCCAAGGCTACGGTCTTAAGCCTATGAGATGTATCGAAATGAGCCTGAGCCGGTGGTCCGGCAGGCACTAATCACGTCGAAAGCGCTTTCGCGTCCGATTGGCCGGATCATGGCATCACAGGTGGAAGCGATCTCGGGCCTGGCGATGCAGTTACTCGACGACGAGGCGCGGGGTTGGTTCGGCCGGTGACCGCCCTGGGGCAGTGTCGGCATCTACTTTGACCGACCGTGGGCCGATTTTGCGACGCGGCCTGTCCGGTCGTGTTCTGCTGAACCGAGGGCTGTGATCGAGGCTCAACGTCTCTCGGGGCGATCGACGAGGCCGGGCGGATTCTTGGAATTCTCGTCCGACCTGTAGGACGTCGGCGCAGATCCGGTCCATGACTGGAAAGCGCGAGCGAAACTCTTTTCGCTTTGGAATCCTACTGCTTGCGCGATCTGCTTGATCGACTTCTCCGTTCGGCGCAGGAGGTCAATGGCTTTGTCGCGACGGGCTTCATCCTTTAGTGCCTGGAGCGATGTGCCTTCCTCGCGAAGCCGCCGGTAGAGAGTGCGCATTGAAAGGTTGAGTTCTTCCGCCAGCGAAGCGGCCGAATGGTGCCCGCGCTTCAAGCATTCGCGCGCCCGCTGGGCCAGGAGCCGGTCGCGGCGGTACTCGGCCGCAAGGACATTGTCCTCCGCAAGCTCGTTCGGCGCTGCGACGACGACGCTCTCGCTAACGACAGGATGGGCCAGGATTCCCGCCTGGACTTCGAACGAGGAAATGTTCTCGTCGCGCCGGGGGATCACGTTTTTTATGCGGTCGACGAAGAAGAAGTTGCCGTTCTCATCCGTACGGAACGCATCGCCGGTGTGAAACCAGCCATTGCGCCAGGCATGTGCTGTCGCATCCGGGTTCTTGAAATAGCCAGAGTTGAGCGCCCATGGCGCGTCACTGCGGATAATCAGCTCTCCGATCTCGCCTGGCGCAACGTCGCGATCATGCTCGTCTACGATCAGAAGCTCGTTGCCTGGCCGCGCCTTTCCGCACGTCCCCGGCACGGCGGGGTTGCGATCCGAGACGATCGGCGTGTTCACTTCGGTCATGTTGAACAGTGTCCAGACGTCGACGCCGAACCGCTGCGCGAACTCCCGCGAGTCGCCGGGCAGCGGGATCATCGTGACGTTCCTGAGCGTGTGGTTGCGGTCCGCATCCGTCGGTGGCGGCTTCGCGAGGAAGCTGGACATCGCCCCGAGCATGATAGTGTAGGTCGCCTTAGTCGCGTGGACGATCGGCCAGAATCTGTCCGTCGTGAAGTCGCCGCCCAACCCAACGGCTCCGCCACGATTGAGCATCGCTGACACCAGAAGCGTCCCGCCAATATGGAAGAACGGCAGGAAGCACAAGGCGCTGTCGTTTTCGTTTAGCATCGGGTACGACAACGGGCCGCTCATGTGCCATATATGGGCATATGAGCTGACCACACCCTTGGATCTACCTGTCGTCCCCGACGTGTGGATGATCGATTGCGGATCCCACGGCTCGATGGGTCTGGTCAGCGGCGGCACTTCCGAAGGATCGAGATCCAGCGCCGCCAGAGGAATCTGATTGATCCCTTTGATCGGCGATGCCGGTAGACCGGCGACGACGACCGTCCGGATCGAGCCGCGATCGATCTCCCGCAGCCTGTCCAGGAGAACGCTGTTCGTCAGCAGGACGGTAGCGCTCCCGTTCATCAGCACATGGGAGAGGATGCTCCCACGATACGCCGTGTTGATCGGCACATAGACCGCACCTAGCCAGTTGATGGCGAACCAGGCTCTGACGACATCGACCGTATTCGGCATCCATACGTTGACGTTGTCGCCTTGCTTCACGCCAATAGATGCAAGCCCGGCTGCGAGCCCCTGCACCGACATGCAGAACTCGCCATACGTCGTTATCGAGCCGTCGGGAAAACGCAGAAATGGCCGCTCCGGGTGCGCCGCGGCCCGGCGTTCCAACACGCAGCGCAGGACCGCTTCGCTGCGATCGGGAACGCGCCTCGACTTGATCACTATTTCGCCACCCAGACCGGATCACGCTTCTCGGCGAAGGCTCTGGCGCCTTCGAGAGCGTCCTTGCTCGCAACGAGGACTCGCAGAAGCCGGTCGTTTGCTTCCCAACACGCGTCTTCATGAACGGTGCTGGCGCATCGGCTCAGTTCGAGGCTGGCTTCCAGGGACAGCGGCGCATTGCGGGCGATGGCCTGCGCCAGTTCGATAGCCGCAGCGTCGGGCGCCTCATCGACGAGCCTGTTGACTAGGCCGAGCCCATAGGCACGCTCGCCGCTGAACCAGTCGCCGGTCAGAAGAATCTCGTTGGCGATGGCGGGCGGAACGCGCTGCCCGATCCGGAATGCGCCGCCGGCGCCGGCTATGAGGCCCCTCTTGCTCTCAGGCAACCCGAACTTCGCTGTCCTGGTCGCGATTGTCATGTCGCATGCCAGCATCAGTTCGAACCCGCCAGCCAGTGCCGCCCCCTGAACTGCCGCGATGACCGGCTTTCGCCGCGAGCGACTGACAAAGCCTCCGAGCCGACCCGGTCCGAAGAGGATGTCCTCGGCCTCGCCGGTCGAAAAGGCCTTCAGGTCCATGCCGGCGCAGAACACCGCACCGCTCCCGCGCAGCACCGCGATCCTGAATCTGTCGTTCCGCTCGAACTCTTCGGTGGCATCCCGCAGCAGAGCGCAGGTTTCCGCATCGATCGCATTTCTCTGTCCGGGGCGGTTCAGGGTGATGAGCGCCACCTCCCCCAACTCGTCGAACAGGACTTTCGCATTCTCGCCCATTGGCGCATCTCTCCGTTGTGACGTCACAGCAGCCTCGCCTCGGTCGCCGCGCGCAACTCGTCCTCGGTGACGCCATCGGCCAGCTCCACGATCTTCAATCCGCCTTCGACCACGTCCAGAACGCCGAGATTGGTGATGATGCGGTCAACGACTCCGGCGCCCGTGAGCGGCAGGGTGCAGGATCTGAGAATCTTCGATTCCCCGTGCTTATTGGCGTGGTCCATCACGACGATCACGCGGCCGACGCCGGCGACGAGATCCATCGCGCCGCCCATGCCCTTCACGAGCTTGCCGGGGATCATCCAGTTCGCAAGATCGCCCTTCTCGCTCACTTCCATCGCGCCGAGGATTGCCATGGCGATCTTGCCGCCGCGGATCATGCCGAACGACAGCGAGCTGTCGAAGTAGACTGAGTGCGGAAGCTCGGTGATCGTCTGCTTGCCGGCGTTGATCAGGTCGGGATCTTCTTCGCCCTCGAAGGGAAACGCGCCCATGCCGAGCATGCCGTTCTCCGACTGGAGCGTCACCGTGACGCCTTCGGGGATGAAGTTCGACACCAGTGTCGGGATGCCAATCCCGAGATTCACATAGGTGCCGTCCTGAAGCTCCCGCGCGGCGCGCGCGGCCATCTGCTCGCGGTTCCAAGGCATTACGCTTCCTCCCGTTTGCGCACCGTGCGCTGCTCGATACGTTTCTCATGCTCGCCTTGAATGAGTCGGTGCACAAAGATGCCCGGCAGGTGAATTCCGTCGGGATCGAGCGATCCCACGGGCACGATCTCCTCGACCTCCATCACGCAGACCCGGCCACACATGGCCGCGGGCGGATTGAAGTTGCGCGCGGTCTTGCGAAAGATCGCGTTGCCGCTCGCGTCTGCCTTCCAAGCCTTGACGATGGACAGGTCGGCGAAGATGCCCTCTTCGAGGATGTAGGTCTCGCCTCGGAACTCCTTGTGCGCCTTCCCTTCAGCAATCACTGTGCCCACGCCGGTTTTCGTATAGAATCCCGGAATGCCGTGACCACCCGCGCGCATCCGCTCGGCGAGCGTGCCCTGCGGGTTGAATTCGATCTCGAGCTCCCCGCTCAGATACTGCCGCATGAACTCGGCATTCTCGCCCACGTAAGAACTAATCATTTTGCTGATCTGGCGCGTGTCCAGCAGCTTGCCGAGGCCGAACCCGTCAACCCCGCAGTTGTTCGATGCGATGGTCAGGCCCCTCACGCCGCTCTTAACGATAGCGTCGATCAGGAGCTCGGGGATGCCACAAAGCCCGAAGCCGCCGGCAGCAACCAGCATTCCGTCGTGGAGCAGACCATTCAACGCCGCGGCTGCGTCCGGATATATCTTGTTCATTCCTGAGTTCCTTTCGACCGTCTGAAGACGAAGGCTTGCGACGAGCGGTCGCCGCGCGTGACTTCGTGTGACCAGGCAAGTCCGGTGCGCGGCCAACGAGTTTGGCCGTCACTCGCTCCAAGCTTCCAGGCGTGCTTCCGTCTCCGCTATATTGCGAAGCTCGCGCGAATGAGCTTTCCGGTGGTCGTCATAGGCATCTTCTCGATGAAGCTGGCGACGCGCGGATATTCATGCGCGGCGAGACGCGATTGCACATGCTCGGCGATTTGCTCGGCTCTCTGCCGCGTACGCGAGTGCGCCTCGGTATGGGCTATTTCTCCTTTCCCTCCTTTTGGTTTTTTGCCAATGAAGGAAGCCGTACGACGCGACAGAGAATTTTTGTTGCCAACGTGGTTGCAAATCGTGCCAAGGTGAAAAGATGAAGCAGGTCGCTGCAACACCGGTCGCCTTCGTCAGGGCTATGGTCTTAGCCTATGAGATGTATGGAAAAGACCCCGAGCCGGCGCTCCGGCAAGCACATATCAGCCCACAATTACTTTCGCTTCCGAACGGCCGGATCACGGCATCACAGATGGAAGCGATCTCGGGCCTGGCGATGCAGGAGCTCGACGACGAGGCGCTGGGGTGGTTCAGCCGACGGCTGCCTTGGGGCAGTTACGGCATGCTATGCCGTGCATCGCTGACCTCCCCGACGCTTGGCGTCGCGTTGAAGCGCTGGTGCCGTCATCACCGGCTCCTGACCGACGACCTCGTTCATAGATTGACCGTGACCGGTGGGGTCGCCGAACTGGTCATCCAAGAGACGCGCGATCTGGGCCCGATGCGCGAATTTTGCCTCATCACGAGCTTGCGGTACGTTATCGGCTACGCGTGCTGGCTGATCGACTCCCAGATCGCTCTCGACGAGACAGCCTTCACGTTCGCCCCCCCGCTGCATTCGGACGTCTACCCACTCCTTTTCTCGCCGGGACCAGTTCGCTTCAGCGCAGACCGGACCGGCTTTCGCTTCGACGCGCGCTACCTGAATCTAGCGCCACGGCGCGACGAGCAGTCGATGACTTTGATGTTAAAGCGTGCATTACCCCTGACCGTGTTGAAGTACCGCCGGGACCGGCTGTTGGCCCAGCGTGCGCGCGAACGCTTGAAGAGCGGCGTCCATTCAACCGCTTTGCTGGCCGATGAACTCAACCTTTCAGTGCGCACTCTCTACCGGCAGCTCCAGGAGGAAGGCACATCGCTCCGGGCCCTGAAGGATGAAGCTCGGCTCGACAAAGCCATGGATCTGCTGCGCCGAACCGAGAGGCCGATCAAGCAGATCGCACAGGCCGTTGGATTCCAGAGCGAAAAGAGCTTTTCCCGAGCCTTCCGGTCCTGGACTGGATCTGCGCCCACGGCCTACAGGTTAAGTCAGCGTCCATCAGCTCCCGAAAACGCAGTCAATCGCCTCGCAAGACATTGAGCGGCGATAGCAGCCCTCGGCCCGTCAGAGCGTGGCCCGACAGAGGAAGCTGCAGAATCAAATTGTAATTCCAGAAAGTGGGTTTGTTTCGCCTATCTTTCCTCATTTTCTACAAATCCAGCGACTAGCTCGATCTGTTCAAAGGTGTTCAGGCCCGGCGCATGTCCACAATTCGAAACATCAATCACGTGGGTGTTCGATCCATTGCGGGACATCCACTGCGCCGTCTCGACGGACAATACATCCGAGGTTTCTCCGCGCAGTACAAGTGTGGGCACGGCAATGGATTTATAGGTGTCCCATTGCTCGAAATCGCGCGGATGATCAAACATCTGCTGGACAATTTTAGGATCGTAGTGGGAGGTAAAACTCCCGTCCGGAAGGCGGCGCGACAACATTTCTGCCATTCGAGTCCATTGTGCGTCGCTATGCCATCCGAAAGGCTTATAAATCGTGCGAAGGTATTCTTCGAATTCGGTCAACCTAGAAAATGACGGCGGATTCCCAACGTACTGCTTGATCCTCTCGAATGGCCCTTCCGGCAAAGTTGGGCCGATGTCGTTTAGGACAAGCCTCGTAATCCGCCCGCGCAGTGGACCGCCGGCCACGAAAATTCCAAGGGCTCCACCCATCGACGTCCCTACCCAGGCCGCCTGCTCGATCTCCAGTGCGTTGAACAGCTCAACGGCGCATTTGGCGTATGAACCGAAGTTGTAGTCCTGCCCTGGTGCCATGCTCCATCCGGAAAGGCCTCTCCCGATCGTATCCGGGCAAATAACTCGATGCTTATCTGCAAGCCGACGCGCCAGATCGTCGAAGTCCCGACAATTTCGCGCCAAGCCATGCCACATTACAACGACGGGACTTTGGCGACCTCCCCACTCAAGATAATGAATTTGATGTCCGTCGCATTCGACATAGTTGGAGAGCGGCAACACCAGCGGTGCTAGACTCATTCTGCCCATTCCTTTCCGAACCGGAGCCTGCGAGCGTAACTCGTGTCTCGTGATGAGCCGACCAGTAGTACATTTGAGAAACGGTACACGCTCAAAACAAACCGAGGCAACAACACCGCCGATCCTCTAGGAAGAACGGAAGAAATGGAAGCCCTCAAGAGATTTCGGCGAGCGCCGGCGCAGTCCGACCTCTGTAGTGCGGCGCTCAAGTCTAAGCGGCGTCCTGCCACCCCCAATTATTGAATCCTATTCAATACTACATGCAAATCTGCGATCTAATCGCGGTACCCCAGTTGCACTAAACGTGTCGGAGACGTCGCTCGACCGTGACGCCCTCGACCATGTCCGAGCGGTCTGGGGGGTGCACGGCTGGGCTATCTGGCTGCATTAGACGCACTTTGTTGCTTTTTCTCGGGAGGGAGACGCACCGGCAACTCGCCGCGAGCCGGATCAAGCGCCGGATGGACAGTGCGTCCTTCCAAATATCCGGAAGAGTCAGGACGTCTGAATTTCCGATGAAGCGCGACCGGTCTTATTGACGATCGCCTCAAGTTGATACCCCGCAAGGAGGAGAATGATGAAGCTTACCGTCAACAGCCGAGAGGTAGCGATCGACGCCGATCCCGCCATGCCTCTGCTTTGGGCGCTGCGCGACATCGTCGGGCTGACCGGCACAAAGTTCGGCTGTGGAGCTGCACTGTGCGGCGCCTGCACCGTGCACTTGGACGGCGAGGCCATCCGCTCCTGCATCACGCCTATCTCCGAAGCCACAGGCAAGAAGATCACCACGATCGAAACGGCAACTGATGGCACCGACCGCATCGGCGCTGCCGTGCATGCAGCGTGGGTCAAACACGACGTGGCGCAGTGCGGATACTGCCAGAGCGGCCAGATCATGAGCGCGATCGCTTTCCTCAAATCGCTGCCCCTCGGCAAGTCACCGACCGCAGCCGAGATCGACTCGGCGATGGACGGCAATATTTGTCGCTGCGGTACTTATTCCCGCATCCGTGCCGCCGTGAGCGACGCCGCGCGCACACTCGCTTGAAGGAGCCGCCATGTTGCCCAACATAAAGTCCGGCGATCTACCGAACGTAGCAGAGCGCCTGATGGGGAACAGTCGACTCGATAAAGCTGTCACGCTGCCGCGCCGCAGCTTCCTCAAATTGGCAGGCGCTGGCGGTCTGGCTCTCGGTGCGTTTCCTCACTTGCTAATAGCGCAGGCTACCGCACAAACGGCGAGCGCACTCAAGGCGACCGAACAACCGTCGGCGTTCGTACAGATCGCCGCCAATGGCGAAGTGACCGTCACGATCAACCGGCTGGAATTCGGACAGGGCGTGCAGACCGCGTTGCCGATGATCCTGGCTGAAGAACTCGACGCCGACTGGAGCCTGGTACGCAGCCGGCATGGTTCGAATGACGGTGCCTACATCGACCCGCGCTTCGGCATTCACCTGACCGGCGGCTCCAATTCGATCAAGAACAGTTTTGCGCAGTATCGCGAGCTTGGCGCACGCGCGCGGGCCATGTTGCTCGGTGCCGCCGCTGCGCGCTGGAACGTGGATGTGGCCACCCTGCGCACGCAGTCCGGTACGGTGCTCAATCCGGATGGCCGCAAGCTCGGCTACGGCGAACTGGCCGAGGCCGCGATGGCGCAGCCGGTGCCCGAGAAGGTCACGCTGAAGGATCCCAAGAATTTCCGTATCATCGGCCGCCCGACCCAGCGCCTCGACGCGCGCGCCAAGAGCAGCGGGCAGCAGGGTTTCGGTATCGACGTTCGCCTGCCTGGCCAACTGACGGCGGTGGTCGCACGCCCACCTGTGTTCGGGGCGCGCCTTGCCTCGGTGGACGACGGCGCGGCGCGTGCCGTGAAAGGCGTGAGGGCTGTGCTGCGCGTGCCTCTGGACCGCGGCGCCGAAGGCGTGGCGGTCGTGGCAGATGGATATTGGCAGGCTACGCAGGGGCGTGAGGCGCTAAAGCTTCAGTGGGACACGTCGGCAGTCGAGAAGGTCGACACCGAACGGCAACTGGTCCAGTACCGCGAGCTCGCCAGTCGCGCAGGCGCGCGCCAGTTCGACGCCGACATGACCCCGCTCGACACAGCGCCGCGGCAACTGGAAGCAGAGTTTGTGTTTCCATATCTCGCCCATGCGGCGATGGAGCCGCTCAATTGCACCGTTCAGCTCTCTGAGGGCCGCGCCGAAATCTGGACCGGCAGCCAGTGTCCCGGTCTCGACGGCGCCGCGGTCGCGCGCGTGCTGGGATTGAAACCCGAGCAGGTCGAGGTCCATGTCCAGATGGCCGGTGGCGGCTTCGGCCGGCGCTTTTCGAGTAGCAGCGACTTTGTGGTCGAGGCCTGCGAGATCGCCAAGGCGGCGCGTGCTGCCGGCCTGAACGCACCGTTGCGCACGCTGTGGAGCCGTGAAGACGATATGCGGGGTGGCTACTACCGCCCCATGCATTTGCACCACGCGCGCATTGGCTTCGACGAGCGCGGTAAGGTGCTGGCCTGGGACCACGTCATTGTCGGGCAATCCATCACTACGGGCTCGGTGTTTGAGCAGTTCCGAGTAAAGAACGGTATCGACGTCACGGCGACCGAGGGCATGCGGGATCCCTACGGACTGCCGATGAGGCTTACCGCACATCACCCCAAGCTCAACGTGCCGGTGTTGTGGTGGCGCAGCGTAGGTTCTACCCACACCGCGTTTGTGATGGAGAGCCTGATCGACGAGATCGCCCGCACCACGAAGCAGGATCCGGTGACCTACCGAATGGATTTGTTCGGCGACAAGCACCCGCGCCATCGCGCCGCGTTGCAGACGGCGGTCGAGAAAAGCGGCTACGGCAAAAAGCTCCTGCCCGCCGACCGCGCCTTTGGCGTGGCAGTGCACGAATCCTTCCAAACCGTCGTGGCCTATGTAGTGGAAGCATCGGTACGGGACGGCCGCCCGATACTGCACCGGGTAACTGCAGGCATTCACTGCAATCTGGCGGTGAACCCGCGCACCGTGGAAGCCCAGTTACAAGGCGCGGCCGTCATGGGCCTCTCGATGTGCCTGCCAGGCGCGGCTATCACGCTTAAGGACGGTGTCGTCGAGCAAGGCAATTTCGACGGTTTCACCGTGGCCCGCATCACGGACATACCCGAGTTCGATGTCCACATCGTGCCCAGCGCAGAGCCGCCCACGGGCATGGGTGAACCGGGTCTGCCGCCGCTGGCACCCGCCTTCGCCAATGCCATCGCGCGGCTGACCGGCAAGCCGTTGCGACAGCTTCCCTTCAACCTCGCGTGAGGTGGAAGGTGACAAACAGGACGGCGTGGTGCTGCGCGATGCGCCTTGCGGACAACAAGGCGACGGTGCGCGCGCTCGCGAGACTGGCGAGAACTCATCTGCCCGGCATGTTTGCAAAATTGCCCTATGAGGGCACGCGTTCGTTCGTAATTCTTGTTCGAGGAAAGTGATGAAAAACAACGGAGGAAAACAATGAACAACAACAGATGAACAACAGCGCCGGCAGCAGTCAATGGGGGCTCAAAGCGGAGCCGTGAAGCGTCAGTTACCAAGAATCGTTGGGGGGATACCATGAGAGTCGCAGTGAAGGCAGGTCTACTCTGTGCGTTAATCGGTGCAGGGACAGTTTTTCCGCCGGGTCGAAACCAAGCAGCAGCACAGACGGTGTTTTCGACGATCCAGGCATTCGGTGATAGTTTTGCGGATACCGGCAACCTGATCAAGATTGTCGGGCCTTTACCAGCCTATCCGACCGGGCGTTTCAGCGGTGGCACCAACTTTGTCGACACCACGTCGCTCCTGCTGGGAATTCCTCAAACGAGTTACGCCATCGGCGGCGCCCAGACGGGATCACTCAATAGCGTCGGTCCGGGTGTTCCGGGGTTTGCTCAGGAGTGGCAGGGGTTCATTGCCTCAGGAAAGAGGATTGCGGCCTCCGATCTTGTGGAACTAAGCATGGGCGGTAACGACGCCCGTGCGTATTATCTGGCTGGCGGCGCACCGGCTGGCGTGCCCGCGGCTGTCACGGTGAGCGTCAATCAGACGATGGCTGGCATCAACGCACTCGTCGGGGCAGGTGCCCGCAACCTGGTTTTTGCGACCCTGGACGTCGGTCAATTCCCGGAAGCTGTCGGAAATCCCAATGCGGCGGTCGGCTCGGCGTACAACCAGGCCTACAATGCCCAAATGCAGGCGGCGCTCGCCGGCATTGCACGTTCCGGCGTGCGCGTTGAACTGATCGACGTTCCCTTGCTCGTAAACCAGATCAGCGCGAACCCTTCACGTTACGGAGTCGCGAATCTCGGCGCGTGTCCCGTGACCTGCATCGGAAATACGGCGCTGCAAAACCAATACCTGTACTATGTCGACGGCATCCATCTGACGTCGCTCGGAAACACGATTGTAGGCGAATACATTGTCAATCGCCTCAACGCGCCACTCACGCTGCCGGCGCAGGGAGACCTCGGCAGGTCGTCGGCAATGGGCTTCGCCTCCACGTTGTTCGGCAGGCTCGATAATTTTCGGGAGATGACGATGGTATCCTCGGCGATGAACGCTTACGCCGCGTACACCAAGGTGCCCTACCCCAAGGGACCAATAGCAGCGCCGGCCAATCCATGGTCGTTCTATATGCTGGGCAACGGTGCCTATAGCGATCGTCAGGCGACGGTTGCGTCCAACGGCTTCAATCTCGACAGCGTCGGCGGCACCGCCGGTATCGAGTATCGTATCAACAACAATGCCTTCATCGGCGGGGCGTTCGACTACTCCAATCCAAAAGCGAAGTTCTTCAACAATGCCGGCACCACCGAAGCCAACGCGTACCAATTCGGTGCCTACGGCGCATGGACCAGCGCGCACTTCTTTGCCCAAGGCCTCGCCACCTTCGGCTGGCAGAATTATCGCAACACTAGATCGGGCGTTGTCGATACCATCACCTCCAATCCCGATGGAACGAGTTTCGTTGCCGCGGGCAAGGTCGGATACCTGTTTGATGCCGGTAATTCGCAGATCGGTCCGATCGGCGGGCTGACCTACGCCCGCGCTAGGGTCAACGCATATACCGAAGCCGGGGATCCCGTGCTGACCCTGAATGTCGGCCAGCAGACGGCGGAAACGCTGATCGGAAGCGTCGGCGCCCAGTTCCGCTTTCCGTTCATGCTCTCCGGCCGGTTGATCAACCCTTATATCAACCTAACAGCGGACGATGACTTCATCGGCAACGGGCGGATTATCCAGTTCGGAGCGACTTCAGCACCGCTGATCATCAACAACTGGACGGTGCCGAACGCGACATCGCAACACATCTATGGTCGCGTCGCGGCTGGTGTAGTCGCCCCGGTATCGAGCAACGTTGCGCTGACCGCGAACGTATCACAAACCTTCGCGCGTCAGGGTGGCAATGATTTCTACGGAAATGGCGGCCTCAAAATCTCATTCTAAACGCTTGAGACGGAAGCCGTGGGTCGATCGGTACTGGGTCGCTACACCGAATCAGCCCTCCACTTTCGTCTTTGGTGAAGAGTGACAGACGCAAGGAGATATCGATGAGACTGACTACCCTCGCCGTCGCGCTGATTCCCGCGCTCTCGATCGCGGGATCCGCCGTCGCAAGGTCGCCAGTAAACTGTCAGGCGTCTTCGACAGCCGAGATCGAGCGCCAATTTTCCGCTTTTAACGCGGCTTGGGCGACCAAGGATCCCGACAAGGTCGCCCGACTATTTACTCGCGATGCCGTCCTGCTTCCAACCGTATCTAACAAGACGCGCACAAGTCCGGAGAGTGTGCGGGACTACTTCGTCTCTTTCCTGAAGAAGAATCCGTCAGCGCGGATCGACACAAGCACAATCAAACTCGACTGCAAGACCGCGTCTCGTGTGGGTGAGTGGACTGTCACGCTAAAGGACGATTCCGGAGCCAGCCAGGACGTTAAGGCCCGCTACAGCTTCATCTACCGTTTTGATCGCGGCAGTTGGAAGATTGATCACCTGCACTCATCAATGATGCCGGAAAAGAATGAAACAAAGTGAGGCATTGGTAGGGCGGTGAAGTTCGCCGCCCCACCGCCTCTCGCGCGTCAGGGCGGTGTCGATTTCTGGAGCCGGCCGTTTAACGAGAACCGTCGGGCGGGGATTCGATCGGAGGCTCGGAACTGGACGAGCGTTCGAGTAGCGCGACGCAACTCATCCGCTCGATTCGGAAGTCGTGGGAAACGAAGCAATGGACCAGCCACGCACGTCCCGGGCGCGCGCTGTTGATTTGCAGCAACTCCGGTTTGCCGTCGCCGCCGCAGATTACGGGAGTATTCGGCAAGCCGCGGACTCGTTGTCCGTTCGCCATTCAATCCTGAGCCGATCTATTCGTCAGCTTGAGCATCTGATCGGCGCCGACATGTTTGAGCGTTCGGGCGGAGGCGTAAAGCCAACACCAGTGGGGCGAAGCGTTCTCTGGATGGCCAGATTAATTCTGGAGCAAGTCGACGTTCTCGTCGCAACTGCAGCATCGAATGGACGCGGGGAAGCTGGCCGCCTTTCGATCGGTTTTTGTACCTCGATTTCCGCGGGCAATCTGCGAGCGACACTGACAGAACTCAAGAGCCGATTTCCTCGGATCGAGCTCGCAACCGTCGAGCGATCTCGAACACGGCTGGCAACTGCACTGCGAAACGGTACGGTCGATATACTTGTCGTAACTGGAGAGGTGCCACTGCCCGACAATAACGTTCGCCCGCTCTGGAGCGAGCGCATCCTGGTTTCGCTGGCTGAAGACCATCCATTGGCCGCGCGGAGCGTAATTTATTGGACGGACCTTCGGAACGAGACCGTGCTATTGAGCCAGCACGATCCCGGACGTGAGCTTGAGGATCTCGTGATATCAAAGCTTGTTTCTCCTGAAGATCGCCCCAGGATCGAGCGCCATGATGTCAGCCGAGGAATCATCAAGAGCCTTATCAGCATGAAGCTTGGGATCAGCTTGGTTTTGGAATCGGATGTTGGCGCGAGCTTTGCGGGCTTGGTCTATCGCGAATTGCGCGACGGGACCGGGTCGACACGGTTTGACTTTTCGGCGCATTGGCGGGCCGATAACAGCAACCCTGCCCTGAAAAGCCTTCTCAAGCTCTTGGCCGAACGCTATCCTTCGGTTACGGCGCGTGATTGAGTCATGCGGCGCCGTTTTGCGAATTCACGATCAGTGGCCATGAATCGCGCCAGCATCGGCGCTATCAGCTTACCCGGATCGCTGACCGCCTGACCCGTTTCTCGCGCAAGAGCTGCCGCGTAAGCGACCAGATCCCGGTGCACGGAAGCCGGCAATTCAACGCTAACCTTGACCGGTCTCTCGTCTGGAAGCGCCCCTATCTTGAGCTTGGTCATGTCACCCTCTGTATGGCTCGAGAACGAGATCCCGATTGACGATGACACGGACTGGAAATCCCGGACGAATGGTCAGCGTCGGCTGAATATTGAGGCTACGGCGGACAACCTGTTGGCCGGTTTGATTCAGTGAATCCCCCGCTCCGCGTCGCAGGGCCTGGATAATGGCACTGTCATTGCTGTTTGTGTCCGAACCCGTACCGAGCTCGGTACCGACGGCCAGCAGCGTCGATAGAGCAGCAGCCTTGAACAGCTCGCCCCAATGATTGTCGACTTCATCTTCCAACCCTGAATACCCAGCCGCATCGGCACCTGGCTGCCGCTCCAGAACGATTGAACGACCATTCGGCATGATCAAGCGGGTCCAAACCAGCAGGACGCGAGATTGGCCGAACGCAACTTGGCTGTCGTAGACGCCGATTAAGCGCGCTCCTTGCGGGACAAGCAGAAGGCGCCCGGTCGGCGAATCGAATACGTTTTCCGTCACCTGCGCGGTGATTTGACCCGGAAGGTCCGACCGAATCCCGGTAATCAATGCTCCCGGAATGACAGTACCGGCCTGCACAATATATGGTGAAGCCGGCCTGGTGACGCGGTCGGGGCTTACTGTACGGCGATCCACGGATGCATTGACAAAGGCGAGCTTCCTGTCCTGACCGCTTTGCGTCGATCCTTCATCGCTATTCGTGGCCGGGATCAATGGAGCAGATCGGTCGCTCCCCAGAGCCGCGACAGCAGGTGGCCGCACTTCTCTCCCATTGGAGGAAGCGAACAAGTGGCTTACGCGGGCCGCTTCGGTTTCCTGATCCCGGCGCTGCTGTTCTGCATCCGGAGCCGTGGTGCCAAAGGTTGGCGACTGCCCCTGAGCAGCAAGGATCGGCCGGCCAAGGTCGCCAGGAAGTGGCGGACCAAGCTGCGGGATGGCTTGGCGCGGAACACCCGCATAGTCCTTCGGTAGCGTCGTAACACCATCAGCAATATTGTGATGCTCAGTGCTGTAGAGTTCGTCGGCGACTTGATTTCGGGATCGATTGCTTTGGAGAGACCACAACACTGCGCCGCCGATGACGAACAAGGCAACCGCGCTCCCTCCGGCCAGGATCTTCCGTGACAGACGCGTCACGCGCGGAGGCTCCGCTCTTAGCCGGAAACTACTGGACTGCTCGTCCGGTGTTTGCGGCTGAACCGCCTGCTCGCGATCGTTCTGGGTGTTCATGACGACGGCCTCCCGTCAGTCCTGACAATTCTGACCTTCTGCTGGTGCTCACCGCCGAGCCTCAATTCTGCGGCGGCAAACAACCGATCTACGATCAGCACGTTGCCGTACGCGCGATAGTTGACGAGTTGGGTCTTTCCGTCGGGGCCGATGACGAAGAGCGGCGGCATCTCGCCCTGGACAATTCCTTGCGGGAATTCGACGTAGACCTTGCGGCCATCATCGTACGCTGAAAGCGGCCGCCACGGTGGGCTGCCCCCTTCGATTGCGTAACGAAAGACACGCTGGCCCGGATCGGGAAGAACAGGTCTGAGAGTGGCCGCTCGCGATCGTTCGCGAACGGTTTCCGGATAGTACCATGCAACGGATGGCATGTATGGCCGCTCGCGGGAGCGGAGCTCGATCAGGTAGGTGCGCCGGTCGGTATTGACGACAAGGTTGGTTTCGATCGAAGCCCGCGTCGGCTTGACTAGGATATGGACGCGTCGCGCGTCACCACTTCCGCTCTCGGTATCGCCCACAACCCAGCGTACTGTGTCGCCCGCCGCGATAGGCCCTGATCCGGTCAGTTGCTCTCCCTCCTCGAGCGCAATATCCGTGATCTGGCCAGGTGCAGCGTAGACCTGGTAGAGCGCGCCCGGGCTGTACGCGTAGATCTGGGCGGCGTTGAAATACCCTCGCTTGCGCGGCTCGACGCGAGACGCTCCGTTTGCCGTCTCAACCCGGCTTACAGGTTCGGCCTCCTCTTTTGCTCCTGACTTGCCGCCAAGAGCTGGTTTCCAAAGCGGAGGAACGTGAAGCGGTTTCGATCTGTCGTCGACAGGCACTGGAGGGGCTGGCAACGCCGGCACTTCAGCGTCATAGCTGATCTCCGGCGGAATATAGGTCGCGCAACCTCCAAGGGCCGACGTACAAAGCAGCAGGGCGGACAAAACCGCTCGCTTTGAGGTTACGAAACCGGCGTTGAGCCTGCGGTGAGTAATGGAAGGCTTTTCATAAGCGTTCGGCGTCGTCTTGGTCACTGACCCAGCTCCTTCGACCAGTTGATGGCGCGGACGTAGACGCCAAGAGGATTTTTGCGCAGCCGTTCGGCATCGCGTGGCGTCTCGATCACGACCGTGAGTATCGCGGTCCAGCGTTCGGTCGAGCTCAACGAGCCGTTGTCGTAAATGCGTTGGGTCCACGCGACCCGAAAGCTGTCTGGTGAGGCGCGGATGACGCTGGAGACATCCACGGAGATCTGCGCTTTACCCAGCCTGGCAAAGGGATCGTTGTTACGCGCAAAGTCGTTGAGGGCGGCCGCGCCGCGATCGGTCGCAAAGTCGTAGGCCCGAAGCCAGTTCTGGCGCAGAACGATGCCGTCGGCCGGCAGCCCCCGGACATCTTCGATAAAGCGCGCCAAATGGTAGGCGATCTGCGCGTCGGTGGGTTGATAGTCGAAATTGGCGGGCGCGACCCTCTGGGCCTGGCCGAGCCGATCGACTTCAACCACCCAGGGCGTGATCGATCCTTGCGCCGATTGCCAGACAAGTCCACCGGCGAGGCCCGTCGATAGCATGAGGCAGCCGAACGCCATCAGGCGCCAGTTCTTGGCCTGCACGCGGGCGGATCCAATGCGTTCGTCCCAGACCTGTGCTGCCTTTTGGTATGGCGTAATCGGCCCGGGCATGCGCCCGTAGTGAACGGAAGGTCGTTTGAACATCGATATTGCCCCATTGGATCGAGTGATCGGTGTGATGTCGGGCAGCTTCGTAATAAGGCACGTCACTGCGTACGGTGGGTGGAAGGCGAAGCTTGGCAGCGTTTCAGCGCTCTCCTTCAGATAAATCGACGGAGGAGCCGCTGCCGCCATGATCGCCGGAGCGGACGGCGTGGCCGGCAGTCGATGCGCCATGTTGAATTGTCTGGGCGCGTTTCATGCGCCGCGCCCAATCAGGCTGCCCGTCCGCGGGCGCGCTCGTGGCCGGTTCACTCGCCTGCCCAGTGTTAGTGAATGCGGCGGCCGAACGACGTAACGGGCTCATGGCCGCCGAACTGCCGGCTTCAGCGACGCCGGCCAGCCCGCCGCTTCGATAGGCTGTGGACGCACCGCTCAAGACGGCTCCCCCGCCGCGCGCGGCACCTGCGATCGCTCCACTGGCGAGGCCAACACCACCGGCGGCGAGGCCCGCGCCCGCTGCAACGACACCGCCAGCGGCAAGGCCTGTTCCGATCGCGGCACCGGCACCAAGTTGCGGTCCACCGGACACCAGGCCGTTTGCGATTCCCGGACCGAAGATGCCAAGGCCCAACAATGAGAGCGCGGCGAGTACCAGGGTCATCGCGTCTTCAATCGTCGGCTGTGCGCCGCCGAAGCCGGAGGTGAACTGCGAGAACAGGGTCGATCCGATGCCGACAATCACGGCCAGGACCAGGACCTTGATGCCGGACGATATGACGTTGCCCAGCACGCGCTCGGCCGCGAAGGCGGTCTTTCCAAACAGACCGAAAGGGATGAGCACGAAGCCCGCCAGCGTCGTGAGTTTGAACTCAATCAGGGTGACGAAGAGCTGGATCGCCAAGATGAAGAAGGCGAGTAATACGACAATCCAGGCGAACAAGAGAACGACGATCTGAACGAAATTCTCGAAGAAGCTGATGTAGCCCATCAGGTTCGAAATCGAGTCGAGCAGCGGTCGACCGGCATCGAGACCGACTTGAGCGATCTTTCCTGGCCGCAAGAAGTCTGAGGTAGAGAGGCTCGCGCCAGATGCCTTAAGCCCCAAACCCGCAAAGCTCTCGAAGACGACGCGTGCGAGGCTGTTCCAATTACCGATCAGGTAAGCAAACACACCGACGAAGAGCGTCTTCTTGACGAGGCGCGCGATGATGTCCTCGTCCGGCCCCCAACTCCAGAATAAAGCGGCAAGCGTAATGTCGATCGCCGCAAGCGTAGTTGCGAGATATCCGATGTCGCCACCCACGAGCCCGAAGCCATTGTCGATGTAGCGAGTAAACGTCTCGAGAAATTGGTCGATGATGCCGGTACCCGTCATGGCTTGCTCGCGTCAGGTAGCACCACGGACGGATATCCTTGCGGCATCCGGCTCTCGTCCTTCGGCGCGGGCGTCTGGCCCGCGACTGGATCGGAACCCCGAGATGCGGCAGCACTGTCCTTCCTGCCAAAGAAGCGACGCCGGTTTTCAGCCCAAACTCTTTGGCAATGCTGATAGCCAGTGACATCGTCTGAAGTGACGGTGCGACAGCGGGCGAGATCGGAACCGCCTACGTCAGTGGTCTGCTCTGCCTTTGTCGGTGCAGACGTATCTTCTCCACCACGAAGCTGGATCGTGCAGGCTGCGACGACCAGTATCCCGACTGATGTGAGTAGCGATAACGCCTTGAATGGACCCGTGTCAGTCATCAGTGGAACATCCGCACGTCTTGGGATTGATAGCCCTGTCCTGGTGTCAGAAACCGTCGGAGTTGTTCTCGGCCCTGGTCTTGGGCTGAGGCGCGTTGAGCCGCTTCAAGGCTCTGCGCCCTGCCCTGTGCCGTCACGACAGCGGTGAGATCGGCGAGCTGCTGCGCGTTCAGCGCGAGAATCTGATTGCCAGCCTGCGTCGCCTGCAGGCCGCCGCTAGCGGCTTGGCTTGACGTTACGAGCGCGGACGTCTGGATGCGATTGGTATCGAGGTTGCCGACGATGCCGGCCTGAACCCGGAGCGCGTCTTGCGTCGCGGCATAGGAATTTTGCCACCGCGATTGAGCATTGGCGACTAAAAGCAGATTCGACTGCCTGCCAGTCGCCGGCGCATAGCTGGTCGAAAACGCGCGATCAATCTGCTGGACGTCGTAGGCGATCCGCTGAGCCTGGGCCAGCAATTGCTGGGTCCGTTGGATCGATGCTTGCAGTTGCTGCAAGGACGAGTATGGCAGGCTTGCCAAATTCTTCGCCTGATTGATCAGCATCTGCGCCTCGTTCTGCAGCGAGGTGATCTGGTTGTTGATCTGCTGCAGTTCCCGCGCGGCGGTCAGGACGTTCTGGACGTAATTGTTGGGATCAAAGACGATCCACTGTGCCCGCGCAGGCGCTGAGACGCCAAGCGTGAGGGCGACGGCGCCGGCAGCCAGCAGAGCGCTAAGGCGACTCATAGCGATCTCTCCAAATTGCCGAGATTGGGGATCAGGTCCAGCGCCCAGGAGACGCCACGGTGCTGGAGCCAGGCGGGCACGAAGCCGTCACGTCCATGTTCAGCGAACAGTTGCCCGATAGCAGCCTGATCGGTCTTGGAAGAGGCTGCCGTAAAGGCCAGCGCAACTTCGCCGAGACCCAGTTCGAACATCCGGTTGCCGCGACGGGACTGGCAATAGTAGTCGCGCTTCGGGGTGGCTCGGCTCAGAAGCTCGATCTGTCGGTCATTGAGGCCGAAGCGACGGTAGATAGCTGATATCTGCGGTTCGATCGCCCGCTCGTTCGGCAGCAACAGGCGCGTCGGGCAGCTTTCGATGATCGCCGGCGCGATCGCCGAGCCATCGATGTCCGATAGCGACTGAGTGGCGAAGATGACCGACGCGTTCTTCTTCCGAAGTGTCTTCAGCCATTCCCGGAGCTGGCCAGCAAAATCCTCGTCGTCGAGAGCAAGCCACCCCTCATCGATAATGAGAAGTGTGGGCCGACCATCGAGACGGTCTCCAATGCGATGGAAAAGGTAGGCCAGCACGGCCGGGGCCGCGCTCGTTCCGATCAACCCCTCGGTCTCAAATGCCTGGACCGAGGACTCGCCAAGGCGCTCGAATTCGGCGTCGAGCAAGCGCCCTGACGGACCGCCCAGGCAGTAGGGCTGCAAGGCACGCTTCAGGGAGTTGGATTGCAGGAGGACCGACAGGCCGGTCAGGGTGCGTTCCTCCCTCGGCGCCGAAGCGAGAGACGTCAATGCCGACCACAGGTGATCCTTGACCTCCGGGGTGATCTCGATCTTTTCCCGCGCCAGGATTGCCGCGATCCATTCCGTCGCCCACCCTCGCTCGGAAGGATCGTCGATCCAGGCCAACGGCTGCAGGGCGACGGGGTTTTCGTCCCCGTCAGACAGCGCGCCGCCGAGATCATGCCAGTCGCCGTCCATGGCAAGTGCGGCCGCCCTGATCGAACCACCAAAGTCGAACGCAAAGACCTGAGAGTTCGGGTAACGGCGGAACTGCAGCGCCATTAGCGCCAGCAACACCGATTTGCCAGCCCCTGTCGGTCCCACCACGAGGGTATGGCCGACGTCGCCGACATGGAGGGAGAACCGGAATGGGGTCGATCCCTCGGTCTTGCCAAATAGAAGCGGCGGGCCCTTCAAATGCAGATCCCTCGCCTCGCCCGCCCATACCGCCGACATAGGGATCATGTGGGCGAGGTTGAGAGTCGAAACCGGCGGCTGCCGCACATTGGCATAGACATGACCTGGCAGGCTGCCGAGCCAGGCTTCGACGGCGTTCACCGTCTCGATCATGCAGGTGAAATCGCGGCCTTGAATGACTTTCTCGACCAGCCGCAGCTTTTCGTCGGCTGCACCGGGATCCCCGTCCCAGACGGTGATGGTCGCCGTGACAAAGGCTTGTCCGATCTGATCCGAACCCAGTTCCTGCAACGCGGCGTCGGCATCGATCGCCTTGTTGTGTGCGTCGGTATCGAGCAGCGTCGACGCCTCGTTGGTCATGACCTCCTTGAGGATCGCGCCAATTGATTTTCTCTTTGCGAACCACTGGCGGCGGATTTTGGTCAGCAGTTTGGTGGCATCGGTCTTGTCGAGCATGATCGCGCGCGTCGACCAGCGGTACGAAAACGCCAGGCGATTCAGATCATCCAGAATTCCCGGCGTCGTCGTGCCCGGGAAGCCGACGATCGTGAGAACTCGCATATTGGCTGAGCCCAGCATCGGCTCGAGCCCGCCGGTCAGCGGCTGGTCAGCCAACAGAGCATCGATGTACATGGGAATTTCGGGCACGCGAACGCGATGACGCTTGGTCGAAATCGTCGAATGCAAATAGGTCAGCGTGTCCTGATCATCGAGCCAGCCGCATTCCGGCATGAAACCTTCAAGGAGCTGAAGCACACGGGTGGTTTGATCGGCAAACCCGCGGAGCACCTCGCGAGCGTCTGCTGCCACAGTCCGATCGCGCCCCTCGTAGAGCAGTCGCTCTGCCCGGGCAGCTCCCTCCTCCGGTGGCAGATAGAGGAAGGTCAGGAAGTAGCTGGACTCATAGTGGGCGCCTGCCTCCTCGAACTGTGCTCTGCGCTCGGCGTCGACCAGTGCAGACGCGACATCCGGAAAAGTGTTCGGCGGGTAGCTACCGGCAAAATGGCGCTGCGCCTCAACGAACACGGCCCAGCCGGATCCAAGGCGGCGCAAGGCGTTGTTCAGACGACCGGCGACGCCGGCAAGTTCCGCCGGCACAGCGCTGTCGAGGTCAGGTCCCCGGAACTTTGCCGTCCGCTGGAACGAACCGTCCTTATTGAGGATGATTCCCTCATCAACCAGGGCTGCCCAAGGCAGGAAGTCCGCGAGACGGGCGTTGGAATGGCGATATTCGGCAAGGTTCATCATGACGAGAGGCTCAGATGTTGAGATGACCGGGAATGCGCAGATGTCGGCGCACCACATCGACGAAGGCGGGATCGCGCTTGGCGGCCCAGACGGCAGCCATGTGGCCGATGAACCAGAGGACGAGACCCGCAATCCACAGCCGCAGTCCAAGTCCGAGGGCAGCCGCCAGCGTGCCGTTGACGATAGCAACCGATCGCGGCGCGCCGCCCATCAGGATCGGCTCGGTGAGCGCGCGATGAACGGGCACGACAAAACCTGCGACTGGCTCATCCATCAGATCACCACGCCGCCGCCGAAGGAGAAGAACGACAGAAAGAAGCTCGAGGCCGCGAACGCGATCGACAGGCCGAACACGATCTGGATCAGCCTGCGAAATCCACCCGATGAATCGCCGAACGCGAGCGTCAGCCCGGTGACGACAATGATGATGACGGCGATGATTTTGGCGACGGGGCCTTCGACCGACTGCAGGATTTGATTGAGCGGCTGCTCCCACGGCATGTTCGAGCCAGCCGCCCATGCCGGCGCCGTCGTCAGAAAAACCGTGATGGAAGCCGTCAGTGAAGCGGCTTCTCGAAGAAAGCGAAATTGCGGACGCATGTCAGTCTCCTGCTGGTGAAACGCTGTAGTCGCCGTTAGCCCCAAGCCCCGTGACGAGGGCGAGCTCGGTGAGGCGACGATCGGCGCCGCGACCGGCGAGCACGGCGACGAGGTTGATGGTCTCTGCGATGAGGGCACGCGGAACTGTGATGACGGCTTCCTGGATGAGCTGCTCGAGCCGCCGTAGCGCGCCGAGCGCGGTGCCAGCATGGATGGTGCCGATGCCGCCGGGATGGCCGGTACCCCAGGCCTTGAGCAAGTCGAGCGCTTCGGCGCCCCGGACCTCGCCGATCGGGATACGGTCAGGGCGCAGTCGAAGCGAGGAGCGGACAAGGTCAGATAGCGTCGCTACGCCGTCCTTGGTCCGCAGCGCAACGAGATTGGGCGCCTTGCATTGGAGTTCGCGTGTATCTTCAATCAGCACGACCCGATCGGAGGTCTTTGCCACCTCGGCCAAGAGCGCGTTGGTCAACGTTGTCTTGCCAGTCGACGTCCCCCCAGCGACGAGGATGTTCTTGCGCGCGGCGACCGCAGCCCTTAAGGCGCTGGCCTGATCCGACGTCATCGTTCCCGCGGCGACATAGTCGTCGAGTGTGAAGACCGCGACCGCGGGCTTACGGATAGCGAAGGCAGGAGCCGCAACGACTGGAGGTAACAGCCCTTCGAAGCGTTCGCCGGTCCCAGGTAGCTCGGCAGACACGCGTGGTGAGCCAGCATGCACCTCCGCGCCTACATGGTGTGCTACCAGACGAACGATGCGCTCGCCGTCCGCCGCGGACAACGTTTCGCCGGTATCAGTGAGGCCACTCGACAGCCGATCAATCCACAACCGCCCATCCGGATTGAGCATGACCTCGATGATTGCGTCGTCTTCCAGGTAACCCGCAATGGCCGCACCAAGTGCGCTACGCAGCATTCGCGCACCACGCGAATTCGCCTCCGATTGAAAGGAATGGATTGCCACCGCCGCCCCCACCGAATGAGGACGCTTAGAGGGCGTCCTCAGATGGGTTGATTAGAAAAGCCACGGATCGATTTGGGGCAACAAGCGCTTACGTTGATCGTAGGCTGGCGTAGAAAAAGAAAGATCGGGAACAGATATTTGACGCCTGCTCGAACGAACAAGTTTGGTAGCGATGAATTTTGAACAGTCTTCGTCAGCAAGGTTTGAACGCAACGTTGTGGGTCGCGGCTCACCACTCCGCGTCGCCATCCATCGGTATCAATACGATCGCTTGCTCGTACGGAACTACCGGTTCAACTGCCTCGGCAACGCTAACCGGCGCGAAGAAGGCAATTGAACCCATCCAGCCAGTGAAGGATCGGAGCGACGACGGTAGCGCGAACCAAACCAACGCTCCGATCTGCAGCGCTACGTTGACACCAAACGCGACCTGATACGCCAGGATGGCCCTATGGCCATCATTCGTGGACCATTGCTCCAGAATCAAGCCTGTCCCGTATTGAGCCAAAAATGCCCATCCAAAGTGCAGTACGTTCACGGCGCCGTTGGCGCGACCGGCGAGTTCAGGCGGAAAGTAGTCAGCTGTCACCGCGAAGCTGACCACGGTCGCTGTTCCAACAATTGCGACGACGGACCACGGCAAAATGGATGGTAGAGGCGCGCGCAGGATCAAGGCAAGCTCGGCTGCGATGAAAAACATCGCGACCACTGCCAATATTGTTTCCGCACCGACCCCTCTTCGTCGGATGAAGTGGACCGTTGTGCCGAACAACCAGGCACCGCCACAAAGTACGATCGACATGATGAAGAGCTGTCCGACGAGACCCTCACGACCAAGTCGCTCGACGTCCGCCAGCCATGGTACCGCCCACAATCCCTGCAGAGACCAGGCTGATCCCACGCAAGTCGCCGACAACGGGGCAATTCGCCAGAAGCGCCGGTCGCCAAAGACGGAACTGAGGGTGGCGGGGATTGATCCTATTGACGGGGTGATGACACGCTCAGGGACCACGATGTAGATGAGCACAGCCGTGGCACCGGTCACTGCCGCCAGGATCTCAAAGAGCTGTCGCCAGCCGATCCAGGCGAGCAGGTATTCGGTGGGGGTTGTGGCGGTCACCGCTCCGAACGAGCCCAGCATGATCATGTAGCCGTTCAGCAAGGCCACTCGTTCCCTGGGAAACCAGAGAACGATGGATTTCAACCCGGCCGTCAGTGCGGCCGCCACTCCAAGGCCGATCATTGCTCGCGAAATCAACAGCGACGGCAACCCCGTCGACATCGCGAACAGGCCGGCACCCGCAGCGGCCACCAAAAGCAACGCACTTTGGACGCGACGCGGGCCAAAGCGGTCCAGCAAAATCCCGATAGGGATCTGAGCCGCCGCGAACACCAGGAAATAGACTGACGTAAGCAACCCCAGGTCAGCAGTCCCGAGCCCGGTGTCCGAGATGAGATGGCCGGAGATCAGAGCGTTGATCGTTCGGAACAGGTATGAAAGGTAATATCCAGCGGCGAATGGAAGAAAAACGCGCGCGATAAGACGCCATGCCGCTGAAATTTGCATGCTGGCTCCCCTGCTCCTCAGCTCATGCGGGCCGATAGCGCGTCCAGCTCTTTTTCGGCTCGTCTAAATTGCTGCGGTCGTAGGCTGGCGTAGAAAAAGGAGGGCCGGCGAAATAGCTCGCCTATGTGGTTCAATCAGGTTTCGCTGCCCGGCTCCTGACGAACGATGTCTTCTGGAATCTCGCGCAGGAAACTCTGTCCCTTCTGCAACCGACGCCCGAGCGCTTCGACAAATCCTTCAAAGCGCTCCCGACCCTTGAGTTGAGCCGCCGCCTGTGCGTCGTTTGGCAACGGCGGCGTGATTGTCAGCCAGAAGCGGATGAAGAGAGCCAAGGTTTCGGCCGTCAATCCAACGTCACGCTCCAGCCTCTGCATCTGGCGCGACAGCCGGTCCAGGCGACGGGTGAACGCTGCCTCCCGCCTGTCCGCCCCGTCCGGTGACAGAAAAGACGCAACCGCCGCTTCCACGATCGCAGACCTGGAAAGATTCTTACGATCGGCGAGATCCGCGATCTGCTTCAGAAGCTCCGGCGGAAAGTACACATTCATGCGGTCGCGCATGTCGGCTCACAGCTCCATGCCGTCATTCGGGTCCATGGCGACCTGACGGGCGACGCCACGCATCTGCTGACGGAGAAGTCGCGATTGGCGTACTGCATCCTCGTCGTCGTCAAGAACAACGGCAAATTCCTCTGCCGGCGTTGAATCGGTCGTCTCCTTGACGATCGCAACGTGATCGGGAAGCTCGGGCTCGCGACGAAGCCCGCTGTTCGCCGTGTCTTCCTCTGACTGCTCCGCCCTGCTGGTCGCTGCCGGCGTAAGGGTTCCAAGCGTCGACCAACCGTCCGCCCGCGATGACCGGCCGGAGGCCGCAGGATCTGGCGGCGGCAGGACGCGTTCGGAGAACCGCCGATCCTCGTAGTAGCGCACCTTCTTGGCGCGGATCGGCGGTGTCCCTGCCACCATGACGATTTCCTCCCGCGGCGGGAGCTGCATGACCTCACCAGGGGTCAGGAGCGGCCTCGCCGTTTCCTGCCGCGAGACCATGAGGTGCCCCAGCCAGGGATTCAACCGGTGACCCGCATAGTTCTTCATCGCCCGCATCTCGGTCGCCGTACCCAGCGCGTCTGAGACCCGCTTTGCGGTCCGCTCGTCGTTAGTCGCGAAACTGACGCGGACGTGGCAATTGTCGAGGATCGCGTTATTCGGCCCATAGGCCTTCTCGATCTGATTGAGCGATTGCGCGATCAAAAAGCTCTTGATGCCGTAGCCCGCCATGAAGGCTAGCGCGGACTCGAAGAAATCGAGGCGCCCGAGCGCCGGGAACTCGTCGAGCATCATCAAGACACGGTGCCGGCGGTTGCTGGCGTGCAAGTCCTCGGTCAGGCGCCGGCCGATCTGGTTCAGCACCAGGCGGATCAGCGGCTTGGTCCGCGAGATGTCGGAAGGCGGCACCACGAGGTAAAGCGACGCTGGCCGGGGATCGGAGATTAGGTCTGCAATTCGCCAGTCGCAGCGACGGGTCACCTGGGCCACGACGGGATCACGGTAAAGTCCAAGGAACGACATCGCGGTAGACAGGACCCCGGAACGTTCGTTGTCGGATTTGTTGAGAAGCTCTCTCGCGGTCGAAGCGACCACGGGGTGGGCACCCTGCTCACCAAGGTGCGGCGTCGTCATCATGGCCTTCAACGTTACCTCGATCGGCCGCTTCGGGTCGGACAGAAAGGCGGCCACGCCGGCCAAGGTCTTGTCAGCCTCGGCATAGAGGACGTGGAGGATGGCACCGACCAAGAGCGAATGACTGGTCTTCTCCCAGTGGTTCCGCTTATCGAGTGAGCCTTCGGGGTCGACCAGGACGTCGGCGACGTTCTGGACGTCGCGAACTTCCCACTCCCCGCGTCGGACCTCGAGCAGCGGATTGTAGGCTGAGGAATTGGTGTTGGTCGGATCGAATAACAGGACGCGGCCGTGACAGGAGCGGAAACCGGCAGTCAGTTGCCAGTTCTCGCCCTTGATGTCGTGAACGATGGCCGAGCCGGGCCAAGTCAGCAGCGAGGGAACGACGAGACCGACACCCTTGCCGGACCGGGTGGGAGCAAAACACAACACGTGTTCCGGTCCATCATGGCGAACGTAGTCATCGTCGAGCTTGCCCAGCACCACGCCATCCGGACCGAGAAGACCGGCCGCTCTCACCTCTTCCAGACCGGCCCAACGCGCCGAGCCATAGGTCTCAACATTCTTGGCCTCGCGGGCCCGCCAGACCGACATGCCGATCGCCGCCGCGATCGAAACGACGGTTCCCGACGCTGCGATGAAGGCACCTTCGACAAAGACTTGAGGCGCATAGGCGTCGTAGACGAACCACCACCAGAAGAAGATCGGCGGATAGTAGATCTTCCAACCCCACAACTCGAACCAGGGGCGTCCAAGCTCTGCCTGATAGGCGAGCCGCCAGGCTGTCCATTCGGTTGCTCCCCAGATGGCCGTCAAAACGATCAGGCCGACAACGATCACCTGGCCCCAGAGGATCTTGGTTCCTGACATCGCGACGGTCCTTCCGTAACTGAATTGGCGAGATAGCTAGAGGCCCAGGTCGCGCTTGCGGCCGAAGCCCAATTCGATGCCGCCACCGTCCTTGATGACGCCGGTGACGTGCTGGCCGAGCCTCTTTTCGAGGTCGCGGGACCAAGGCACGAGCTGAAAGCCGAGCCCATTGTCGATCATGGCGAAACGCCCTGAGGCGAGCATCAGCCGCTGGCGATACGTGCCTGCCACATGCTCCCCGGATGCTGACTTCACGTGAGGCAGGCCGGAGTCTGCCGAGACCTTGGCTCCCACCTCATCCAGTTCGCGTCGACGCAGCGTGTTTAGCAGGTCGCGTTGCAGGATGATGCGTTGGCCCTGCCGCCGTGCCAGACCGTCCTTAATCAGATGCTCTGTCCGGGCTTCCATGGCATCGCGAGCCTCGCGACCGAATCCTCCCATGGCGAGCGGCATCGGATCGCGTTCGATCAGCCGGTGGTCGAGCCAGGTCGCCCCTTTCGCGGTGACTTGCTCACCAAGGTCAAGATCGGAACGGGTCGCCAGCATCAGCGTGGGACGCGGATCGCTAGCTTGACCGAAGCGTCGGACTTCGACGATGCCGCCGATCGGCGGCGCATGTTCGAAGGCCTCGATCCCGTGGAAGCGGACGTGATGTACACGTCCGTCGGTTCCGTCGATCACGGCGAAGGCCTCGCCGGTCAGTTCGTCATGCAGTCCTCGATCAATCAAGCGTCCGACGATCTGGGATGCCGGCGGTCCACCTTCGATGACGTAGTCGGCAACACCACGCACTTCCCCACGTTCGGCAAAAGCGCGGTGCATCGTCTTGATGATGTCGCCGCGCATGCCGAGATCGCGCAAGCTGCGTTCGGCCTCAAGCCCTACCATCCATTCGCCAGGTGCGGCGGACGCGGCAAGGCCCATCTTGTCCAGGTGCTGGAGGCGGCCAACCATCAGGCGCCGGATCTCGGGATCAGAATTGCCCGGATTATCGGGGCGAAGATCGATATAGCCGGTTTCGTCGGCTGCCAGCCGGATCTCGCGATCGAGCCGCGTCCATCGCTCCGCCGTGACTTCCCTCCCTAGCGAATTGCGGATCTCGCGCTCTGGTTTCGGACCCAGTTCGATGGCGACCAATTCCTCAGCGCGTGAGCGCAGCCCTCGGCTGATGTAGTCGCGGGAGATCACGAGATCAGCGCCATCTTCATCGACTCCCCGAGCGAGAAGATGGACGTGAGGGTTGTCCGTATTCCAGTGATCAACAGCTACCCAATCCAGCCGCGTGCCGAGGTCGATCTCCATTTGCCGGGCGAGATCGCGGGTGAAATCCCTGAGGTCGGTCATCTCGCCGGCATCCTCGGGCGAGATGATGAACCGAAAATGATGGCGATCGTCCTGGCACCGTTCCGCGAAGGCCGCGCCATCGGCGCGGTCGCTGCCGGCGTCGAACATCTCGGCTCTCTCACCGTTCCGGGTGACGCCATCGCGCTTCAGGTACGAAAGATGGGCCGTCAGCGGCGCCGAGCGGAATGCTCGTCCTTTGTGACGAACAACGCGCGCTTTCACCACGGCGCGCCGCGTCGAGCTGAACAATCGGCCGCGGCTAAACGCGAGCCTACCGCGGCCAAACGTCGAGCGTCCGAAGGCTGCGGAACGCTTGCCAGCCGCAGGCTGACCCGAGGTATGGCCAGCTTTCTTCGCGGCACGTAGCACCTGGTTGATGAAGCTCTTCGGCTTAGGCGTGCGTGTGCTGCGAATACGCCCGGGTCGAATACGCAGATCGCTGTCGCCAACGGTCATTGCCGGGCCTCGAACAGCGCTAAGGCGCCCACAGTGCCGAAAATGTCCTTGATTGCATTGTGCAAAGTACAAGGCGCGGCACGCGCCCCGACCGACCGGCACGTCAGAACCCAAGCCATGCCAATGGCTTGCGGTTCGACCGGCGAGCCCCTTTTATCTCGCCGTCCTGCCGTTGCGGTCTCCCAGTCGCCGGTTCCCGACAGAGCCGCCGTGACTTGGCAGCCAACTCGCGAAGCCCGCACTGCTTCCGAGCGCTTGCGATAGCGATCGTTACCCGAAGGGCCGAGACACCCGTAGGGTGGCTCGGTGAGGAGCGAAGCGACGAGTAGAGCGCGGGCCGAAGGCATCGCCCATACACCATCAGCACGTGCTACTTGCTTTGTGAAGCACGCCAAGGTTTGCGAACCCGCACACTTGGTCATTGCGATACTCCCGCATCCGATCGAGGGACGAACACGCCAATAGGCCGGGGAACCATGTGCGAAACACCGAGCGCCGAGATTGCAGTCGTGACACCGCGAGACGGCATGAGCGCCAGCAACCGATCGCGCGTTTTCATGAGATCGGATCGCGTGACGAATAGCGCCGCAACTGCTGATGACTGTCCGCTGGACGTCCACCTCGGCGGCAGTTCGATCGCAAGCTGATTTGTAAGCTTTGCGACATACGCTCGCGTCTCCTCCGGCAAAGAGCCGCCTGCGAGATGCTCTTCATAGCGAGATGGTCCCGCATTGTACGCGGCAAACACGCCAGGCGAGCCATACCGATCGAGCAGTTCGCGCAAGTAAGCCGTGCCGGCCAGAATGTTATCGTGCGGGTCGTAGGGGTCGTTCCCGAGATTGTAGCGCTCGCGAAGTTCCGTCCAAGTCGCCGGCATGATTTGCATCAGGCCCATTGCGCCTTTTGGCGATCTGGCGTGCGCGTCACCGGCACTCTCGATGCTTTGGACTGATCGGATCCAGTTCGGCGCTATCGCAAAGCGTTGTGACGCTTCATCGATGAAGCCGGCAAATGGGTGACCGGTCTGACTGATCCCCGGCTGAGCGGCTGATCCGCTCTGGGCCAAAGCAGCACCGTCGAACGCGATCAGAAGAAGCATCAGGGGCACGACAGCCCAAACGCGCGTGCCCAAGCGACCCAAGCACCCGGTCGGGCTTGCGCCAGCCTTGCAGACACCTATCGAGATGGAGGAATGATCCCGCAATCGATCGAACACGGGAACGGCAAGGAGAGCACGTCGAATACACACGATCACTCCTCCCACGTCCACACCGGTATCGCACGACCGATCACGCTAGATGCCGGAAGAAATCCAAAATACCGGCCATCAAGAGATTCGTCCGACTGCCAGTTCATCAGAAATAGGTCGTCGTCGCCGACGACGCGGCAGCCCTGCCATTTCGGCAGCGGCCGGCCGCGTCCATCGCGATCCCGCGCTTCGCCCACCGCGATGGTATCGACCAAAATCGTGAGCCCGCTCCTGCAAACCGTCTGCCCTGGTAGCGCCAAGACTCGCTTGAGCATGGGGACACCGACGGGCAAATAGCCGTTAAGGTCGAGGAAAGTCGCAAGCGGTTCCGGCGGCTGCACCGCGACCAATTCAGTGACTTGGAATTTGTCCGCCGGTCGGAGGCGGTAGAGACCTATCGGCACGCTGGCGGTTGCGTTCCAGATGTAAAGCGGAAGCGGCTCCAGGACGATCGTCGCGATGAGCGCGGCAGCGACCCCAATCGTCACGGCCAGCATCATGAGGCGGCCCGTCATCGCATCACCTTTTGGCGATGAAGCCAGGCCTGATGGCGCGCTTTCGTATACGGCCGCGGGCTTTCGTTGACGGACAGGCGGTTATGAACGTGATGCCAATGATCAGGAGCGACATCAGCTGGATCGATGCCGAGTGCCTCAATGGCATCGGTTATTTGCAGCACTCGCTCGACCTTCGGCCAGCCGGACAGACGCAGCAAAATCTCTCCGCCGGGTGTCACATAAGGAACCGTCGAGCAGCGCTGTCCCGGGGCGACCGCGCGCAAGATGTCGATCCGCGAAATGATCGTGCCAAAGTCGTTGGAAGTCCATCGGACGAAGGCAAAGATGCTGCCGGGCGCGAATGACAGGACACGCCGGCGCCCATCAAGCTTCCTTTCTTTGACAATGCGACCGAACCGAATGCGGTTTTCAATACGCTTCTCGAGCCACAGAACCTCCACTTCGGTGAGATCGCTCATGCGACCACTCCCGGATTCTGGAACGGAGTGCGGTGAGCGTTGGGGCCAGCGAAGAACTGGCATGGCTTCTGCCGGCGAGCAGGATTGACGGCCCCCCGCTGCAAGTCACCTCTAATGCGGCTGGTCGTCTGGTCCGTTAGAAGAAATCCGAAGGATTTCTGGTTAGTAAAGTTAGAGGGGCTGGAAAGCACGGAGAAACAAGCTCTTAAGCTCGATTCCGGTCCCCGATAGCACGAGGATCGGGTCCCCGATAGCACGAGGGTTGCGGTCCCCGATAGCACGAGCTGATTCACAGGTTGTCCTCCGAATTTTGAACGAGACCGCGCCGGCGCAGGCGTGCCGTTAAGGGAGCAACAGGCGTCGGAGCGAAGTTCAGCCGCTCCGTGCCGTTCGGATCGCGCGTGAGCACAAGCTGATAGCCGGGCAATGTCTGACGCTGGACGATCTGGCGGACGTCGTAAGCAAAATGCTTAAGCGGCGAGAGGATGCCGGACTTGGCATGGAGGTGCAGAAGATCAAAGCTCCAGCCGCTGTCCTGGCGGCCGCCATGCTTGCGCACGAGCCGATAGAGCCACCGCTCAAGCCCGCCCGTGAGCTCGAAATAGGCACGATCGATCGTCAGCACGAGCGCTTCATCGATGACGCCAGCGTAGAACCAATCCGGCAGGATCAGCTCGATCCCAAATGGACGACCGTTTGCATCGGCCGTCTCCTTCCATTCGTTGATCCAGGAGAAGCGGTGTCGCCGTCGTTCTGCCGGCTGACGGATCGACGTCAGCACGGTCGTTGACTGAAGTCTGTCAAGACCAGCCTTCAGGCGGTCATAGTCACGTGCGCTGGTGCCGCGGCCCACAAACGTCAAAATCTCGTAAGGCGTTGCAGCCATCAGGCGCGAGGTCTTCAAGCCTGCGTCACGGGCTTCGACAATCTGGGACGCGGCCCAAATCAGAACGTCTGCATCCCAGATGGTCGCCATGCCGTGTTCCGGCACCGCTTCAACACGAATTGCGATCGCACCCGCACGGAAATCGATCGGCACAATTCGCTTGGTCTTTGCCAGCGAAAAGAACGGATATGCCATTAGATCCTGCGCATCGCGGGGCGCAAGATCGCCGGGTAGCGCCCGGAAGAGCTCAAGCTGATCGCGCTCGGAATGGTGTTTGCGCCGCATAGTCACTGCTCTCACGCGGCTATTAGCGACGTTCCTGACCTGCGTAGGGACGCAGGGCCGGATGCTTCTTGGCGGGCAGCACGGTCCCTTTGCCGGGATCGGATGTCGACGTCTTGGTGCCGCGGTCGGCCCACGCTTTCAGGTCATCGACGGCGTAGACGACACGTCCGCCAATCTTCCGGTATGTTGGTCCAGTGCCGTACGTGCGGTGCTTCTCCAGCGTGCGGCCGGAGAGGCCAAGGTAACGCGCGGCCTCCGGGGTACGCAGGAAGCGCGGGGGTAGACCGGCCATCGGATCGGACATTTGAGGACTCCAGGATGACAGCGCACAACGCGTGGCGGCGCCAGCGTGTGTGCGGTCATCATGGAGAAGCAGGTTGTCGGAGGGGGATGCCGAAGTTTCAGGAGGCCATTTTCGGCATCCCTCCGGGGCGGCACTACTCGTCCTTGCGCCCGGGCCGCAGAAGTTTGCGGTAACCGCCGCGCATCAACGCGAGGCCGCCTTGCACCAGGCGGATCGTTCGATTGCGCAGATCATGCGTCTTCCAGGCGCGATCGGGGATACGCTTTTTGCCGAAGAGGGCTTCGGCGATAACGCGATAACTGCCGCCGGCGCTATGCGCATCGAGCGCGCGGATCGCAGCGCTCAGGCGTTCGCGCCGCTGTTTAGATAGTGTGTGAAATGCAGGACCTGGCGCGCGTCCATTCATCGCGCGCCATAGCCGTCGGGCTGCATACGCACGTGCGTCGAAATCGCCATTAAACGGCAGTTCGGCTGCGTATGACGCGCCGAGCACCGGCGGCTCTTTGGACCAAATGCGGTGATCCACTGAACCGATGCGCAGCACGGCATGCCAGCCGTCGACAGCGCGGCGCACCTGGCCAGCTGTAAGGTCGAGCAGTGGCTGAGACGGCGCCCCGCCGTCTTCAGGCACTGCGACCTTGACCGGAACGACCGCCGCTAAAACCTCTGGCGCCCAAAAGATCGTCTGCTCGTCGAAGGACCTCTGCGGGTCATGGGCGAAAGCAGAGGCCCCACCTCCTCCTGAACTCTGGCGTCACTTCGCCATCCGGACTGTTGGCGATCATCGCCTCAAAGTCGCGTCGATAGTCCGCATTGCGGCGGAGGCATTCCCAGGCGATGTCGGTGATTTCGGCGTCTTGTAGGCTCTTGTAGGATTCCGGCGACCGCCAGTCGAATTCAGGCATTGCTTCCGCCCCATTGCACGCAGCTAACAACGATTGCGGCGCAATAGGTATGAACGAAGCGGTTGTAGGAAGCCCCTAGTTTGGCACCACGTGGTGCCCCGGAATGACCACCCGTCAGCAAAAGAAAATAGTTCTGCCGGCAAGTCGGCAGCCGGCTATTTTCTTCTACTTGGAGCCCCTGCCACGTAATAGGCGGCCCTGTTCAGTCACCCATTTGGCGCGCGCAAGATGACTCTGATATGCGCTTCGCGCACGGTCTGGCTCTCGCTCGGGGTCCATATGCAAGACCACTCGAGCCACTTCGCGCCAGTCCGCCCCCTCACCTTCCGCCTGCAGAAGGCGAACGTACGTGACGACATGCTGTTCGTCATAGGCAGTCAGCGCCGGCTCATTCGGCGCGACATCCGCGACGTCAGGATCTAGCGGCGGCTTCGACATCAGAGACGACAATATGCGCAAGATTCAAAATCAAATGGCGAGGCGCCAGCCTCGCCGGCTCGAAGAATTCCCTGCTGCAGCATATGGCATGCCACCTCCTCGGGCGAGCGTTCTAGAAGCGGCATTTCCAATATTTTCCTTAATTAGAGCTCCGTCAGAGACCCTAAACAGCCAGGTCCGCGTATTATAACACGTAGCGCCAAAATACGCGATTGCTTCCTATCCTGCGGATGGACATTCGCAAGGTCTTTGGAGCAAACGCGCGCCGATTTCGACTCGCCCTTGGCTTGAGCCAAGAGGCCGTAGCGGAACGCATGGGCGTTGACCGGGCCTTCGTGAGCAGCATGGAGCGAGGGCTTCAAAACGCGACACTGCTCACAATCTGGCAGATTGCCCAAGCGTTGGGGGTCAGGCCAGCAGATCTGCTTGAGGAGAAGGTGTCCAAAGCTCGGTCCTGACCTTCCCTGAGCCGGGCCCGCGACCCGGGAAGTCGCGATGTGGACACGCGTTACGACTGGCGATCCAGCTTGCTGGAGCGGCGTCGAGCAGGTCTCGAACAGGCGTGTTCCAAAGGACACGCCGAGCGCGCCATCAAGCGAAGTTTTGCTCAGATCGGCAGCAAGTACCTAGCACAGTGGTTCAACGCTCGATCATCGGCCGAGGGAGGATTTGGAAAGCCCCGCCCGGCGGACCGGACGGGGCTTGGTGAGGCGCGCTTACTCGCCGTTCTTTCGCGGCCGCGACCAGAGGAGGGTGTAGCCCTCGCCGCCTTCGTCGTCGAACAGGTTCGCGTAGATCGGCGCGTTGAACGAGGGATCGTCGAGCTTGAGCGAGAGGTAGTCGCGGCCCTCCTCGGAGCGCTTCGACCAGGCCGCCCCGATCTCGGCCCGGCCCACGTAGATGCGGTGGCTGGGCGCGTTGTCGTTGGACCGGTTCGTCTCGGCGACGATACGGACGCCCTTGGCTTGCAGGCTCAGGGTGACGATCTCGCCCTGGAAATCGTTGCCGACCTTCTTGAAAGAACCGATGTTAGCCATGTCACTTCTCCTGTTGTGTTTCGAGCCCGCGACCACCGCGGCCTCGATGGCGATCTAGGGCCGAGGACGATCGGCGACGCACCCGTCCGGGCCGGAGCGCAGCGGAGGACGTCGTTGCGGCGACTTTCTTGTCTCGCGAGGAATGGGCGAAGCCCAGGGGAAGAAAGTCGCATCAACGGCGTTGCGGCTCAGACGATCGAGGCAAAGCCGGTCTTCGGCCAGATCAAGCCATCAACGAGGCCACGTGCGTCCGCGTGCTGAACCACAACTCTGGAGAAGCGTGGCTATCTCGGTTTTGATGAACAAGGGATCGGAACGATTCAGCGCGGAAAGAGAAACAATCTCCTGCAAAGGGCGGCATCGCCTCCAAAGAACCGATCGAGGTAAGATCGCTCTGCCGCGGCTGCGTGGGCCGGACCGAATGCCGGCAGCTTGATCGAGGAGTTCCGAGCAGGACTGCCTCTCCCGCGCTCAGGTCTCGATCATCTCCCATTCAGCGCGCCGAACTATGCGAACCTGTTCGACGATGAAGGCGGTAGACGGTCAGCTTTCGGCCGTAAGAACTGGTTAGGACGGCTCTCCACCACACCACCCGGCTCGAAGGGGCGGGTCTCCGCCAAAACGAATGAGCGCATCCACGACGTGAGGCCAATGCAAACCGCGCCTAGGCAAGCGAAGACCTCTCGCCAAACCAGCGAAGGCACCCCGATCGGGGACAGGGCGAAGACCACATGATAGCCGGCGACCGCGGCGGGAACAGCAAATGTTGTCGCGATCGCGATGCGCAAGGCCAAGGACCGAGTAACAGCGACGGCGATCTGGCCGAGGACGAGCGTCAGCGCGCCGCCGGCCGTCCCGACAAGAAGCGCGGCGACGACACCAGTGCCGGTCTGCAACGCAGTCATCCCGATACTCAGCGCGACGAAAAACGGCAGGGCATACACTGCGAGCGCGAAAATCGCCCAGCAGAACAGGCCGATGCCGAGTGTGTTGAGAACAAGCCAAATAGCGAGCATGGTGGTGGCTCCATGTGCATAGATGTACCAGTTGCGCCTTCCACCACCACCACGGCGCAACTTTGGATATGAGACCGAAACGAGGCGGAGTTGCGGCGTTAGCAATTTCGCCTCAAAGACTTCAGTCGAGAAGACGGCGCTCACGCGCCGCCGAACCTCCAGACGGGGATGCCGAGCCGCTTCGCCTTGTCGGCGAGGTTGTCCTGGATGCCCGTGCCCGGGAAGTGCATAACGCCGATCGGCAGCAGTTCGAGCATGGCATCGTTGCGCTTGAACGGTGCTGCCTTGGCATGTTTCGTCCAGTCGGGCTTGAAGGCGATCTGAGCCACCTTACGAGTGGTCGCCCATTTGGAGGCGATAAATTCGGCCCCCTTCGGTGAGCCGCCGTGGAGCAGGACCATGTCGGGATGCTTGGCGTGAACCTTGTCGAGGCGATCCCAGATCAGATGATGGTCGTTGAAGTCGAGCCCTCCGGTGAGTGCGATCTTCGGCCCAGCGGGCAGCATGACCTCGGTCTCGGCGCGGCGCTTGGCCGCGATGAAGTCGCGGGAGTCGATCATCGCTGCGGTCAGCGTACGATGGTTCACCAGCGATCCCGATCGGGGGCGCCAGAATGAGCCGGTGTGAGTCTCGAAGCGCTCTATGGCGTGATCACGGAAGAGCTCCAGACAGTTGCGGCGCTCAATCAGCGTGATGCCTTCCGCCGTGATGCGCTCGAGTTCGACGGATCGAACTTCGGAACCGTTCTGCTCGCGCTGACTCTTCTGTTGCGCCTGTTCGTTGTCGTCGAGTTGGCGACCGATGCGGTCGACGGCACGATGGAACAGGTTGACAGTCGACCAGAGCAGATCGTCAAGGTCCGGCTCGAGCCGCGTGTCGCTCAATGTGGCGACCAGGGCATCGAAGATGTCAGCGACGGCACCGGTAATGATCCTGCCCTCGGGGAGCGGCCGTGGATCGGGCTGGTCGTCGAAGGGGCGGTAACCGAAGAGCTGCAATTCGGTAAGAACGTGTTCGGTCGCAGATGCGGCGTGCGGCGGTTCGATGTCATCGTGGTCGGTCATGGAGGCGATCCTTTGCCGGATCGGCCGCGACCATCGCGGCCTTCGTGGCGATCACTCAGACAGCAGGCGGAACGGGCCAGAAGCCGGAGCAGAGCGGAGGGCCGAAGCGCAGCGGAGGATGGCGGAGGCCGGCTATTTTGCTTCGCGATGCAAAGCGCGCTCGCCAGATGGCTAATGTGTTTTCTCGTCGCCGGCGCGCGGCGGAAAATAGCCGGACGCAGCCATTGCCGGCCCGAGCCGCTTGCCGTCCGATCGCCCTCTAGAAGGCCGTGGTCGCGTCCTCTTCCGGCAGTGGCCGCACCGCGACCGACCTGTCGACGCCCATCGAATTGCCGGGGCTATTCCGCGGTTGCCATCGACGAATGCAGGAAACGGACGACGTCCTCCGGTACGAGTTGAAGTCGCAACGCTGCTCGGAGGGCCTCGAGGCCGAAAATGTGCAGATCTTCGTTGAAGTCGCCCAGCCGGGGCGACAATGCAATCGCTTCAATGCCGGCGGCTTCTGCGCGCTGGGTGAGAATAGCTTGTACGGCATCTCCGGCGGCATCTGCGTCACGGGCGATATAGAGTCGGCGTAGGCCAGACGGCAGCAACATGGCTGAGAGGTGATTGGCCGAGAGAGCAGCGGTCATAGGCAAGGTCGGCAGTACATAACGCAGCGACAGCATGGTCTCGATCCCCTCGCCCGCAGCGAGCACGTCGTCCACCACGCCGAAGCGAACGGCGTTACCAAGCAGGTCGCCCATGGCCCGTCGTGGCGTGTCGATCGGGGCCTTGCCGAGCCGCACGCGATCAAAGCCGTGTGGATCTAGCCAGGTGCGATGCACGCCCGTGATCCGTCCCTCAAGGTCCGTGACAGAGCCTATCATCGCCGGCCAGGTTTCAGTCGGCAAATGCTCGTCCGGTCGGTAGTAGCAACGTGGGTGGAAGCGCAGGCTACCACCATGGTGGATTTGGCTTATTCCACGACGTTGCAAATACGTTTCCACCAACGTCCCTTCGATCGGACCGGATATCGCAAAAAGTCGACGGGCGGCTTCTTGCGATCCGGCCGGCACGACTGGACGAACGGGTCTCGGGAGTGATTGCTCCTCAGAACGAGGCAGCTTCAGAAAGCGCCTCGCCTCCTCGGCGACCTCGCGGAAGTCTCGCAAGGCAAGGCTTTCGCGGATGATGTCGAGGAGATCGCCATGCCCCCCGGTCGCGGCATCGGTCCATTTGCCGGCTGGGCCCTTCGGCGATTCCTGGAGCCGCACAAATAACGAGCGGCCCGGGGTGTTGTGGACGTCGCCAACCACCCAGTAGCGCCCCGCCCGCTTACCATTGGGGAGATAGTGTCGGCACACCGCCTCGGCCTCGCGCGCGAGGCGGCGTGCCAGCTCGGAGACATCGCCGGACATCACGCGGCCTCCCGCTCACTGACGCCCGTAACCGGATAGGTGTCGAGCACCCTCGACAGGACCTCAATGCCGCTCGCATCCGTGGGTACGAACATGCGCAGCTTCCAGGAGATGATCTCCCCAAAGAGGCCGTAAGCACGGAGGCGATCGCGCATCGTGTCGTTGAATCCCGACAGCTCGATGCGATATGCACCCATCACCCGGACTCGACGAAGCTGGAGCCCCTCCGTTAGATCGAGGACGGTCCGTCCTTCCACCAGCGCGGCAAATGCAGCATCCGGCGTCAGCGAAGGCGCGTCCGCCGCAAGGACGCTTGCGACCCAGACAGCAGAGACCTTGCGTCCGATGATGCGTTCGCCCGCATCGGTTTGGAGCCGATAGACGCGGGTCGACTCGTTCGGCAACCGCTTCCAGATCGGTAACAGCAAGCCCGCCACAACGTGGATCGTGCTTTCCGTGAACTCGGGCACCTCGGCAAGCTCCGCCAGCCAGGTCGAGGCAAAGCGTTTACGATCCGCTTCGTCCCAATGACTTTCGGCCATGGTGGTCAAGGGGACCGTGTGCTGGTCCATCGGCCGGATCAGACGGACGCGCCGCTCGATCTCGCCGTCATCGAGCATGACGCTCGCCGCGGGGACCTGCACGGCGGCTCGTCCCGAGCGCTCATTGACGAGCAGGACGGCCTGACGATCGGAAAGACGAGCAAGAGCATCATCCAGACTCACCGGATGATTGCGCTGGCGCTGGGCGACCGTGAGCAGCCGGGTCTCGGCGCCGGTCCCCGGATGGTCATAGATCGTCCGCCGGTCGGTGACGACAAAGCTCTCGGCACGGAGGGTTTCCAACCCCACGTCGTAGGTGCCGGATGCAACCGCGCCTTCGATCCGAGCGGTCAAGAGCTGCTCGAAGGCGGTGAACAGCACATTCTGTAGGTCAATGGTGAGCGCCAATAACCTGTTCAGAAAGGTCGTGATCGGCGGCAGGTCATCCCTGAGCCCATTGGCATCCATGAGCTTCAGACCGGTCGCATCCTCGAACCTCCCAAGCGAGCAGCCGTCGACCTTGCCTCGCGCGAGCAGCGTGTAGAGCTGACGCAACGCATCACGTCCGTACTGGCTTTCGAGATTGTCTTCGGGCCGGAACAGGCCCTGTCCTCCGGTCTGACGTTGGCCGCGCGTAATGGCTCCCAACGTATCGAGCCGGCGGGCAATGGTGCTGAGAAAGCGCTTTTCGGCCTTCACGTCTGTCGCGACGGGACGAAACAGCGGCGGCTGTGCCTGATTGGTCCGGTTTGTGCGGCCGAGCCCCTGGATCGCGGCATCGGCCTTCCAGCCGGGCTCAAGCAGGTAATGAACCCGCAAGCGGCGATTCCGCGCCGACAACTCGGCATGGTAGCTCCTCCCCGTGCCGCCCGCGTCGGAGAACACGAGGATGCGCTTGACGTCGTCCATGAAGGCCGAGGTCTCAGCGAGATTGGCCGAACCGGCGCGGTTTTCGACCACCAACCGGTCGTCCTTGCGGATGATGCGGCGCGAGCGGCCGGTCACTTCGGCGACCATGTCGGTGCCGAAGCGCTGCACTATTTGATCCAGCGCGCCGGGTACCGGAGGCAGCGAGGCGAGTTTCTCGATGAGGCGGCCACGTCGTGTTACGGCTTCCCGGCTCTCAACCGGCTGGCCATCGCGATAGACAGGCCGAGAGCACAGGTTGCCCTCCGAGTCGGTAAAGGGCTCGTAGAGCTGGACCGGAAAGGAATGGGCGAGATAGTCGAGCACATACTCGCGCGGGGTGATGTCGACCTGGACGTCGCCCCAATCTTCGGTCGGGATCTCGGCGAGCCGGCGCTCCATCAGCGCTTCGCCCGTTGAGACAATCTGGATGACAGCGGCATGGCCGGCGTCGAGATCGCGGTCGATCGATCGGATGAGCGACGGCGTCTTCATCGAGGTCAGCAGATGGCCGAAGAAGCGCTGTTTGGCGCTCTCGAAGGCGGATCGGGCCGCGGATTTTGCCTGCCCGTTCAGCGTTCCAGTTTCGCCGGTGATGTTGGCGGCCCGCATCGCCGCGTCGAGATTATTATGGATGATGCTGAACGCGTCGGCATAGGCGTCGTAGATGCGAACCTGTTCCGGCGTAAGCTGGTGTTCAGCGAGTTCGTACTCGACGCCCTCATAGGACAATGAGCGGGCAGCGTAGAGACCGAGCGCCTTGAGGTCGCGCGCCAGCACCTCCATTGCCGCAACTCCACCCTCCTCGATTGCCTCAACGAACTCGGCGCGTGTGGCGAATGGGAAATCGGCGCCGCCCCAAAGGCCGAGGCGCTGGGCATAAGCGAGGTTGTGGACCGTGGTAGCGCCCGTCGCCGACACGTAAATCACGCGAGCGTTTGGTAAGGCATGCTGGAGCCTCAAGCCCGCCCGCCCCTGCTGAGAGGCCGCCTGGTCGCCGCGCTCGCCCTTGCCGCCGACCGCATTCTGCATGGCGTGGCTCTCGTCGAAGACGATCACTCCGTCGAAGTCAGAACCCAACCATTCAACGATCTGCCCGACACGCGAAAGCTTCTCGCCACGCTCGTCGGTGCGTAGCGTGGCATAGGTGGCAAAAAGGATACCTTCCGAAAGCCGGATCGGGGTGCCCTGGCGAAACCGGGATAGAGGCGTAACGAGCAGTCGCTCCATACCGAGCGCGGACCAGTCGCGCTGGGCATCTTCGATCAGTTTGTCGGATTTGCTGACCCAGATCGCACGGCGGCGGCCCTTGAGCCAATTGTCGAGCAGGATCCCTGCGACCTGCCGCCCCTTGCCCGCGCCGGTGCCATCGCCCAAGAACCAGCCGCGGCGAAAGCGGACGGCAGTCTTCGCGTCGTCGCGCGCGGCGGCCACAACATCAAACGTCGTATCGACCGTCCAGGAGCCAGCGAGAAATTCGGAATGCGCCTCGCCGGCATAAATGACGCTCTCGATCTGAGCGTCCGACAGAACTCCATCTGCCACCAGGCCTGAAGGCAGATGCGGCCGGTAAGACGGCTTCGGCGGCGCAACGGACGCCATCGCCGCGGATTGCACGAGCTTGGTCGGATGCGCGCACGATCCGGGAATGCGGATCGACTGCAATCCGTACTCCTCATAGAGCGCGTCGGTTAGCCGGGCGCCTTCCGGCGGCGACCATTCGACCGTCTCGTACGTTAGTTCGACGCCATTTGACGCTGCACTTTCCGAAGTGGACGACAGGCGTGATGCAGAAGCGCCAGCTGATCGAGACATTGCACGCCGCCTGACGACGTCGGCCACGACCGGCGCGGCGAGGGGCAGCCTCGGAGGCACATGCAGGGTTACCCAATTGAGCAAGGTGGCGACATCGCCGGCCATGCCTTGCGAGGCAGGAAAAGCCTTCGGATCGGCAGCAGGCAGCTTGTCGATCACAAGCAGCCGCGTGTCCGTCTGAGTGCCGTGCTTGGCGTAGACGGCGCCGTCGATCGCGGCAGAAAACACGACCCGTCCGCACTCCTGGAGGCGAACAAAGGAGTCGGTCCACGCCGGGTTATCCGGCGCAAGGCCCGCGCCAGCGATGGCGACGAGGCGTCCACCGTCGCAAAGACGCGCGAGCGCCGAAGCGATGTGCCGAAAAGCAGCGTCCGCCATCCGTCGATCGACATTCGCCACCGCTGAGAACGGCGGGTTCATCAGAACGACGCTCGGCACTACCCTCGCGTCGAGATGATCATCGATCTGCGCGCCGTCGAACCGCGTAACCTCAATGTTGGCAAACAAATGGTCTAGCAACGCCGCTCGGCTATCGGCCAACTCGTTCAACATCAGAGAGCCGCCGGCGAGCTCGGCAAGGATGGCGAGCAAGCCGGTCCCCGCGGATGGCTCCAGAACGCGGTCGGCAGGCGTAATGCCGGCCGCGGCGCATGCGGCCAGCCCAAGCGGGATCGGCGTCGAGAATTGCTGAAGCGCCTGACTGTCCTCGGAACGCCGTGTATGGGTCGGCAGACAGCTCGCGGTTCTCGCGAGCATTGGCAGCATGGCAGCCGTCGAGCCAGCCTTGGCGCGCATGGCCGGACCGAACTTGCGCAGGAAGAGAACGGTTGCCGCCTCGCAAACGTCATAGGCGGTCTTCCAATTCCAGGCTCCGGTTGCGTCCGAGGCACCGAATGCAGCCTCCATGGCGCCACACAGGACGGCGGCATCGATGCGACGTCCGCGTTCGAGATCCGTCAAGATCTGTCGGGCGGCCTTGAGGACGGCAGAGGTGAGAGTGGCAGCGGCACGCATCGAGAGCGGCGCGGCGGCAGCGCCGCCGGCGAGAGATTCGGTCATGGCAAGATTTCTCGGGAGAGCGGGAACGGGTCGAACCATCAGGCGCTCTCCTTTGACCCAACGGCTCAAACCCTTCCCGGCCCGGCTCTCCCTCTCAGCGCTCACTCAATAAAAATGGGGACCGGCGCTACTCACCGGTCCCCAAGCAACTGCAGGACAGCCTCAGCCGTCCCGCCACATGATGTCACTCAGCCGCATCGAGTTGTCGCGGATCATCATCGCTGACGTTTTCCGAATCCTCCTCGTCGGCGAGGAATTCGGGCAGCGGGCCCGCTCCGCCCTCCTGCGCCACTGGCGCCGCATCGGGATCGACGAGGCGCAGCGGCTCCGGCAGCCAGCCCGAGCCATCGAGTAGACGCTCGGCCTCCTTTGCCATCTCAGCCTTCTTCAGATGGTCGATCAGTTGTGCCGACGACTCGCCCTTGGCTTCCCGCACCGCCTCCAGAATTCGCGGCTTGGTGACCCGGCCGAGATAGTTGTCGACGGTCGGTCGCCAGCCGACCTGCACCATGTCGAGTCCGACCGCGCGCGCAAGCACATCAGCTTGGTCGAGACGCGTGCGGACACCGTGAGCGGAGACACGGCTCTGATTGTAGCGGTTGGCCGGCTCGTAGACGGCGTTGACCGCAAATGATGCACAGTGGGAGAACAATGATGCCTGTGCACCACCGTCAAGAGCCGTGAGCGCATCCCAGAGATCGTTTTCGCTCCTCGGCAACCGTGCCTTCCAGGACTCATGCCGCGCCTCGACAGCCTTCGCAGACGCGCTTTCCCTCAGCCCGGGAGCTTGGGCAGGAAAGGTCGGTGTACGAAGGCCGATCTCCAGACAGTTCCCGGACGATGCGAACCGATAAAAGGCCGTCAGCACGAAGTTATGCAACACCGCCTGAAACGCGATCGCAGGATTTTCTGCCAGCGCATCTCGCAATGCCAGCGTACGATGCGCCGTCAGCTCGGTGATCAGCCGATCCGGCAGAGGTTTGGCCGTGTCCTCATCATCCTCTTCGGCATCAAGAGTGCCACCTGCGACTGCGATGATCGTGCGCTGAACTGAAGTGCCAGGCTCCTGCCCTTCAGTCGACGACACGTCGGCGTTCTGCCCGACATCAGGATCAGTTTCCAGCACATCGTCCTCCGGCCGGACGTAACCCCGGTCCACGGAGAGGCGTCCTTCGGAATCGATGCTGATGAAGACACCAGCTCGGGCGATCTCGGTCGGTTCGTAAAGCATCGGCCGGTCTTCAAATGCCGCCAGTGCCGACTCGATTTCGCCGAGACGCTGATCGACCTCTTCGGGCAATTCGTCGGCATCCTGGTAGTCGGTTTCCAGCTTGGCCTGCTCGGCGTTCAGCGCATCGATGGTGGCCTGCTCCTCAGGCGAGAGATCGACAGGTCTGCCTTCGATTTCTCGTAGGCCTTGTGTGTGACCGTAGGAGAAGTCTACGGCGACTGAGATCCACTTCCAGCCTTCGGCAGCAATCGTCTCAGCTTCGGCTTTGAGCTTTTCGGTTACGAGGCGGTCGAGCAACACGACGTCCTGAAGCCAGCCGCCGTCGTCGTGCTCGAACAAATCCCGCAGAACGCCGCCACCCGCGTGCTGATATTTATCGAGGCCCACAAACTGCGCCCGGCGATCGGACCCGCGCACGGTGTTCTCAGTGAGCAGCCGGCGGATCTGGTAAGGCTCGTCATAACCGGAACGGCTGACGTTCTCCCAGACTTGCTCCTGGCGGGCGTGATCGGCTGTGACCGAGAACGCCATGAGCTGCTCGAGCGTCATGCCGTCTTCGGCGTAGACCTCATGCAGTTTCGGCGACACCGACGCCAGCCGCAGCCGCTGCTTCACGATCGCAGGGTTCACGAAGTGCCGGGCGGCGATGTCTTCCTCGGTCATGCCGAGATCGCGGAGAGTCTGGAAGGCCCGAAACTGATCGAGCGGGTGCAGACCGACCCGCTCATCGTTCTCCGCCACCGAATCGTCCGCGGCAATGCCCCCTTCACGCACAACGCACGGCACCGCCTGCGTCTTTGACATGCGTTTCTGTTTCACCAGAAGCTCGAGGGCACGATAGCGCCTGCCGCCCGCCGGCACCTCGAACATGCCGGTCTCGTTGTCATCTGCATCAACGACGGCCCGGACACTTAGACTTTGCAGAAGCGTACGCTGCGCGATGCTCTCGGCTAGCTGTTCGATCGAGACACCGGCCTTGACGCGGCGAACGTTCGACTGGCTGAGCACGAGCTTGTTGAACGGAATATCCCGGGAAGGCGACAGCGTGATCTTTTGTACGGCTTTCGTCATTTTGGCTCTCCACGACGGGCGGCCGTGAGACTCTCTCTCGGCTTCCAACCCGTCGCGAACAGCCTCCCCTCCTCTCACTCTCGCGCGAGGCCAAGCATCACGCCGCCTCGTGATCGGCGACAGCCGAATCCAGCGACGCGGACTCAATGGACCCGGGAACGAAGCCGAGCAAATAGTCCGCGGCCTTGCTCGCCTGCGAGGCGGCCCGCACGATGGCGCGATTGTCTTCGCGCAGGACTTCGAGCCAGGAGCCGATATAGTCGGCATGGCGCACGGTCGGCGCGATCCCGAGCGACGCACAGCCGAACGCGGAACTTAATTCGGCAACCAACTCCTCGAAGGCATATTTCTTCGTACCGTAGGATCCGCTCTGGTCGCGGTTGAGACGCGAGGAGTGCCCGGTCGCATGACCGAGTTCATGCAACGCGGTGCGGTGCCAGTTGATGGGTTCGAAATAGGCCTGGGGCGGTGGGACCTGAACATAGTCTTCGGCTGTGGCATAGAATGCGCGATCCCCGCCGATCCGAAATGGAATTCCGCTGGCCTTGATCAGGGCGTCGACCGTGGGTTCGATGAGGCCAGCCGGCGGTGGCGGCGCAACGGCGGCAATATTGTCGGGCAGTTCATCGCACTGATCGGTGTTGAAAACGGTAAATCGTTTGAGGAATGGAATCGCCTGCGCGTCTTCGCCGGTCTCGGCGGCGCGTCGCTTTGCGTCATTCGGCACGAAACGATCCGCATAGACCACAGTGGTGCCGCGCTCTCCCTTGCGAACGTGGCCGCCAAGCGAGAGCGCCTGACGGAAGGTGAGCCAACTTTGCCCGGTGAATCCACGTTCGATAACGGCTCCCCAGAGGATGAGGATGTTGACGCCGCTGTATTGCCTGTTCGTCGACGCATTGTTCGGCATCGCCAGCGGCGCTTTCGCCGCGGCCGTACCCCAGGGCTGAACCCAGGGGACGCGTCCGGCCTCAAGCTCGGCAATGATCTTGTCGGAGATTTCATTATAGAGGTTCGCCCGGTCCTGGCCGGCGCGCGCGCAAGCAGTACGGTTTGACATCGCGGGTCTCCGCGACGGGCGCCGCGAGCCTCTCTCGCAGCTTGTAACCCGTCACGGAAAACCCAGCCCGCACTCTCACTCTCGGCTCTCAGCGCCATCTACCTGGGACCGCAGGCCCGATCAGGCGTGCGCCAGGGGCGCATCGCCTCAACGGAAAATGGCACCCGGAGAGCGTGAGCATAGCGACCCGAAGGGACACGCGGGTCCGAGTGCAGCGACGAGACCGGTTCAATAGCGGCACCCGGGAACGGGGCAGTGATAGCGACGCCGGCATACTTCATGACGGCGGGCCCCTTTCCTGAGTGCCCCCGGCGAGGAGCACCAAAGCTCTAGCGCGAGGGATCGAAGCCGCACGGCCGAGACGCAGCGCGGCTCGGTTCACAAGAGCCCGGTGCGGCCATTGCCGCACGCGCCCAGCCAGTCCTTGCGTTTCTGCTCGAGCTGAGGACCACAGTTCAGCATTTTGCTTGTTGCGATGGTGCTTCGGGATCATGCCGGATCCCCATTCATTCGCACCTTTAGCTTGAAGTGCGGCACCGTCGTGCTGCGCCACCATGCCAATGCGTCCCCACATTCCATGCAAGGCTTTCCGTCATCGTCGATTGAAAGTGATTGGGTGAGCGTCACCGCGTATGTCGCACCGCAGTGCGGACACGCGTAGTCCTCTCCCGATTCCCATGGCTGCGTCATGGCCGGAAACATGCGCCGCCGCCCGTCAACATGGCAGTGGCGGAACACGCAACTATCAAATCGCCACCCCCTTTCTGAGCCTGCACATCCAATCGGTCAGAAACGACAGCCGGGAGTGGCGTCATCGGACACGCCCACCCGCTGCCTTTCTCTAGTGTTTCTCGGCAAAGCCCGCCCTGGTGATAGGAGGGGAACGAATGGCGGACACAACGATTCGTCCTATCGGGAGCCATTTCGATGCTGATGACGCGTGAACGAAGGCCGCCGATACGGACGCTGCGCGGATGGGCGATCCATGTCCTCCAGGAAGCCAGCGCCATCCGCGAGTGCGAGGAGCACGTTTGGATGCAGGACCGCGCCGATCCGCATGCAAGGGAGCGGGCCTTCGATATCGCCCGCGTAGACCCGCCCCCAGGCGTCTCCCCTGATGCAGCGGCGGCCGAGGTTCGTGACGTGCTGAACTCGATCGGCGATACCTGCCCAGAATGCCCTCCTGATTAGAAGGACCGGCGCCCAGCGTGACGGAAGCTAACTCCGCGCGCGCCGCAGCGTAACTTCCAATCGCTCCTTCTCCTTGTCCCAGCGGGCTTTTTCGGCTTGCGATCTCTTCTCGAGAGCCTCGACCTCGGCCTGGACGGCGGCTACCCGTTTCGCGTGCTCTTGCTCAGCCTTGTCCAGCGCAGCCTGCGCCTTGTCGATCGCCTGCTGACGCCGTTCCCGGTCCTTCTGCCTGGCAGTCTCTTCCTTCGCCTGTTCAAGCTGGCGCCGCTTCTGCTCCGTTTCGAAGGCGAGCGCAGCCTTCCGCTCCGCCGCCTTGCCGATGGGACGCAAGGAAGGCCTTTTCGCCATTGGGCCCTTCGACTTGCGCTCGACTTTCGTCCGTCTTCCGCCGCCACCAAGATCGGTGGGCAGTTCGGCATGCTCGCTGAAAGATCCGTCGGGTCCAACCGGGCGTCTGAGAACAACGCCAGGCTTCTTCATGGCTGCGGCGATGACGTCCGGATCGTCGCTTTCCTTCGCCACGCCCTGGTGGAAGAGATTGCTGTGGGCGCCCCAGGCTTCGAGGGCCGCTTTCATGGAGGGAGCGGCGATCGCCAGATCGAAGAAGCCCAGCGAAGTCTGGTAGGTCTGGAGTTTTCTCGCCACCACACGCTTCCCGCCTATCGACGCGACCATTTGCTCCGGCGTTCAGTCTACCTCACGAGCTGGGGTTCTTCGAAGCGAGCGCAGAGCACGGGCGGTCCGCACCACAAATAGCGGCCGCCCGGCGTCACCGGATGTTTCACGATGGGCTAGGCCGACTTTCGCTGCGGCTTTGCGGCCGGCTTTTTCGCCGCGCCCTCCTTCGCCGCTTTTTTGCCGGTGATCGGCATCAGCATTTCCTTCTGCGCAGCGGCCGCCTTGCGCGGCTTCTTGGCCGGCTTCTTCGGCGCCTCAGTCGGGGCCGTCGCCTCTCGTCCGATGCTCTTGCGCAACGCGTCCATCAGGTCCACGACGTTCTCACCTCGAGGACGCGCTTTCGCGGTGATGGGCTTGCCGGCGCGCTTCTGATTGATGAGATCGATGAGGGCGGTTTCGTACTGGTCTTCGAACTTGTCCGGCTCGAAGTGGCCCGCCTTCTGATTGACGATGTGCTTGGCGAGATCAAGCATGTCCTTGGTAACTTTGACATCCTGAATGTCGTCGAAATACTCGTCCGCGGAACGGACTTCGTAGGGGTAGCGCAGTAGCGTGCCCATCAGGCCCTTATCGAGAGGCTCGAGCGCGATGATGTGCTCGCGATTGGTCAGCACCACACGGCCGATTGCCACCTTGTTCATCTCGCGGATGGTTTCCCGAATCACGGCGAAGGCATCGTGCCCGACTTTACCGTCGGGACGCAGGTAGTAGGGGCGAATGAGATATCGCGGATCGATCTCGCTCCGGTCGACGAACTCGTCGATCTCGATGGTTCGCGTCGATTCCAGCGCGACGTTCTCGAGTTCCTCCTTGGTCACCTCGATGAAGGTGTCGGTGTCGACCTTGTAGCCCTTGACGATGTCCTCGTTGTCGACCTCCTCGCCGGTGTCGGCGTCGACCTTGGCGTACTTGATCCGATGGCCGGTCTTTCGGTTCAACTGGTTGAAGGAGACTTTTTCGGAGTCCGACGTGGCAGGATAGAGCGCGACCGGACAGGTGACGAGGGAAAGACGCAGGAAGCCTTTCCAGTTGGCGCGGGGGGCCATCGCGGGGAACTCCATTACTGATGCCGGATTCAAGACGAACCAACCGGCTTGGTTCCGACATCGCGACCCGTCCCATAGGAGGATTTTTCTCAACAGCTGCCCTGGTCGGACTCGACATTTGTTCTTGTTATGTTCTAATTCAGGCATGACCGACCGACCCGCGAGCTGGCGTATGCCGACCCCGAAGCAGATGGAAAAGCTGGCCGCTGAAGCCGCCCGTAGGCCGAGCGCTTCCACTGCGGCTCCAGATGCACAGCTTCCGGCCGGATACTGGGACTCCGTCCTCGAAGATCCTCGCGCCGGCACGACCGGGGCCCAAATGCGGCAGCGACGCCTTTCCGAGATTCAGCGCCACGTGCTCCGCGTCTCCTGCCGCCGCTGCGAGCGGACCTTGGAAATCCAGACCGCCGATGCTGTCCGGTTGTATGGCGCCAACGCGCTCTGGAAGGACGTGGCGCAGCGGCTGCTCGACAACACCTGCCAGCAGCGCAGCGGCAGGCATGAAGAAGATGGGTGCTGGCCAGCGTTCGAGAGGCCGTAGTCGCTCTGGATTTGCCGATCCGATCTCTCTGCGCCTGGATGTCCGGATGGCCCCGAAGTATCACCCTACGCCCCTGTCGGGCGGCGATCGCAAGGCTCTGGCAAAAGAGCTCGGCAAGGCACGTGCGATGGCTAACATTCTGGCTACCCAATCGGCGGAGATGCGGGCCAAAGGCGAGGCGATGATCCAGCAAGCCGACAGGCTGCTTTGCGAAAGCTGGAACGAGCGGATGTGGAGTGATGGCGAGCCAATCGATCCGTCGCCGACCATCGACCAAGCCGTGAACGGAGGCTTCCCCTGGCTGGAGATCAGGTGCGCGCGCTGCAAGACGCCGAGCGACGTGGACCTCGCGGCGATGAAGCACCCGCCGACGACCTTCGTGCACGATCTCGCCAGCCGGCTGCGCTGCCGCAAATGCGCCAAGGCGGGCCGGCGTCCATCCGCGACTCTGCTACAGTTGACGTGGCAGCCGCGCCACCCTCGAACCGAATTCTGACCGATGTGCAATCTCTATTCGATCACGACAAACCAAGCCGCGATCAGCGCGTTGTTCCGCGTCGTGAACCGATATGTAGGTAATCTAGCGCCGATGCCCGGCGTGTTTCCCGATTACAAGGCACCGATCGTGCGCAACGGGGTCGAGGGCCGCGAACTCGCTACGGCGCGATGGGGAATGCCGTCGTCGTCAAAGGCGCTGATGGACGCCACGAAGAAGCGAGCCGAGAAGCTGCAGGCCAAGGGCAAGGCAGTGGATTTCAAGGAATTGCTCAGAATGGAGCCGGACGGCGGGACGACCAACATCCGCAATGTAAAGAGCAAGCACTGGACGCGATGGCTGGGAACCGAAAATCGCTGTGTGGTGCCGTTCAATTCATTCAGCGAGTTTAACAAGGCCGAGGGTGGCGATATCTGGTTCGCGCTCGACGAGACCCGCCCCCTCGCCTGCTTCGCCGGCATCTGGACCAACTGGACGTCTGTTCGGAAGGTCAAGGAAGGCGAGACGACCAACGACCTTTATGCGTTCCTCACGACAGAGCCGAATGCCGAGGTCGGCGCCGTCCACCCCAAGGCAATGCCCGTGATCCTGACAACGCCGGAAGAAGTCGAGACCTGGATGACGGCTCCTCCGGACGAGGTCCTGAAGCTACAGCGGCCGCTTCCGGACGGGAGCCTCCGGATCGTGGCCCGCGGCGTCAAGGAAGACCAGGCCGGGCAGGCAACGTGACCGACGATGACTAGGCAGAGCCTAGCCCCGCCAACGCAGGATGCGGGGTCGATTCACATGCCGGACCCGCAACATACGATAGCCATGCGGCGCGTCAGTAGATGATAAGAATCTAGTGCAGATCTACTCGGAAAAAGCGGGATCGACCGACGCCGTGGGTGAAGCGCGTCTCGTCGAAAATCGCGGGCCTTACGTACCAAACTTGATTGACCGGTAAGGCGGCGCTGATCACGGCTGCCGCCGTGGCCTGCATCTTGTTGCCTGTGAGGCCGATTTCGAAATTCAGCCCCCCGCGAACGTACCAATCCTGGTGGCGACGACCGAGGGCTTGCACCAGTGCCGACAGATCGGCGGCATCGACCGGTGTCGGCTGGCCGTTGGGAATGTCTTCCATTGCTACTCGAGCTGCGATCCTGCCAACATTGGCCCGCGACGTCCTGGCGCTGTCGGTAAGCACTTCGATGATGTCGTACTCTCGCTCGCCCACCAAATGCAGCAGTCGCTCGTGCTTCGACGAGGCGAATGCGGACAACGCGCGCAGACGAGTCTGATCCGATTCGGCCGTTAGGAGAGGGATCGATCTATAAGGCCCAACTTCGCCCGTCAGGATTCCTCGCAAGGCGGTCAGCAAAGAGTGAGGATCGTCGGACCTGTACGCGTCCAGGACCGAGCGCAACTCGGTTTCCAGAGGATAGTACTGCTTGGCGGCCGTGTAAGCGATCAGGATGCTTTCGCACGCTGACAGTCCAGACCGGACGAAGCCGAACAACGCGGATTTGGCTAGGCCGGTTACGTCGATCATCGCGCGCCCGCCGAGTTCGGGGGCATCCCCGGACGCGACGGCGGCATAGTCCACCTCATCGACGCGCAGACCCGTCTTGGCAACGAGGGCTCGCATGGCGTCGGAGCGGCCGATATTTTCATACCTCACGGCCAAAACCCGTTTGGGCTTCAAATGTTTCAACAGGCGGTTAAGCGATGCCGGCGTCCTTTCCTCAAATCCCAGCCCCACGACTAGGGTGTCAACCTGCTCTTCGCCGAGATCCCTCGCCTTCTGTTCAGTCACGGATGGAAGGGGCGGCATGGACATGGTCAACGCCGGGCTTTCGGACTCCTGCTTGCCGGCGCCCAACCCGTCGAGCCAGTCCATCTGCCGCGCGGCTGCGTAGGGCTTGGCCTCCAACATTCGATCGGACGGATCTTCGTCCGCTTCCTCGTCCGACCCGGCTTCGCCATCTACGAGCGGAACGGCTTTCGACAGATTCCTCAGCAGCAATTCTCGGCCGAGTTCTGGTTCATCCAACCATTTTTCGAGGTCGGCGCCAGACAGCTCGAATCGATCCCGGTCCGCCAGACCGATGAAATTGGCTAAGCCGAAGATTTTCATGAACGTTAGTTTGAACTGTTGGATCGGATCGGAGTCGTGGGTTTTCGTCCTGGCCGTCCCCCCCGTGAAGACGAAAACACCGGCGTCGACAAGTTCGCGGAGCCGGTTCATTTGTGCACGGACGTCGCCCGACGTCACTCGGACATAGATCGAGGTGTACTGACGGATTCTCCCGGTCGGTCTTTCTTTACCCGACTCCATGAGCAGCTGATGCGAAGCCTCTGCGAATTGAGTGGCCACCGCTTTGAGATCACTTCCTCGCCGATCAAGACTGTAGAGATGACGCGCACAAAACTCCTGGAACACCTCGTTCTGCCGCTCCGGAGATACCGGCAACAGTTTTGGGTGATTAGCAAGTATCTCCTGATAGATCTGGATCACAGTGCCGATATTTCCTACGCAGACTCCGGCAAGCGCTCTTAGACCGTGATAAAGCCGCTTGCGTTCTCTCGAACGAGTCTGCGTTTCCGCGATGCTGCGGGCGATCGATTCCAGATCAATGTCGCCAAGCACCTGGTCCGGCGTGGAGCTGCGATGTCCTGCATATAGTCTGGCCCGCGCCTTCAGAACGTCCAATACGAAGGCTCTTCCGCTTCGATCCTTCAGCCTGGCTTGGACCTGGGCACCGAGGTCGAAGGTCTCGAAGTCTCGGCCTGCCGCTGCGGCGTGCACTTTTCCGGGCGACTTTAGAGACAGAAATATGGTCTGCGCTTCCGACGTCAGCTTGAACGCGCAATGAGGATTGTGGAAAATGAGCGATGATAGCAAGTCCTCGATGCGCTGCGCGTCAAGATAGCGCGTCGAGACATCGTCGAGCAAAAATAGGACTTGGGAGTCGGCCCAGATGGGCGATGCCCGTCGGATCGCGTCCGCCACGAGAGGAAACGCTGCGTTTGCGTTCGTGGCAAGTCGATATTCGCTGTCGCTGCGACTCACGCGCGCCAAAAGGTTGCCGAGAAATCGCTCCAATTGCTCTGTGTTTGCTGGATCACCGATTTCGGGAATCGGCTTCAGCGAATTAGCTACGGCCTGCACCATGCCCGCGCAAGCGTCGAAAGCCAATGCTTTGCCGTCGAGATCAGCGAGATGGGCCATCGCACGCGACGCGGCGACTGCGTAGGCGACGAGGAGACGGGCGAAGAGTTGATCGGTCGAGGGGCGCTCGGCAGTAGGGTCGACCGGAATCAACCGCTGCGCCGAAACGAAGAGACCGACGTAACCGTCCTCTCTAATCCGGCGCAGCGCGTCCACGTCACTTTCGTGGGGCTGAACCGCTGCCCGGGCGTGGAACTGCAGAGAGTGCAGAAGCATCGTCTTGCCGCACCCGCGCATTCCCGTCATAACGAGCGGACCCGGGGCGCTGACGCGGGCGAGCCATGCGCCTTCTGGATCGACGAGGAGCTGCGGGACGTACCATGCGTCCAGAGTTTGCGCGTTGTACGATTCAGCGAACGTCTTCAGGACTCTCTGGTTTCGCCACGGCCTCCACGGCTCCGCCGTTCGATGATATTCCTCCTGAATGCCTCTGATCATATCGTCCGCGGACGGTGTCCGCTGGTTCTCGGTGATGCTCGCCAGACCTTGGGCGATACCGTGCAATTTCAGTCCGATCCGATTCTCCAGATCTCCGGCGGAGTCGATCGGGACGAGAAGACGGCTTGCCATCGCATGGATGTGTCTTCCGATCCAGTGAAGATCTCCTAGGTATCCGCTGCCGGATCTTCGATCCGGTGCGATCGAACCAAGGTCGATTGCCATCGCGCGAATGCTCGGCTCGATCGCATCGGCGCGGCGGTGACTTGGCGGGAGGCGCTCGACGATGATGTTCGATGCATGCAGATCGTTGTGGTTGACCAGGCGCCGCTCGAACTCCTCTTTCATGCGGAAAAGATCCGATGAAATCTGAGCGGCCTCGGCCGCGGAGAGAGGAACGGCTCCCGAGAGATAGCGGGCAAGCGGATCCCCGTCCACGAAATCCAACACACCCACGTGGCAACGCAGAGTCACGTCGCCGAAAGCGACGTCGGCGTCGAACATGTCGTCGACGCCGACGATGTGAGCCGCGCCTTCGGCCGCCTCGGCATGCCGACGCATCTCGGCACCGAAATCCTTCTTGAAGAAACTGTACATGTCTGCCGGGCTGACCTTGAGCACCTTGGGAGTGCGACTCAGACCCGAGCGGCGACGCGCAACGAAGGTCGCTCCGTAAAAGCCGCGGCTGAGCGATCGCACCACCTCGAACTCGCCGATGGATGCGGGGACGTCTCTTAGCGGAAAGCCGTATTGGCGACCGCAGGTAGGGCAATGGTCGTCGAGGCGCCGGACGGTCTGATCCGGAGCCGGGCAGACGAAACAGCAGAATTTACCAAGTTCTGACATGCAGCGGCTCCGGCATCAGGACGATCGAACGCGGGGCGCCGGTCCCGCATTGTGCGAGGCGTCGACGGACGAGATCGAAGTGCGGAAAGCGCGTCAACATCCGCCTTCGCGACGTCCCTCTCGCGGCGCGCGCGGACGAGCGCGCTTGATCGCATCGAGGAGACGCTTTCCGACCTTATCAGGATTCTTGACTTCGCACTCCCATACGACGGCGACCTTCCATCCCGCCTTTTTCAGAGCCGCCGATGCCGCGCGGTCTCGCACCACATTCCCGGCGAGCTTCGAACGCCAAAACTCGATCCTCGTTTGAGGCATTGACGCTCTGCTGCATCCGGGATGCCGGTGCCAGAAGCAGCCGTGCACGAAGACCGCGGTGCGCGATTTGGGAAAGACCAGGTCCGGCGTGCCCGGCAAATCCCGACGGTGAAGCCGGAACCTCAGCCCGAGCGCGTGGGCGATCCGCCTGACCGTCATTTCGGGTGCAGTGTCCCTGCCGCGGACCCGCGACATGACTCTGCTCCGCTGTTCGGTCGTCATTCGATCCATCAGCTTCCCGGCGTGCTGACGAAATCGAGGCCGACGCGCGAGAGATGCTGTCCTACCAACTGCAGAAGATGGATCGCATTAACGCCGCGCAGTTGTTCCACGATTTCGAAGGTATCATATTCGAAGACCGCGCCTGCGGCGGATCCCGCCGAAGTCGCCGGGTCGGCCACCGTAGCGGCCAGCGCTTCCGCCGCGCTGCTCAATGCGGCGCCCCCGTCCTCCGAAGGCTTGTCCGGCGGGCCGTCTCCGTTCTGCGGCGATTCCCGAAGAAGCAGGCGGGCTCCATCGAACACGATCTTTCCGGCCTGGGTGCGGACCCGTCCCTCGTCGCGGGCGAAGATCACTTCGTAGGACGGCTGATGCCCGACGCCGCTATCCACCTTGAACGCCCTTGGTTCGTCTCCGATCTCCAGAAACAGATGCTCGGCCTGCGAGGCCGCGCTGAGCGCCTTGTCCATGCTCGAAGCGGGATGGAGGCGTATCACGACGATGGGCAGCATCGGGCTGATCGCCGACGCCCAGAGCTGCATCGGCTTTCCTTGGCCGGCAACGAGATCGCAAGCCGGCGACGCGACGGCGAAGTACTCGTCCTTGGCGCGGTGATGAAACACCGTGCCGGTGGTCAGATGAGCGCGCCGAAACTTTTCCGTGCTGAGGAAATGATTGAGCCGAAACATGATCGTCGCGTTCTTGGCTCCCTCCGTACGCGCCAGTTCCGTCGCCGCACTGACGAGCTTTGTCTCCTTTGGCCATTTGTCGAGCGTCCATCCCGACGACTTCAGATCTCCGATCAGGGTCCGTTCGACCTGGGCAAGAAGATCCTCGTGGGTCGATAGCCGTCTCCTCACGCTGTCGACGACCTTGTCCACGAGGCTCATCACGGGCACGCGGGCATCTACGGTTTTCGACAGATCGACTGGCCCGAGTTCCCGCAGCAGATTATAGGTGAGCGCGGCCTGCATGTCGGGCTTCCGCAGCACGGTGTCACTGCCGGCGAAGCCTTCCAGTTCGAGCGCGTTTTGGATTTCGGATATGAGCACCTGGACCACGTTGGGTCGCCAATCCAGCAACGCCTCGTTCAGCGCCGCCATGATGGCTGCGGTCTCCGAGACGGCTTCCGTGCCGTCCGTCTTCTGCATGATGACGACGAACGCGTTTCCAACCTGGATCCAGCGCTTGCCGTTGGCGAAGTTGCCGACGGCGTGTCCGCTCGGCTCGGCCGCATACTCGCCGGCCCTGTCCGCGAGTTCCTTGGCCACCAGATATTCGACGATCTTGCTGCAATGGTTGGCCGGAACACCTAGACCGGTTAGTTCGTCGATCGCGATCTTGAGCGTGGGCTTTTCGATCGCTCCCAGGACGCCCCCTCGGGCGAACTGCATGACGGCCTCTTTCGTGGGAGAAGGAAGCATTCCAGCTTCCTTGAGCTGCTCCCAGTGCTGCTTGGGCTCGCCGTCGAGACTGGCGGTGATCTTCGACCACCCGCCGGAAAGCGAGGCGATGACGTCCAGCCACACCGCGTCCTGATCCGGTGCCGCCGTGTAGACCACGATTGTATTGAAGTGATGCGAGGTGGCAAGCTGGCGCAGCAGTTGGATCGCTTTGGTGTTATCGTTCGAATTAACGGTCAGGTGATAGTCCAGGACTATCAGGTCGCTCTTGCGGAGATGATCGGCGTCGACTTCCTCGATCGTGTTCTCGATGTCGCAGAGCATGTCCAGAGCGCGGAAGCCACCGTAGAGAGCGGCCGCACGGTCCTTCTGATCGTGCGTCGCCGTTCCGCTGCAGAGATCGGAATAAGTCGGAAACGCGTCGTCGATCATCAACACCGTTCTGAGCGGCTTTTTGATGAAGGAGCTCTTCACCGCATCGGAGTATTGAGGGTCTATCAACTCCGGACCCCCTTGAACTCGATGATGAAGTTGGCTCCCGGCAACACCCTCGGATCGCCCTCGCCCGCGTACCGGATCTTGTGACCCGCGACGGCGAGGTTTACTCGACTGAGATAGAGACCGACCCCCCGACCCATACGGCGGCGCGAGAAAAAGATGGTGAATAGGCGCGAGACGTCCTCCGGGTCCACGCCCGGGCCCGTATCCGCCACGATCGTCTTGTTGTCCTTGAAGTCGATCACGATGCGCCGCTCTTCGGATTGGGAGGCCCAATAGACCGCATTGTTCACAAGGTTCACGAATACCGGAAAGATGCGCGAAGGAATGTCGGTGATCGCCGTCTCGCGGAAGGCTTTGGTCGCCGTAAACTCGATTCGCTGGGCTCGGAATATGCCGGAGAAGAAGTCCGAAATATAATCCGCGATCTGCTCCCCCGTGATGGTCTCGCGGGATCGGTAGCCGGCGATCTTGAGCGGAGACAGGAACCGCAGGCGATCCGCCAGAGCCTGGTGTGCATGGAGAGCTTTCTTGAACGCGGCCGTTCCTCGCACCTGTTCCGGCAACTTCGACAGGTTGCGACGGACTTCCGCTTCCAATGTCTCGAATTCGTGGCCAATGATTTCGACGGTGATGCCAACCTGCGCTACGGCCTGGATGTCCTGCAGCCTGGCTTCGAGTTCTGCCCGGTCGTCTTCGGTCGCCGCGTATGCACCTTCGAGGTCGATGCCCTCGATCAGCTGAGTGATACTGTTCAGGAAAGCGAGATACTTCGCGGAGAAGGCGTCGGAGAGCTCCGCTCGATTCGCGTCTATCAGATTCAGGAACCCGATGAGGTTTGCGGCGGTGGCTTTCGCTTCAAGCACGTGGCCGACGCGTTTCTCCAGCTCGTCCTCATCCGCCGATCGTTTCTCCTGCCAATCCGCCCTCAGCTTGGAGAGGCCCTCGTCGATGAGTCTCGTGAAGCCTTCGAGCTGGGTCGCGAGCTGCTTTTTCTGCTCATCGAAACGCTTCCGGAGAAGCGTTTTGGGATCTTCCGCCTGTACCGTGGCGTCGACCTGCGCGCTTAGCTTGGTCAGTTCCTGAAGTCTGTCCAGAAACGACTGGTATCCGTCTCGATAGGCGCGCCACTCCTCTTCGAGGTCGCCCATCCGCGATGGTGGCGTCGGCGGCCGGAGAGTTTCACTCATGACGCGCATCTCCTGGGTGCGCGCCGCCAGAACTACGGCCTGAACGCGGTCCTTGGATGCAAGCGTATCCTTAGCCAAGGCAAGAAGACTATCGGCGCGTTGCAGCGCCTCGTCGAGCGGCTCCGCCTGCTCCTTTAGGAATTGACGCATCCCTTTGCGGCGCCGTGCGCGGGCCTTGTCAGCCGCCTCCTTCTGAAGCGCCTTGCGCTCCATGATCCCGGGCATCAGCTCTTCGCGGAGAGGCGCGTCGGTACCGAAGTATCTTCTGGCCGTGTCCCTCAGTAGCTGTTCGATGAGAAGCCTCATCTCTCTGAAGGCGCGATTGTCGACCAGGCCTTCGCGCCCGGCCTTGTCTCTCAGATAGGGATTATCCTGCCGCGAGAAGGCGACATGCCCAAAGGTGCGCCGATGCGCCCAAAACTCGCGACCAGCGTGTTTGGAGCGACGCTCTTCCATGCCAAGGAAATCCGCATCCGGCCTTCCGTAAGGCATGATCCGAAGCTGATCCCGGTACATGGCGACGCCAGCGAACTTTTCGGCCTGCTTCAGGAGCAACGCATGCTGGTTGGCATCGTGAGTGGATCGACGTTCGTCCTGCTCGAACGTCCCGATGACAAAGTCGAACGGGCCCAATCGATCTCGGCCGCGTTGGGACGGGATCCGCGCGGGAGCGATGGTCTTAACACCGAGATCCTGTCCAAAGGCGACGATGCGACCGGTGAACGTGCCGCGGTCGTCGAAACTGCCGTCTATGTAGTGCTCCAGTTCGTGGAGCTCTTGTATATCGAATACTTCCGTCGAGCTGATCTCGCGCTTGTCGGCGTCGCCGACATGCGAGTAGACCTCATAGTTGAAGTCAATTCGCTTCCGCGAATACGGGTCGGTGAACGCGGTCAGGGTGAAATAAAGCTTCTGCTTTATGAGCTCCACCTCGTCGCCGACTTCCGAAGGCGTCGCCCAGACGGCGAGTTCGTGATTCAGGTCGATCATGAACATGGCCGTGCCGTGGTCGGCAAGGCCGTGGGTTACGTCCCACTCATCGAGATGTCGCCGGGTGAGTGGAGCTGAGCCGTTCCAAAGCCCTTGCACCACGGAGGCCGTGGAAGGCACGACTGTTCCGGCTTCGAACTCGGCGAAGTGTTTCCAGCTTTCGGCGAGGCGCTTCGCGCGCTTGTCGGAGCCGCGCCCCAGATTGGCAAGCAGGGTCGCCGTCATCGAGGGAAACGCCGAAAGGGCAGCATCGAGCGTTTCGAACTCGCCGACGGGAAGTTGAATGTCGTCCAGCGCCAGAAAAGGATTTTCGAACAGGCGCCAATCCACGATGACGACCACGAAAGGGAAGCCAGTTCGCTTCGACACCAGGACGGTCGCCGGCGCGAGGAACGCCGCTGAAAGTCGACCGATTCCCTTTTCGCCTTGGCGGACGCGTACCGGGAGTCCGAGAGTGTCGATCGGGCCGGCATCGAAGGCTTCGATCTTGCTTTCCGTTCCGATGACCAGCCAACGGTTGATTACGTCATCGCGGTTCATACCGACGCCATCGTCGAAGATGGCACCTACCTTGCAGTCGCCGTCGAAGATGTGGAGACCGACGTTTCTGGCATAGGCATCGAACGCGTTTTTCCAAAGCTCGCTTACGGCGGTGGGCGCGTCGGCTATCTGACCGCGACCGAGATGATCGATCGTACGCGCCCGCGTCTGGAATGCGACGCCTTGGCTCATGCGGCCGCCGCCGTTTCTTCGGCTGCCCGGATCGACAGGACAGCTTTCCTGAGCGGCGCCAGCAGCGCCCTCGCCAAGTCCACGGGCACCGCGTTTCCGACCTGCACGCCGCCCGCCATAAGCCCTCCTTCGAAGATGAACCAGTCCGGAAAAGACTGGATTCGCGCGGCTTGGCGCAGAGTGATGCCGTGGTGTTTCGTAGGATGCACGAACCGACCCTTCGAGGGATTGATGCACGCCGTCGTCATCGTCGGCGCGGGCGCCTTCGGATCGATGCGGCCATAAACGTCGCGATGGCCATCGTGGTCCTCGTGGCACGGCAAAACGCGCCCCGAGTCCTTCCTCGATCCCCCGTTCGCGGGTGTCCGAGCGAACGTGGCAACCAATTCCTTGCCGTGCATCATGTGAATGTCGTTGGGATCGCTCCGCAACGCAGGCCGATCGAACACAAGCGATGCGGGGCGCCAATGTGGAAGAGCACTTTCGGCGCCGGGATCGGCATGAGTCGGCTTCGGGGGCCACGCGGGCGCTTCCTTGATCCGCCTACGATCGTAGCCCAGGATGAAGACGCGGCGGCGGTTTTGAGGCACGCCGTAGTCTCGGGCATTGATCACGACCGGATCGAGCACACCGTAACGCGCGGATTTCGCCAAGCTGTAGAACGCGTCCACGAAGGACTTGTGCTTCGGCCAAAGCATGCCAGGCACGTTTTCGACCAAAAAGAACGCAGGTCGAAGGATTCGGACGTATTCGAAATAACGCAGCAGCAACGCGTTGCGCGGATCGTTCACGCCTGCATCGCTAAGGCGATGTGCCGAGAAGCCTTGGCAAGGGGGCCCGCCCAGAAGTATGTCGCACTTCTTGGCGTCGAGACCGCTCTTCTTCATCAGCTCGGACGGGCTTAATTCGGTGATGTCGCGATCGAATAAGTGCGTCGACGTCAAACCCGTGTCGATCAGATTCCTGCGGTACGTTTTGCAGGCATGCTCGTTCATCTCAACGGCAGCGGCGACTTCTATGTCAGCCATGTGCGCGCCCAGCGAGAATCCGCCGGCACCTGCGAAAAGATCGCAGGAAACGACCGGTGCGGTGGAACGGCTTCGCTTGGGATTAGCACGCCCGGTTCCCCTCGTCTTGCCCCCCTTACGCCCCATTACTTACTCTTCCTTCGGTCCAGCAACTCCTTGCTTGGGACGTGAATGCCCGCGTCAGCAAGCGCTTTCAGGACGATGACCCGCATCGTTTCGCCGCTTTCCGCGGCCTTGAGCCTCAGACTTCTTTTGGTCGCCGCCGGGACGGTGATCTGAAGGTTCTCTTCATTCGACTGGCCCTGCGGTTTCATCGGAAATCCTTATATCATGAAACCATGGTAACAGGGTTTGTCTTCTGAGCAACAGCCTTCGCTCGGATTGGCATTCAATAGCAATTTTTCGCCGTCTGACGCGATTTCGCCAGTCCCGGCCGGTCACCCATCAACCTCAACGCGCGCTGGCGAAGCAAGGCCTTCGCCCCGGGGGTGGAGGGATACCGTGGGGCAAGACCGACAACGACATCTAGTCGGCCGCATGACCACGGCAGAACCGATGCATCGATCGTCGATGCGTTGTGGGCGGTCAGGACGACGCAATCCCGGAATGCCTTGGGGTCCGACCCCAGATCGGACACCACACGCTGCGTGCACCACGGGAGTGATAATGACACTTTCCCGAATTCCTGCAGCCGTCGGAGCGGCCGTCGAGAAACGCCGGATTGGCGATGAGGTCGCGGCAAACGCCTAGATGGACGTTCGGCGGCAGGTCGTCCACTACGCCCGACGCCTTCCCTGACAGGATGAATTGTGTCCCGGGATGGCGCGCGGCAAGCTCAAATGTCTCGCGATGGCGGTCGCATAAGACCGAGCGCGTGCTTGGATAAATCAGTCGCTTATCTATGTTGTAGAAACCCGACGAAACGTCGACGATGTCGACCGGCAAGGAGCTTACCACGTCTTGATAGGTCGTCGCACCGACGTGATCGAAGTCGGCGTCGCCAGTCCTTAGTGAAATTCTCACCGAGGTTTCCAGGCCGGTTTCGCGGCAAGTTTGCGCCCAAGACCTGACGAATTCGAGACACTCGGCTGCCCCATCATAGAGGCGCCGATCCGTCAGCAAACTGAAAAGGTAGCCATGAGCGGCATGAAGCTGGACGTGCCTGTAACCTGCTTCGGCCGCCATCTCTGTTCCTGTGTGAAGACCCGCGAAGAGCTGTCGTAACCGGGTTGGTCCGACCGAATTTGCGAGAGCACGGCTTTTGGCGATCGTCTCCGCCCAGTACTTCGGGCGGAAACTTGTTGCGCCCTCGTAGTTTTCCCACGCTGTCGCCAATTGGATGCCCGGCATCGTACCTTGCGCAGCAATCGATGCAGCTAATGTTTTCCAACGTCGGCCTGAAGACATCATCGCGGTCATCGAATTGACCGGGTGTCCGCCAGGCAACACTACGTTGCCGACGATCGCACACGACAATCGGGCGGAACTGCGCTCTTCATAGAAGGCGACCATTCGCTCATCCGGCGCGCCATCCTCGACATAGCCCGTATTCAGACCGACGAAGAAGGTCCGTCTAGGTCTTTCTGAGATAGGCGTAGCGACCATCGTTCGTCTGCATCTTTTCAATCACGGCCTTCCCAAGGTCCGCTCGGAGCAAATGCGCGAGTCGGAGCAGATAGATCTGAACGTCCGCGAGCTCCCGCCTGAGCTCCGGCTCCGCCGCCGCGAGATTTGTACCAACATAACCAGGACGCGTGGTAGTCAGTTCAACCTTCTTAATGAGGTTGGCGAATTCTCCGACTTCGCCCAACAACCCGACCAAATCCTTTGAAATTTGACCGCATCGCTCCTCGTCGTCGGCGAAGTCGACGGGAAAGCCATGCGCGCGGTCGGCGTCGATCTGTCGACGGATCAAGCTGGCAAGGGAATCAGCAGCAGGTGCGGAGTTTTCATCGATCTTGGCCGAATCCGACGCAAGTAACCGCGGATCACCGGCCAATTCTTCGCGCGTCCTTTGCAGTTCAGTTTTAACGGGCCACATCTTGGTCTCGTATCCGTGTTGTCCTCTGTAGGGATGCGAGGCGGAAGTTTCGAGAACGGTGAAGTCCACCTTCGCGATGGGCTCAAGCAAGGGCAAGACGATGTACTTGCTGCTGACATTTTGCGTCACGATGCCAATACGTCCGTGAAAGCCGGGATCGGCATACGTCGCGACTGCGCTTAAGCCTATGCTAAACAACGATCCCTTGCTGACGATGCGCGCGAATACCTTATCGTTCAGCGCAAGGCGTTCGTGCGTGATCAGTACCACCCGATGACCGGGCTTGATAAGGACCTCTCCTCCGGCAGGCACCGGATAACGCTTCTCGTCCTCGGTCAAGTCGTAATAGACGTTGCCCATTCGAAGCTCGTAGCAGGCTCCCTTGCAGCCCTCCGGGTCCCCATCGAGCACGAGCTCCTTGCGAGCGATGGCATCGGCGATCTCGTGGTCCACCAGAACTTTCATGCCGTCCATTCCTCTTCACGTGTTTTCCAGGCTCTGCAGCAGTGTTACAGGAACAGAATGGCCACGTCCCCGGCGTCCTGCTGCAGCATCTATCTACAGGGTATCGTAAACACGGTTAAGGGACCGGAGCCGTTCGGCTTCGCGACGGGCTTTCTGTATGCTGGCCCGAACGGCACACGATGGCTGGTGACGAACTGGCATGTCGTGACGGGGCGGAGGCCAGATGACCCGGGCTCCCTAGTCGGCGGAAAGCCGCACAGTCCCAGTTGGCTGCGTTTCACCATCCACGATCCGGCCGGCTCTAAGCCGCAAGATATGGAGGTCCCACTCTACGATGCAGACGGGCCCACGTGGATCGAAGGTGATCGCGAGCATGGAGTCGATCTGGCGCTGGTGCGACTGACCGCCCCCCCTCGTTTCCGCCTACCGTTCACCCAAAGCTTTGCCCCCAATTCCTGTTTCGCGTTGGAGCCGGCCATGGATGTCGTCATCGTCGGACATCCGTTCAAACTCGGAGACCATACGAACTCTGCGGTCTGGAAGAGCGCGATGGTTTCGAGCGGCCAAGATACTTCCGCCGAGCGTAGGCCGTGGATTCTGGTCGATACCCCCGGCACACCCGGCATGTCCGGCTCGCCCGTCTATAAGCGAACTTTGCGTACCTCGGACAGGAAGGCATTTCGCAGCACCTACGCCGTCGGCCAGGCTGGGGAGCGAATGAAGCTCGAGCTTGCAGGCGTCTACGCAGGCTCGGTCGGGAATAAAGATCTCGAGAAGCTACAGCTCGGCCGCGTCTTTCCTATCGACCTGGTCGAGGGCATCCTTCGCGACGGGAAAAGAGGCGTCAATCCGTTTCCGCCATGACTCCGCGGGGGGCGCTTGGATGTCGGCACGACCTGTTGTGTGCAGCGGGCTTTGCTTGCGGATTGCGGCGGCCAAGGCCTGGCACCGACGTTCGCAAGCCGGTAGCGAAATCGGCGACGCTCACTGTTGCGTAGTAATTTGTTCAACGATTCATGGACCTTTCCGCGCATAAAAAGGGGTTAAACAGCCGAACTCTTTCGCGCAGCTTGGGGCAAATTGCCTTGATCGAGGTGTGCCATGTAGAATTGGCGGCACCCCTTGCCGAGCGCCCCAAATTGCCCCTTTCTGGGCGCCGGTTTTAAGGCCCTCCTGCCTTCGGAACGCTGCCATGAACGAGGACACTTTGTTGCAGCTTGCGCTTGCCAAGCAATACGCGCACCACGCGCGTTTTGCGGGCACCCCACGCCAAGCGATTGCTGACGGCTATTCTGCAGTAGATGCCATGCTCTCGGCGCTCCTATTACACAGCGGCCAGGAACCTCCCCGCAATCACAAAGTGAAATTCGACACCGCCCAGAAGGCGTTCCCCAATGCCTTCGCCGCCGAGACCGTTCAGGACGGCAATTCGTGGAGCTTTTCGCCCGGCGCCGATTGGAAGAGCCTCGAAGGTTACTATCGGGAATGGTTATCTTCCCGGTACGAGAAATTCGAGATGGACCCGGGCGTTGCCACGGCTCGCGTCCGTGAAGCGCTTGCTGCCGTGGATTCCGGAATCCGGTTTTTGGCAAAGGCTGAGAAGATGGAAGCCGAAGCGCTCGACGAGGCGGCCTCCGTGCGCGCGTTCGGATACAAGTATTCCGAGACCTCCAATGCCGTTAGCGACGTTCATGATTTCCTTTTCAACCAAGCTGAAATCTACGGCGATGAACACGGCTCAAAGCTCGGCACCAAGCTTGCTGCGACAACTAACTCATGCGATCTCGACCTGACGGCTGGCGACGCACTGACTCAGCAGATCATCCTTGAAGATTTGGACATCGCCGAAGATGCCGCACGCGTCTATCACCTGTTCGTGCAACTGGTCGACAAAATCCAAGAAAAGCGGCTAGAGCGCATTTGCGAGGGGCGCCCGATCGAGAACTGCACCCCGGAACAGATCATCGATACGACCGACTTCATGGTCGGCCTAAAGGCCCGCTACCACGGCGGATTAATTCCACTCGCTGGCGTGCCGTGGAGCCAGGCCTTAAAAGGCGTCTTGTCCTGCGTTTCGCACGTGATGAACAAGCCCATGAACGAGCTTGCAGCGGAGGCCAAAGAGAAAAGCGCGCCAACGGATCAGAATGCCGTGGCTAAGGGAGCGCCTTCTTGAGGTCCTCAGCGTCCCTGAACACGGCTGCAAGCGGCCTGCCCGCCAACTCCTTGTGCGCTTGCTCGCAACACTGAAAGACGAAACCGTCCCGTAGTAAGAAATAGTCGCAATAGGCAAGAGCGACGACTGCGTGCATGAGATCAATTCCGTCAGAATTTTGCGGATTGCGAGACGCCGTAGCGGTACGTGCTCGCGTCAGGGCATTCTCGACTGCCATCGCCGGGCACGCCGCGTAGAATGCTGCTTGGTTGTCTAAACAAAACTTTGAGAACTCCAACAATTCTGCCTTCGAGCACGCTGAGCCATCCGGCAACTTCGTCGGCAGCAGGCCTTCAATCCATCTCTCAAAGATTTCGTCCTGGCGCTCGGCGACCTTCTTCGGCCCCAACGTTTGAAGCTGGCGCAGGGCTGTAGGCGCAAGCTCCTTGGATGGGGCGTACCTCTTAAAATCGATTGTATCTATCCACTGTCTCGGCGTGACCCCGATCCGCGTCTTGGAGCCAACCATGAATGACTCGACTTCGGAGAGGTGACGCCGAAAGGCGTCAATTGGCTCGGGCGCGACCTGAAGCTTTTCCTTCCAAAGAAAAGCCCGCACCTCGCGCCGCTCTATCTGCACGCGTTCCAAGATCCAAAGCGGCTTGGCCTTCATCAGAAAGGTTAGCCGCTGGTCCTGCTGCGCTCTGTCGGAAGCCGATCCGATTTCGAACAAGTTCCAAAGGGACAGCGCCAACTGCGCTTTTCCGTTGGTAAGGACCTCGTCAACCGGCGTCCATGACGCAGGATGCGTGACGATACTATGATCGAGATAAAGCGTGGACATTTTTGGCTTGTCGCTAAATTGGTTTCGCTGAAACCGCCAGAAGGATGATACACGTAACGGTTGGATCCTCATAATGCCGACTGCAAGTCGATTATGCCATGAACGCGAACCCTTATGAGCTTTGGCTCGGCCAGGATAACAACCTCTGCTTTCCGGTGATCGATCCGAAACGGATTGACGCCATTTTCAAGGAAGCGCTCGTTCGTGTGGCTGCTAGGCTTGGCTTGGGCCCTAAGCCTACTCTTATGCTTGACCTCGAACACCTCCAAGTCGCGGACTACGGTACCTTGGGCGGCGTTTCGGCAGAGCAGCGTCAGACCATTGCCGCATTGCATGCGGCAGGACCCATACGTCCCGAAGAATTGATTTTTCTGGGTTTGCGGTCATTGTTTCAGGCAAACTGGCCGCCGCCCGAAAGCGATGATGACATCCGATTTGCGGCCGCATTCGATTTCGTACTCAACAAGATACTGGCCGATACTGCACTCGATCTTGCCGGAAACTTCAAAGCACCCGCGGCTCTTCTGCCGTATTGGGGACGGTTAAGTTTCTTGCGTGTGATGGTAGAGCTGCCTACTGAAAACATAGCTCGCTATGGTCTTGATAAGGTCGCTTGTGCGCTTGTGAAGCGCGCCAAGTTCAACGCGACCACTTTCGCATTCGAAAACGGTCCTATCGTTGGCATCAACTACGCCCTTGAGCCTATTTTGAAGCATCTAAACCGTTATCTGCTTCATTATTTCGGCACGAAGGATATGGCTGGTCCTGTGCGGCTTGTCCGGGCGTGGGAAGGGATCATTCCAACCATCCTATTTTTTTGGTCGGACGTTGCCGCAACGCAGATTACACGATCATCCATCATCCTCTACGAGGATCACTTAAGTATGATGGCCCACCGGCTCACCGCCGAGCAACTTGATTTCATTTTGATGCACGAACTGGGACATGTTGCACTCGACCACCCGAACCGCTTGAAAGCCGAACGCGCGAGCGGAAGCAATTCCGGTACCATCCAGCACGAATTTGAGTTCTCCGCCGACTCATTTGCGCTTGGGCTGATGAGATCGAAGCTCGTGAAGTATACGCGAGGCGCGATAGATACGCCGGACAAGCCTGGCAATGAGCGCGTTTCGCGCATCACCGAAGCACTACATGACTATCAAAGCGGTCTTGGCGGCGTCTACCTGCTGTTCACTTATATGGACTTCATCCAGCGAGCGGGCGAGCTCTTGAAAACACGATTAGCGGGGCGCCTCCGGGTTCGAGAAAAAATGGACAGTCATCCTCGGGCGAGCGCTCGCTTAGAACGCCTAGAGCTTACCAATCTTGGTGAGCATTTATATACGAGTCCGCTTGAACGATATTCGCGCGGCTTTTTTGAAAGTGTCCTCGATTATGCCTCCGCCCTTGACGACGAGGCTTTGCTTGAAAGCGTCAACGGTTCTCTGACGTAAGGATCTAGTCGGGCGCAAGCGATCCGATTTGAACAGATGGCCGTACCGATCCATGGTCACCTGCAAGCTGGAATGACCGGCAAGCGTCTGAACCGCCTTCGGCGGAAGGCCCGCTTCGATCCAACATGAGATCGCGAAGCCGGAGGGCAATCGACCACGTCGCAATACGAGACCATGCGCGCGCTATATTAGACGACGCTTGCAAGGCGTTTCGTCGCCCAACAAAATGTTATTCCCGATCGCTGCCGCGGGTACGGCATTCTTCTGGACCGAGTCCGAACTCGGTTGCACCGCCGAAGATGGGGAAGCCTTCATTTGCGGCAAGGAAAACATCGCGCATTCAACGCATGGAGCGCGGCCAACGAGATGCGAACACTTCGTGGGCTTGGAGGCGGATTGCATGTCGTCGTGGCTGTCACTGCCCCTCGAATTGACAAAGGAGCTGTCGGATCTACGCGCGAGAACCTGCGTAGTCGGATTACGGAATCAGTGTGTCGGAGTCCGCCAACGTCCGCTGCCGCTTATTCAACGGATATTCGACGACTTCTCTATCACAGGTCTAAGTTATTGAAATTTCTGGCGCTCCCTAGGGGAATCGAACCCCTGTTTCAGCCTTGAGAGGGTCGAGTCGATCCCCTTCATGAACAATCGTGAGGATAGTTCCGCGATGGCGGCGTTACTGCATCAGTTTCGCACTAGAAACGACCAACCGAAATGTAACGAACGCGATTGGATTTGTGCGAAAGTCAGCTTGATCAATGAATCCAATTGCTATCCGGCGCTTGTAGCAGTCTGGTCGCGGGTTGGGGCGTGCATATCAATGTAGAGCCCTTTGACCGTTAGGCAGAGCGCCTTCGCCACCGAAGATCGCGCGCCCAAATTCCGTAATCGGCTGCCCTGGGTCGGTACTCGCAACCTGGCCGAATCTTCGCCAACGCCCTCCAACGTTTCATTCAGGCCGACAAAGTCTTTTCAGACGGCGGGGTTCAGCAGATGGGTGGAGTTCGCCTTAGCGACTTACCCGAGCGTTGCAAGCGTTTGTCTGCGGCGACTAGCTCCAGTGCATATTCAGCCGAAGTAGTCAGAAATGTCGAAGTCAAAATTCACCGAAGCCGATGTCAGGCGTGCGGTCAAAGGCGTGTTCGACGGCGGTGGAAGAGTCCTGAGCGTAGAAATCTGGCCTGACGGACGGATATCGGTTACAGTCAAACAGGACAAACACCGCTCGATAGACCCGGAAGACGATCCGGAGGTGTCGCGGAGGCTTCTGTGAGACGTAGACGATCGACACTCCCCCTACCTCGCTATACGTTACACAAGCAGCTCAAGACCGGCTGGGGCTATTTTTTTAACGTCCCAAGCTGGGCGCGCAAGCAAGGTTGCCCATTGCAGAACGAACCGCTGGGTGCCGACTACGACAGAGCGGTACAGCGGGCGGAGAGGATCTTGCTGCCGGCGTTCGATAGCTGGCGCACCGGTGGTGAGGACGCTACTTCCGTTGCCGGCGTGGTCGTCGGCACACTGGACTGGATGTTTCACGAATATCGCCGCACGTGGTCGCAGAAAACCGCCAAGCGACTACAAGCCTTGAGCCCGGGTCAATGCCGCGTGCACGAGACGGGTATCAAGATGATCTGCGAATATCTGCTAAAGGACGGCAGGCGCCTCGGGACCCGCCGAGTCTCGAGCATCGACACGGCTTTCGTCGATGACCTCTTTGGGAAACTTCTTTTCAAGGAGGTCAAAGGCAAAAAGGTAGAGCGCCGCACCACTGTCAATCACGCAATGAAGACCGCGCGCACTGCGTGGAATACGGTGTCGCGCGCCAACCCGAGCGTTTTCCCGCCGAAGAATCCGTTCGAGAAGATGGGCCTACAATCAAACTCGCGCGAAACACCTCATGCAACGTTTGCGGAGTTGGCGGCGTTTCGCGCCAAGGCGATCGAAATGGGCTATCCCTCGCTCGCAACTGGGGCTCTGATCGGGTGGGAACTGCTTCAGCGCGAGGCGCACATGTTCGTCCGTTTCGTGGCTGACCATTACCGGCCGCCGAGCCGGCCAAACCACGTCTATGTCATCAATTACAAGACGAGCACCGGGTCTTGGGAGCCATTGTTCAATGCCAAGGGCAAGGCGCTCTATCCGGTGTTGATGGCTGAACTCGACGCAATCAAAGCACTGCGGCCAACGGGTGGGCTGATGCTGCGCCGAGACGGCAGCAGCTTGCCCTGGTTTGGCAAGGGAGAGATGCTCACCCAGGTTCAGCGTATTTCGAAGAAGGTCATCATGGCAGCAGGACTGCGGTCAGAGCTGACCTTTACCTCATTCGGCCGCCACGGCGGTACGACGGAGGCGAGCACCTCCGGACTGACCGAGACGCAGTTGATGCAGAAGGGCCAGTGGTCGTCGACAGCGGCAATGGCGCACTACCTGCACGACGATGATGAAGCCAAGCAGGACGCGCAGATGAAGCGCATCAAGCGGCGCGCAAAACTGGCGAAGCAAGCGGCCGTAAAGTGAACATTTGTCAGAATGGAAATCGGTAGCTTGTCAGAATGAGAAGTCCTTGACGAGCTAAGTCATTGAAAACTTTGGAGCGGGTGAAGGGAATCGAACCCTCGTATTCAGCTTGGAAGGCTGCTGCTCTACCATTGAGCTACACCCGCGCTACGGGGCTCCCTAACACGGCCGGGCGGCGGTCTCAACTACCAGGACGCCGCTTTCGGGTGTGTTCTCAGCCCTGCGAATTCCGCCGGTTCCTTCCGGACCCGCAGCCCCTTAACAGCGGCGGCAATGCCGCCTATATTGAAATCTTCCGCAACCAACGAAAGGAGGTGATCCAGTGTCTTTTACCAAGCGCTGTCACCTCGCTGGGATCGCCCGCTAAGCTCTGAATAAGGCTTGGCATCGGGGCGCTCTCAGCCCTGGACCAGCGAGCACGAAATCGGGCGCGACGGGGCTTCCCCGCCGCGCCTTTTTCGTCGCCGGCCTTTCTGTCGGTCGCGGGGCTCAGGCCGGCGGCTCGCCCGCAAGCACTTCGCGAATTCTCTGCGACAGCTCCGACTTCCGGTAGGGCTTTCCGAGCAACGTCACGCCGGGATCCAGATGCCCTTCGTGGACGATGGCATCGTCGGTGTAGCCGGAGGTGTAGAGCACCTTCACGCCGGGCCGGCGGAGCCGGACGGCGTCGGCCAATTCCCGCCCGTTCATGCCGCCGGGCATGATGATGTCCGTGAACAGGAGATCGAATTTGGCGCCCTGGTCGACCAGCGCCAGCGCCGATGCGCCGTCGCCGGCCACGAGCGTGCGATAGCCGAGGCTGCCGAGCTGGGCGATGACATAACCCTGCACCAGCGGATCGTCCTCGACTACGAGGATCGTCTCCTGCCCACGTGCCGTGACGGGCGCCTGAACCGGTGTCGCCCTGGCCGGCGCCTCGCCCTTCGACCGCGGCAGGAACAGCCGCATCACCGTGCCGGTCCCCTCCTCGCTCTCGACTGCGACGGTGCCGCCGGTCTGGCGGGCAAAGCCGTAGACCATGCTGAGCCCGAGCCCCGTGCCGCGACCGACGCCCTTGGTGGTGAAGAACGGCTCGAACACCCGGTCGCGAATGTCGGCCGGGATGCCGTGGCCGGTGTCGCCGACCGCGACCATCACGAAGGCGCCGCGCACGGCGTCGCCGTCGGCGACGCTGCCGGCGCCCTCGAACTCCCGGTTCGCGGTTTCGAGGGTGAGCCTGCCGCCCCCCGGCATCGCGTCACGTGCATTGACCGCGAGGTTGACGATCGCGGAGGAGAGCTGCGAGGGATCCGCCATCGCAGACCAGGCGTCGTCGGCGAGCCGGATGTCGATCTCGATATGCTCGCCGAGGATGGGCTTGAGCAGCTTCGCGGTCTCGACCACGAGCGCGTTGACGTCGATCTCGCGCGGCGCCAGCGGCTGGCGGCGCGCGAAGGTCAGGAGCTGCGAGGTGATCTCGGCGCCGCGCGCGGCCGCATCGTCGATCAGCTGCGCGATCGCGGAGAGCTCGGGCTTGTCCGCAAGCCCGTCCCGGATGATCTCGATGGTGCCGGTGATGACCGTGAGCACATTGTTGAAATCGTGCGCGACGCCGCCGGTGAGCTGGCCGATCGCATCCATCTTCTGGGATTGACGTAAGCGCTCCTCGGTTTCGTGCTGCGCGGTGAGGTCGGTCGCGGAGCCGCGGTAGCCCGTGAAGCGTCCGTCGGCATCGAAGACCGGCTTGCCGTTGACGCTGAAATGATGAATCCGGCCCTTGGTGTCGTGCCCGCGATATTCGAACTTTCGAAACGGCTCGTGACGGTCCAGCGCCGCCAGGTGCGCGCGCCATTTCTCGGGCTCGGTCTCGCGGTCGAGCGCGGTATCGATGCGGCGCGTGCCGACCCGAACCTTGGGATCCATGCCGAAGGCGACCACCCGGTCCGACAGGTAGGTGAACCGATGATCCGGGCCGGTCTCCCAGAACCAGTCCGATGCGGTCTCGGCATAGTCGCGGAAACGTTCCTCGCTCGCCCGGGCGTCCTCCTCGGCGCGCCGGCGGATTTTCAGATCGCGCTCGAGATTTGCATTGGCCTCTCGCAGCTCGCCATAGGCGCGCTCGAGGTTCGCGCACATCGCGTTGAAGGCGTCGATCACCTTGTCGAGCTCATCGGCTTCATAGGGCGGCCGGCGCTCCAGGCGCAAAGGCGGCGGCGGCCGCGCCAGGCTGTATTTGCTGACGAACTCGGCGATGGCGGCCAGATGCCGCGTCACCAGCAGATGGAACATGTAGATGATGAACAGCGAGACCAGGAATGTCTTTGCCGCCTGGCTGGCCAGGATGACCAGCGCCCGGTTGAGCAGATGCTGATAGATGTCGGTCAGCGTCGCCTCGACGTGGAGCAGGCCGATCTCGCGCGCGGTCCCCTGCACTGTCGTGTTCAAGGGATAGTCGCGCGTCACCACGGAGCGGGTGCTGGGCTCGCCCACCGCAAGGCGGATCGGATCGGGACGATCGGCGATCTCGCGCACTTCGGCGGCCCGGATGTCAGGCAGCCGCAGGATGCCGTCGAGTTGGAGCTTGAGCTGGTTCTGGTCGAGATTCCACAGGCTCTCGCCGAGGCTGCCGGTCGTGCTGCGGCCGATCTCGTCGAGCCGCGTCTCGATGAGGGCGACCTCGCGATCGTAATCGAGATAGAGCTGAAGCGCAGTCAGCGTCAGCGTCACGACCGAAGAGAACAGTAGCACGGCGGCGAGGAGCCGTGGTCCGACGCCGCTGCGCGACCAGTTGAAGAGCCGTGACAGGAGCGACGGGAACACCGGAGCTGCGAGCGTGGTCCCGACGCCGGTCAGACCCGGCTTCGCAGCCGCCGGCGCGACGGCGCGGCTGTGCTTGGGGTCCTCGTCGCCTGCGTTGGCCATGCACCACATCCTCGGAAATGGCGGCTCCCTGCTCCGGCCAGCCGGCTGCAGTCTCGAGCAATCCAAAAGTAGCAATCCAGGAGTTGAGACGCCCGCCTCGTCACCCCGCGCGCAATCATCCTGTCGGCCCGTGGGCGGCTTGAGGTCGACAAGTCATGTCTTGCGCCCAGCAGCAGGATACCCGCGCAAACTACCACTGCGCGTGCTAGAATGACATCGGTGAAAGTGCGGAGTCGCTCGCGGGGCAAGCGGTAACGGTTGCCGGCCCCCAGGTGCCCACTTCCGGTAGATCGCGCGGACGTCCGAATCCAGTGGTAGCAACCAAAGGAGGCGCCTCATGTGGCGGCTGATGGTCGCCTGCCTGTCGTTGCTCGCAGCCGGTCCCTCCCAGGTGCAGGATGTGATCCGGCTGGCGCGCATCGCCGACATCCCCGATCAATATGTCGGCGGCGAGATGCTGCGGGCTGTCTATGCCAAGCTGAACATCAGGCTGGAGTTCGAGGACGTCCCCGGCAAGCGCGCGCTCGCGCTGTCGAGCGCCGGCGAGGTCGACGGCGAGATCCAGCGGATCGGAACGCTCGCGCGCGACTACCCGACGCTGGTCCAGGTCACGCCGGCGATCAACTACATCGAGCCCGCAGTGTTCGCGACCAGGCTCCGGTTCGACGTCGCCGGCTGGGATTCGATCAAGGACTACAGCATCGGCATCGTCCGCGGCGTCGGCTCCTCGGAAGCCGGCACGCGCGGCATGGCCCGCGTCACGGCGACCACCGGCCTCGACAACATGGTCAGGATGCTCGACGCCGACCGCTTCGACGTGATGGTCACCGACCTCTTCAGCGGCCTTGCCGCGGTGAGGAAACTCAATCTGCAGGCCAAGATCTACCCGCTCTCGCCGCCGCTCGAGCGCATCCACATCTACCACTATTTGCATGAACGCCATCGCGATCTGGTGCCGAAAGTGGGCAAGGTGATCGCTGAGATGGAGGCGAGCGGCGAACTGGCGGCGCTGCGCGAGGTCCTGGTCAAGCAGGTCCTGAGCGGGCCGTGAGAGCCGTCAGTCAGCTCATCCGAAGCCGCTCGCGCAATGCGACGGCTGCGATCAATATGCCGACACACCAGGCCACGACTGCGCGGTGAGGCTCCCCGCCGAGCAGCACGGTGAAGATGCTCGCGAGCAGGCACGGCGCGATGGCCTTGCCGTTGCGGCTCACGAGCGAGACGAGAAACGGCATCGCCGCGATCGATATCTGCAGAAGGTCCATGCAGGAAACGGTGTCGTGAGGCTTCAGACGCCGCAGCCGCCGGGTGCACGCGGGCGCTTGCCGCGCCGGCTTTCCACGATGCGCTCGCCGCCATTCTCGGCCGAGCTGCCGTAATAGCGGTGGTGACCGCTTTGGTCGTGTAGATCGGCCGTCTCCGATCGTCCGGCCCGACGCGCGTCGCAGATGATCTTGATGATGTGACCCGACATTGCCGCCTCCAGCAGAAATCTTGTTGTTTGTGGTCATCAGTCGCGACCGCTTCCGACGGCGTTCACGCGGCCGGGCCGCAATCGGGTTTCAGGACGGTTTCGTCGCTTGCGGCCCGCGCAATATTTTGCTTCGGGAATGTCGGCACCGCCTGCGGTGGGACGTCCTTGGGATCTGTGCAGAAAACAACGAGGTGACGATGCTTTACGCCATTCTGGCCTATCATGTGGAAGACGAGGTCACGTCCTGGACGCCGGAGCATGACGCCGCGGTCGTGGCAAAGGTCATCGCGGTTCAGGAGCCCTTGCGGGCAAGCGGACAGTTTGGGCCGGCCGCCCGTTTGGATGGGACCCGAAAGGCGCGCACCTTGCGTGGCCCGGGTGCAGGCATGGTGCTGGACGGGCCGTTTGCCGAGACCAAGGAGCAGCTCCTGGGCTTCCACCTGATGGAATGCGCCACCGAGGACGAGGCGATCGCGGCGGCGCGGAAGCTGCGTGCGGTCAATCCGACCGCGGTCTACGAAATCCGCCCGGTCAAGCTTTACGTGCCTGCCGATGGGTTCGGCGCGACGTCCGGGTGAGGCGCAGCCCTAGCCGCCCGGCCCGGTCCGCGCACCATAGAAGCGCTGGATCAGGAGCCCGCCGAAGGCGATGAACCAGACGAAAGGCGCGACGTGCGGCGCAAATGCCGCCACGATCGTGCCGGGGATGAACACCAGAAGCGGAAACAGCGAGGCCATGATCTCGTGGCGCCAGCTGCCGAGGATCGTCCACCACAGCCAGGCATTGAGCCCGGCAATCGCGGTGAGGTGCAGGCCGTAGAGCACCGCGACTGCACTGCTCCTGCCGTAATTGGTGTAGAGGCCGTTGGTGACAGGCAGCAGCACGATCGAGAGCAGGAAGAACAGGTTGAGGATCACCGCGCCGCGGCTGCTGACCGGCTGGCGCGCCAGCCGCCGGTGATGGCTGATCCAGAACACGCCGGCGATGATGAAGCTGAGCGCGAAGCCGGCGAGCTTGCCGGAATAGACATGGGCGAGGTCGCTCCAGTCGGGGGCGCTGGTAAACACCGCGGCCTTGGGCAGGTCGTAGGCCAAAAGCGTCATGGCGACACCGAAAATGGTGTTGCTGAGCGATTCCAGCCGCCGCATCTCGAACTGGTCGGGCTTGAGCTCGGTCATGTCGGGTGTGCGCAGCTGGAACTTCGGGCCGTCCTCCCCTAAATCCTAATTCAGGTTCCGTCCAGCCGCATTGCGATTCGCGATGGGATCGCCGACTCTCGCCCTTTCACCGGGGCGATTCGTGGCAACATATCTGGACACGCTCAATGCGGAGCAGCGCCGCGCCGTGGAGCATGGCGTGGCCGACGGCGCGACCGTGGGCGCCCCCCTGCTCGTCATCGCAGGCGCCGGCTCCGGCAAGACCAACACGCTGGCCCACCGCGTCGCGCATCTGATCGTCGCAGGTAGCGATCCGCGCCGCATCCTGCTGATGACATTCTCCCGACGCGCGGCGGCCGAGATGGCCGGCCGGGTCGAGCGCATCGCCCGTAAGGTGCTGGGCGAGAACAACGCCGCGATCATGCGCGATGCCCTCACCTGGGCCGGCACTTTCCACGGCATCGGCGCGCGGCTGCTGCGCGAATATGCCGAGCGGATCGGCGTCGACCCTGCCTTCACGATCCACGACCGCGAGGACTCCGCCGACCTGATGAACCTGGTCCGGCACGAGCGCGGGCTGTCGAAGACCGAGAGCCGCTTTCCGGCCAAGGGCACGTGCCTGTCGATCTACTCGCGCTGCGTCAATGCCGAGATGGAGATCGAGAAGGTGCTCGGCCAGCATTATCCCTGGTGTGCGGGGTGGGCCGCCGAGCTGAAGGGCCTGTTCGCAGCCTATGTCGAGGCCAAGCAGGCCCAGCATGTGCTCGATTACGACGACCTGCTGCTCTATTGGTCGCAGATGATGAGCGATGCGCTGATCGCGGAAGAAATCGGCGGCCGCTTCGACCACGTGCTGGTCGACGAATATCAGGACACCAACCGCCTGCAATCCTCGATCCTCCTGGCGCTCAAGCCCGACGGACGCGGGCTCACCGTGGTCGGCGACGACGCCCAGTCGATCTACTCGTTCCGCGCCGCCACCGTGCGCAACATCCTGGATTTTCCGCAGAGTTTCTCGCCCCGCGCGGAGATGATCACGCTCGACCGCAACTACCGCTCGACCCAGGCCGTGCTCGCCGCGGCCAATGGCGTGATTGGACTCGCACGCGAGCGTTTCACCAAAAACCTCTGGACCGACCGCACCGCCTCGCACAAGCCGCAGCTCGTCACCGTGCACGACGAGGCCGACCAGGCCCGCTACATAGTCGAGGAGGTGCTGGCGAACCGCGAGCAAGGCGCGCTGCTCAAGCACCAGGCGGTGCTGTTCCGGACGTCCTCGCATTCCGGCCCGCTCGAGATCGAGCTGACCCGCCGCAACATTCCCTTTGTGAAATTCGGTGGGCTGAAATTCCTCGACGCCGCGCACGTCAAGGACGTGCTGGCCTTGCTGCGCTTCGCCGAGAACCCGCGCGACCGCGTCGCAGGTTTCCGCATCCTGCATCTGTTGCCGGGTATCGGCCCCGCGACAGCGCAGCGCGTGCTCGATCAGATGGCGGAGAGCATGGACCCGCTGCACGCGCTGGCGCATCTCCCGGTGCCGGCACGCACCGGAGACGACTGGATCGCCTTCGTCCGCACGGTCGAGAACTTGCGCTATTCGGAATGGCCCGTCGATCTCGAACGCGTCCGGCTGTGGTACGAGCCGCATCTCGATCGCCTCCACGAGGATTCCGAGACGCGCCGCGCCGATTTGATGCAGCTCGAGCAGATCGCAAGCGGCTATCCCTCGCGCGAGAAATTCCTGACCGAGCTCACGCTCGATCCGCCGGACGCGACCAGCGACAAATCGGGTCCGCCCTTGCGCGACGAGGATTATCTGATCCTCTCCACTATCCACTCGGCCAAAGGCCAGGAGTGGAAGTCCGTGTTCGTGCTCAACGTCGTCGATGGCTGCATGCCGTCCGACCTCGGCGCCGGCACCAGCGCCGAGCTCGAGGAGGAGCGCCGCCTGCTCTACGTCGCGATGACGCGCGCCAAGGACGATTTGCACCTCGTCGTGCCCCAGCGCTTCTTCGTCCATGGCCAGGCCGCCAAGGGCGACCGCCACGTCTACGCCTCGCGCACCCGCTTCATCCCGGAGCAGCTGGTCTATCTGTTCGAGCGCACCGCCTGGCCGAAGTCCGCCCCAGGTGCAGCCCGCACCGCGGCGCAGGGGCCGAAGATCGACATCGGGGCGCGGATGCGGGGGATGTGGCGGTAGACGCAAGAGGCCGGTCGCGAGACCTGTCAGGATCAGTGGAACACAGAGGTCCGACATGAAAGCCGTCGTCGTCGAGCAATACGCCCCCATCGATCAGATCGAGCTGCAGGACGTTCCGTCCCCGCGCATCGAGCCTGGACAGCTGCGTGTCCGGGTGGAGGCCGCCGGGATCGGCTTCGTCGACGGTTTGAAGATCGAGGGACGCTATCAGACCAAGGATCCCCTGCCCTTCATTCCGGGAACGGAATTCGCAGGCGTTGTGACCGAGGCTCCCGGCGCCCCCGGCGGTTTCGAGCCGGGCATGCGTGTGATGGGCATGACGCGGTCTGGTGCGCTCGCCGAGGAGATCGTCGTCAGGCCCGAAGCGGTCTACCCGCTGCCGGACGGTGTTGCGGCCGAGGTCGCCGCCTCGTTTCGCGCCAATTATCTCACCGCGCTCTATGCGCTCAGTGCACGCGCCTCGCTCTGCGCGGGCGAACAGCTCCTGGTGCTGGGCGCGGCCGGCGGCACGGGAATCGCGGCGGTCCAGATTGGCAGACTGCTCGGCGCCCGTGTGATCGCAGCGGCCTCGACACCAGACAAGCGCACGTTCGCGCAACAACACGGCGCCGACGCTGTGATTGACTACACGCAGACCGGCTGGCGGGACACGTTGAAGGAATTGACCGGAGGACACGGCGCGGACGTGATCTTCGATCCCGTCGGTGGCGAGATCTCGGTGCAGGCGTTTCGCTCCATCGCTTGGCGCGGCCGCCATCTCGTGGTCGGTTTTGCGGCTGGTGCGATTCCGGCATTGCCATTCAACCTGCCATTGCTGAAAGGCGGCGCCCTGCTCGGCGTCGACCTCGCGCAGATTCCGGTGCGCGAGCCAGAGGTGCAGAAGCACCTGATGTCGCAGTTGACGGGCTGGCTCGCCGACGGCCAGCTGAAGCCCGTGGTCGGCCGCGTCTTCGCGCTCGAGGATTTCCGGGACGCGTTCAGGACCATGCAGACACGCGGGGCGCTCGGCAAGATGGTCGTGCGGATCTCAAAATAGGATGCATCGCCGCGCGGGATGTGGCGGTAGCGCCGGCTACGCGCTCAACCTGTCGAAGTGGACCTTGCCTGATTTCATCACCATCGGGATGTGCTCGCCCTGGCCGAGCAGGCAGGTGACATCGCGCAGCGGATTGCCGTCGACCACCAGCAGGTCGGCGATGGCCTCGGGTACGATCCGGCCGAGCCTGCCTTCCATGCCGAGCACCTCGGCGCCAATCACTGTCGCGCTGGCGATCACCGCTTGGGGACCGAGGATCTCGGCGCGAATGCGGAATTCGTCGCTCTGCAGGCGTTGCGAGGGGCCAAGCAGGTCGCTGCCGAACCCCATCTTGACGCCGGCGTCGCGATAGATCGCAAGCGAGCGCAGCCCGGCGTCGCGGACATCGGCGATCTTGGCGACGCTTTCCGGCGGCAGGCCGTATTGGGCGCCTTCGTTCGCCAGCGCCTCGTAGGTGATGAGCGTCGGCACCACATAGGCGCCCTTCTCGGCCATCAGGCGCGCGGTCGGCGCATCAACCAGGTTGCCGTGCTCGATGGTGCGCACGCCGCAGCGAACCGCGCGCTCGATGGCAGCGGCGGTGTAGGCATGGGCGAGCACATAGGTCTGGCGCCCGCGCGCCTCCTCGACGATGGCGCGGATCTCGTCCTCGGAATAGCCAAAGGCGCCGACCGGATCGGTCGGCGAGGCGACGCCGCCGGAGGCCATGATCTTGATCTGGTCGGCGCCCATCTGCAGCTCTTCGCGCGCGGCCTTGCGCACGCCGTCGACACCGTCGGCCACGCGCGCCAGCGCGCCGACCCGCACGCAGCACGGACATGGCGCGTCGCTGGCCAGATAATCCGAGCGCGCCCGCATGTCGCCATGGCCGCCGGTCTGGCTGAGCGCGCGGCCGGAGACGAACAGCCGCGGGCCGTCGGTGAGGCCTGTCTCGATCGCTTGCTTCAGCGCGTGGCCGGCGCCGCCGGCATCGCGCACCGTGGTGAAGCCCCGCCTGAGCATGCCGCGCAGCAGCAGGGTCGAGCGCAGCGTCACCAGCACGTTCGGCATGTGCACCTGCTGTGCCAGATTGAGCTCGACCGCGATCGCATGCACATGCAGATCGATCAGCCCGGGCATCAGCGTCTTGCCCTTCAGGTCGATGGTGCGATCGGCCGTGACATTGAGCGGCCGGTCCGAGACCTCCCTGATCACGTCGTCCTCGACCAGCAGGTGATAGCCTTCCAGCAGATCCGGCTGAAGCGGATCGAGCAGAGCGGCATTCTTGAAGAGGGTGCTGGGCATGGTCGTTTCCTGTCTGGTCAGGACTGTGTGAGCAGCGCGGGCAAGGCGAGCTGGGCGAACGGAAGGCACGCGGCGACATCGTCCTCGCCGTACCAGCCCGCTTCATGGAGCAGGTTGAGCGAGCCGAGCGTGCGCCCGCGCCAGCGCACGGGCATGTTGAGCACGCTCTCGCAGCCGAGTGAAGCGATCAGCTCGTGATCGGAGAAGACGTGGCGCAGATCGTCGATCGTGTAGCCGACATAGGCCTCGCCGCGATCGAGCACGGCCTCGGTCCACGGGCCGGGCGCCAGGCGCTTGCGTCCGCCCGTCGGATAAGGCCCAGGAAGATTGGAATAGATCCGCGCCGCTTCCCCGCTGCCGTCGTCATAAGTGAGGATCGTGAACAGCTTGTGCCCGATCGCCGACTTCAAGGCCTGGTCCAGCGCCGAGAACAGCGCATCGGGCTGATCCACCCTGCCCTGCGCAGCCGCTACAGCGCAGAGCAGCGGGTCGGCTCGGAATGTCGTCTGCCTCATGCGACTTCGCCCGCGGCGATGTCTTCCAGCGAACGGCCGCGGGTCGGCACGCCCATCACCACGACGGTGAGTGCGCCGATCAGCAGGACGCTGGTAGTGATGCCGAACACGCCGGCGAAGCCGAAATTGGGATAGAGGTAGCCGACCAGGATCGGCGACACGATCGCGCCGATGCGGCCGATCGCCGAAGCGAGGCCGGCGCCGGTGGTCCGCACCGGCGTGGGAAACACCTCCGCTGTATAAGCGTAGACGCCGGCATAGGTCCCGTTCATGAAGAACGACAGCAAAATGCCGGCAACCATGATGTGCTGGTCGGTCTGCGCGAAGGCGAGCCCGAGCGCGCTGATGCCGCCGAGCACCATGTAGGAGGCAATCGTGGCCTGCCGGCCGATGCGCTCGTTGAACCAGGCGGCGCTGAAGTAGCCGGGGATCTGCGCGCAATAGATCGCGATCGAATAGGCAAAGCTCTTGGTGATGCTCATGCCGTTCTGCACCAGCAGGCCGGGGATCCAGACGAAGAAGGAGTAATAGCTGAAGGTGATCGCAAGCCACATGATCCAGGTCATGATGGTGATGCGCGCCTGGCGGCCCGCCAGCAATGCGGCGAAATTGGCGAGCAGCGTCCCGCCGGTCACGGCGGGCGCTGCTGCTTCGACGACCGGTTGCGGCAGAACAACGCCCTGGTGCGCGAAGCCGGCCTCGATCTTGTCCAGCACCGCTTCGGCCTCCTTCGCCCTGCCCCGGCTCTCCAGCCAGCGTGGCGATTCCGGCAGCGCCCTGCGCCACCACAGCAGCATGACGACCGGCACCGCGGTGATCACCAGCACGATACGCCAGCCATTGTCATAGGCGGGAACGATGAAATAGCCGAGCAAGGCAGCCGCGACGAAGCCGAAGGAGAAGAAGCCCGCCAGCGCGCCGGTGAAGCTGCCGCGGAAGCGCCGCGCCACGAACTCGGCGAGATAAGGCGCGATGATCGCGCTTTCCGCGCCGGTGCCCATGCCCGCGACGACCCGAGCGGCGAAGAACGACGACCAGCTGTCCACTGCGGCGCTGACGATCGATGCGGCGCAATACAGCGCCAGCGCCGACATCATCACCGCGCGGCGGCCGATCAGATCACCGAGCGTACCCGCCAGCAGCGCGCCGAACAGGAAGCCGATATAAGTGCTGCTGCCGAGCACGCCGATCTGCACGCTCGTCAGATTCCAGGCGGTGCGCAGCACCGGCAGGATGAACGCCAGCACGGCCGCGTCCATCGCGTCGAACATGTAGCCGAGCCCGCCCATCAACAGCAGGTGCGTGTGGAAGCGCGCGTATGGCAGGCGCTCGATACGCGCCGAGATCATCGACATGTCAGTCCCCTCTGTCCGGCGGCCCGGCCTCCGCAACTCCCTGGGGGAACCATAGACAAAGAGATATTATCGTCATAATTTATAATCATGATCTAGTACATCACTGTGGTGAATGTTCTGTCGTTTCGATCGCTCGACCTCAACCTGCTGAAAGTGTTCGAAGCCCTGATGACCGAGGGCAGTGTCACGCGCGCCGCAAACGCGCTGACGATGACCCAGCCTGCGGTCAGCAACGCGCTGGCGCGGCTGCGCGAGGCGCTCGGCGATCCCCTGTTCGTGAGGTCCGGTACCGGAATCCGTCCGACCCAGCGCGCCGTGGTGCTGTGGGAGCCGATCGGCGAGGCGCTCGAGCGCGTTCGCGGCGCGCTCGACGAGCAGGTGTTCGATCCGAGCCGTGCGCAGACCGAGTTCAGCCTCTCGATGTCGGACTACGTCGCCTCGCTGGTGATGCCAGACCTGCTCGGCCATTTCGGCAAGGTCGCACCCAAGGCGCGCGTCCACACCGTCCCCAACACCATCCTGGAGATCGCCGATCAGCTCGAAGACAATCGCGTCGACTGCGTGCTCAGCGTCTATGTCAACGAGGCGCAGCAGCCGGCCGCCATCCGCTCGCGCTCGCTGTGGACGGTCGATTACGCCTGCTTCATGCGGCGCGGACATCCGCTCGCCGCACAGAAGCGGCTGAGCACACGCAGCTTCCTCAACGCCGGACATGTCGACGTGAGTCTTGCCGGCAAGACCTTGCCGTCTTACGACCTCTTCCTTGCCTCGCGCGGACTGTCGCGTAACCTGGTCGCTACGGTCAATCACTACAGTGCCGCCTACGAGGTCGTGCGCCAGTCCGACCTGATCGCGGTGCTGCCGAGCGACCTGCGCTCGCAATCAAGGCACGCGCCGTTCCTGCACGCCATGCCGCTTCCGCTTCGCGCGCCAGCGCGCATCGTCAGCCTGTTCTGGCACCAACGCAACGACACCGTGCCGGCGCAGCGCTGGCTGCGCGAGACCCTGGTCGGGATGTTCGCCAAAACCGACTGACGACGCGGGCCGAAACCCGACACGATCCAAAAAGGAAACGGTGGGTTTCTCGAACCAGTATTGTTGCACCGGTCACCGCGGCCTAGCTCCACCGAAACGATGCCCTCCCCACAGTGACCGGCGCAAGCTGCGTCCGCAGAGACTGATCAATGACCGCCCCCCTTCAATTCGGACTGGACACCTTTGGCGACGTCACCAAGGACGCCTCAGGCGCGGTGCTTCCCCATGCGCAGGTGATCCGCAACGTCGTCGACGAAGCCGTGCTGGCTGACGAGCTCGGCCTCGACTTCATCGGCCTCGGCGAGCATCACCGCGCCGACTTCGCGATCTCCTCGCCGGAGACCGTGCTGGCGGCGATCGCCTCGCGCACCAAGCGCATTCACCTCGGCTCGGCCGTGACGGTGTTGTCGTCGGACGATCCGATCCGGGTGTTCCAGCGCTTTGCGACGCTCGATGCACTCTCGAACGGACGCGGCGAGGTGATCCTCGGCCGCGGCTCGTTCACCGAATCCTTTCCGCTGTTCGGCTTCGACCTGCGCAAATATGAAGAGCTGTTCGAGGAGAAGCTCGATTTGTTCGCGGCGCTGCTGTCGCAGAAGCCGGTGACCTGGGAAGGCAAGCTGCGTCCACCGCTGCGGGACCAGTTGGTCTATCCCCCGGTCGAGAACGGCACGCTGAAAACCTGGATCGGTGTCGGCGGCAGCCCGCAGTCGGTCGTGCGCGCCGCTCATTACGATCTGCCGTTGATGCTCGCGATCATCGGCGGCGATCCCGCGCGGTTTGCGCCCTTCGTCGATCTCCATCACCGCGCCGCCAAGGAGTTCGGCCGCACCGCCCAGCCGATCGGCGTGCATTCGCCCGGCTATGTCGCGGAGACGGACGAGCAGGCGCGCGCAGAGCTATGGCCCGACTACAAGGCGATGCGCGACCGCATCGGCAAGGAGCGCGGCTGGCCGCCGATGGGCCGCGACGAATTCGTCAGCGAAGCCGAGCACGGCTCGCTCTATGTCGGCTCGCCGGAGACGGTCGCGCGCAAGATCGCGAAGACCGCAAAGGCGCTCGGCATTTCGCGCTTTCAGCTGAAGTATTCGGCAGGGCCGTTGCCGCACGAGAAGCTGATGAAGAGCATCGAGCTCTATGGGCGGAAGGTGGTGCCGATGGTGCGGGAGATGATGGGGTGAGAAACTCGCGTCAGTCCGTTCGCCCTTCGGGCTTCGCCGGACACCACGCCTCGCCCTTCAGGCATCGCGTGGCTGCGCCACGCGTAGCCCGAAGGGCGAAGCGTGGTGGGGGAGGCAGGACTCGAACCTGCGAAGCCATGAGGCGGCTGATTTACAGTCAGCTCCCTTTGCCACTCGGGACACTCCCCCGCTCGACGGCAGCACAATCGGGCCGGACCTTGCCGGCGGACCGAAGACGGCCATGGAACGTGAGGCCGCGACAGCCCGGATGGGGGCGCGACCGGGCGCGGTTATGGGCGAAGCGGTGGGGTAAAGTCAACCGAGGCGTTCGGGGAAAATGGTCCATAATGGCCTCAGGAGATGGCCAAATTGCCATATTCCGGAACCCGTGACACAAGCGCAGCCATGAACGATCGAGAATTCGCACCCAAGGGCCGTCGCCGGGACGGTAAGCCCTTCAAGAAGGCCGAGAAATCGGCCGGTCGCCCGGCCCGGCGCGACCGCGATTCGGCAACCGACGGGCCGGTCATCCTCTATGGCTGGCACTCCGTTTCCATGGCGCTGGCCAACCCCCAGCGGCGGATTCGCAAACTGACGTTGACCGAGAACGCGGCCAAGCGATTGGCGGACGAAAACATCGCGACCCCAGTCACGCCCGAGATCGTCCGGCCTCAGGAGATCGACCGCCTGCTGTCACCCGATGCCGTGCACCAGGGCCTGCTCGCCGAAGCCGATCCCCTGCCCTCGCCCGATATCGAGACCTTGAAGCAGGAAGGCATGGTGCTGGTGCTCGACCAGATCACCGACCCCCACAATGTCGGCGCCATCCTGCGCTCGGCCGCAGCGTTCGCGGTCAAGGCGATCGTCACCACCGCACGCCACAGTCCGGAGGCGACCGGCGTGCTGGCGAAGGCCGCATCCGGCGCGCTCGAGCTGGTGCCGATCATCACCGTGCAGAACCTCGCCCGCGCGCTCACCGCGCTGAACGAACGCGGCTTCCAGACCGTCGGGCTCGACAGCGAAGGCAGCGAGGACCTCTCGGACGTCGCGCTGCGCGAGCCGCTCGCGCTCGTGCTAGGCGCCGAAGGAAAGGGTCTGCGGCAATTGACGCGCGAGACCTGCAGCGTCGTGGCGCGGCTCGACATGCCCGGCGAGATCAAGAGTCTCAACGTGTCGAATGCCGCCGTGCTTTCGCTCTATGTCGGCGCAAGCCGGCTGGGGCTGATGAAGCGGTAGAAAAGCAAAACGCCCGTTCGCATCGCGCGAACGGGCGTCTCGTCACTCGACCGATCAGAGATCAGTAATAGCGGCGCAGCACGCGGTGACCGCCGTAGTACGGCATCGGCGCGTGGCGGTGGGCGTAGCCGTAGCGCGGACCGTGGCCGTAGTGCACGCGCGGCAGATAGCCGTAGCGCGGACCATAGCCATAGCGATACGGACGGTAATACGGCCGGTGATAGGGAGCGGCAGCGGCGCGATAGCCGTAGCCGTAATTGGCGGGCGCGACGACCGCGTCTTCACGATAGGTCGGATACGGCGCGAAGGCGCCCGGGCCGGTGTAGGTCGGACCCTGGTTGACGTGGTAATATTGCGTGGTCGGCTCGGCGAGACGCTCATAGGCGCCGTAGCCATAGCCGCCGCAACCGGTGTTGCAGCCGGAATAGACCGGCGCGACCGGCTGGCACGGGTTAAAGCCGCAGGCCGCGGCTGGTGCCGTGGCGACGAACATCACGGCGGCTGCCGCGACCAGTCCCGAAATCATCTGACGCATTACTCTCTCCTGTTGATTTCCGTTTTTGTTGGATCTTGACGTTTCTTAACCCGGCGGCCTGCCGGGGACTTGGACGTGCGGCCGCGGTCGCGGTGGCCGCGGACGATCGTTGATCTCGGGCGCGTAGATCACCGGCGGCGGATCGACGGGCGGATCCATCTGCGCCGGAAGCGGCGCCGATTGCGCACCCCAGCTCTGGTGATAGCTCTCGGCGGGCTTGGGCAATTTGCGGTTCGCGGGCGGCTCGACCTCGAGCCGGCCGTAGCCGGGCCGCAGGCCCAGCGTCGGATAATAATGACCGACATGTTCGGGCTGCCGCTCGGCGACATAGCGCCCGCCATAGATCGTGGGCTGCACCTGCTGGTTCTTGCCGAGGCCCCAGACACCCTCGACGACGGCGTAGGACGCATCGATATTGTTGATGATGATAGGCACGCCGGGGCGGCCGGGCACGACGACGTCGAAGCCGCCGGCAAAAGCCGTCGCAGGCAGTCCGATCAGAAGGGTGGCGAGCGCCACAGCGCGCATGAGGAAACCCCGGTTATCCGGCTGCAACCTACCCGATCACCACGCAGAGAGGGTTAAGGCCTGCTCACCAACTTCCGGTAAGCCTAATGCGTAAGGATCGCGCGCCGCTCAAATGCTGCAAAGCGGGCTAGCGAAGCGTTAACGGCGCATGGTGTCGCCGCCGCGGAACCGCGCCGTGCGCTCACATCCGTTTGACCTTGGTGTAACGAAAATCCACCGGTTTCATCGGAACGTCCGGCGTCGCAAGCGTTTAGCTCTCGTCAACAAAATGGGAGCCAACAACCATGAACATCAAGCTACTCGGAGCGACGGCGATTGCGGCGACCATGCTGGCAGGCTCTGCCATGGCGCAGGCGGTCGTCAACGAACCCGGCCGCTGCGCGGCGCAATTCCCCAATGCCAACTGCAAGAACCTCGGCCCCGGCAATCCCTACACCGATCGTGGATCCCGCCATCACCGCATGTCCTACCGTCAGACCAACACCTATCGTCAGGCCAATGGCGATTGGAATAACGATTGGAACAGGAGCCGCACCGGCTTCTGGCCGACCGACGTCGCGGCCGGCGTAGCCGGCGCCGCGATCGGCACCGCCGGCGCGATTGCCTCGGCGCCGTTCCGCGCCTGGGACAATTCCTATGCCTACGACAATTCGTGGGACAACCGCGGTTGGGACAATCGCGGCTGGGACACCCGCACCTACGCCCAGCGTAACGGCTTCGTCTGTACGCCCGGCACCTGGTTCAAGGGACAAGACGGCCGCCGGCACATCTGCCAGTAAGGCGATTCAGCTCTAGCGCGAAACATCAGGCGGCCGTCAAGGCCGCCTGATTCATGTCCGCCAGGACGCGCCTTGGGGTTCTGGCACTTTCCGATCAAGTCTGGTATTGCGGCGCGCACGGGCAGACAGCCCCGGCTCAGCCGGCCCTGCCCGCGTCGCCGGCTTAGCTCAGCGGTAGAGCAGCGGTTTTGTAAACCGAAGGTCGGGGGTTCAATCCCCTCAGCCGGCACCAGCCTCTGACACCCTCATCCCGCGCGCTTTGCCGCGCTGCTCTGCTGGAAGTGCTCGGCACCTGTGATCTCCACCCAGCGATGTTTCGACTGCTCGAACACCGACCTGACCGGCGCCGGGAAGTCCGGATTTGCGATCGCGCCGACGGCGACAGCGATCATTCCCGGCAGATTGTCGGCTTGCCAATAGACCGTTGACCCGCAGTCGGGACAAAAATGGCTGCGCACCTTGCCGCCACTCGCGGCGGTCCGAACATAGGGCTTTGACGCTCCAGAGATCGTGACGGTCTCTGCGGCGTAGAAAACGCCGATACCGAACGGCGCGCCGGTCCGTCGCTGACAGTCGAGGCAGTGACAGGCGACGACGAGGCGCGAGGGTCCCGGAAGCGACAACGAAAGCGCGCCGCAGCTGCATCTGGCATCGATCATGGAATCTGGTCTCCCTTGACGGCAGATAGAGTTGAAGAGGCAGCGGTGCCCGTCTCAAATGACACGTTGCAGCGCGCTCCGCACACCTCAGAGCCTCACTCCGTCCCGACCTCGAACGCCAGCAGCACGTTGCCGGCGACGCCGCTCCATTGTCCGTAGCCGGAATTGGTGTAGAGCATGCCGCCGGCGATGACCGGGCCGGGGCCATCGATCGCGCCGCCATGGGCGGGGACGCCGTTCACCGCCTTGAAATCCTGCGCGGTGTCGAACTCCCACACGAGCTTGCCGTCGGGAGCGTAGGCGCGCAGGAAGCCGCTGACGCCGCCGGAAAACACCACGCCCGGGATCAGGCTCACCGCCGCCGAGAGCGCGGGGCTGCATTGCGGGCGTTCGCCGCAGGCGACCGGCGGCACTTCCATCACAACTTTTCCGCTGGCGAGGTCGAGGCCGAACAAGCCGCCGCCTTGCGTGGAATCGAGCTGCCGCGTGCCGTCCCGTTTGAAGCGCAGGTCGGAATTCGCGACATAGATGCGCTCGCCGTCCGCGGCCGAGCCCCATTCGCTGCCGCCGAGCGAACCGCCCTTCCCGATCCGGGTTTGCCACAGGATCTTGCCGCCGTCGTCGGGATCGAGCGCGTGCACGACGCCGGATTTCTGCGCGATGGCGAGCACGCGCCTGCCGTCGTGCAAGGTCACGAGGATCGGCGACTGGCCGAAATCGTGATCGGGCCCGTGATCCTCGGGACAATTGGTCTTGTCTGCATTGTAGCAGGCGACGACGAAGGCGTCCTTGGGCGTCGCCTGCTGCTTCCACAGCAGCTTCCCGGTCGCGAGCTCGAAAGCGAGGATCGCATCGGCGGTCGCGGCCGGCGGATTCGAATAGGAATTGCTCGTCGCGACATAGACCGCGCCCCGCTTCGCATCGATCGTCGGCGCCGACCAGATCGCGGCGCCGGACGGACCGAAGAGCTGCGTGCCCCTGGCATTCTTGCCGGTCGGATGCGGCACTTCCGGAATCGTATAGGCCTGCCAGATCGTCTTGCCGGTCGCGGCGTCCAGCGCCACGACGCTGCCGCGGAAGGTGCAGCATTCGTAACCGGCTTGCGAGCCTGCCGCTTCCTCGATCGAGGACACCGGCACGTAGAGCACGCCGGCATGCAGCGTCGGAGCGCCGGTGATGCGCGCGGCGGCATGCTCCTCGACTTTGGCCTTCCAGATCAGCGCGCCGGTCAGCGCATTGACGGCGTAGGCGTTGGCACGCAAATCCCCGAAGAAGATCGCGTACTGATCGGAGCCCGGAAGCTGAGCAAAACTGATCGCGGCGCGCACCGCCGCATCGATCGCCAACGTCCACAGCGTGCAGCCGCTTCGCGCGTCGAGCGCGTGCATCTTGCGATCCGTGCCGCCGATGAACAGCATCCCGCCGACGATGGCGGGCGGCGCAAACGACACCGATGCGCCGGGAAAGGCATAAGCCCATTTCAACCGCAAACGCGGCACCTGCGCCGCGGTCAGCCCCGCCATGTCGGCCGGCTGGAAGCGGCTGTTGCCGGCATCGACGCCCCATCCGTTCCAGCGCGGGCCGTCGAGGGCTTGCGGAAAGCCGCTTCCCGGCTGCGCGCAGCGGCCGTCCGCGTCGGCGGTAGCGCCGCTCGTCGGCATCTTGCCGGTGACAAAGGACGCTATGGCGCGGCGTTCGGCATCGCTGCGATCCTTCGTCATCGCCGCCATGCTGCCGGAGGTCAACGTTCCCAGCACGTGGTCGAACGACATCGCCTGCATGGCGCTCCGGGCCGGCACGCGGGTCTGCGCCTCGCTGTCGTGGCATTGCGCGCAATGCGCTGCATAGAGCGCGGCCCCTTCCTGTGCCAACGCTGGCGCACTGCACCAGATCAGCAACGCGGCGGAGATGGCACGAGCGCTCATGGTGGGCTCCGGCATGCGATCGCTTCACACAACCCGAAGTCTATCGCCGCCGCGATCGCGGGCGCAATGGACGTTGTGCCTGCTTCTGTCACGCACCCGTGCGATCGGGATCCGGCAACTCGTCGAGCCGCCAGAGCCCGAGGCTCTTGTCGCGCCAGCCGCCGTCGCCCTCCTCGCAGCGCTCGTCGATCAGCTCGCGCGGTGCGGGCCAGTCGAACGGCGCCTTCGTCATGTTGAGCGCGCGCCAGTCGCCGTCCTCGCAATCGCGATTGTCCTCGATCTCCGGAAACGTCGTGACGAGCAGGAATTGCGCGCCGCTCTCGCGAAAGCGGGCGGTGACGCGGGCGATGTTCTGAAAGCTCAGATGCACCAGGCAATCCCGGCACAGGATCAGGTCGGCGCGCGGCAGTGCATCGCGCGTGACATCGGCAACCAGGAATCGGCCGGCCAGTTCGCCATCCGCCACGCGCTTGTTGTTGGCCTCGACCAGCGACGGCACGATGTCGATGCCGACGTAGTCGATATCGAGCTTGATGCGACCGATCCAGCCGGCATCGCCGCAGGGCGCATCGAGCAGCGAACGCGCGCCGAGCCGTTGCAGCAGCGGTGGAAGCGCCTCCCGAACCGCGGCGGTCGCCATGTCCTCCGACCCGAGCCCGGAGACCGAGCTGGCAGCGCCCCAGAGGTTCGTCCGCTCGATCCGCTCGAACCGCGCGGCGAGATCGAGGCCCGCGAAATTGTCGCGGTCGGCGACGAAGCGTTCGTGGGCCAGCACGGGGGGACGATTGGCGATCATCGGATCAGACACAGGTCGAAATTTGGTCGCAAGCACCATACATCGCGTGCATCCCATTCGAAATTGCCTGACCGGGCGTCAGCCAACATCCGGACCCGATGCGCTCCATGACGACCAAAGAGACGGCCAGGATCGCCGCCGGTGCGGTGACGGCCGTGGTGATGACGGCGGTGCTGTTTGCAATCGCCATGGCATTTCTGCTGGCGCCCTAGGTGGCATGAGCACCCCGAACATGGGGCCAAATCGGAACCAAAGGCGCACCTGGTTCGTTCTCGACCCATGCGAATCCGCGAAGAAAACCGAAACATGTTTCTGCTGGTGACAGTGACACTGTGCTGTACCGCAGTTGCCGGCACATTGACGCTGCTCGAGCCGACGCTTGGGCCGGCCCCCGAAAGGCAGGTCGCCGAGCGAGCGATGATCGACGTCACCCGGGTATCGGATCAAACTCCGGTTCGGGTGGTGGGCGCACCGTTCGAGCCCAACGTTAATCCGCGCGCGCGATAGCCCTCACCTCGGCGATGCCTCCGTGCCCTCCTGGGGCCGGCTTTGGGCACGTGCCAATTCCTCCACGAACGCGATCACCTCCGCCCGCTTGTGGGGCGGGAGCGACAGGAACGCGCGGATGAGCCTCAGGCCCTCCACTTCGTGCGACCGTTCTTTTCCGGAATCCATCCGCCTAATGTCGTGCGACCGGGAAAAATATGCAATCCCTTGCGAACGACCTTGATTCGGCGCGGTCGCTTTGCTGGAATAGGGCCCGGCTGAGGTGAAGCATGAAGTGGATCAGGGAGCGCGACGCGCTCATCGCGCAGACGATGGCCTTCGTCCAATCGGTGACCGGCAAGAAGGACGACCTCCTTCAGCCGGATGCGCCGTCGGATTCTTCGGCGGCAACCGTCGAGGCCGTCCCGGTCGAGGCCGTCATGGTCGAGATCAAGCCGCCCCCACCCCCTCCGCATCCTCAGCCCGCCCGGCATTCGCCGCCGCGGGCGGTCGGTGATTTCCGTACCGAGATGCAGGCCCGCATTGCCAATTTCCGTAAGCATCAGGAGCGGTTCGAGCGCGAGCGCGAGGAATATTGTGCCGAAACCCTGACCAAGTTGCGCGCCGCCATCCGCGACGTCCCTAGCCCGCCGGCCAAAAAGTAAGGTCCCCCTCCCGCGGGAGGACCTATAGCCAAGACCACACCAGCCACAGATTGGCCGCGCAGGCGCCGAATAGCGCCAGCGTCAGCGGCAGGAGCATGTGCCCGCAGGAGGTCTTCAGGTCGCTCGTCATGGCGGAAAACATCCGCTGATTCCGCCAAACGAGTCCCAGGGATTCTTTTTTTCGCGATTCAGGACTCGTTAAGGACTCACGGCCCGGCACGCGCGATCACGGCCCCGTGATCACCCCTCGCCCGGAACCTGCCGGCCGGCCCGACCGTTAACGGGCTTTCCTGGAGCGGGAAGAGATGCCCTACGCCCTGTTCTGCAACGACGCCCAGATCAGCAAGGCCTATCCGAGCGAATCCGACATCTGGCAGCTCGCGGAGCGGAGCGGCCTGGTCGTCGATGTCAGCCCCGACGAGGACCGTCCGGGGCCACGCCGAGTGCTCGACAATGATTACGAGATCAGGCCCTGCCGAGCCGCCCAGGGCGAGGACCCTGCCAAGAACAAGGCCGAGGCCGAGCGCCAGTCCAAGATCGAGCTCGAGCTGAATTCGTGAGGTGCCGCCGGCGGACGCCGCAGGGGATCAGGGCGTTGCTGTCGCCAGCGAGGCCTGCTCACCCGGCATCACCACACAGGCCTTGCGGCGGTGCAGCCCGCGGATCGCCCCGGTGACCTTCAGCACCTTGCCCGACGGGCAGGACGCGTCCTTGACGAAGGCCACCTCGTAAGGTGCCAACATCAGAGGCTCGGATTTGAGGATTGTCTGTGCAGAGCACGGTACACAGAAGAAGCACGAGAGCACCGCTGCCGACACCAAGATACGCATGTCCGTCGTCCCACCAGCCCGGTAATTCTCATATAACGCGTTCCGGAGCGCGAGTTCCGTAAGCGGCAAAAATTATTTTTGCTTTACCCGAGCCCCATGACACGCGTGAGAAGGCGCGCGTCGGAATGTTTGTCTGCAAATGACGCGCCAGATGGTTCACGCATTGCAAATACTGGGGTGGCCGCCGGGCGGGCGGACAAGCGAAAGGCCGGCGGAGCCGGCCTTTGCCTGGATGCGTGGTCGTCTGGGTGCGGGTCAGTAGCGCGAGGCTGCCGGACCGCCCCAGCCGAAACGGTAGTTCACACCGACCTTGACGGTATGCTCGTCCTCCCGGCCGCGGACGCCGACGACGTCGACCGGACCGGAGGTGAAGGTGGTGCTGCCGAAATTATAGTACTGGTACTCGGCCTTGGCGGACCAGTTCGGCGCGAACATGTATTCGAGGCCGGCGCCGACCGTGTAGCCGTCCTTGCTGTTGCCGGTCGCAGTGAAGGCCTGCGGCACCCCGGCGATGTTGACGCCGAGATTGTTATTGCGCCAGGCGTAGCCGCCCTTGGCGTACAGCAGGGTCGGTCCCCAGGTGTAGCCGATGCGGCCGGTCACCGACCCGAGCTGGTCGGTGTTGGAGGTCACCTGCGTGCCCAGCGGGAACGTGACACCATTGTTGTTGGTCGGCAGCCAGGAATACTGGGCCTCGATACCCACCACCCAATTGGGCGCGAACTGGTAGTCGAAGCCGCCCTGCACGCCGCCCAGGAAGCGGGCGTCGCTGGACTGGAAGCTGCTGTCGCCGGCAAACGTGCCGCCGACATGGCCACCGATGTAGAAGCCGGTCCAGTTGTAGATCGCCTGTGGCGGCGTATAGGCCGGCGCCTTGGTGTAGGTGCGCGGCTGCATGTCCGCGGCTGCAGCCGGCGCGGCCAGCGCAAGCACAGCGGCTGCACCCAGCAAAATCGATCTCATGATCATCCCCGTTCTTTCATTTACGACACTCAGGAAACAACGTGGCGTGAATTGGGTTGCTTCGCGGCGATGCCGGAACGTTGATCGTTCGTTACTGTGACGGGGTGGCAACATCGCGATTTTGTTCCGTCACGTCGCCCGCGCCGACTGTTTTTGTCGCCTGCGGAAGTCCTGCCGTAACAATTTGTCGCAACACGAAACCGCCCCGTTCAAAGCTCCCCGAAATGTGATCCAGCGAGCTCCGGCACCAGCCTTTCTAGCACCGACCGATGAAAGCGGGCTTTGCGCTACCGCGTCATCTTTTCGAGTTCCGGAAAGGGTACGTAAACCGCGCCGGCACAGAGCTCGCTGGTGCGGTCGACGACACGGTCCGCGCGTCCGTTGACGAAGATCACGGCGCGTTCCCGCATGGCCTTGTAACTGCCATCGGTCTCGCGCGGGGTGAAGTGCAGACAGCTCACATAGAACTGCCGGCCGCCGACTTCGCGCTGGACCGGCTCTGCCATGCTGGCCTCGCGCACGCCGACCGGGTTGTTCAGGTAGGTGCGCATCAGGGCCAGCGTGTCGCTGCGGAAATTGTCGGGAAACGGCTGCGGCCCTCCGGCCTGGGTCCCGCCGATGAAGGTTGGACGGTCACCATCACTGCCGAAACATGCCGCAAGCGCCAACGGCAAGGCCAGGACGGATGCCAAGCGCACCGCAAATTTCGCCAATCGCCCCACAGATTCCGCTCTCCACGCGAACAGACTTACGGGGATGTTCTAGCCCCAAGGGCGCGCAAAGGGAATTCAGTCCTGCGCGAGAGGCCCTGTCAGCAACGCGCCGCACCGCCGCCGGCACTCGCGCTTTCGCGCAGGTGCCGGGACGGCCTGAAATCCGTACGCGGCGGCGGGCAATGCACGGTGCCGCCGCGCGGGATCAGACGTTAGCTGCGCTTCTCGGTGGTCAGCGGCTTGGTCGCCTCCGGCTGCGCCTTCAGCTTCTTCGCCGACAGGTGCTTGTGGTGATGGCGATGGGTGCGCACCGTCTTGTGCTCGTCCGGCGTCACGGCCGCGTTGGCGTTCATCGCCTTCGACTTGGTATCCACCTTGGCGTCCGCCTTGACGTCGGTCGCCTTGGTGTCGGCCTTGAGGCCGGCCTCGGGTTTCGCGACGGTGGTCGAAGCCTTGGTCTGGCTCTGGTCCGCCTTGATCACCGGGGCGGTCGTGGTGGTCTTGCCGGCCTCGGCGGCGAAGGCCGGGGCTGCGATCACGGTAGCTGCGAGCAAGGCTGCGGAAATGGTCTTCAGCATGGTGGTCTCCTCTTGGAAGGATCTCGAGGCGGCGCCCTCTCGCCTACCCTTCGATCGTAGGTGGAGCCTAGGGACGGCGCACTGAACCCAATCTGAAGCCCCTTGCAGGCTTCCGTTCATCTCGATGACTAGTTTGTCATCTGCCCTGGACGACCAGATCGTGCGATGCGGGAATGTTTTTGGCTGACGGGTGTTTCGGTCTTCAGGCAATCGTGTAGGATCGCCACGTTCCATACGGGAGAATTTAGATGCGCAAACTCTCAATGCTTGTCGTGCCGGGACTTGTCGCCATGTCGCTGGCGGCCGCACCGGTGCTGTCGAGCGCCTATGCCGCCGGCAGCGACGAGCCCTCCTCGCCGCCGAAGTCGGACTCGTCCTCGTCCAAGAAGGGCAAGAAGAAGAGCTCTTCCGTCAGCGATCCCAAATTCCTCTCCGCCTATCGCACCGCCTACACCGCGATCTACGACAACCACGACTACTCCGGCGCGATCGGTCAGTTGAAGTCGCTGAAGCGCGACGACGTCGCCGACGTCGCCAATCTGATCGGCTACTCCTATCGCAAGCTCGGCGACTATCAGTCGTCGAAGGTCTATTACGAGCTGGCGCTGAAGGACGATCCGAACCACGTCCGCACCTGGCAGTATTACGGCCTCTGGCAACTCGAGCAGGGCAACCGCGAACAGGCGCAGTATCATCTGAACAAGATCGCCTCGCTCGCCGGCACCGACAGCTCCGAATATCGCTCGCTTGCGGCAGCCCTCGACAAGCCGACCGGCGCGACGCTCGTCTACTGAACCTCGCATCGTCGCATGACGCGAACGGGCACAACCTTCCCGGTTGTGCCCGTTCCGCTTTCTCGGCTAGCCTCCCGCACCAATCCTCCCCGCAAAAATTGGTGTGCAATGGACAATTGGCTGCGATCCGCGATCGACTACATCGGCTCCTGGATCGAATTCCAACTGACGACAATCCAGCAGCCAGGCGTCATCGTCGCAATCGCGCATCGCGGCGAGATCGTCGCCGAGCATGCATTCGGCCTCGCCAATCTCGACACCGGCGAGAAGCTGACCCCGCGCCATCGCTTCCGGATCGCTTCCCACTCGAAGAGTTTTACGTCGGCCGGCATCATGAAGCTGCGCGAGCAGCGCAAGCTTGGGCTCGACGACCTCATCGGCGACCATGTCGGCGGCCTGCATCCGCGCGTCGCCGAGACGACGATCGCACAGGTGCTCTCACACAGCGCCGGGCTGACGCGCGACGGCGTCGATTCCGGCCAGTTCATCGACCGCCGCCCCTATCTCGACGCCAAGGAGCTGCTCGCGGAATTGAAGCTGCCGACCGCGATCGAGGCCGGCACCCGCTTCAAATATTCCAATCACGGCTTTGGTCTGCTCGGCCTCGTCATCGAAGCCGTGACGAAGGAGCCCTACTCCGTCTGGATCAAGCGCGAGATCGTGGAGGCCGCGGGCCTGCGCGAGACCGAGCCGGACGCACCGCTTGCCAAGGGTGCGCCGTTCGCGCGCGGCCATACGCGAAAGGTTCCGCTCGGCGAGCGTTGTGTGATCCCCGGCGACAACCCCGCGCACGCGATGGCGTCGGCCGCAGGCTTCATGGCGACCGCCGGCGACACCGCGCGCTTCTTCGCGCAGCTTGCGCCGAATGCCAGAAGAAGCGTGCTGTCGGCCGCAAGCCGCCGCGAGATGACGCGTCATCATTGGCGCATCCCCCAGAGCTTCGAGGGCTATTACGGCCTCGGGGTCAATGCCGGCAAGACCGACGGCTGGGACTGGTTCGGCCATGGTGGCGGCTTCCAGGGCTATATCTCGCGAACCTGCGCCATCCCGGCCTGCGAGCTTTCGATCAGCATCCTCAGCAATTCAATCGACGGCGCGGCGCCGTTCTGGATGGACGGCGCGATGCAGATATTGCGCGTCTTCCAGACCCGCGGCGCACCTGACCGCCGTCTGCGCGACTGGACCGGCCGTTGGTGGACCATCTGGGGAGCGAATGATCTCGTGCCCACCGGCAACCGCGTGCTCGTCGCCAATCCGCAATTCAACAATCCCTTCATGGATGCCGCCGAAATCGAGGTCACCGGCCGTGACACCGGCAAGCTCTCCTGGGCTGCCGGCTATTCCAGCCATGGCGAGCCGGTGCGCCGGATCCGCGACAAACGCGGCAAGATCAGCGAGATCTGGGTCGCGGGCGCCAACGTGAAGCCGGAGCGCGTCGTCGCGAAGGAGATCGTGCGGAGATACAAGCCGCGCAAAAGCAGGCCTACTCCCTGATCAGGGCCTCGACCTCACTGCGAAACGCCTGCCGCGAGCCGCCTTGCGAATAGAACATGTGGCCACCGGGATAGACGACGAACTTCACGCGCTGCGTCTCGAAAGCGGGCAATTGATCTAGCACACGCTTCGTTCCGAAATAGGGCGTGGCGAGATCGAACAGGCCGTGCGCGACCAGCACGTTCAGCTTGGCGTCGGTGGCGAGGATCTGGCGCAGCTCGGACACCGATTGCGGCGGGTTGATGCCCCGTCCGAAATCCCAATGACCTTCCACGGTGCCGTTCAGCACCTCATAGGAGCCGTCGGGCTTCCAGTTGAGCTTGCGCGAGAGCACGTCGACGGCCGCACTCGTCAGCGGCGCCTGAAGCGCATCGCCCGAGGGATCGCCGAACCGCGAGCTGCTCGAATCCGGATAGGGATCGAAGCCGCGCACGGAGGCGTCGTAGCGTCCCGTCACCTTGCCGTTCTTGCGGTCGAATTCGCGGCGGAATTCGCCGACGTCGAAGCGCCCGGCGAGGCGGCGGCTCACCGCCTGGTCGATGCCGGTAAGCGCAGCGACCTTGTCGGCCAGGCGATTGGTGGCCTCCTTGTCCGCCTCGCCCTTGACGAGGTCGGCCAGGAATTCCCCGCGCGCGTAAGCCTCGACATCGGCGAGGTCGGCGCGCTTGATCGGCCCTTTAGCTTCGCGCGCCACCGCCACATAGCTCGGCAAGGTCGCGACATATTGCAGGAGGCTGGTGCCGGTGAACTCGCGGAAGTCCAAGAGCGGCGACACCAGGATCAAGCCCTTGACGCCGACGCCATGCTGGAGCTGCAGCTGGCGCACGACCTTGGGCCCGCGAATGCCGCCATAGCTCTCGCCCGCCACGTATTTCGGCGAGGTCAGGCGGTCGTGTTTCTCGAGCCAGCGGCGGATCACGAGCGCGATCGCGTTGACGTCGCCGTCGACGGAATAGAACGATTTTCGCGCATCGTCGCCGCTCGCGATGAAGCGACTGTAGCCGGTGCTGACGGGATCGATGAAGACGAGGTCGGTGAAATCGAGCCAGGTCTCGGCGTTCGGCTTCACCTCGGGCGATGCCGACGGCGACAGCGCATCGCCATCGAGCGGCAGCCGCCATGGACCGGCCGCGCCGAACTGCAGCCACGCCGAGGATGCACCGGGTCCGCCGTTGAACAGGAACGTGACGGGGCGCGTGGCGCGGTCGGCGCCGTCGAGCTGGTAGGACGTGTAGGCGATGTCGGCCAGCGGCTCACCCTTGCCGTCGAACACGCGGATGGAGCCGGCGGTCGCGGCGAAGTTGAGGGTACGGCCGGGCAGCTCCAGCGTCTGCTTCGTGGTCGTATCAGGCGGCAGGCGATGCGGCTCGCCCGCCGACGGCGCAGCCTGCGTCGCACCTTGCGCATTGCCGGCGCGCCCGCCCTTCTGTCCGGCGGGCGCTGCCGTCTCGGAGCGCGGCTGCGGCGGATCCTCCGCACGCGCAACGCTTGCGAATGCGACCGCGGACGCGGCCAGCACCAGCCCGGTTCGTCGCAGCCTCGGCAAGATCGCGCGCATAATCGTTCTCCCTGCCCGGCTGTTATAGCCGGTGCGCCGCGAGGCTAGCGAGGAATTGCGACGGTTTGCAGGATCGAGGGTCGGCGGTGCGTCCCAAGCCGGCTCAAATCAACCTGTTTTGTTCTCCGGATCGACAATCGCCCATTTGCCCTAAGCGGCGGTCATCCTCGACAATACAGGGGCACCTCGTATAGACGAGCCCGGCGGAACTTTCTCCAGCCAGCGGGCCTGCCCGACAAGCCATGACCAAATCCCCGCGATACGACCGGATCGCCTTCGTCGCCAGCCCGAGCAGCGAGGCGCAGGCCGCCTATGTCCAGCTCACCAGGGACTATGGCAATTGCGACCCTAAGGATGCCGATATCGTGGTCGCGCTCGGCGGCGACGGCCTGATGCTGCAGACGCTGCACCAGAACATGCACACGGGAAAGCCGATCTACGGCATGCATCGCGGCACCGTCGGCTTCCTGATGAACGAATACTCGACGCACGATTTGCGCGCGCGGCTCGAGGCGGCGCATGAAACCGAGATCAATCCGCTTCTGATGCGCGCGACCGATGGCAACGACCGCGTCCACCTGCATCACGCCATCAACGAGGTCTATCTGTTCCGGCAGACCTCCCAGGCGGCGCGCTTGAGGATCATGATCGACGAGCGCGAGCGCATGCCCGAGCTGATCGCCGACGGGATCATCGTGGCGACGCCGGCCGGTTCGACCGCCTATAATTTGTCGGCGCAGGGACCGATCCTGCCGATCAACGCCGCCCTGCTGGCGCTGACCCCGATCAGCGCCTTCCGGCCGCGGCGCTGGCGCGGCGCGCTGCTGCCCAACACCGCCTATGTCGTGATCGAGGTGCTGGAGGACGACAAGCGTCCGGTGGCGGCCGTCGCCGACCATGAGGAGGTACGCAGGGTCCGGCGCGTCGAGGTCCTCTCCGACAAGAGCATCTCGATGCGCATGCTGTTCGACCCCGGCCACAGCCTGGAAGAGCGCATCCTGCGCGAGCAGTTCGGGTACTAGAACCACCCTCCGCCCGCCGATGCGGCTTCGGTCGCAACCCTTCGTTAACCCTCGCCACGATATGGTTAACGAAGGTTGACCCTTTGGCCCGGGCGTCATGTTTCGTATCGACTTCAACAAGCTGCGCTTCCTCGTCTGCGACGACAATCCGCACATGCGCCGCATCCTGCGGACGCTGTTGCATTCCTTCGGCGCACGCGAAGTCTATGAAGCCGAGGACGGCGCCACCGCGCTCGAGATGTACAGCCATTACGTGCCCGACATCGTCATCACCGATTGGGCGATGCCGATCTTCGACGGACTCGAGCTTGCGCAGATGATCCGGCAGCCGGAATCCAAGGGCAACCCCTACGCGCCGATCATCATGCTGACCGGCCATTCCGAGAAGCGCCGCGTCACCGTCGCGCGCGATGCCGGTGTCACCGAATTCCTGGCCAAGCCGATCTCGGCCAAGGGGCTCTATCAGCGCATCCTCAACGTGGTCGCCAATCCCCGCCCCTTCATCAAAACCAAGACCTATTTCGGGCCGGACCGGCGCCGCAACACCAACTCCGCCTATATGGGTCCCGAGCGCCGCGTCGGCGAAAAGCATGAGGTGCTGCAACAGCCCTCGCTGCTCGACAAGGCCCGCTCCTCCATCTAGCGCAGGCGTCTTCAGACGAGGCAGGCATCATGGCGAAGAACAGTGCAAAGGACATCGAGGTCAAGGCCTTCGCCACGCATCAGGTCATCACGCAGCCCAACCCGCTGCGCAAGGTTCTGCGCCGCGTCGAGGAGAAGGACCTGGACGATCCGGTCGGCCGCGCCGAACAGGCGCTCGCGGGCCTTTCCGGCGAGTTCAAGGACTGGATGACGACCGAGGTCAACCGTCTGTCGGCCGCCTATGTCGCCGTTCGCAACGACGGCTTCACCAAGGAGCGGCGCGACGAGCTGTTTCACGCCGCTCACGACATCAAGGGCGACGCCGTGACATTCGGCTATCCGGCCGCGGCGGGAGTAGCCGAGAGCCTGTGCCGCGTCATCGAGCACGCGCCGGATCTGGAAAAGGTCCCGGCCGAACTGTTCACGCACCACATCAACGCCATCCTCGCCATCGTGCACGAGAATACCCGGCTCGACCGCATCAGCGTCTCCGCCGAGCTCAGCCGTCGCCTGCGCAAGGTCGCCGACGACTATCTCGCGCAGGTCAACCGCGATCGGCCCGAACATCTCGAGGTGATCCTGGCGCCGAGCATCGCGCCGGCGGAGTGAGGCTCGGCTCTCTCCCCGTCATTGCGAGCGCATCGAAGCAATCCGGAATCCCTCCGCGGAGAGATTCTGGATTGCTTCGTCGCTTCGCCCGCACCCTACGGCATCACGCCGCGATCAGATCGTCGTACACCGGGTCGACCGCATCATCCGCGGCCAGCTCGTCGCAGAACAGCCGTGCCTCTTCCCGCGCCGATTCGGTGGCGAAGCGGCGCAGCAGGACCATCAACGGCTCGGCGACGCCGCGGTCGGTCTCGCAATGGGTGAGCACACGCTCGACCATGCGACGGCGCAGCCGGACCGCACCATCGTCGCTGTCGACGAAGCCCTGCTCGTGGCAGGCATCGAGCGCGACCTGGAATGCCGCAAACGTCGCCTCCGGAAGCCCGGCGCGCCGGAGCAGCGCGTGCAGGCTGTTGCCGCCGCGGTCATGCAGCAGCGCGGAGACGCGCGCCAGCGGCAGATCGGCAAGCTCGGCGAGTGCCGCGTCGAACAGGTCGAGATTGCTCGACAACAGCGCGCGCAGGATCAGGCCGGCCGTCAGCTGGCCCGTGACGCGCAGATGATGCACCAGGCCCTGCATGTCCTCGCCGCGCGAGCGCGCCGCGATGTTGATGGTGGAGCGGTCGCGCGCCTCGATCGTGATGCGGTCGGCACGGTCGGCGCTCAGCCAGTTCCGCGCCACGACGAATTGCGCGAGCGTCTCGGAGAGTTTTGCCACCAGCGCGGCGCGGGTTGCGGACGGCAGGTCATCCAGCACCAGCATCGCCTCGCGGATCGCGGCGAGATGGCCATGGCGCTCGACGATGCGATTCCACGAGAACGGCGCAAGTTCGGCATGGGGATTTTCGATCAGCTCGAGCGCCGCCGCGGCGCAGCCGACTTCGGCGATGGCAGCGCAGACCGAGACCGGCAGCGCGATGCGGCGGGCGACCGCGCATTGCACCTCGTCATTGCCGGTGGCGACGATATCGACGAGATCGGCGTCGATCAGCAGCGGAGAATGTTCGAGCACGGGCAGCGCGACGGTCGGCTGGTCCGCCGACAGCGCCCGCACGATCGACGCCGGAGCATCGAGGCTGCGCGCAAAGGCCTCGGCCATGGCCTGCCGCACCAGGGGCGAGGGATCGTCGAGCTGCATCAACAGCGCGCCTTCGGCGGCGATGCGGTCGCCTGTCGAAAGGTCTGAGATCAGCCAGGCCCGGGCCAACGCCCGTGTTGCCTCGGCCCGCTCGCCGGCGGGCGCCGTTCTGATCCAATTGATGAACTGCCGAACAATCATGCTGCTTCCGGCTTACACAACAAACGAAAAGGGTGACGGCTCGTCACCTGCAACACAAAATAAACCACGACGCTTAACAAAGCGTTCACCATAACTGGCTGGTTTTGTTGAGGATTTGTTAAGGGAACAAAGCCGCTTGGGATGCGTGCCCCCGGACGTAGCGCAGCAGCGCTTCGCGCTGCTGCGCGTAAGGGACGCGAGACCTAGCTCGAGAACGTGCCGTTGCGATCGCTGAAGAGATCGAGCGGCTGCGGCGGCCGCACGTCAGGCGCAGCTGAGGCGACCGAGGTGAGCGAGGCGTTGTTGCCCCACAATTTCTGCACGGTGGTCGAGACCGGCTGCGTGGTATCGCCGGGCTGATAGATCGAGCGGAAGGCCGGCGTTGTCGGCGTATTGTCCGCGACCGTTGTCGGCGATGTCGCACTGACTGGCGTCACGGCGTTCGTGTTGGGGAAGGTCTGGAGATAAGCAGCGTTGTCGACCATCGGCGCGGTGGGCTGCACCCCATTCGCGCTCGCAACCTGCGTCGTCGACGGCGTGCCGCCATACATCGCCATCGCGCTGCGGGTCACCTTCGAATTGGCCGCGCTGGCATAGCGCGCGTCCAGCACCGAATAGACTTCGGAGACGCTGCGGGCGCGGCCGTCCTTGGCGTAGAAGATCGAGCGGTTGGCGGAGGCGGCGTTCGGAAACAGCCGCGCACCGACCGCTTGCGGATTGTCCTCGGCATTCGCGATCAGTTTTGCGGCGCCGCCGACGCCCATGAAATGCGCCATGTAGAGTTCGCTGTCGCTCGGCCTGCGCCCGAGCAGGCCGGTGAGCTTGAAGCTGTTCGACTGCGTCAGCGCCGCCGCCATGCTGGAGGCGGCTTCCGGATCGTCACGCAGCTTCATGATCGACCGCTTCATCGCGGGATCATCCACGCTGTAGCCGCCCGACGACGTCCTGGTGATGGCGTCGGAATAGTTGCCGTAGCCGAGCTGGGTGCCGGCCTCCTTCACGGTGCCGAGCCAGGTCTGGTCGATGAACTGGTAGAGCCCATGCGCGGACGAGGTGGTGGCCCCTGCCGTGGGATCGAAATCCGATTCCATCTTGGCGGTGGTCAGCATGTACTGGAAGCTGACGCCGCTGACGTTCGAGGCCTGCTTGATCGCACCGGCGACGCGCGCCCGCGTCGGATCGAGACCGACCGTCTGCGTGGCACTGGAATTGTCGACCGACATGATGAAGTGCCCGCCCCGTGCGGCGTTGAGCGGCGCCGGCAATTCGGACGCCTGTCGTTTCACCGTGGGACAGGTATGGTTAATGCGGGGTTAATTCAGCCCTCACCCTCATCCCGGGCTCGCGCTTCGCGTGCCCCGGAATGCAGCGAGCTACTTCTTGTAGACCGCATCCGGATCGAACAGCCGCTCCGCATCGGTGAAGACCAGCTTGGCGCCGCCGCCCTCGCCCTCGACCTTGCGATAGAAGCACGAGCGTCGCCCGGTGTGGCAGGCAGCCCCGATCTGCTCGACACGGATCCAGACTGCGTCCTGGTCGCAATCGGTGCGCATCTCGATCACGCGCTGGGTCTGACCCGAGGTCTCACCTTTTCGCCACAAGGCATTGCGCGAGCGGCTGAAGTACCAGGCCTCGCCGGTAGCGATCGTCTTGCGCAGTGCCTCGTCGTTCATGTGCGCGACCATCAGGACGTCGCCGGTGGCAACGTCGGTCGCGACGACGGTCACGAGGCCGCTGGCGTCGAACTTGGGCAGGAAGGCGAGACCTTCCTCGGTCTCATGGGAGTGGGCGGACACGACCTTGCCGATCTATTCGCGAGGTCAGCGCGTGCCTCGCACCAGGGACAGGAAGCGGGCTTGCTCCGCCGGATTGTCGCGGAACATGCCGGTGAAGCGGCTGGTGAAGGTGGAGGCGCCATGCTTGGCGACGCCGCGCACCGACATGCAGGTATGCTCGGCCTCGATCAGCACGGCAACGCCGCGCGGCTTGAGGACCTCGTCGATGGCGGCGGCGATCTGCGCCGTCAGATGCTCCTGGGTCTGGAGCCTGCGGGCGAAGATGTCGGTGAGGCGGGCGAGCTTCGACAGTCCGACGACGCGCTCCACCGGCGTGTAGGCGATGTGCGCCTTGCCGTAGAACGGCATCATGTGATGCTCGCACTGCGAGGTGAACTCGATGTCGCGCACTAGCACGAAATCGTCGTAGCCGGCGGTCTCGCCGAAGGTGCGGTCCAGCACCTCGGCCGGACACTGGTGATAGCCCTGATACAGCTCGTCGAAGGCTTCGACGACGCGGCGCGGCGTGTCGAGCAGGCCCTCACGCTCGGTGTTCTCGCCGATATAGGCGAGCAGCGTCTTCACCGCCGCTTCCGCCTCGGCGCGCGCCGGGCGCGGCTGGTCGGCACGGACGGCGGCCGCGAGGAATTCGGCGGGATCAAGCTCGGCCGGACGGCTCTCCGGCAGCTTGTTGGGGCGGATCGGCTTGATTGTCGCGTCCATATCGACTCCGTTCGACGGCCTTAACGGCCGGAGTGTCACCGGCAGACGGGGCGGCCAAGCCGCCGGACGCCTGAAGAGAACAGTTTTGGCGCAAAAGGTCCTGAGCTGACAACGCTGGCGGCGCAGATCCGGATCACCGCCTTGCACCGCTGGACTGTTTTTCCACCAGTTCCGCCCCTATATAGGACCCTGAATGGCGCCCGCCAAGGCCGATCGGGCGCGGAAGTGCTGGACTCCATCACATGCTGAACGACATCTACAACAAGCGGATCATCGAACTCGCCGGGAATATTCCGCGCCTCGGACGGCTGCCGGACCCCGATGCCTCCGCCACCGCTCACTCCAAGCTGTGCGGCTCGACCGTCAAGGTCGACCTCAAGATGACCGGAGATACCGTCACCGACTTCGCCCATGACGTGAAGGCGTGCGCACTCGGACAAGCCTCCTCATCCATCATGGCAAGTCGGGTTGTCGGCTCGACTGCGAGCGAACTCCGTGAGTTACGCGAAACTGTTCGCAAGATGCTGAAGGAGAACGGCGCGCCGCCGGAAGGCAAATGGGAGGAGATCAAATTCCTCGAGCCTGTCCGCGACTACAAGGCCCGCCATGCCTCGACGCTGCTGACCTTCGATGCCGTGGTCGATGCCATCGGCCAGATCGAGGCCAAAGCCAAGCAGCCGGCCGCGGCGCAGGGGTAAGCGCCGCGCCGTTTCGGGGCGTCGCAAAGCGACGGACCTGGATCCCCGAGATTGCAGCGCGAGATTCTCAGGCGCGCAATTGCGCACCATAGTCAGCGCTACGCTCGCCCCGGAATGACAAGCCAGATCGAAGAGCTTACTTCGGCGTCGCCGCAGCGGTCGGCGCGGCAGCCACGCCGCCCGTTGGCACCACGGCTTCCGCCGTCTTGGTCGACTTGGCTGCCTGCTCCGGTTCCACGCCAAATCTTGCCTGCGTCTTCGGAGCAAGCTCCGCCATCGCCGGCGCGGAAATGTCCACATGCGGCAGCACGTCGGCCACGAGATCGGTCGTCACGAGATTGGTGAGCTTGAGCTCGCCGGCGTCCAGTTCATGCAGGTCTTCCCAGGGCGGAACGCTGAGCGCGAGCGACAGCAGGTCGCCCGCTCCGCCCATGTCGAACGTGTATTTGGCGAGACGGCCGATGTCCCGCTCCACAATCATCAGGTCCTGCGCGCTGTAGCTCGCCGCCTTGGCATCATCGGCGCGATCCCCCATCCAGATCTGGTGAACCCGGACATGGGCAGCTTCCGGCACGTAGCGCTTCTTGCCGGCCAGCAGCAGGAACACGCACATGGATTCGCAATAGGCCTCGGGCGCGACCGCCGGACGAGCCGACTGCCCGCCGCGGAGGCTGACGCCGACGGTGGTCAGGAGGCCGAGATTGCGGAAGCGACGGCCGAGCGTGATCGCGTCATTGACCGAGCCGCCGCTGGAATCGAGCACCACAGTGGCGCCGCCGAGCTGGCGGCCGCGAGAAAACTCCTCGAAATCCTTCGGGGTATCGGCGGTGATGATGCCGACCGCGCTGACCCAGCCGCGGCAGTTCGGCTCGCAGGCGACCCAGTTGAACTTCATCGGCAGCTTGCGCTCTTCGAGCACAGCACCGGCGCGGGCCGACGACCCGAGTGTCGCAACGGCGCCAGCCAGCACGACTCCACAGACGGCGGTTCCCACCAGCAACCAGCCGCGAAGATTGAGCGACGTCAGAACTTTCAAACTGGTCCCTTCCCCAAGCCCCAAAGCGATTCAGGCAAGCCCCGTTTAGCGTCCGATGAGTCTACACATGGACGTCACAAAAATGGTATCCGGGCGAATACAGATCGTCCATAGGCACTTGCTGCACTGCTCTCAAAAAGCACGCAAAATATGGCGTGGAAACAACAGCTTACAGTTCCCTGCCGCGGAACCGCGCAATCCTTCGCTCAACATCGCATCACGGCGCACATGAAGCATTCAGCCTGCGGGCATTGTTCCAGTTCGGTCGAAGGGGCGCTTCGGCTCCCACGCAGATTCGGCCGGGCACTGATCTGGCTCTACCGACATACGCTCTCGCCCCTGGTCGGTTACAACTGCCGGCATCTGCCGACCTGCTCTGTCTATGGCGACGAGGCGATCGAACGGTTCGGGCTCTGGGCCGGCGGCTGGATGACGCTCGCGCGGCTGCTCCGCTGCAATCCCTTCGGCACCTCGGGCATCGACAACGTACCGCTCACCGCGCCGCAAGGTGCGCGCTGGTATCTGCCATGGCGCTACGGCCGCTGGCGCGGGGTCAATGCATCCTGAGATTGCTGCGATGCTTAGTGCATCGGTAGCCTGAGCGGAACCTGAGACAATCTTCCCGCGTTGTTTCGATGCTCCCCCGGGAGGAAACAACAATGCGCTGGAAAATCAGCCCTCATATTCACGCCAAGCTTGGGCCCACCCCCGGCTCCAGGCGGCATCACGATCCCAGAACCATGGACCTGCTCGCGATCGTCGCCTTGCTGGCGCTCGTGCTCGGCTCCGGCTGGTATCTGGCATCGAGCCTTGCGACACCGGCGAGCACGACGGCGTTCATCGTGCC